>CAVYDF010000010.1:0-278067 GCA_963767205.1 uncultured Acidobacteriota bacterium
AGCGAACGCCTACGTGATGACGCTCACAGTTCCGCTTGCTGGTCTTACTACCGGGAATTTTGTTTGGTTCAACACCACGCACCCCAACACAGGCGCTTCAACCGTGAACGTCAGCGGCTTAGGCGTGAAAAATATCACCTGGGAAGCTGGGACCCGGACAAGCCGACCCGCGACGCCTGGGGCATCCAAGGGGGCCGGGTGATGATGACCAGCTTTGCCTGCCTGACGCTGGAAGTCCCCTATCGGTATCTGCCGCTGTACGGTGGCGGCCACGCCCAAGCGGCCGACGCGAAGCCCTGAACCGGTCGCGCAGCTTTGTCGGGGACTATTGACACAAGCCTGAAGCGCCAGCGAAGGGGCAGTGGAGTTGAGCGCCAACCCGCGGGACCCCTTCGCTGGCGCTGTTCAGGCAGTGGGAATAACCAAGGCTGAACCGGCGGCGAATGTCCCCCAGGCTACCGCAGCCGGAAATCGGAGAAAAATCGTCCGGCGGGGAGAATTATCGGGAATAAATGCCCGCCGAGGGGACGAATGATCGGGCAAGGCAGGGTTGGGCCCGCGACCCGGTGGCAACTGGGGGGCCCGCTCGAAAACGTGCCCGAAACCGAGTTCTAATCCGTAATTTTGGTGCTTGACGGGGTCCGGGGGGAGGGGAGATAATAGTCGAGGCGGTCCGCCCACTAGAGTCGGTGGGTCTGCTCCGATTTGTGGCGTTCGGCCCCTTGCAGTATTCTGGCGGCGATCATCCCGGCGGCAACAATTCCCAGCAGCAAACTCTTATCTAGGATGGAGAAACATTCCATGGCAGCCGAAGACGCAAAATCAGTCGAAGAGCCGGAGGAAGTCGAAGTATACGATGATGACTCCCTGATGGGGCAGGTCCGGCAGTGGATCCGGATGTATGCGGCTTATTGGGGAATGAGCTTTACATTTCACATGGTCGGCCTGTCGCTGCTGCTGCTGGTGTTCGGCCGGGCCATCACCGTGCCGAAGATCGAAGACGACGTGACGAACTTCGACGCTCCTCCCCCGGTCGCCCAAATCGATCCGCCGGCCGTGGATTACCAGCTTGGCGATCCCAATGTCGATCCGTCCGAGTTGACCACCGAAGTCGCTCATGGACATGGAGCCGCCGGCTCAGACTGCAAAGGCTTACGACGATAATCCCGTGTTCGTCGAGGCGGGGGGTGGCCAGGCGTCGAACGAACAACGCCCCGGATGTCGGCGGCCGCGGAGGTTTTAACGTGAAAGCGTTCGGCCCTGGGCCGAAAGTGACGGCGGTGGCGGCATCGGCGCCGGCGACGGCACGGGCAAAGATGTCGGCAGCGGCGGCGATGGCAACGGCTTCGGCGGCCGCGGCACCGGCTGCGAAAGGCCATGCTGGGCCGCTACGGCGGCACGAAGGCAACCGAACGGGCCGTGGCTGCCGCTCTCTATTGGCTCGCCCATCATCAAATGCGCGAAGGCAATTGGAGCCTCGAAGAAATACGACCAGATGTGCAAGGACAAATCCTGCACCGGCCCCGGCAGCCAGGAATCGCTCTCGGCCGCCACGGCGATGGGCCTGTTGCCGTTCCTCGCCGCCGGCCAAACGCACTCAGAGCAACGGCCCGTTCCAAGATGAATGTCTCGGCGGGCATCTATTGGCTCATCAGCCATCAAAAGGCCGACGGCGATTTGTACACGGCGGCGACGCCAGAACGATCAGCAAGCCCCATTGCTGGATGTATTCGCACGGGCTGGCGACGATCGCCTTGTGCGAAGACTACGGCATGAGCAGCGACAAAACGGTCGGCGAGCATGCCCAAAAGGCGATCAATTTCATCCAGGCGGCGCAGAACACGAAGACCGGCGGCTGGCGATATCATCCGGGCGACGAGGGAGACACGTCGGTCGTCGGCTGGCAGTTGATGGCCCTGAAAAGCGCCAAATGGCCGGGCTGACGGTCAATCCGGCCACGCTGGACGGCACCGAAGAAATGGCTCCAGTCGGTCGCCAGTGGCGGGCAGGCGGCAGTCGCAAGGCGGCGGCTACGGCAGCAGCGGTTCACCTATCAGCCCGAGGGGCCGGATCATGCCGACCATGTCGGCCGTCGGCGTGCTGTGCAAGCAATATCTGCATGCCGGCCGGGCCGATCCGGTGATCGTCGGCGGCGTGCGATTCTTGATGGCCAATCTGCCGGACGATCAGAAGCCCGCAACATCTACTACTGGTACTACGCCACCCAAGTCATGCACAACATGGCCGACAAGGATTGGGACACCTGGAACCGCAAGATGCGCAAGATTCTGGTGAAACCAGACCCGCGAAGGTTGCGCCTCGGGAAGCTGGGACCCGGACAAGCCGACCCGCGACGCCTGGGGACCAACGGCGGCCGGATCATGATGACCAGCCTCTGCCTGCCTGACGTTGGAAGTTTATTACCGGTATTTGCCGCTCTATAAGCTCGACCGCCCGGAAGAGGCTCCCAAGAACGAGGATGCCGGCAAGGGGGGCGCGGATAAGGGCCTGCCGATAAAGGCCTCACCGACAAACCGGGGGCCGACAAGAAGGGGGCCGAAGCCAAGTAGCGTTCGGTCGGGTACGTCGGATCAGCGGTGCGTCAGAACAGCAGAGCGTCGGAACAGGGGCGCTGGAGAGGGCGAGGTGCTGTTCACAATTCTTTCACACAATTCGACGCCGCCGCATGGAAGGCCATGCGGCGGCGTCTTTCGCTGGTGGAGATCGTGTGGCAGAATAGGGCTAGGTCCGAAGCCGTCGCTGTCAGAAGCAATTGCCCGATGCGGCAATAAAAATCCAAGCCGACGGAGAATCTAATGCAGTAGCGCCTTACGCTGCTAGCCCACTGATACTCTGACGGATTTCGAAAAACACAAGCCTGAAGCGCTAGCGAAGGAGCGGCGGAGTTGAGCATCGCTTGGCAAATCTCCTTCGCTCGCGTCAGGCTTGTTTGGCGGGCGAATTGCGACGATTCGCGGCGTAAAGTGGCCCTGAATCATTCTTTCACATCTCAAACAGGAACTCTCGAAGTGACACGCGCATTGACATTCGGCCTGCTGGCCGCGGCCTCGCTGCCGTTGGAACCGCCCCGTCCGCCACTGCTGCTCCCGCCGCCGCGGAAGACCGCGAGTTGGCGTTCGTCCACGCCCTGCAGAGACAAGGGCTATGCCGACATGGCCGTCGATTATCTCGATGCATTGGCCAAGCGGCCCGACGAGCCGGAGGCCGTCAAGAAAGTTTGGGACTTGGAAATGGCCAATAGCCTGCAAGCCCAGGCGGAGACGATGGACCCCAGCCAAAGCGGCCCGCTGCTGGACAAGGCCAAGGAATATCTCAAACGGTACGTCGAAAGCCATCCCGACGATCCGGCCGCACTGCATGCCCAAGTTGACAGGCCCGAGAAGTCCTGAGACACGCCCGCCAATTGCTCGCCGATGCCTCGGAGATGAAAGATGGCGCCCGACAAGACCGCGAGGATGCGGGGAAGTTCGCAAGGCGTTCAACGATAGCCGGCCGCCTTTGAAGACGGTGGCGGAGAAGGTGGGGCCCGCAATTGGCAAACTTCCCGATGCCGGCCAACGGCTCGCAGAAAGCAGGCCGCGATGAAGCAGCGGGCCGAGCTGCAGTTGGACTCCACCCAAATCCACGGCGATTTGGCGGTGATGGACTACGACGTCGGCCCAGACCTGTCCGAACGGCAGCAAGCAGAAGAAAGAATTGCTCGAAAGCGCGGCACGACTGGAACGTCATCTATCAGGAGCATCGCGCAGACGATCCGAACACCGCGTTCGGCACGCTGGCGATCGTCGCCCACGCCTGGTATGGCCGGGCCATGGAAGAGGTGGAGACGACGAGTGGCCAAGGATGTTTACGAGGAAGTGCTGGCGTTCATGCCCGATCCCAACAAGCCAGCCGACCGGGATGGAAGACGTGCTCGCCCGGACGAAGCACTATCGCGCTGCTGATGGAGGCCTAAAGAACGGGAGAAGGAGCGGCGAGTATCGCGACGACGCCGCCGACTTCCTGAAGACGTACAAGAAGAATTTCCGCGACAAATGGGGCTATCAAGCCATCTCGATGGCCTGGTGGAGCACTGCTGGAGGACGCGAAGAAGGAAAAACGGCTGACGAAAAGCCCAGATGCTCGCCGACGCGAAGGCGCTGCTGAAAGACATGGAAGAAGGTCCCCAGCGAGTTTCAACGATAGGCGTTCCGCTTGGACAGGTCGCATACGGCACAGGCGGCGAACCCGGGCCGCCGAAGACCGTCGACAAGGCACTCGATCATGGCCCGTCGGCGCTCGAGGCACAAGGACTACAGAAGGCGGCCGAGTATTACAGGCAGGCGCTGCGCCTGGCCGAAGGATCCGCTGCAGAAGACCAAGATCGAAGACGCGATGATGCAATGCGAAGTTCAGCCGATGTACGACGAGTTCAACGACGCGATCGCGGCGGAAAAGGACGGCGGAAGAAAATCCCGCCGGAAAAATACACCGACTGGCTGAAGACGGCCAGGCGAATCGCCACCGGAGTACAGGAAGCTGGACATCGCTCCCAAGGTCGCCTCGTTCGGCGTGAGCTGCGCTTGGGCGCTGTATCGGGCGTCGTCCCGGCCCTCAAGCCGAGGCTGCGGCCGCTACCCGGGACACGGACGCGGAGAAGGAAACCGTCAAGCAGCTGAACGGCCCAGCGCGACGCCGCCGCGAAAGAGCTGCAAGACATCGGTCGATTTCGTGATCCATACGTTCCCCGGCAGCCCCGAGGCGGACGAGGCCCGAATGTGGCTGGCCAAATCGAAAGCGATCGAGGGCACACATCGCCGATGCGATCGCCATATTCGAGGCGATCAGTCCCCAGTCGGAGAAGCATGCGGAAGCCGTGTCGGAAGCGGGCCAATTGCGATTACAGCCGCTATTTCGAGACGAGCAAGCCGAACGGCAAAATAAAAGCAGCTGGAGGAGGACCGGACCGCGGCAATAAAGGAATTATCCGAAACGACCGCGACCCAAATCGCGGGGCTGCATCCCGGCGACCCGATTCCCGAAACGCTGATCACGGCGAAATTGCAATTGGCCGACTTGTATCTGGAAGCGAAGAACAGCAAGGGGGCCATCGACACGCTGCAGCCCCTGGTCAACGCCATCAACGCCGCCCACCCCGATCAGCTCGACAAGAACATGGTCGAGATATATCGGACCCTGGTGAAAACCTACTTGGCGCTAGCGATTTCCCCAAGGCGGCCGCGGTGGGCAATGCGCTGATCGACATGGGGCCCGACACGCTGGAAATCAACTCGGCCCTGATCGGTTTCGTGGTCAAGCTCGACTCCGAGCGGCAGGACGTGCAGAACAAGCTGAACCGGCTGGGCGACGACGCGACCCCGCGGAGTCGCCGGTCTGCGGAATCGGCTGCAGTCGGTTCACGACATGCTGGGGAAAATGCTCGTCAAGATGGCCGCCAGCAAGCAGCTTTCCATCCAAAGCATGATTTACATCGGCAGGCTGTTCACGACATCGGCGACTCACTCGGTCGACAATGCCGCAGGCGGAATACAAGGCCGTTTTGGAAATGGGGCCGAAGGATGAAACCTTCATGCAATCGAAGGACCCAGGGGGAACGCGCCGAAGCCTGATCGTCGGTGCGGGCCAAGTTGATCGGCATCTTGCGCAAGCAGGGGGATCTCGAGGCCGCGCTGAAAGAAGCCGAAAAGCTTCAGGAGGAAAAGCCCCACGCCCTGGAGCCGATGATCGCCCTGGCCGAAATCGCCCAAGCGCAGGCCGAGAAAGAGCTCCGACCCCAAGGAATACAACCTGGCGATCGAGAAATGGGCCGGCATCCGCAAAGCGCTCAATGGGATTAAGGGCCGAAGCCTCCGCAATACTACGAGGCCGTCTACAATACGGCCATTGCCTGTTGGGCCGGGCGAAGAAGGAAGCTTGACCAATCGCGACGCGGCGATCGAGACGGCCAATCTCGGGGCCAAGGTGCTCAACTCCGAGCTGATCGGCAACCCGCGGCTCAACGGACCGCAGTCGGTCGAGCGGTATAAAAGCTGCTTAGGGATAAACTGACGGCCTTTCACTAACAGCACGTCATGCGAGCCGATCGACTCTGACTCTTGCGGCTCGCCGGGCCCGTGCGGCTCATTCAACCGGTGGCAAGGGAACCAGGCCGGAGTTCAGGGCAGATTCGGCAACTGTTCCGGGGACGGCGCCCAGGCTGAAGACGTCGCTGGGCGGCCCGACGGGTCGGCCCTCGGCTTGTTCGGGTGACATGAACCCGGGCGAGCCGACCACCATCCCGGTCCGGGTCAGCGAGACTGCCTCCATCGACCGGGAGATCCCGAAGTCGATCAGCCGAAGCCCGTCCTCGGCCAGGAGCACGTTCGCGGCTTAAGGTCACGGTGCACCACCCCGGCGGTGTGGATGGCGGCCAGGCCCTCGGCGAGTCCGGCGGCCAGCCTCAGCACCAACGCGGCGGGCATGGGCCCGCGCTCGGCTACGGCATCACCGAGCGATGGCCCGGCAATATAGGACGTCGCCAGCCACGGGATTGGTCCGTCAAGATCAACATCCACGAGATTGACCGCCTTATTTTTCCTAACGGCAACGAAGGCTCAACCCGTCGTGCCGCCGAGCGATCCTCCAGCGGATAATTCAGCCGCTCCCAATATCGACGCCGCTTGGGACAGCCTCTTGAAGGACACAATCCCTCAGAGCGCTCCAGATCCCGCGCTTGCCGTCGCGCAGACACCCTACGAAGCAAGCCCGGCGGGCGACTTCATGAATCATTTTTTCATGAACACTCGCACCGAATATCTTCGGACCCAAACCTTCTTCACAGGGCTTCCCACTGCAACGGGCGTCATCGATGCCCCCATCACAGGCGTCTTCAACCCGAACGGCGTTCCTTATCCCAACGCATTTCAATCCGACACCAATATAATTTACAGTTTTCTGAACTGGGGCACCCGCGGGTGGCTCTCCGATCGCGTAAATTCCAATTTTGTATTCGCTTATTCGCAGGATCTCACGCACGTCACCGACGCCTCGCCCCAGCTGGACATTCTCAATACCTTCGGCTCCAATCGTCGCCTCGAGTTAGTGTCTGGTTACATCGATATCAACGGCCGGCCGACCGATGGCATATTCGCCGGAACAAGTTTGCGAGTAGGCCGGCAGGCCGTCTACGGGGCCGAACTGGCGGAGATGGACGGTGCGTCGTTCACCATGGACCGGCCGAAATTTTCGTGGACTCTCTATGCGGGCAGAAGGTTTACCTATTTGTCTGATCCCGAGCAGCGCGCCATGGGAGGCGGGAACTTCCTCTATCGTTTCAATCAGAATTCCAGCCTGGAATACGATACGTTCTACTACATCAAGGGAACCAACAGCTTCCGTTATCGGCAATCTTTCGGCAGCGCGTGGCTTTTTAGCGCCGGCTTCCGGATGGTCGGGAGTTATCCAGTCGATTTCAACGCCGAAGGAGTGTGGAATCCGTCCGACGGCAAGACGTCCCTGCGGATAAGCTTTGCCCAGAAGATCACCAACAAGGATTATTTCTACGACTATACCTTCAGCGCACGCGATTTCGATCTCCACAATCCACTGGTGCGTTTGAATCTCGAGGCGCTGCACCCGCATACCCAGTTCATCGTCGATGCTTCGCGCGCGATCAATTCCAGGCTGCGCCTGGGCGGCAACGTATGGGTGCGGCGCCTCGACGACAGGCAGGATGTCGGTCCGTTTGATACTTCTTTCGAAGACTACCGCGCCCACGCCCAGATTTTCCCGTGGAACAAAACCGATTTGCTTGTCGGATATCATTTCCGGCACTCCGACGATCGGGGTTACGCCACCACGCCGACGCAATTTGACGACCTGAGCGGAACCGGCGAGACGCAGGTCGAGGATGTCAGTGTCGAAATCGGTCGCACCTTCATGAACGGCCGCTTGCACCTGCAGGCTGGCGGTTTTTACCGCCGATTGAATTTCGTCGATCAGTTCTTGGTTATCACAAATGCGCGCGACAAGGGTGTTCTCGCGAATGCGTCCTTCAACGTTGACAGCCGTACTCGCGTATATCTCGATTATGGTCTCGATACCGACTATCCCGTGTTCCGGCCGGCCATCCAAAATAGCCAGACATTCCGGTTCGGCATGGCTTGGAGATACTGAGTGGGCTGGCGGCGCATCAGTTTGGCGAATATCTCCTTGGCGGCCTTGTGCTTCTGCGTCGCGATGACGCTAAGTGGGCAGGAGAATTCCACTAAAAAGCCAGGAGGGCCGCCATCGCAACCAGCATCGCAAGCGCCGTCGGCCCCCGCGCCGCCGTTTCATTTACATGAATTTCATTTGAAGCAGGTTGGACTCGATTGCGACGCTTGCCACGTCCCGGCGAAGAATGGCTCGGTAACGCTGCAGCGCCCCGGGCACGATCAATGCACCACCTGCCACCAGGATGACTTCAACAAAGACCTGAAGGAAAAAATCTGCGTCCAGTGCCATACCGTTTTTCCTCCCACAAGCGCCAATGAGCTGCTGCCATTCCCTCGCTTCAAGAACCAGCGGCCGATCGTCTTTGAGTTTTCCCATGCGAAGCATATAGATCCGCGCGCGCGGCTGGATGCACGCACGGGTTTCAGGGCCGATTGTACGTTCTGCCACAAGTTTCAAGGGAACGGCGACTATGCCTCATTCGGGAATCACGAGGTTTGCGCGGGCTGCCATTCCAAGGCGGGAATGAAGCCGCTGCTCAGCGACAAATCAACAACCGCGGATTGCAAGGGCTGTCATCGAGTGGAAGAAATTGAAAATCCGGGCCCCGCTTCCGTTCACCGTCAACTGGCCTCATTCGTCATCTCCGGCAAATACGATTACATCAAGTTCTCTCACGCGGAGCATTTCAAGGGGCGCGAGGCTTACCACCTCGACTGCACCACCTGCCACTACGGTGTAGCCGCCAGCACGAACCTCGCCAGCCTGACGCTGCCTAAAATGGCCGATTGCGTGAACTGCCACGACATTGAGAAGAGCGTCGCGATGAACTATCGTATGAACAACTGCGCGGTCTGCCACATCGACGAAAAATCGGGTCCACTTCCCGATATACACTCGCGCATCGTCAAGCCCGTCTCACACAACGAGGCGTTTCGGCTGCATCACGGTGACGAAGCCTCAAAACCGGGCGCGCCATGTTTCGTTTGCCATTTGAACGTCGCGCCCTCGGCAGTGGGGAACCAGGAGTGCATTAGCTGCCACCAAGTGATGATGCCCGTTTCTCATGCGGCGCGATGGAAGGACGATGTTCACGGGAAATACGCAGCGCTCGATCGCAAGAACTGCGCCGTCTGCCACATTACGGATTACTGCAGCCGGTGTCATAATCAGATACCCGCCAGCCATTTGCCGCTTGCGCAGTTCAAAGCGGGCGGTCATGCTCAGCTGGCGATGCTGAACGAGAGGGCCTGTTTCACATGCCACACGTTTGCAGACACATGCTCGGAGTGCCATGCCCAGAATCTCAAATCGATGAGCCGCCCAAAATGAACAGGTACCTTAGCAGGAGCGAGGCGCAAGGCGTGCGGCCGACGTCACATTTGTCAGCAGCGATGCGATTCCTCCTGTTGAGCGCTGGCGTTTTTCTTCCTCTCGCTGCGCAAGCGCAGGACGAGGGTGCGCGATTCCAGCAGGATCCTGTCGAGCAGGTTGCGGTGCGCCTGCTTGTGGCCCTGGCCATCATCGGAATTCTGGTCGTGATTTACAGTTTGATTCGATACCGAGGTTCGGCAGTCGGGCCAGCCTCATGGGGCGTCCTCTTGGCCGGCGCAGTGGCTTTTCCGCTCTTGATCACTGGTGTGGGCACCATTTTGGTGTTTCAGCGGGCGGAGCGTGTCGAATTCTGCGCCTCGTGTCATCTCACGATGAAACCTTTCGTCGATGATCTCAAGAATCCCACGAGCAACAGCCTTGCGGCCCTTCACTTTCGAAACCGATATATTCCCGACGACCAATGCTATAGCTGCCACACTTCCTACGGTCTCTTCGGAACCGTGGAAGCCAAAAAAGAGGGCCTGAACGATGTGTACAAGTACTACACTCGGACGTTCCACTTGCCGATCAAGCTGCGGCATCCGTATCCGAACACGGACTGCCTGAAATGTCATGCTGGCTCTGCTAAGTGGATCGCTTCGCATCAGGACTATAAAGACGCGCTATTTTCCGGCGAGGCCAATTGCATGCAGTGCCATGCAGAATCCAATCCGGCGCACAACATCGCGCAGAACACTGCTCCTCCGCCCAAGCCATGACAACGCACTCGACCACAAACTCAGCAGTGAGGCCCTTCAAGCTGAACTCCGCCACCTCGCGAACCCTCCTCATCGCGGCCCAGTTGCTTGCCCTGGTTGTATTCATCCTTGCGCTCATATTCCTGAATCGCACCACAGGCGGAACGCTCTTTCTCTTCTCGACAGTTGCACCGGTGCTCGTGATGCTCGGCGTAGCGGCTGTTCTTGGCGTCGTAACGTACCGATTCTTGCGGCGCCACAGTTTATTTGAGGTCGAAGATATCGAGCCGGGACAAGTGATTTTCCGGGAGGGTGAGGAAGGCGACTGCGCCTATTTTATCTACGGCGGCGAGTTTGCAGTAACACGCGAGGAAAATGGGGCTGAGAAAGTAATCGCCAGGCTCTCCGCCGGGCAATACTTCGGAGAGATGGCCTTGATCGGCAACGAATCGCGAAACGCCACAGTGCGCGCCGTAACCCCGGGCAGAGTGGCCATTCTGGGAAAACAAAATTTCCTGACGATGCTCAAGTTGATGCCCCACACTCAGGAAGACATCATGAAGACGGTTAACGAGAGAGCAATGCGCAAAGCAAAGAAGTGAAATCATTCTGCAAGGACAGGGAGGACTGAGGGAAATGATAATAAAGGGAATTGCAGGTGTGGTAGCGGTGGCTGGATTGCTGTTTGCGGCGTCTGTTTCACTCCCGGCGCGCCCCGCAGGCGACGCGACCGCCGGAAAAGACACCTACATGAAAAAATGCAAGACCTGCCACGCTGAAGATGGACATGGTAACGACGGCATGGCCAAGCTTCTGAAGACCACCATTCCGCCCCTCGATGGCAGCGAGGTTCAGAAAATGTCCGACGCCGACCTCAAGAAAATCATCGTCGAGGGCAAAGGCAAGATGAAACCCGTTCAGGGCTTGAGCGATGCCGAAATCGATAACGTGATCGCCTACGTTCGTACGATGAAAAAATAACCGGAGCCTTGCGCTCTGGCTTGTTCACCTTGACTGATTGCAGTCCGGAACCGGCTGCTTGAGCTCGGTGCGTGAGACGTGCCGGGCGCCCTCCTTGTGTACCTGCAAGCTCCGGTTCAGTTCGCTGGTAGCAACCGACTAATCTGTCGTTGCGGCACGCGCTCAATAAGAAACTGTTGAGCCCGCAATCACAGCCGTTAAGCCTCACGAACTGTTGTATCAGCGGCCCGCTCGCTATCGCATTTATTGCTTGAGGCAGTTCCGCGATGACGTCAAACGTAAGAAAAATCGTAATACTGGGCGGAGGATTTGGAGGCGTCTATACCGCGCGCCACCTTGCCAGCTTGCTGCAACCGGGCGAAGCTTCCGTAACCCTTATCAATCGCGAAAATTATTCCGTGTATCAGCCGATGCTGCCGGAAGTGATCTCCGGTTCGATCGGTTTCACCGACGTGGTTTCTCCCATCCGCCAGTTGGCGCCTCACACGGAGCTCATCACCCGCGAAGTGGAGAGCATCGACCTCAAAAACAAAATTGTGACGGTAAGTCCCGGCTTTCGGCCCCGTTCGATGGAAATTACCTACGACTATTTGGTGATCGCCCTCGGCGGAGTCACTGACTATTCTGGCAAGCCCGGCTTGCTCGAACACGCCAAACCATTTCGAACACTCGCCGATGCTCTGAGTTTGCGCAGCCATCTCATTCACGTGCTCGAGGAGGCGGAATTCGAGGCCGACCCTCTTTTCCGTGCGAAATTATTGACCTTTGTCGTTGCCGGCGGCGGGTTCTCCGGCGTCGAAGTCATCGCGGAGCTGCACGATTTTGTTCATCACGTGAAAGGCAATTTCCCACGCCTTCGCGATGAAGAGATCCGCTGCGTGCTGGTTCATTCCGGAGACCGCATCTTGCCGGAAATCACTCCGCACCTCGGCGTCTTTGCTCACAAACTTCTCGCCAAGCGCGGCATCGAAATCAGATTGCTCGACAGCCTCGTCTCCGCCACCTCGGAAAGAGCCATCTTGAAATCGGCGATCGAAATTCCTACGAAGACAATCGTCTCCACCGTTCCATCTGCAATTGCACCGGTTCTTCAGCGACTTGATTGCGCCAAAGAAAAGGGTCGCTTGCAAGTGAATCGAAAACTCGAACTGGTTCGCTATGAAGGCCAAGTCTGGGCTCTAGGAGATTGTGCTTCGATCGTCACGAAGTCGGGCACTCCCGTCCCGCCCACGGCCCAGCACGCCACTCGCGAAGCGACTACCGTGGCGGGGAATATTGCCGCTTGTCTTCGCGGCGAAGAAAGTTCGGAATTTGATTTCGAAGGCTTGGGTAAGCTCGGTTCGCTCGGCCGCTATTCGGCTGTGGCTGAGATTCTTGGCGTTCGCGTCTCAGGTCTTCCCGCATGGTTTCTGTGGCGCACGATTTATTTGATGAAGATGCCCAGCCTCTACCGCAAGGTCCGCATCGGACTCGACTGGATGATCGCACTGTTCTTTCACCCAGATTTGGTTGAGGTCCGCGACATTCACGGATCCAGCTTCGCGCGGCAGCATTTTGAGCCCGGCGATTTGGTCTTCCTACAGGGCGAACTCGGCGACTGCGTTTATGTGATTGAAAAGGGCGAGTGTGAAGTTTTCCGCGAGCAGGATGGGAAGGTGGAACATCTGGCTGTTTTGCACGCCGACGATTATTTTGGAGAAATGGCAGTTCTCACGGATTCCACTCGCAACGCCACCGTTTTGGTCCGCACTCCAATGGACGTTCTTCTCATCCCTAAATCCGACTTCCAGCTATTAAAATCTTCTGTGCCCGCATTCGGCGAGTTCTTCAGCAAACTCGCTCGTGATCGGACGCCCCCCTCTCCAAAGGCTCATCCGCCCTCTGATCGGCTGCAAGGGGAAGCTGAACGATAATCCGATATCAGCACGTTCCGCCCGGATCTACACCAGAACGTTTGCGCGCGCGGACACACGAACCGTGTGCTCTGAACTGAAAGCAAACGGCCGGTCACTGGCCGCGGAATTTACACCTGCGCCGATTTAGCCATCCGGCCGGGTTTCTTCTGCTTCTCGGACAATTCACCTTCCGCTTGCAGCCAATCATCCAGATCCTGTCCGGGAGTGGCACCGCGTTCGATGTAAATCTCGTAGGCACGCACTGCGATTTCCTCTTGCGTAGGATGGTCCTCGGTAGTGTTTGGTGCGCCCTTGGGGAAAGACCCCTTTATCGGTTTGGCCATGACGCCTCTAGCTGGACTAAAGGATGTCCGATTCTACTCCGGGAGTTCGAGCCAGAACACTAGTGTCCACGTGGCTTGAACGTGGAGCATTACATAATTTTCCGTCCAGTTCTTCGGTATCCGCATCATTTCATCGCGCCGTTATGGTAGCCGGCGCAGCGTCTCCTTGGCATCTCGTCTTGAGACCGTCAAACATGTTCCCAGCAATTCCACCCGCAACGAGAAGTATTTAGGATGCTTTGATCTTGGGGTCCATCTTGGAAATCTCGTCATCTGCGGCGAGTATAGGCTAACGTGGTCCTATCTCTACGCTATAAGATGGCGGGAGGGTGTCACAATCGCCGAGCATTGCAACATGACAGGAAGGGGCGAAAAGAAAGAAAGGACGTACGTGCCTAGAAAGTGTAGCGGTACTCGAGCCTCACGATGTGTTTATACCAATCGTCGTGTGTGAGCGCCTGGCCGAACCCTACGTAGAAGGAATTGTGAAAACCGATATTGGTCCGCACCCCCACTTTTAGATTTACGATGTTCAAGCCGCCCACCTCCGCTGCGGCCCCGTCGACTGGTCCGCCCGGCTGTGTCTGAAATCCGCTGATAACATGCCAGCCGAAGAGTTCGACTACAGGTGTTAGCCCGAAATGGCGCCCGCGATAGAGCTTGTAGCTTGGGCCGAGGCCGTAGAAGAAAACGTCACCGGCGAACCCCTCAGACCCCGCAATCGGAACTCCTGCCGATCCTCCAAGGGGGTGCCAATCTCCGACCTGGCCTTCAATCGTAAATCGGCTCGAAAGCTTATGGTACAAGAGCAACGAAGGCTCGATGCTGTAGTGGTTCGTGCCCAGACCCTTTCGAAGCGTCGCCCGAGGGAAAATAGCTCTTGAACTGGAACGTGAAGTAGGTGCCCTCAGAGGCGATCGCTGCAAATTTAAATCCCGCCGTCACGTCGCTGAGCCCGGCTTGATTCGAGAATGGCGCGAACGGAGGTATTGCCAGAAAACCCTGCGGCTGGAGCCACCGCACGGGCACTTCGACAAATGCTGAGAAGCGACGAATCGGTGCGTATTCAGCATTCATGTAGAGTTGTTGATAGTTGACGGCCTTCGGTACACCGGGGCCCGGCCCGGGAGCATTGGGATCGTAAGCCGGCGGGATTAAATTCTGCAGTCCGCGATAGCAAGCACACTTCGCGTAGAAGAATTCGGAGCGATCGGGAAACTGATCGTCGAAGGCATCATCGAAGCGAATCCGAATCAGCGATTGGACGATGGGATTATCGATGTAGCCGACCATGCTGCCGGGGATCTTAGGCGCAGGCTCGCTAGGTGCCGTTGATTGAGTCGGCTTGGCGTTTGGCTGCTGTGCTGCATTCGCATCCGGATTCGAAACAGTATTGGTGTCAGCCTTCAATTCAGCAAAGGAACCGTTTTCGCTGCCGTGCGAAACATCCAACTGGGTCACGAGGGCCGTGCCGGACTGACGGGTCGTCGCCGTAGAGGGCTTTTCTTGAGCGGGGAGCGTCGAAGGCACGAGAAGAAGGAGAACTAGCGCGAACCGGTTCATAGGTGGCTCCTGGCCGGGTACGGCAGCTGCACTATTTAACCTTCTTCTTGCTTTCCCGCAATTCTTTTTCTAAATCCTGATAAGCCTTTGTAAGCCTGCTCCGGTCCGGCTCCGCTATCTGTGGCAAAATACTGCCCAAAGTCTCAATGGCCACGCGCGCCGCATCCGGAGAGCCAGCATTAAAATATTCCCTGGCGAGGGCCACATACTCGTCCCCGAGGTTCTTATAGAGAACGTGGAATTCCGGGTGCTGGGATGGGCCTAGCAGGTGATAAAGCATGTGCGTCTTAGCGCGTTCGCTTTCCATTGAAGGCGAAGGCGTGATCAAGTCCTCGATACTGTCCAGAGCCTCATGGTTTTGTTGCCGCGCCATTTGAACGTCACCTTTTTCCACCAACAAGAGCGCAAGGTTGTTGTAATACTTCGCGAGTTCAACGTGGTATTCCCAATTGTCCGGAGCCTCCATCGCAAGACCGCTTTGGATACGGATGGCGCGCTCTAAGAAGTTCTGTGCTTCTTGAAGCTGCCCCTTGGTTCTCACCAATGTACCGAGGTCGTTGTAGGCACGTCCCAGATCGTGAGCAGGCGGATTATTGTTCACCTCCGTTTGCGAATCTGCTTTTTCCGCCGTCACCAGAGGCTCGAGCAATTGGACCGCCTGGCGGAAGTCGGATTCGGATGCGTTCGAGTCGCCAGCGTCAAAATGAAGAATGCCGCGGTTGTAGTAGGTGCGCGCCAATTCCTGCTGATATTTCGCGTTTTGCGGCTGCTCTTCGTGCAACGCCTGCTGCAGGCGCAAGGCGCTGTCGTAGTCATTCAGCGCTTCGGAGCGCTTGTCTGGTTGATGTTGAGTTTCTTCCGACCACAGTCGGAGCGTCTCGCCAAGCCAGTTATGGGCGTATGCCAACCCCTGCCGATATTCGGGATTGGCGGGCGCTTTTGCAGGAGATTCTCGAGGCCGCTGATGGCATATCTGTATTGCGTCACTGCGTCTTCATGTTTCTCGAGCAGGCGATTGATGTCGCCTAATTTGGAATGGACCAGCGCACTTTCCGCTCGAAACTCAGGATCGTTGCCGCCCTGTTTGGCAAGAAAGTTTGAATAGAATTCTTCGGCCTTGATTAACAGTTCATGACGGAACCGTTCGAGTTGCGGCGGATCGGGAGCCTCCCGAGCCTGCTGGCGGCCAGCGGAAGACAAACTCTCGTCCACGGCTTTCTGGGCTAACTGTAGGTTGGCTTCCGCACGAGCCGTCTCTCTGCGGGCCACAAAGTACAGAGAAAGAGCAGCCAGCAGCAGAACTCCCAGAGCGCTCGCAACTGTCCAGGCAAGAAAGAGTTTGCCTCTTACGTTCCTTTTCCCTCTCGGCCTCAATGCGATCCCGTTCCTGTTCGCTGCGATTGAGGAAGTCCATCGCCGACGCGAACGAGGGTTATAGCGGTCTGCCCAAGCTTGAGTGGGATTATTTTGCCGTTTCCACCGCAACCCGATTTCGAGTTCGGGGTTGCGCCACAGTCCCGCCGTGCCCTCTTCAAACCAGGAAGCAGCCTGCGAGAGCCGCATGTATCGAGTCGCCGACAATCTTTCTTCTTCCGCCCAAGTGATCAAACGAGTCCAGCACCGCATGAGGCTCTCGTGCGATAGGTCGACGATCGAATGCGGATCCAATTGCACTTTGGCGAGGCGGCATCAGAAAAGTGCGGCCCGGACGCCGAAAGATTTCAACGACCTCGATTACTTCCGATTCTGGCGCTTCGCAAATCGCGACAAGTTCCTGGATCGGACGTCGGACGCCTGACTCCGCGTGGATCCGAAAAAGTGTCGGTGAGCGACTTGAAGATTCGCTCGTACGATCTTTCGGCTGCTTTCCGAGCCGGCCTCCTGGTAAGCCTCCTCGGCATGCAGCGGAGAGCGCGTTTCGCATCGTTCCGACAGCTTCATAATCCGCGATGTCGATGGGCTCATCCAGTCATGCGCATGGCTCTGCCAGTGGTCCCACGTCCGCATCAAGGCGTGTTGCAGCAACGGGAAGTTGGTCATGGTCGGTCCCCACGTCGTTGAGCAGCCGAAGAACCAGGCGCGGGGCGATGCTCTCCTCCCCCTACCGCTACCGGGCCCGTAATGGCGGAACGGAGTTCGTCGCGGGTCATGCGAGGCACAAGGTATTGGCCGGAATTGACAGCTTCCGGCAGACCCTGAAAATTCCATGCAGTCTCCGATGAAGTCAGACCGCATGGTGAGCACTACGAAGATCGGCACCTCTTCCTGCTGCGCCGCTTCGAGCAACAGCTTGACGAATGCGGCCGCCTCGTCCCTGGAGTTCTCTACAGGACGGCTTCGCCGGAAGCGGAAGAGCTCCTCGAATTGATCGACGACGACGAGGAGATTGTCACGCGCTGGGATTCCCGCTTGGCGGACTGCCGACACCAGCCCGAGGGTGCTGCGGCGCAGCGTTGCTTCCAGCAGCACGCGATTTGTGCTCTGCGAGTTCTCCCGTTGTTCCCAGCACATCCGATCGCGTTCAGAGCTTCGTGCGAGGTGGCCGATAGGATCTTCACCCGGTCGAAACGTAGCCACCCGCCAGTTGGAACCCGCCGTTACCATGAATCCGCTGTGAAGGGAGGGGATCAGGCCGGAGTGGACGAGCGATGATTTCCCGCTTCCGGAAGTGCCGACGACCGACAAGAAGCGGCAAGAGCGGAGACGCCGCAAGAGATCGTCGATTTCTTTTTCCCGGCCGAAGAAAAGATGGTCTTCGTCGGGCTCGAATGGTCGGAGGCCTGGAAAAGGGTTGAAGCGAACTCCAGGTGGCATTAACCCTGGCCTCCCTGCGTCATGCCTTCAGACGAGAGATAAACGGTTGCAGGGCATCAGGCGAAAAACCTGCCAGCTGAGGGATAACAATAGCCTCGTGAGTTCGAAAGCGTTCCTTTTCAGGGGCCACGGGAGGAATCAGTGAAATCGCTACTACGGGCATCGGCTTGGTGCGGCCGTATCCGGCACTTTTCTGAAGTTCGCGAAGTTTACGGCGCAGCCAACATTCGCTTGCCGACCCGTACAGGATCAGTGCTGCGTCGCAACTTCGCAGATTTTCTTCATGGTACTCCCGGACTTCCGCCTCATCGCCTTCGAACACAGGGCGAATCACTTCGAGCTTTTTTTCGAAGAGGAAGTCCGCCCATGACGAGGCCACTTCCGTGTCCCGCTGATCGTAGATTAAATAAAGCTGAACGAGATTCGTTGGAGGGCACAGACTGTTTGCTGGCCGCGGCGGCAGGCACTGTGATCCGCTTGAGCCGCTCCTGGATAACGGTTTTGAGATCCTCCAGGGGAGTTTCCAAAAGATCGGCGCCTTTTTGGATTCGAGGATCCATTCGAAACTGCTCGATAACGCGCCGTTGCCGTTCGTCTTTGACCTGCAAACCAGGAGGAATCCACAACAGGCGAGAAAAATCGCCTTGGTCACCTCTTTCGATCGCAGATCGTTCTGAATCTCCAGCAGAGATTGAGCAGCTCGCTTCTGGAACAAAGCTGTAGCTCCTGCCTACGAGGTGAATCGACATCCGGCACCGCGCGAGGTCGCTGCGTAATATCGCCTTTAATTCAGATTCGACCATGCGGGAGAGTGCGAGCGGGAAGTACGGTGTATCCATGTTGCTGAAGGTCTCGCTTGATGGCTTCGCGCTGCTCCCGAAGGTCGGAAGTGGTCTCGGCAAGGAAAATCGACATGGCGCCGCGATCGAATCGACCGCTCCGACCGCCGTGGTCGGACCCTCGAGCACCTCCAACATGCAGCAGATATCGTGCGCAAGGTCGTCGAGTCGAATCCAGAATTCTCTTTGCGCCTCGGATCCGAATACTTCGTCCAACTCGTGGATTCTTCCCGTATCCGGATCAACCTTGAAGAACTCATAGCCCAGCAGAGATTGCAATTCAGGCGGAGTTGCCTCGATCGGCACTGGCGTCTTCAATACTTTGAAGATACGCGCTTTGTCGTGAAAACGAACGCCACCTTGCTCTTCAGCTGCCTTCCAGAACTCCGCAAGCTCCCTGCGGGTCCATTCCGATTTCACATAACGCGGTGAAACCACTGAAATCAGGGAGGCTACATCCCGAAGGCGCTTCACAAGCGCATCCTCGAAGATGTCGTTGCCGTCAAGCTTGGGATCGCGCCAGATATGTGATGGCTTGCCCAACAGTTGCGCCACGCGCACTTCGAGAGCGCGGTGCAGGTTCGTGACCCATCCCTTGCCGCCCTCAATCAGTTCCACATTGTCCAGGTGCGCGTAACTGATAAACGCGTCACCTTCGAAGTTCATTCCGGTATGCCTCTAGATCGCTGCTGGAAAGTGGACCACATGAATCGCCTAATCCAGGAGCGCAAAGCAGGACAAGTGGGGCCCAGAATTCCAGCCGACGAGTTTCGTTATCGGGCGTTCTTTTGATTGGACGATCACCGGCGATTTTTATAGCGTAAGCTACGGTGATTGGCAAGCGGTTTCACTCCAAGTGCTTAGGACGGCTAGCGGCGAAGCAAGACATAAGTCGGAAAGGTCCCATATTGCTTCGCCAGCGGAGTTTGCCCCACATAGTCGCATTTGAACTCGAGCCCTTTTTCTGCTGCCGCGAGTGCGGCAAACGACTGGCTGGCATAGACATTTCCAGGAGGGGTGATCGGCTCGATTCGCGCCGCACGACTCACATGCGCGCCGATGTAGTTGCGCTGTTCCGTAACCGGGTCAATACACGCATAGACCGGGCCGGCATGTAAACCAATCCGCAGTTCTAGGTCCCTCAAGCCCCTTTTCGCTCCACTGGGTCGTCTTCACGCGGTCTCGAAGTTCCAAAGCAAAACGTCCTGCACTCCGAACGTCCGGAAAGACAAAGTACAAACCATCGCCCCACGTGTTTTTCATCAGCGGAGCTGGCGAGAACTCCTGAACTAGCTTTCCGACCAGGCCCAGAAAGTGATGGACAAATAAAGTTGTTTCCGTTTCGCTGAAATTTACTGAAGTCAACCACATCGGCAAACAAAAGCGCCCGGATCTCCGGTACAAAATCTCGATCCGCGGGTGCATGTGCCGACTCAAGATTACGATTTGCCCGACAGGCGTCTGTATGCACCGTTGCTTCTACGGTGGGACTTTCGCAGGACTGCCGTCAAATCAATAATTTCGATTTCGGCACCTGCTGCTCGCCAGATTTCGATGGCACTCGCCGTTCCCCCGGGTCCTGCTTCCGGCTCGCCGTCCCACACAGCGAGGGCGTCTAATCCAGTTTCCAGTTGCTCGGCGCTGCATCGTGCAAGTCCGTACAATATCCGGTTCGCATATTCATACAGAATGCCGTCGCCATCGACTCGATTTCCGGAAGAGACCACGACGTCCGCTGCACGCTCCAAGATTCTTTCAAATCTCGTCTTCCAGGCCGGGCGCTCGATCAACACTCGCTTCGATGAAATGCCTTTTTTCATACGGGAGCACGACGTGAATTTCCCCCTCCCTCTCGAGCATCGCTTCCAAGAACAGGATGTCCGATCCGCACGCCGCCGAGCTGTATCCGAACCCTGCATCCAACTTGTCCAGCCGCTCCTGAATCTCCGCGTAGATATTCGGCTCGAGGTTCGGTTGGAAACGCGCTATCCGCCGCTCGGGCTGATCCACCATATGGCCCGAAAACACCACCACCGCCGGCAGGTGAAAGCAGGCCTCGATGCGGCTGGAGTGAGGTTGAGATGAGCCATCAGCAGTCGCGCATTGCGACGGGAGAGTACAAGGTCGCCATAACGCTTTCGTCCAATTTCGGCGGCTTGCGAGTACCATTCTTCAGCCTCCGCGCCATTCGTCCAAAATCAGCGCCGCTTCACCCAGCGTGGCCAGCAGCCAGTAGGGATCCCCGCCTGTTTTCTTTATCCGCTTCAGCTCCTCACTGCAAACATCTTCACCTCCCGAGCCAGCTTCGACGCGTATTGTCGTTCGCCAAGCAGCAGCGCCAAGGTCGCTGCGTTGACGCCGCTCCAATATCCGTTGGTCTTCTCGTAGGCTTTTGCGTAGAAGTCTTTCGCGCGATGGAGATACAATTTCTTCTCGGAGCCAACCGCCGCTTCCGCCATATCCTTGTACGATCGAGCGAGTAAGCCCAGCGTTTCTTCGTCTTCATGTCCTTCGGTATATAGTTGTGTCAGAATTGCGCGCGCCTCATCGCCAGCACCGCTTCGAGCCAGCGCAAGCCCCAAAAGCTGGCGCAGCCGAACCGACGTAGGGGAAATGTTGCAGGCCCTGATTCGCGACGTCATAAGCGAGTAACGGTTCGCCAATCTTCACGAAGCCTTCCCCCAAAAGACGGAACAGCGTCTCCGAATCCGTCCATGTGGCCGAGGTCGCGGCCGTTCCAAGTCCGCAGCAACTCCTGCAACCGTGACCCCTTAGACAGCAAGCTGCTAAGTCGCTCTAACTCTTCGCTGGCCCTCATGAACGCATGCGTCGCTGCACGAGGTTTCGAGCTTGGGGCTTCAATCTGGTAGCCGAGAGAAAGAAGCATGCGGATCGTCTCCAGCGCCGTCTTACGGTCGTACTCTCTCTCATGTTCGGGAAGCTGGTCGTAAGGTACAAGGTTCGGATGTTCTTTCGAGGCGTCATTGCGCGACGGGCCGTAACGCCAGCCTTCGGCCATCCGCCGCTGTGACCAAGTATCGTGGACGTTTTCGGCGAGCGTTCGGTGAGCTCGCTAAGTGCGGCGTTCAGCAAAATTTGTGACGTGTCGATCGGCTTGGGGTTGTAAGCCATAAAAGTCGCATTATCTCCCGACCGAATGGATTCCTTGCGTGTGCCTTCATAACGCGCGGGCGGTAGCAAGGTCAAGACTTGGCTCAACGTAAAGGAGAAGCGACGCAGCTCAAACAAAAGCCCTTAGAGATGTCTCGTTCCGCGAAGCCTACGGGCAGAACAGGAACATCCCGATTGTACTTGCGCAAAAGTGCGTACGATAGAGCAGACGGCTCCAATTGTTTCCGCTTCGGCGCTAAGGTGTGGCCAGGATTCGAGACTACTCAGTTCTGAGTCTTTTTAGTTGGCCATCGAGGCAGCCGATTTTCGACAGCTGCGAGATGCAATTTCATGCGCGGCGTGCAAGGAGTGTATCCAAAGTTTCTTCGGAACTCTCCTTGTGCTGCGCTCTTCTCAAAATTATTTTTTAGAGGACCCGACTTTCGAGATTGGGTCCCTCGGAGGAAATGAAGACCCTGGGATGGAGTCTGAATATTTTCGATTTTATCTACTAGAAAATTTTCGCTCGGTGGTTTCGTTTGAACAGGAGTCTCGATTTTGCTAGGCACGGGCGGCCGTCGGAGCGTTCTAAAAAAGGGTGAAGCCCGGGGATAGCCCGGAGGGGACCCGTCAAAGAAACATTTCCAAACAACAAGAGCGGAGACGGCGTCCGGAGGACCGGAGCCGATTCTCAGGCGGAACGGACGAACGCGCGTTTACGAGCGGGCGAGTGCGCGCTGGGCATTTGTCTTCTTGCTTCTCTTGCCCGGAGGGTCACCCTCCGATTCCGCTTGACAGTCTGTGCCATAGTGGTGTATATATAGCACATGAACAAACTCCGCATGAACGTCTATCTGCTTCCTCGGCAACTCAAGCGGCTAGAAGCTGAGAGCAAGAAAACGGGCTCATCGGTCGCTGAGTTGATTCGACGTGCGATCGACGCTGCGTATTCCGAGGTGAAGCAATGAAACGAATGGAGCCACTGACACACGACGAACTGATTGCCCTACTGACCGCCGCGAAGGAAAGCAGCACGCGCGATTGGTGCATCCTCGTGCTGATGTATCACCACGGTATGCGGGCATCGGAACCGGGACGCCTTCGTCGGACAGATCTGAATGAGCGCGATTGGCTCCTCAACGTGCTACGTCGCAAGCATTCGGTTTCGGGAGCGCAGAAGGTGATGCCCGATGGAATCAAGCTTCTGGACGCGCGCAAAGCGTTGACGGCGTGGCTTGTTGAGCGCCCACAGAACTCCGGACTGCTCTTTCCGAATCCGCAAGGTGGCTCGTTGTCGCGAATCGCCGTGTACAATCTGTTCAAGAAGCACGCACAAACAGCCGGCATCCCTGCCCACAAAGCCGCGCCTCATGCACTCAAACACTCGCTCGGGCAAAACCTTCACGATAGTGGCGCACCGATCGAAGTCGTTGCCGCCTGTCTTGGGCACGCACGCATCGATTCGAGCCGGCGTTATTTTGATCTGACATTCGACGGTGTGAACGAAGCTCGGCGGACGGCGATCGGCTACCGCGGGTGACATCCGCTTTACTCTCTAACTTTGTGTTAAGTCGTGCTTCTGATCCAAAAGACTTACGGTGATTCAACGACCGTTTTCAGCACCATGTTTTTCGGATTGTGTTAAGCCTGCAAACGCCATCCCTCTTTCGCCATCCATTCCGCGATCGGAATCCACCGATCGAAGCCGTGCTGCACTCGCCCATCACGAACGGTGTGACCTGCCTTCCTGATTCGCGCGGCAAGATCTGAGTCTGACGGTGAAATCCTGTGCGGTCGACTGAACGCCCGTTGCCGGAGAATAATACGGCCGGTCTGAACGGCCGGGGATTGGATTCTGGCACCGACAATACTCAGTGTTCATGTGGCAACGCTCGCAGAAACCTCCGTGGGTGACGGCTGGCGTCGGAACGGGCGGCAGTGGATCGAGAATTCCACTCTCCCTCCGGAGCTCCGATTCCGCTACCGTCTCGTCGCGCTGCGGCCACTTGCCGGCTGCCCATTCACGACGCGCTTCGAGATCTTCCTCGGAACGGTTACGGCCGGCCGAGGGTTGTTTTGGCGCGGGCTTTTCGCGGGCAGCACGCTTTGCTTCTGCGGCGCGGCTTGCTTCCTTGCGGCGGGCTTCGTGCTGGCGCCATGCCTCCGCATCCGCGCGGTCGCGGCGACCTGCAACGCGAGAGGGGTGTGGTCTACCGCGGCTTGGGCAAGCATGGCACGAAGGTCGGTTTCGGCTATCAGAAGTCGGAAATCGGGCGTGTAATCAGGGAAGATTCGCACGGCTTCCAGAACACCCTTGAAAGTGAGCCTAGCGACCGTGGTGCGCTTCCCGCGTCCCGGCCCTCCATCCGATGCGCCGCGGTAACTGTAACGAACGACCCTCAAAAGCGGACTTCATCCTGTTGTTTCAAAGGAACGATACTAGAAGAGCATCGATGTTTGCGCTTGGCGGGTTTTAGATCCGATAATTTGCGGGGGTAAATATATGGGCTTGCTCTTTCTGATCCAAGCGCGGCTGATGCGGAGGCTCGGAATTGAACCGAACCATCAGCACGACGGCTTGATGGTAACTACGGCCATCATGATGCTGATTGTTTTTGTCGCATTCGGGCTCGCGCTGGTGATCCGATGAGGAAATAATAGGATTTTCTGAATGCGTCGGCAAGAAATCAGGAATGGAGTGGAAAAGCAATTCGATCGGGCGGAGCCGGATCTTCAGGAGACTGCGGTTTGTTGGAGTACTTAAATGGAACAACTCTTAGTCGCGCAACGAGCAGTCAACAAAGCCGCTATTCAGGTGTTAGACGATGCAATCAATTTTCTAGCGTCGGACTTGACCACGGAAGGACACTTCACGGCGAATATGCAGGCGTACGCGACACTTGAAACCGCACTTCGGAAATTAGAAACAAATCGGTGAGCGTAGGGCCCTCGCGCGGTAAGGATCCATAAAGAGGACGCTGGACTTCGATGTACGGAGAGCGCTCCGGGCTTACAACGCCCTCTCGTCTCGACGAACTAACTCCCAACCTAAACAGGCTCGATGTCGTGATACCCGTTCGCTTTCCTCACCGCCTCATCCAGCCCCTTCTGTCGAGCCTCAATCCATGCTGAATAATGTTTGATGACGATCTGTTCAGTGTTGCCGAGCAAGATCGCTACTGTTCCGGCTGGCGTTCCCTGCTTCAGCAGTTCAACGGCGAACGTGTGCCTGAACCGATGCGGGCGTGCGTTCTTGATCTTGGCTTTGTTGAACACGATCTTAGTGCGGCGGGTGCGCCAATAATCAGTAATCGAGGCCAGCTTCGATCGCCCGTCCCAGAAAAAGTATTCAGAGTTTTCCTTTCGGATCGTGCGAAGCGCATTGGCAACAACCTTGGGCAGCAACACCTTTACGGGAGTTCCCGTCTTCTCTGTCCGTAGGATCAAGTGGTCGCCTTGCAAGCTGTCAACCCGTAGTGTAGAAACGTCGCTGATCCGCAAACCTGAAAAGCGCATTGTCAGAATAAAAGTGTAAACCTCCGGCCCCACTTCCTCGCGGTCGCCAGAATTGTTTCCATTTCATCGGCGCTGAACGGTACCTGTTGGGTTCTCTCAACCTTGATCTTTCCCAACTGAAGTGCTGGGTTTTCTTCAATCCATTTGTGGGCAGCGGCAAACTTGAAAATACTCCGCAGCCGTTCCTGTTTCTTGGATTTCGAGAGCGGCTTATCCTTCCACGTCGTCCGGAAATCTTGAAGGGTAGGCAAATCGAGCTCGGTTACGAACCGGATTCCCTTCTCCTGCGCAAATGCCAGAAGCTGTTTGAACAGCAGTCTGTATTTTCTCAGCGTCTCTTCACTTATGTTTTCTGTTCGGGCGTTCTTGAGAAACTGGTCACGCCATGTCTCAATCGTCGTCCTTCTGTCCCCCGCGGCCGGGATCACTTTCGGGAGCCTGCCGGTCACTTCCATTTCGCGCAGTGCGTCCTGTGCCTTAGTCCAATCTCGATATTTGAGCGGCTCGCGAATATATGTTCCATCAGGCTTCGATCCCCGAACCCAAATTGGACAGGGTCTTCGCTTATTCGAGCAATGCTGTGAATCCCTAGAACTGCACTTTTGAGGATTGTGCCGACGGTAGATCGTGAGTGGCATCAGGAGAGTCGGCGCTTTCCGCGCTGGGCCACTTCGGGTGGAATTCGAAGCGTCACATAGCTTCGCTTGCGCTTCTTTGCTGGCGTTTTCGTCCTTCAGCTTCAGGACACCCGGTTCGTTCCGGAATAGCTCACGAATCTTATCCGTGGAAAAGCCCCACTCCTCGGCAAGCTGGCTCACCGTGTAATCGCCTTCAGCCGGACGCGCGCGCTTAGACTTTCCTTCCGCGTGCCTCGCGATCTGACCGGGCTGATGAGGGAGCTTCGAGCCTGCCACATAGTCGCCATCGAAGCGGACATCGGGCCTGACCCAGATGAGATCTTTGTTCTGAATTCGCTTCATCGCGTACAATTTCAGTACAAAAAGTGGGAGGTGGTCAATAGGTACTATGGTTTTTATTGAGGATTGATGGAGGCGCGGGTGGGAATCGAACCCACGTATAAAGGTTTTGCAGACCTCTCCCTTACCACTTGGGTACCGCGCCCTCGAGCTAGCTAGTATAGCGAAAGTCGCGTGCGGTTTCAGCCGCGAAGCGTTCCGCCCACAGCGAAAGTCATAACCGCGCATCCGGCGTAGCGCGTCGCCACGGAAAGAAGAAAAGCCCACGACGAAAAATGCGTCGTCGTGGCTACCCGCGCCGGCTTATTTAATGTGCAGCTCGTAGGCGATGCGGGCTTGCACGATGTCCATGCGGCCGATGATACGGCGGACGATAGCGTCTACCGTTTTCGCATCGGCGGCGGGCAGGCCGTATGCCGAGCTGACTGCTTCTGCTTCGATTGCTGCTTCACCGCTTGTCATTTCCCGTTCACGCTCGAAGACCTGCTGCAAAAATGTTTTCTCTTCGGGGAAGCGCACGATGTTCACGCGCTCACTGGCGGGAATATGCGCGAGCTCTTTGGCGATGCGAATCGCCGTGTCGATTCCTCCCAATTCATCCACCAGGCCCAGGTTTTTCGCCTGCGCGCCGGTCCACACGCGGCCTTTGCCGATTTTGTCTACCGCTTCGACGGTCATGCCGCGGCCCTGGGCGACGCCTTTAATAAATTGGTCGTAGGTGTCGTGCAGCGATTTTTCCACCCAGGCGCGCTGTGCCGGCGTGAAATTCTGTTGCAACGAGAAAAGAGTCGCGTTGTCGCTGGTCATCACCGAATCAGTGCTCAGGCCCAGCATGTTGTAGAGGCCCGACACATTGAATTTGCCGATGATCACCCCGATCGAGCCGGTGATCGTGTTCGGATCGGCCACTATTTTGTTCGCCGGCGCCGCGATCCAGTAACCGCCCGAAGCCGCCACGTCCGACATGGACACCACCACTGGCTTCACGTTGTGCGCCAACTCCACTTCGCGTCGGATCACTTCACTCGCCACCACCGAACCACCGCCCGAATCCACACGCAGCACAATCGCCTTGATGCTCGAATCCTTGCGTGCGCGCCGCACGTCGGCAGCCACCGTGTCACCGCCCATGATGAATCCCTGCGTCGGCGATTCGTGCGATTCACCTGAGAGAATCAGTCCGGTGGCGTGAATCACAGCGATGCGATCGCCTCCAAACGCGCCACCACTCGACTTCAAATAATTGCGATAACGCACCAGCGGCACCGGATTCCAATTGCCCTCCTGCGCTTTGAAATAATCCTGCACCTGATCCCAATAAGCGAGTTTGTCAGCCAGCTTCGCGTCCAGCGCCGCCTTCGCGGAAAAAGGTCCTTGCTTTACGAGTTCCTCGAATTTCGCGCGATCGATACCGCGCGCCGCAGACGCATCCGTCAAATACTGGTTATAGAAGCCGTTCAGCAGGCCTTCCACTTCTTCCTTGTGCGCGGGCGTGAATTTCTTCTCGGTGAAAATATTTCCGGCGGTCTTGAATTCGGCGATGTGGTAGTACTCCGGCACGATTTTCAGTTTGTCGAGCGTGCCGCGCATGAAAAGCGCCTGCGCCATCATTCCGTGGACGATCACAGACGATTGCGGCACCACCCAAACCTGCTGGCACGCGCTCGCCAAATAATATTCAGGGTTGGCGACGCCGTCGTAACCGAGATAGCAGATGCTGGGCTTGCCGCTCTTGCGAAATTCGATCAGGTGCGCGCGAATCTCTTCGAGCTTGGCCCAGCCGGTGGCGAGCGGTGCGACGCGAACCACAAGCCCGCGAATGTGCGAATCGCCGCGCGCCGCGTCAATCGCATCGAGATAATCGTGAAGGACGGGCTGGCCGCCGCCACTGAGGTCTGCGAAGAAATCTGGCGCGCGCTGTTCGTTGATTTCACCGTCCGCGTCGATTACGAGCACGGCATTCGACGGCAGTCGCGCCGGCTTCGAAGCCGCCCAGATGACGATGATGAAAAACAAAACCAAGAATCCAATAACGAGCGCGCGCCGCTTTCCCCAGGTCATCGTCGTTCCTCTCCAACTGTCCTCGTCATTTCAGCCGTTGGCTCTTCTCGTAGATTTTGCTGATTATTGCGCCGTCATCGTTGGCGAGCGAAAGACGAACGCGACAACCAACCTTGACGCGATGGCCTTGCCGTTGAACGTCGCTGGATTGATGGTCCAGCCCTTCACCGCGGCCATCGCTCCCGAAGTGAGCGATGGAACGTCGCGAATCACTGCCACGTTCTTGAGAGTGCCGTCCGTGCTCACCGTCACGTCCAGCACCACCGTGCCCACCGCAACACTATTCACTGGATACGACGCGAACGATCCAGTGGCAACCTCCGCTGGAAGATAACCGGCGGGAAATGGCGGCGGCGTGGGAGCGACGGGCGGCACTGTCATGCTCTGGTTCAGTGTGTTGCCCGGGTTAAACACCACTTCCACATTCATCGTTGATGGGGCGGGGTTCGCATCGAGCTTGCCGGGCGAGAAAGTCCAGCCCGTCACCGTCGAAGTCGTCAGCGAAGTGAGCCCCGGAATGTCGCGCAGCACCTGCACGCTCGGAGGCTGGCCAGTGACGCTGAGATTCAATGAGAGCGTCACAAGACCGGAGGCCAGCACTTCGACGGGATACGGAATGTCGCTCGCGGCAGAGATGTCGGGCGGGACGAAGCGATCGCGCGCGGAAACGCCGGCTTGCGGCGCGGCGAATCCGATGCACACCAACAAAATCACGAACAATACCGGTTTTGCTCGAAGACTCATCGTGCGTTTTCTTCCAGCCATCATTGGACACCTTTGTACCGCGCCTTCGGCGGCACGCGAAACACGAACGCGACAACCAAGTGCGAGGCAATTTCCTTGCCGTGGAATGTCGCCGGATTGATCGTCCATCGCTTCACCGTGGCGATGGCCTCTTGCGTTAGCGACGGCACATCGCGAATCGTATCAACTTTTTTCACCTGGCCGTATTTATCGATCGCTACGTCGAGCACAACGGCGCCTGTTTGCGGGCCTGTCCTGAGACTGACAGCGAATGTTCCCACCGCTACTTCTGCGGGAAGATAACCGGTTGGAAGCGGTGGCGGAGTTGGCGCGACAGGCGTCATTTGCAAATTCTGGTTGAGAGCGTCGGCAGGATTGAACACCACTTCGATATTGATCGTCGAAGGAGCTGCCTTGCCGTCGAGCATGCCGGGCGTGTACTTCCAATACTTCACAAAAGAAGTAACGATCGGCGTAAGTTCGGGAATATCGCGCAGCACCTGTACGGTAGGTGTCTCGCCAGCGGAACCCAGGGTGAGCGATACCGTAACGAGGCCGGACGTGGCCACCTCCGCGGGATACGGAAGGTCGTTGGCGTAGGTCAAGATGGGCGGGACGAAGCGGTCGTGCGCGGCGACGCTGGCTTGCGGCGCGGCGAGCGCCAGGGAAACCAAAACGGCGATGCTGACCAAAATGGCGGTCGGCGCGAGCGGTTTCGATTTTATGGTCATTTTCACGTTATGCGGTTCTCGCCGGCTTCATCTCGCCGCTCTCGGTGATGTTTGCCTGGTTCGATGGGGCGCCAACAAAGTAGCACCCGGCGCGACGAAAAGCCAAGGTTGACCGAGGTGGCCAGTGATGCGTGAGGAGTGACGAGTGATGAGCGGAAGTGGTCCGGTCACGGCGGATCTTCGCGGAGAGGCTGGGCGGTCCGCCGCGGCGGATCTTCTCGATACTGATGAGCGACGCGATTGCCAGACCTCCCGTTTGCCGCCTATTAGAAAATTGCATGTTGCTGAATCGGGGCGAGTTAGCGGAAGTTTTAATCGCGCTACCGTGTATTAAAACTGCGGGCGCGGCGGTTTCGTGTCTCCGGCTAGCCGAAGTCGCGGCCGATAGTGTCATGTTCGTCAGCATATAAAAACGCACTACGGTAGCACGGATTGGGGTGGTTTGGATATGCAAAAAGACGGAGACGGCCGTCGAAATTTAAAAAGTACAAAAGGCAATTTCAAAAACGCCGGCCGGAGGCCAGCGGTACGAAAAACGACGGCGAAGAGAGAAGAGAAAGGAACGATTGCGCGGGTTTGCCGAGATGACGGGGCGAGTGGTCGTTGCTTGGGGCACAGGCAGGAATGCCTGTGCTACTGGAAGGCGAGAGGCGGCGGCGCGCAACGGTGACTCGTTACGGATGAGTGCTGCGGGGGTCGGCGTCGGCTATGTAGGGAGGGATGGCATCGGGTTGATCGAGGAGGAAGGCGAGGATTACGCGGTGCATTAGTTCGGGCTGTTCGAACTGGATGTAGTGGCCGGCGCGGGGAATGTAGAAGATTTTCAGGTGCGAAAATGTTTTGCGGTAGTCGAGAGAGCCCGCCCAGGAAATGTAGTTGCACTCACCGAAGAGAAGGATTGCGGGCGTGGAATTGCCACGCAGCGAGGCGTGCGGATCGCCTGCCGGAATAGCTGTCTGCAAAGCAATCGCCTGCAACACGTAAGGATTGAAACCGGGATTGTCGGTAAGGCGGTTGAGCTGCGTCAGCAGAGGCGGGAGCTTGCCGGAATCGCCTTTGCAAACCAGCGTTCCGATCGTGGACGTCATAACTGGCGCGAACAACTCTTCGACTTCCCTCTGCGGAACGAGATTTTCAGCGGCGTCGGGATTGCGAAGCTGCAGAAAGAAAGCGGCGAGCAGGCGCAGAGGAGGAAATCCCTGTTGGCCGCCGTCGGTACGGCTGAAATCGACCTTGGCTGAGGTGAAATTCCAGAGATCGCCGGGGGAGTGGAAGACGACTTTCGCGACGCGGTCCGGATGCTTCGCCATGTAGCTGGCCGCAAGAGTGGAGCCCCAGGAATGGCCGATCAGGATCATGCGATCTGCGTGGAGCTGATTGCGAATAGCTTCGAGATCGTCTACGTCGCGTGCAATCGCGTACTCCCGAATGTGAGGCAGGAAGCCGGAGAGGCCGCTGCCGACCTGGTCGTAGAGAATGACGCGAAAGCCGTCAGCCGCGAAAGAACTGTAGGCGTCGCGGTCGAAAGGAGCGTTACGCAGGCCGGGCCCGCCGTGGAGGAAAACGATAGGGTCGGGTTTTACGGGGACACCGGGAGGGGGGTCGAATTCCGAATAGGCGATGCGAGAGCCGCTCGGCAATTGCCAGTAGCGCGTATCGTCGTAAGGAATGGTTTCGGCAAGCCGCGGCGGATGGGGCCGCAGGATCAGAGCGTAAAGCGCGGCGACGAAGAGGATGGCGCCGATTCCGGTCGAACGCCAACGGAACCGCGCGGGCTGCAATGCGGGCCAGACTTTGGCGCTGAGCCATGCGCCACAACAAGTGATAACGGTGAAGAAAAATACGGCGCTCAGTGCGAGGAACCAAATGCTCGCAAATCGCGCGACCAGAAAATAGGGAATGAGTGCCGCTGCGCACAGCGCGACGCTGAGAAACAGGACGAAGACGAGTATCGCGAGGATACGCCGCAAAGGTTTCGCGAGGGCCATGTGGGTGTTCGCAGCGGGAGTATAGGCTTGGATAACGGAATTGCCGAATTTTTTGTGGCGCGCCGGCTGTACGAAGAACCAAGGCGGAACTGCAGATCCTTCTCTGCGTTCGGGATGACAATCGTTAAGCAGAGGCGAAATTCAAAGGCGCCGGCCGGAGGCCAGCGGTACGAACGACGAACGGCAAAAGCAGATCCCTCGCTTCGCTCGGGATGACAAGTCGGTTATGAAGATGACAAGTCAGCTACTGAGTCGAGGGGCGCTTGCGCGCATGGGCTTGGAGGAAGTAGGTGGCGAAGCCTGCGGCCATTACTAGCCAGAACATCCAGATGCGCTGGGTTACTACGAAGGCCGTCATGCCTATGGCTATGCTCCACATGAAGATTTCGCCGGTTAGGCCGTCGCGCCAGTTGGGCGCGGCGCCGCCGGAGGGGATGCGGGGGCGTAGCGAGGGCCAGAGGCGGGGGACGGCGTTGAAATAGCGGCGATAGCTTTCGCCTTGCGTGGCGAGCAGGCCGGCTTCTTCGCGGAGGATCAGGCGCCAGGTGATGATGAACATGCCGCCGACCATGACAACGAAGCCGAGCCGGCTGGCGAGGGTGCCGAGGCCGATGGCGAGCAGGTCGTTACCGAGATAGAGCGGATTGCGGACGTGGCGGTAGGGGCCTTCGGCGACGAGCTGGTCGGAGTGGATGGCTGCGTCGTGGACGATGGAGCTGTGCAGGTAGGATTCGGCCCAGGAGCGCAGCAGCGCGGCGAGGTAGACGAAGAGCGAGCCGATGGTGACGATGGCGAGCTGGTAGCGGTCGAAGATGCGGGAGTCTGGGTTGGCGGCGAGGCCTAGGATTTTCTGGGTGAGGGCGAAGGCGAGGTTGGTGTGGTCGAGGTTATAGCAGAAGAAGGCGAGGAAGATGACGCCGCCGATGATCCAGAAGCGATTTTTGAATTCGAAGTCGGTGGCGGCGAAGGGCATTTTTTGGTCGGCCTCGGGTGGCGCGGCGGCGCGTGGTGATTGTTGCACGGCGCCGTGGTGAGAGTTGAGATTCTTCGCTGCGCTCAGAATGACAAGCGAAAAGCAAATTCAAAAGAGCCGGCCGGAGGCCAGCGGTACATAAGACAAAGCAAAAGCAGATCCCTCGCTATGCTCGGGATGACAAGCTAGAAAAAGCAAATCAAAAGAGCCGGCGAGACGCCCTTCGTTCCTCAGGACGAGCCGGCGGTACAAAAGACGACGGACACGGCCTCAGGTCATCCCGACCATGAAGCGGCCGGGAGGGACCTGAGCTACCGACGTCGCCTACATTGAATAATTCCAGGTTGCTGGGGAATGATACGCGCTGGGCGGCGGAAAATTTCAGGGGGTTTTTGGCGGGTGGGTTTGAGGGGGGCGGGTTGGCACCGTCGCGCTGGTGAGGGGCGTTGAGGACCGCGATGATCGTGTTCGTCGAGAGGTGCATGATGCGGAGTTCGTTGGCGGTGTGCCTGGCTAACTCGCGCAATTGCTGGACTGCGTTGTCGTGGCCGGCGACGGCGCACTTCCAGATGGGCGAGCCGTCGGGAAGGATTTCGAAGAGGTCGTAGTTGCGATCCACAGGGCTTCCTTTTGCGTGTGTACGCTAGTTGGAGTTTTGCCGTGAGGGCGGGGGCCGGCGATTCAATTATATCATGGCCTTCCTTTCTGCGGCGTCAACGATAAGAAAACACCGAATCGACAAAAAAGCACCCGAGATAAAAACACCGAATCGCGATATTTGTCGCGCAACTAAATTGAGGGCGCGGTGTTAAGTGCTGCGACGGGGTGTAATCCGCGGCCGTTTCGCGGGGTTCGCGGCCCGGCACGAAGGAAGGGTAACGGTAATTGATACATGGAGTTGAAAACTGCAACCATAATGATGTGCGGGCAATCTAATTAGGTGTAAAATCACCGGTATCGAGCGGAGCTGTCCCGGCTCCCAGTCATCCGGTGGAGGATATATATGAGGCGTTCCACCTATATTAAATTCATATTTGCATTTATGGCGTTGGTGGCATTGGCATGTGCTCCGAATCCCGCATTCGCGCAGCGTGGCGGAGGTGGACACGGGGGCGGTGGCGGCGGCGGTTCCCATGGAGGTGGAGGCGGAGGTGGCTTCCACGGTGGCGGCGGTGGTGGTGGCGGATTCCATGGAGGCGGAGGCGGCGGAGCGTATCGCGGCGGAGGTGGTGGTGCGTACCGCGGCGGAGGCTCGCCGGGTAACTCTGCTCGTAGCATGGGTTCGTATGGGCGCGGCGGCGGCAGCATGTATGGCGGCTCGCGTTCCAATGGCGCGTACGGCGGAGCGCGTTCGAATGGCATGAACGGCGGCCGCGCGGGCGGCAATTCGTCGACGAACGCGCGTAACGGCGCGGGCTCGAATGCGGGGCGTTCGAATTCATTGAACGCACGCTCGTCGGGCTGGCCGGCAGGTCGCGGAGCGACTCGCGCGAATGCTGACGGCAACTGGCATTCGTTCGCGGGCAATACCGGAAGCGCTCGCGGTCCTAACACCGGAAACACGGCGGGGACGCACGCGGGCGCCAATTCAGGTAATTCGTCGGCCGCGGGTGGATCGACCGGCCGCTCGTTCGCGGGCAATTCGGGTGCCTCGGGCGCAGCAGGTGCGTCGCGAGGATCGAATTCACCGTCCGTAGCGTCGAACTCACACGCGGGAAATTTCAACAGCGGCTCAGCGACTTCCGGACGCAGCAACATGATGGGATCGTCGCGCAATTCGATTTCACCCAATCGCGGCGTATCGAATATTGAAGGCTCGCACTTCGGCAGCTCCTCGACTTCCGGTTCGCATTTCGGATCGACCGCATCGAGCAATAACTCGATGAGCGGGCGATCTGGTTCGAGCAGCTCGTCGTTTGGCCGGTCCGGCAACTCTTCGTTCGGCGGCACTTCGCGAACGGTGAGCGGCAGCCACGGATACACCGGGCATATCGGCTCCGGTCACACGCTCGGAACTTCATTCGGTCACAGCGGTTCTTCTTCACGTAGTTCATTCAGCGGCAGCCGCAGCTCGAGTTTTCACGGCTCAACGACGGGAGTGCACAGCACGTCGAACGGCGGCGCGTTCCATGGCAACAGCTTCCACAACACGACGTTTAACGGCTCGCACAACGGGTCGTGGCGCGGGTCAGGCTGGCACGGCAACAACTGGCATGGCGGCTGGAACAATGGTTGGCACAACGGCTGGCATGGCGGGTGGGGCTGGCGCGGTGGCTGCTGCGGCTGGGGCTGGGGCGGCGGATGGGGATGGGGTTGGGGCTTCGGTTGGGGCTGGGGTGGATGGTGGAATCCTTGGTGGTGGGGAGGCTGGGGACTCTGGGGTCCGTCATACGGGTGGGGCTACCCTGCAGCGTATGCGTATCCCTATCCGGTCTATCCCAACTACAACGTGACTTATCCCGCGCCGTATTCGGGTACGGATTCGGGCAGCGGCGGCTACGACAACGATTCGTCGAACAACGTGGCGCCTTCGGATGATTATTTCCAGCGGCCGTCGTTCGGCGGATCACTTGACGCGCAGGTGCCGGATTCGCAAGGAAGTCCGAACACGAACCCGGATACGGGAAACGTGGCGACTTCGACGCCGACCGTGCTGATTTATCTGAAGGACGGCACGATGTACACGGCGAGCGACTACTGGCTCGTGGACGGCAAACTCCATTACATGACGAGCTATAGCACGGAAAGCGTCGTGGACATGGACGAGGTGGACTTGCAGCATACCGTGGATGAGAACGCGAAGCGCGGCGTTACGTTCACGCTGAAGCCATCTCGCAATGGACCGGCGGCTTCGCCGGATTCAGCTCCTGCGCCGCGGCCGAATGGAACTGGCACGGCTTCGAGCGATCCGGGTGCGGGTCGTGATGGCGGTGCTACGCCGACGGCAAGTCCTGCGCCGGAGCCGATACCGGCGCCGATGGTGCGGGATAGTGCAGAGGCGCAGACGTAAAGCGCATAACAAACCGCAATTCATTTAGCGCCCGCGAAGAGTTTTCTTCGCGGGCGCTTTTGTTTTGGAGGCTGTGGCATCCCCCACCGTGCGGCCGTCAGGAAAATCTCATCACAATAAGAGGCGCGATCGACGGAGACCTCGCACTAAGTTCCTGCCCCGCCTGCCATTCCGTACCGCCGGCGTCCCGCCGGCTCTTTTGACTCTCGTTTAATCTCGCCGACAAAATGAAGAACGAGGTGGCGTTGATTGCAGGTGTGGGGCGGACGTGCCGCGCGCTGACTGGGGCACAGGCAGGAATGCCTGTGCTACTGAAGACCGTCACTTCGCTTCGCGTAAGAAGCGGGCGGCTTCTTCAGGCGGCGTCGGGTTGATGTAGAAGCCGGTGCCCCATTCGAAGCCTGCGACCTTCGTTAGCTTGGGCATCATCTCGATGTGCCAGTGGTAGTGGTCGTTGATTTCTTCGCCGATGGGCGAGGTGTGGATCACGTAGTTGTACGACGGGAACGCCAGCACGCTATCGAGACGGGCGAGGAAGTCGCGGAGAATTTTCGCGAGGCTGCCGTAGTAGGGCGTGGGCATATTTTCGAATGCGGAGCTGTGGCGGCGCGGAAGAATCCAGGTTTCAAACGGGAAACGCGGCGCGTAGGGAGCAAGCGCGATGAAGTAATCGTTTTCGAGAATCACGCGCGAAGCGGTTTCCACTTCCTGGCGAATCATGTCGCAGAAAATGCAGCGCTCTTTTTCGTCGTAGTAGTGCTTGGCGCTATCCACTTCTTCGCGGACGCGCTTGGGCACAATCGGCAGCGCGATCAATTGCGAATGGGTGTGTTCGAGCGTGGCGCCGGCCGGCTCGCCGTGATTTTTGAAAAGCAGGATGTAGCGGAAGCGGCGATCGTTCTTCAGGTCGAGCATGCGATCGCGGTAGGCCCAGAAAACTTCTTCCACCGCTTTCTCGCCCAGGTTCGCAAGCGTCTTCATGTGGTCAGGCGTTTCGACGATCACTTCGTGCGCGCCCACGCCGTTCATGCGATCGAACAGGCCTTCGCCTTCGCGATCGAGGCCGCCTTCAATTCCCAGAGCCGGAAATTTATTTGGCACGACTCGAAGCGACCAGCCCGCCGTGTCCTTGCCCGTGCCGTTGCGGCCGTAGGCGAGAATTTCCGGAGGCGTCTTGCCTTCATTGCCGGGGCAGAAGGGACAAGCGGGAGTTCCTTTGATTTGAACGCTTTCGCGAACGAAATCGAGCGGCCGCTTGCCACGCTCGGTGGAAATGATGACCCAGCGCCCGGTGATTGGATCCCTGCGAAGCTCCGGCAAACTTCCCTCCTCGTCCAGATTTTTGCCTCGCTGCGGCACCGAGGCCAATGTTTCTGCCAGGTTGCGGCTATTTTACTACGCGATATTACGGGCCAAGCGAGGTTATAGCAAATCGTGTGCCATTTTCGCGGTCGAGGGCTGAGTAGGAGTGCCTTGGAGTCAGCGGTATTGGTGTGATAACTCGGACGCCATGCCGAACGCGGATTTGTGCAGGCGAACGATTGGCTTTTTTCCGGCGTGGGATTCGATGGCGAGCACGTCGAAACGGCAGCTGGCGGAATCGATGCGGCGCGAACGAAGGAATTGGCGGGCCATGCGGGCGAGGTTGCGGCGCTTGTCGGCGTTGACGGCGTCTTCGGGAGTGGATTGTTGCGTGGGCTGACGAACGGGTTTTTACTTCCACGAAGGCCAGGGCGCGGCCGTCGTAGCCGATTAGATCGATTTCGCCTTTGATGCCGGGCACGGTGTAGTTGCGGGCGACGAGCGTGTAGCCTTGGCGGCGGAGGTACCAGTAGGCGAAGGTTTCGCCGCGAATGCCGGTGGTGCGGGCTAGTTCTTTAGTGGTTGAGTTCGATTCGTGACGCGATTCGTTTAGGCCGTTGCGCGCGGCGAAATTGACGGCAGCGAAGATTAGACGGGCGAACATCCGATGTCCATCGCTCTGCTTGAATTTTGCTTGGTGCACTGGCAACTGCGCACAGGCAAGGCCTGTCATACACTGGGCTCTTTAGCCAGGCGTAAACAGCGCTAGAGAGTGCCTGTGCCACTTTACGACCTGGCGCACGAATGCAGGCTGTCTAGGCTCGAATTTTGCAACGACGGCTGGCGCGGCAGTCTCCAGCGCAAAGGAGCATTCGTAACGCCGGCGTCTCGCCGGCTCTTTTCCGGTTGCCTACAAGCTGCGCTCGAGTTCCGTGATACAGCGCTTCGAGCGTGTCTAGCGCGAAGTCGGCCTGGGCTTCGTCGATCACGAGCGACGGGCAAAGGCGCAATGTTGTGTCGCCTGAGCCCAGCACCAGCAGGCCCTTGTGAAAGGCCATCTGAACCAGCTTGTTGCGCAGGTCAGTGGCTTTTTCTTTGGTCTTCTGGTCGCGGACGAACTCGATGCCGATCATCAGTCCCCTGCCGCGAACCTCGCCGACGATTTTATGTTTCTCGCGCCAGTCCGCAGTGCGCTTCATGATGTAGTCGCCCATGCGCGCGGCATTGGCCATGTATTGCCGCTCGAGCAGGCCGAGAGTGGCGATCGAAGCGGCGATGCAGACCGGGTTGCCGCCGAACGTGGAAGCGTGCGCGCCGGGAACCCAGTTCATCACGTCCGCGCGAGCGATGATCGCGCTCAGCGGCATGCCGGAAGCGATTCCCTTCGCGGTGCAAATGATGTCGGGCTCGATTCCTGCGTGATCCGACGCCCACCACTTGCCGGTGCGGCCCATGCCGGACTGCACTTCGTCGGCGACGAACATGATGCCGTACTTGCGGCAGATGCGCTGGAGGCCCTGCAGAAAATCCGCGGGCGCAGGCAGATAGCCGCCCTCTCCTTGAATCGGCTCGATGAAAATTCCGGCCACTTCTTCGGGATCCACGCGGCGGCGGAACAGTTCATTTTCGAGATAGCTCAAGCAATCCGCCGAGGCAGACTCAGGCCGGATGCCATAGGTGCCGCGATAGGTGTCTGGAAAGGGCATGTGGAAGACGCCGGAGAGAAGCGTCCCGAAACCCTTGCGTTGAATCGAGCGGCTGGCAGTGAGCGAGAGCGCGCCCATCGTGCGGCCATGGAAGGAACCGTGGAAGGCGATGAGCTTGTCGCGCTTGGTGTGATATTTCACCAGCTTGATGGCGGCTTCAATCGCTTCCGCGCCGGAATTTCCAAAGTAAACGCGCTTCGGCGTTTTGCCCGGCGCGATCGAGGCGAGCTTCTCGGCGAGTTCGACGAGATTCGGATAATAAAAATCCGTCCCGGACATGTGAATCAGTTCTGAGGCTTGCTTTTGAATCGCAGCAACTACGTCGGGATGGCAATGGCCGGTGGCGCAAACGGCAATGCCCGCGGCGAAATCGAGGAACGTGTTGCCGTCCACATCTTCGATCATCGCGCCGCGGCCGATCTTTGCGACGAGCGGATAATCGCGCGTATAGGACGGCGACACAACGGCGGCGTCGCGTTGGACAAGCTGTTTTGCTTTTGGTCCGGGCAATTCGGTGACGAGGTGCGGCAGCTTCGCTGCGGCACCGTTTGATTTTGCGGAAATCTTTGAATCAGCGTTCGTATCGATCGCTTGCATCGCTTCCTCCAAAAATGGATTTTTGTTCGGCGCGCGCACGGATTCCTGCCAGCGCATGCCGGGAACAACCATCAGAGGAAGAGGACTTAATCTACGCCGTAGAGGTTGGGGCGTTCGTGGGACGGCTGGCTATGGAGCGAGAGTTCGTGTTTTTTGAAGATGCTCATTTATATTTCCAGCGAACGGTGCCGTCTTTTACGTCTTCGACAATGATACCAGAGTCTGCGAGTTGTTTGCGAATTTCATCGGAGCGCTTGAAATCGCGGCGCTTTTTGGCGGCCTGGCGCTCTTCGATGAGAGCTTCGATCTCTTCGGGCGCCATGCGGGGCTTCGACGAGCCGAAACCGAGCTTGGCAAGCCGCTCGGCATCGTCATCAGTGAGCACCGAGAGAATTTCATCGAATTTTTCCATTGCCGCGACGAGACGAGGCGCATCCTGCTGCAGAAATTCGCCGCGATCCATCGCCGTATTCACGTCGCGGATCAGGTCGAAAACAGCGGCGAGGGAGACAGCCGTGTTCAGGTCATCGGCCAGCGCTGCGGCAAAATCTTTTTCGGCTTCCGCGGCGCGTTTGGGCATCTCGGGATTTGAACCGGCGCCAAATTTTTCCGCTTTCAGGCGAGCGACGAAATTGCGCATGCGCTCGACCGAGCTCTCGGCCTGTTTCAATCCATCCATCGTGAAATTCAGCTGGCGATTGTAAGGAACGGAAAGAAGAAGGAACCGAATAGAAGACGGCTTGTAACCCTTGGCGAAAAGATCGCGCAGCGTGTAGAAATTGCCGAGCGACTTGGACATCTTTTCGCCTTCGATGATCAAGTGCTCGGCGTGCAGCCAGAGTTTCGCGAACTGTTTCCCCGTCGCGGCTTCGCTTTCGGCGATTTCGTTTTCGTGGTGCGGAAAGGCGAGATCAATTCCACCGGTGTGAATGTCGAGCGTCTCGCCGAGATATTTCATGGACATGGCGGCGCATTCGATGTGCCAGCCGGGCCGGCCCGGGCCGACGGCCGTCTCCCAGAAAAATTCGCCCGGCTTGGGCGCTTTCCAGAGGGCGAAATCGCGGACGTCGTCTTTTTCGTAGCGATCGGTATCGGCGCGGGCGCCGGCTTTCATGCCGCTGACGTCGATTTTCGAAAGCTTGCCGTAATCGGGGAATTTCGCGATGCGGTAGTAGATGGATCCGTCGCTCGGATAGGTGAACCCTTTCTTCGAGAGGCGTTCGATAAGGGCAACCATGTCGTCAATGTGATCGGTGGCGCGAACGAGTTCTTCGGGCATTTCGAGGTTGAGCGAGCGCATGTCCTCGAGAAAGGCTTCGATGTATTTCTCGGTGTACTCGCGGAGGGTGAGTTTCGCGGCGGCGGCGTTGGCGATGATGCGATCGTCAACGTCGGTCAAGTTCATCACCTGCAGAACACGGTAGCCGGCAGAGCGGAGGAAGCGGCGCAGGATGTCCTGAAACACGAAAGTGCGGAAATTTCCGATGTGAGCGAAATCGTAGACCGTGGGGCCGCAAGTGTAGATGCGGACTTCGTCTTCGTGGACAGGCTTCAGCGGCTCGAGCCGGTCGGTGAGCGTGTCGTGGAAGCGAATATCGAGATGATTTTGTGCAGTCACAGAACCAAGCATTCTAGCTGACGCTTCGCATGCCAAGCAATTGCGGCGCGCGGGTGGTTTCTGAGTGGCGCGTCATGGTTTGCGACGAATGGGCAAATCGTGCCAGGTATCGGGTTCGGGCACGGCATGCCGTGCCCCTACTGCGGAAACTGCGCGGCGTGGTAGGCTTTCGCGCATTGGGCGCCGCAAATTCAATTCAGGTGCGAGAGGTGAACCATGTCGTGCACGCCAGAGGCATTGAAGCAGGTCCCGCTATTCGCATTGCTGGATGACGACGAAGCCGCCATTCTCGCGGGACAGGTGGAGCTGAGGCGATTCTCGCCGCGGCAGCGCGTCTACAAGATCGGCGACCCGGGCGATAGAGCCTACATTCTCGTCTCGGGCGCCGTGCAGGTGACGACGGTCGACGAAGACCATCAGGAAGTGATCGTCGATCAGCCCGCGGCCGGCGAATTTTTCGGATTTGCTTCGATGCTCGAACAGACTGCGCATCAGACGAACGCGGTGGCGACCGAAGATACGGTAGCAATCGAAGTAGACCGCAACGACATCCTGATTTTATTGCAGCGCAAGCCTCACGCGGGGATGGACATGCTCACGGTGCTAGGGCGGCAGTTTCACGCGTCGCAACAACTGGTGCGTTTACGCGCAAGCCGCAACCCGAACGTATTGATCGAAGAGAAAACCACTTTCGGCGAACGCATTGCGGATGCGGTGGCGGGTTTTGGCGGGTCGTGGGCGTTTATCATCATGTTTGCCGCCGCGATCATCATCTATTCCGCCATCAATATTTTCCTGCGCAATCGGGCGTGGGATCCCTACCCCTTCATCCTGCTGAATCTGTTCCTTTCGATGCTCGCAGCGATTCAGGCGCCGGTGATCATGATGAGCCAGAACCGGCAGGACACGAAAGACCGGCTGCGCGGCGAACTGGATTTCGATGTGAACCGGCGGGCGGAGTCTGAAATTCAAGGCTTGGCGCGAAAGATGAATCTGCTCGGCGACAAGCTTGGCGACCTGGAGGATTTGCTTCGCTACCGAACTACCCCGGACAGCAGTGGCGGAATGGAATCGCCGCAAGAACCGCACCCGTGAGATGCGTTTCGATGGGTGGACGGGAGCGACTGCTACTTGGAGGAGTTGTTGTGGGCTTGCCGCAAATAACGGCGCACAGGCAGGAGTGCCTGTGCCACTGGAGGCGTCCCGACAGAAGAGACGTTGGAGCCGAACGGCTTTGGCGCGATGTGAGGCGCTCAAGAAGCACCCGCTCAAGGCCGATGGAATACAAAGGCTCTGCCTAGTCCCAGTGGAATTGCGGCGGAATCTTATTAGTACCCATGGTACGGACGGCCCATTTTCTCTCGGCTGTGTTGTTTTAGTATACGAGACGAGATTGCGGGCTTGCCGGGACGTCCCCGGCGGCGGAGCCCCCGAAAAGGGGCGCAGATGAAACAGCTGATTGCGATGGCAGTTTTTATTCTCTGCTTTGGAGTGGGAACGGCACACGCGCAGCGAACGGGTGGCAGCAACAATGTGGCTGGCGGTGGCGGCGTCGGCCCTTCGAATTCGGGTGGAGGCAGCGGTGGCGGGGGTGGGGGCGGAGGCACGGCGATCGCCGGCGTCACGCATCATGCGGTTTGGGTGCCTCCTGCGAATGTGAGCGCGACGAACGACGGTCCTTTCCGTCCGTCTACCTATCAGGACTTTAACAAGGCGGTCGAGATGGGGAAGGCGGAAGTAGCCATTCACGAGCCGACCGTCGTTGAAGTAGCGAAAACGAATCAGGAGCAGAGAGCGACGGCGGCAAAGGCGCGGTTCACCGTCGTTCAAGATGTAGAGGGCAAGCTTCAGGAAGTTGCTCAGCCGTAGCCGTCCAGCCGTAGCGAGAAGCGCGCGAGGTCGGTGACGACTGACCTCGCATTCAGTCTTGTTTGGCGGCTACGGGTTCAGTTCCACGCGACGGCTGACGAGCGAGATGTCGCCGTCCTGCGACGTAGTCGCCGTTAGAGGGCGCGACTTGATTAGAAAGCCGCCCTCGGCCGGCAGTCCGTAGGTTTCGTCGAAGGTCTGAACGATGACCGATTTCCCGATCGGTAGCGTGAAGCTTAGCTCCACGCCTTTTGCAGGCACCGTCAGGCACTCAAACAAGATCCAACCCCTGAGATACCGGCGAAGAAGTTCGGATTCGGGTTGGATCCGTTCGTCCTCCATGCGTACCGATTCCACTCCAGAATCGGGCGGAAAAAAAACCAGCACATTTTGAGCGCCTCGCTCCGAGCGCATCAGAGCGCGGTAAGCGCGCCTCGATCCCTGCTCGGATGATTCCAAAATCGTGAACGTCGGCGGCGCGAGATCCTGATGCGGAGCGTCTGCGACGAATGATGTGTAGTTGCTCCAGGGAAACGGCCCTGAATCCTCGCGAGTGAAATGAGTGGTCAGCTGAATTGGCTCCGGCAAGCGACGCGATTCCGGCATCACCATCCAGAACGATCTTCCCGTGTCGCCATCCTGCCAGAAATCGATGTTGATGCGTTCGGGCGACTTCGCCGAAAAAGCGGGCACCACGACGGATGCAAGCGCGGCCAGGACCGTGGCGATGATCGCGACTGTCTGCAAGGCAATGCGCGAAAGGCCGCGAACTTCGAGTAGATCCGCGCAGAACGGAGCAAAGGGCGTGAGCAAAAGCGCGACAACCGCTGCGATTCCCACGAGGAGACGATTGCCGAGCGCCGAGTAAAGAAGGATGGCGATCTCGAAGCCGGACACCGTGGCAACTACCAGCGGTACAAGTCCAGCGGCCAATCCCTGGCGGAAAGTTTCTGTGCGGCTGAAAACGAGCGGTATTGCCGATAAGACAGCAGCGCAGAGGCAAAGCGGAAACAGGTAAGCGATGCCGTGGGTGTAAATCGCGGAAGCGATCGAAAGGATCGCCCAGCCTAGCCATACGCCGGCCCAAAGACTGAGAAATCCCGCGTGACGGCAAAAAGCAAACGCCACAGTGGAAACAACAGCGAGCGCCAAAAACCAAAACACAGCCTGAATCGCGACCGGATGGGCGACCCAGTTCACAGCCATCGCACCAGCGCGCGTCAATGCGCGATTGATGACAAAAGCGTTGAACGCAGTAACGGCGAGGATGGATATCCAGGCGAAAATTCCCCACGCCAACGCCGAAAACGAAAGCCGCTGGCGGTAAAAGAGCCAGGCGATTTCAACGAGAAGAAACAAGGTGGCGATGATGGAGATCGTGAGTGTCCACGACGCCGGCCAGTAGATCGTCCAGCGCTGAAAGATATCGAAATATGCAGCTTCGCGCGGCGGAAAATTGGAAAGGTCGCCATTCGCGAGAGCGAGAAGCATAGGCAGCGCGTTGTCGCCATTGTGCTGAAGGCTTGCCGGGCTGGAATTTTGAAGATTGTCGAGCGGCGTGTGGTACTGCGTGACGTTGCCGATGAAGGCGAAGTTCGCGCCCTGGTAGCCGGCGGCTTTGAATACGGTGAAGTCTGTGTCGTTGGGAAGAAGTTTGTACGCGAAATAGGCGAACGCGTTCGTGGCCGGAAAGCTTGCGTGCTTGGCGTAGAGCTGAACGATCGAATAATTGGCGGAGCCGGTTTCGAACATCAGGCTCGGCCCGGATGTGCCGCGCGTATCGACGTTGACGGCCGCGACGATTTCCTTCGCCCAGCGATGCTGATTTACGAACACGTGCGCGCCGAGGAGGCCGGCTTCTTCGCCGTCGTCGACCAGAAAAATTATGGAATGGCGCGGCCATGGCCGAGTCTTCAGCGCCCGCGCACATTCCAACACGGTCGCGACGCCCGCGCCATCGTCGGATGCGCCGGGGCCCGCGGGCACGGAGTCATAGTGCGCTGCGATTAGAACGGACTTTCCTGGCTCGGAGCCGTCGAGACGAGCGACGACATTATTCACCGTCGCGCAGGTTCCGTATTCGTCGCAGGCGAATCCAGTTTGCACTTCCGGGGCGTAGCCGAGCTTTGAAAATTCGTCGAGGATTCGCGCGCGAACGGCGTCGTTTGCAGCGCTTCCGGTGGGATGCGGAATGCCATCACCCACGAGACGATCGAGCACGACGCGAGCACGAGCCGCGGAGAATTCTGATTCGAGAGCTTTGGCGGATTTGGACCAGGGTGGGCGAGATGCGAGCAGCGAAAGAAGAAAAACGCCAGAAATAACGACGACACTAAACAGGACTCGGCGAACTCCTGGCACGCTGCTGGGCTCCAAGCGGACCTCCTGTGCGCGCCATGCTAGGCCGTAAGTGCTCGGCAAGTCAATGTGTTGCGTGAGGAAGGCAGTGGCTGGTGGGCCGTAGAAACTGAGATTAGCGGCGTGACTCGTAACTAGTGACTCGTGATGCGTGAAGAAGGAAATCGCCATCCGTTCTCGATTAGAAATTTCTAGTTGGCTGATTCTGGAAGGACTTAGACCGAAGCTTAATCGCGCATTCTCGATCCGAAAGATGGCCTGGGGCTTGCGATCCGCGGCGTGGAAAAGAGGCCACAAAATCGTCGAAAATTTGCGATTAGGAATTTTTAGTTCGCTGATTCTTATGGGGCTTACGCGGAATTCTAATTCCAGATTTGCGATTAGAAGGAGACCCTTCGACTCCCGCTGGTCGCTCAGGATGCCGATGCTGGACGCATCGGCATTTGCGATTAGGACCGCCGAAATGAGATTGGCGGCTGACGGTGGGCACCGAATCGAGTCGCCGCTAATTCGCACGACCCATGTTAGCTTACTGGTAACCATTTGTCAAGATAGAAAGGCGCTCGGTCCCTAGCGGACAGGGCAATCCCACAATAGGACATCCTTCGCGACGTGGAGCCCGGCGGAGAGTGTCATAAGTCACGATGCTTCCGTGACTTATCACTTTAGCAGGCATGGCGGCTGACTTGCGTACCACTATATCGCTAGACGACATAGTGAGCACCCTGAGCTACAGGAGCTTCTGGGATAAGGTCGCAGCGGAGGAAGAACATGAAGCGTGGCGTTTGGTTCATGGCGGCGGCGTTGTGTCTTTCTGTGCTGGCTGCGGCTCGGGTGGTGAAAACGCAGTCATCGGGCTCGGGTACGACCGACCGGCCGGAGTTTACGGGAACAAAGGACCTGATTCGCCCGGAAAACTATCGCGCCTGGGTCTTTCTCTCGGCAGGCTACGGTATGACCTACAGCACCGGCGGAAATCCTCAGTTCACCAACGTCTTCGTGCCGCAGTGGGCTTATCGCGAGTTTATGGGCTCAGGACGTTGGCCGGAGCAGACCATGTTCGTGGTCGAGGAGCGCAGCGCGCAGAGCAAAGGTTCAATCAATAAGGACGGCCACTTCCAATCGGATCTGATGGGTATTGCCGTCGAGGTGAAGGATGCGCGCTTGCCGGATAAGTGGGGCTACTTCGCCTTCGATGAGAACAGCAAGACTGCACAGATCAACGCCAAAGGAGGATGCTTCGCCTGTCACGACGCGCATGCTGCGGTGGAGCATACATTTGTGCAGTTCTATCCTACGTTGAAGCCGGTGGCCAAGAAGTTCGGTACCTACAATCAGGAGCGGGAAAACGTGGTGAGCACGCCGGCCGCTTCTTCGGTTCCAGCGAAGAAACAGTGAGTGGATCTTTGCTGGGCAATAGGATTTTCGCGCCAGCGGATCCGATCACCCCGTCCGCATAGTCGACGTTACGCCACGGTGGCCCTGCGTTGCCCCGTCACCGCAGCCCCACCGATCCACTCGGCGATGGCCCGACCGATTTCATCCGGCGAATCTTCTTGAACGAAATGGATACCCGCCACCTTCTTCTCGGTGAGCGCTGGCCACCCGCGAACGAGGTTGACCAGCTTTTCGTTAGCGAGGATCGCGCCTGGCTCAACCTTCAGGAACAGCTTGGGCACATCGCTCTTCCCCAGCCAGTCCGCGTATTCAGTCGCGATCGCATGCACATCGGCGGGCTCGCCATCGATGGGTATTTCTCGGGGCCATGTCAGCGTCGGCCGTCGTCCCTCGCCTGGCTCACGGAACGGACGTCGATACTCCGCCATCTCCTCGCCGGAGATCTTCCGCAGGATGGCCTTCGGCAGGATCTCTTCGATGAAATAGTTGTTCTGCAGGACCATCTCCTCGCCGGCCTCCGAACGCACTGCCTCTAAGGCTGAACGCATTCCCATCGTGTCCCAGTGATCCTTGCCCTGCGGCGCCACGATCGCCTCCATGAACGCGATACCCTTCATGGCCTGGCGGTGGCGGTTGGCCCAGTCGAAGCCGAGGGCCGAACCCCAGTCATGGATGACGAGCGTGACGCGCTCGCGCACATCCAGAGCCTCAAGCAGGGCGTCGAGGTAGCGGCGGTGCTCAACGAAGCGATAGGAGCCGGGGCCACTGTTAGGCAGCTTTTCGGAGTCGCCCATGCCGATCAGGTCTGGTGCGATGCAGCGGCCGAGTGGCTGCAGGTGCGGGAGGACATTGCGCCAGAGGTACGACGAGGTGGGATTGCCGTGCAGCAACACGATGGGGTCGCCTTCTCCAACCTCCACGTACGCCATCTTGCTGCCGAGTATCTGCCGGTGCTGCTTTTGGTAGGGAAATGTTGCAGAGATCACGTTGGCTTCTCCTTCTTTAACTTTAATCGCAGGCTCTTGTTTGCGTACCGCACTTGCCAAGAGCGAGTCGCACGAAAAAGTAGCTCCGGACGGTTGAAACCGTCAAGCAGATTTCAACGCAGGGAACATGGGGTGTGGGATGGATCGAGACCCGGCGTAAGTGACAACGTCGTGCGATAAAACGCATCAGGATTTGTCGAGGGCCGGATAGGTTTTGATAACAGGGCTTGTCTCGCGTTTACCGTGCGCTTTCTCTGCTCCTCTTCAAGCCGCGCAGCGCCTGACGCACCCGGCGGACGCCAATAATAGTTTGTAATCAGTCCAACGCCTCGTGTAGAGTCCTGCCAATTCCGAGAGGTGAAATGTGGCAACTCGCCGAAGCTTTCTTGAAAAATCGACGCAATTGGCTGCTGGCGTACTCGCTGCCGGGGCCGGGGCTATTAAGGCTTCCGCCAGTGAGGCGCAGACTCAGCAACCTCAAGCGCCCAAGAAGAAACTGCACATTCTGATGAGGAGTTCCTGGGGAACCGATGAGCCGACCCGCGCATCCTTCGCCTTTTCCCACGGGCTCGCACTGGCCGAGGCCGGGCATGATGTGCAGATATTTCTCACTCACGACGCTACGTACCTCATGCGCAAGGTGACAGTTGATGTGGTGAAACCCATCGGATGGCCGCCCCTGAGCGAGACCATGGCGAAGGTGGTAGCCAAAGGCATTCCGGTGTTTGCGTGAGGAGCCTGTTCCCGGGCCCGTGGGGTCACGGAAGCGGACTTGAGCAGTTGGAACGCGCAATGGGGCACGGTGCCGATCTACGTTTCTCTGGTGGAATGGGCCGACCACGTGATTAGTGAATGAAGCGGCATGCTTCGGGGAAAAACCCCCACCTTTCGAAAAGCGCGAAAGATGGGGCACCCTTAAAATCTAAACGCTCCGCATCGAACGGTGGGTGCCCGCCCTTTCGCGCAGTTATGAACCACGAAGAGAAGCTGTAAACCGCTGCTGGATTTCTTCGGGAGATAGATCTTCTTTACGGGTGGCGATCGTCCAGGCCTGCTCGAATGGATCGGCGATACTTCCGGCGCGGTCTCCGTAAAATTGATCTTTGATGGGCAATAGGATTCTGGCGCCGAGGGCCACAGCCCGCCCGATCACCGCGTCCGCATCGGCGACGTAGAGATGAACGAATGACGATGCGCCGCCAAGTGTCCGGGGACTCTTCGCAATGCGCCAGGGCGCCTCATCCCCGACATGGATAACCGAGTCCCCGATCGTGATCCCGGCGTCTAGGACTCTTCCAGCTGGATCCGTAAGCCTGCCCGGCAGTTCGGTGGCGCCAAGAGCGTCGCAATAAAATGCAGATCGCTTCCGCCGCCGTGCCATCGAAGATCAGGTACGGCGTGACGCTGTGAAGACCAGCGGGTATCGAGGATGGTTGCGGGAATGAATGCATTCTTGCCTCCGGAGGTTACGGGCGGTCGGACCTGATGGGTGAGTCACCCTCCGGAAACCCGGCACTGTTAGCCTTACAAGCGCGATTTTCTATATTCGCCCGTTGCACACTCTATTTTGGATGCGTACTCCTGGCCTTGGATTGACTGGAGAAATGCAACTTGGTCACTCCAGTCCACACCACCATTCATTCCCCATACTGCAACCGCCGCATGGCGCATTAACGCCTGCCACTTTTCCAGCGGCATCAAGTGTTCGACTTCCGGTTTGTTGCGTCTACACCACTGAACCACATTCTGCATAATCCAATTCATCCTCGCAGCGTGTGGAGGATGGCTATTTTGGTAAATATTTGAAAGGTTATGCTTCGGCACGATAGCAAACAGCAGGCTACCGATAGCAATCACAAACGCCGAAATCAGTACTTCGTCCTGCTCAATCTCAGAGAGTTTTGAGCAATTGAACTCCGATATTGCGTTGGCCCTTCCCATTCCTTTTATCAGCCAGTCAACTACATGCCAGGCGGAATAACCGTCGGCATCCACCTCTGATACGTGTTCCATCAGCCCAGATGTGACGTGGTTATTGCCGTGAACTTGGTGTGTCCACTCATGACCAACTACGAACGACATTTGAATTACCAGCAACCCTGCGAGGATCGACATATTCGACCCGCGAAGCACTTGGGACACGGCGACCGAGTTACCCGCTCTTCCACACGCATTCCACATTAGACAGCGCAAAACCCTTTGTCACGAAGACGAGACCGTATTCGAGAGAGGCCTCGGCATTGGGTTCGCACGACGATTGGTACTCCAACGCAAGAGTAGAGTGCGGCAGGTGCCCAGCTACGTTTTGTTTTTCATTTCGCAAAGCCCCGTTTAGACCCTCACGTAACATTTCAAAGAAAGGTTCGCAGGCGTCATTACAATCACCGCAGTTTTGGCATGGCATGTCTGGATAATAACGGTGCGGCGCTGACCTAGGCTAGGCGCAATCTTCGCCGGCTTAGTGAGGTTTTGACCACCCGCCCATGAAGACCAAGAGGCGCACAGTCATCACCGGCGAGACCGCATCGCCGCTACGCAGAGAACGCAAGAATTGCTACGCAAACAACGACCGACAAACTTGTGCAGCATAGCTGCAATGTCCACCGCCACATGAATAGCTCGTCCGGATCGTCTGGGCGCGGACCAGTGAGAAGCTTCGTCAGATTTGAACGGTTCCAACCAAGCCTGCGGCCTCCGCGGACCAACTTCCATATTGATAGATAGGTCCACCCGAATGAGAAGCAGATCATGGCGAGACCAACAGAATCCGGTATTTCCATGCGGTGGGCACGAGCGATCCAGACCACGAACAAGAGAACGGCAACATATCCTATTAGGATCGGAAGTCCGGACCGTGGGGCTTTCGTCAGTATCGCTGTCGAGTGTGTCGGCTCGTTATGCGTATCTTTGTCCACATCAAATCCATTTCGCGCTCGTAAAGAAAGTGAACATTCTATAGTACCGGGCAGTCTCTCGTTCGGATGAAACAGGTATTCGAGGGGTGGAGTAAGAGTAAAGCGCGTGAGAAAACTAAGAACGGGGGCGATGCTCGGATAGATGTTGGTAATAGCCTTCGTGGAAGGCCATGCCTCTGCAGTTGAACATCTGTGATCACGATTGAGAAAATGATGGGTGTTTCCAGCTCACAACCTTGAAGGCGGCACGGCGAAGGCACGAACGAATGCTTTGCGCGGGTGAGGCTGCGCAAAAGGAAGCGCTGACGCGCGATGGGTACCCCGGCCTTACGGCCGGGGCTAACTTGTTTCGCGCCTACGGCGCTGTGAGGAAATCGACCGAGGAACTTCCCAGTAGCCGACCATCCGTGCAGAATTGTGATATTCGCTTGCTGCCGATGATTCGGCTTATACTCGGCCCGTGCCACAAAACATCCCGATAGTTTCCCGCGTATTAATCCTAGTCCTAACCGCCGCCTGCAATGTGTTCGCCCAGGCCAATCCCGACTTCACCGAACCGTTCCCACCGTTTCACATCGCAGGTAACCTGCACTACGTAGGGAGCAAGGGGCTGGCGAATTATCTAGTCACAACACCGCAAGGGAACATCCTTATCAACAGCGATCTGGAAGCCAATGTGCCGATGATCCAGGCAAGTATCGAGAAACTCGGATTCAAGTTCAAAGACACAAAAATTCTTCTAATCAGTCACGCGCACTGGGATCACGATGCCGGGAGCGCGATGATCAAGGAGATGACCGGCGCGACGTACATGGTGATGGATGCGGACGTGCCCGTAGTCGAATCTGGAGGAAAGGCTGATTTTGAGTACGGCAACAGACCTACTTCTCTTTATCCGCCCGTCAAGGTGGACCGCGTGTTGCACGATGGCGACGAAGTGAGACTTGGCGGTACGGTGCTCGTTGCGCACCTCACTCCAGGGCACACCAAAGGCTGTACCACCTGGACGATGGAGGTGACAGAGCGTGGTAAGACATACAACGTGGTGATCCTCGGCGGCCCCAATGTGAACGAGGGCTACAAACTCGTCGACAACACAGCTTACCCGCAGATCGCCGAAGACTACGAGCGCATGTGGCGCGTTTTGAAGTCATTGCCATGCGATATTTTCCTGGGTGCCCATGGCAGCTACTTCGGACTTGAAGAAAAGTACCCCCTTCTGAAAGAGGGAGGTGCGAATCCGTTCATCGATCCTGGTGGCTACAAAGATTACATTGCCCAAAAGGAACAGGAATTCCGCACCGAATTGGCGAGGCAAAAACTCGGCGGCAAATGAAGGCTGTGCGAAAGAGAGAGTTCGGGTTCGCCTCGGACGAATGCTTCGCGCGGGTGAGCTGCGCAAAGGGAGCGCTGACGCGCGATGGGTACCCCGGCCTTACGGCCGGGGCTAACTTGTGTCGCACCTACGGCGCTAGGTCGAGGGGAAATCAAGTGGGGCCAATTTGGGCGCAAATAACGGATAGCGGGAGGGGGCGGGCGGAGTCTAAGTTCGGGTGGAGAGCATCGAGAATAGTGACGGCGTCGGGAATGTTTGCGGCGCTTTGGAGCAGGCGGATGCATCCACTCGATAATCCGATATTCAATGCGCTGGGGACTTGCCAGGCGAATTTTGCTGAGACTTACGGAGTGTTGCGGCGGTTTCCGCCGGAGGTGACGCCGCTGGGTGGGTTTCCGGAGCCGAATGCGGAAGGATTCGCGGCGGTGCGCGGGTTGCTTGCGGCGGGCGGCGGGCTGGGTTTGTTTCTTCCGAAGCGGATGGACGCGCCTGAGGGGCTTGAGATTGTGCTCGACGGCGATTTGTTGCAGATGATTCTGGAGGACGATGCGCGGCTTGAGCCTAATCGAAGGTCGCACGACTTCGTGAAGTTTCACACGACTTCATCGAACTTCGGGAGGCGGATGTGCCGGAGATGGTCGAGCTGGCTACGTTGACTAAGCCTGGGCCGTTTGATACGCGGACGCGGGAGATGGGGACGTATCTGGGGATACGCAAGGATGGAAAGCTTGTCGCTATGGCTGGCGAGCGGCTGAAGCTTCCCGGTTATACGGAGATCAGCGCTGTGTGCACGCATCCTGAGCATTTGGGGCATGGGTATGCGGGGTTTCTGATGACGATTCTTGCGGAGCGCATTCGGGGGCGGGGTGAGACTCCTATTCTGCATGTGCGGGCGGAGAATGCGCGGGCTGTGCAGCTTTATGAGCGGTTGGGATTCAGGCGGCGGTTGCTTTCTTATTTTGCGGTGTTTCGCGCGGCGGCGGGTGGTGCGCGGTCGGGGCCCAGCGCTGAGAGCGCGTGATTTGGGCGGGGGATTTTTCGGAGCGCTGACGAAAACCTAGAAGCAGATCGCTCGCTGCGCTCGGGATGACAATGAAGGTGCACAGGCGCGGCCGGAGGCCAGCGGTACGAACTGCGCAAATCACGAGCCTGGATACAAGCGTCAAAGCAGAGACCGGCCAGCGCGATGCGCGTGCTCCAGACGGAGCAAATTCAAAGCGCTGGCGGGACGCCGGCGTAGAACGCAGGTGCCCATGATGTACTGAGCGGTCGCGGCTGCCGGGGCGCGGCGCAGGCTGAAGTCTAGGCTACGAATGCGGTGGATGCCGCGCGCTAGTTCCATGGCGTTAAACATTTCGCGATTCACGCTTTACAGGCTTTGCTGCGCGTGTTAACTTTTGTTCCCGTAACCGCCGATCCGAAGCGCCAGGCGGCAGGGCCATTCATACCGACCCTTCCAGCGTTGTTGTCTCAAAACTCCTCCCGAGGAAGATTAAACTGAAGCTTCTCCAGCCGATGAGGCTAATGGAGCAAACTGTGCGAGGGTACGGGTGCTAAAACTGCGTAAGGTGGAATTGCTGGGCTTTAAGTCGTTCTGCGAGAAGACGCCTATCACGTTCAGCGGAAGCGGGATCACTTGTATTGTGGGCCCAATGGCTGCGGGAAGTCGAATGTGGTGGACGCGATCTCCTGGGTGCTGGGCGAGCAGAGCCACAAGATGCTGCGGGCCGAGCGGATGTCGGACTGCATCTTCAACGGGACGGCGAAGCGGCCGCCGATGGGGCTGTCTGAGGTTACGCTGACGCTGGTGGACCCGGAGCTGGCGGACGCCGTGGCGAAAGTGCTGGCTGCGCCGGAAAACCACACCGTGGGGGCTCCGTTTACGGTGCTGAAGATTCAGATTCCGCGCCGAGCGAAGGCACTCTCACGATGCCCTCGCCGGTGAACGATTCCTCCGACACCGGCATCCTCCGACACATTTTCCGACACAGGCGCGCCTGGTGAGGGACTTGCGGTCACCGAGTCCGAACCTGACGGCAAGGACAAGCCCTGGAAGAAGCGCGGCGCCGAGAAACCTGCGATGCGCCTGAAACCGGGCGAAGTGGTGGTGGGGCGGCGGCTCTATCGCTCCGGGCAGAGCGAATATGTGATCAATGGGCGCGTGGCGCGTTTGCGCGACGTGCAGGAACTTTTCATGGGCATGGGCCTGGGCCCGGATAGCTACGCGATTATCGAGCAGGGGCGCATCGGTCAGATTCTGAATTCGAAGCCGATGGACCGGCGCGCGATCATCGAAGAAGCTGCCGGCATCACGATGTACAAGACGAAGCGGCGGCTGGCGGAGGCGAAGCTCGAAGCGTCGAAGATTAATCTTTCGCGCGTGAACGACATTCTGGTGGAAGTGGAGAAGCAGCTTGCGTCGCTGAAGCGGCAGGCTTCCAAGGCGCGGCGTTATGCGGAGTTGCGCGAACAGATGCGCGGATTGCTGCGAATTGTGCTGGCGAGCAAGGCGGAGCATCTCGACATCGACGCGGCGCGGCTTGAAAACCTGCTGCGCGATATGGAAGCGGCGGAAGAGCGCGATGCGCGCTCGGTGCACGAGCTCGAAGCTGAACAGGAACGGCTGAACGCGCGGACGTACGAGCTGGATGCGGAGTTGCGCCAGACGCACAACCTACTGGGGCAGACATCGCTCGATCTCGATCGCGCGGAGAACCGCATCACTTTCAACCGTGAACAGTTGGCGCAGCTGGCATCGCGTTCGACGCGCGTGACGCTTGAAATCGAGCAAGCTGAGAGGCAAGCGACCGATTTGGCGGCGCGCATGGATGCGCAGCGGGATGCGGTGACGCAACTGCGGGAGCAGTCTGGCGCGGTGGAATCGTCGCTTGCGCGAGGCGACGGAGAAGGTCGGACTCAGCACGACGGAACAGGAACGGCTCGAAGCGAGCATTGCGGAATTGCGCGCGCTCGCGGGAAAGCTGGTGGAAGAATCGGCGCGCATGCAGGCCGAATCGCTGCAGGCTGAGGAGGCCGCTGCACGTCACACGGCAGCGGAAGCGCAGAGATCCGAAACTGCGCGAACGATGGGAATCGAATGGGCGGCGTTGGCGCTGCGCGTGAAGAACGAAGAAGATTTCTATTCGAACGCGGAGCGGCGCGCTGAGGAACTCGGCGCAGCGGCGCGAGATGCGCAGGCTCGGCTCGTCGCGCTGCGAGGCGCGCAACAGGAAAACGCGCAGCAGCTGAAGCAGACGCGCGAGGCGCTTGCGGCGGAGCGTGCGCGGCACTCGTCGGTGGAGCAGATTCTGAGCGAGCGCGCTTACACGGCTGACGCAGTGCAGAAGCTTTTCAATGCAGGCGGCGGGACGGAGACGCAGGGGTTTCATGCCGTTGGTTTGCTGGCCGATTACGCCGAAGTGCAGGAGCAGTATGAAGGCGCGATCGAGCAATTCCTGCGCGATGAACTCGAGTACGTGGTCGTCGAATCGTTCGACCAGGCGCGGGCTGGCGTTGCGTTGCTGCGCGACGAGATGGGCGGGCGCGCTACATTTTTCGTCGATTCGCTCAGCAAGCTGAACATTCAGACATCCGAAATGGATAGTTCCCTGCCGATGGCTGCGGGTGTGATCGCGCGGCTCGATCGGTTGGTGGATTTCCGCGATCCGCTTGGTCCCGCGGCGAAGCATTTCCTCACGCGTCTTCGTACCGCATACCTCGTGGAAACCGGCGCCGCAGCAGAAACACTGGCGCACGAAAATCCGCACAGCTACTACCTCACGCTTGATGGCACTTGTTATCACGGCCGGATGGTTTCCGGCGGACGCCAGGGCGATGCGGGCCCGCTCGCTCTGAAGCGCGAATTGCGCCAGCACGAAGCGGAAGCCGTCCGGCTCGATCGAGTGGCTCAGGAGCAGCAGGAGGAATTGACGCGCATCGAGATGGCAATCGCGGGAGGAGAAATTGAGGTTGCCGAGGCGAGCGCCAAACATGTCGAGGCCGAGAAGTCATTCGTAGGCGCGATGCACACGCGCGATCAGGCGCGCGCGGAGCACCGTCGTGTGGAGCAGCAACTCGCCGCCGAGCAGCAGGAGATTGCATGGCTGCACCAGGAAGCGGAAGCGGCGCGCAATCGCGTGGAGCTGGCGCGCAAGCGAACACGCCGAAGCGCTTCGTTCTCGCGCCAACGCGGAAGCCGATGCCGCGGGCGCGGCCGAGAGGCTCGCCGAGTTGCGCCGCGATTTCAATTCGCTGCAGGAGCAGGTGGTGGCGCAGCGCGAAGCACTTGCCACGATGACCGAGCGCTTTACCAGCGCGAAGGCCGCCGAGCAGCGGCTCGTGGAGGAGATGGCGCTGGCGGGCGAGCGAACGATCGCGTTGCACCAGCAGCACGGCACATTGATTCAAGAAAAGACCGACCTCGAAGCCGCGTGCGAGCAGCTTGCGGTGCAAGTGGAAGATCTGCGCAAGGAAAAGGTTCGCGCCGAGGAATTGAAAGCGTCCCTCGAGAAGGAATGGGACGAAGCGCGAGCGCGCGCCGGCCAACTCGATGAATCGCTGCGCGGCAAGCGGCAATCGCTCGACGAGCTCCGCTCCGAGCGCAGCCAGCGCCAGATCGAGAAAGCGCGCAACGATGCCGACCGCGATTATCTGCGCCAGACCTGCGTAGCCGAACTGAACGCGCAGCCGGAAGAATTGATGGCGCAGGAAAGCCAACTCCTGATCGGCGAAGACTTGATCGCAGCCGAGACGAATTACAACGAAATGAAAGCGCGCGTGGAAGCGATGGGTCCCGTGAACATGATGGCCCTCGAAGAATTCAAGGAATGTGAAGAGCGCGAGATCTTCATGCGGCGCGAACGCGACGATCTGGTGCAGTCCATCGAGAACACGCAGCTCACGATCACCGAGCTCGACCAGGTATCACGCCAGAAATTCGAGGAAGCCTTCAACTTCATCAACAGCCAGTTCGCAGTGGCCTTCCAATCGCTTTTCGGCGGCGGCCACGGCGAAATGCGGCTCGGCGAACCGGACAGCTCCGGCGAAATGGGAATCGACATCGTCGCCCAACCGCCGGGCAAGCGCCTGCAAAATATCCTGCTGCTCTCAGGCGGCGAAAAGGCGCTGACGGCGCTCGCGCTGCTGATCGCAGTGTTCCGTTACCAACCGAGCCCCTTCTGCATTCTCGACGAAGTGGACGCGCCGCTCGACGAAGCCAACGTGGGCCGCTTCAACAAAATGCTCGCCGACATGTGCGGCCAAACGCAGTTCATCGTCGTGACGCACAATCGCAAAACGATGGAAATGGGTTCGGTGCTCTACGGCGTAACGATGCAGGAGCCGGGCGTTTCAAAGCTCGTGTCGGTGAAATGGGAAGAGGCGGAACAGGCGAGCACGCCGAAAGCCGCCAGCAACGCTGCCTAGTACCGAGAAAGCGGCGCATTGCAAAACTTTTTTGCCGCGTTCATCTGTGGAAAATATTTCTTCCACCTGTACCTCTTAGCGGTTGACAAGCCGCGACTCTGCGCTAGAATACCGCGCCTCTCAGTAAGGAAAGATTAATCCCGTGGCTTCTCCGCAAATGAGCGCTGTGATTTCGCAAACGGATTTTGCCGGGCTGAACCTTCGAGCCCGCGGCAAAGTACGCGATATCTACGAACTGGGCGATCAACTCCTGATCGTCGCCACCGACCGGCTGTCCGCTTTCGACGTAGTACTTCCCACGCCGATTCCCAGATAAGGGCCGAGTACTCACACAACTATCGCTTTACTGGTTCGAAAAGCTGGCAAGCCTCGTGCCGAACCACGTGATTTCCGCCAGCAATTTCACCGGCGCGCTCGCTCCTTACGCCGATGCGCTCAAGGGACGAGCCATGCTGGTCCGGCGCACTGAACCTGTTCCGATTGAATGCGTTGTGCGAGGCTATATTTCCGGATCGGGCTGGAAGGATTATCAAAAGACGGGATCCGTCTGCGGCATTGCGCTGCCCTCAGGCCTGCGCGAAAGCGACCGCCTCCCCGAACCGATCTTTACGCCGTCGACAAAAGCGACCACCGGTCACGACGAAAATATTTCCTTCGACGAGACTGTCGCGCGGATCGGCCGTCCGCTTGCTGAGAAATTGCGCGATACGAGCCTCGCGATCTACAAGAGCGCGGCCGAATTCGCGTCAGCCCGCGGCATCATGATTGCCGACACAAAATTCGAATTCGGCTTAATTGGCGACGAACTCATCTGGATTGACGAAGCTTTGACTCCGGACTCGTCCCGATTCTGGCCGGGAAGCCTTTACATGCCCGGCAAGCCGCAACCTTCGTTCGATAAGCAGTTCGTGCGCGATTATCTCGAAAAGATTGGTTGGAACAAGCAGCCTCCCGCGCCGGCATTGCCGCCCGATGTCGTCGCCGCTACAACGGACAAGTACCGAGAAGCCTATCAGCGCGTTACCGGCCACGCACTCGACTGAGCCCAGGGAAGAGCCCATTCCGAAGCGTTATTGCGGAGCGTGCAATCGTGAAAGATCAACTGGAATCTCTGGTCGGAATGATGGTCGAGCGAGGAATCTTGCTCGAAGAGGCAGTGGGCGAATTCGAGAAGAAATTCATCCGCCGTGTGCTCGAACGCTGCAAGGGGAATCAATCCCGCTGCGCGAAAGAGCTGGGAATCCACCGCAACACGCTGAGCCGCAAAGTAGGCGAATATAAACTCGAACGTGTGGGCCGCAACGGTCACCGAAGCTAGCGAAATCGCTGGCCATTCAACGTATCACCACTCAGCGCACCACCAGAAAGCCCTCGATCGTATCCTGTAGCCTGCCATCCTGAACGAAGTGAAGGATCTCGGCCTTTAAAACATGTACCGCTCGACCCCATTGGCGAGCGATGTTTCTCGTCTGAACGACACCATAAATAAAAATGGCCGACCCTCGATGGGCCGGCCATTTTCATTTCAGAATTTCGCCGCGAAGCTAGTTCTTTGCCGCCGGCTTATGGACTGGCTTCTTAGCCCCGCCCTTCTCCGTCGGAATATCCTCCGCGTTCACCTTAGCCTTGTCCCAATGCAGCATGAAGTTCGGTTCTGGATCGTAACCGACCATCGTGCCGCTGAAGCGTACGCCCTGCTCCTTCTCAAGCCGAGAAGCTTCCGGCTGCCCAACCACTTTCACATCCAGGTTCGAGGTTGTAGCGGCCTGAATCTCCTCAGGCGTTGCGCCCGTGTAGAGCTTCAAGTCGACAGAATCGGTTCCCGGCGTAATGTCGATCAGCTTGCCGACCACTTCCGGAAACTCCGCGCCGCACAGCGCGAGCCAGGTCATTTTCGCCTTGTCACCACCGGCCTTAAGGTCGGCGAGAACGGTGAGAATGTTGCTCGAAGTGCGGATTTTATTCAGATCGTCCGCGCTCGGAATCGTGTACGTCGCCGGGCGGTCGGGCGCATTCGCGGAAAGCTGCAGCAGTTCATTCAGCTGCGCGTCAGCGAGTGCATCGCAACCGGGCTGCTCGTACGCCAGGATCTGACGGCGCAGATAATCCTTGATCTTGTCGCTGTCGGGAATCTTCAGATTGATCGCACGGCCGAGGGACCAGAAACCGTCCATCGCCTGCGGCGGCTTCATCTCGAGGTATGCGACGCCCATCCGATAGGAGGCGACCGCGTCCGTAGGCGTCAACGCGAGCACAGCCTTGAAAGCGGTGATCGCACACGGATAATCCTTCAGTTGGTAACATGCAAATCCGGCAGCACTTTGGAAAAACGCAATTCCCGGCTTCTTCTGCTCTTCAAATTGCGCGTCGGTCATCGTTACCCCGGCGGGCTTTGTGAATGCAGCGAGCAACTTCGCGCCTTCCTGAGCGGCATCACGCTCTTTATTCAGCTGATCTGTGGCGTCAGGTGCCTTCGCGTTGAACGCGTACGGGAAGACCTGGCAACGCGACTGAAGCGCGCCCAGCCGCGTCGGAATATCCACCTTATCGCCGAGCGCCGTCAGCTTGTCGGCATATTCAATCACTTTGGGATAATTCTTCAGTTCGGTGTAAGTCTTAACATAGAGCTGATAGACATAAGGATTCAGCGTGGAGTTCGGAAATTTGGCGCCGAAGTCGTCAAGAAGCTTCAGCCGCGCCTGCGGATCTTTTTCCGCGTTGGCGGCTTGAAACGCATTGTATTCGGGGATCGTGTAGGTCGGCTTCGCCGTCTGATCCTGGGCCTGTTGTGCGCGGGTCGCGACCGGGTGCGCGAGCGTACAGGTCCAAACGAGAGCACTGAGCAGAATCGCCTTCGTGAGTAAACACTTTCGTATCATCTCTTTACTGCCTCCTGGACCAGTTTACATCAGGCGAGCATCGACACTTTAGGACCGCGCCACCCGTCGAGACGCGCGAGCGCAACAAAATCTTCGGGATTATAGGGAAAAGCATCCCGAACGCGCAAGGTGAAATGCAATCGCGGATTGCGAAGATGAATAGGGCCTACCCCTGTCGTGACGCCAACGCCCCGATGATAAGATGGTGAATAGAGGCATTTTTGTCGCCTCGCCGGAGCGAAATATGGGCGAAAAAGTACTCGCAGGAAAAACGGCGCTCGTCACAGGCGCAAGCCGTGGAATCGGATTTGCCATCGCTCGAAAACTGGGCCTGATGGGCGCGAAAGTTGCGATCTGCGCCCGCGACGCCAAGAAAGTTGGACGACGCTGCCGCCCGCTTGCGGAACGAGGCCGTGGAGGTGCTCGCCGTCGAGGCGGATGTTGCCAGCGCCAGCGACATCAGCGCGCTTGCCTCCAAAACAGAAAAATCGCTCGGTCCGATCGAGATTCTCGTAAACAATGCCGGCGTCGGTTACTTCGGTCCCGTTCAGGAAGCGGACGAAAAGAACTGGGATTCGGTGTTAGACACCAATTTGAAATCCGTGTTCCTGCTCTCAAGGGTCGTCGCGCCCGGAATGATCGAGCGCCGCAGCGGCCACATCATCAATATCGGCTCTCTGGCCGGCAAGAATGCTTTCAAGAACGGTTCTATTTATTGCGCCTCGAAATGGGGCTTGATGGGCTTGACGGAGTGCATGGCGGAAGATCTCCGCGAATATGGCATTCGAGTGAGCGTGATTTGCCCCGGTTCCGTAGCCACCGAATTTGGCTCGCCCGCCAGCAAGAAGAATCCGCAGAAAATGCTGCAACCCGACGACATCGCCCACGCCGTCGAGATGCTCGTAACTCAGGCGCCGCAAAGCTTCATCAGCGAAGTTCTGATTCGCCCCACCCAAAAGCCCTGATTTCCTTGGACTTACCTCGCTGAATCTTTCGTGGCAGGCGGGACATCGAATCATTCAAGTTCAAACGATTCCATGTTGAACGATATGCCGACTCATTTTAAAGGCCGCGAAGAGACGATCCGGGCGCTCAACGCCTACGTGAACCTGATTCGCGCCTCGGATTCGGTGGCGGCGCGCATGGGCCAGCAGATCGAGCAGAGCGGCGTTACGATGGGCCAGTTTGGCGTGCTCGAAGCCCTGCTGCACCTGGGACCGATGTGCCAATACGCAATCGGCGAGAAGCTGTTGCGTAGCGGCGGCAACGTGACGCTCGTGATCGACAATCTCGAAAAGCACGGCTGGGTGAGGCGCGAGCGGCAGAAGGACGATCGGCGGCTCGTGAAGATTTACCTGACGCCGAAAGGCAAACGGCTGATCGCGCGCGTGTTTCCCGAACATGCGGAGGCCGTTACGCAGGAGATGAGCCGGTTAACGCCGGACGAACAAGAGACTTTGCGGCGGATCTGCCGAAAGCTGGGCACGAACGACGCGGAGAAACTCTGCGAGGAACGACGTAAGAAGGAGCATCAACATGATTCAGATTCGACCCAGTGAAGAACGCGGACGCAACAAGCTTTCGTGGCTCGACACTCACTTTACATTTTCTTTTGACCAATATTACGACCCCGAGCACGTTCAATTTCGCTCGCTGCGTGTGCTGAATGAAGACGTCGTTGCGCCAGGACAGGGCTTCGGAATGCATCCGCATCGCGATATGGAAATCCTTACCTGGATTATCGACGGCTCGCTCGAACACCGCGACAGCATGGGCACCGGCGCAGTGATTCGTCCCGGCGAACTGCAACACATGAGCGCGGGCACGGGGATCATGCACAGTGAATTTAATCCTTCGAAGGAGAAGCCGGTGCACCTGCTGCAGATTTGGCTTCTGCCGGAGCGCAACGGATTGAAGCCGGAATACGAGCAGCTTTCGTTTTCCGATTCCGAGCTGCGCGGGAAATTCCAGCTCGTCGCGGGCCCGAAAGCGCCCGTCACGATTCATCAGGACGCGAATCTCTACATCGCGCGCCTCGATAAAGGCCAGGAAGCGAAACACGAACTCAAGAAGGATCGCCATGCGTGGCTTCAGGTGGCGCGCGGATCGGTTCGCGTGAATGGAGCGGAGCTGAAGCAAGGCGACGGTGCGGCCATTTCGAAAGAAAGCGAAGTCCGCGTGGAAGCGCCGGAAAGCTCGGAAGTCCTGCTGTTTGACCTGGCGTAATTCGGCCCCGTTTAGAAATCGGGAAACGCAGCGCCAAAAAAAAGGAGCAGGCGAATGAGTTCTTCGAACAATGTGGTATCGCTTTCCGGCCGGATTCTTCTGAGCGCGATTTTTATTTTCAGCGGCATTAACAAGGTCTTCGCGTTCCAGATGTACACGAAGTGGGCGGCCGGAGCGCATTTGCCGCTTCCATCCATCGCGATCGCGATTGCTGCCGTGATTGAAATTTTTGGCGGCCTCGGGATTCTCGTCGGCTTTCAGACGAAACTGGCGGCGTGGATCGTGTTTCTCTACTTGATCCCCACCACGCTTCTTTTTCACAATTTCTGGACGATGGACGGAATGAACCGGATCGACAACCAGATTCACTTACTGAAAAACGTCGCGATCATGGGCGGATTACTCATCCTGGCGGCCAATGGCGCGGGTGGCGCATCCCTGGATGCGTCCCGCGCGCGAAAGGCTTAATCGAATGCTTCGAGCGAGAGGCGCCGTTAGCCTCTCGCTTTCTAGCAAGAACGAATCTGAACAGCTTATCCGTATCCCAAGGAGGAATTATGGCGGTTCTTCAAAAGCACGCTGAAACGAGCGCACCTGTTCACGACATCATCGGCAAGCGTTGGAGTCCACGCGCTTTCGATAGCCGGCCAGTGGAACCTGCGAAGCTGCGCAGTATGTTCGAGGCGGCCCGCTGGGCGGCTTCCTCATACAACGGGCAGCCATGGCATTTCCTCGTCGCCACCAAAGACGAGCCCGAGAGCTACAAGAAAATCCTGGAGAGCTTCGTCGAATTTAATCAGAGCTGGGCGAAGGGCGCTCCGGTTCTGGCGCTCAGTGTGGCTGCGTTGAATTTTGCACACAATGGCCAGCCGAATCACCATGCGTTTCACGACGTTGGCCAAGCCGCAGCCACGCTCGCGCTGGAAGCGGCGAATCTTGGCTTGCAAGTTCACCAGATGGCCGGCATCTTGCCGGATAAGGCCAAGCAGCTATTCCATATCCCCGACGGGTATGAAGCTGTCGCAGGCATCGCGATCGGCTACCCCGGCGATCCGAATTCGTTGCCCGAGCAGCTGCGTGCGCAGGAGCAGGGCCCCCGTCAACGAAAGCCGCTCGAGTCGTTTGTCTTCGATGGCGACTGGGGCAAACCCTCGCCGATAGTCGCGAAGAAGTAGTTTCGCGGACCTGAAGCGCGCTGGCGATCGCGTTCGCTCGATTGTTTGTGACGAGTTATCGGGAGAGCGGTAAACGATACTGGCATAAAATAACGCCGTGCCTTTACCGCGCGAACTCGACCGCCTGCGCGTCGTGCTGGTTTCGACGCGAAATCCGCTCAACATCGGCGCGGCTGCCCGCGCAATGAGCAACTTCGGGTGCTCGCATCTGCGAGTGGTGAATCCGTTCGAGCGCGCCTTTCGCGAGGCGCGTTCCGCCGTGGGCGGCGCTGCGGTTCTGGCCAGCGCCGAGGAATACTACTTCTGTCGCGGACGCTGTGGCCGACTGCACGCTCGTAGTCGGCACCACTGCTGTTCGTCACCGCGACTTGCAGCATTCGCTGCGCCGCCTCGAGCCGGGCGCTCGCGCGATACGCAAGCATCTCGCCGCAAGTCCCGTCGCGATTCTATTTGGCTCGGAGAAGTTTGGCCTCTCGAATGAAGACCTCAGCCATTGCCATTGGCTGCTGAATATCCCCACAAGCGAGAAGAATATTTCACTGAATCTCGGGCAGGCCGTCGCTGTTTGTCTCTACGAATTGATTCGCGACCAAAAAGCTGCGCGTCAATCGGAAAAGGCGACGACTGTCGCGAGCGCGGCCGAGCTGGAGCGAATCACAACGCTGCTGCTCGAAGTGCTCCGCAAAGCGGTTACATCGATCTGCGGCGAGTGGCGGACGTGGACGAAAGAATCCGCCGGCTCGTTCGCCGCCTGAAATTGCCCGCGCGCGACAGCGAACTATGGCTCGGCATGTTGCGGCAAATTTTATGGAAGATGAAATCCGGCGAGCACTCGCCGAAATAACCGGCAAAATAACGTCGCAACGATGCTGGAGATGAGGCCTAAATCTTAGGCAGCACAATTCCCTGCTGCGCCTGGTACTTCCCCTTCTTGTCTTTGTACGAAGTTTCGCACTGCTCGTCAGACTCGAAGAACACCACCTGCGCGAGTCCCTCGTTGGCGTAAATCTTTGCAGGCAGCGGCGTGGTGTTGCTGATTTCCAGCGTAACGAAACCTTCCCACTCCGGCTCGAACGGCGTCACATTCACGATAATCCCGCAGCGCGCGTAGGTAGATTTACCCACGCAGATCGTCAGCACATTCCGCGGGATGCGAAAGTATTCAATCGAGCGGCCCAGCGCGAAAGAATTTGGCGGCACGATGCAAACGTCGCCCTTGAACTCGACGAACGACTTCGCGTCAAACTTCTTGGGATCCACGATCGTGGAATTCACATTCGTGAAAATGCGAAACTCATCCGCGATTCGCAGGTCGTAGCCATACGACGACACGCCGTAGCTGATCACACCTTCGCGCACCTGCGCGGCCGCAAATGGCTCAATCATCTTGTGTTCCTGTGCCATCCTGCGAATCCATTTGTCAGACTTCACCGACATTCGTAGCCTCCCGAGCCTGATACCGCTCGTAATTCGCGCAAAGTAAAGGCGAAAAGCGCGAACCGCAGCCACTTTTCGTGGCGCGGCTAAAAAGGAATTGTGGAGTTTATTACAGCGCTCGATGCTTGACAACCCGCAAGTCCCTGTCTAGCATGGGCTTCCGGTGCTGTCGCGGGAGGTTAGCGTGATCAAGCTCGATATCGTCAACGCCATCGTTCAAAAAACCAACATCACTCGTACCAAGGCCGAACAGGCCGTCGAGACCGTCTTCGAAGCTATGAAGAACGCGCTCGGCCGCGGCGAACGCATCGAGCTGCGCCGCTTCGGCGTCTTCAACGTGAAACCGCGCAAGACCGGCATCGGCCGTAACCCGCGAACTGGACAGCAGGTTAGCATCCCGCCCGGCAAGGCGGTGCGCTTCAAGCCCGGCAAGGAACTGCAAGCCCTGCCGGCGCCTCCGCCTTCGAAACCCTGATCCAAGAGAACAACCGCTGCATCTTGAATCACGATACGATAGAAGTGTCGGCGGGGCACGAATGCGGCGCCCGAAACATATTTTCACGCCGCACATCTAATTCCCATGAGCCACGGCAACGGCCACAGCCGCCTCCCGATTGACGTCATCGACCTGCAGTTCCCGCAAGTGGTCGATATTCCGCCTCCGCCGCCCCCGAAGCGCTCCGATCTGGCCGGCGATCGCCATGTTTCTGCTCACGGTTATCACCACGCTCGCCGTCGGCTCCCAGCTCGCAGCTTCCTACGCAAATAATCAGGCGCCATTTTCCAACGTCGATAATCCGCTGACCATGATCTGGCAGCCGATCGCGCACCCGAGTACCCTGCTGCTGGGAATTCCCTTCTCGTTCACGCTGCTCGGAATTCTGTTCGCTCATGAAATGGGACATTACATCGCGTGCAAGCTGTACAGAATCGATGTGAGCTATCCGATGTTTATCCCCGCGCCGAACCTCTTCGGCACCTTTGGAGCATTCATTCGCATTCGTTCGCCGTTCCCGACAAGGCGCGCGCTATTCGATGTCGGCATTGCCGGGCCGATCGCAGGATTCATCGTAGCGATTCCCGCGATTGCGTACGCAGTTGCGACGGCGAAAATCGTGCCCGATATGCAAACAAACGCGGACATATTGCTCGGGGTTCCGCCGCTCGTGAAAATTTTCGCCGCGTTGTTTCATCCCAACGTGCCGGTGAGATGGCTACTGCTCAGCCCAGTCGGTTGCGCGGCGTGGTTCGGCCTTTTTGCCACGGCGCTGAATCTGCTGCCGATCTGGCAACTCGACGGCGGCCACATCCTCTACAGCCTCGCGAACGAAGGCCATCGCAGAATCTCGATCGCGCTTTCGCTGGTGCTGATCGCGCTGGGCTTTCAGTGGCTGGGCTGGGCGCTGTGGGGATTTATTCTGCTGGTACTCACGCTGCGCTTCCGGCATCCGCCCGTGATGAACCGCTGGGAATACCTCGATGGCTCGCGGCGGTTGCTTGCCGTAGTAGCGATCGCGATTTTTGCGCTCTGCTTTACGCTGGTACCCCTGATCACGCCGCAGTAAATCCGGAATCGCCCGGCTCGCACCCGTTCACGACAAGCTTGCGGGATCGACGTCTATAATCACGGCTGTCTCCGGAATGTCCTTCGAGGCGCAGAAATCCAGGCATCCGCTGAGCGCGCCCGAAAGTGCCGAACGCTTTGGCGATTTCAGCACGAATTGAAAGCGGTATTCGCGCCGCAAACGCGCCAGCGGCGCAGCCGCAGGACCCAGGATTTTCACGCCGCGATTTTCGAATGGCTCGAAGAATCCGGCCAGCGCGCGCGACCAGCGAATCGCGTTCTCGATCTTGCGGTCGCGAATCAGAATGCTCGCGAGCGCGGCGAACGGCGGATAGTGCAGCATGCGCCGGAAGTGCGCTTCCTTTTCGTAGAACGAAACGTAATCCTGCTTCACCGCGTACTGAATCGCGTAGTGCTCCGGGTAATAGGTTTCGACGAGGACTTCGCCCGAAAGCTCGCCGCGGCCGGCGCGTCCTGCAACCTGCGTCAATAGTTGAAATGTTTTTTCGGCGGCGCGAAAGTCGGGGCGGCCCAGCGCCAGATCCGCAGCCACGACGCCAACTAAAGTGACGCGCTGGAAATCGTGCCCCTTCGCCACCATTTGCGTGCCGACGAGGATGTCGATTTCGCCGCCCGCAAAAGCGCCCAGCACCTGCTGGTATTCGCGCTTCGTTCGTACCGTGTCGCGATCGAGCCGCGCGATCCGCGCTTTCGGAAACTGTTCGCGCAAATATTCCTCCACGCGCTCAGCGCCATCGCCGACGAAAAACAAGTACTCAGCTTTGCATTTCGGGCACTCTTTCGGCGGGCGAATCGAGTAGCCGCAGTAGTGGCATTCGAGTCGCTGGCGGCTCTTGTGATACGTGAGCGCGATGCTGCAGTTCTCGCACTGAATCATCGCGCCGCAGCTGCGGCAAAGCAGCGACCAGGAATATCCGCGGCGATTGATGAGAATCATCGCCTGCGTGCCTTCTTCGAGACGCAGCTGAATTGCGAAGCGCAACGTTTCGGACACCGGCGTGGCGCGATGCTCGCGGCGAAATTCTTCGCGAAGATCGACGATGCGGACTTCGGCGAGCGAGCGGTTCTCGACGCGCGATGTCAATTCGAGCAGTTGATATTTTCCGGCGCGCGCGTTGTGGTAGGTCTCGAGGGACGGCGTTGCGGAGCCTAGGATTGCTACCGCGCCTTCGAGCTGTGCGCGATAGACGGCGGTGTCGCGCCCGTTGTAGCGCGGCGTTTCTTCCTGCTTGTAGCTCGACTCCTGCTCCTCATCCACGATGATCAGCCGACGTTTTCGAGCGGCGCGAAAACGGCCGAGCGCGTGCCTACCACTACTTTCGCTTCGCCATGCCGTACGCGCCACCATTCGCGCGCGCGTTCAATATCCGGCAAGCCGCTGTGCAGGACGGCGACGCTTGCGCCGAATCGCGCGCGAACCAGGCGGCCGACCCAGAGGGTAAGCGCGATTTCGGGCACGAGCACGATTGCCGTTTTTCCGCGCGAAAGCGCCGCTTCGATTGCGCCGAGATACACCTCCGTCTTGCCGCTGCCCGTGACGCCGTGAAGAAGCGCCGCGGCAAACTTGCCCGCTACGATCCATCGCCAGATTTCTTCGAGCGCGCGTTTCTGCTCGGCGTTCAAGACGTTCGTGGGTGGGGTGAAGTCCGTGTCCCAGGAATCTTCCTCGATCGTGAGCGGCTCTTCCCAGGAAAGTAGCCGGCCTTTTTTCTCGAGTCGCAGAATCACGGCGCGCGAAACGCCTGCTTTCGCGGCGAGAATTGCGAGCGGGAGCGGCCCGCGCACGGCTGTGAGGACTTCTTTGATTCTTTCCTCCGCGTCATTTTTAACCGGATCTTTTTGCGCAGGCGGATCAGTTTGCGCGGGCGGATCTGCGTGCGCTGGATTCCAGGCCAGAATTTTCTGCGTGCGGGTTCGGCGTTTCCGAAGTACCTCGCGAGCGCTGAGGTAGCCTCGGCGAACGAGACGTTCGGCGGCCGCTTCTCCGCCGGACCAGCGGCGAATTTGAACGGATGAGGCGGCGCCGCCTTCGTCATTCACTCGCTCAAGCAGAGCGCGCTCGGTGGATTCTTCTTCGGTGGCTTCGAGACCCGAAGTTAACTGCGCGAGGTAGGCGCGTCCGGCATCGCTCAGCGAATATTCGCGATCGTGGCGTACTTCAATTTCCGGCGGAAGCATGGCGCGCATCGTCTCGCCGATCGGCGCGAGGTAATAGCGGCTGATCCATTGCCCGAGTTCGATCAGCTTCGGCGGCAGCGCGGGAAGCAAATCCATCAGCTCGACAATTTCTCTGATGGATTTCTTGCCGCCGGCGATTTCCGGCGCGCGATCCGAGAGTGCGAGGCCTACGCCGACCATTGCGCGATTGCGGAATGGCACCACCACTCGGCGTCCGATCAATTCCTCGCCGTTGAACGACGCGGGCACCGCGTAAGTGAACGTGGAGCGCAGCGGAACCGGCAGCGCCACTTCGCAGAATCTTTGAGCCATGGAGGTTGATAGTGTAGCAGTCCCTGACAAGCGGTTCTCATCGCACACGAGCGAATCCTGGCCGCATTTCTTGGCGGCCTCAATGGAAAAGGCGATAGAGGATGTGAGCGCTTCAGGCCTAAATGCTTACGAGCACGATCCCGGCAAAGATAAGGACGATGCCGAACCACTGGGTGCGTTCGAGCTTCTCGCGCAGGAAAATCCAGGCGAGGAGGACTGTGACTGCGCCGTAGAGCGAGGCCAGGACGCTGACGACGGAGACCTGGCCGGTGTGCAGGCCGGCGTTATTGGCGACGAATGCGGCGGTATCGAGGAAGCCTACTGCTGCGAGCAGCCACCAGACGCTGCCGCTCGGAAGCTTTAGACTCTGGCGCGTCGGGACGGCAGCGACTGCGAGTACGGAAAAGCACGTGAGCCGGATTACCCACACGGAGATTGCGGGGCCGACAGCCGGAACAACATAGAATCCGAGGAACCAGAAGAGCACGCCGAATCCGAGAGCTGCGAGGAGAGCCCAGCCGACGCCTTTCGACAGATGCGCGGTTTCCTTCGCGGCGGTTTCCTTCGCGGCAGCTTTCTTTCACTGGATTGGCGTTCACGGGACCTTCGTTTACGGGACTCGCGGACAAGGGAGTGGCGGCGGCCGGGGTAAAAGTTGTCGCGGCGAGAATCACTCCAACCAGCGTGACGGCGAGGCCAGCGCCGCGCAGCGCCGTGATTCGTTCGCCGCTCGCGATCGCGAGCGCCACGGTGAGCGCCGGATAGGCTGACGACACCGGCGCAACGATGCTCATCACGCCAATCTGGAACGAGTAGTAGAGCGAGAGCGACGCGATCATGTTGATCACGCCGGCGAGCGCGGCAAGCGCCCACGGATGCCATCCTGGGGCGATGCCTTCGAAAAATCCGCCGCGGAATTTCAGATACACGCTGAGCGCGATGAAGCCGAAGAACTGCATGAAGAAAAGCGTGCGGTAGGCGCCGACGCGATGGGAGGCAAACCGCGCTGCAAAATCGGCTCCGCCCCAGCACACGGCGCCGGTGAGTCCCAGGATGATGGCGAGCGATAGTTGCAAGGAAGGGCGCTACCGTTTCTTCGGCTGAAGCCCGAGTACCGCCATCACTTTCTGCAAATCCTTCCAGACTTCGCTTTTTGCGGGCGGATTGCGCAACAGATAAGCGGGGTGATAGGTGGCGATTAATTTTGAGCCGCGGAAATCGAACCACTCGCCGCGAAATCGCGAGATGCCTTGATTGGTGGCGAGCAGAGTCTGGGCAGAACATGCGCCCAGGCAGCAAATCACTTTCGGTTGAATCGCGGCGAGTTGACGCAGCAGGAATGGGGAACAGACGGCAATTTCGTCTTTGTCGGGAAGGCGGTTTTCGGGCGGGCGGCATTTCACGACGTTGCAGATGTAGACGTCCTCGCGGCGGAGCGACATTGCCTCAATCATTTGCGTGAGGAGTTTTCCTGCGCGGCCGACGAACGGCTCACCCTGAATGTCTTCATCGTGCCCCGGGCCCTCGCCAACGAAGACCAGCTCGGCCTTGGGATTTCCGACGCCGAATACGAGCTTCGTGCGCGCTTTGTGCAGGCGGCAGCGCGTGCATTCGCCGAGGTCGGCGCGAATGTCGTCGAGCGTTTCGTTGGGCACGCGTTCGGCCGCTTCAAAAAGCGTGGGACCGGACGGGGCGGAGATGATCGGTAGCGACGGGGCGGCCTTAGCTGTCGAGCGGAGATGCCACACCGCCAGCAGCAGCCGCTGCGGCGGACTTGGTTGAGGATTTCGAGACGGAGGCCATATTCATTGACGTTGATTGAGGCGCGGCGGATACCTGCGGCGATGAAACCGCTGATTCAGTTCGCGAGACAAAATAAGGGCCGAGGCCGAGCTCGTTGCTGTACTGAAGCCAAGCTTCCACACGGCTACGCTTCGCCGAATCCATCGATTCCCCACTTTCCGCCGCCTGGAAAAAGTTTCGCCGCAAGGAGTGTAACCGATTGAGTGGAAATTGTGATTAGGGAAAACTGAACGAATCGTTGCGCCGCCGAATCTAGCGAATGATCATTTTTTTTCGGCGGAAGTCTTCTCCGCTGGTGACTCAACCGCGGGTGTGTCGGCAGTCCCATCCGACCATTCACCAACCGGGACCAGGAAAATCGTCAAGCGGTCCTGATCGACTTTAGCTGCAATGATCGGTGAGCCTTTCGCGTCTGCACCCCAAGCTGCCGGATCCGTAAGTGGAACGAAAAACATCAGGTGGGGATGCCAGTGCCCGCCGCTATCGCCCAGATAGCCTTGCTTGGACAGCATGTAGCACATCGCGCCGGGTTCGATTGCGGGCAATTCTTTCTTGTCGAGTGCAGCGCTCATCGCCTGGGACATCTCAGCCTTCGATCGTCCGGCCAGCACTAATTCCGTCTTTTTGATTGTGAGCGGGAGATAGGATCGGGCAGCGGGGGCGTTGAGGCAGACCGGACCGCGCAGCTTCGGATTCCAAAAATCGGGATCGTCCAAGGGGGCACTCCAAGACCGTTCCACCAGGCACACGAAACCGTTCTTGCCTTTTACCGCATTCTCATAGCCATGGTTTCCGAGAACCATAATCTCGGCATCCGTTGAAATGGATTCTGGCGCAGCGCTCCGTGCGAGCGCGATTTCCGCATTTCGCTCCATCAAATATTGGCCAACGGGGGCCATGTTTGGATATGGCGTCTTTGTGTCCTGCGCTTGCGCGCGCGACAGAGCGCCCAGTACGACGATTAACGCAAAGGCAATGGCTGCAATCGTTCTGAGAGGTCTGAGCATTGCTGCCCTCTTTTCCAGAGAATCGCTCTACCGCGCGAGAATCAGGACTTGATCGAGGATGCGGTTGGCCACATCGAACTTGCTCATCTTTGGTAGTGCAATTTCGCGGCCATCACGCAGGTACATGGTGACGATGTTGGTGTCCGTGTCGAAGCCGGCGCCTTCCTGCGTCACGTCGTTCGCGACAATCATGTCCGCGCCTTTGCGCTCGAGCTTGCCGCGCGCATTTTCCGCCACGCGATCGGTTTCGGCGGCGAACCCGACCAGGATGCGGCGGCTGTGCGCGTCGTGCGGGGCGCGACCGAGTTCCGCCAGGATATCGGGCGTGGGCTCGAGATCGAGCGTGATGCTGCCTTCGCGCTTCATTTTCTTGTCATGCGAGGTGGCGGCGCGATAATCGGCGACAGCCGCGGCCATGATGACGATATTCGCATCGCGCGCGCGATCGAGCACAGCGCAGCGCATTTCTTCCGTGGCGCGCACCGGCACCCAATCAACGCCGTCTGGAATTTTCAGATCGGTGGGCCCGCTGACGAGCACCACGCGCGCGCCGCGGCGACTGGCGGCTTCCGCGAGCGCGTAACCCATTTTGCCCGACGAGCGATTGGTGAGGAATCGCACTGGGTCGATGTCTTCACAAGTGGGCCCGGCGGTGACGAGCACCGTCTGGCCGGCGAGATCGTGGCGCAGGCCGAGCACGTCGCAAACTTTTCTGGCTATAGTTTCGGTGGCAGCGAGGCGGCCAGAGCCGGTCATGCCGCAGGCGAGATAGCCTTCGTCCGGATCGACCACATTCACGCCGCGCGCGCGCAATGCTGCGAGATTTTGCTGCGTCGCCGGGTGCTCCCACATGTTCACGTTCATCGCAGGCGCAACGACTACGGGAGCTTTCGTGGCGAGGTAGAGCGTGGTGAGAAAATCTTCGGCGATGCCGTGCGCGAATTTGCCGAGGATGTCGGCAGTGGCAGGCGCTATGAGCAGCAGATCGATGCGTTGGGCGACGGCGATGTGTTCGATCGCGCTTTCGACATTGGCCGGCGCGGAATCGGCCGCGCTGAACATGTCCGTAATGACTTTTTGGCCGGTGAGCGCGGCAAACGTGAGCGGAGTAATAAACTGCTGCGCGGCGCGCGTCATCACCACTTGCACGTCGAGCTTTTCCTGCTGCAAACGGCGCACCAGTTCGGCGGCTTTATACGCCGCAACTCCACCAGTGACCCCAAGTGCAATCTTCATCGCAATCGCAAGCGGCGGCGGCCAGCTACTTGCGCCGCTTTCCGTCCTTGTCTTTGTCCTCGGTGGCGTCCATGGCTTCGGTCGTCTGGTATTCGAGGAGACCCCTCTGCAATTCTTCTTCGGCAATGCGCGTGGTCTTGCGCGCTTGCGGGTTATCAACCATGGGCCGGCCGCCCATCATCAACTGCCGGGCGCGCCTCGCCGCCACTACCACATAGGCAAACTGGCTTTCAGGTGCTTCGCGTGAAACAGCCATATGACGGTCAGCCTCCAAAGGACTTCAGAATTTCTCGAATCCGCTCTTCGTTCCGTTCCACCCGGCAACGCGACCCGATCGCGATGGCTTGCACTTCTTTTCCGGCGCGTTCGAGATCGTCGTTGATAATCGCAAAATCGTAGCTGCTGTAGTTCAACATCTCCTGCCGCGCCCGCTCGAGGCGCCGCGCGATTTCGTCTTCCGAATCCTGGCCGCGCGCCCGGATGCGATTTTCGAGTTCGGCTCGCGACGGCGGCAGCACGAAGACTGCGACGGCTCCGGGCAGCTTGTGCTTCACCTGCAGCGCGCCCTGCACGTCAATCTCGAGTACTAAATCTTTTTTCTGCGCCAGCGCTTCGTCAATCGATTTCCGCGGCGTCCCGTACCAATTTTTGCCGAAGACCTGCGCGTACTCCAGAAAATCGCCCCGCGCCACCATCTGCTGGAACTCGGACTCAGTAACGAAATTGTACCACCTGCCGTCGCCTTCCGTCTTGCGCGGCTGCCGCGTAGTGCACGAAATCGATAGCATCGTCCCGGGCAGCTCCAGAATCTTTTCCACCAGCGTGGACTTCCCCGAGCCGGACGGCCCCGACACGATCAGCACGAGCGGCTCGCGGTCGCTCATTCGATGTTCTGAACCTGCTCGCGCAACTTTTCGATCTCGGACTTGATTTCGAGCGCGAGCCGCGTGATTTCGAGTCCTTCCGCTTCGTTGCCCGGAGTTTTTGACAGCAGCGTGTTCGCTTCGCGCTGCATTTCCTGCAAAAGAAAATCGAGCTTCTTGCCGATATCGCCCGCATCGGCGAGAAGCGCTTCGAATTGTTGCACGTGGCTGCGCAGGCGCGTGATTTCTTCGCTCACGTCGCTGCGTTCCGCGGCAATCGCAGCTTCCTGCGCGAGACGCGCCGGATCGAGTTGCGCTTCGCCAAGCAATTCCTTCAAACGCGCTTCGAGCCGCTTGGCAAACGCGCCGTGCGCCCTTTCTGCAATCGTTTCGGTCTTCGTCGCAAGGTCCGCGATTGTCCGCAGCCGCTCCGACATTTCGACGCGCAAAGCGTTCGCTTCATCCGCGCGCATCCGATCGAGCTTATCGAGCGATTCCACCAGGCACTTCGTCACCGCAGCTTCGAGCTCTGCGATTTTATCTTCGAGCGACGCCGCCGGTACACCAATCACTCCCGGCAAACGCAGAATCGCAGCCAAATCCGGCTGCGGCTCAATTTCAAAATCGCGACGCAACTGATTCACTGCATCCAAATACGCCGCCGCAACTTCGCGATTCACGCCTACCGCCGCCGGCCCTGCCAATTCGTAGTGCAGCGTCACATCCAGATGCCCGCGCCGCACTCGCTCGCGCACGATCTGCCGAATCCGCGGCTCGACGGGCTCAAATCCTTCCGGCACTCGCAAATGCAGATCGAGAAAACGATGATTCACGCTACGCACCGCAACGCGCAGGCTCCAGCCGTTTTCGACGATTCGCGTCTGCGCGTAACCTGTCATCGACTTAAGTCCACTCGAGCGCGCCGGCCGCGGCCGCGAATCTTCGCTCGCCACTATTTTGGCCCCGCGCCGGAACCGGAAGAAGAGGCCATCATACAAGTCCCGCCGTTCGCGCAGCCGGCTCCGCGTCGCGAAATTGCATTTCATACAGCCGCGCATACAATCCGCCGCCCCGCGCGAGCAACTCGTCGTGCGTGCCGCATTCGCGTATCGTGCCGCCTTCAAGAACCGCAATCATGTCCGCTCGCCGAATCGTCGAAAGCCTGTGCGCGATCACAAACACGGTCCGCCCCGCCATCAAATTGTTCAACGCACTCTGCACAAGCATCTCCGATTCAGAATCGAGCTCCGAAGTAGCCTCATCGAGAATCAAAATCGGCGCATCCTTCAAAAGCGCGCGCGCAATCGCCAGGCGCTGCCGCTGGCCGCCCGAAAGCCTCTGCCCGCGATCGCCGATCACCGTTTGATATCGCTGCGGCATCTCCATGATGAAGTCGTGCGCCAACGCCGCTTGCGCCGCAGCATACACCTGTTTCTCCGGCATGTTGGGGCGGCCGTAGCAAAGATTGTTCCAAATCGTATCGTTGAACAGAATCGTTTCCTGCGTCACGATCGCCATCTGCTCGCGCAACGAACGCAGCGTCACGTCGCCCAGATCGCGTCCATCAATCCGCACCGAGCCGGAATTCGCGGCATAGAAGCGCGGCAGCAGATTTACGAGCGTCGTCTTCCCCGCCCCGCTCGAGCCGACAATCGCGACCACGGCGCCTGCCGGTACCGCCAAATTAATCGCTTTCAGAATCAGCGGCCCATCGTAGCCGAAGCTCACATTTTCAAATTCAATCTGCCTCGCAAATCGCGGCAGAACTTTCGCGTCGGGCGCTTCCATCATTTCCTCGCGCAGATCGAGGAACGAAAACACCTGCGTGGATGTTCCGAGCGCCTGCTGATACAGCTGATAAATATTGCCGAGATGCTTGATGGGCTCATAGGCTTTGAAGAGCGCAAACGTGAACGCACCAAAAAGTCCGATCGTCAACCGCCCCACTTTAATCTCATCGCGCGCGTACAGCAGGATCATGCAGAGCACCACCGCACCCAGCAGGTCCATCAGCGGCGACGTCATCAGGAAAGCGCGCACCCAGCGCATATTCTCGCGCAGCAATTTTCGCGAAGCCTCGCGGAACTTGCGGATTTCGAATCCTTCCATCCCGAATGCCTTCACCACGCGGTTGCCGCTGATTGTTTCCTGCAGTATCTGGCTCAGGTCGGCTAGCCTCGACCGGCTCTGTTGCGACGAATTGCGGATCTTTCGCCCGAATTTTGCCACCGGGTAAAGCACCAGCGGAATCAGCACCACCGCGCCGATCGCCATTCGAAAATCCACCACCAGCAACACACAAATAAACGCGACCAATGAAAAAATCTGCCGAAAGAAATCCACCAGATGATCGGAGAATACCGCGCGCAATTGTTCCACGTCGCTGATCACCGCGGACATCACCCGCCCCACTGGATTGTGATGAAAAAATCCCACCGGCTGCTGCACCAGCTTGCCGTAAACCTGGTTGCGCAAATCCGTGATAGCGGAAAGTCCCACGTACTCGATCAGGCTGCCGCCAAAAAATTCAGCAAGCCCCTTCATGAAAAACAGCGAAACGAGCGCGAGCGCAAAAACGCTCCAGACGTGGTGGATACGAGTGGGAACGAAGGAATTCAAATACACCGTGTGGCCGTTCCACGGAATCTGAAAGAGGGTCAGCTTCTGCACCGTCGATTGCGGATTCAGGACGACGTCGAGCGCCGGCCGAATCGAAAACGCGGTGAGGAATTCGATCGCGCCCATCGCCATCATCAGAAAAATCCCGCCAGCGAGAAGCGGCGTGTAGGGCTGCAAATAGCGCAGCAGCCTGCGAAGTTCGCCCTGATGTTTCAAGCGCGGAAGTCCGTCCATCTTTTAGTCGAAGAGTCCTTTGAATTAACGCCCCAAAACGCCCGTGCTTATCCGAACCCGTCACCCGCGCAGTGGTTGCCTGCCGAGATAGTACCGTGTCACGGTGCCTCGGCAAAATGCCCTACAGCTCTTATGTGCCCGATTTCTCCAAATCGCGGTGCACCACTTTCGTCGCGTAACCCCGCTTCTTCAGATTTCGACGAATCACTTCCGCGAGCATCACCGACCGGTGCCGGCCTCCCGTACATCCCAGCGCGACGGTTAAATAGCTTTTCCCCTCGCCTATGTAGTGAGGGATCAGGTACGCCAGCAAATTTTCGATGCGGCGCAGGAACTGGCCCGTCTGCGGAAACGAGCGAATGTAGCGCGCGACCTTGGGATTCTTCCCGCTGAACGGGCGCAAGCGCGGCACGAAATGCGGATTCGGGAGGAATCGCACATCGAATACAAGGTCGGCATCCGACGGAATTCCGTACCGGAATCCGAAGCTCACCAGGGAAATCAGCAGCGGTCGCGGGGCGGTTTTCTGGAAACTCCGGGTCACGTACTGCCGCAGCTCGTGCACGTTGAATCGCGACGTGTCGATCACCACGTTCGCCATCCGCCGTATCGGCGCCATTCTCCGCCGCTCGGCACGAATCCCTTCCGCCACGGACAGGCCATCTCCCATCGGGTGCGGCCGGCGTGTCTCGCTGAACCGCCGCATCAGAACTTCGTCGCTGGCTTCGACAAAAACCAGAGTCGCCGGACGGTCGGCTGTGAGCGCGCGGTAAATTCCGGGAAGATTTTCGATCTGTCCGCCCTCGCGCGCATCCACGAGAAGCGCCGCGCGCTCGATTTCGCCCGCGCCGCTCCCATAAATCTCGCTGAACATCGGAATCAGCGCCACGGGCAGGTTATCAACGCAGTAGTAGCCCAAATCTTCGAAGGTATTCAGCACGGACCCTTTACCCGAGCCGGAAAGACCCGTAAGAATCACGAGCTGTCTGGAGTCTCTTACTTTGGAATTGCGGTTTTTTTTCTGGCGAGTGCGTTTCACGGCAGCGGGCGACTAGCTCTTAACCCTGCGGCGATGGGTGCTGGGGATGCGAAGGTCTTCGCGATATTTCGCCACGGTGCGGCGGGTGACGTGGATTCCCTCGTCGCTCAATTTTTTCGTGATCTGCTCATCGGTGAGCGGCTGCGTCGCATCTTCGTCTTCGATCATTTTCTTCACGCGGCGCTTCAATGAAAGCAGCGACATCTCGCTGCCCTGCGGCCCATTCACTGACTCGGAGAAGAAATAGCGCAACTCGATCACGCCTTGCGGCGTGTGCACGTACTTATTGGCCACGGCGCGGCTGACGGTGGAAGGATGGACGCCCACTTCCTCCGCCACTTCCTTGATCATCATCGGCCGCAAGTGATCGGCGCCGTAATCGAGGAAATCGCCCTGCCGGCGCAGGATCGACTGGCAAACGCGCAGAATCGTGTGCTTGCGCTGCTCGATATTTTTCATCAACTGAATCGCGGCCGTGAAACGTTCCTTCACGTAGTTGCGAACGTCGCGGTCTGCCGCGTCTCGCGCCAGAAGGCGCCGGTAGGTGGGGTTCAAGCGCAGTTGCGGCAGGTCGTCATCGTTCATGAACACCTGCCACTCGCCGTCCACTTTGCGGAACTGCACGTCCGGCTCAACCAGCCGCGGCTCCATCTTGTTGTAACGCAGCCCCGGCTTGGGATCGAGCCGCTTGATCACGTCCACCGCGCGCTTCACCAGCTCCACCGGGCGGTTCAGCGCCCGCGCCACTTCTTTCAGCTGATTGTTTTGCAGCAGCTTCAGGTGCTCGGCGATGATCTGCTGCGCCAGAGTATTTTGCGGATCGATAACTTTCAGTTGCAGCGTCAGGCATTCCTGCAAGTCGCGCGCGCCCACTCCGGGCGGATCGAATTCCTGCACCATCGCCAGGGCTTCTTCCACGTCTTCCATCGAATAATTTCCGGACTGCGCGATCTCGTCGAGCGTGGCCGTCAGGTAACCGTTCTCGTCGAGGTTCCCGACGATCGACTCCGCGATTTTGCGAACCACTTCAGTGCAGATCGCGACGCTCAATTGCCAGCTCAGGTGATCGGCAAGGCTCTGCGCGGATGAAAGAAATTTTTCAAAGGAGGGCTTTTCCGATTCTTCGCGTCGCTGCCGCGGTGCGCTCGGCGCCCGTATCGAGGTATTGATTGAAGAACGAGCCAAAATCGAATTCGTCGAAAGGATTCGCGGCGGGCGTTTCGGGAACTTTCTCGACTTCCTTCTTCAAAAACGCTTCGTCGGTATAGCTGTCCTGGGTGGGCGTTTCTTCCGCCGCTTCCTCGAGAACGGGATTGGCCATGATCTCCTGATTGATCATCTCCCGCAGCTCGAGACGGTTCAGCGCCAGCACGCTGACCATCTGCACGAGGCCCGGCGTCAGAATCTGCTTCTGCGCCACGCGCAAGCTTAATTTTGGCTGGAGCCAGTTCATGATTTCAGTTCAGCCGGAAACTCTCCCCTAGATAGATGCGGCGAACGTCGGCATTTGTTGACAGCTCGCCCGGCGTACCCGCAAATAAAATTTTGCCATCGCTGATGATGTACGCGCGGTTCGTCACAGCCAGCGTTTCGCGCACATTGTGATCCGTCACCAGCACTCCGATTCCCGCCGCGCTCAAATCCGCGATAATTTTCTGGATATCGACCACCGTGAGCGGGTCGATTCCGGAAAAAGGCTCGTCCAGCAGCACGAATGACGGCGAAAGCACCAGCGAGCGCGCGATTTCCAGCCGCCTGCGCTCTCCGCCGGACAGCACGTACGCTTTGCTTTCGCGCACACCCTCCAGCCCCATCTGTGCCAGAAGCTCCTCCACACGGTCACGCCGCTGCTCAGTTGTGAGCGGCAACGTCTCGAGCACCGCCATCAGGTTCGCTTCGACGGTCAATTTCCGAAAAACGGAAGGCTCTTGAGGCAGGTAGCTGATCCCACTGCGGGCCCGCAAGTACATCGGAAGGTCAGTGATGTCTTCGCCGTCCAAAAGCACGCGCCCGTAATCGGGACGCGCTAGACCGACGAGAATGTAAAATGTGGTGGTCTTTCCCGCCCCGTTTGGTCCCAGCAGCCCAACTACTTCGCCCTGATGAATATCCAAGCTGACTTCATCAACTACCTTACGCCCTCGGTAAGCTTTGCTTAGGTCGGCCGCTTGGAGTCTCAACATGCCGGTTCATTTCTCAACCCGGTGCTTGGTCAAAGTGCGTAAGCCTTCCTGGGAATCAATCAAAATCGTATCATTCGCAACAAAGAAGGTCAACGAATGGCCCGTGGTTGTGTCGCTATTCGCATCAATAATCGTGGGTTCGCCGCCGGAAAGCACGAATTTCTGGTCCGCGGCGGTGTAAATCGCCTCCTGCGCGGTGCCCCGGCGATCGCCCTGCCGGACGACCACTTGCCCCTGGGCAACGATGCGGGTGAGCTGGCGGCCCGCTGGGCTGGCGCTGGCACCGCCCGGTGCGGCGCCGCCCTTCGCCCCAGTGGCAGGGGGAGCTGGACCGAGATACGCATCCAGCGTCTTCGATGTTAGTTCGCCTTGCTGCGAAGTGGCGGTCACGCCGCCCTCGAGGCGCGCCTTGGATTGTTCGTCCCAATAGGTGAGCGACGGCGCATGGATCACCCATACCGTCGGGCTTGCTTTCGACGTGGCTGCCGCTGGGCTCGCCGGTGGTGCTGAACCGGCCGCGAGATGGCTTCCCCGCCGGCTTGTTGGCTGGCATACCGAATCCGCTGCCTATCGGGCTCGATCCGCTCTGTGGAAACACGGCGGTCACGTTGCCGGTTGCTTGAAGTTTCTTGTCGTCGCGCCACACTTCGATCTGGTTCGCGTCCAGCACCGATTCACCTTGCCACAATCGCGCTCGGCCCGGTGTAGAACACATGGCCCGAGGTCGACGAGCCTGCGAGCGCGTCCGCAGAAATGTGCGCCGGCCCGCTGCCGAGATTCACGGCGCCGGCCTGCCCGGCTGGAGAAATATGTGGAGATCACGTTGTCCGTGGCGGTGATGGCGCCTGACTTTTGGTTGATGGTCACGCTGCCCGCCGAGGTGCGGCTCGTCGCATCCGATATCACCGGTGAACCATCGAGCGCGATCAGGTCAGTGGTGCGAACGATCTTGGCTCGCTGAGCGGTCGCGCGCTTGTCTGCCTGCTGGAAATGGACGTTGCCGCTCTGGTCGAGCGTGTCCCATTCGCCGTTCGCGCCGAATGTCGCCGCAAGCTCTTCCGACGAGCTCGTCTGCGGCGCGCCTTTGCCGATCGTGCGCCGTACCTCGACGGCTGAATGCCCTATGAGTTTCTCGAGCCGGCCGGTGGATCCAAACTGAGTGACAAACTTCTTGGCGCGGAGCTGCGTTGTTTCGTCAGCTGTTTTCGTCTCGATCGTGGCGGGAGCAAGTGTCTCCGCGCTTTCGATTTTTTGCTGGTCCGGCTGCGCGCCTGCGCCGAATTTCACGAGCAGGGCTTCCGTTTTGAGCGAACGCGATGCGCCATCCTGGCGAGAATCCATTGTGACGCCGCCCTTCACCGTCATTTCGCGCACCAGATTTCTTTCCGGCTGCATTGCGATTTCCACTTGCGCGGCCGTGAAATGGTCGGTTCCAGTTTTGGCGGCGCGGCTTCCGTTCACGTTGCCAGCCGCAATGATGCGCTGCATCCATCCTGCCGGGCTTAGAAACCCCTCGAATTTTTCGGCAGCGACGTTCATGGTGGCGCCGTTTTCGGACGACTTCACCACAGGATTTCCTTCCGCTGTCACGTGCTGTGCGTGAAACGTGGAATCAAGCTCCATCGAAATCTTTTCCGCGGAAAGCTCGCGCGCGCCTTGTTTTATGGTCGCTGGCCCATTCAGCACCACGACCCGTTCGTTGCGCCGCAGCTCCAGGCTGCTGCTTGTGGCCGTCACAGGAACTCCGGCGATAAGAGGGCTGTTTCGATCGCTCGGCTGCTTGTCCGCTTTCTCGGCATTCCCATTCGCGGGAATCATTTCCATCGCCACGTTGTGTTCGAGGCGGACAACCGCCGTCTGCGAGCTGTATGAAACTCCCACCGCTGAGCCGTGCCCTTGCGGCGATTGGAATTCGACCTTCTCAGGCGTCGATGCCTCGCCGGTGTCGCGATTGAATGAGAGATTGCTCGTCGTCACCTGCAGCTGCTTGTCCGCCGGTTTGCCGGAGGCGGGATTCGCGCCTTGGATATCGATCTCCACGTTACCCGCGCAATGAACCTCGCCGGATTTCGGCTCGTAGCTGCACTCGCGCGTATGGATGTTGTCGTTGCGATCGCCGGCGCGTCCGTAGATCGTGATCCAGACATCTTTGAGCAAGCTGCGATCTTCGTCCTTGAATCGGGTGGCGGTGGAAGCGCGGATCGTGAAGACGGCGCGGTCCTGCTCCATCTTGGTGAACTTGAATTCCGCGGATTGCTGCTGAACGGTGGCGGGCACCGAGGCAGGTGCGGAGTGCCGCGCGCGCGCAGCCTGAATCGCGCGCTTCGAGTAGACGCCGGCGACAGCGAGCGCGATTGCGGCGGCCGTCACAGCCGCCCACCGCGCATATCGCGCCGCTTCCTGGTTTCGCACCCGCGATTCTCCTCGGTTCGGTTAGAAGTCGAGTATAGGCGAGTGGTTTTCTTCGGACAACTCGGAGCGCCAGAAATGCCGCGACTGCGGGCGAAGGCGGGCAAAATGAGGGCGGGCAAAGTGATCGAGGCTGAGTGATCGAGACAAGTATTGAAACATGCTCGGCAGCTCGGCGTTCGCGATTCCGTTGTTTACGCGGCTGCGGGTTTCAGGTAGAAAGAGGCGACCTCGATGGCATTGCCGAAACTCCAAGGAGCCTGCGAATGAGCTCAACCGAAGTGCTGCTGCTGGCGTTTCTGATTGGCGTGATTGCGGGGTTGCGTTCGCTAACGGCGCCCGCTGTTGTTGCGTATGGCGCGCATAAAGGCTGGTTGAATCTAGCGGGGACGAAAATCCCGTGGATGGGCGCGTTGTGGGCGCTGATCTTCTTCGTGCTGCTCGCCGTAGTCGAACTGATCACGGATCAGCTTCCCTCTACACCGCCGCGTACAAAAGGACCAGGACTGATTGCGCGGATACTGATGGGCGGACTTGCGGGAGCTTGCGTTGCAGTTGCTGGCGCGGGTTCGTTGGTGCTCGGCCTGATTCTGGGAATTGTGGGCGCGCTTGTCGGAACATTTGGCGGCTATCAGGCTCGAACGGGACTTGTGCGGGCGCTGAAGATTCCGGATTTTGTGGTTGCTTGCTTGGAAGATTTGGTGGCGATTTGCGGTGGACTTTTTATCGTTTCGCGGTTCTGAGTGCTGGAAAGATCAGCGGTTGCTGCAAATCCAAAGAGCGTTTTACCGCCGATTAGAAAATCGCAAGTTGCTCATTTTAAATTACTTAGAGAAAGATTTAATCGCGAAACCGTAGATTAAAACGGCACGTTACAGCGGGCTTCCAGAATCCGTGCCAAACCTAACTAAACATTATACCAGCACCCCGATACCGCGTACCTCACCCTATCAGGTAATCAGCATGCCGACTGCGGCGGCTGTCATGATCGCGAACGTGATCCAACCAAGCGATTTCAACAGTGGCGAGTTGGTGCGTTGACCCATTACCTTGCGGTTGCTGGTCAGCAGGATCACAAGAAGGATCAGGGGCGGGGCGAGAAGGCCGTTCATTACGGCGGAGAAGAAGAGCATTTTTACGGCGTTCAAGCCTAGGAAATTCAGTGCGAGACCGAGCACCATCGCGACTGCCATCACCGCATAGAATTTGCGCGCTTGATATGGCTTGTCGGCTACAGACGCGCGCCAGCCTGCCGCTTCTGAGATCGCGTAGGCGCACGATCCGACGAGGACCGGCACGCCCAGCATTCCCGTCCCAATCAGGCCGAGGGTGAAGAGGAGGTAGGCGCCATTCCCGGCGAGGGGACGAAGCGCTTCGGCGGCTTCGCGGGCTGTGGTGATGTCGGTCTTGCCGTGGGCGTGCAAGGTGGCAGCGGTGGTGAGGATGATGAAATACATGATCAGGTTTGAGAACAGCATTCCGGTGAGCGTGTCCGTGCGCGCGCACTTCAACTGGTAGCCTACGGACTGCTTGGGCGCGTGCTCTTCGATTTTTTCGCGTTTTTCTTCCACTTCTTCGGCGGCTTGCCAGAAGAAAAGATAGGGAGAAATGGTGGTTCCGAGGATTGCTACCAGCACTGAGAGGAAGCCGCGCGAGAATTCGAGATGGGGGACGAACGTGACCATCAGCGCGCGCCTCCAATCAACGTGCGCGAAAAATGAGGCAAAGACATACGCGAACAGAACCAGCGTCATCCACTTGAAGATTTCCGCCATCAGTTTGTAGGAAGCCCAGAACATCAGGAACAACGATGAGGACCGCGTAGATTGGAATCCAGACCAGCATATGGATGCCAGTGACAAGTTGCGTCGCCTCTGCCATACCGCCGAGGTCGGCGCCGATGTTGATGATGTTGGCGACAGCGAGAATGGCACAGCGCCCCATAGCACCCAGCGCGGGTAATACATGCGCACGGATGCCGGCCAAGCCTCGGCCGGTGACGATGCCGAGGCGCGCGCACATCAACTGCACGGCCGTCATCAGCGGAAATGTGAGGAGGGCGACCCAGAGGGTGGCGTAACCGTAGGCGGCGCCGGTTACGGAGTAGGTGGAAATGCCGGACGGGTCGTCATCCGCGGCGCCGGTGATCAGGCCAGGACCGAGGATCGCCAAGAAGCGGCGCAGAGCCTTGTAAGGCTTGCTGTGCTGCGGGCGTTTTTCGGCGTGCTGCAGGTGATCTTCAGGACGCGGTTCAGCCTGTGGAGCCGGGACCGGACTTTTGGCTGTCGTCATGATGCTGCCGCAGATTAAGATGTCAGCGCACGCCTACAATCGCACAGTTTAAGTCTAGCAATCGTTACAATACGGGCTTGCATGTATGCATTGGCCAAGGCGTAAGCAATCGAAGTAAAGGGGCTCGGTGGTAAAACGTAGCGGTCAGAGTTTTGGTCTCACGGCAATGGCGGTCTTTCTGGTTTTCGGCGCCACAATGGCCACGCTGGCTGGAATTACCTTACTTTTTCCGAGCAGCTTCCTGGATCCAATTTGGCGGCTCAATCCTGAAGCGGGGGAGCAACTACGTCAATTGGGCCGCGGAATCGGCATCGCATTTCTAGGCCTGGGTGCGGCAATGGTCGCTGCCGCGATTGGGTGGATTAGACGGCACTTCTGGGGCTGGGCGCTCGCTGTAATTATCATTGCGAGCCAGGTGCTGGGTGATTTGGTCAATGCGGTGCGAGGAGAGTTGTTGAAAGGTACCGTTGGGGTGGCAATCGCAGGTGCGCTCTTGATCTATCTGTTGCGATCAAATGTGAGAAGCGCGTTTGCAGTAAGAAACAGGTAGGAACGAGGCCAGTGAAAGGAACCGGCGCTATTTGTCGCCGTTGAAGAACGCCAGCAGAGATTCGAAGTCTTTCTGTTTGGCTTTCTTTTCCATTGCCGCATCCGCGGCCTGGTGCGCTGCGGGATTGAGTTGCCGGACGGGCGGGATGTCACCGTTTGGAAAACTTGCAAAAGCAAACGTCATCACGCGGCTGAGATCACTTCCATGGCAAGCAATGCAGCGGGTGCGGAGCCTGACCTGAAGCGGTGTGCCTAGAGAAGGTTGCGGAGACGCGAAAGTGTAATCATTCCCGCTTGCCCGATAGGCGGGGGCGTTTTCGTCCTCCACGATTAGCCCTCCCGACGGAGAACTGTTGATCAGCTGGCGGCGGCTGATTTCGGAAACTCGGATCGACGTCCTTTTGAGAGCGCCATCGGGTGTCTTTTCGAAGAGGCGGATTTGGACATCGGTGGTGAGGCTCGTGGACTGCAGCCGACCCTTCGCATCGATGAGCAGGAGTTGCGTGACCAGCGCAACGCCGTCGAGATCCTCGAGCGAATGCCTATCGCCACGCTGCCAGTTGAGGAACGACTTGACATCTTGTGGAGCCCGCGCCGGTTTGAGAAAGACGCGGGCGAAGCGGCGATAGCCTGCCGCATAGTCGTGCAGCATCGGCATCCACGACACTTCGAGCCACTCGCCGTCGTTTCGAAACAGATCGGGAAGCGCTTCGAGCGGCGCCGCGACGGAATAGTTTGCTGGTAGCGACTCGATTTCGCGATCCGTGAGAGCGATTTTTCGGATCAAACGCGCCAGCAGGTCCAAGAGCACGCGGCGCTGTTCGGTTTCGGGCATCGGCTGCTGGCTGAATCGGGTCGAGTAAAGCGTGTCGTAGGCGGACCAAAGGTCGGCTTGCATCAAAGCGCGCGCGACGGGCGAGCGAGCTCCGTTTTCGCCAAGCGCCTGCTCCAGTGCTTTCGACAGTTCTGAGTATCCGGGATCGTTTAGGACTACTTGAGCGCCGGTTGGCCGGAGGAACGACGGGTACAAGGGATCGATGGCGCGGTCACCGACTTCGTCGCGCTCGAACGAACGTGTGCTGATACCGACGGACGAAGGAAGGGTGGCGCCCGTCGGATTTTCTTGATGAGTGAAAGGCGTGGCATCGCGAAATTCCGGAAATTCGTCGGTTACGCGGGTTTCGATACGGCGCGAAAAAAGGTAGAAGAAAATCCTGTTCCAGGAGTCACTGGGATCAGGGGCGTAGACTGGCGCGGCAGCGTCGAGAAAGACCGAATTTGGGCTCTGCTGAGGGCGCTGGCCGGCGATCACTGGAACAACAAGGTAAATGAAGCCGAGGCACATGGTTGCGACGAAGAAATTTGCAAATCGGGATCGCGAGGGCGGAATCTTGCTGAGAATCCAATGTGAATTCACGACCAGCACTCCAAGTCAGGAGCCGGCAGCGCGTTGAGCCAACTAATTGTACGGCGTTTCCTTTGCGTGCGTGGGGCTGCGGGTGCCTTTTACGAAGCAGGAGTCGCAGACGCGGGTGCCGTCTTTTAGGGTGAAGTCGACGCGGCGCGTTGAGTCGATATCGGCGCCACATTTTCCGCAGCGGTCTTCGTTGTTGCGATTATTGCGATCGTCGTTTAGAGCGGCCATGGATTCCCTCGGATGTTTCCCCGGGTCTATTCAAGCATAAAAAGATGGGCGGGTGATGAATGAGGTTGATGGGTGTTTCGATGGGGTGATGTGCGATTTGTCAGGATTCGGAGTAACGCTTTTTTGTGGCTGGGACGATGTCGGTGATGATGAAGATTTCGTGTTCGTTGCCTAGATCGCGGGCGGAGGGAGTGAGGATTGTTTTTGGGCCGATGTAGAGTTTGCGGTTGCGGGTGAGAGCCATGCGGACGTCGTTTTCGCTGAGGAATTCGGCGACTTCGATGGGTGGAGGGAGTGGATGTGCCGGCGCCGGAAGATGCACCTCAGGGGCTGAAGCCCCTTTTTCCAAATCCGATTGCGGCACGGCTGAAGCCGTGCCCTGACGTACACCTGATGCAAAGTCCCCACCCTTCGCAGAAGGCGCGAAGGATGGGGCACCCGTAAATGCTCCGGCAACGGCAAGGCTCTCAGATTTCGATGCGACTCGAGCCGTGCCCTGACGAATGTCGGGAGATGTGACGGTCGAGCCGCCGCGACGGGGGATGCCGCGCGCGGTGAAGACTTGCTCGACGATGCGAGCGATTGTCTGGCGGTCGGGTACGGGTGCTAGTGCGGCGGCTGCGGCGGCGATTGGAGAGAGGGTCGACTTCAGAGCAATCACCTCAGGGGCTGAAGCCCGTTTTCCCGGATCCGATTTCGGCACGGCTGAAGCCGTGCCCTGACGTAAGTCAGAGTCAAAATCCCCACCCTTCGCAGACGACGCGAAGGATGGGGCACCCGCAACTGAAGAACCAAGACCCTTAAAACCAACATCCGAAAAACCTGCGCTTGCGGCGGCGGATTTCTGCATCGGTACATGCAGTGCTGTGAGGCGCTGGTCGGCTGGGACGGTGCGGTGCTCGACTGGGCGGGATTCCCAGGCGACGCGTTTTACGTTCATCAGATGCTGCGGGCCGATATTGTCGGAGGTGATGTTGCCGCCGGGGGAGCCGCAGCCGAGCGTCATTGCGGGAAATAGATTTGTGGAATAGCCGATGGAGCCGTGGACCGATGAGGTGTTGACGGCGATGCGGAAGGCGGGGACGGCGAGGCCGTATTGTTTTACGGCGGCTTCGCTTTGCGAATGGATGGATGCGGTGTGTCCGGCGCCGCCGTGTTCGAGCAGGCGGACGCAGACGCCAATCGCGGCCGCGAGATTCGGCGCGGAATAAAATGCGAGGATTGGCGAAAGCTTTTCGGCGGAGAGCGGCACGTCGCGGCCGATGCCGTCGAGCTGGGCGATCAGAACGCGCGTCGAGGGCGGCACTTTGATGCCTGCCATTTCGGCAATTGTTGTGGCGGGGCGCCCGACAACTTGCGTGTTAGGGACGTGTGCGCCGCCGAGAAAAACTAGTGAGCCGAGGCGGGCGATTTCATCGGCGGAAAGAAAATATGCGTCCTGCTTGCGGCATTCTTCGAGCACCTGCTCGCGGACGGCTTCTTCGGTGACGATTGCTTGCTCGGACGAGCAGATCGTGCCGTAGTCGAAAGTCTTGCCGGCGAAAATATCGGCGACGGCTTTCTTCACATTGGCGGTGCGCTCGATCAGCGCGGGGACGTTGCCGGGACCAACGCCGTATGCGGGGCGGCCCGAGCTGTAGGCGGCGCGGACGAGTCCTGTGCCACCGGTGGCGAGAATTACTCCTGTGAGCCGATTCTTCATCAGCTCCTGCGTGCCCTGCATGGTGGGGTGTTCGAGGCAGGTGATGAGTCCTTCGGGGGCGCCCATTTTCAACGCGGCATGGCGCAGCACCGCAGCCGATTCGCAGATGCAGCGCATGGCGGTGGGGTGCGGGCTGAGGACGATGGCGTTCTGCGCTTTGAGCGAGATGAGCGTCTTGTAGATGGCGGTGGACGTGGGATTCGTGGAAGGAATTACGGCGGCGACGACGCCGACGGGCGCGGCGATTTCGATGATTGCCTTTTCGCGGTCTTCGCGGATTATGCCGACGGTGCGGATGTTGCGAATAGCGCGCGGGACGTCGATCGAGGCGAGGCGATTTTTTGTGATTTTGTCGGGGACGTTGCCGTAGCCGGTTTCTTCGACAGCGAGGCGAGCGAGCGATTCGCCGGCTTCGGTGGCGGCGTTGGCGCAGGCTTCGACGACGGCGTCAACTTGCTGCTGGGAGAATGTGGCGAACTTCTTTTGGGCTTCGTGGGCCCGCTCGAGGGCATGGCGGGCTTCTTGGATGGAAATCAGGTCGCGATCGCGCAGGCTCAAAGAAAGTTCCCGGGGCTAAAGCCCATTTCGATGCGACTGCTTATTTCGCTGGACTGAAGTCCAGCTCCCCCTGCTGAAGCAGGGGGCTCCCACCGAAAGGCTCAAAGCAAAAACTACTTCTGCTCAAGCTCAAGCGGGATTCCGGCCGGATGACTAAACCAAGCTGCTTCTGCCCCCTTGCTGAAGCAGGGGCTGCTGCCACCAAACGACCAAAGCTACTTCTTACGCGAGAGGCCGCCGCCGGGCAGAATGTCTTCGACTAGTTCGTGCGGGCGCGGGATTACGTGGACGGCTACGAGTTCACCGACGCGCCTTGCTGCAGCGGCGCCTGCATCGGTGGCAGCTTTTACTGCGCCCACGTCGCCGCGGACCATCACTGTGACGTAACCTGCGCCGATATATTCTTTGCCGATGAGAATCACGTTGGCGGCTTTCACCATGGCATCGGCCGCTTCAATCGAGCCCACCAGGCCTTTGGTCTCGATCATTCCCAGCGCTTCGTTAGCCATGAATTCTCGCTCGCCTCCGGCTTGATTTTGTTGCAAATGTAAGTGTTAGCGTGGGCGCAGACTAACACGGTGACACGGGTGAATCAAGGAGCGGTGCGGCGGTTGTGCAAAATTCGGTGGAGCGACAGGCGGGAACGGCTACTCGGAATGCTGGAGGAGGCCGACGCCGGCGGCTGCGACGCTGTCGCGCGTGGTGTTCTTGACGAGGTACATGGCTTCGTCGGCGAGGTGGAGGAGTTCGGCTTTGGTGCGCGAGTCGGTGGGATAGGAGGCGACGCCGACGCTGGCGGTGATTTGCACGTTGAGGCCCGGGTCCTTCAGCCAGACGGCTTCGCGAATCAGGATGTGCAGGCGGCGGGCGACGCCGAGAGCGTTTTCTTTGGAAGTTTGCGGAAGCAGGATTACGAATTCGTCGCCGCCGTAGCGGAAGGCGAGATCGATCATGCGGCATTTTTCTTTGATGGCCGAGCCGATTTCGGCTAGGAGCTTCGAGCCCATCAGGTGGCCGTGGGTGTCGTTTATATTTTTGAAGTGATCGAGATCGATGAAGATCAGCGAGAACTCGAAGGCGTAGCGATGCGAGCGGTAAAGCTCGGTATCGAGCATGAAATTCAGATGGCGCGCGTTGTAGAGGCTGGTGCAATCGTCGGTGATGGTGAGTTCGTGGATGCGCTGGACGTGGCGCGCGTTTTCAATTGCGATGGCGGCGTAGTCGGCGAGCGCTTCGAGCAGAGCGAGGTCGCGCTTGCTGAAACCTTCCGGGCCGATGCAATTGATGAGCTCGATGACGCCGAGGCAATGATCGCGGAAGCGGACGGGAACGGCGACGATCGAGCGCGTTTCCATTTTCGTGCGCTCGTCAACCTGCGCGAAGAAGCGCGAATCTTTTGAGGTATCGGGAACGACGACCACTTCGCCGGTTTGTGCGACCCATCCGGCGAGTCCCTGGCCGAGCTTGATGCGGACGTCTTTCAGGGCTTCAGCGCCGACGCCAGTGGCGATCTGGAAATAGAGCTCGCCTTTGTCCACGTCCATGAGCAGGAGCGACCAGGTATCCGGGCGGAGAACTTCGTTGATTTTCTCCATGATGGTGCGGAGAACTTGATCGAGCTGCAGCGATGAGGTGAGGGCTTTGCCGAGCTCGTGGAAAACGGTGACTTCCGTGGCTTGCGCGGCTTCCGCGGCTTCGGGCACTGCGCGCGGACTTCGGCGCCGTTCGACGCCGCCGAAAGGCTTGCCGTCATTCGCCCTGCGGACCGGTTCAGTCGGTGGACGTGGGCTCGGGTCTGGGGTCTTGTCGGGCAACTCTGACATTATAAGAGGCCATTTTCGGTAACTGCAATGAACATCGCGAGAGGTTTGACCTAAGGCCAATCAGGGAGCGTTTGCGATTATTCGGCCTGGTGTGATTGACACACCTGCGACCGACGCCTATATTTTCTTTGGCTGCGGCCCTCCGGAATGTCATCGACACCATTTGGCGAACACTTGAAGCGCGAGCGGGAGATGAGAGGCGTTTCGCTGGAAGAAGTGTCTGCGGCGACGCGAATCAGCACGCGATTTTTGGAAGCGATTGAGAGTGACAAATGGGAGTCGCTGCCGGGCGGAGTGTTCAATCGCGGATTCATCCGGTCGGTGGCGCGTTATCTGGGGCTGGATGAAGACAGCATGGTGGCGGAGTATTCGCTCGAGACGCGAGGCAGAGTGGAAGCGGGCGTGGTGCCTGACCCACCGATGGAGATGCCGCGGAATTGGAAGCCGGCGATCGTGGCGGCGATTGTGCTGGTGGTGATTCTCGCGGGTGTTGGGTTCGCGTATGCGCGCTACGGAGGAAAGATTGCGGGGCGGCTGCACTGGAGGCCGGGGCTGCGGCGGCGCCGGTGGTTTCGGGGCCGCCGGGCGATGCGGCTCGCGGAGCAAATGATGCTGCTGGGGGCGGTGCTGCTGCTGCGGGCAATGGTGCGGCGCAAAATTCGAGGTCGAGCGACGGAGCCGCTGCGAGTGCGGGGGCGGCCGCGGCTGATCCACTGGAACTCACGCTGCAAACGAGCAAGCTTGTTGATGTGACGATCGTGGCCGATGGCGCGACCGTTTTTAACGGGCCGATTGATGCGGGCGACAAGCGACAGTTTGAGGCGCGCGACGTGTTTGAGGTTACTTCGAGCGATGCGCTCGCGATCGTTCTCGAGTTGAACGGGCAGCATGTCGGCGCGTTCGGGCAACTCGGGCTGCCGGGCAGCATCAAGCTCACGCGCGCTGATTTGAAAGCGCCCGCCGGAGATTCCCATTAGCGCTGAGGTGCGAGCGGAGATCCGGTCAGGGCACGCGCGGCCGGAGCGGAAGCTTGCGGTGTGTTCGGGCGGAATTTCGCTTTCGCCGGAAGATCGGGCGGAATTGCTGGCGGTGCTTGCCGCGGACGCCGATGCCGCGATCGCTGAGCGCGCAAGAAGCGTGCTGGTGACGCTGCCGCCGGAAAGTTTTCTGGTGGCGCTTGGGCGGCCGGATGCGGATGCGCATCTGTTCAAATATTGTGCGGATCAGATTGGCGAAAAGCCTGGAGTGGCCGATGCGCTGGCGAAAAATGAGGCGTGTCCGGCGGCGCTCGTCACGCGCGTGGCGCGGCATCTGACCGCGGCCGGAATTCAGGCGCTGCTCGACAATATGGAGCGGCTCAGTTCGGACGAGCATCTGGCGGCGGCGTTGGTGCAGTCTCAGGGCGCGACCGCCGAGCAGCAGGCGCTCCTGGCGGAAATTCACAAGAACGAGCCGATTCCTGCGAAGGACTCTCGAAGACGCGGCGAAGGACGCGGAGCCCGATCCGGTCAAGCGCGAGACGCTTGCTGAAGCAAGTGGCGCACATGAACGTGGTGCAGCGACTCACACTGGCTCTGAAGGGAAACCGCGAGGCGCGGATGATCCTGATCAAGGATCCCAACAAGCTGGTGCAGCGTTGCGTGCTGCAATCGCCACGGCTGACGGATATGGAAGTAGAGTCGTTTGCGAAGATGACGAATTTGTCGGAGGAAGTGTTCCGGGTGATTTCTTTGACGCGGAAATTCATCAAGAGCTATGTGATCATGAAAAATCTGGTGAACAATCCGAAGACGCCTCTCGATATTTCGCTTCACCTGATGCCGCGGCTGAACGCAAACGATCTGAAGCTCCTGACGACGAATAAGAACATTCCCGACACGCTGCGGTCGATCGCCGTAAAAATGCAGCGCCAGCGCACGATCTCGACCCTGAAATAGGGACGACCGGAGACGCAGGCTTCTCCGGAGCTATTTTGCAGCGGGCGCTGCGAGCGAGGCTTCGACTTTCTTTTTGTACTCTTCCGCTTTGGCGAGAATTTCTGGCTCGTTGAGTGTGAGCATGCGGCGGTCTTCGACTACGATTTTGCCGTTGATGATGACGGTTCTCACGTCGGCGGACTTCTGCGCATAGACGAGGCTCGAGTAGACGTTGTACATCGGCGTGGCGTGCGGGGCGCCGGTTTCGACCAGGATCAAGTCCGCTTTCTTGCCGGCTTCGAGCGAACCGATCTGCTTTTCGAGATGCAGCGCGCGAGCGCCGCCGATTGTCGCCATCTCGACCACTTGCTGTGCGGGCAAGGCGCGGGGATCGCGGCGGGCGATTTTTTGCAGCTTCGCGGCGAGGTCCATTTCCTCGAACATATCTTGATTGTTGTTGCTCGCGGCGCCGTCCGTGGCGAGACCAATCGCCTGGCCAGCCGCGAGCATATCCACGACGGGCATCACGCCTGCGGCTGTTTTCATATTGCTCGAGGGATTGTGAGTGCAGCCCACGCCGAAGTGGGTGAGGATCGCGATGTCGGCGGCATCCACCCAGATGCAATGAGCGCCGATCACGTCAGGCCCAAGCAAGCCGATTCGTTCGAGGTATGCAACGGGCGTGGCGCCGTGTTTTTCGCGGCTTAGCTGAAGCTCGAAGGGAGCTTCCGCGATGTGGATCGCGATTGGCGCGTGGTTGCGACGCGCGAGTGCGGCTGAATCCTGGAGCGTTTTCTCCGACAGCGTATAAATCGAGTGCGGTCCAACGGCGGCGGTGATGAGAGGGTCGCCCTTCCAGTGGTCGAGGAATTTCTGCGTGTAGTCGAAGGCCTGCTGTGTCGTTTTGTTGTCTGGTGCGGGAAAATCGATGATCGTTTCGGCGAGCACGCCTCGCATGCCGGCTTCCTTCGTCACCCGCGCTACGGCATCTTCGAAATAGTACATGTCGCAATAGGTGGTGGTTCCGCCGCGCAGCATTTCGAGAAGACTCAACCGAGTGGCCCAGACGACAAAATCCTCGGTGACGTTGCGCGCTTCGGCAGGAAAAATATATTTATTGAGCCATTCGTCGAGCGCAAGATCGTCGGCGATGCCGCGGAAGAGGCTCATGGCCGCATGCGCGTGGCCGTTGATCAGTCCCGGCATGATGATGCCGCCGCGCGCGTCGATTATTTTCGGGGCTTCGTATTTAGATTCGATCTCGGCTGATTTACCGACCGCCACGATGGAATCGCCAAGAATGGCGACCGCGCCATCGTCGATGACGCGACGCTGCGCGTCCATGGTGACAACGGTTCCGTGGACGACAAGCAGGTCGGCTTTATCCTTGGCGAAACCTGGCAACGCCAGGAACAAAGCGATGAAACCGCAGATCAATACGCGCGAACCGAATCGAAGGAGAAAGTCAGTCATCGCGCAGCAGAATTGACGAATCATGATCCCGCCTATTCTTAAGTGGTTTTGCTAAGAATTTCCTACAGGAACGAGGAATCGAAGGCATGCGGCAGAAGGGTAGACATCTTCTCCTGCAACACCTTGCCTTTGAGATTCGCCATGATCACTGGGACGTCACCGCAAAATTCCCAGATGATCTGGCGGCAGGCTCCACAGGGTGGCGTGAGCGTGTCGGTGTCTGCCACGACGGCAATCGCTTCGAAGCCGCGCTCGCCTTCGGAAACCGCTTTGAAGATAGCGGTGCGTTCGGCGCAACACGTCAAGCCGAGGGTCGCATTCTCCACGTTGCAGCCTGAAAACACGCGGCCCGATTTTGCGCGCAGCGCTGCCCCTACCCGGAAATTCGAATAGGGTGCGTGCGCGTTTTCCCGTGCTTGCTTGGCAGCGGCGATTAATGCGTCATATTCAGTCATTTATTTGAGCTCTCTGGTCCTTATTAGTTCTTTTCTGCGGCGATGCGTGGAATCACGCTGCGAAGCAACGCGATGAATTGAGTCTTCACGCGCTCGCCGGTCTCCATCACTTCCGCGTGATTGATCGGTTGATCGAGAATACCCGCGGCCATGTTCGTGACGCAGGAAATTCCCAAGACGCGAATGCCCATGTGACGCGCGACAATCGTTTCCGGCACCGTGGACATGCCGACCAGATCGGCCCCAATCGTTCTGAGATAGCGAATTTCGGCGGGCGTTTCGTAGCTCGGGCCAGAAAGTGCAGCGTAAACGCCTTCGTGCATTTCGACGCCCAGCCGTTTCGCTTCGGCGAGCGCGATTTCACGATATTGCTTCCAGTAGGCCTGCGTCATGTCCGGAAAGCGCGGACCGAAACGTTCATCATTCGGCCCCATCAGTGGATTCGCTCCCTGAAGATTGATGTGATCGCGGATCACCACAAGCGCGCCCTGCTTGTATCCGAGATCAATTCCGCCTGCAGCATTCGTGAGAATCGCTGAGCGAATTCCAAGCCTGCCAAGCACGCGCATCGGGAAGACCACTTCCTTCGCAGTGTAACCTTCATAAAAATGGACGCGGCCCTGCATCACTGCGACTTCAATACTGCCCACTTTGCCGATCACAAGCTGGCCTGCGTGACCCACGGCCGTGGAGCGCGGGAATCCCGGAATCTTCTGATATGGAATTTTTGTTGCGCCGCCAAGCTCGTCAGCAAAAGCGCCGAGGCCCGAGCCAAGAACCAATGCGATTTGGGGGCGGAGCTTTGTTTTCGAAAGGACGAATTTCGCAGCGCGCTCGGCTCGCGCGAATTCCGTGTCTCGCGCCGCGGCCGCCGCACGAGCCGTCATTGCAACATGACTCCGACAATCGAAGCGGACATGAGATTCGCCATCGTGCCGCACAGCATCGCGCGAAGCCCGAGACGCGCGAGATCGGTCCGCTTATTCGGGGCGAGCGCGCCAATACCGCCAATCTGAATGCCGATGGAGCTGAAATTCGCGAAGCCGCACAGCGCAAACGTGGCGATCGTAAAGGAACGTGGATCGAGAGTGTCTTTCATTGGGCCGAGGCGCTGGAAGGCCACCAACTCATTCGTGACCATACGCAGCCCCAGCAAGTTACCAATCACCGGCGCGTCGTGCCACGGAATGCCAATGAGATATGCGATGGGCGCAAGAATCCAGCCGATAATTTGTTCTACGCTGGTGGGAAACCATCCAATGCGATGAAGGGCGAGGGCGTTGTGGATCCCGGCAAAGACTCCATCCACCAGATAAATCATCGCGATGAAAGTGATGAGCATCGCCCCTACATTGAGAGCGAGGCTGAGTCCATCTGTAGTGCCGCGGGTCAAAGCAGCCAGCACATTCTTGTCGCGCTCGACCTCCGCCATTTCCACGCGGCCGGACGTGACAGGCTTTTCAGTCTCCGGCACAAGCATCTTGGAGAGAAGAATCGTTCCCGGCGCAGTCATGATCACAGCCGCGAGCACGTGTTTCGCTTCAACGCCATACGCAATGTAAGCAGCCATCATGCCGCCAGAAACATGAGCCATGCCGCTGGTCATGATGGTCATCAATTCCGAATGCGTCACTTCGGGCAAAAACGGACGAATCGTAAGCGGAGCTTCCGTCTGCCCCATGAAAATGCTGGCGGCAACGTTGAGCGATTCCGCGCCGCTCGCGCCCATCAATCGCGTCATCACCACCGCTGCAATCTTGATGATGAACTGCATCACGCCGAAGTAATACAGCACCGCAAAAAACGCAGCGATGAAAATGATGGTGGGCAGCACCTGAAACGCGAAGAAAAAGCCCATCGGCGAACCTTTTTTGCCGAGGTCACCGAATACGAAGGACGAACCGTAGAACGAGAAATTCAGCATCCAGTTCACGCCTTCGCCCGCCTGGTGAAAAATCCAGCGGCCATATTCCCAGCGCATCACGAGAAATGCGAAGACGATCTGGAGGCCCAGGCCCCACGCGACGGTTTTTTTTCGGATGGCGCGGCGATTCGTGGAAAAAAGAAAGGCGAGGGCCATCAGAACGACCATTCCAAGCAAGCCAATCAGTCGATGCATTCGATGTGCTCTCCCCGCGCTGCAGCCAGAATCAAATTTACCTACGCGCCAATCACTTTTCGCACGAGAGGCAACACGTGCGGCGGCTTCGGTCCAATTTCAAAGCTCTTTGCCAGCAATCCCATCGAATGCGGAAGGCGAGAGTCGAGATTGTAGCGCACGATGCAGAGCGTCTCGCCTGCCTTCACCGGATCGCCAAGCCGCTTCTCGACGATCAACCCGACACCCGGGTCAATCGTGTCTTCCTTTTTCTCGCGGCCGCCGCCGAGCATCATGCTGGCCACGCCCACCTGCTCGCACTGAATCGCGGTGATGAATCCATCTGCCGGCGCGGTGACTCGCGCTTCGTGCCGCGCTTGCGGCAACTTTTGCGGATCGTCGACGACACCCGCATCGCCGCCTTGCAAACGAATGATCTCGCGGAATGTATCACGGGCGCGCCCGGAAGCAATCATTTCCGCTGCGAGAGCGCGACCGTCAGCGATCGATTTCGACTTGCCGCCGAGCAAAAACATCCACGCGGAAAGCTCGATGCATATTTCGCGCAAATCTTCCGGGCCCTTGCCGTTCATGATCTCGATGCACTCTTCCACTTCAAGCGCATTTCCCACTTTGCGGCCGAGCGGCTGTTCCATGTCTGTGATGAGCGCGACAACTTTTTTGCCCATGCGCGTGCCGGTTTCAACCATCAACTCGGCGAGATATTCGGCGTCCGCCTGCTTCTTCATAAAAGCGCCGACGCCCGTCTTCACGTCGAGAACGAGCGCGTCGATACCTTCCGCCATTTTCTTGCTCATGATGGAAGCACAGATCAGATACGGGCTTTCGACGGTCGCGGTCACGTCGCGCAGCGCATAGAGCTTTTTGTCGGCTGGCGCGATTTCTGGAGTTTGCCCAATCAAGCCGCAATGGCATTTCTCTAGGACGCGCTTGAATTCATCGAGCTTGAGATTCACGTTGAAGCCTGGAATCGATTCGAGCTTGTCGAGCGTGCCGCCGCTGTGGCCCAGCCCGCGTCCGCTGATCATCGGAACGTAGAGTCCAGCGGCAGCAACCACCGGCGCGATAACGAGAGAAGTTTTGTCGCCGACGCCGCCCGTAGAATGCTTATCGACCTTGGGCGCCGGAAGACTCGACCAATCAAGGACCGAGCCCGAATGCAGCATGGATTCGGTGAGCGCCGCGAGCTCGGCGCGCGTCATGCCGCGCCACAGCACAGCCATCAACCAAGCGGCTATCTGGTAATCGGGGATGCGTTCGTGCGTAGCGCCTTCAACGAGAAAATTGATTTCTTCGCGGGATAATTCGATGGCTTCGCGTTTTTTGCGGATGATGTCAACAGCGCGCATAGATTGGAATCGAGCGCGAAGGCTAGCATTCTGCTGGAACTGAGTCAACGAAACCGCCGAGAGATGTTTCTCGCAGGATCGATCGCAGCCGGAGGATTGTGAAATTTCAGACGAAACTCGCGCGCACAACCTTGCAATCAATAATATCTCGCGGCTGATATCATCAGTGGGCCCCGGAGATCAAATTGCGCAGGGCCATTGCATCCAGCCTGTTCATTTGTTTGCTTTCAATTGTGTCGCCTGTCTCCCACGCCCAGTGGATGGGGCGGCAGACCGGCTGCTACGAGTCGCCTATAAAGGCGAATCCGAATCGCCCGACGGTTGCGAACCCGGCAGACATTACGCAATACGGCGTGCTCGAAATTGAATACGGATGGGATCGAACATCGCTCGGAGCAGGCGCGCGCTTGGACGATACAGTGGGTCTTTTGAAATTCGCAATTCTGTGCGATGTGGAGCTGCGGTGGTCAACCACAAGCGTGCTGATCGAAAATCAACAAGCCGGGGGCCAAACGGGAATCGGCGATAATTGGTTTGGGCCGCAGATTCGTTTTTATCGGCAGACGGCGCACGTTCCTTCCCTCGCTTTCAGTTACGCGGTGAAGGCTCCAACCGCAAGTACAATGAAAGGCCTGGGCTCGGGGCGCATCGATCAGCAATTCACGTTTCTCGCGAGCAAAGACATCCACGACGTACATTTCGATTTCAACGCGTCATACTTTTTGATTGGTCGCCCGGCGAGTTCAGGATTCGATTCTTTCTGGCAAATCAATCTGGCTTTTTCGCGCGCAATTTACGGAAACCTTGGCTTTACGGGAGAATTTTACGGAGATACGCGACTGAACGCCCAAAATCCGGCTCTTGCATCGACTCTCTGGGCGCTGACGTACAACATCTTGCCGCGGCTGGTTGTGGATGGCGGGATCGATGTGGGCTTGACGCATGGTGCGCCACAGAAACGGTTCTTCGCCGGCGTCACCTATTCAATCACGAATATTTACATAGACCTGAAGAAACACTGACGCAGAGCCGCTAGATTGGCTGCCGTGCGGCGCATTCAGAAATATCGGCGCCCACCGCCTGCATCTCGGAATGAATCTTCCCATTAGAAGCGAGCATTTCGCGGTCACCGGGATGATACGGCTTGCCGGAGAAATCGGTGACCATTCCACCGGCTTCCTTCACCAGCAGCACGCCCGCAGCTGTATCCCAGGATTTCAGCCCGAATTCCCAGAAAGCCTCGAAGCGGCCGGACGCAACCCCGCAAAGATCAAGCGCGGCCGAGCCGTCACGCCGCACGCCGTGCGTTCGAAGCGTGAAACCAGCGTAAAAAGCGATGTTCGTTTGCTGGCTGCGCTGATCCGGCGGAAATCCAGTGACGAGCAGACTCGTCGCCAGCTTATCAATCTCCGAAACATGTATGCGTTTGTGATCGAGATACGCGCCTTCGCCACGCACAGCCGAGAACATCTCCCCGCTCATGGGATTGAACACCACGCCGACAATCGGCTCGCCATCTTCGAGCAATCCGATCGAAACGCCGAAGCATGGATACCCGTGCGCGAAATTCGTTGTGCCATCGAGCGGATCGACGTGCCAGCGATATCGCGCTTTTCCCGCCGGCCCGCCGCTTCCCTCCTCGGCCACAATCTCGTGTTGCGGAAAATGGCGGCGCAATCTCCCGACCACAATTTCCTCCGAGCGCCGGTCGGATTCCGTGACGATATCAACTTCGCCCTTGTAACTGATCTTCTTCGGACGATCGAACTCCACCCGCAACAGCGCGCCCGCTTCGCGCGCCGCGTCAATCGCAACTTCGAGGAATTGGTTCATCGAGGCATCGCCGAAGTGAAATATTCCTTGCGGTATCGCACCAAGTCTCCTGATTTTACCGTCACTTCCACATGCCGCGTGCTACCGGGTTTCGGCGGTGGATTCGGATAGTAACCAAGCAAATATTGCGTGCGCAACTCCCGATTGATGCGATCGAACATCGCGTCGAGCTGCTGAAGATCGTCAAGAATGAAGAACGCTCCGCCCGTGCTATCCGTGATGGTGATGAGCGCATGCTCGCCGGCGGTGTTGCGGCCGTTTTCATTTTTCACCGGCCGGATGATGATCGAATAAAGCAACGTGCCCGACCGGATTGCCGCCCGCCGCGCGTCGTCAAACTTCGAAACGCTCGTCGTCTCTCCGCCATCCGTAACCAGAACGATCGCGCGCCGCCGTTCCTGCGGCAGCTTTCGCAGCGCGTTCGACCCAAGCACCACCGCGTCATACATCGCGGTTCCTGCACCCGGACTGATTCTATCCGCGGCGGCCTGCAACCTCGGAACATCGTCCAAAAATTCCGAGAGCTGTATCACGGAATCAGAGAATTCAAAAACCGAAAGCGTATCCGTCGGCCGAACCACCTGCTTGATAAAGTGCGCCGCAGCTTGGGCCTCGAATTTCAGATCCTTGAACGTGCTCATGCTCGCATCGACCATTAGCGCGAGGTCGAGCGGCCGGTTCGTCTGAGCCTCGAAGCGCTCGATTTTTTGCGGCACATCTTCTTCTTTTAATTCGAATGCGTCCTGCGTGAGATCCGGCACCGGCCGCCCGCTGGCATCAATCACGCTCGCGAGAATGCTCACCAGATTCACATCCACGCGAATCGCGGGCTTCTGCTGTTCCTGTGCAATCAATAGACCAGGCAACGAACCATACAATCCCGCACACGCCACCGCTGCAGCCAGCAGCAACGCGCTGAACGTTCGAGGCGATATTTTCATCTAAGAGGTAGATTCATCCGCGCGCGAAATGGCTTCCTGAGACGCGAAATCCCCCACCTTTTCGCCCTCGGCCCACACCGCTCCGCCGGCGAAATATTCCTTCTTCCAGATGGGCACGGTGCGCTTCAAGGTGTCAATCGCGTAGCGGCACGCGTCAAACGCGGCAGCGCGGTGCGCCGAACTCACTGCAATCCACACACTGGTTTCGCCAATCTCGAGCCGCCCCAGGCGATGCACGATGATGATCCGGTGAATCTGAAATTTCTCCCGCATTTGCGCGCCGATCTCGCGCATTTTCGCCAGCGCCATCGCCTCGTAGGCTTCATATTCGAGATAGAGTGTCCGTTTTCCGCGGAAATTGTTGCGCACGAATCCATCGAACACCACCGCCGCGCCATCCTCCGGCGCTTTGATGCTCTCAACTAACTCCTGCGGGCGAATCGGCTCGCGGACGAGCTGAAAAATGTCCTCGACGGTCGCCGCGTGTTCCCCGCCGCTAACGGGCGGAAGAAATGCCACTTCATCACCTGCGGAAAGCGATTCGCGCCAACCCGCATATTCCTGATTCACCGAAGCGGCAATCGAAGGCCGGAACTCCGCGAGCTTCGGAAAGCGCCGCCCATAGCGCTCAAAAAGATCCTCCACGCGAGCGCCATCGGAAAGATCGGCCTCATCCTGAGCGAGTCCCACAATATCCTTTAATTGCCCGAAAAATAGCACTCGAACACGCATGGCAGTCATTCTAACGCGACCTCGCGAAGCAGGCGCAAAATTGGTGCACACGAACCACCATAACAATCAATCAAAACCCCGAATGGGCGCCCGCGGCTGTTTTGGCCATACCGCTCACATCATCGAGCCGCACAGCAGCCCGCCTCAATGCCGCAGCCAGCGCCATAGCTTCCCGGTGAAAAGTGGCAGGATCGTTTCGATCGAGCGCTTCATTCACGCCAGGCATCACCTCCGCCGCATAACCCGCATAGCTGCCCGGCGCAAAAATCGCGTGCTTGTACCAGGGTCGGCCCGCGAGCCCCTCAGGAACAAGAAGCGACTGCTCCACACTTGCCAGCGCGCGATTGAGCTCGCGCTGCGTGGCCGGACTGAGGATTGCCGGTGAAATCGCGCGCAGCGCTACCGAAGTGCGGCCAGCCGAAGCCGTCAACTCATCCGCCGCCTCAGATACAGCTTTCCAATCGGACGCCTCCGCTCCCTTCGGCGCTCGCACTCGAGCATTCACGTCGCTCGTCATCCGTGCAATTTCGCTCGCGTAGGCCGAATAGTCGAACGGCAGCACATCTGCTTCGTCGAGCCGTAATGCAACTGTCCCCAGAATCCGCGCGAGCGTCGCATGATAGACAAACGTCGGATCGCCAAATTGCTTCATCCAGTAAAAATCGTCATATAGCGAGTGGTAGACGCCGTAATCGCCGCTGAAGCCCATGTCCAGCGAAGGAATCCCCGCAAAATCGAAGAAGGGACAAAAATCCGAACCCGCTCCCAAAGCGCCGACAGGTGTCTCGCCGGGAGTCTCCGCCTTGAGCTCAGGCCGCGCGATACCGTTGGGCGCGCCTTTCTTCTGCGACGAATGCTCTCGCCACATTTCATACACGCTGCGCTTAGTCTCCGGATCGGGCAGTTCACGCGCCGCGTCGCGCACAATTTCTTTCAGCGATGGCGTCGCTGCCGCTCCGAAATTTGGCCCGGTTACGCCCACGTCGGTATTTATATATGCGATGGCTTTTGCTTGAAGCTCAGCGCGATTCGCTTCCACCCATTCCGTCGAGCCGAGTAGCCCCGGTTCTTCTCCATCCCACTCGCACATCACGATCGTGCGACGTGGCTTCCAGCCGCTGCGGACCAACTCGCCGAGCGCTCGCGCCGTTTCGAGCATCACAGCCGTTCCGCTACTCGGATCGGCAGCACCGTACACCCACGCGTCATGGTGATTGCCCAGCACAACCCATTGACCATCATCGGTGCCGCGCAATTTTGCGATAACGTCGTAGATCGGGCGCTGCTCGAAGTCCATCACCAGCTTCATGTGAACTTCCGATTTTCCAGGCCCCACGTGATACGTGAACGGCAAGCCGCCCTGCCAATTTCTAGGAACGTGCGGCCCGCCAAGATGCTCGAGAATCGCCCACGCGTCCTGCGCATTGATGGGCATGGTGGGAATATGCGGCAGGTTCGTCGCGTCAGCAGGCTTGATTCGCTTCGCATCGGGAGTCGCTCCCACTCCGGGCGTAAGCGGGTCTCCAGGATAATCTTCCGTGTAAAGAATCGACCCGCGCTGAATCCCGCTCATCGGCCGCCACGGCCCGCTGGGAAACACATCGCCTGCCATATATCCGTCGTCGGCTGGATCGGAGAAGATGATCAAGCCGGCCGCTTTGTGGTCTTCCGCCAATTTCGATTTGATGCCGCGATAATTGTGGCCGTACCGCGCAATGGCGATCTTTCCCTGCACGCTCACGCCTAGTGAATCGAGTTCCGCATAATCCTCGGGCGTTCCATAGTTCACGTAAACCACCGGCGCCGTAACTTCACCCGAAGGCGAATAGGTGTTGAACGCCATCACTGCGCGAGGATCCTCCGTGAACTTGTCCACCTCCACCGGCTGCTCGGGCGTAGCGAGCGTTTTCTTCACAGGTGCAACCAGCTCAAGTTTTACTTCCCGCGGCTCGGCCATCCACACGCTGTATGTGACGATTTCGGCGTCGAAGCCAAAGCTTCGATACTGGTCTCGCAGCCATTCCGCCACCTGATGGCTCGCTTCCGTGCCGGCCCTGTGCGGCTGGCTCGTGAGATGGCGCAGATTGCTCTCTGCATGTGCGGCGTCGGGGATCGCCTGCAGCTTCGATTCGAGCTCGCGTTCAGGCTTAACGCGCTCGGGAAAAAACCCACGGATCTCTCCGTTGGCGGCTTTGTCAGAAGCGAACGACAGCATCAGCGGTATCGCCAGAAGAACAGCTGCACCGTATCTCCGCGCCAAACGATTCATCATCACCTCTTACGCAGCCGATGAGTTTATCTTAGATGGACGCGCCAACCGCAAAGCCGTTTCGGCTTTCGCGAATTTTGAATCAGGCAAAGGGTGCATATTCTCTGGTTGCTTCAATCGCTTGACGCGCGACACCCCGCACCTTAGGGTAGATTCCGGTCAAAGCGGGAGAAAACACAGCACATGAAGATTCTTATTTCCGGAAGCTCGGGATTGATCGGCACAGCGGCGACGACGGCGCTGAAGTCCGACGGTCACAATGTCGCCCAGCTTATCCGGCCCGGTAAAGGGGCAAAAGCAGGAGACATCCAGTGGGATCCGATGCGAGCAACTGTTGACGTCGCGGGGCTCGAAGGCGTTGACGTCGTGATCCATCTGAGCGGCGCTGGAATCGCCGACGGCCGCTGGACCGAAGCGCGCAAACAGATTCTCCGCAGCAGCCGCATCGACACCACTCGCGTGCTTGTGGACTCGCTTTCACGCCTGAAGCAAAAGCCTCGCGTGCTGATCGTAGCGTCGGCGATCGGCTACTACGGCTCTCGCGGTGATGAAATTCTCACCGAATCGAGCGCCATCGGGACGGATTTTCTCGCTCTGCTATGCCGTGACTGGGAAGCCGAAGCCAGCCGCGCCGCTGCGATGGGCATCCGCACTGTCATGCTGCGCTTCGGAGTCGTACTTTCCGGCAAGGGAGGCGCGCTTCCGAAAATGCTCACCCCTTTCAAGCTCGGCGTCGGTGGACGCCTCGGCGACGGCCAGCAATGGATGTCGTGGATTGCGATCGAAGACGTGGTGGGAATCATTCGCCATGCGATTGCTAACGAGCAGGTGAGCGGCCCCGTAAATGTCGTCGCGCCAAACCCGGTGCGAAACGAAGAATTCACGCGACTACTCGCCGGCATGCTGCACCGCCCCGCGATTTTTCCAGCGCCTGCCTTTGTGCTCCGCCTCGCCATGGGCGAAATGGCTGACGCTGTCTTGCTCAGCAGCGATCGCGTCAAGCCGGAACAAATGCTCGCAGCCGGATATAAATTTCGTTTCGAGATTTTGGAGCCGGCACTGCGCGCGGCTGTGCTTTCGCGGATGTAATCAGTCGGGAAGGCTAAAGATCGAGACGCTGGAGCAGCGCATTAAGATTCGATTCGTCGACGACCAACGCTGGACCCGTGGCGGAAAGCTCCTCGCCTTCGTCGAATGCCTGAAATAGACGCATCTTGGCCGCGGCATATTCTTCAGTGCCGGTCAGCGCGCGTCCAGTTGCTTCGCCCCATTTCTTGATCGCATCCTGCCCCACAAAAATGCGCACCGGAAACATTTTCTTTCGATCCGCAGAGACGTAATAGACGTACTCGTTTCCCTTCGCGCTTCCCTGCTGCGCGGGATGCGCATCTTGGAACTGATACTGGTAGACGTAGCCGCTTTCCGCTGAATAGCTCTTGATCCGTCGAACTGTCTCCGGTTTGGCCATGCCGAGATTATTTGGCGGGTTCTGCGCTGCTGTCAACCTCGTCGTCCCTCGAGTCGTGCGCGCAAATCAATCGCCTCTTCGACTCGTAAGTTCGCGTCGGTCGCGTCCCGAAATGAATTGCAAGCATGCCGATTTGGGACGATTAGCGCGTGCGCGCAGAGCTTTTCGATCGTCACGTCGCAATCCGTTTTCGCTTCGCGATGCTTCCCTATTCTCGTGAAGCGATAAGGCTTAGCTGCGCCAATGACCCGCCAGGCCGCGTCAAAAACGCCTACCAGCTCGTAATGCTCCGCGATGGCACATCCCTTGCGTTAAGCCGTCGCACAGATGACGCGCTCAATCAAATGCCGGTGGCTGAAAACGACTTTGAGTCGGGCGGCCACCCCATTTGACCGATCGAATCGTCCGCCGAATCTGCTCTTGCTTGCGTTCTTTTGCGTCGCTGCCGTCGCGATGCCAGGTTGCGCTGGATTCACCTCGACAGGTCCTGCCGTGGTCACCGTAGTCTTGCAGCCGACACAAGTAAGCGTCCCCTGAGCCAGTCACAGCAATTCCAGGCGACCGTCACAGGCACCTCGAATAAAAGCGTCACATGGTTTGCGGGCGGCGTTGCTGGTGGAAGCGCAACCGTCGGCACAATTTCGCCGAGCGGCTTGTACACCGCTCCAAGCGCAATGCCCTCGCCTCCGACCATCACCGTAACCGCATCAAGCAATGCCGACAGCACTGCCACTAGGCTCCGCCCTCGTCACGCTCACAGGCGGAATCGTAGTCGGGATCTCGCCGACCTCCGCCACAGTTTCAACCGGCGCCGGACAAGCATTTACAGCAAGTATCACAGGCGCAGGCGCCTCTTCGAATGCACTCACCTGGAGCGTAAACGGCATCGCCGGAGGCAATTCGACCCTCGGCACAATCACCCCCAACGGAGCGCAGGCGCGCTGTATGTCGCTCCCGCTGTTCCGCCGTCGCCTTCCACCGTCAGCGTCATCGTTACGAGTGTTGCTGACCCGTCGAAATCCGCCACAGCAAGCGTCACCATCACATGTTCAGCGACGAATACAATCTCGCCGCCCGCAGCCACAGTTTCACTCGCGCAAACACAAACTTTCAGCGCGTCATTCTGCCTCGCTACCGGCGCCTCCATCACGTGGGACGTCAACGGAATTCCCGGCGGCAACTCAACAATTGGAACGATTTCTCCGAGCGGCGCGAATACGGCGGTTTACACGGCGCCGATAGATTTGCCCACACCGGGCACAGTTGTGATTCATGCCACCGCTGGTTTGCTCGCCGCCTCCGCGTCCATGACGCTCGTCAGCAACATCGCCGTCACAGTGTCGCCCTCGTCGGCAACCGTTCAGACCAGCCAGCGCGCACCCTTCGCAGCAACTCTCACGAACACGTCCGATACCGCTGTCTCCTGGCTCGTAAACGGCATCCCGAACGGAAATCCAACCGGTCGGACAAATCTGCCAGTCAGGCTCCAATCCTTGCGTCGCGCCAACCGGACCAACTTCCAGCAGCGTAGATTATCTCGCGCCAGCCGCACCGCCCACGGTCGATCCTGTCACCATCACCGCCGTGAGCCATGCAGATCCTTCGAAAATCGGCTTAGCGCAATCGTTTCCGTCACAGGCATCTCAACTCCGCTCTCAGTCTCCGTCTCCCCGTTCTATGCTTTCGTTCCGCATTCCACCAGCACCCTCAGCACCCGCCAGTTTTTCGTCGCCGTCACAGGCAGCGGCAACACCGCCGTCACGTGGAGCGTTCAATCCGCCGTCGCTGGCCAGGGCTGCGGTGGCGCAGCATGCGGCTCCGTAGATGCCAACGGCGTCTTCACCGCGCCCACGGTAGCGCCTTCGCCGAACGCCATCTCAATCATCGCCACGAGCGCAGCCGATGCCAGCAAATCCGCGTCGGCAACAATCGCCATCACATCCGGCCCAACCATCGAAGTGGTTCTGCCTTCCAGCGCGATGGCAGGCGCGATAGAGGGTTTCCCCGTTTTGGTACAGGGTTTGAACTTCGTACCCGGCAGCGCCGGCACAGGCTCCACAATTCTCCTCAACGGCGTCGCGCGTCCCACCACCTGCTCCACAGCGACCATTTGCGCGATCGCCCTCACTCCCGCCGACCTGCAAACAGCCGCAACATTCACCCTGCAAATCTCCAATCCCGGCGCCCCCGCGCTTCTCTCCAATCCTGTCCCGTTTGTCGTCACGCCGTTCGACGTCTCGGAAGACGTCATCGCGCTGAATCCCTCGCAACCAACAGCGGCGAAAAAAGACATCACCGTAGTCGAACCAACCACAGCCGCTATCTCAGTTCCGCTCGACGTGGACTTCGACGGTCCGCTGACGAACTCGACCTGCGAGGTAGAAGGCACACCGCTCACCGTCACCCGCCCGCTCTCCGGCACGCAAACAGTAAGCCTCTGCATTCACGGCAACGGCCTCGATCCCACGATGACGTACGCATTCACAGGTCCCGGTGCACATCGCCCGGCGACATCCCCGTCACCGCATCAGCCATCGTCGGCCTTTTCCCCAACACCATCGAACTCGATCTGCAAATTTCGAGCACAACTCTTCCCGGCGTCCGCACGCTTTTTATCACTTCACTGAATAACGACCGCGCCTCAGCCACCGGAATCCTGGAGGTGAAATGACCAAAACAACTCGAACACTCGCCACGCTCGCACTCGTATCCGCTTCATTTGCGGCAATGCTACTCGCCCGCCCGCGCCACAACGCTCAAGCGCATGTCCGTTGCCGATTTATCACGCGCAGCTCACACAGTCGTTCGCGCGCGTTGCGTCGCAAATATCACCCGCTGGGACGCCGGCGAAATTTGGACCTTCACCACCTTCGACGTCGAGGAAATCTGGAAAGGCTCCGCCCCCGCGCAGATCACAGTCCGTCTGCTCGGCGGCCAACGCCGGAAATTTCACGTCCACAGTTTCCGGCGTCCCGCGATTCTCGCCGGGCGAAGAATTAATTCTGTTTCTCGAGCGCACCCCGGCCCAGGATTTCTCGATCGTCAGCTGGATGCAAGGCACCTTCCGAATCGGCCGCAGCCGCACAACCAGCGAAGAAGTCGTCACACAAGACACCGCCGCCTTCCCCGTTTTCGATCCCGCATCGCACAATTTCGAAACCACCGGCATCCGCAAAATGCCAGTCAGCGCGTTCCGCTCCCTGGTGGTAGCCTCAGTCGATGCTCAAGCAGTTCAAGGAATCCGCCAATGAAGCGCCCCATCGCGCTAGCCACACTGTGCCTTTTGATTTTCGCCGCCGTTCACACCCCCGACGCCTTCAGCTACACCACAGACTCCACCGTTCCCCTCGCAGGCGGCTGCCCCCAACCAAACCGCTTTAATCTCACCCTCGCCTCTCCCCTGAATCGTCGCTGGAGCACCTCCCTCCCGCTCACCAGCACCACGATCCTCACCGTCGCCGCTCAAGGCACGCCCGCCCAACTCGACGAAATCGAGCAATCCATCTCAGCCTCCTTCGCAGCCTGGACCGGCGTCCCCGGCACCACCTTCAACACCGCCGCCCATCCCGGCCTCGTCGCTCCGCTCGCGCGCGTCACCCCCGCAAATTCCTGCACCAACGATCAGCAAAGCAACGCCGACGGCCTCAACACAATCTGCTTCAACCAATCCAGCTCAGCCTTCACAACCGGCGTCCTCGCCTTCACCCGCGTGATCACCGCAAATGCACCCGGCGTTTCCATAGGCGCCAGCGGCTCCGCCGTTTTCGCCGGCCAAATCCTCGATGCCGACACCTTATTCCGAAACGACAATCAAGCCACCTACGCAACTCCCGCCGCGCTCGCCACTCCTCAAGGCCAGGGCGCCTACGATCTCGAATCGCTTCTCGCCCACGAACTCGGCCACTGGTTCGGCCTCGATCATTCCGCCGTCTGGCGCGCTCTGATGTTTCCCTACGCGCCGCCACCCGGCCAATTTCTCGGCGATCGCCCCACCGGTCAAGCCCCCGATGGCCCGCTCTCTGACGACGACCGCGCCGGCATCCGCTCTCTCTACCCCGATCCCGCCGATTCCGTCAACATCGGCACAATCAGCAGGACAAATTCTCCCCGCCAATCCTTTCGTCCTCGCGAATATTCCAGCCCCCGCCACCGGATCATTCGTCACGGGAATCTTCGGCGCTCACGTGGTAGCCGTCGACGCCGACACCGGCTCGGTGATCGCCGCCACGCTCGGTGGCTGGAGCTGCAACGCAACCAGCCAGCAGTTGCGGTTCGACGGCTCCTACGCGATCGAGCGCTTGCCGATAAATCACAATTACAAAATCTACGCCGATCCTCTCGAAGGGTTCGTAACCCCGGCGAATCTCAGCGATCCGCTCCTAAGCCTCTGCGGCCCGCCATCCGCGCCTTCCTGCACCACGCCAGCCGCAAATACAAATTTCAACCCGCGCACCCGCCCAGCCTCGCCCTGATTCGCCAGCTTCGCCAACCCAGCACAATGCCCCCAAAATAAAAGCGGCTCCCGGGGGGAACGGGAGCCGCTAGGGGTGTTGCGGGGAAAACTGTTTCTACTGCGTCGGCAGCACGACCTGCGAGAATCCGATCGTGTTGATCGCCTGGAACATCGGTGTTCGCGGCGGCAGCAGGCTCGGAGTCAGGAACTCCGTCTGGAAGGTGTAACCGCGGGTCGGCGGTGCGTACACCGTAGTGCAGCACTTGAATGTGCCCACGCCCTGGTGGCTGTAGTAAAGGCTCACAAGCGAGCCCTTGTAATACAGCGTGCCGCCCCACTGCTCGATGTAGCGCAGGAAGTTATGCGCCCCGCCATCGGTACCGAAGTCGGCGGAACACGCTGCGGTACCGCAGTTCACCGTCGGCTGTTTGAACGGTATCGTCTTGCCGCCCACCACAGCCATGCGGTAGGTCGTCGTGTTGCCCGCTCGCGAGCCGAGGGTATACGGGAAGGCAAACGAATTCACGTCATTCCAGTTATCGGAGAGCAGGGTCACCGCATCTCCGATTACTGCGGCTGCCACGAACGCGGTCGCGAAGTTGCCGTTGATTCCTGCGTTGTAATCACCCTGCACGTAGATGGGGTTCTCTGCCACCACCGTAAGCCCGCACGCTACTCCGTCGCAAACACCGATCGAGAGGGTGCTGCCGTTTACCAGCTTCAGCGCCCGGCGGAAGAACACCGGCGGGTTCTCGCGAAGGTCCTGGGCATTGGCCGCCACTGCAAACGGCCAATCGTTTCCTGTTGCTACACAGGTAGGATTGGGCAGGATTGCGGTTGAAGCTAGTGAGAAAATGCTCGTCCCACCCGGAAGCACCATCGAAATGTTGCCCGGAAGCTTCCACAGATTCGGATCATTGCCTGTAGTTGCAGCGTCGGTCGGAAAAAATTTGCCATACTTCCGTGGGGTCGCTGGCGGATTTAGGTCCGTTCCCATTGTGAAATCTGACTCGAAATCCTCGGCTCCCTCAAGCGTGGTATTCGGGCATCCGTTTATGTCAGCTGAATTGACGAAATCATCAAAACCGAATGCCCCGGTTTTTGTCGGAGTTGTTCCAACGGAAGGCGGCGGGGTCGGGTCATGACGGTCGCCACGGCGATCGGAGAAATAAACCGAATAGCCTGTAGTATTGTTCGCGCTGGTCCCGCTCGCTCCCAGAAGCCCGATGAACCATTTGTCCAAATTCGCAACGTCAATTTCAACGTAGTGCATCGCTCCCGCCAGCGTTACCGCATTGCCCGCGAGGGCCTGGTCTCGAAGCAATCCTTCACGGGTATCGTAGAGGACGTTCGGCCAGATGTCCGTCCCGTGTTGAGTCACTCCGTTGCCCGGCAAGTTTGCGCAAGCTCCCGTCGTCGGATTGTCGCGGACTCTTGAGAGACGAATCACCGCATTCGGGCTTGGGTCGTTGCAACCTACCGTGGCAACACCTCCGTTAATCGTCGGGCCGGATCCGTTTACTTGGCCCCCGGGCAGGTTGGGACGCTGGGGTGCGGCCGGCGCTGTATTCGGATTGATATTGCGGCCAGTCCAACCCAGCTTCAAAATCTCCTTCGTCACGTCCGTCCACGCGAGAACGGTCTTCTGCTGGTAGTCCATCTTGATGCAACCTGTTTCAATCGGAAACCACTGTTGAACCCAATACCCGTCCTTCGCATTTGTGATGCCGGCATAAGTAGCGCCAACCGCCCCGGAAACCGGCATCGGGAAAATGCTGGCTCCAATTCCGGGCAGAATTCCTGCGCTGGGCCCAGGCCCCTTAGGTACAACTCCATTGCCAGTAGCCGGACTCGCTGTGTCCCATGCCAGGTCTGCAAGGTCCACTGGAGTACCGGCCGAAGCATACGGCATGTTGACGATGTCGCTGTCCACGCATGTCCCTGACGGACCATAATCGGCGAGCAATATCCGCAAGCTGGCCTTGCTGTAATAGCGTTCGTTCAGTTTTCCGGGATTCGCTGCGAATTCTCCCTGCACGGGCATGCGGATCATGTCAATCGGCGTGCCGCCCAGCGCCGGAGTCGCGATGGTAAGGTTTAGAGCTTTTACGCCTGTGTAGCCGTTCCCGAGATTGCCGTTGTATGTCGAGCTCGCCAGGTTCTTGAATTGCGGCTCCCATATGGAACCGCTTACGCTGCCGAAAAAGCTGGTTCCGGTCACGCTTCCTTGCGATGTGGTCAAGTTCTGGTAGCTGCCCGATCCAGGATTCGTGGTGATGTTCACTGTCGTGTTATAGCTGCTCGTCGTCGGATATCCGTTCTCAAGGTTCGTGCGGATCACTTCTCCTACGGCTGTCGTCTTGCCCGAGAGAGTGAGCGTTCCGCCATTTTCCGCGAGCCACAAGTTGCCATTGGTGTGCAGCCGGCCTCCGAAGTTGAAGTCCGGGCCGGCGAAGAAGTCGAGGTCCGTGTCCGAAAAAAGTCCGAACTGGAAAACCGGAATCGCCACCGTTTGCACAGTGCGCTGAAGCCTCGCTTCGGAACCAAAAGCCGTCCGTGAAGTGACCTGCATCGTGTACGGGCGTCAGCAAACCAACCAGGCCCGCGTAGGTGCCGGACAGAATCGTATGCTGCTGGGCGAGTGGATTACCCGCGTTGCTGGGTGCTGGATCGGGCGTGAAATTGATCACGAATCCGTTGGTGCCGTCCGGCGCCAGGTAACTCACTCCCGGAATATTGTTCGTCACCGTTTGTGTGTTGTTGACAATCGTAGTGATATCGCTCGCGCTCATCGCGTAGTTGTTGACGAAGCTTGATTGCAATTGCGTCGTGAGCGCTTCCATCCCCGCCTCGGCGCCATAGAAAGCGGTCTGCCGGTCGGCATTGTTGCCGCCGAGCTTCTTGTCGGTCAGCACCAGCCACGACATGCCCACAATCATGGCCGAAATCAGCAATAGCACCAGAAGCGCGGTCACCATTGCCATGCCTTGTTCGCGACGATTCCTCACGGCGTTTCTCCTTTGCGACGATTACTGGAAATCGGAAAAGAAGGCCAGGCTGCGCACACTGACCTGCGTTTGTAAATTGTTCCGGAAATATGCTTTGTTCTGCGTGAAAGCGCTATCCGAACGCGATCCCAGCGAGAGATTCACTTTCCGCACGGAGTTGGGGGAGTTCGGCGCAATCGCCCCGGTGTTGGGGAGCCCTCCGTTTATGTCGTACGAGATCGCGAGATCCTCGATCACTTCGGCTACGGGCTGCGCCGCCTGGAAGTTAATCTCCCGCATCAGCATCGGCCGTTGCGGGTTCGCTGTATTCAGAAAGTACGTAACGATCCAGATCCGAGTGCAGGTTGTCGGCGGGTAAGGACCGCCCGGCGACGCGATGCCGTTCTGAATGTTAAGAATCGTGCCACTCGGTTCTCCCGATGCGTTCAGGCCAAATGCATCGTTGGCGAGAAAGTTCACCACCTGGCCCACCGATGAAGACACCGTTTGCAAAGTCGTGCCATTGGCGTTGGTGAACATGATCAAATCGCCGGGGCTGATCTGCGTGTTGTCTGTGGGCAGCGTGATGCAATTCTTGTCGAAGGTCGCCGAGCTGCCGTCTGCCGCAATCTTTCCGCCACAGCCTGGATTGGCTGGAGGGCCTGCGCTTGGGGCCAGGTACACCGGAAACGAATCGAGCGTATTGTTCGCCGCGTCCAGGATCGACGTGTCGGCGTAAACCACGGTTATAAAATCGGTCGGGTTGCCAAGCAGCGTTGCACCTGGGACGTTCGGGTTAGGCGTCACTGCTAACGGCCCCAACTGAAACCCATCGGTAAGGGCCGGAAGCGTTATGTAGTTCGCTGGAAAAGTCGCCGGTCCTCCTACGGGTCCCGGCCGGTTCACTTTCGAAGCAATGGCCGGATTAGGATTTGCAATCGTCGCGGCGTTAGGGATGGTGATTCCGCCTTGCGGCAAGCCCTCGCCAGCCTCAATGATGTCTTTCACCATGTAATTCATTGCCGCGCGCAGATTTTCCTGCGAATTGGCGAGCAGCGTGACGCCCTCGTTTGCGTGGGCGGCATCCGACAGCGTTTTCATCAGCGTGCCCACGATCACCAGCATCAGTGCGGTGGCCACCAGCAATTCCATCAGGCTGAATCCGGCTTCGCGCTTCATTCTTGGTCTCCCTCGCAAATCTCTATGAAAACGCCGAAATATTTGTGGTCAGCGTATAGCTCTTGTTGAACCGGCCGGAAATGTAAGTCACCGTTACTGCGATCTGGCGCAGGTCCGCATTTCCTGGAATAGCGGTTATGACGATCGTGCGGGTGTAGGTCCCCAGAGGAATCAGGACGTCGTCCGCAGTTCCCAGCTTCCCGTCCGGTCCCGGCGTGAGGAGACTGTCGATAACGGCGCAATTGTCGTCGGCAGTCCCCAGAATGCCGTCAGCTCCAGGGTCGCAAAGCTGCGTGGGCGTGGCCGTGAAGATTCCTGCGGGACAAATCGCTGAGCCGATGTTGCAGATTGAATTCCACGTCTTCTGGCCGGTATTGCGCGCGGTGAAAATCGACTCCACTGCTTCCGCGGCTTTCTGCTGTGCGATGTAGTCGTCTTTTGAAGTACTCATGTAAGCCATGCTCGCGGCGAGCATCGCAGCCAGTCCTAGAACGCCAACCGCCAGGACAACTATCGCTATCAGCGTTTCGATCAGCGTAAATCCCGCTCTCGAATTTCGTCGGATCTTGTCCTGCATCGCGGCACTCCTTTCCGTTAGTCGAACCATGTGGTTGTTCCCGAAATGTGATACGACCGCACGCGGCCAGTGGCGCCCAGGATCGTGATGGCTCGCGCTGTCGTCGGCTGATTCGGAACGCCAAGGAACACAGTGCCGTTGATGGCTATCCCCGTTCCGACTGACGAGAAGGTCCCGTCGCTCTGGTACATCATCCCGGCCGGAGGACCACCCGCAACGCCTGCAAAATAGATCGCGCCGCCATTGCCGAAACCGTCGGGCGAATCTGGCTCTCCGGGAAACGTCGTGAAAATCACGCTATTTGAAATTGGCATCATGAGAATCACAGTGTCCGCGCAACATAGGCCGCCGAGTCGGGTAAGTCGAACGTACGACCCGGCAGGATTGGCGGGCGGGTTGACCAGGAACTCCACCTTCACGTTGCGCCGATCCGAAATGGCCGTCTCCCGCGCCTGCCGCAACGCGCCCTGCACTTCATCCTTCGCGGTATTGGCATGAATTTGCATCAGCGCCGGCTGCGCTTGAATGATCGCGATTCCTGCGATCACCATACTGATCGCGATCACTACCAGCATTTCGACCATCGAAAAACCGCGCGCCTGGTCCCCACCTCGGCGCGCACTCAATCTTGTTTTCAGCTCACTCACGCTCACACCCTCGGGTCGCCCGTGCATGAAACTCCGAGTGGGCGAGCCCTTCAGTCGGCGGTAGAAGTGCATTCGGAAGCCCATCCGCAGGACCACGCAAATGCCTCAAATGCTGCTATTTGCGGGTATGAGCAGTAAGTGTCGAGTAGCTGGATCAGTTTGGACGGGGAGAAAACGTTACCGATTTGAACGCCGCGTACAGATTTTGAAATTTGCCAGACGGCTACTGGCCGCAGGCAGATCGGATGGCTTCGAGCAGGATTTCGCCACATTGAACGACGGAATCTAGCTCTACGTACTCCTCTTTCCCGTGGAGCCCTCGGCCGCTGGGGCCGAAAACAATTCCAGGGATACCGGCCTCGGCGAGAAGCGCGGTGTCCGTCCACGCCGCCATTCCGACGAACTGCTCTGCAACGGTTGGTCCGAGGATCTTCCGAATCGCATTGCTGACGAGTTGCACGATGGGCGCATCGTGAGAAATTTCGTACGCCGGACGTGAGCCGAGCCCGCGTACCGTCGCGCGAAAATCCGGATCGCGAGCGGCGAGTCCCGCAACAAGGCTGCGCAACTCGACTTCGACTTCGCCCGCGGATTCTTCGGGCAGCATTCGGCGCTCGAGCTGCAAACGGCAGTCCGCGGGATAGCTCGAAAGTTCCTGGCCGCCGCGAATCACCGAAGCGTGCAGCGATCCATGGCCGAGAAGCGGATGCGGCGCAAGCGACGCGAGTTTGCGATCGAGCGCATCGAGAATATTCAGCACGCGGCCCATCATGCGGATCGCGTCGCGGCCTTCCGATGGCAGGCTGCCGTGCGCCGCGCGGCCGTGCGTCACAATTTCAAACCAGGCATAACCCTTGTGCGCGACGGTGAGGCGCAAATCGGTCGGCTCGATCACAATCGCTGCATCCGCCGTGTAGCGCTTGAGCAAAGCTTCGGTGCCGATGCTGTCGCACTCTTCATCCACCACAGCCGCGATCAACAGCGGCTTCTGGATCGCGCCAGCGTCGCGAGCCGCAATCGCCGCGGCGCACATCGCGGCGACGCCGCTTTTGATATCGAGCGCGCCGCGGCCGTAGAGACGCCCGTCGCGTTCGCGCGGCGTGAACGGCTCAGGCATGTCGCCGGGGCCAACCGTATCGATGTGAGCGAGAATCGCGAGCGCCGCCGATTTTTTTTCGCTGCGATTCGCTATGGCCGTCGCTGGAGAGAGCAGTGCGACGACGTTGGGCCTGCCCGGCGCCGCTTCTTCGAGCTCTGCCGGAATTCCGTGCTCACGGAGAAATTTGCAGAGAAATTCTGAAGCGGCTGCTTCGCCGCGCGCGCCGGGGACAAGTGTGGGATTTACTGAGTCGATTGCGACGAGATCGTCGCAGCAAATTGACTGCGAGATCTCGGTCAACAGGCATCGAAGGATGCGCAGCGCGCGGATTATTCGCGGCTGCGAATTTTTGAGAGCAGGCGCAGGATTTCAAAATACAGCCAGATGAGCGTGACCATCAGGCCGAAGGCGCCGTACCACTCCATATATTTCGGCGCGCCGACGCGGACGCCCGTCTCGATAAAATCGAAATCGAGCACAAGATTCAGCGCCGCGATAATCACGACAAAAACGCTGAAGCCGATTCCGATCGCGCCCGATCCGTTGATGGCAGTGAAATGGATGCCGAAGAATCCGAGCACAATTTCAACGATGTAGAAAAGCGCGATGCCGCCCGTCGCGGCAATGATGCCGAGGCGAAACTTTTCAGTGACGGCAATCAGCCCAGAGCGATATGCGAGCAGCAAGACGATGAGCGTGCCAAACGTCAGGCTGACAGCCTGAATCGCAATTCCCGGGAAGCGCAATTCCAGCATCGCCGAAACGCTGCCGAGCACGAGGCCTTCGAGCAGCGCGTAAATCGGAGCAGTGATTCCGGCCCACTGCTTCTTGAAAATCGTGACCATCGCGACGATGAGTCCGCCGATGCCGCCGAGAAGCGCAAGCGGCATCACGGTTTGCTGCGAGTGCGAATGCAGGAAAAGATTCCAGGTCCAAGCCGCGGTGGCGACGACGCAGATCAACAGCACGCCCGTCTTGTTGACGGTGCCTTGCAGCGTCATCGTGTCGCCGAGCACGGCGCGCTCGCCTTGAAATGCGCGCTCGTTGAGGGCCGGATTCGAAGTTCTCATCAGATCTGCCACGGATTGTCTCCTTCGCGCGGAATTGGCCTGGTGCGCGAAAATGCCGTTTTTGTTCCTATTAGAAAATCGCTAAGCCGCTTCTTTGCAGGCACTTGACCCTTTTTCTGAAAGTTCGATTGTTCCCATTAGAAATTCGGCGGCGCTCTAATCGGAACAATTGGCCTGCTTCACCCTGCGACGGTTTCGGTAAAGAGAGAGCGTATCAGAATGCGGGGAAAATGGAAAACCGCGGCGCGGTAGGAGCGGGCTGAGGATTGGGGCGGAAATTGAGAATTGGAAAAGATGCAGAGAGTAACAGAACGATGTTTGCGGCTTTGCGGTGGGGTGGGCGTCGCGGGCGCGTCTTAGATGTTCGGGTGCCAGGAGATCCTTAGAGACGCGCCCCTACTGGGGGCGTGCGCTACTTTAGGGATTGAGCTCCGCTGAGAATGTTTCGGTGCCTGCTGGGGCGAATTCGAAACGGAGTAGCCATTCGCTTGGGACTTTTTGGCCGTTGGAGCTGGGTGGAGCGAAGGTCCAATTTTTGGCGGCGTGGATTGCGGCATCGGAGAAATATTTGCTTGGGCCGGGGGCTTCGAACGCAGCGTTGGTGACTTTGCCTGAGGCGTCGACGTTCACTTTTACGCTGACGCGTACTTTGCCTCGAATTGTTTCGAGAGCTTTCTGCGAGACGTCGGGCATTGCTTTGTGCGCAACCTGGCCGCGCGCCGGTGTTGAGGCGGGCGAGTTGATGGCCGGGCGCGGACTTGGCGACGCGGCTGCGGGAACGGTGACGGCCGGGTGCGGACTTGGCGACGCGGCTGACGGGAGCGGCTGGCTTTTTGGCTGCGAACGGCTCGGGTTCGCGCGCGTTTACGCGCGGTGCGCTCACGTGCGCGGCAGGCTTGGGAGCGGGCTCTGGCTTCGGAGATGCTGGAGGCGGCGTGGGCTGAGCTGCAGGCCGAATCGTCGGCTTAGACAGCGGTTGTGCGGCTGGCTGAGTAACCGGTTGAGCTACGGGCTGCGACGCTACTTCAATTCTTGGGGCGTCGGTTTTTACAGTGTCGGGTGCGGCGGCACTGGCGGACAAGGGTTCTGATTCGGTCGCTTTGGCGGAGTGGCGAAAATATCGCGGGATGGTGATGACGGCTGCGAGAGCCAGCACGAACGCGGCTGCTTGTACGACGAAGCGCGAGTTCGATTTCTGCGGAAGCGGATTCATCGCGGGCGCGCGTTCGGGTTGTGACGATGCGGCTCGATAAGAAGTGGTCTTCAGAGTTGGCGCTGTGTTTATCGATGCAATGCGGGCCGATTCGGTCTGTTGAACCGGTTGAGGTTCGAGATTCTCGGAGATTTCCCGCAGCGTGCAGCGCATGGCGGGATCGCGGCGCAGACAATTGCGCACGATTTCGAGAAAAGGCGCAGGGAGGTTGCGCGGCGCGGGCGGATCGGCATGACCGGTCCATTCCCAGATGGGCAGACGCTGCGTGAGGACTTCGACGATCGTCATGCCGAGTGACCAGACATCCCCGGCAGTGGAAGGACCCGTGGGCGCAAGCTCGGGAGGATCATACGGGCTGGACTTTTCGCCGGAAGAGCCGCGCTCGTGTGGAGCGCAGACTCCGTCAATCGAGAGCTTCAGTTGATCGTTGACCGCTTGAATATTGGAGGGTTTCATTCGCGCGTGGACGAAACCGTGCGAGTGCAGGTATTGCATCGTGTCGATAATCAGGGGCAGCATCTCGCGCACTTCTTCGGGCGAAAGGGCGCGATCGGGCAGGATCAGCGACAAATCTTCCTCGGCGTAATCGGTTACGAGATAGACGACGTGCGCGCTGCCGATTTGCGCTTGCCCGATTTCGAGGATGCGGGCGAGATGGGGATGGGAAAGTTTCGCGGCGCGGCGCAAGCGGGAAAGCTGAGAATCGGTTTCGGCCGGATCGGAGCCAATCAATTTGATAGCGGCGCGCTCGCGGGTATTGGGCAGTTCGGTGAGGAAGACGGCGCTGTGGTCTGAGCCGCCGAGGTAGAGGACGAGACGGTATCGTCCGTCGACAATCTGGCCTTCCTGTTGTTTCCAGGCGTTGGTCATTTGGCACCTGCAGCTTTCGAGTGGCGCGCAGAGGCGCTACACCCGATTTGAGGGAAGCTATTGGGCTTTGGGTAAGAGGTATTCTGAGGCGGTTGGAGCGGAAAGGCAAAGAAAACATTCGCGGGTTTGGGCGTGAAGAGCAAGGCCCCAGGTGAATTCTGGCCGAGGGTCGGCCAGAATGGGACCTGAGCTACGGGTTGCGGGCCGCTTAGTGCGAAATGACCGGAGACGTGCGACCAACCGGGCTGGCGCTGCGTTGGCGCGAACACGATGCTGTCGTTATGGCGAGTCCTTGGTAATCGCTCGAGCGGGCACGGCATGCCGTGCCCCTACTGGGAAAAAAGCAAGAGCGAAGACGAAGAACGTGGTCGCGGTTGCGCCAAGCATTTGCGGTGATTGCTGCGTATTAGTTGGGGCGCAGGCTGAAGCCTACGCTACTGTTAGTTCACGCCTTGGGTTCCCTTCCAGTCGATGATGTCGTTCAATTTCCAGGGGCTGCCGATCAGGTTCATTTGCAACGAGCCTTGCTTATCGATCACGAGCTGGGCGGCGGGATAGAGGACGCCTGTGCTTTTGGATTTGTCTTCATCGTTCAAATCGAGTTCGCCGGCGGTGAGATTGTAGGATTCCGAGCGGGTGTCCCACCAAACTTCGCCGAAGCGGAGAAGGCGGTTGGTGATGAAGCGAATCTTGCGGCCGTTTGGCGTGGGGGTCATGTGGATGTAGCTGACGTCGTAGCCGATCGTGCCGGTGACTGCGATATGGCCGACGGCGCGCATTTTGGAGAGCGCGTTGTAGAGGCCTTGATCTTTGCCTTTCTGAAAAGCGTCATTGAGGATTTGCTGATCGGAAAGTGGGGAGTACTCGTAGATGCTGAAGGTGATGGTGACGAGTTGACCGGCTTGAAAATCGGTTCCCTGGGCGGTGGCTTCGATAGTTTCGGCTTTGGGATGGCTCTGGGCGGAAGCGGGGCCGACTACAAAAGCAAAAAGAGAGACGAGCAGGAAACCACGAAAGCTAATCGGGAAGCCGTGCGTGCCTTGAGCGAAATTCTTGACGTGCGACACTTTTGATTCCTCCATTGGAGTTTTGCCAGATCCGATTGAGACTGGCGGCGACCGGAGAACAGCAGCATCGTTGCAAATGTGCTGGCGGTCAACTTTTATTTTGGGTGGGCGAGGTGAATGGTTGGACGGTTCCGACGCAGCGGCCTCAGGTCAATTCTGGCCGAAAGCGGGCCAGAATGGGACATGAGCTACGGATGACTTAATCAGTGGACGGGTTAAATGTGGCGACAAAGGTGGTTTCATGCGCCCGTTGAGAGTCGTTGATATTTTTGGTAGCGCTAACGGGAATCGAACCCGTATTTCAGCCTTGAAAGGGCCGCGTGCTAACCGTTGCACCATAGCGCCACAGTGGGGATTTCAGGGAAATGAGACATTCAATTATCGGAGAAAGAGACGGAATTGACAAGGAGCGCGCGAGAGATCGAAAGAGCGGTTTGCGGAGTGGGGCTGCCGTGCCCAGAGAATGATGCTTGGGCACGGCCTCCTGCGATGGGTGCGCGACGCGGGGTTCAGCGCTACTTCTAAAGCGGGTGCTAGCGGACTGCGCCGAGTAGATATAGGACCAGGACGATTACGATGACGGTGCCGACGATGCCGAGCCCGCCGCCTGCGCCCCAGCGAGAGTAACCGTAATAGCCGCCGCCACCGGCGAACAGTAGGGCGAGAATGATGATCAGAAGAAGCATGTTTCCTCCTTTAGTTTTTGGTGCGAAAATCAAAGTCAAAGGCCGCAGGTCATCCCGATCCAAAATCGATCGGGAGGGACCTGAGCTACTGGCTTTGCGTGATGCGCACCGCACCGCGTGACAGCTAACGGCGACTGCTGATGCGCAGGCTTGCACGCAATTTCAATCGCGAACCGGTTACGACTTTGCGGAGCGTGTTTTAGTGCTGCTCGAGACTGTTGCTTCGCCGGTGGAGGAAATATCTTCGGCACCGGTGCCTTCCATCAGATTTTTGGCTCGTTTGATTTCATCGGCGGTATTGCAATGGACTGAGAGCAGCACACCGCCCTTGTTCAAGCGGCTTTCGTAACGCTTGGCTTCGTATTCGGGGATGCCCAAGCCGATCAGCGCGCCGGCGACTCCGCCTACTGCTGCGCCGACGCCGACTCCCGCGAGAGTGGCCATGATCGGTCCTGCTGCGATGAGCGGGCCGACTCCGGGAATTGCGAGAGCACCGATACCGGCGAGAAGACCGATTGCGCCACCGATCACTGCGCCGGAACCGCCGCCAGCGGTCGCGCCTTCCGGCGCTTTCGTAGATTTTTCTGTGGCTACGGGGCGAGAGCCGAGGTTATCGGGCAGTAACGCGGAAATCTCAGATGATGGAAAGCCGCCCTTCACGAGGACATCGGTGGCGTTGTTGGCCGCCTCGAGGCTCGGGTAAATTCCGAAAACTGCGGTTTTTTTATTTCTGTCCATTGAGCTCATCCTTTCGCTTCGAAGAGCTTTTGCAGATTTGGTTTTGAAACTCGATCACGAGAATGTGAGAGCGTGCGCTCGAATCAATAGACCCTATTTTCGGCGATGCGACCATACGCAGAAGCGGGTAGGAAAAGAGGGAGTAAGCGGTATTTGGCGCGGCGGAGGCGAGTAGGCTTTAGTATCAGTAAGTTGGCGGGATTCGAGAACAGGCTGCGAACAGCGTGTGCTGAAATTTATCCCGCAAAAATACGGGGATTCATCTATTCGCCTCCGAGCCGTTCGCGTGGCATAGCTCATGCAGAGCGACGGTTGGAAACGAGAGAGTTCACATTCCAGCGGCGATTGGAAGCGATTGTTGGAAGGAGGATTTATGGAAACCGGAGCGAGGCAGGCGCCTGGCGCGTTTACGGTGGTGGTGAAGAAGTCGATTTTGGGAGCGAAGGTGATCAACACTGCCCAGGAGGATTTGGGAAAGATTGAGGATCTGGTGATTGATGCGCGGAACAGCCGGGTGGCGTATGCGATTTTGTCGTTTGGCGGCGTGCTTGGGTTGGGCGACAAACATTTTGCGATTCCGTGGGAAGCGTCTGACATTTGATCTGTCGCAAAAGGTGGCTGTGCTGGATATCGAAAAGGACCGGCTGAAGAATGCGCCGGGATTTGATAAGGATGATTGGCCGGATCTGGCGAATCAGACTTGGGGCGCTGAGGTGTATGACTATTACGGATATCGGCCGTATTGGCAGACGTAAGAGGGGGCGTCGAGGCGGCCGAACGGCCTCAGGTCAATTCTGGCCAAGAGTCGGCCAGAATGGGACATGAGCTACGGGATGCATTTGATCGCGGTGCTAGTGCGCTTACGCTGGGCATTCTCTTTCCTCATTAAATTCGACAAACTAGCGCCAGGAATTGCGTTCGCGCAGTGCGGTGATGTGTGCGACGTGGTGGCGGCTGTGCCAGGAATAAAGCGCGAGGGTCTGGTCGAGCGACATTTTTCTGTTGTGTTCGGGGTGAAGAAATTCGCGCTGCCAATCGGCGGGGGTGAGCGAACTCAGCAGAACGATCCAGCGCTTGTGTAAGGCGTCGAGAAGATCGAGAGACGGAGCGATGGGGGCTTTCGCGTCGGCGAGTTCGGCCCAGCGGGCTTCGAGGTAGGGCTTGATCGTTGGTATGTCCTCGGTGAGGGCGAGTTTGAAGCGGGTGAAGGCGTTCATGTGGCTGTCGGGAACGTGATGGACCAGTTGGCGGACGGTCCAGCCGCCGGGGCGGTAGGGCGTGTCGAGCTGCTGGTCGTTGAGATCCGGCGACTGCGGCGCGCATTTTTGCTGGGGCTTCTTCGATGTGCTGGATGAAAGCGCGGCGCTGGTCGTCGGTGAGGGATTCGGGGCGCTCGAATTTTCCGATGGGGTAGCGCAGGTCGGTTTCGGTGGCGAAGGCCATTCTGCCCTCCTCAGTTGCGGCAGGTGTTTAGACGGTTTTTGGGCGATTCGGTTTCTTTGGATGCGAGAGGGCAAGGCAAGATTCCGGGAAAAGCGTGGTGCTCGTTGCGGCGTTAGCTCTGGCGATCGGTGTATTCCTCGTGCCAGGCCATTTGGATGCCTTCGAGTTTGCCTTCGTTGGAGAGCTTGGGATCGCCGGTGAAATTGGGGAGTTCGCAGACCCATTTGTGGAGATCGGTGAAGCGGACTGTGAGCGGATCGATGTCCGGATATTTGTCGGCGAGCTGGATGCCGATTTCTTCTACGTCGTCCCAATCGAATGTGGGGGGCATGTGCAGACGGGTCCTCTGCGCGCACTGCCGGCAAGTTCAGGATGACGATGCTCTTACGTTCTTTAGCTGTGCTCGGCTTCCTTGGCGTAATTTTTATTCCATTCGGGAATTTCGACGACGATGTCTTTTGTGCCGTCGGGGACGCACTGGCAGCCGAGGCGCGATTTCGGCGTTACGCCGGGCGCTTCGTCGAGCTGATCGAGTTCGGCGTCCGTGGCTTCGTTGCAGGAATCGAGGCCTTCGTGAACGATCACGTGGCAGGTGGAGCAGGCGCAGACGCCGCCGCAGGCGTGGTCGAGACCTTTGTGGAAGCCCTGCGAGATATCGAGGATGCTGCCGGGGAGGCCGTCGTGACCGTAGGGAACTTTGTCCGGGTCGACTTCGATCGCCTGGCCGTCCTTGATGAAGGTGATCTTGTACTTCTTCGTCGCGGGCGTGAATTTTGTTTCTTCGATGTATGGGTTCTTGCCGCCCATTTTTGCTCCTTCGTTCTGGAACCAGAAAGCTGGCCGGCCTGAAGGCCGCCGCTACATTGCGCAAAACCGAATTCAAAAAACCTGCCACCCTGAAGGGTGGCGCTACAGAAATCAAAAGCAAGATCAAATCGAAACGCAAATTCAAAGTCGCCGGCCGGAGGCCGGCGGTAACGTAAAACCTAAACATCGTCTAGGCGCTTGCCTTCCAGGGCCGTTTGCAATGCGCTGTTCATTAAGATCTCGGCCAGGTTCGTGGTTGCCTGGTTCAGTTCGTCGATGCGCTGGCGTATCAGCTTGTAATCCGTGCTTGCTATCGCGCTGCGAAGCGCGGCGACGGAATTGTCGATCGAACGGCGCTCGGCGGCGCCGATTTCTGATGAGCGCGGATCGCGGAAGGCTTTTTCCGTGGCGGTGAGGATTGCTTCGGCTTCGGTGCGCGCTTCGATCAGCTGGCGCTCGGCGAAATCCTGCTCGGCGAATTCGATGGATTCTTCGAGCATGTGTTCGACTTCGGCGTCGGAGAGGCCGTAGCTCGGCTGCACTTCGATGGAATGCTCGCCGCCCGAGCGCAAATCTTTGGCGGCGACTTGCAGGATGCCGTTTGCGTCGATCAGGAATTTTACTTCGATGCGCGCGAGGCCTGCGGGGCCGGGCGGAACTTTGAGCTGGAAACGCGCGAGCGAACGGCAATCCTTGGCGAGTTCGCGCTCGCCTTGGAGGACGTGGACGTCGATGCCGGTTTGATTCTCGACGCCGGTGGTGAACATTTCCTGGGCGCTGGCGGGAATCGTGGAGTTGCGCGGAATGATTTTCGCGACTACGCCGCCCATCGTTTCGATTCCGAGCGAGAGCGGGGTGACGTCGAGAAGCAGCATCGTTTTCACGCCGCTTTCGAGGATGTCGGCTTGCACGGCAGCGCCGAGCGCGACCACTTCATCGGGATTCAGTTCGCAGTGAGGCGGGCGCTCGAAGTAATCGCCGACGGTTTTGCGGACGAGCGGAATGCGCGTGGAGCCGCCGACGAGGACGACTTCATCCATTTCTTTCGGGGCGAGCTTCGCGTCGGCGAGGGCCAGCTTCACGGGTGCCATGGTGCGCGCGACGATGGGGCGAATCAGATTGTCGAATTCGGCGCGAGTGAATTCGCGGCTGTAAGTTTGTGTTGGCGAGATTCGACATTTAACGACCGCTTTTTCGCTCGAAGAAAGCTCATGTTTTGCGCGGATGAGGGCGCGGCGCAGTTCCTGGACGGCTTCGCCGTGGCGGTCGAGTTCCATGCCGAACTGTGATTGAATTTCGCGTCGCGCGACGTCCATTAGCGCGTTGTCGATGTCGTCGCCACCGAGGTGCGTGTCGCCGTTCGTTGAAAGGACCTGGTAGATATCGCCTTCGCTGGTGCTGATGAGTTTCAGGATTGAAATATCGAAGGTGCCACCGCCGAAATCGTAGACGGCTACATGGCCGCGCTTCTGTTTGTGCAGGCCATAGGCTAGCGCGGCGGCGGTCGGTTCGTTGACGAGGCGCAGGACTTCGAGGCCGGCGAGGCGGCCGGCGTCTTTGGTGGCCTGGCGCTGCGCGTCGTTGAAATAGGCCGGGACGGTGATGACTGCGCGATCGACTGTGTCGCCGAAATATTTCTCGGCCCAGGATTTTAGCTCGCGAAGAATGTAGGCTGAAATTTCTGGCGGCGTGAAGAGTTTGTCGCCCAGGCGAACGCGGATCACGTTGCTGCTTTTCTCGTCGATGCGGAATGGGAAGCGCGTGAGTTCGTCTTGAATGTCGGCGACGCCGCGGCCCATCAGGCGCTTTACGGAGTAGATCGTGCGGTCGGGATTTGTGAGCAGGCGCTCGCGGGCGGGTTCGCCGACGAGAATCTTCCCATCCATATCGACGCTTACCACCGAGGGACAAAGCGTTGAGCCGTATGGTCCGGGGATACACTTCGGCGCGCCCGTTTGCGGATCCATGATACGCAATCAGGCTGTAAGTGGTGCCGAGGTCGATTCCTACTGTGCGTCCCATTTTCGTTTCACCAAAACGCCAGGCCGGAGGCTGGCTGCCGCTACTCTAATTCCTTTTGCACGCTCGCTACTAGATTACGAATGTAGCTGCGGCGATTTAGGATTTCGTTCATGCGGGCGAGAAGCGCGCTTCGCGTTGCTGTCGTCCGCATTTGCATCCAGCGCCGCATCCCATTCGCGCGCGACATCGGCGAGCTCTTCGTCCACTTCGCTTAGTTTCTCTTTGAAATTATTCTGCGCTTCGATGAGCCGCGCTCGCAGAGCCTCAATGTCGCCACCTTCGGCGCGGGCTTCGCGAAGCTCGTCGAGCGATTCGTTCAGCTCGAAAACCTCTTCGAGTAGCTCGGGCGGCGCTTGCTGCTTTGTGGTTCCCTCTTTTCGCAGGCCCAGCCGCAAGCAGCAGATATTCGATTCGCGCGATCGGATCGCGCAGCGTGCGGTACGCGTCATTCAGCTGCGATGAACGATCGAGCGAAAGATTGCGCTCCTCTTCACTGGCGCGAACAAAATTATCCGGGATGCAGCTTCCAGCTCAGCTTGTGAAACTGCTCTTCGAGCAATGCCGGATCGATCGTCAACTTTTGCGGCCAGCCGAAAAATCCGAAATAGTCGGTGCCGGGCGGAAGCGGCTGAATCTTGCCGCACGACGCGCAGAAATGCGCTGCCGCAACGGGAGCCTTGCAGCTCCAGCAATTCGCGCCTGTAGTGGGTTGCGTCTGAGTTTTCGTCACACTCATGCTAGTTCACTCGCTGCTGGGTGCTGGCCCTCGAATCAGCTGCGATTCGCCAATCGCGAGACTGAGCGAACCGCCGCCGGGAGGAATTCTTAGGCGGTGAAGGAACTTCCGCAGCCGCAACTACGCGTCGCCTGAGGATTCTGGAAGACGAAACCCTGCTTCATCAGATCCTCGAGGTAATCGAGCGTGGTGTTGTGGAGGTAGAGGTAGCTTTTGGGATCGACAAAAATGCGCGCGCCGTTTTCCTCGAACACCTTGTCGCGATTGCGCGCTTCCGTATCGAGCCTCATCGCGTACGTAAGCCCCGAACATCCCCCGCCCTGCACACCCACGCGCAGCCCGCCGGATTCGGCGGGGACGCCATCTTTTTGCAGCAGCTCGCGGATTTTCGCAGCCGCTTTTTCTGTAACGTGAATCATATTTATTCTCGTGACGCCGCGAGGTAAGCCAATGTCGCGCTGCGATCCATGCCAGCGGATCAAGCTCTTCGGGCGTCGATTCGACTAGTGCGCGCTGGTGGCGGACTCGGCCGGCTTCGCTTCAGCCTCGCCCTGCTTCTTCTTCCAGTCACCGAGCGCAGCCTTGATCGCGTCCTCGGCGAGAACCGAGCAGTGAATCTTCACCGGCGGCAGCGAAAGTTCGCGGACGATGTCCGTGTTCTTGATCGCCAGCGCTTCTTCGACCGTCTTGCCCTTCACCCATTCGGTGGCGAGCGACGAACTGGCGATGGCCGAGCCGCAGCCAAACGTCTTGAACTTCGCTTCCTCGATGACGCGCGTCTCCGGGTTAACTTTCATTTGAAGCTTCATGACGTCGCCGCATTCGGGCGCGCCGACGAGGCCGGTGCCAACGTTGGGATCTTTCTTATCGAGAGAGCCGACGTTGCGCGGATTGTTGTAGTGCTCGACTACCTTATCTGAATAAGCCATGTGCTCTTTGCTCCTTTGAAGAACTACAAAACTCACCTCAGCGGCTAAAGCCGAACTTCCTGACCCTGCCCCGGCACGGCTGAAGCCGTGCCCTGACGAACTTCTAGTGCGAATCCGATGCTGCTACCCATTTCATCTTGCTGATATCGACGCCCTCTTTCGCCATTTCGTAGAGCGGCGAAAGTTCGCGCAGGCGCGAAACGGTTTCTACGACGCGGTCGGCGACGTAGTCCACTTCTTCCTGCGTATTGAAACGGCCGAGGCCGAAGCGAATCGAAGTGTGCGCCAGGTCTTCGCCAACGCCGAGCGCCTTCAGTACGTAGCTGGGCTCGAGCGTGGCGGAAGTGCAGGCTGAACCGCTCGATACGGCGACGTCATTGATGCCCATCAGCAGCGACTCGCCTTCGACATAGGCGAAGCTGATGTTGATGTTGTTGGGCAGGCGATGCTCCATCGAGCCGTTGATGAAGGTTTCATCGAGGCGCGACATGATCGATTCTTTCAAGCGATCGCGCAGCCGGCTCATCTTTTCCGACTCGACTGCCATTTCCTGCTGACAAAGCTCGCAGGCTTTGCCCAGGCCGACGATTCCCGGAACGTTGAGCGTGCCGGAACGCATGCCGCGTTCGTGGCCGCCGCCGTCAATGATGGCGGCAAGCTGGACGCGCGGATTCTTGCGGCGAACGTAGAGGGCGCCAACGCCCTTGGGGCCGTAAATCTTGTGGCCGGAGATGGACATCAGGTCGATGCCGTCTTTCTGCACGTCGACAGGAATCTTTCCGACGGCCTGAACTCGCGTCCACGTGGAAGAAGACGCCCTTTTCCTTGGCGATCTTTCCGATTTCAGCGATGGGCTGAACGACACCGATTTCATTGTTCGCGTACATGATCGAAATCAGGATCGTCTTCGGCGTAATCGCGCGACGGAGATCATCGAGGTTGATGCGCCCGTCCTTTTCGACCGGCAGATAAGTGACCTCGTAGCCGTACTTCTCCAGGCGCTTACAGGTATCGAGCGTCGCTTTGTGCTCGGTGACCTGCGTGATGATGTGATTGCCCTTCTCGCGGTACATCTCGGCGACGCCTTTGATTGCGAGATTCGTGGATTCGGTGGCGCCGCTGGTGAAAACAATTTCTTTGGGCGTCGCGTTGATGAGCTTGGCGATCTGCCCGCGAGCGTTTTCCACGGCTTCTTCGGCCTTCCAGCCGAATTCGTGGTTGCGGCTCGCAGCGTTGCCGAATTTCTCCGTGAAATATGGAACCATGGCTTCGACGACGCGCGGGTCTACCGGCGTGGTCGCGTGATTATCAAAATAAACCGGAAGCTTGATTGCCATTCGCTTTCTCCCTCACCCCTTAAATCTATTAGCCCCTAAACTAAACTCTCAGCTCGACGACTTCGTGCAGCGGCGATTCGTCGGTCATATGCGAAATCTTCACCTTCTCGAGCACTTCCAAAATGCTGTCGTTCACGCGGCGCAGCGGCTCGCGGATCGAGCAGGTGGTCGTAAGGTCGCACGTCCCATGAGAGGTGACGCACGACGTGATGAATAAAGGACCGTCAATCGCTCGAATCACGTCCAGCGCACTGATATGAGCCGCATCCCGCGCCAGCACGTATCCCCCGCTCGAACCGTGCCGCGCGGCAACCAGGCCACCCTTGGCCAGCTTCTGAAGCACTTTCGCCATCAACGGAGCGGAGAGCTTGTACATTTCAGAGATGTCCGCTGCGCTGCAGGAGCTTCCGTCGTTCATAGCACCATTGCGCATCGCGAGATGCTTCAGCGCGATGAGCCCGTAGTCTGCTTTCTTGGACAGCTTCATCATGGATGCATATGCGACTGATTCGGTCGCAGTTGAATTTTAGCGCCTCGCCTATCTCTCTGTCAAGCGGAGTGATACGGGCAACTCCATGCCAGACAGTGAGTTAAACTACGACTAGTTTAGTCCTATTGGTCGATACTAGGTCAATGTGCGGCCAGCCAAGTGCTGCTAAAAGGCGCCGAGCGGGGATTTGGAGGGACTGAACGGCGCTGCGGCACGCTATCAGGAGGCTCGCGCGCAAGACCGCTTTTTCTCGGGCACGCTGGAAATTCTAGGTTAGAATCAGCAACCGATGGCTCACGAAATCGACCGACCGGTGGTTGCGATTTATCCCGGCACGTTTGACCCTGTGACGAATGGCCACCTGGATCTGATATCCCGCGGGGCAGCAATTTTCGATCGCCTGATTGTGGGGATTTCGCAAAACCTCGAAAAGGACCCGCTCTTCGCCGTGAAAGAACGCGTGGAGATGCTCGAAGCGGTGACGTTCGAGTGGAAAAACGTCGAGGTGGAAGTGTTTGACGGCTTGTTGATGGACTATGCGCGGGCCAAAAATGCGCGGGTGATTTTGCGGGGGATCCGGGCCGTCTCCGATTACGAGTACGAACTGCAGATGGCGATGATGAATCGCAAGATTGAGCCGCAGATCGAAACTGTGTTCATGCTGCCGGCGGTGGCTTATAGCTTTTTGAGTTCGCGGCTGGTGCGGGAGCTGGCGCGGCTTGGAGCGCCTGTGGTGAAGGATCTGGTGCCGGCGCTGGTGGAAGAGCGATTGCGCGCGAAAGTGGGATGAGAGAAGCGCTACGATTTGCCGAATCGAATTGATGTTGATGTAGAGCCGAAATGAGGAGCCGAATGGAATCTGCCACGGGAATGAAAGCGGAGGAAATTATCGAGCTGGCCGACCGCGTAAACCGGATCAGCGTGTCGCAGACGATGATGGTGCTGCAGGAGGCTGAGCGCTATAAGGCGCGCGGGCGTGGACGTGGCGGATTTTGGTCCGGGCGAGCCGGATTTTCCGACGCCCGACAACATCAAGCTGGCAGCGATCAAGGCGCTCGAAGAAAATCGCACGAAGTACACGGCGACTCCGGGCATCGTGCCATTGCGACAGGCCGTTTGCGATTGGCACGCGGCGCAGCTCGGGTCTTCGTATCAGGTGACGGAATGCATCGTCACGTCCGGCGGAAAGCACGCGATTTACAACGCGGCGTGCGCGCTGCTGAATTCGGGCGACGAGGTGATTATTCCCGCGCCGTATTGGGTGAGCTATCCCGACATTGTGAAAGTGGCCGACGGCACGCCTGTGTTTTTGGAGACGCGGGCGGAAGATGGTTTTCGGCTGCGCGCGGCCGATCTGAAGAAAGCTCTGACGCCGAAAACGAAGATCGTGATCGCCAATTCTCCGAGCAATCCGACCGGTGCAGTGATTCCGCCGGATGAGTTCGCGCGCATTCTGGAAGTTTGCAAGCAGCATGGCACCTGGCTGCTGACCGACGAATGCTATTCGCATTTCACGTATGGCGATGCGAAACCGTTTTCTGTGGCGAGCCTGCCGGGGTCGAAGGAGCGGCTGATCGTGGCCGGGTCGCTTTCGAAAACATTTGCGATGACCGGGTGGAGGATCGGTTATGCGCTGGCGCCGAAACCGGTGGTGGATGCGATGACGAAGCTGCAGAGCCAGTCGACTTCGAATCCAAATTCGATTACGCAATATGCTGCGCTCGAAGCTTTGCGCGGGCCGATGAATTCCGTGGCGGAGATGCTGGCAGAATATGCGCGGCGGCGCGAACGGATTCTGGCCGGGTTGAGGGCGATTCCGGGCGTTACGTGCACGACGCCGGAAGGGGCGTTCTATGTGTTCCCTAATATCTCCGGCGCATTTAAATGCCGAAATGCCGGACAGCACAGCTATGGCGCGGGTGCTTTTGGAGCGCGAGCATGTGGCTGTGGTGCCGGGTGACGCGTTTGGAGCGCCCGGGCATTTGAGAATTTCGTACGCAACTTCGATGGAGCGAATCGAAGAAGGGCTGCGGCGGTTGGCGCGCTTCTTCGGTCGAGCCGCGTGATTCTCTGTCCGGCGCGACTGGAACCGATTTTTAGTCCGCGGCCTTGGGGTTCGCTTTCGCTCGCGCCATTCTTTCCAGAAAAATCAAATCTCAAAGAACCGCTGGGCGAAGCCTGGATGACGGGCAGCGAGTGCCGGTTCGCTTCGGGGCCGTTTGAGGGGAGAGCGCTCGGGAGCGTGTGGCCCGAGATGCCTGTCGAATGGGCTGGGACGAAGGCTGATCGCGGTTCGGTGTTTCCTCTGCTGGTGAAATTTATTTTCTCTGAGGACAAGCTTTCGGTGCAGGTGCATCCCGACGATGAGTACGCGGCGCGACATGAGAAAGCTGCGGGTGGACGCGGGAAGACGGAGATGTGGTATGCAGTGCGGGCGCGGGCCGGTGCTGAGGTGTTGGTGGGATTGAAAGCTGGAGTTGATCGCGAGAAATTCGAGCAATCCATCGGCAACGGAACCGCGGAAGAATGTTTGGAGCGAATCGCGATGCGCGAGGGCGATGCGATTTTCGTTCCTGCGGGGACGGCGCATACGATTGGCGCGGGGCTGGTGCTGTGCGAGATTCAGGAGCATTCGGATTTGACGTATCGCGTTTACGATTACGGGCGACGCGACGCGAAGGGCCGGGCGCGCGAATTGCATATTGATAAGGCGCTCGAGGTAATTCGTTTCGGGAAACAGAGCGGTGGGAAGATTGAGCCTGTGAGTATCACGCGCGGGCCTGTGACTGAGACTTTTTTTGTTTCGTGCCGGTATTTCGCGACTGAGAAATGGGAGTTTGCGGAGTCGGTTGCGGCTGCTACCTCGCGTGAACATTTCGATTTGATGATCATTCTCGAAGGCGCCGGAAACTTTGCATGGGGCGATTCGCGAGCGGAATACGCTCCGGCACAAGTGTGGATGATTCCGGCGGCGCTTGGCGATTATCGAATCGAGCCGTCTGCGCGCACGACGCTTCTGCGGACCTACGTTCCGAGCGACGCCGACGAATTTTTACAGCAGCTTGAAGGATTCCGGAGTCGAGGAATCGAAGTGGTCACGGCTGGTGCATAAGTGACGCAGGTCAAAGCTGCCAGCCTGTGCGGTGCTGCTCGCCGGTGGACGAGGCACGCGTTTTTGGCCGCGCAGCCGAATGCGGACTCCGAAACAACTCTTGAACATCGCCGGGGACGACACGATGCTGCGCGCCACACTGCGCCGCCTTCAGCCGGTGCTCGGGCTGAAGAATTTCTGGGCCGTGACAAATGTGGAGCAGGCAGCCGGGGTGCGCCGCGAAATGCGTGGAGTGCCGGCTTCGCATATTTTGGCTGAACCGCTTGGCCGCAATACCGCAGCCGCGATTGGTCTTGCGGCGATACATATCGAACATGAGCGTGGCGATGCGGTGATGGCCGTCTTGCCGTCGGACAGCTACATCGCGGATGTAGCGCGCTATCGAAAGCTCGTTCGAGCGGCAATGCAGATGGCGCAGGCGCCTGGAAATTTGGTGGTGATGGGAATTCCGCCGACGCGGCCCGAGACCGGTTACGGTTACATCGAACGAGGGGGAGTTTGCGCGCGCTCGTCAGGGATCGGCGCGTTTGAGGTGCGGCGCTTCACGGAGAAACCTGCACTGCTGCAGGCGAAACGATACGTGGCTTCTCGGACGCTATTTCTGGAATGCGGGGATGTTTTTCTGGCGCGCCTCGACCTTTCTGAGCGCTCTGAAGCGGTTTCTTCCCGCTACACACGATGCTCTTATGGGGCTGAGCCGGTTTATCGGCAAGCCGCAATATGCGGCGCGGCTGAGAAGCACGTACGCGCGGCTTGAGAATATCTCCGTTGATTACGCGGTGATGGAGCCGGCAACGCGGGTGAAGGGCGCTTTTCACGTCTCCGTGATTCCGGCAAAGGTGGGCTGGAGTGATATTGGATCCTGGGCCGCGGTGTACGAGTTGCTCGCGCAAAAGCCTGGAGCGAACGTGTCGAGCGGGCCGTTTCACGTGCTCGACGCGAGCGGCAATTATTTCTGGAGCCCGAAGAAATTCGTAGCCGCGATCGGCGTTCAGGATTTGGTGCTGGTGGAAACGGATGACGCAGTGTTACTTTGCCGCCGCGAGCGCTCGCAGGACGTGGGGAAAATTGTGAAGTGGCTGGAAGAAAATCGGCGCCGAGAACTGCTCTAGAGGATGGCCTGCTGATGGGAATGAGCATCCGGCTCGAAAATAGAGACGGCAAAGCAATCGAGGAGATTCCGGACCTTGAAAGTCTGCTGAGCCGATTTTTCCCATCGTGGGACGATCTCACCTATCATTTTCTGCGCTACATCGACCCCTGGGGCGAGACCGTGTTCAACCATCTTCAAATGGACGAACTTATTTTCGAATTGCGGCGCATCCGGCAGAAGGCAGACACCGAAGAGCAGCGTGCGTTCGTGGATGCGATTGAAGGCATGGCCGGGCGCTGCAAAGACGGCGAAGGGCTGTACTTGAAGTTTATGGGCGACTAGCCGCACCGAGTTTCTCCGAGTTGCTTCTCTCACGTTTGCGCATCGCTTATACTTCTTGCAGATGACTCAAATTCGCTTCGGAACTGACGGTTGGCGCGCTGTGATCGCTGAGGACTTCACCGCCGATAATGTGCGGAAGGTCGCGCACGCGATTGCGCGTTATGTGGTGCGCGCCGAGAAACCCGGCAGCGGCGTTTTAGTCGGCTACGACACGCGTTTCGGTTCTGAGCGCTTCGCGCGCGCGGCGGCAGAGGCCGTCGCTGCCACAGGAACGCCTGTATGGCTGGCAAGCGAAGCGTGCCCTACACCCGCGCTTTCTCTGCTGGTGCGGCTTCGCAATGCCGCCGGTGGAATCCAGATCACGGCCAGCCACAATCCCTACCAGTGGAATGGGATGAAGTACAAGGCGAGCTATGGAAGCTCCGCTTCGCCCGCCATCGTTGCCCAAATTGAAAATGAGCTTGAGAAGGTGTTGCGAGACGGCGTGCCCGCGCTGCCGCCGCGCACGGACATAATTCACTCGCTCGACGTTCGAGCGCCCTACCTTGAAACAATTTCGGGATTGGTTGATTGGGATCGGTTGCGGGCGGCGAAGTTCCGGTTCGTCGTCGACCCGATGCATGGGGCGGGGCGCGGGCTGTTGAGCGAGCTTTTCCGGCGAAACGGAATCGAATGCAAGGAGATTCGAGGAAATCGCGATCCGCTTTTCGGCGGCGTGAATCCCGAACCGATCGAGCCTCACGTGGAAGCGCTGCGCAAAGCGACGCGCGACGGGAAATACGATGCCGGATTCGCTCTCGATGGCGATGGCGATCGCATCGGCGCCGTGGACGCCGACGGAACGTTCGTCACGCCGCACCAGATTTTTTCGCTACTGCTCTGGCATCTTGCCGGCACGCGCAAGCTTACAGGTGACGTGGCCAAAACGTTTTCCACCACGAAAATGATCGACAAGATCGCCGCGAAATTTGGCCGCAAAGTGTGGGAAACACCCATCGGGTTCAAATATATTTGCGACCGAATGCTCGACGGCGATGTGCTCCTCGGCGGCGAGGAAAGCGGCGGGATCGGAACGAAACTGTATCTTCCCGAGCGGGACGCGACTGTGAACGCTCTGCTGCTGGCCGAAGTGATGGCCTGGCACGGGAAGCGGCTCGGCGAACTGATTGCGATGCTGCACAGCTGAATTCGGAGAGCATCATTACGGCCGTGCGGACCTTACGTTGAAACCGGGGCAAAAGGAAAAAGCGCTGCAGCATTTTGCGAATGGAAATTTCAAACGGCTGCTCGACTGGCCTGTTATGCGCCGCGAGGATCTCGACGGAGTGAAAGTATATCTCGGAGAGATTGGCTGGGTGATGGTGCGCGCCTCGGGAACGGAACCTATGCTGCGAGTCTATGCGGAGACCGACAAGGCCGAGACGACGCGGCGACTGCTCGATGAAGTGACAGCTCTGTGTTTCCAGATTGTGAGCTGATTTACAATTCCCGACGGCGCTGAGCGTCTTCTGAGAAAATATAGCTTTGGGCTTGCCACGCGGTCTCGTTCCGTCTAACCTTCCGCCCGTAATATCCACAGCGCGACTACCACGCGCAGGCCCGAATCGGCCCGGGCTGACGTCCGATCCAAGAGCGATCAGGAGAAGACTCGATGCTGAAGGAATTCAAAGAATTCGCAATGCGCGGGAACGTGCTCGATATGGCCGTCGGTATCATTATCGGCGCCGCATTCGGAAAAATTATCACCTCGCTGGTGGGCGACGTTCTGATGCCGCCTCTCGGTCTGGTCCTGGGCAAAGTGGATTTCTCGAACCTGTTCCTGAACATTTCCGGAAAATCGTACGATAGCCTCGCGGCCGCGAAAGCCGCCGGAGCGCCGACGATCAATTACGGCTTGTTCCTGAACAACATCATTGATTTTCTGATTGTGGCGTTTGCGATTTTTCTACTGATCCGCATGGTAAATCGTTGGAACAAGCCCGCGCCGGCGCCCGCAGCAAAGACCAAGGATTGCTCTTACTGCGCGACGGCGATTCCGATCGCTGCCAAGCGCTGCCCCAATTGCACATCGCAACTGACTGCTTAGAAGAGTTACGACTGCGGCTTGCCTGGAGGAAGCTGCGGCGTTGAGCGGTGAGTTTCGATGTCGTGCAGATGGTCGCGAAGCCTCTGGATTACAGCGTCTCCCTGCCCTTCATCGATTTCGCGCTCCACTTCGTCGAGCGCGAAGTGAACGATATCGTGGTGATGGATTTCTTCGCCCGGTAATTTCTCGCTCAGTTGCAGCCAAAGCTTGTGCAGGAGATCGATTTCTTTGGGCGTAAGCCGGGGCGCGTGAGGGCCGAGATAAAAAATCTGCTCCTGGCCCGAGGGAGTAAAAATCTCCAGCGTCACGCGCGGTCTTGGTTCGGGCATGCGTTCCCAGACAACCCGATTGCGCGCGCCTGCTCCGTGACCGGCATTTTCGACGAACTTCCCGACACGATGCTGCTCGATTCGAGATTGGCGGCGGTGCGCAGAATGCCTTCCCACAAATCGTTGGCTGCAGCCACCGCGAGGCGGACGGGTTTGCCTTCTTTCTCAGCGACGGCCAAAACTTTGGTGAAGAGCAGCTGCTCGATGGTGCTGAAGAGCTGATCGGGCGCCAAGTCGTACTCGCCTGAGGCGGCGCGGCGCAGCATGCGCACGTGCAGCACGACAACTTCCGCGTCATGACTTCTCACGCGCCGCAACACTGCTTCGAGGTGATACAGCGCGTAGTAAGTGCTTACGGGCACCAGGATGTTTCCGGGCGCCACGCCAACGCTTGTCGGCGTGAATTCGGCTTCCGGCGCGAGATTGAACTGGTCGAGTTCGACGTGGGATGCGCCCGCTTGGCGCTTGCGAACGCGGTGCTCGGAGATTTCAAATATCGTAAAGAGCAACGCCGAAAAGGTGAGCCCGGCGATCGTGGCATCCGGCTTCGTAAATAAGTTGACGATGGCAATTGCGAACAAGACGAGCGTGATTAAACCCAGGCCAATCGGAACTTCAACTCCAAAAATTACGGGGTTCAACGGAACTCGATATTCGCGATCCTGTGGATGCGTGTAACGGAGCACGAGGACGGCAATCCCCTTCATCGAGAAGCTCCAAATCACGCCGAACGCATACAGGTTGCCAAGGAAAGTCACGTCGCCACGGCTTGCAACGATGGTGAGAATCTGAAAGAACACGACAAGATTGATGATCCGGTGCGTCGTCCCGAAGCGCGGGTGCGGATGCCGGAACCAGTCGGTGAGTACTCCATCTTCGGAGACGCGGTTCAGGACACCATTGGAGCCAACAATGGCGGTATTCACTGCGCCGGCCAGAATCAGCGTGCCGACAACTACTACGAACACGTGGAAAGCCAGACGCGCCGGAAAACTTCCGACCAGATGCATCGAAAGTCCGCCGATTAAGTTCTCAGTGAACGAAGGGCGGATATTATCCGGAATGATCATCACTGCAAAAAACGAAACCAACGATGTGAATACCAGGCTGTAAATAAAAATAATCAGCCCGGCCTTCTTCAGGTTCGTGAGCTTCGGGTGCTCGATTTCGCGGTAGACCTGCGCCAGGGATTCTTCGCCGCTCATCGCCAGCACCGAGTGCCCAAGGCCGACGAAGATCGCAATCAGCGTAATCATGTGCGCCCATTGATAGCGATCGAGCCAGCCGAGCGAGCCTTTGTCGAGCTTCATGTTCCAGGGATGCGGCCACGGAGGAAGCTGCCAATCAGGCCGCGCGTAAAGAGTGTAGAGACACCATCCGATGAGTATCACCACCATCACGGTGGTGAGTTGCATGATGCGAAGGGCTTTGCCGCTCGATTCGGGAACGCCCTTGATGTTCTCCCACCAAAAATAAAGCGTGATGGCGATCGCCACGGCCGCGGCTGTTGCATTGACGTTGAGGTGTAGCGGGATGTGCGCGTAAGCGAAGAGTTCGTTGAGCACACCGACGAGATACTGGCCTGCCGAGACGCCGCTGATCGGTCCGGTGAGAACGTAATCGAACATCAGCGCCGAAACGGAGAACTTCGCGAGCGTTCCCCCCAGCGCTTCTTTCACCACGCGGTACACACCGCCGCGCACGAACATGCTGCAGCTCTCGACGTACACGGCGCGCACCGCGTACGAGAACAGCATGATGCCGAGAATGAACCAGGGAGCGGTTTTGCCGATAAACTGCTCGGCTTCACCGCCTGCGTAATAGGCCGAGGAAGCGAGGTCGTTGAGAACGATCGCTGCGGCGCGCCAGAAAGAGATGAACGCCAGCATGGCCGTAGTGGCCACGAGGACTTTGGCTACGGGGCGGGGTCTACCCGGCGTGAATGTGTTACCCGTGGTGTTTGATGCCATACGCTATTAAATGATGAGGGGATGAACTATACGTTGAAACAGGCTCCGAAGGAAAGCGCCGCAACGCGCGCTGCTGCTAACGATTGCTGACTGGTTCCGAGGATTGTCGTCAAGGCTTGGTCCGAACAGGCGCGGCGTTTGCTTCAGGCTGCGACGGTTGTGCGTCCCGGAAATCCCTGCCGCAGGCTTCGCAGGGGCAAATCTCGCGCAGGTGCTCGAAGCTGTAGATTCCGGTGGCGTGGCCGTCCGAGAACGATATCTGCAATGCGTAATTGCCCATGGCCTGTGCGCTCTTCGCCGTCACGCGCGGCTTGAACATCGGTAGCTCAATCGAGGCGGGCAGGCGAGGTTCCCATGCGAGCCTTTTTATCGCGCTCATCGTTGCACAACGCGCACGGGACACAAATCACGCAGATAGGGAAACGGGTAGTGGCTCGTGTGCGCGTCGGACCAGGTGATATCTACTCCCTCTCCGGTCGAGACGCGAACCTTTACGTCGGTTGGTTTCTTACGAACGTCCTGTGGTATCGGCATCCTCTCAATTCTAACAGAGACGGGCGCAGCGCTAGCGAGAGGGACAGCAGCGGCCCGGCGGGATCGGGTTGCCGTGCGGGCAGGTCTGAGGATGGCCCAGGAACGCGCAGATGCGCTGGTCGAGCTCGGGGCTGATGATGTGCTCGAATTTGCAGGCGTGCGAGTCGGCTTCGGAATCGGCGATGGAGAATGTATCGGTGAGCAAGCCGTTCCGCCAGGCGCCGGCGGCGCACGATATCGCGCGCGCGATTCTCGCCGTGCGCGGTGAGCGAGAGTTCGCTGCCGCGCAATTCGAGCAGTTTCAAGTCCGCGAGGCGCGAAATAATTCGCATCGGGTCGGGACCGCTCGATTGCCGGATATTCTCGAGCGCCGGCGCGATTCCCTCTTCACCGCAGATCCACACTTGCTCGAGCAGATGATCGAAGCGGATTTCGTCCTCTTCCGAGAATTCCGAAATCTGCACGATGCGGCCGTGCGCGAGATCGATGCGACGGTCCGCTAGCCGGCCGATCTCTGGATCGTGCGTGACCATCAGGATTGTGTGCCCTTGATCGTGCAGTTCGCGAAGCAGGCGAATTACCGTTTCGGCGTTGGCTTCGTCCAGGTTGCCGGTTGGCTCGTCGGCAAGAACCAATTTCGGATGATTGATCAGAGCGCGAGCCACGGCAACGCGCTGCTGTTCGCCGCCGGAAAGGCGCGAGGGAAGATGTTTCAGGCGGTCGCCCAATCCCACGCGTTCGAGGGCGAGGCGCGCTTCGTTTTCATCGGTCGTGCTGTGAAAATATTGCGCGAGCATCACGTTTTCGAGCGCGGTGAGGTACGGCACGAGATGGAACTGCTGGAAAACGAAGCCGATTTTCTCGGCGCGAAATCGCGTGAGGCCAGCTTCGTCGAGCCGCGCGACATCGGTGCCATCCACAATCGCTTGCCCTGCGGTCGGCGTGTCGAGTCCGCCCAGAATATTGATCAGCGTGGTCTTGCCGGAGCCGGACGGGCCCATGAAGGCGATCCATTCGCCTTCGTTCACCTGGAACGAAACGCCGTCGAGAGCGCGCACGTGCCCGTACTCTTTTCGCAGTCCCTCCACTTGTACGAGTGGCGCCACTATTCTCCTCGGAAGATCACGGCTGGTTTCACGTTGCCAAGCATTCGCAGCGGAGAAGCGCCTGCCAGCGCGACGGCGATCATGAGCGCAATTGTGAGCGGAATTATTTCCCAGCGCATCGAAATCGTCGCCTCAAATACGCGATGGCCCATCCAGCGCGTTAACACCATCCCTACGATGCAGCCCATCGCGCCGCCCACAGCGCCGAGCACGCCCACCTCGGCGAGAAATAATCCCACCACGCGCGAGATGGAGCCGCCGAGCGCTTTCATCAGGCCTACGTCCTCGCGGCGTTCGATCGCAAGCGCCGCCATCGTTGCGAGCACGCATAGCGACGTGAGTACCAGAATCAGCGCAACCATGGAAAAAATCAGCAGCCGAAGCCGACCGAGGAGCGCTCCTTCCGCCGCCGTCACCTGGCGAATCGGATGCACGTCATAGTCCGGTAGCGCCGCGGCCAGCTTCGCCGCTACATCGGCAACGCTTTTCGAGCCTCCGCCCACGTTCAGTTGAACGAGCCCGATTTGACCATCTAGATTCGACAGCTGCTGCGCAACGGCAAGATTCACGAATACTTGATTGTCTTCCGCATCGCCTGAGTCGACGATGCCCGCGACGGTTAGCTTCGCCGTGCGGCCCAAGTAATCCAATGCGAATTCGCTGCCGGGCGCGAGATGAAGCTCGCGTGCGACGTTCCGGCCAACGAGCGCATGCACCTGGTCGTCGCGCGAATCGACTCGGTTCCCTTCGATTTTCCACGTTGGCGAGAGTTTCTGAGCTTCGTCGAGCCACGTGCCGGCGACAACTACCGGATTTTTTTCAGCGCGGGCAATTACGTAGAGGTACGGCGCCGCTGTTATGTCTGGCATCTTCACTGATTTCATCTGTTCGAGAACTACATTTTCGTCCATCAGCCCAGCGACATTCGACGAAGGCAGGCCGTTTCCTGTCGACGGCACGGTCCCTTCGGACTGACTGGGAGCGATGACGACATTCGCCCCCAGCGTGCGGAATTCCTGAGTGAGCTTGGAGCCGACGTCAAGATTGAGGTTAAGCAGCGCAGAAATTACGGCGGCGCCGCTTACTATCGCGATCAGCGCCACTGCCAAACGCGCGCGGCTCCCGCGTAATAGTTGAAATAGCAAACGACCGAACATCATTCGCCTCGCAAAATCGCCGCAGGCTCGAAATGCGCGGCGCGCCGCAAAGGAAATAAGCTGCCGAGAATCGCCACCAACGCGGCCAGCCCCAGTACAACGGGAAACAGAATTATTCGCGGTGAGCCCGGTATACCGAAGACACTTTGCCCCAACGCGCGCGCGAGCATGATGCCGAGCAGATAGCCCGTTGCGCCGCCCACCACAGCCAGCATCAATTGTTCAGCCAGAAAAATCCCGCCCACGATCATGTTTCGCGCACCGAGCGCTTTCATCACGCCTACCTCAGCGCGCCGCTCGAGAACCGTGGTCGCAGACGTCGCCGCCACCGCCAGAGCCGCCGCGCCGAGCGCCGCTAAAGTGACAATCCATAGCAACGTACTGATGCGCGAGAGAATCCTACCTTCTGTGTCGGCCACACGGCGGATGGCGCGCACGTCGACGCCGGGGATTGCCTGGCCGATTTGGTAGCTGATCGAGGAAATGTACGGCGAGCAGAACCAGCGGTCGTATTCGGTGGGCGTCAAAGATTGCGGATCGCGGACCGAAAGCGCGTCGGCAGGCTTCGTGAGCGCGCTCACAAATAGTTGCCGGAATTGCCCGGGATGATTCGAAAGGTCCTGCGCAACCGAGAGAGGAACCAGCACCGAGTGATCTTCCGCGCCGCCGGTGGAAACGATTCCGGTCACCAGCAGAGGAGTTCTAACCTGCGAGATTATCGACGAACCAATATCAATCGTCTTCCCGACTTGAATCGCATCGGGATGCGCAGCTGCAAGATCGGCTCCTACCACGCACTCCTTCGCGTCGTCCGCAAACCATTTGCCGGTGATCTTCCACGAAGGATGAGTGGTCTTAAGCCCCGTGCGAAAGTGCGTCCCGTCGGGAACCGGCACCTCGTGCTCATACCACGTGCCGATCACCGTGGTTGCCACAGGCGGATTGGAGATATCCAGCACTGCCGGCACATCGAGAAACGGCGTGAATCCGAGAATATTGTGACGCCAGAAAATCATCTTCAGCTTGCCGAGATCGGCCTCTTGCAGATACGCACCCTCGTCGACAGGGCGATAATCCACGCCGCCGATTTCCACCGGAAGCGTATCCGATTGCGGCCTTACCAGCAGGTTCGCGCCGAGGCTGCGGAATTCGCGCGCCAGCCGGTCGCCGGCATCGAGCGCAATCGTCAGAGTGGCCGTCGCAACGGCCATGCCTACCACGAGCGCCGCAGCCGTGAGAATCTTGCGGCGCGGATTGCGAACGAAGGATTCACCTACGAGGCGGGCAAACATTCTATTTGGCGTGAATTGTCGAGGCCGCGTCCATCAGCGCCGAAAGGTCGACCACCACTTCTCCCTTTTCCACTCGCGATTTCACGGCGATCGGATTGCAGCCGCCCGATTGTCCAATCGACGGGATGTAAATCGCTGCCCCGCAATTCCGGCAGATTACGTTCTGCCCTTCCTGCCGGTATCCAACCGCGCCGCAAATCTGGCAGGCATCGAGAGCGGTTGCGTAGTCGCCGCCCGATTTGTGAATCACGACGAATCGGATGTCAGCCTGATTCACTTCGGCGGTGTAGTAATGAAGACTCGAATCCATCAATTGCGAAAGCGGAATGTGCACCTCGCCATTTTGCGCCACGAGCGCAGTGGCCTGTACCGGCGCGTTCACGCTGCGCGCATATACAAATTCTGCCGTCAATGCCAGTACGACGAGCAAACACAAGCTCGCGGCTGCAAAACTCCAGGCGCGGCGGCGGCGAAATTCCCACTGCAACTTTCTTCGCTCGGCCGGGTTCGCGGCCTGCTCGGCGACGAGGCGCCTTCGATCCAAACCATTCGCGCAGCACCACAAGCGCCGCAGCGCCAAGGATCACGATGAAGAAGAAAACTTCATTGCGCACGATCGGCCCAATCGTCGCCATCTCCAGTCTTGCTCGATGGCAGCCACATTGCCTCGCTCAATTCGTGCAGCCCTGTAAGAGCCAACTGGAACGCGACAACCATTAAAATCACGCTCGTCGCAGCAAAGAAGCGGTGCAGCGGAATTTTCAGCGTTCCTTGGAAGAAGAAGAGTCCCACCGCGACCGCAAGCCCGATTCCTAACAAGCGTTCCGATCCAGACTTCCACGCCCGCGCTTGATAGTTCCACCGCTCGCAGAATCAATACAAGCTCCGCTCCTTCCCGCACAACCATCAGAAACACGAAAGCTCCGATTCCCCATCCGGCCGCGCGAGTGGATTGCTGCGCGTATGTTTCGAGCCGCGATTCGATGTCTTTTCGCAACGTTCGCGCCACGCGGTTCATCCACACGATCATCGTCACCACGAGCGCCGAGGCCACCAGCATCAGCAATCCTTCGAACCCATCCTCGCTTACCTTCCAGCGATCGAGCAGGATGGCAGCCACAACGCTTGCCGCAGCGGCGAGCGCAACCCCGGCCCACACATATTTCGTGAGCGCGCGTCGGCCGGTGCGGTTCAGATACACCAGGACGATGCCGACAACCAGCGCGGCTTCGACACCTTCGCGAAGGGCCACTAAAAGAGCAGAAAGCATGGAGTTTCCAGTTGAAACACAGTTACAACTACGATTACAAGTCTAGCGCCTCCGTATCGTTAAAATCAAGGGCTTTCGGCCTCTCGGCGAGCCGCGCCGCCATCTCACTCCTGTAGAATGGAAGCTCTTATGCATGAATGGCGAGGGCTCGCGCGAATTCCGATTGTGGCTGCTTTTTGCCTCTCTCTAACGCTATCCGCGGCTCCGCTGCAGCTCAAAGCAGCAGGCTGGCTCGCCTCAAAAGCAAAGCTCGTCACCCACCGCCACTCCTGCAAAACCGGCTTTTAAGCCCGACACCAATAAAGCCCTGGCAGCTTACAAGCGAGGCCTGCGCGCCGAGCACGAAGGCAACTGGCAGGCGGCGTTCGACTCTTATTCCGACGCCGTGAGCTGGGCTCCGAATGACGCCAGTTACTTCTCGAGCCTGGAGATCGCCAAAGGACACGTCGTCCAGGAAAAGATGGATCTTGCCGAGCGCGAAGCAATCTCCGGGCGCCTCTCCGAGGCGCTTCGGCTTCTGATTTCAGTTCGCGCGCTCGACCCTTCCAACCGCGTGCTGCAGGCTCGCTACGCCGAGCTCAGTGCTCTGTTCCGAGGGCAAGTAAAGTCGGCGGCGAGCGCACAAGATCTGGCGGGCGAAGTTCATCTCGAATACACGCCCGGAAAAAAGAACTTTGATCTCCGAGGAGACACGCAGAGCGCTTACAACGAGATCGCGAGGCAATTCGGGGTCGAGGTCGCCTTTGACGTGGACCTGCGCCCGCGAACGGTTCGCTTTCACATTGACGATCTGGATTTCCCCACCGCGATGCGATTGCTGGGCGAGGAGACCGGCACTTTCTGGAGGCCGCTGACGAAACGTCTTTTTCTCGTCGCCGAAAATACTGTGCAGAAGCGGAAGGACTATGCGATTTCGGTGGTGCGCACCGTGATCCTCCCCGCTTCAGAGACTCCCGAGCAAATGACGGAGATCTTCCGCCTGGTGCGCGAAATCGCCGGCATCACCCGCGCAGACCTCGATACGCGCACCGGCACGATCACGATGCGGGCTTCTCCGCAGGCGGTCACAGTGGCATCGAGCTTGATCGAGAACCTCGAAAATCCCGCCAGGAGAACTGATCCTCGAAATCGAAGTGTTGGAAGTGGATCGCAATTACGCGCGGGACCTGGGAATCACTCCGCCTCAAAGCACCAAGGTATTCACGCTCAGCCGCCAGCAAGTGCAGGAAGCCCTGCAATCGCAGCAAGGGTTGATCGACGTTATAACCCAGCTTTTCGGCACGCCTTCGTCGCTCGCCGGGTTAACCGCCACTCAAATCGCGTCGCTCCTAGGCTCAGGCCAAGTCGGTATTGGATCTTTAGTGCCGCCACTCGTCGCTTTCGGCGGTGGCTCAACTACATTCCTCGCGACGGTGCCAGGCGCCAGCGCAACTTTCTCTGAGATGCTGTCGCTGGTTCGCACAGGACGGCGCATTTTGCTGCGCGCCGAAGACGGAAAGCCGGCCACGTTCTTCGTGGGTGAGCGTTTTCCGGTGGCACTCGCGCAGTTTTCGCCCAGCCTCGCGGGAACCGGCACGGGCGTGGCAGGTCTGATATCGGCGAATCTACCCACCACCGCCCTGCCGACCGGCGCAGTGCCCGTTTTTGTGACCACAGGCAGCGTACGCAACAACAGCATCGATGACATCATCGTCGCCAACAATACCGACAACACGCTTTCGCTTTTTCTCGGCAACGGCGATGGAACTTTCGTCACGCCAACAACCGGCATTCCGACCGGGGCTGGGCCGGTTTGGATCGCCAGCGCGAATTTTAATCCAACGGTAAACAACGATTTGAATCTGGACCTTGCCGTCGTCAATCACACCGCAGACACCGTCTCGATTCTTCTCGGCAATGGCGACGGCACATTCAAGCCCAAAGTGGACATCTCAACCGGCACGGGAACCGGGCCCGTAGCGGCCGTTGCAGCCACTTTGACCAGTAGCGGCTTCGCCGATCTTGTGGTGGTAAATAACGCGAATAACACCCTGGGCGTTTTCCTGGGTAATGGCGATGGCACATTTAAGACGCCGACTTTCATCGCCACCGGCCATGCGCCCTCTTCGATCGCGGCGGCTGATTTCAACAACGACGGTCACATCGATCTGGCCGTAACGAATCAAAACGACAATACGGTTTCAGTCTTTATCGGGAATGGTGACGGAACGTTCCGAAGCCGCACCGACTATGCAGTTGGAACGGCGCCCGTTTGGGTGTCCACCGGCGATTTTAGTGGCGACGGCTTCCCCGATCTTGCCGTCGCGAATAATACCGACAACACCGTCTCGATTCTCACTGGCGTCGGCGACGGAACATTCCAGGCGCAGAGTGTATTTCCCGCCGGAAATGGCCCTACTTCGCTTGCCGTCGCAGACTTCAACGTAGATGGCCGGCTCGATCTTCTCGTGGCGGACGAGAACGACAATGCGGTTTCGGTTCTGCTCAATCTGGGCAGCGGATTATTCGGACCCAATTTCGAGTTGCCGGTCGGAACCACGCCCGTTGCCGTCGCCAGCGCGGATTTTGACGCGAACGGAAGAGCGGACGCCGTTACAGCGGACAAGGGTTCAAATACTGCGACGGTAATTCTGAACAACACAAACTTCAGTGGAGCGACCAATCCGTTGGCAGCCACTGCATTTCCGGGTGTCGAATACCTGGATATCGGAACGAAAGTGAAAGCTACGGCCCGCATTCATCCCAACGATGAAGTGACACTGCACCTGAATCTCGAAATCAGCAGCATCGCTGCGCAGTCGTTTAACGGGATACCTGTGATATCGAATGAATCCGTGGAGCAGACGATTCGGCTTCGCGAAAACGAGACGACGATGGTGATGGGGATCAGGCAGCCAGAAGTTTCAACCACGCTGAACGGGTGGCCGTACGTCTCTTCCGTCCCTGGAATTGGCATGCTCGGCAGCGTGCAGGGTAAGACGGATCAAGATAGCGACATAATCGTGATGATCACGCCGCGATTGGTAGATTTCACGCCGCGCAAAGATCGTCTGATCTATGCAGGCCGCGGCACGGGGGAAGGCGAGGGAGGATCCTTCGGCGGTGGCGGGCGCGGGATCGATCGCGGCGAAGCTCCCGTCCAACTACCCCAGCCTCCGCAGCAGCCGCCGGCTCAGACATTGCCCCAACAACCTCTCGCACCGCAGCCAAATCCGAATCCTCAAAATGAAACGCCGCCGCAACCTCCGCCGCAACCTTAGCGGTAACGCAGCTATGAAAATAGCCGCGTGCGAGTTGGAAGCCTACGCCTGGGATGTCCCTTCCAGCACGACGAGTGGCTGATACGTCCGAGGCACCACGGGCTCGGCAATCGCGATGAGCTGCCCTTGTTGATTGAACACGCGCAATCGCGCCGGTTTCCACTCGCCTGAGTTCAACTGCTCGGGCGCGCCTTGCGCGATGGTGGTATGGCCCGGCTGAATCTGCGCGAGCGACAAATTGAATTTCGCTCCATGCTGCACTCGCTTCTCAACTATCGGCAGCACGGTCGCTCGCGGCAGCTCCGGCAACATGCCTTCGAGCTTGATCACACGCTCAGCGATGTGTCCCGGCTTTTGCGTCCTGTTCGAGCTCCTCCAGCGATGCTGCTTGATCCAATGTGAACTCGCCGACCGCCGTGCGCGAAATTTCGGCGAGATGCGCATTTGCTCCATGCAGCTTGCCTAGATCGTGTGCGAGCGAACGGATGTAGGTACCCGCGCCGCATTCCACCACAAATCGAGCTACCGACCCTTCCACGCCCGTGAGCCGAAACTCGAATACTTCCACTTCGACCGGCTCGAGATTTACTGGCTTGTGTTTTCGGGCCAGCTCATGCGCCGGCGTTCCGCGAATTTTCTTGGCGGAGAATGACGGCGGCGTCTGCTGAATGTTTCCGACGAACTGCGCCGCCAAAGCGGCGATCTTTTCCGCATCAAGCACAGGCGCCGAATCCGGACCGAGCGGCTCTCCGTCCGCGTCGTACGTATCAGTGGCAAAACCAAACCGCACCGCGCAGCTATACCGTTTACGCCGACCCGCGTAAAAACGGGCGAGGCGTGTTGCGCGTCCCAGCGCCAGTACCAGTACGCCAGTCGCGAGCGGATCGAGCGTTCCGAGGTGGCCTATCTGGCGAAATCCAACGAGCCGGCGCACGGATTCGACGATATCGTGCGAAGTCTTTCCGCGAGGCTTGTCAACGACAAGAATACCGTCGATGGCAGGAGGCTGTGGCTTCCGGGGCATACGCTTCGGCTATTTCCCCGGACTTTTTGCGTTTCGCAGCAGCTGATCGATGCGATCGCCGATTTCTTCAGACTGATCGAGGATGAACAACACTTCCGGAGCGCGGCGAAGTTGCAAGCGCTCGACGAGTTCGTGGCGCACATAGCCTTTCGCAGCCTGCAATCCCGCGAGCGTGCTGGCGCGCTCGGTTTCGTCTTCATCCGCCAGGCTCACGTAGACGCGCACAGTCCGCAGATCGGGCGTCACACGCACTTCCGTGATCATCACGGTTCCCGCGAGACGCGGATCTTTCAGTTCACCCGCCAGCATCAGGCTTACTTCGTTCCGGATTTCTTCGGCGATCCGCTCCACGCGGTGCCCTCCGGTGCGATTTGCTCCGGTATTCATTCTCCATCCTCAAAATATTCGATGTCGCGCGATACCAAGTCGCGTCCCAGAATTCGCTCGGATTCCGAGGCAATCGCTTCGAGCGATTCTTCGAGATATTTGCCGTCGCCTGAAATACTCACCACGCCCACGCGCGAGCGTTGCCAGAGTTCCTGATGCTCCAGCTCCGCCACCGCCACATTGAAATGCGCGCGCAGCCGGTCTTTCAGGCTGCGGAGCACCTGCCGCTTATCCTTGAGGGATTGCGCGTCGGGAATGTGAATTTCCAGGGTAAGAAGGCCGATCGGCATATCCGTGCCTCGTGCGAAGAAGACAGCAACGGACGAATGTATCACAAAATTCGCTGAACTTCAATTTCGCCGGGCTTCCGCGCTTTCCTGCGGCCGCCCGCGATCCCCACGTTGATCAATTCCGGAGCGACGGTCTTCTCGATCTTGAAGCATTCGAGAATATCGCCCACTTTCACGTCGCTGAAATTCGAAACGCCCACGCCGCACTCGAATCCAGCGCGCACTTCATTCGCATCGTCCTTGAAGCGGCGCAGCGAACTGATTCTGCCCGTGTAGATCACCACATTGTCGCGCAACACGCGCACTTCCGCGTCGCGCTTCAGAATGCCGTCCTGCACCGAACAGCCCGCGATCATTCCAACGCCCTTCACGCGGAACGAGTTGCGCACTTCGGCGCGGCCCAGGTAGGTTTCCTTGATGACCGGCGCGAGCAGACCGGCGACGGCCTTCTTCAGTTCATCCAGCAATTCGTAAATAATCGTGTGCAGCCGGATGTCCACGCCTTCGCGCTGCGCCAGTTCGTTAGCTTTTCTTTCCGGCCGCACGTTGAATCCGACCACGATCGCGTTCGAAGCCGAAGCCAGCAGCACGTCGGTTTCGCTGATCGCGCCGACGCTCGCCTGGATCACTTTCAGCTTCACCTGATCGTTTGAAAGCTTCGGCAACATATCGTTCAGCACTTCCACTGATCCTTGCACGTCCGCCTTCAAAACGACTGGCAAATCCTTCACTTCGCCCGCTCTGAGTTGTTCGTGCAATTGATCGAGCGTCAAGCGGCCCGAAGCTGTCTTCGCAAGCGAAGCCTCGCGCTGTTTCCCCTGCCGGTATTCGACGATGTGGCGCGCTTTCGCTTCGTCCGTTACCTGGAATTGGTCGCCCGCCTCCGGCACACCTTGCAGACCGAGAACTTCTACGGGCGTGGAAGGCGCGGCTTGCTTGATCGGATGGCCCATATCGTCAAACATCGCGCGCACTTTTCCGTACACGGCGCCGACAACAAAGAAATCGCCGACATGTAGCGTGCCGTTCTGCACGAGCACTGTCGCCACTGGGCCGCGTCCCTTATCAACGCGCGATTCGAGCACAGTTCCACTGGCAGGCGCGTCCGGATCGGCTTTCAATTCGAGCAGATCGCCGACCAGCAAAATCATTTCGAGAAGCTTCGGCACATTCTGTTTCGTCTTCGCCGAGACTTCCACCATCACCGTGTCGCCGCCCCATTCCTCGGGCATCAATTTGCGGTCGGCGAGCTGCCGCTTCACGCGCTCCGGCTCGGCGCCCGGCTTATCGATTTTGTTGATCGCAACGATGATCTTTGTATTGGCAGCTTGCGCGTGCGCGATGGCCTCTTCCGTTTGCGGCATTACGCCATCATCCGCGCTCACGACGAGCACGACGATATCCGTTACTTTCGCGCCGCGTGAACGCATGCGCGTGAACGCTTCGTGGCCCGGCGTATCGATGAATACAATGCGACGTCCGTCGATGCGCGCTTCGTACGCGCCGATGTGCTGCGTGATTCCGCCTGCTTCGCCGGCGGCCACTTCGGTTTCGCGGATCGCGTCGAGAAGGCTGGTTTTTCCGTGGTCCACGTGCCCCATGACGGTCACCACAGGAGCGCGCGGCTGCTGATTGCCGGAACGAACTTCCTTGACCTTTTCTTCCTGAACGATCTGCTCTTCGAAGCTCACCACCTGCACGATTCCGTTGAACGCTTCGGCGAGGCTTGTCGCGGTAGGCGCGTCCAGCGCTTGATTGATGCTGGCGAAAACACCGCGATCGAGCAGCGTCTTCAGCAATTCCTTGGCGCGAATGTCGAGCTTTTCTGCCAGCTCCCGAACCGTGATTCCTTCGGTGACCGTTACTTCCCGGGGTTCGCGCTGTACTGGCGCGACAGGCTCGGCTTGCGCCGTCCGTCCCGCGCCCGCACCCGCGCGGGTACGCACCGGATGGAGTTTGCGTTCGCCTTCCGCGTAACGCTTCTCGATGAGCGGACGGCCGCGCGACGCGGGCGGTTTGCGCGCGTAAAGCGGCTTGCCGGGTTCGGCTTTCGGAATTCCTGCTCCGCCGGTTGCACCGGGGCGCTGTCCGCCGACAGGTCCTTGATTGGGCCTGCCACCACGTTCGCCGGGACCGCCGGGACGCTGCGGATATCTTCCGGGAGGTCCGCCTCCGGGACGCAATGGCATGCCAGGTCGCGGTCCACCGGGACGCGCTTGTCCAGGCGCAGCTGCGGGACGAAAACTCTGAGGCGCGCCGGGACGTGGCTGCCCACCCGAAGGTGGCGCTCCGGGACGAGCTGGAAATCTTTGGCCTTGCGAAGGAGGACCGCCGGCGGGTCGCGGTGCTCCCGAGCTTGTTCCTGATGCCGACGCCGGACTTCCCGTTGGAGCTGCTGCAGCAGGTCGCTGTGACGCAGGAGCACCCGGCTGACCGGGCACCGGAGGCCTAAGCGGAACTCCCGGACGCGGCGCAGACGGCGCTACTCCAGGTCTTGCTGGAGCCGCAGGAGCAGTCGTCGCAGGAGCCACTGGGTTTCGCAGCGGGCGCTTGAGCAGGTGGATGGGTTGGTGCAGATGACCAGGCGGATGAGCGCTCGTCGCTGAAGAAGACGCGGGCGCAGGCGCGGAAGGCGTTCCAGCAGGACGCGCCGCTGGGCTTGCGGGAATCGCACTGGGTGCCGCGGGCTTCGCCGTAGCAGCAGGAGCAGCACTTGCCGGCGCCGTCGGCGCAGGCTTTGCGACGGATGGCGCGGGCGCAGCCGTAGCCGTGGGACGCGCTGCGGGCTTCTTCGCTGCAGTCGCCTTTGCTTGCTTCTCGGCTTCGGCCGCAGCTTCTTTCGCCGCCAGCCCTGCAAAATGTTTTCGCGCAAGCTCCGCGTGTTCGAGATCGAGCGAGCTCGAGTGCGTCTTCTTTTCCGTGACGCCGATTTCCGGCAGGAAATCGATCAGGACTTTCGCTTTGACCTCGAGTTCGCGCGCCAGCTCGTTAATTCGAATCTGATTGGAATCTGCCATCAGCCCCTATTTTTCTCCAAAACTAGTCAGTACCCGCCGATTTCTCAGCGCCATCTTCTGAATCCGAATCCGCTTCTCCACCGGCGGTTGCCTCTGTCTCGGTCGCTTCAACGTTTGTGCTTGCGCCTACGCTTGCTTCGGCATCCTCGAGCGACTCCGCCTCCCGAGCTTCTGTACCTTCCGCCGTTTCAGAATTGTCGGCAGTCTCTACCGATCCGCCGCTCTCGGAGGAACCCTCCGCGCTAACTTCCGCTTCCGCAACGACGCTTTCGCCTTCCACTGCTGCCTCGGCCTCAGCAGGCGCAGCTTCAGGTCCAGCAGCGGCTTGTGCTTCGAGTTCCTCGAAATACAGCGCCACGGATTGGTGAATCTTCTCCACCATCTTTTCGCCGATTCCAGGAATCTCCACCAGTTGCTCGGGAGTCATGTCCGCGAGCTTCTCAATCGAAGTAACGCCGTGAGCTTCCAGCTTCTCGATTGTCTTCGGACCGACACCTGCCAGCTGCGTGAGCGGAGTTCCAGGCGCGGTCAGCGCAGCCATTTGCGCTTCGATTTCGCGGCGCTTCTCTTCTTCGCTCTTGATGTCAATGTTCCAGCCGATCAACTTGCTCGCGAGGCGAACGTTCTGCCCCTTTTTGCCAATTGCCAATGAGAGTTGCGTGTCCTCGACGATCACTTCGAGCCGCTTCTCTTCGGGATCGACAATCTGCACGCGCGTAACTTTTGCAGGGCTCAACGCCTTTTGCGCGAATGCCACTGTCTCTTCGCTAAACGGAATAATGTCGATTTTTTCGCCGCGCAGTTCGCGAATGATCGACTGCACGCGCATTCCCTTCATGCCCACGCAAGCGCCAACCGGATCGACGTCTTTATCGCGGCTTTCCACAGCGATTTTCGTGCGCTCGCCCGCTTCCCGCGCTACCGCGCGAATCTGCACCGTGCCATCGTAAATTTCCGGTACTTCCATTTCGAACAATCGCTGCACCAGGGCGGGATCGGCACGCGAGACCACCACCTGCGGCCCTTTCGCCGCGCGTTCCACTGCGCGAATCGTCACGCGCAACCGGTCGCCGACGTTATACGCCTCGAGCCGCGATTGCTCGCGCTTCGGCAGCCGCGCTTCGGTGCGGCCCAAGTCCACAATCGTGTCCGGCCCTTCAGTCCGCTTCACGATGCAGTTCACCAGTTCGCCCACGCGCGTGTGAAATTCGTTGTAGATCGTATCGCGCTCGGCTTCGCGAACCTTTTGCAGGATCACCTGCTTCGCTGTTTGCGCCGCAATCCTTCCCAGTACGTCGGTCGGCTTCGTCTCTGTAACTTCGCCGCCCACTTCCACTTCGGGCTGCTTCTTCCGTGCATCGCCGATGGAAATTTCACGCAGCGGGTCAGTGACTTCTTCTACAACTGCGCGCACCGAAAACACATCCACGTGTCCGGTATCAGGATTGAACTTCGAGCGCAGATCTTCCTCGGTGCGGTAGTATTTCCGCGCCGCTACGACCATCGCATCCTCGATGGCCGCAACAATCACCTCGGGCTCGATGTGCTTCTCCCGGCTGATCTGCTCGATTGTCTGGTACAGCAGACTCGCCATCCAAGTTCTCCCTAGAGTTCTACCACCAGGTTCGCTTTTCGAATCCCGGCGTACGGAATTTCAATTTCGCGGTCTTTCCACTTCAACTTCACATTGCCGTCCGTGTAACCGGCCAATCGCCCTTCTAGATATTTCTGGTTCTCAACGGGCGGCTCGAGCCAAATCTTCGCCAGTCTGCCGACAAATCGCTCGTAGTCAGCCGGCTTGATCAACTTTCGATCCATGCCCGGCGAGCTCAACTCCAGAATGTAGCTGGGCCCCGGAACCAGATCTTCCACGTCCAGAATCACACTCAACTGCTCACTCACGCGCTGGCAATCCGCGTGGCTCACTCCCAGGTTGTCTGGGTTGGCCGGGCCGGGTAGCCGGTCGAGATAGACGCGCAGCAACCGCTGCTTGCCTATCTTCCACTCTACGTCGAAAACCTCGAGGCCCTGCGAGCGCGCCACCCGCTCCGCCGCCTCACGTATCTTTTCCAAGTCCATTCTGTTCTAGGCGCGGCGTTTATCTGGTGTCACCTTCCGCCGATACCTCGACCCCCGCGCCAATTCTGCGCCCAACAAAAAAGTGGGCTTGCGGCCCACTTGGCGAGCGACCTATCTAGAAGCAATTAAGTATAAGCTCGGTCACTTGGAAAACGCAAGACGCGTCGATTTGGCTCGGCAAGCGCCTGGCGGGATTTGATAGACTGCGATTCCGGAAGTGAAGCCGCGTGGTCGCGGACGTCGAGATCATCAAAATTCATCAGATCAATGACGCATACCAGCGGTTGGCCAAAGGCGATGTGAAGTACCGTTTCGTGATTGACATGGCGTCGCTGAAGTAACCGGCGCGAACACGGCGGACGCAGCACGAACCTCGGCGAGAGATGCGCCGCGCCCGCCCTGCCAGTCTTGGTCGAACCAATCCAAGACCATTCGGTTTTGCGTACTAAGGGTGAGATGCGAGAAGGAGCAAGCGATATGAGTCGATCCGTGATGATTTTTTTGGTTCTTTGCGCGGCTGCGTTCGTGCTGTTCGTGACGTCGCGGCGACAAGCGGCTACGGCGGTGGCTGCCGCAGCTGCGACGGCTGCTGCAATTCCAGATCCCGCCGTGGATGAGAAGCTGGCCGCGAAGCCTGGACAGGAAACGCTCGTCCTCGCGGGTGGCTGCTTCTGGGGCGTGCAAACGGTTTTTAAACACGTGAAAGGCGTCACACGATCGACCGCCGGTTATTCGGGCGGCGCGTTGAAAAATCCCGACTACGAAACTGTGAGCAGCGGCTCGACGGGACACGCCGAGTCGGTGGAAATTGTTTACGACCCTTCGGTGATCACTCTCGGACAATTGCTGAAAGTTTTTTTCTCGGTGGTGCATGACCCGACGCAACTGAATCGCCAGGGGCCGGATACCGGCACTCAGTACCGCTCTGCAATTTTCTTCAGCAGTCCCGAGCAGGAGCGGATCGTGAAGGCGTATATCGAACAACTGACGCAGGCGAAGATCTACTCGCGTCCGATCGTGACGCAAATCGTCGCGCTTGACGGCTTTTATCCGGCCGAGAGCTACCATCAAGACTATGCTGAACATCATCCGGAAAATCCCTACATCCAAATCTGCGATATTCCGAAGATGAATAATCTGCGGGAGCAATTCCCCAATCTATACGTTGCGAAGCCCTGAGGCGCGGAATCCAGACCGGAAAACAAAAAGGCCTCCCGGATCGGGAGGCCTTTTGAAACTTCTCGCATGAAGCGAAGCGGAACTACTTCTTCGGCTGTCCTGGTGTTGCCGGTGCCGGCTTTGGAGCGGCTGCTCGCGGTGGTGCTGACGACGACTTTGCTGCGCCCGCCTTCACCGGATAATTCTGATCGTAGAGGCGGATGATTTCCTGCGTCACGTCGATCTGGTTCGCAGCGTAAACCACGGGCGTGTTCTGCGCCGAGGTATCGAAAATCACACCGTATCCCTGCTCTTTCGAATATTTATCGAGAATGTCGATCATCTTCCGGCCGATCCGATCGACGATTTCCCGCTGCGCTTCGTTGAAATCATCCTGCGAATCCTGCTGCTTGCGCTGAAACTGGCGGCTCAATTGGTCGCCCTCGCGCGCAAGGCGCGCCTTTTCGTCGTCGCTCAGTGTGCTCGCTCCCGTGCGGAGACGCGTCTGAATGTCTTCGACTTGCCGGCGGAGATTGTCGAGATCCGATTGCCGCGGAGCGAACTGTGATTGCAATTCCCCTGCCGCCTGCTTGCCTTCCGAAGTGCTGGTGATCGCCACCTGTACGTTGATTACTCCCACCTTCATTCCAGCCGCCGGCGCAGCACCTGCGCCACCGGACTGAGCCCACGCTGCGGGTCCTGCTAATGACGCCGCCAGGGCCAGAACTGCCAATCGAATCCTCATTCTCACTCCTTAGTCGTAAATTCCATGAAACGCAAACTCGCGATTATAGCCGGGCATCGAGAAAACGGTCAATCGGATTCAACTTGCCTGGCCTTTTCGGATGCGCGGCGAGACCCTATGGTTGGCCCGCTTCCAATGCAGCCGGCATCCCATCAATGCGGAAGCGGGATCAGCAAAACGCGGCTATTGTTCGTGTCCACAACAACAGCCAGATCCAACTTCGCATCGATCGCCACTGAAAATTGCTGGTTCCCTGAGAACGTCGCCGAGCTTGGCAAACCAAAGATTGCTCGTGTCTGGGGAGTCGTACACGTTACTGGGGCGCCGACGGCCGGCGGACACATATAGTCCAGGAAGGACATCGTGTTGCTCGCCGAGTTTACGGTGACGAGAGTGCTCGTCTGGAAGTCGTAGTCGAGTGACGTGGGATTGATGCCCACTCGTACCGTCGTCGGAATACATGTAAGCGGATCAACAATCACAATATTATTCTGCAGGCTGTTAGCGGCTACAAAAACCTGGTTGACGGGATCGAACACAACACCGCTCGGCAGCTGAACACCGCTTACGCGGCAAGTAACCGCCGTCGTTAAGAGATCGATGATGTCAATGCTACCTGCTTGCGAGGCAGCGCCCGACAGCCGCATATCGGTCGCCATTCGGGTCCGTCGCAACTGATACCGGACTTTGATTCACCTGAACGCTCGTCCCCGCAGCTGAACCAGTGGTGAGGAGATCGACGAAGCTTACTTCGCAACCGCTAGTCACCGTCGAACACCCTGGATCTGGCCCCGACGCAGCAACGATCGCGGTCGCCAAATCCTGCTCTATCGCGACTCCGGTTGGACCGGTGCATCCGGGGCACAATGGCACCGTCTGCGGTGGATTGATTCCGTTCTCATCGACCACCGTTACATCGCTACTCGCGTTGTTCGCAACCACGGCCAGGGCGAGCCGCGGCAAAACAGCGACGCCGATCGGGTGTTGCCCTACCGTCAGCGGGCTCTGGGGAAGAGTAGTTCCGGTCGTGAGGTCCACGAGCGAAACCGTCCCGTCACCATTATTCGTGACCACGGCTATATCGCGATCCGGATCCACTGCAACGCTTGAGGGAAGGTTTCCCACAACCACAGGTTGCACAACTGTGAGCTCAGTGGTGTTTGAGACATTCGGCCCCGGGTTCTGAACCGTCACGCTGTAACGCCGCGCCGATTGGAGCATGCTTGCAGGAACTGTCGCGACGATCTGCCTGCCGCCATTTGATACCGTGACATCTCCCGGCGGCAGCGCGGTGGTGTCGAGAAACACTTGCGAGGTTCCTGCCACGAAACCGAAGCCATTGATTGTAAGGGAGAGATTCGCGGCAGCGGGCGCAAACGTGACGGCCGGATTCAGCTCCGTAATTTGCAAATTCCTGAAGGAACTGCCGAGAGACACGACCGAGACGCTACCGCTGGTTTGATTCACGACGAGCGCTTCGTTTAATACCGGGTCCACGGCGACTGCCTGGGGCATGGTGCCGAGCCCGGAAACCGTAGCCTGCAATACCACGCCAGTTTCGAGATCTACGACCGCGGCAGTCGACGTCTGGGAGTTCACAGCGATTCCAACGTTCGTGAGAGGATTCACCGCAGCCGCCGCATAGCCCAACTGATTAACCGTGAATGAAATCGGGTTCACGGAATTATCGAGCAAGCTGAACGTCTGAAGTGTGCCACCATTTGGATTCGTCAAAAGCACCTGATGCGTTTCCGTGTTAATGCCTACTCCCTGGATGCTCGTGGAAATGGCCAGGCTCCCGATAACCTGGGGAGGACGCCCGCCATCACCCGCAATCGCGGCTCGGCCCAAATCTACGAGATTGATGGTGCCGGCGCCGCCGGGAGTAATCACTGCCCAATTCAATAGCGGGTCAATTCCTATTGCTGGGCTTACACCCGTGCTGAACGGAGTGAGTGTTCCGCCAATTTGCGCAACGAAAACGGGGACCCCAGTCGAAGTGTCCAGAACCGTGGCTAGATTAGTCGACTGGTACGCAACCACCGCGCGGTGGGTCAAAGAATTGATCCCAATGGCTATTGATACGGGTCCAGCAACCGGTGGTGGCGGCGCGCCGATCTGGACGGAAAAAGGAGTTCCCACGACTGCTTGAGTGGTTAGATCGACGGTGGACACAGTATTGTCACCGCTGTTGACGACCAGCGCGATGTGGTGCGGCAACTGATCATCGATTGCAATCCCCGTAGGCATATTTCCGACGCCGGGGATCGTCTTAACGACGGAGTTGGTGGCCAAATTAATCAGAGAAACGCTTCCGTCTCCCGCATTGGCAACCGCCGCAAGGTTCAATACCGGATCGATCGCGATTGCGGACGGGCTCGCTCCCACTCCGATGGTGGCACCGGGAGCAGTGGGAATCGACGCGGGATTCGGCGTCACCGCCAAGTTCACCGCGGAAACGGACGACAAATTCGCGGAGATGCCAGGATTTTGAACTAGGATCGGATACAACCCAGGCGTCGAGACAGCATTCGGAGGTGTCGGCACGATCAGCTGTCGGCTGTTGACGACGGTCGGCGCCACACTTACGCCGTTAAAAGTAGCCGTGGTGCCCCCCGAAGCGGTCTGGGGCGGGAAGAAGAAGCCACCTGAGAGGGTTACGTTTGCACTCGAAGCCATGGCCGACACGCTGTCGGGCGTTGAGGAAATTACCGCGGGGCGCACCGGAGCAACGGTCAAACTTGCCGGCGCTGACGTGTCTCCGTTGCTTCTCCGCACCTGAACGTTTGCCACCTTTGCTTGCCGGAGCAATATCGACGGGATCGTCACTCGCAGCAGGTTGGAGTTGATAAACGTGGGCACAATGGGAACTCCGTCGACGAGCACGACGGCGGTGGAAAAGAAATCCGCACCGCTTAAGGCACTGCCATTTATATAGACATCCTGTTGCACGGAACCTTGAGCCGCCGTCGTGGGATCAATAGTGGCAATCGTAGGGTTCGGAGAAGCAGTCGAGACAGTGACCGCCGCGGAGGCGGATTGCGTTGGATCGGCGGAAGAAGTGGCGGTTACGGTCACCGCGCCAGGCAATTGTGCCGGCGCGACATAGGTTCCGGCAGGGCACGCCGGAGGCGTAGGAACCAAAGGATTCGGGCAGACAAAACCATGCACCGAATCGCCGCCAGCGACGCCATTCACTGACCAGGTCACGCCGCGATCATTGGTCGGGCCGCTGACGGTGGCGGTAAATGTAAATCTGTCCTGTGGCGCAATGGTGGCAGTAGTGGGCGTAATTTGTACGGTGATGCCTGAGGTGATTGTGACGATGGCCGATGCAAACGACTTTGAATCAACTGTGCTGGTGGCCACAACAAGGATTGGATTCGTAGAAGGAACAGCGGCCGGCGCCGTATACAGGCCTCCTGCTTGTGTCGCCGATGCTTGCGTGATCGTTCCCACGCCGGTAGGGCCCGTTCCCGTCTGGCCAGGCAAAGGCGTGCAATTGGTAGGCTGGTTCCCCACCGTAGCCGGCGGAAGGCAAATCTGCCAGTTCACAGTGGTTGTGGTCGAACCAGATCCTACTGCGCTGAATTGCTGCGTCCCCCGTTCGACTACTGTTGCCGTCGTGGGTGATACTGTGACGCCTACCATAGCGGCGTTGCTTCCGCACCCCGCTACGCATGCAGCGATCAAGACTACGACGCTCAGTCTTTCCAATCTCATCGCCCTTCCTCCGAGCGTCTCGTCGTCTAATGAAGTTTCGATTTCCAGAATCATTCGCATCACAAGCTTTCCTCGAGGGCATCCATTTAGAATGTCCGGCTGATCGTAAACCGGAATGTCTGCTTCGGTTCGATCAAGCCGGCAGGGATTCGCTGGACCTGACTATCCAGAATCGTGTCCAGTTGTGGTGCAATTTGAGTTTCAAACACTCCAGGAGGCAGCGCGGATTTCTGGGCATCCGAGAGGAAGAATCCGCCTCGCGGTCCGGTAATCGTCTGATTCAAGCGCAGATAGTTATACGCGTAATAGAATCGGAAGGGCGCATTGACAATCGGCAATTGAATGACGAATTCGACTCCGGCCGATGTATGAGGTTTGAAGTTCGTGCCAGGCAGCACCTCAAGGTTCTTGGGAATCACTAGATTGGGGAAATCCGCATTCGGATATTGCTGCTGCAGGGTGCTGAGCGCTCCCGGATTCAAACTCAGCTGCGACTGGCGAATGATCCCGTCGAAACCGATGTCGTTGAACAGGCTCATGCTCACCGGCCCGGCAATGGGAATCCGGTATTCAAAATTTCCCACACCTTGAAAATCGCCGCCAGGACGAGTTGGAAGGAACGTAACGATTGGAACGTTGAGGGCCACCGGAGTGGGAGTGCCGGTGGGGCCAAGGCGGGTGGGATCGAAATAAGTTACCGTCGTGGTGGACGAGCTCGGAATCGCCACGAACGGCGAAATCGTATAGAAATCGAATCCGCGCACGTCGTTTTCTCCGCCCAGATAAAAACGGCTGTAGGGCGGGACGTCGGTGCCGTCGTATCCCGTAATCATGCTGGTCAAAACCCGAACACCGATTACGTTGCGTTTATGGTGGTGAGGACGAAAATACGTCATCGTAAAAGTGTTTGTGAAAGTGTTGGTATTGCCGCCTAAAGGTCCGCCCTCCCAGCCAAGTCCGTAATAAAAGCTTTTTCCACGCGTGGGATTCTGCGGGTTGTCAACCGTGCTGTAGGAAATCGTCGGCGTAATCTTGCTGGACTGAATTCCATTTAGAGCCGAAGGGCCCGCCAAACTGCGGAACTGGGTGAACTCGAACAGCAACTGCGCGGATTGGCTGAAGGCGGTGATGTTCGTCGTGGAGAAACCGTAGGTGACACCCACCCTCGTGAACTGATACTTCCGCAAAGGGTAGCTCGCAAAAATAGTGAAGCCGTGTGAGTCGGTCGTATAGTTCTGCTGCAGTGCTGGATCGATGGCGACCTGTTGCCCGAGCAGCAGTCCTTCCTGCTTCGCCTGGTTGTAGTTGAACTTGCTGTAGAACACTGTGAAGCCGGTGGAAATCGGCCGGTCGAATAAGTACGGCTCGGTGAATCCAAACGTGGCGCCTTGCTGCAAATTACCCAGCTGCCCTGAAATCGTAAGCGTCTCGCCGAGACCCAGAAAATTGTTCGTCTGATAGGAGAGGCTGACGAACGTGCCTGCGATTCCGCTGACGCCACCCGAGAAGCTGATAGATTGCTTTCCCTTCTCCTTCACCTTGAGCTTGATGTCCACCGTGCCATTTTTTTCATTTTTCTTCAATTCTGCATTTTCTGGCTTGATCGGATCGAAGTAATTGAGCTGATTCAGGCGCAGAAGGCTCAATTCCCAAAGCCGATTGTTGAATACCTGGCCCTCATCGATTAAGAGTTGCCGCCGAATCACTTTGTCGCGGGTTGTCGTGTTGCCGGAAAATTCAATCCGGCGCACGTAAAAGGGCTTACCCTGGTCGAACTCCATCGTGATGTTGACCAGTTTTTTCGCATCGTTGACTTCAGTGTTGGGGCTGGCCACAAAATTAATGTACCCGTACTCGCCGTACAGCTTCTTGTAGTTTTCCAGCGCCTTTCTGACCTTATCTGTCGAGAAAATCTCTCCTTCTTTGAGTGGGAAGGTTCTCACAAGCGCTTCGGGTTTAAAGACCAGACCCTGCTCCGGATCACTGCTTCTGAATTTAACGATTCCCATCCTGTACTGATCACCCTCTTCAATAGGGACCGTAATGTTTGTCGATTTCCCGTGTTTCGCGCCAACCACCGGCCATGGTCCGGGAATTCCTCCGCGATCTTCATCGACGATTTTTAGGATTGGCTCCTTCACGAGCACCTTAAAATAACCGTTATTCTGATAGAGGCCTCTTACTCCGATTTCGAGATCTTCATCGAGTTTCTGCCGGTCATAGGTCTTGCTGAGAACCGGAATTTCGGTGAACCCCAAAGGAATCGAGTACGGGCGATCGTGCTTCATTGCCCTGACGAGCTTGCGGTCTGAGAATGCCTTATTGCCCGTGAACTTGATTTCGCCCACCTTAACCTTCGGACCTTCGTCGATATTGAATACAAGCTTCACCGCGTTTGTAGCTGCAATCCGCTCGTAGGTCGGCTTCACCGTCGCAAACTGTCGCCCGTGCTCGGCAAGCAGTTCCTTCAGGACTACCTCGGCGCGCTTGATCTTTGTGGGATCGAATTGGCTTTCCACGGAGAGGCCGACTTTACGCTCTTTGAAGCGATCGAGGATGTCGGACTCGGTGACGGACTTGTTCCCCTTGTATTCGATCCGCCGGATGATCGGACGCTCTGTCACATAGTAGACAAGAATTTTCCCGTTCGGATTGTTGGGATCATCTTCGACTTCGAGGCGAATGTCTTCGAAGAATTGCGTATTCCAGAGCGCCTGAAAATCACGGTGGATGGCCTCTTCGGTGAGCGGATCACCGGCGCGGGAAAAAATACGAGCGAGAAGCGTATCGCGCTGAATGCGTCGGTTTCCAACGAAATCAATGCGATCGATCGTGAATTGCGGGCCCGAGGGCGGCTGAGCTCGCTGAGCCCAAACGGGATGCACGATTGAAAGCCATAGGAGATACACAACGACGGGAAATTGGAATCGGCGCAGAAAAATTTTCCTGCCTGCGGCCATGGTTCTGGTCAAGGCCGCACTCCCCCGCCCAAGATATTTGGCTCCCCCGCCGGACCGCTCCGTCCAGCTTGCGCGTGTAGGATTCCTAGTGGGCCACTGGGGTTGCTTCCACAACAGGTCGGAACAACAAGCCGTCGCTTGAGAGATAAATCTCAAGCGTTGCCGGCCGCTGCAGTCCGCCCTGAATGAGAGCTTCCGACAGTGGGTCTTCGACGTATTTCTGTAGCGCGCGCCGGAGCGGCCGCGCGCCATAATTTCGATCGCTGCAAGTTTTCTCGAGAATCCACTGGCGTGCTTCCGGTGTCAGAGCAATCTGCACCTGGCGATGCACCAGCGTCTCGTTGATCTGGCCGACGAGCAAATCGATAATCCGCAGCAGGTCGTCGTCCGTGAGCGAATTGAACAGAATCACTTCGTCCAATCGATTTAAGAACTCAGGATTGAAGACTCGCTTTACCTCGCCCATCACCATGTCGTCTTGGCTTTTTGCTGCCGCCACATCATCCGGAGACTGGAATCCCAATCCCGCTTGCTTTTGCAGCTGCCGCGCTCCGATGTTCGAGGTCATAATAATGATTGTGTTGCGGAAGTCCACTGTATTTCCGAGCCCGTCCGTCAATTGCCCGTCTTCGAAGACTTGCAACAAGATGTTGTAGACGTCTGGATGCGCCTTTTCGATTTCGTCGAGGAGCATCACCGAATACGGGGTGCGGCGCACGCGCTCGGTCAACTGGCCGCCCTCTTCGTAACCCACGTATCCCGGAGGCGCGCCGATCAACTTCGATACCGAGTGCTTCTCCATGTATTCCGACATGTCGAAGCGGATGAGAGACTTTTCGCTGCCGAACAGAAACTCGGCAAGCCTGCGAGCCACTTCCGTCTTGCCGACGCCCGTGGGACCCAGGAACAAGAAGCACCCAACGGGACGACCGGGAGCCTTGAGACCAGCGCGGCTCCGTCGAATCGCTCGTGCCAGCGCCGTGATGGACTTATCCTGACTGATGACCCGGCGGTGCAGCTCTTCTTCGATCCGCAGCAGCTTCTGCTGCTCGTCTTCTTTGATCGCGGAAACCTGAATGCCCGTCCAGCGCGCAACCACATCCTCGATGTCTTCGCGCGTGACGATGCCGGTGGAAGAATCGTCAATCTTCAGCTTCTCGCGGAGCATTCGCAGATGCTCTTTCTCTTTGCGTTCTTCTTCGGAATAGAAACGCGCCTTCTCAAACTCATGATTCGCGATCGCCGTTTCCATCCGGTGGGTGATGAACTTCACGCGCTTTTGCACTTCGGAAACTTCATCGGGAAGCATCGCCTGGCGCAATTTCACACGCGAGCCGGCCTCGTCGAGAAGGTCGATGGCCTTATCGGGTAGGAAACGATCTGGGATATAGCGGTTCGAGAGGTAAACGGCATAACGAATCGCGTCTTCCGTGTAGCTGACGGCGTGGAATTTCTCGTAGCGATCGCGCACGCCCTGGAGCACGCGAATGGCTTCGTCTTCGCCGGGCGCCGGAACCTTTACGGACTGGAAGCGGCGCTCGAGCGAGCGGTCTTTTTCCACGGACTTGCGATATTCCGCGGGAGTGGTGGCGCCGATGCACTGAATTTCGCCACGGCTGAGCGCTGGTTTCAAAATATTGGCGGCGTCGAGCGAACCTTCCGCCGAACCCGCACCGACTAGAGTGTGCAATTCGTCGATGAACACGATCGCGTTCTGGCTCTCCATCAGTTCCTTCATGATGGTCTTCAACCGCTCTTCGAACTGCCCGCGATATTTCGTGCCCGCGACGATCAGAGAAAGATCGAGCGAAAGAATTCTCTTGTCCGCGAGAAACGGCGGCACGTCGCCATCGGCGATCCGCTGTGCCAGGCCTTCCACGATCGCCGTCTTCCCCACGCCCGGCTCGCCGATGAGAACGGGGTTATTCTTCGTCCGGCGGCACAGGATCTGGATGGCGCGTTCGAGCTCGCGATCTCGCCCTACGAGAGGATCGAGCTGACCTTCCATCGCCGCCTGCGTAAGATCGCGGCTGAATTCCGCTAGCAAGGACGCTTCTTTTGGCCGGTTCACTGGCACCTTCTCTCCCGTGCTGCGTGCCAATTCCTCGCGCACGGTTGAAAGCCTTAGTCCACGCTCCAGCAAAATTTCAGCGCCGAAGGATTTTTCTTCCCGCAGAACGCCGAGGAGCAAATGTTCGGTGCCGACGTGCTTGTGGCCGAGACGCTCGGCCTCTTCCGCCGCGAAGGTCAGGATGCGTTTGCACTCCTGGCTGAGAGGCACTTCCACGGAGGTGGAAATACGTTCGCGGACGGTGATCCGCGATTCGATTTCCTTGCGAATCGATTCGATCGAGCCGTGCGTCCGCAGGAAGCGGTTCGCCAGCGCCTTATCCTCGCGCAACAGGCCGAGCAACAGGTGCTCCGTCTCGATAAATGGACTGCCGTACTGGCTCGCCTCGTAGCGAGCAAAAAATATTACGCGTCGAGCCTTCTCTGTATAGCGTTCAAACACGGTTCACCCAAGGTCTCCTGAAATCTGCGCCTCAACGGTTGCCATTTGCGCCGTCGAAGCACTCGCCATTCCAGCCGATACGTTTGCGGTCGGCACTAGCTTGCCGTGATCTAAAACCAGAATGCGCCCTGTGCGACGCGCTAACGATAGATTGTGCGTTGCGAGAATGGAAGTCAAATGGTGAGAGCGATGAAGCCGCATCACAAGCTCGAAGACACTCTCTGCGTTCCCTTCGTCCAGATCGCCTGTAGGTTCGTCGGCCAGCAACAGAGCCGGCCGGTTCGCCAGCGCTCGTGCAATCGCAACTCGCTGCTGTTCCCCGCCCGATAATTCGCCCGCACTCTGCCCGGCTCGATCTGCCAGCCCAACTTCGCTCAGCCACTCGCGCGCCGATTGGAGCGCATCGGTCATTGCTTCGCCCCGAACCAGCATCGGCATCGCCACGTTTTCAGCCGCTGTGAAATCCGGCAAGAGATGGTGCCGCTGCCAGATAAAACCCACTGCGCTGTTTCGATACTCGGCGAGTTCGATTTCATTCAAAGATTTTAATGATTTCGCGCCGAAGTATACTGCACCGTTTGTTGGAGTGTCCAGCGCGGCCAGGATATGCAACAAAGTGCTTTTGCCAGCGCCCGAAGGCCCAATAATCGCGATCATTTCGCCGCGTTCAATCGAAAAACTGATTCCATCAAGAGGTGTGATTTCCTGCGTGCCGGAGCGGAAGGTTTTTCGCAAGCCCTCAACCCGCACAAGCTCTCCTGAGCCTGTGACGGCTTGAAGCTGAGTCTCATCTATGACCGCGACGCCCAAGGTGGCTTGCCCCCTCATCGCATCGTCTATTTCACGTTAGATGCCGAACTGCGCCAACCGTATGTCCTTCATTTCGTTGCAACTAATCTTTCCCGAAGTGGAACTGATTCTAAAGACTTTCACATTTGCGCCGTACCGTTACCCCTATGCGTCCCCGAACACGGCGCCTTTAACCCAACCTTCTACGCTAAATCTTCGCCCTTGCAGCCATTCTAACACGTTAACGTCGCAGATTCATGCCGTTCCGGCATCAGCTCCAACAGGTTCGTCAACTGTTCATCTCAAAAATGAGAAGAACCTTGGTCCTCTACTCGAATCGCAAAATCTCTACCGGCAGTATCTTTGATGCGGAGCGCGCCGGTAACGTCGTCGCTGCAATGCTGATCGCCAGCGCGGCAGCGGCGATCCACAAGGCGTCAAATCCGTTGGCGTGAAAAGGGACGTAAGGAATGGCATAAATTTCCGGATTCAAGGGGATCAACTCCCACCGATCCGCCGCCCACGCCAGCAGATATCCGAGAACGAGGCCAGCAAAGGTTCCAACAAGACTGACTACTAAGCCCTGCAAAACGAATAGCTTCCGCACCTGCTGCCGGCGGGCGCCCATCGCCATCAATACGGCGATATCCTTCGAGCGATCGGTCACCGTCATTGTAAGCACCACAAGAATGTTCAACCCGGCTACGAAAGTGATCAATCCGATAAACAATGCAGTAACGAGCTTTTCAAGACTGAGAGCGCGGAACAGGGCGCGATTCTCGTCCATCCAGGTGCTCACTGTGAATCCGCTGCCGACGCGATTCGAAATATCCGCCGCGACTCGGCCAGCATCGTCCAGATTGTTCACGCGCACTTCGAGCAAACTCACCACGTCGCCGATGCCAGCCATCGCTTGTCCGGAACCAAGCGTCACGAAAGTCCAATTCGCGTCATAGTCGTAAAAGCCCGAATCGAAAATTCCGGTCACGTGAAAACGCCTCGATCGAGGCAGCATCCCGAAGGGCGTCAGACTCCCTTGTGGACTCGTCAACGTAAGATAATCGCCTGCGGATATTTTCAGGTCATCTGCTAGCAGCCGTCCAACCAGGATCGCCGGGATTCCATCTGCGTCGGCACGAAAATCGGCCGAGCCCGCGACAATGCGGTGCAATGCTTCGCTTGCGTTGCGCTCGAGCTCGGGGTCAACTCCCTTCAGCACCACCCCTCGCGCGTGATTGCCAGAAGAAAGCAGCACGGTGTCGTAGATCGCCGGCTCGATTGAACGCACGCCGGGAGTTCCGGCGAGCCGTGCCATCAATTCACGATAATTCCGAATACCCTCAGGGCCAGCGGGCTTCAGGTTTACGTGCGCGGTGACGGTGAGCAGCCGGTCGCGAATCGCCTGGCGAAAACCGGTGTTCATCGCGAGCGCAATCACGAGCGTCGTCACGCCGGCCGCCACGCCGATCACTGCCAGCAGTGTGACGAGCCGCAGCACTGCTGGACGGTTTGGCGACCGCAGGTACCGCAGCGCAACAAACGATTCAAACTTCATTTTTGTTTTGTGTCGAAGTGCGTGCCAGCAGCCACATCAGGGCTGCCCGCCCGATGAAGATTGAGATTCCGGCGGCGCATCCGGCTCTGCCGATTCGGTGCGCAGAAGCGGGAACAACACCACCTCACGGATCGTGCGCGAATTTGTCAGCAGCATCACCAGTCGATCGATTCCGACGCCTTCGCCGGCCGTAGGGGGCAGCCCGTGGCTGAGCGCACGAATATAATCGGTGTCCACTTCCTTCGGCGCTTCCTGGCCGCCTTTTGCCACCTGCGCTGCGAACCGGCTCTCCTGGTCGAACGGGTCATTTAATTCAGAGAATCCATTGGCCAATTCCATTCCGGCGATGAAAAGTTCAAAGCGCTCGGCGATGGACGGATCGTCAGCTCGCCGTTTCGAAAGCGGCGAAATCGCTGTAGGAAAATCGTATATGAATGTCGGTTGGACTAAATGCGCCTCGGCAACCGCTTCAAAGATCTCGCCAATCAGCTCGCCATCGGAGAGCTTCTCGATATTCGCGAGCATGTCCGCGCTGTGCGTTCGCGCGTACGCGTTGTATCGCCCAGCGACGGCCTTCGGCCCTCCTTCCCAGCCCAGCTCCGCAACCAAGCCGCCTGCCTCCGCCGGAGCGATCCAGTATTTCGCGATCGCCTCGCGCATCGTGAGCCGCTCGAATTTGCTGAAGTCAATTTCGATGTCGCCGTAGGGAATCCTCGTCGTACCGGTAACTTTCTCCGCGATCCCACAAAAAAGTTCCTCCGTCAGATCCATCAGCTCGGAAAAATCGCTGTACGCCTGATAAAACTCGAGCATCGTGAATTCAGGCATGTGAATCGCATCGATGCCTTCATTGCGGAAATTGCGATTGATCTCGTAGACGCGATCAAGCCCGCCTACCACGAGCCGCTTCAAATAGAGCTCTGGCGCAATGCGCAGGTACAAATCCATGTCGAAAGTATTGTGGTGCGTCACAAAAGGCCGCGCCGTGGCTCCGCCCAGAATCGGATGCATCATCGGCGTTTCCACTTCCACGTAGGCGCGTTCGTTGAAAAAACTCCGAATTTCCCGGATGATCTTCGCGCGCGTGATGAAAATTTCCCGCGGCCGCTCGTTGACGATCAAGTCGATATACCGCCGCCGGTAGCGCTGCTCGATATCCGCCAGCCCATGCCATTTCTCCGGCAGCGGCAAAAGCGCCTTGCTGAGAAGTTCGAGCTTCGTCGCCCATACCGTCAGCTCATTCGTCTTCGTGCGAAACAAGTGCCCGCTGACGCCGATAATGTCGCCCAAATCGAGCAGTTGAAATAGCTTGAACTGCTCCGCGCCCACCACGTCGAGCTTCACGTAGAATTGGAGCCGCGCCCCGTCCCCCAGAATGTGCCCGAAAGCAGCCTTCCCATGCGGCCGGAGCGCGACGATGCGTCCCGCCACTCGCACGTCCACATGCTCCGCAGCCAGTTGCTCGGCAGTTCGCTCGCCGAATTTTTCGCCCACCTGTCTGGCCGTGTGTGTCCATTCGAACTTGTGCGGATAAGACGCGTGTCCCAGCGCCTCAATTTCGGTCAGTTTTTTGCGGCGTTGTTGAAACTGGTCGAGCGGCTCAAATTCCAACGAAGAGTCCTTTCCGGGAGTCGTCCGGCAGTATAGCGGTCGCCTTCAAGAAGCGTCAAGAAAACGCCTTAGTACCCCCCGAATTCTGCAGAATCATTTGTGACCGCACATTATCGTCAACATCTAAATGCAGAGGAGGTGCGTCTCCATGATGCTCCAATTTGTCGCTGCTTTAGTTCTCGGCCTAATGTGCGGAAGCGAGCTCAACGTGGCCGCATTCGCCCATCCCACACTTAACAGGCAACCAGTCGCAGTGCATATTCCGGTGCGCTCTTCATTCGCGGCACAGCTCGGCCGTGTGATGCCTTTCTGGATGGTAGGTTCAACTCTGTTGAATTTGCTTCTGCTTTTTCGCTTCGAGCGTCTCAACACGGTTTCGTGGCGACTGGCCGCGGTCGCTCTCGTCATCCAAGTAGCGGCGGTTGTGTTTTCTCTTGTCGGTCCGGTGCCGATCAACAATCGAATCGCAAGATGGACACCAGAATCGCTCCCCAGCGATTGGCGAAATCAGGAACATCGCTGGGACCTATATCACGGCGTCAGGACTGTTGCGCTGATAGTCGCCTTCGCACTTTTGGTTCTCAGCGTTGGGTTACGCTAAGAACGGAAGCGCTGCACAGTAAGCGAACGGTGCACGCCTTGGCGGCACCTTCCGGCCTAAAAATCTTCCCCTTCCAAAATCTGGTGCTATAATGCGCTGCCTTTCGGAGACACGTGTTGTTCAAGCGAAGGCGGGCCCCCTCCCCCGTCCGACGTAACGCATCCGATGATTGGCGCGCTACGCTCCCACGGGAGAAAAATCAGGTTTTCGAGAGTACCGTTCGCGACTGGGAATGCTCCTACGCGATGCTGAGCGTTTCACTTGATGAAGCTCTCGCTCAGCGTGCGCGCGGAGAACTGGTCTGTGCCCAGCAGCAGGTGGCGATTACTTCGGAACTTCTTCTCCGTCTCACCTCTACGCTCACCAACGCATGCGCCGTCCTTTCAGAAAGCGGAAAGCACATAACCAATCTCCCGCTGGTCCAGCCGTTGCATACGGAATTTTTCCGCGGGGACACCGGGCAAAGCGCAGCATCTTGGAACAGCCTCCTCCACAACGTACTGCTTGGGCACCGCTCACGTTTCTTTCATAAGCTTCGCATTCTCGCAAACACCGTCGAGCATCTCGGAACGGAGTTTGAACAGAACGCCCACGACATTGCCGCTGGATTGTCCGTTGAGCCGGCCACCTGCTGGAAACAGCTCGATTCGCTCCACTATGACCTCAACACTTGTCTTCGCGAGTCGGAGGTGATCTTGAAATCGTTCCTCCATGCGTTGCCCGCGGAGCGGCTGGCCGTTTTCGGTACAGAGCTGAGTCGGCCTCGGACGGCTACGAAACGTCGTCCAGTGACGCGCGCCGCACGTGCGACCGCGTAGCAAATTGAGACCGATGGTTAGTCATTCCCCAGCCAGTTTGAGTTTCCCAGGCTCGCCATTCGCTCCCATAAATGGAAGAAAAAAATTAGATTTGGGACCCGACTGGACGTCTAACACAATTACGGCGAGAATGAATACGCCCTTATTCTCATAGCAGCATCGAACAGGCACTTCGGTCGTCTTTAAAGGCTATATTTCGAATGCCGAATTGGATACTTGCGTGAAAAGAACCACTAGGACAACTTCCAGACCCGGTGACGCATCGCAATGGATGATGCGTCCCGGCGGGTAGCGTGGCCCGCGTGAGACGAATCGAGACGCCGGGCGAGTTGCCGGAATCGGAAGCGATCCGGTTAGCCCAGGCGGGAAATGCGGCGGCCTTCGAGCGTTTGTACCGGTTGCACAACCGCCGTGTGTATTCTCTGTGTCTGCGGATGGTTGGGAATACAGCCGAAGCGGAGGATTTGACCCAAGAAGCCTTCCTTCAGCTCTTCCGGAAAATTGCCACCTTCCGCGGTGAATCGGCTTTTTCGACGTGGCTGCATCGGCTGGCAGTAAACGTGGTGCTGATGCGCCTGAGAAAGAAATCGGCCACCGAGTCCTCCTTGGACGAAATGACTGAACCGGATGAAGAATCCGGAGGGCCCCGGCGCGATTTCGGCACGCCGGACCTGAGGTTGAGCGGTTCGATTGACCGCGTCAACCTGCAGCGAGCCGTGGATCAGTTGCCGCCCGGCTATAAGGCGGTTTTCGTGCTTCACGACGTGCAAGGCTACGAGCACAACGAGATTGCTGACATTATGGATTGTTCGATCGGAAATTCGAAATCGCAGCTTCATAAAGCGCGGATGCGGCTGCGCGAATTGCTTCACGAATCGATGCGGGATAAAGCCCGCGAAGATCGGAAGGCTGCCGGGAATGCCGGCGGTGAGGATTAAATGCAATGGCTACAGTGACCTGCAAGGATTTTCAGGGACGCTTTGAGCTCTCTGATGATTCACCGCGCAGCAGTTCGCCTGGCGACCTGAGCGTCCAGGCACATCTTCGCGATTGCCCTTCTTGCCGCAGCTTCATCGAAGACCTCGGAAAGATCCGTGCCGCGGCGCGCACAGTTGGTTGCCTCGGATCCGGAGCCCCCGGCTCGAATTTGGTTTTCGTTGCGCGCTGAACTCGAAAAGGAAGGACTTATCCACGACACTCCTTCCAAAGCTCCCTCCAAATCATGGGTGCGCGAGCTTTTCAGTGGGCGATTCACCTCCCTCCCCAGGCCGGTGTTAGCCGGCGGGTATCTGGCTGCGCTTCTGGCCATTGCCTTCGGGCTGAGCGGCCCGATCAATTCGCGGATCAATCGGCAGCGCTGGCTGGATGGAACGCAGTCTTCCACGGAGCCGCTAAGCGCGCAACTGATGTCCGCGGAAAAAGCCTCTTTCTCCTCTTTCCCCGCATCTGAATCACCGGTGACTGCTTCTCTTCATCAGAACCTCGAGATCGTTGACAACTATATTTCTTTGTGTGAAAACAGCGTGCGCGAGGAACCCGAGAACGAACTCGCGCGTGAATATCTGTACGAAGCCTATCAGCAAAAAGCCGATTTGCTCGCTCAGTTGAACGAACAATGAGCGGGAAACGAATTTCAGCCAAGCCCGGAGGCGCCAGCCCGATGAGTACCGCTCAATTCATACCGCTTCGTTTCAATTGGAAGACGGGCCTTCTTGCACCGGGCCTGCTGCTGGTCACTTCCTCCGCTGTTTTTGCTCACAATATTGAAAAGCATTTCAAAGTGGAGCCTCGCAGCGTTGTGACGATTCACAATCCCAACGGGAAAGTGGTCGTCAAGGCCTGGACGAAATCTGAAGTCATGGTAATTGCCACGCACGCCAGCGATAAGGTGGAAGTGGACGCCGAACAAACCGGTAATCGCGTGGACGTGATGACCCATCAGATCTCCGATTCGATTTCACCCGAAGATTTCGCGCCGACTATCAAATCAACGTCCCCGAAGATGCCGAGCTGCAGATTCATGACGATTCCGGCGAGGTTTCTGTCGCGAACGTGCTCGGTGATATGAATGTGGAGACAGTGGGCGCTGGAGTTGACCTGGAAGATGCCGCCGGTTATCTCACCGTGCGAACCGTTGGCGGTTCATTCCAGTGCATTCGTTGCGCGGGACGATTGGAAGTTTCGTCTATCAGCGGCAGCTTTAAGCTTCTCAGCTTGCGCAGCTATCACGTGCACGCGCAAACGTCCAAGGGCAACATTCTGTTCGACGGCGAATTTCTTCCCAATGGAATTTACCGGCTCAAGAATTACAGTGGCGTGATCGAAGTCCATTTTTCGCCGGGCGATTCCTTCGATCTGAGCGCCACATCCCTCAAAGGCAAAGTGAACAGCCAGGCCAGCCTCACTCCTCCCGCTCATGCGCATCCCGTCTACTCAAAATTCGGGAATGCGATACTGGGCACTTTCAATGCCGGGCACGCAAAAGTCGAGCTCAGTTCGTTCGATGGTACAATCAACATCCTGAAGCGGGAGTAAATTCTCGCCGGCTGATTTTCGGGTGATTGATTTTCATCCTGATGATTTTCAGGTTATTGATCGAACCGGTTCGCGATTGCGAAACCGCTTATCCAACAACGACGCATCCCACACATGAAGATTGACACTCGGCCGCGCCGCATCATTGGTCTGACGGGCTTCATGGGCAGCGGCAAATCCACCGTTGCGCGGCTTCTCGCCCGCCAGATCGGCTGGCAATATGTCGATCTCGATAAGTTGATCGCCGAAGCGACGGGCGCCACCATTCCGGAAATTTTTGCGAAGCTCGGCGAACCAGCTTTCCGCAAAATCGAACACGAGCAACTCGCCAAGACCGTACGCGAGGCGATCGCTCTTCAAAAGCCACGCATCATTTCCCTGGGCGGCGGCACTACGGCGCAGCCGGACAACGTGACGCTGCTTCGCGAGAGCGGTGCAGCACTTGTCTGGCTCCATTGCCCGGTCGAAGAGCTCCTCTCACGCTGCGCGCACATCACCAATCGCCCGCTCTTTCGCGACGAGGCAAGTTTCCGCAAGCTCTATCAGGAGCGCCTGCCGTTTTATGAGCTGGCTGACTTTCGTGTCGAAACGAACATCGAGCCCCTGCGCGTCGTCGAACAGATTCTCGCGCTCGGCATCTTTCCAAAGGTGACCGCATGAACAGGCACTTGCCGCACCGCGCTTCGATTCTGCGATTCGACATTCGCGCCGCGTGCTTTGTTCTCGTCTTTGCGCTGGCCGCCACCGCAATCGCCGCCGCTCTCGCCTTCGCGCCTGATAAAGGCAAATTCAAGATCCTCGTCAACGGTCAACCGGCCGGCACGGAAGAGTTTTCACTCAGCGCGAACGGTGGCAATTGGATCGCGCGCGGCAACGCGGAGATTCAAACTCCACAGGGCGCCACGCACGTCACCGGCAATCTGGAACTTCGGCCGGACGGCGCTCCGGTACGCTACGAATGGACGATGCAGGGCGCGAAGAAGGCCTCGTCAACGATCGTTTTCAATGGGGCGACCGCCAATGTGGAGCTCCGCATGGAAGGTGCGCGGCCTTACACCCAGCAGTTCACGTTCAATTCCGATCGAGTCGTCGTGCTCGACAACAATATGTACGACCAGTACGCGATTCTTGCCCGCCTCTACGATTGGGATAAAAAAGGTACGCAAACTTTCTCGGTGATCGTTCCGCAGGAAATGACGCCGGGCAGCGTAACGGTGGAATCCCTCGGCAAGCAGGATGCAGGCAGCGGAGAAAAGCTCGAACAGCTGCGCGTGAAGACCGAAGATATCGAGATCAGCTTGTTCGTCGATGGACAGCGCCTTGTCCGAATCGTCTCGCCCAGCGCCAACGCCGAAATCGTCCGCGAGTAACTTCGCTCCCGGCTTTTTCTACTGATTAGCGGCGCAAAAAGAATGCCTCGCCAAGTCCCAAATCGCGATTTTTCTGCCGATTAAAATTTGGCATTTCCCCTGTTTTCTGTAATTTAGAAAAAAATCTAATCGCGCTACCGTAGATTAAAAATGCCGCGTGGAACGCGATGAATCGCGGGCGCCGAGCGATGCTTCTGCGTTGGGTGCTACTGCGCGCGCGTCATAATAAGCCGAACCAAATCTTTCCATTTCTGCTGCGTTTGAGCCCATTCCATTACTTTTTTAGCTTCGTCGCTCGGCGTGGTTTCCGCAAGACGCGGGCTGAGCACCGGCCCTTCGTTTGGGTTTCCGCGGAACGCAAAGCTCATCATGGATTGAATGCCCGGACCCAGGTGGCAACTGGTGCATTGTACGAAGGGCGAGTGGGCGCGTTCGGGTACGCGCCGATCCTCGAACACATCCAATCCCTGTGACATGGCAGGAAAGATTAAAAAGGGTTCATCGCTTGCGGTGACGCCGCGAAGCCCGCTGTGCTGACCTGAAAAAAGCAGGGTGCGACTCAACTCGACCTCCGACGGGTCTTGAAACCGCCGCGCGAGATTGACATCGCGTGTCGCCATCGGGTTGACGTTCGGAATATCGGTGTAGTGGCGAATCTGAACACTTTCGGTAACCGGTGTAAGACGCAGTTGGCCATCGCGGTCGGGCAGAGTCATCCTCCGAACTAATGCGAACTCGGTTCCGACCGGGAACTGCGGCACCTTCGGATTCCAGACGGTCATGGGCTGGGGCCAGCCTGTTTCCTCCATTCGCACAAAGAGCGGAATTTTCATTTCTGCAAGTTGTTTGAAGTATGCCAACGTGGCGTCGCGCCCTCCGGGCAGACGGGCAAAGACAAAGAATACAGAGCGGGCCGGAAAAGAAAGATCGTGCAGCGGAGCCGCCAGTTCCGCGTTTGGCGCTCCAAGGCAAACCCATGGACCCGCTGGATCGAAAAGATTTGGCGGAAGGAATGCGCCGTTTGGGCTGGCTGGATCGTACACCGGGGGGAATTCATGGTTCTGCAGCGCTCGAGCGTAGGTATCCGGTAACCGCTCCAACTGGTCCGGCGAGAGTGCGAGACTTGCGACTATTGGAGCAAGTCTGGCCATCAGTTCGTGCCGTTCGGCTTGGTGCGGCAGATCGGGCTGATCCGCCCAATCAAAAACGGCCCAGAGATCCCGCTGGAGAATTGCGCGCTTTAGCGGATCGGTGATTTGGGTTTCGGCATGAGTTCGAAGGAACTCATCCGCCAAGGCAAGCGCTCGCGCGTGGGATGTTCCGCTTAAAAGATAATTGGTTTCGCTCCAGAGAAGCGGATCCAACGAGTCGAAGCCATGCTCTTTTCCGTGGAGGTCTGCGCGCACGTGCAGTTGGCGGTAGAGGCGATTTGAAACATGCTGCGGATCAGGGTTGAAAAGCGCAGGCGTTTCCGCGCCGCGAACGGAGATGCGCCAGAAAAGGCAAATTCCTGCGATCGCCGCGCTGAGGCAAAAGAATGCACGACCAACTCGCACGGACGCTAGTTTAACATCACCACAAATGCGGATGGATTAACAGTTCGAACGCTTTTGGCACCCGTATCTCGGAAAGATATGTGAATCAACGGGCGTGTGTGAATCAGTGGGCGCGAAATGCGACCACGATTTTTTCTTCAGTTTTTACGGGGTGCCCGTCGAATAGGGTTGGCGAATATTTCCACTCGCGAATGGCGTTCGTTGCTGCCGTAGCAAAGGGCAACGGTCCACTGATGCGCTGGACATTGGTAACCTCTCCGCTCTCTCCCACCGTGGCAAGCAGCTTGACGATTTCCACTTCATTGCGGCCGATTTTCTTTGGATATTGTGGATCGACGCGGAAGACAAGAGCCCCGAGCTGTAGCCGTCTCGCCTGTTGCGCTGCTTCCGCGCCGGCCTCACGCGGCACAAGTACGGTGGCTTGAGAGCTGATAGCAACGGAGGAGGAAGCGCTGACTGCGCCCTCGGGGGTGGTGAGACGAAATGGCCCATTTCCAGAACTGGCAACAGACACCAACACCGGAGTGCTATCCGACTCAGTAACCGCCGATTCGCTTTTCCCGCTAGCACCGGTTTCTGACCCGGACGAAGCTCCAGTGGGCTGCGTTTCCTTGCTGTCGGTGCGCGGGGTAACTGGCGCACTCGTCGGCGTTGCCGCGCTTGAGGTAGCCGGTGTCTCGGAAGCTTGGGGTGCGGAAGTCTGGCTCTGCGATGATGCGGGGACGTCGCTATTCGGGGCGGCATTCGCGCCGGTATTGGCCCCAGATGAACTCGACGTCGCCGCCGGCTCATCGCTGGGATCACTTGGACTCAGCGCTTGTTGGTACTTGTCCGGTAGATGCTGTCTGATGTTCTCGACGAGCCCATCGAACGATCCGTGTCCAAAAGCCAATCCGATCGCGAACGCAGCTACAACGAAAAGGACGCCTAAAACGACAAAGCCGAGCTTGCCTCGATGAGTGGTAGCAGCGGGATCAACCCAATTGGTCCAGTCCTCTTGCTCCGCGTGACTCGAAGGGACGGCGGTTTGATAACCGAAGTTAGGAACTCGGACGGCACGGCCGGACAAATCCTCCTGCTGCGGGTGACTCGGAGGGACGGCAGTTTGATAACCGAAATTAGGAACTCGGACCGCGCGCCCGGGCAAATCTTCCTGCTGCTGCTGACTAGAAGGGACGGCGGTTTGATAACCGAAGTTAGGGACTCGGACGGTGCGTCCGGGCAAATCACTCAGCTGAAATGGATTCGTTTGAGCGGCGGAATCAGGGGTCGACTCAAGAAGCGCGTCTGACTGCTCGGTAGGAATACGTTGGGACGGCGCCGTTTCTTGTTCCTGTTGTTCGCGAGCCTGATGTACCTCAGGCAGCGTTTCCACTTGTACTGCCTGGGAAGACCGCGGCTCCGACATGTGAATTTGCGGAGCGTGCCGAGTCTCGCTGAACGTCTCAACTTGCGGCAACGGGGCAGGATGTGCGACTTCCGCCTCAAGGGCACTCTCCGATGGGAACATCTTCCGAAGAGATTCGGGGATCTCGTATTCGGCCTCGATTTTGTCGGTGTCGTTATAGGGCGCTGGAAACGGCGTTACTTCCGCTTCGCCCCTGCTTCTATGAGAAATGCCGATCGCTTCCTGACTTTCGGGCAACGGCATCTTGGACTCGATCCATTGCCTTATCTGCTGCCGATGAGCATCTGAAATTTGAACGAACTGGACGCCGGCTCCTTTTTTCGAATCATTCAACCAGACGATTCGCCCGCTGGCTTCGATCCATTCAGCCTTGTCGGCAAGCTGAAAGCGGAGCCGGGGAACGAAATCCCCCGAGAGCGGCTCGGCGGCGGTGAAAGCGAGTCCGTCTTCGCTGACGTTGAGGAGTATTCCGCCATTGCCTTCGTCCAACTTTATATAGTTCAGGGCCGTGATTTGACGTGAGTAATGGCGGCGGTCAGGCGTGTCACTGATGCTGCCGAAATAGTCTTGGCTACCATGCATCCTTCGGCACCTCTCTATAGCGGTTTAGCTTCGCGGAAAGCTGGGGTTTCCGACGGGACATCGGGGGAAAATACGCAACCTATCACTCGATAAGTTTCCGCCCGAATCGGTACCGATGTCAACACGGTCCAAACCTTAGGCCTGTGTGAAGACTCCGCGCAATCAGATAAGTCATTCATTCCAAAGGAACATCTTAGGCGGGAATGTGCAACCGATGGGTAAATCGCCCCCACGACGCCCCAGCTTTACGGAACCACGCGAGCATTTTAAAGCACTTACGGCGGGAGGGCCAGTGGACCCCAAAATGCAGCCATGTTGCAGACGGACTGGGCTGTTTTGCTGTTTGAGCATTTCCAACGGGGGCAACCATGAAGAGTTTTCTACTTGCGGCGATCCTGGGCGTGACGCTGCTGGCGCCTGCAATGGCACGAGCCGACGCTAGCGAGCAGGGCTGCAAAAGCAGTGGCGAAAAAGCGGACGGTTGCGGCGAAGGCTCGAAACAGTGGGGAAAAGGCTGGTGGAAGGATAAGGATATTAAAGATGCGGCCACCGTTCCAGAGCCGGGAATTGGCATTCTTGTGGGTTCGGGTCTATTGGCTGTGGGCGGCATAGTGCTGCTCCGGCGAAAACGCGAAGCAAATTAAGCCGAACCAAAGATAATTAAGTCTAGAATCCACCCAGCCTATTGCCGAGAGAGCCTGTCGCCTTGCCTCAGGTTCTCTCGGCTTTTTTATTTGAGTTCACCAATGCAAACCGCGCCATAACCGCTGTCGCTGCTTCTTCACCCGGCATATACTTTCAGCTCAATATTTCGTCGAAACCAAGGCCATCCTACCGAGGGTTACTTGAAACGCTGGGCAAAGATTCTCGTTGTGGCTGGAGCTCTAGTCGTTGCGGCAATCGCCGCAATTCCCTTGTTCGTGAATGCGAACACGTTTCGTCCCGCTGTCGAGAAAGAGCTGCAGCGCACACTGGGACGCACCGTGAAGGTGGGCGATCTGAGCCTATCGGCTTTTTCAGGAAGCCTGCTCAGCAAAGACCTCAGCGTGGCCGATGATCCGAACTTCGGCACTGCGCCTTTTTTGACGGCGAAAACTCTTCGGATTGGGGTGTCGCTGAGGGCTTTGATTTTCTCGCATGAGCTTGAACTCCGCGGCTTTGAGATCGAAGCGCCGGAAATCAAGCTGATTCGAGCAGCAAATGGCACTTGGAATTTCTCGAGCATCGGACGCACCGGCGGATCCGGAGCGCCAATTGGGGGCTCGGCTTCCAATCCGGTATCGGCGGGATCAAAAATTGCGGCTCCAGCGATTCCTAAACTCTCCGTCGCCTTGATCGAAGTTGAAAACGCGCGAGTTGCCGTTTCAACACTCCCGGCGCAAGGCGAGCCGAGCATTTATGAGCACGTAAACATTACGGTGCACGATTTTTCGTTCGGGTCGCAGTTTCCATTCGAGCTGAGTGCGAACCTCCCTGGCGATGGGACCGTGGGCGTGAAAGGCCAGCTGGGGCCTATCAATGGCGACGATGCCGCCACCACTCCAGCGCAAGCGCAAATCTCCTTGAAACATCTAGACCCTGTGGCAGCGGGATTTCTCAACGCAGCAGCGGGTATTTCGTTCATTGCGGACTTTGAAATGCATGCGGTCTCAGACGGGAAAGCCCTCACTGCGAATGGGACCGCAGAGCTGCAAAATTTGAAACTCCGCAAAGGCGCGGCCGCCGCGGGCAAACCGATTGATATTGCTTACGGCTTAACCCATCAGCTGAAAGAAAATTCCGGACAAATCGAGGACGTGAGTATAAAGCTGGGCGATTCCGCAATCCATGCAAACGGCACGTATCAATTGACTCCGTCGGGAGCAGAGGATCCTCTGCTGAATTTAAAGCTGTCCGGGGAAAATCTACCGATTAATGAGCTGCAGGCACTCATGACGGCGGCAGCCGTACACATGCCAAACGGGTCGGTGCTCAAGGGTGGGTCGCTGTCACTCAATCTCGCTGTCCACGGGCAGGCGAAAGCGCTTGCGATTTCCGGTCCAATTGCCATGGCGAACACGCGACTGGTTGGCTTTGACATGGGATCCAAAATTCATGGGATTGCGGCGCTCAGCGGAGTGAAAACGGGGGACACGACGGACTTTGAGAGACTGCGCCTGAATGTGCAGATGACGAATGCGGGTGTGACGGCTGAAAATATTGATGCCGTGATTGGCGGTATGGGTGAACTGACGGGCAGTGGAACTGTGTCGCCTGCCGATCAATTGGATTTTAATCTCATCCTGAAGGGCGCGTCGGCGAAAGGAATCGGCAAAGTGGGCGTGGGTCTGCTATCGACGTTGAATGGCAGCGCAGGCGGCAAATCGGGCGTACCGATCCGCATTACCGGCACGCCGGATGATCCTTCTATAACGGCAGACGTGGGCGGAATCTTCGGCCGAACGACCAAATCAATCTTCGGAAAGAAGAATTAGAATCCAGATCTATTCGAGCAGGTCGGGTTCTTCGCGGGTGATGCGCGCGAGGAGCGGTTGGAACTGGAACCAGCCTGCCAGGTGGCTTCCGACTTGTTCTCTGGTAGCAAGGGCGGTGGCGTGATCGATCTTTTTCGGGGTGCCGACCCCTTCCGCCAGCAGTTGAGCCTGACAACTGCGATCCATCGTAATGAACCACCACGCGGTCTCTTCGACGCAGTGGCCGACCGTGAGCAGTCCGTGATTTTGGAGAACGGCAGCTTTGCGCTGGCCGAGGGCTTGGGCGATGCGCTCGCCTTCGGATGTTTCGTAGACGACGCCGGTAAAATCAGCGAAAACTGCGTGGTCTTCGTAAAATGCGCAAGCGTCCTGCGTAATGGGATCGAGCAAGCGTCCCAGCGACGCCCAGGATTTTCCGTACATCGAATGGGCGTGTGCGGCCGCAATTACATCGGGACGGGCGCTATGCACGCGGGAATGAATGGCAAAGGCTGCTCCGTTCACGGGATATTTTCCTTCGACGACTTCGCCTTGATGATTCACAAGAATCAAATCCGACGCGCGAATCTGTCCGAAGTGCATGCCGAACGGGTTGACCCAAAAATGATCGAGCTTTTCGGGATCGCGCGCGGTGATATGGCCGGCGACACCTTCGTCGAATCCGAAGCGCGAGAAAAGCCGGAACGCGGCGGCTAGCATTCGTTTGCGGTGGAGACGCTCTTCTGCCGCAGTGGCAAATACCGGCGGCCCAAAACCCTTCGAGGTGATTGCTGGTGCTGGTGGCATGCGGACCTCCCACTCTGCGGACTCGTGGTGAACGATGGCTATTGTAATCTTGATGCGGCGGCACGCGTGAGAGAAAAAGTCCCGACTAAAAACGCGGTTCACCGTTACATGAATCAACTGTGAAGAAATGGCAAAAGCCTCAAACCGCCGTACTTCTGGCTCACTCTTGCCGCTAGTATGCCTTGAATAGGTGGCATATGATTCATGCCCTCCCACAAGAGAGAAGGCTCGTTGCCTATGGATGCAGGCGCTTTGAACGCTGACGGTCGAAAAGTGCAGACTGCCCTGAGAGGATACGCTGTCGGTGTCCTGTCGGCCGTGCTTGCTCTCGCGCTCCGCCAGATGTTAGCGCCTCTCCTAGGAAATCAAATTCTTTATCTGGCTCTGTGCCCGGCCGTGGTTTTTGCTGTGTGGTATTGCGGCGTTGGGCCGGCGATAGCCGCAAGTGCAGTCGGCTCAGCGGGCGTCTGGTTTTGGTTCTTGCCCCACACCGGCCATTCCGTGTGGTCTGGTCATACGAATGTCGAATATACGAGTTTCGTGGGCTTCTTGATCGTGGCCGCTCTGATTATCGGCATGGGGGAGTCGAATCGCCGGACAAGGTTGCGAGAACAGGTCTATGCGGACGAAGCGCGCGCTGCGACCGCGAAGTTCAAGGCAGTCTTTGAACAAACCACGGTATTCGCCGGAGTGATAAGTCTCGACGGAATCGTGCTCGACGCAAACCGATTGAGCCTGGATATGTGTGGTTACCGTGCGGAAGATATTATCGGGCGGCCTTTTTGGGAGACGCCGTGGTGGCGAGGTTCGGCGGAGGCACAGGCGCAAATCCGCGCGGCGACACTGCAAGCCGCGAGGGGGGAAGCGTACCGCGAAGTGCTGCCATATCTATGGGCGGATGGCAGCGAACATGTGATGGATTTCGCGCTTCACCCAATTCGCGACAATCAGGGCACGATTATCTTCCTTCATCCGACTGGAGTGGATATCACCGATCTTAAGAATGTGGAGAAGAAGTATCGCCAGCTGACTGCGACGCTCGAGGAACAGGTGCTGGGACGGACCGAGGAACTGGAGCATCGGACGGGACAACTGAGAGACTTGTCTCGGCGCTTGCTGCAAATCCAGGACAGCGAGCGGCGCAGAATCGCGCGGGAGCTGCACGACAGCGCGGGGCAAGTGCTGGCAGCGCTGGGGATGAACATGCAAGCGATGCTCCTGGAAACTCAGCAAGTCTCTCCGAAGCTTACCCAGGTGGCGCAAGAAAATTTCGCATTGACGCAGCAGCTGACGCAAAGCATCCGTACGATGTCTTATTTATTGCACCCTCCGCTATTGGATGAGGTGGGACTGCCGGCCGCGCTTGACTGGTACGTCAGAGGGCTAAAAGAACGCGGAGGAGTGGACATCAGCCTGACGATGCCCGAAAAATTTGGCAGAATGCCGGAGGATTTGGAGCTGGCTGTTTTTCGGGTCGTGCAGGAGTGTCTGACGAACATTCATCGTCATTCCGGCTGCAAGAGCGCGTCGATCCAACTCGCGATTCAGGAAAGGATATTGCACGTGGTGGTCTCGGATGACGGCAGGGGAATTCCTCCCGAGAAGCTGGTGGACGTTCAATCGCATGGCTCGGGAGTGGGTTTTCAAGGGATGCGGGAAAGGCTTGCGCCTTATGGGGGCACGATGCAGATTGACTCGGGGCCCTCTGGTACCACGGTGGCCGCCACATTTCAGATTCCAATTTTCAAGAGCGTAAGCGCTTAATCGCAGGATCCGAGGCTGCCTAATTCCGGCGGTTTTTCAGGGCTGCCAGGTAGGCGCCTCCGCGTTCGTACCCGCGCCGGAAAGCGTCGCTCTCGTGGTTGTTCGGATACCGATCGCGCAGCTTGTCGCGACAGCTTTCGTAGGATTGGTCGCGGTGGTCCGCGTGCAGGGCGGCTTCAAAACCACAGCGGAAATCGCTCTCGTCACTCTCAAAATCGCTGCCGGTCCGTTCGTATTTTTCCTTCTCGACATCTCGAACGCCAAGCCACCACATATGTCTCGCTCGATCGATACTCTCCGCGCCGGCATTTTCGAGCGCCCCTCGCGCTGCTTCCGCTTGCTGGGAACCGTCTGACATGGCAACGAGCACGGTGCGGCCCTGGCGAAGAGCGTCCTCGTAAATAAATAATTCGTCGGAGGGCAAGCCGTCTGAAAGAGATTTTTCGATAGCGCCGCCTGTTGCGGCTCCGATCGTGCCCAACAAAGCCGCTCCCGCCAGGCCTACTGCCAGGACGGGTCCTATTCCAGGCACTAGAGCGCTCATCACAGCTCCTGCTGCACCCATGCCGCCGGCGAGACCTACAGCTCCTCCAACGGCAGCTCCGAGGGCCTTTCCCATTCCTGGCTGCTCGGCTTCGACGGTCGGAACGGCGGCAAGCTCTTTTTCTGTGGCTTGAGGCGTGAGGATTGTGATTCGGTCTTTCGGAATTCCGAGAGGCAGAAGCTCTGCTAAGCCTTCTTCAGCGGCGGTTCGCGATTGAAAGACACCTGTGACGGATTCCATCGAGCACCTCGGTCCAGCTAGCCTACTTGCTTTAGGTTACAGCAGGACACTGACGCGCTGACATACGGTAAAACATCTATCGGGCGCCCGGGGGACCTTCGGGGCGAAAGGACCGGATGTAGCGCAAAAGGCCCGAAAAATTCTCGGGCCTTAGAAGAAATAGGCAGAAAAGTTTCGGCTTAGAGTTGGGCGCGATGCACGGAATGCATTTGCTCCATCGGGCGCGGCTTTTCGATTGGGACTGTGACCGCGATTTCCGATCCTTTGCGCAGGACAGACATGTTGACCGAAGCTTGATTGCTTTTCTCGCGCAGCTGCGCGCGCAGATCGGCGAGGGTGCGAACTTCCTTGCCTTCCACTTTTGTGATTACATCGCCAGCCTTTAGACCTGCTTTGTCTGCGGGTGTACCGGGGCGAACTTCGCGGACGAGGACTCCGGCATTGTTGGGCGCACCGAAGTAGGAACCGAGTTGGCTGGTGAGGTCTTCCGCATTGATTCCCAAAACTGGAGTACGCGAGTCCACAACTTCGGGCATATCAGGCAACTCCTCGACGTTCGGCATCGAGAACGAATACGCACCGCCGAAGTCGCGCATCTTTCCTTTCATTTTTCTTACGTAGACATCGGTGCGATCGCCCAGCTCTACGGCGATATTTTGGAGCGAACCGCCGCGTGAAATTTCCAGCGTGATGGAGCGGCCCGGCGGCGTTTCGCGGATCAGTCGGCGGAATTGCACGGCGCCTTCGACTGGCTGCCCGTCATACTGGGTGATGACGTCTTTTTCTTTTATGCCGGCCTTCGCAGCCGGACTATCGGGCTCCACACCGTCCACGATGACGCCGCGGACGGCAGAAAGCTTCAAGTCCTTTGCTTTCTCGGCCGTGACTTCTGCGATCTCGACTCCCAGCCAACCGCCTTCGTCTGTAGATGACACGACAATGCCGGGCGACATGCTGAAGACACGATCGATGTTTTCCTGAATTTTATCCTGTTCCTGTTGGACCTTCTCTTGGGCGTCCTGCTGGACTTGCTGAGCAAGGGCTTCAGCGTGGGCGCTCAATTCTGCCGCTCGCGACGCGAATTCATCTCCTCTGGCCTGCAACTTGGCGGAGAGGCTGCTCAGCCTGCTCAGTTCGGGCGAACTCATCTCCACCTCCTTGGCCTCGCGCTCCAGTTCGGGGAGCCCGGCTTCAATCTCTTTCTCGATGGTACGAACCTGGGCCTCCATTTGTTTCATGCAGCGCTCGAAATCCTGACACTTTTCGTCGGACGGTGAGGGTGCAGCGCTAGGGGTGGCTTGCTGAGGTTCCGGAACTTGCTGTTGCGGCTGGCTGAACGCGGGCCGGGCGGTTCCTACGATTAGTAGGAGGAATCCCGCGCCCGCGAGAGCCAGGGTGTGCGAAGTGCCTCATGGGTTTCATCCTCTCAGTTGGATTACGCCCCGTAAAACCGAAAGTCAAATGCCCACGACGAGAGATGCGTCGTCGTGGCTACCTGATCGTGAGCCCTAGACGCCTGGGCGCTGCAGAATCAGGCGTACGCCACCGTTGATGGTGCGCACGGAAATTTCGCCGCCGCCTGTGCCGAGCTTTCCGCGAAACGCGCTGGCGGGCTGCTCGCCGACGGTTGAAGTCACTGGCAGCTCGGAATGGAACTCGCCGTTCATACTCAGCACTTTCAGATTTGCTTTCGCGTTGCATGGAAGGCCGAGTATTACCGAGCCGTTGACGGTTTCGAGATTCATCGGCGCACCGTCGAGCACTTCGTGCAGCTCCAGACGCAAATCGCCGTTGGTGGTCTTCGCGCTGAAACGGCCGGCGCTATTCAGAACCTCGACGTTCCCGTTGACCGAACGCAGATCGCCGCCGCCGTCAACGCCGCGTACCAGCACACTGCCATTGACGGTACCGATGCTGCCCAGGAGAACGCGATACGGAACGTGGACGTGATATTCGACGGCCACTTCGACACCCTCACCTTTTGGGTATCGCGTGTGGACGGAAACCTGGCCGGGTGCGCTATCCACATCGATTTTGACGCGTTCCAGATCCTGGCCGTCCGTGTCGGCGGTCTTCACCGCTTCCACTTCCACTTCGTCGCGGTCCCAGCCTTCTACCTGCACAGAGCCGTTCACGTTCTCGAGCAGAAAACTTCCGCCCGGCGCCAATGGATAGCTATGTTCGAAGGTCTGGCGATTCGTTACCGCACCAAAGCCAGGCGCTGCAAAAACGGCCATGCCCACAAGCAATAAAACAGCCCAGCCCGCGATTTCGAAAAACCGCAGAGTCTGAGACCGGAGCCGAGTTTCCCGCATTTTCTTGTTCACGGTACGCCCCCTCGACTGCATTCCCATCAACTGACCTAAAAACAAATCCCGAGCGCTTTCAGGGCCGGCTATCGGCCGCCATGGATTGTTCCAGCAAGCGCATCTGCATTCGCAGATTCTGCTCCAGTTGCTCCATCTGCTGCCTGTACATCACAAGCTGCTTATCCGCGTCGCTGAGCATCAAGCGGATATTTCCCGCCACGGTTCGCAATCGCAGCACTTGGCCGCCGCCATTCAATTCGCCAGCTGCGCGGAGGCGGCGCGTGCCGTTCGACGCGTCGTCATAAGTAATCTTCACCGGAAAGGCTGGATCGAAAATCACGCGATGATCGTCGCCGTCCTGAATCTGAGCGTCGATCGTGATCGGAAGCTTGCGCGGCAGGTAGACGACGATGTCGCCGTCGCTCGACTGAAAATCGCACGTTCCGGGTTTCGCGGTGGAGACAAACCAGGCCGTAATTCCGCCTGCTTCTGTTGAAGCCTTCACCGCGCCGTCCACTTCCGTAAGGTAGATACTTCCGCCGCCGGTTTCAAGATTCGTCGGGCCGGATACACGCACCACTCGAATTCCGCCGCCAGCAGTTTTTGCTTTCACCAGCCCAGCGGCTTCTCCAACGTCAATCTGGCCGCCCCCCGTGGAAGCGACAAGCTCTCCACCCGAATGCTCGAGAGTTACATTGCCTCCGCCAGTATCGAGGCGAGCGAGATTTTCAACCGACGCCACGCGGATATGTCCGCCAACTGTGTGCAGCGTGGCATTGCCGGCGATTGAGCCAGTGGTGATATGGCCGCCGCCGGTTGTTGCGACCAGGTCGCCGGAGACATTCTTGACGGTAATGTGTCCACCGTCCGTATTCAAACGCGCGGGTCCGCCGACATTTCCCGCGAGGATATTGCCGCCCGCGGTGGAAATTCCAAGCCGCCCATTGAGATCTTCGGTTTCAACATTGCCGCCGCCGGTGGAGAGTTCGACGTTGTAGTTCTTAGGAACATTCACTTCCACCGTGACCCACAAACGGCCGCGACACTGGCAGCCGGCAGTCTGTCCGCGCAGGTAGACACCGTCGGCCGTCTGGCGCGCATTCATCGAAAAACTCTTCAGCAGCAACTTCGCGTCTTTTTGGGATGAGTCAGTCTCGAGACGCACTCGGTAGTCAACCTGGTTTGTTTCCTGGGTGTGAACCACCACGTTGCCCAGATCAATCACGAGATGAAGGCGCTGACCATTCTTCGTGGGAACAGAACCGTTTAATTGCGAAGTGACGCGCGGCCCGGATTTCGCGGATTCGGCCGGCTGCTTCTCGCGGGCGATCCCGGTATGGGAATAAAACAGAGGAAGAGCGCAAATCAGCCCATTCAGGGCGACGTTCCAGTATCGCGAGAGACGAAAGCCCGGAATGTGAAGGCGCATGATCTAGAATTTCTCGCGCGGGCCAAGATCGCGAATTGCGGCCGCGCTCTGTAGCCGAATGTAGGTATTGGGATCTTTTTGCATGCGATCGCGCAGCACTGCAATCATGTGGTCATCGGAAACCACTTTACCCTGTGCCGCCATGTTGCGCAGCGCATTGATCGCTTCCACGCGAACGCCGGGATTACGATCGTCGACGAGAGCATCGAGCAGCGTCTTCCGGACCAGATCCTGCGGCTCAGCGCCATTCAGCGCTTCGAGAGCTTTTAGTCGCACTGCTGCGTTTGGATCGGTATGGACGGCATGGCAAAGGACGTCGCGCACTTCTGGGTCGTCGTTCTTGGCGCGCAGAAGATCCACGGCATCGAGCCGGACGTCAGGATCGAAGCGGTCATTATTGCGGAGGATATTCAGAAGCACGCTTTTTACGTTGTCGTTATTGACCGTGCCCTGCACGCGGAAGGGTTGCTGTGCGCGCATCTGCAATTCCACTTGGGGCGGTTGGCCGCCACCGGAAGGCATCACGCTGATACCGGCTACTTGGGCGCTGTGCATGTCTATCGGAGCCGACCCGCCATTGGGAAACTGCGGTGCGAAATTGGGAGAACCAGTTGCGTCATTCGAAGCCGCTACATCCGAATCGCCTGAAACCGCCGCCGGGCGCTGAAGAAAACGCGGGCCGAGAATTCCAACGGAAAATCCCACGAGCACGAGCAGCGCTGCGCTCCAGGCAGGTCGCGGAGCTAGTGCGCCTGCGGGAAGAAATACATTCGTGATCCGGCGCAGCCAACTGCGCTCTTCCTGGCGATCAAGCGCATCTTCAAGACCGGACCGGCAGCTTGCGAGCAGAGCGGCATCCGGTTCGATGCGGCTCGCCGCGAAGCATTCGACCAACTCGCGCTCTCTTTCAAGAGCTTCGGTGCAGCGCGCACAGTGCTTCAAGTGGTCGGCTACGTCCGCTTCCTCATCCGGCGTCAATTCGCCCGGCTGCGAGAAGCATGAGGCGTGAATCAAACTCTTCGCACGCCGCCGAATTCAAAATTGTCGTCTTGGCCTTCCTGCATTTTCTCCATCCCGTCAGATCTCTCTGGTTACCGCATGCAATCCAGGCTCGCGCGCAATTTCCGCGTCGCCCGGAACAGCGAATTCTTTACCGTCTCTTCCGAGGTGCCGAGCATGTCGCCAATCGCCCTCAGTTTCAAGCCCTGATAGTGTTTCATCTCGAAGACCATGCGCTCGCGCGGTGAGAGTCTCTTGAGCGCCGCGGAGATGTGTTGTCCAAGCTCCTGTCCCAACAGGCTGCGCTCGGGATTGGCAGCGGCTCTAACTTCGGGCTGGCGATCAAAGAAATCTCTGGTGCCGCCTTCCGCTTCATCTGGCACCGGTGCTTGATCTTCGCGGCGGCTGGTTCGGCGGCGCAAGTGATCGAGCGCCACATTGGTGACGATCCGGTAGAGCCAGGTGTAGAAGCTGCACTCAAACCGGAAGCGGTGCAGATTCTTGTAAACCCGCATAAAACTTTCCTGGTAGATGTCCCGGGCATCCTCGGAACGATGAACCAGATTGAGGGCCAGCCGTAGAACCTCTCGGTCATAGCGATGCACCAACTCCTCAAATGCTAGACGGTCGCCCGCCTGCGCATTGCGCACGAGACCCTGCTCTTCAGCAATCCTCGCCGCTGCTGCCTGGCGCGCATCTCCGTCGAGTGCGACGCTCATCCCCATAGGTTTGACGGCCGGTTTCGCGTCGCTTGTGCGCTGATCTGTAGGATCAGGCTGGCGATTGCCGCTTGTGCCGGCCTCTGCCCTTTCTGCAGGTTCCGGATGCATAGACGGCCTGAGTGGCCGTTGGTGAGCATCCGCGAACGCGTATTTCCCACTATCGGACAGCTGACCCACAGTGCTGCCTCTCGATTGGATGCATTCATGGTGCATCCTGTTGTAACAGAGCGGGTTACTAGATTCCGAGAAATGCCGCCCGCTAGTTACAGAAATTCGAAGCGATACGACTGGGAATAATGCACGGAGTGCGCCACTCGGTATGGGGCGGAGACCCTCGAGAAAAGCTGTCCGCGAGGCTACCCAGAGGCTACTGGATGTCATTGCGTCCTCGGTGGATATCGTTCGGGCGGGACGGGCCTGCCTCGGAGGTTAGTAAGGATGAAGTACAAAAACACATCTCAGCAGCAAATCAGCCAGGGTCCCATTTTTACTTAGTACTTATATATTTCAGAAGTAAAAATACAAGCCCAGTCGATTCTAAGCCTTCTCTACACGCTTCCCAGCTGGAGTGCAGTGTTTTCTGTAGGTCAGAATACTTCGTTCACTGGATTCACCCATTCTGGAGCACGTGGACAATGAGTCGTCGTACAAAACCCATTTTCCCCGAGGAGGGCTCTCAGTGCGCAAAGTATTCGTACTATTCGCGGCGGTACCTTTCCTAATGGCACTTATGGCTGGCTGTGGCGGGTCCGGTCAGCACACAACGGCCAATAGCGTTCCAATAGTTCTCACAATCCAGGATCAATCAACCATTCCAACGGGCTTAACCGTTGTTTCGCTCACGGTTCAAGTTACGGGCGTAACTTTGCAGGGCACCACTGGGAGCAACTCGACATCACTCCTGTCGAGCCCGGTGACAGTGAACCTTTCGAACCTGCAAACCATGAACGAACTTTTGGCGAATACAAGCGCGGACGCAGGCACATTCAACAGCATCATGATCACCTTCGCGAACGCTTCGGCAACAATTCTAAACAACTCGACCACTACATTCACGGACGGCACTACTTCCTGCCCGCCGGCAACATCGAATACGACAACTTGTACGCTAGCTCCCGCGTTCAATCCGACCTCGGTGACGATTTCGACTGCTCCGTTCCCTCTCACGCTAACGGCCAATACGCCCATTAACATCAATATTGACTTCAACACGGGAGAGTCCTTCGCGAATTCCAATGGCACGTTGTCACTCGCGCCAAGCGTAACCGTGACGACCAACAGCACGACAAACGCGACGACCGGTAACCTGAATGACTTTACCAATGTGACAGGCCAAGTGACCGCTGTCGGTGCGAATCAAGTCACGGTGACGGATACAGGGACGGGCCAGTCACTTACGCTCGGAACAACGAATAACACGGTGTTTAACAATTTCAATACCTCCTCCACCTGTACGACTGCGAATACGTTTGCATGTGTGCAGAAAGACCAAATCGTCAGCCTAAACTTTGGAACGACTGGAGCTTCGGGCGCGACGGCGACCATTTCGAGCATTTCTCTCCAAAATGGAATTACGCAAGGTGTGACGGGCACGGTAATTGGAGTCACTCCCGGATCGAATACAACGGAAGTGGTGATAACGGGCATAACGCCGGCTTTCGCGACCGCAAACTCCGGAGTTAAGGTGGGACAAGTCGTCACCGTAACCACGAATCCTCAAACGGCGTTTAGCATTGAATCGAACGGTGCGACGCTGCCGAGCGGCCTGAATTTCGCGAGCCTCGGCGATGTCGGTGTAGGCCAGTCGGTCGTGCTCAACTCAACAGCGTTCACGGCGGGGACCGGAGGCGCCCCCGGTATGCTCACATCCGATCAGGTGATGCTTGCCCCCGCTCAGTTTACGGGCACCATCAATTCACTGAACACGGGCAGTCAATCGTTCACAACGAACGAACTGAACGGCCTGTTTACGAATAATGACGTCAATCAAGTCACCGTCGATACCGGAACCGGCACCACCTTCACCGGCGTGACTGGTTTCTCCGGGCTCGCCAGCGGCAACAACGTTACGATGGGGGGGCTTCTCTTTCAAACCTCCAGCGGACCGGTGCTTGTCGGACAACAGGTTGGCGTGACCACCACAACGACCACGGCCGCAGATTAGGCCACTACGAATGGTGACGATGCACACGGCCGGCTTCGGTCGTGTGCATCGCCACTTTTTAGCGGGTTAGACGCGTAACGCTTTGCGCCGCCTTAAGGCATTCTTCCCATCTAATTTAGGGGCTCATCCTGATAGTAGTGTGCAGGGCGTGCGGCTATTCTGGCGCGGTATTCGAGACTTTCTTCTGAAGTAACTCTTTTCTCTCTGCCGCAAAGGGGTTGCCGCCCGACCACCGGCAGCCCCTCCCCCTCTCGCTTCCGCTCCGATTTTTTCCTAGCAGGGATGGTATAAACGTGAGTCATGTTGCCGCGCCGAGGGTGTAAGCCTCGCGTTGCTCATTTCTCTTGTGACTATCGCACTCTCAAATCCGGTGAAATTCCTGCGCGGAGTGGGACCACACCGCGCTGCACTGCTTGAAGAGCGCGGAATTTTCACTGTGGCAGACTTGCTGGCCTACCTACCGTTTCGTTACGAAGATCGAATTCGATTTACGCCCATTGCGGAGATTATCCCCGGGCAGCCGCACACGATCTTGGTCGAGGTGGCCAATGCCGGCGGCACAATTCGTTTCGCGCGCGGGCGGGGCGGTGTGTTTCACATCGCCGTGCGCGATGGTTCAGGGACGCTCTACGCGCGCTTTTTTCATGGCGCGTATCTCGAGGGTAAATTCAAGCAGGGCCAACGGCTGGTGATGCATGGAAAGGTGGACGCGGATCCGCATAGACCTGGCCGGCTAGAAATGGTGAACCCGCAGATGGAGCTTATAGGGAGCGCGGACGGAGCGCCGGCGGATTCTACTGAAGTGGGCCGGATCGTTCCAATTTACGAAGCTATCGGTGCAATCAGTTCGCGAATGCTGCGGCGAATCATTTATTCGGTACTGAACGACTTCGATGCCAATGTTCCCGACCCGCTGCCGGCCACGATTCGCGAACGCTACAGGTTTCCGACGCGCCGCGAGGCCCTGCTTTACGCTCATTTCCCACCGAAGAACGAAAGCCTCGAGCTGCTGAACAGCTGGCGCAGTCCGGCGCAGATCCGGCTGATCTTCGAGGAGTTTTTTTACTATCAGCTCGCACTCGCACTGCGGCGCCAGCAAGAACACCGCCTTACCGGAATCGCGATGCGAGTACGCGAGGACAAAATCCGCGAGGCATTGAAACGAATCTTGCCGTTCAAGCCGACAGCGGCGCAAAAACGCGTGCTCGCCGAAATCGCGGCCGATCTCGAACAGCCTTATCCCATGCATCGATTGCTGGAGGGCGACGTCGGCAGCGGTAAGACGATTGTGGCATTCGAAGCAGCCACAATCGCAATCGAGAACGGCTATCAGGTTGCGTTAATGGCGCCTACGGAAATTCTCGCTGCTCAGCACTACCTTACTGCGCGGCGCGTGTTTCACAGTGATGGCCCGGCGAAGGCAACCGGTTATCGGGTCGAATTGCTCGTTAGCGGCCAAAAGCGGCTCGAGAGGATCGATACTCTTGCCCGCGTGGAAAGCGGCGCCGCGCAGTTCGTCGTCGGTACGCATGCGCTAATCGAGAATCCCGTTCAATTCAAGCGGCTCGGTCTCGTGATTGTGGACGAGCAGCACCGCTTCGGGGTTCTCCAGCGAAAGCGGCTGATCGAGAAAGGCGTCTCACCGCATGTGCTGGTGATGACGGCCACTCCGATTCCCCGCACTCTCGCACTGACTCTTTATGGCGACCTCGATCTTTCCGTGATCGACGAAATGCCGCCAGGTCGCACACCTGTTGAAACGCGCTGGAGCGACGAAGCGTCTCTGAAAGGCGTGTGGGAGTTCATGCGGCGCGAAGTGACGCGCGGGCGCCAGGGCTTCGTCCTCTACCCGGTGATTGAAGAATCGAAACAGGAATTGAAAGCCGCAACGGCGGAATATGAAAGACTCGCCAAGAACGTCTTTCCCGGCATCCGGGTGGGCCTGCTTCACGGCCGGCTGAAGAACGAGGAGAAAGATGCGGTGATGGATGAGTTTCGCCGCGGTGGGCTGCAAATTCTCGTATCCACAACCGTGATCGAAGTGGGAGTGGACGTGCCCAATGCCACGATCATGGTGATCGAGCATGCCGACCGTTTCGGACTCGCACAGCTGCATCAATTGCGCGGGCGGATTGGCCGAGGAGCGGAAAAATCCTACTGCATTCTCATTGCGCCTAAAGCGATCACCGGCGACGCACGCGATCGGATCGAGGCGATGATTGCAACGTCCAATGGATTCGAAATCGCGGAGCGCGATCTGAAGCAGCGTGGACCAGGTGAATTTTTCGGCACGAGGCAGCATGGCGACGCTGCATTCTCGGTGGCTCAGCCTCTGCGCGACCACGAGCTTTTGGAACTCGCGCGACGCGAGGCATTCGCGATTGCAGAAGATCCGGCAGCGGCGAAAGAAATTGTTGCCAAGGTGGAATCCGTGAGTCCCGCGTGGCAAAAGCGGTATCAACTCGCGGCGGTCGGTTAGGCTCAACGTAGAATCTTGACCAGAACATGCGTGTGATTGCAGGCAAATATCGCAGCCGGGTATTGAAGAGTGCGCTAAAGCTGCGACTGCGCCCGACGAGCGACCGCCTGCGCGAAACCCTCTTCAACGTTCTCGGCGCACTAGTCGAGGATTCGCTTTTTGTTGACCTTTTTGCGGGAACGGGAGCCGTTGGGATCGAGGCAATCAGCCGAGGCGCCCGCGAAGTGGTCTTCATCGAATCGCACGCGGCCGGAGTGCGGCTCATCCGCCAAAACCTCGAATCGCTTGGAATTCGCGCCAGTGCGGAGGTGATTGAAGCAGATGCTGTGCGAGGACTTGAAAGCCTTTCGGCGCGGCACGTCGCAGCTGATTTTATCTTTCTCGATCCCCCGTACGAAAATGAGCACGACTACGTTCGCGTTCTCGAGTTTCTCGACGCCTCCCATCTGATCGCACCCAGTGGACTTGTGATTGCTGAGCACCGGAATTCAATGGAGCTACCCGAGCGTTTCAACCGGCTGGAATGTTCCCGGATCCTCGAGCAGGGTGACGCCGCATTAAGTTTTTATCGGCTGGCAGCCGCAGCGTAGTTCCGCGCATCTCATTTGGCACCCCCGGCCTTGGCTTAGTATTTCCGCAGGCGTATTTTATTTCGCGGGTATAATGGCCGAGAAAATGCCGACATTAACGGGACGCGCGCTCGACGAAGAAATCGAGCTCATCGAACTCTCTCCGCATTCTCGTCTCCCCAGGCTCGACTTGGGTGTGGATTGGGAATCGCCCTGGCGCGAATTTCGCACCAGCGTTCGCGATTTTTTCACCGGCCCGCGCGCGCCTAAAGAAGGCGAAGCCACCGGTAATTCGGCGTTTCGCGTTGAATGGGTGCGCGGAAAACTATCCGGCTGGGCGTTTACCGCGTCTTCGTTATGGCACGTTGCGATCGTCGTGCTGCTTATTCTGCCAATCTGGGGCTTTCTACCTGCGACGCAGCATAACCTCCCTCCGGTGCAAATCGAGCTTACCTACTTGCCGACCCAGGATCTGCCGCCTATCTCGTTGCCCGGTCCACCCTCGAAACCGAGCCCGGCGGGCGATCCCGCAAAGCCAGTGCCGCAGCTGGGGGCCGATGCTTACCACCCTCGCCAAACGATACTTTCGATGCCCGTCAACGTGACGCATCCGCACCAAACTTTGATCCAGCCCAATGCGCCCGCCGCCGCCCCTAAAATCGATGCGCCGATGCCGAATATCATGCAATGGGCTTCGTCCGCGCCTGCGAAACCTCAAATTCAATTCTCCGCTTCCAACGCAGCGCCGCGCGTTCGGCAGCGAACTGCTCGCGATGTCGCCGCCCCAGAGATTGCAAACAATGAAAAAACTCCCGGTCCGCTCAACGTCGCCGCGACTCCCCTTGTAAACGACCAGCCTCGGATGCCGATCAGCCCGATGGCTGCCGCGGCGCCGACGAATACGCGCCCGACGAAACAAGATGCTGGCGCCGCCCCGGAAGTCGGCGCAGCTGCGTCAGGTGACGCTGATCTGCACGCGTGATCGCGCTTTCAGCTGCGCCTGCTCCACCCGCTGCGGAAGTGAGCGTGCCTCAGGGAAATGCCGCAGCCAGGATCGCGATTTCCCCGGACGGCAAGCAGCCGGGCGTTCCGGGCGGCTCAGAACACGGCGCACCCGGCAATGGCGGCACCGGCGGGCATCCTGACTCGGCGGGCGGAACGAATGGAGCGGGAGGTGCCACTCACGGTAGCGGAGGCGGCGGTAACGGGAGCGCGAATTCGTTACCAGCGGCAATCAGCATCACAGGCGGGTCGAATAATGGCTCCGGTGCCGGCGGCATCGGTTCCGCGGGTTCGCGCCCCGGGGGAAAATTGAATCTTAAGCTTGCGCCCTCGGCCGAATCGCCGCGATCTTCTCATCGAGCGCCGATTGACGTGACTCATCTCGACCCCAGCGTTGCACCAGAAAAGATACTGTCCGGCAAAGAAATCTATCCAGTGCACGTCAATATGCCGAATCTTACGAGCATCACTGGAAGCTGGGTTTTGAATTGCGCGCAACTCGACGAAGGCGATACAACGGGTTACAAACCTCAGGGAGCGTTCTCAGGCCCGGCGCCACTCGACAAAGTGGACCCTAAATATCCGCAATCAATTATCGAGCAGCACGTGGATGGCGAAGTGGTTCTTTACGCGATTGTCCGGAAGGACGGCTCGATCGACAGCATCCAATTGGTGCGGAAACTCGATCCTCAGCTGGACAAGAACTCAATGGAAGCGCTGGCTCGCTGGAAATTCCGGCCTGGCACGCGCGACGGGGTTCCGATTGATGTCGAGATGGTCGTCCACATTCCCTTCCGCTTCCGCAATCCCAGCGATCAGTAACGCGAAGGTGCAACTTTGTACTTGAGCGATAGAACCTTAACTAGCGCTTCCCGCCTGGCCGCGGCGTTTCGCGGAACTCTCTTCAATCAGCTTGATCAGCGCGAATAGCGTCATATTCACCGGCGTCGGCACGCCCAACTCTTTGCCGCGCCGCACGATGTAGCCATTGAGCGAATCGATTTCAGTAGGCTTGCCACGCGCAATATCCTGCGCCGTCGACGAAGTAGCTTCGCCGAGCGTCTCCGCGTTCTTCAATCCCCTCTCGGTCCAATCCACATCCGGCATTGCCACGCCGGCCGCGCGTGCCACTGCGATGCATTCGTTGATCACGGTTCGCAGCACCTCACGCGTGTCGAGATTGCGCGCAATGTGAGCGAAGCTGGTTTGCGCAATCGCCGTGACGGCATTTCCCGCGCAATTCATCACCATTTTCGTCCACTGATCCACCTCGATATTCTGCGAGACGCGACAGGGTACACCAGCAGCCGCGCACAGCTCAGCTACTCGTTCGGGCCTGCTTTTTGCACCGGCGGCGGGAGGATTTGCGCCGGCATATTCGCCGACGATCCATTCGCCGCGCCCGGAATGCTTCACGTGCCCGGGTTCAGGCAACGCCGCTGCAACGTAGACAACCGCAGGCAGCGCGTCGATCCCCGACGCAGCGCGAATCCGAGCGATATTATCCACGCCATTTTGGAGGCTGATGACGATCGCATCCCGCGAGAGATGCGGCGCGATGGATCGCGCGGCGTTTTCGGTGTCGAGCGTCTTCACGGAAAAAAGAACAAACTGCGCATCGCGTACATCCGCAGGGTCTGTCGAAGCATTCAACGCGACGTGTTCTTTGAACGTAACAGTATCCAGCAGTAGCCCATTCTTCCGGATCGCTTCCACATGATTGGGACGCGCAATCAAAGTGACGCGCGCTCCCGCACGCGCCAGCATCCCGCCAAAATAAGATCCCACCGCTCCGGCGCCCATCACAGCTACGCGTGTATCGGAAAGGTTGGTTGCCAAAGAAATCTCCTGAGAGGATCCGGCTAAAAGTGAGTGCGCAATTCGCGAAAACTCGTGAGGATCAACAGCTTTCCGCCGCCGCTTTCAAGTTCGCACTTCTCGAGTTCCCACGTGGCCGCATGAGGAATAAACACGGCGCTCAAACCGGCGTGCAGCGCAGGATTAATGTCACTGCGCGGACTATTGCCCACCATCCAGCCGTGCGTCTTTACGATTTTGAACTGCTCGATCATCCGCCCGTAAGTGCCCGCGTCTTTTTCCAGCACGATTTCGATCGCATCGAAATATGACTGCAATCCCGACCGCTCCACTTTGCCCGCCTGCTCGGCGGGCTCGCCTTTGGTCAGCAAAATAAGCCGATGATGCTTCGCGAGATACGCGAGCGTCTCGGGAACTCCGTCGAGAATGTGCGGCGGAGTGGCTTCCAGTTCCACCGCCATGCGCTCGATTTCCTGCACGATTTCGCGCCGCGCAGCGTTCCCGGCCAGTTTCAAATATGTATCTTCCAGCGAACGCCGGAAGCTGCGGACTCCGTAGCCGTGCTGGCGGATATTGCGGCGCTCGGTTTCATTCAGAATGTGGCGAATGTATTCGCGCGTGTAGCCAAGATGTTCGAGCTGCGTGATGAAGTGCTCGATCGTCTTCTCGAAGAAAATATTGTTTTCCCAGAGAGTGTCGTCCGCGTCGATCAGGAGCGTGTTTCGCGCCATCCAGCTATTTCTCCGATTCTTCCGTTGGTCGAAATGCGCCGTACGTGGTCGCCTTAAGTAGCACAGGCATTCCCGTCTGTGCCAACGTGAGCACGCGCCCCACTCGCGTCATACCTGCGAAATCAAAAAACGCCAATTCTGGATCCAGCCCACAATCTATTACGCGCTATCACGCGGAGGCTTTTCGCGCGCCTGCCGCGACTCGTTCCAGGATTTCGCGCGCCACTTTTTGCAGCTCGCCGAAACGCGTCAGGTAGTCTTGAAACTCGCGGTTCAGATCGAGTGCGGTTGTGGGATCGAGTTTGGTCCGCAAAATCATATCGCGCAGATGCACGGGGTGAGGCAGCACGGCATCATCACGCAATTCGTCTAGTGCGCTGTTTGGATCGTAGTGGTACATCGCTTTCTCCGTCAGCTCAGAACGTAATGCAACTCAGCATTCTACTCCGAATTATTTGATGCTGTGAGCGATGCGGCGAAACCACTAAAGAACAGGCGGTCAGAAGATCTCGTCAAGCGGAGGCAGGCAGGAACTCGTAACGCTCAATGCGAGCCGCCACGCCGCGGCGGCCGTTGTGCGGTTCCACACGCAATACACGCGCATAGCAGCGGATATGCACGTCACCGGCAAGCGTGATTTGCTGCGGAAGCGTGAGGACAAATTCGATCGAGCTACCGGCATCGGGAGTAGCGGGCTCGATCAAAAAATACAAGCCGCGGAAGCTGACGTCGCGGGTCTCCCCGTCTTTTTCCGTAACGCTATCGCCGGCAGTGAATCGCACTTTCAGGGGAAGCATCATCGAGAAACGTCGCGCGGCGCGCCGTTCCACAACGTCGTTCATCGCTCCTCCCGCCGATTCACTCACTTCAGGCAAAACTAACACCGCTTTCATCCGGGTGCAATCGAATTCACCGGCCCCTCTGTGGATTTCAGGCACGAAATATAAGCGAATTTAGTACTCGCGATTAGTACTCAAGACTTCAGCTTATGCCCTTCATAACTCGATTCACGCTGGAGATCGTCTGCCAAGTTAGAAATGCTGGAGGAGGAACAATTAAATTTCCTGCTCGTACTTTCCCGCCTGGGTGCTCTCAGCTAGACTTGATTTGCATCGCGTGCACAAAGACCTTTGATGGCTGAAGTATTCCATCGCAGCTTGTTTTTGCCGGGGCCGGCAGGCCGCCTCGAAGCCATGCTGTGGACTCCTGCGTCTGCAAATCCCGATCTCGTTGCCCTCGTCTGCCATCCGCATCCCCTATTCGGCGGCACGATGCACAACAAAGTGGTCTTTCAAGCGGCGAAAGCGCTTCATCGGCGTGGGATTCCGGTTCTTCGATTTAATTTTCGCGGTGCAGGACAGAGCGAAGGCGAGCACGACAAAGGCCGCGGCGAGCGAGATGACGTCCGCGCGGGCCTCGATTTTCTCGCCACCGAATTTCCCGGCCAGCCGATTGTGCTCGCGGGATTCAGTTTCGGTTCATGGGTTGGGCTCGCCGTGGGCTGCGAGGACGAGCGCGTTGCGGATCTGATTGGCCTCGGGATTCCTGTGAATTCCGTAAGCCTCTCCTATTTGCACGAGTGCCGCAAACCGAAGCTATTCATCCAGGGCGGAAGCGATCAGTTCGGCTCGCAGCAAAACGTGAATGAGCTTTTTGACGCGCTGCCGGAACCGAAGAAGCTCGTGATCGTCGAGGGGGCCGACCATTTTTTCACCGGCAAGCTCGATCAGATGACGGCAGCCATTGGCGCGTGGATGGACGAGCGTTACCCGAATCGGATTGCAGTGCTTGATTCAAACCCGCCCTGAGCGCACAACCTACCCCTTCGATTCGAACAACATCATGAATTGTTCGCGCGATGCCGGTTCGACGCCTACGAGAGCTAGATTTGCTTGGACGTGCTCGACACGGCTCATACCGACGAGCGCCGTGGTAAGCCCGGGCACCGATCGCGCAAATTGAAGGGCGAGTTCGAACTCTTTTTTCAACTTCAACGCGGAATGAATAAATGGAGGCAGATTCTTGGTCAGTTGCCCTTGCAATAGCGCCGCGCTGGTAACGAGAGTGATTCCCAGATCGCGAGCCGCCTGCACCATCGGCATCGTTTTTCCGGCGACGATCTGATTCGGACGCGTAAGCGCTTCGGGCATCGCAAGATTAAACGGCAACTGCACGAATCGGAAATGATGCTCCGCGCCCCCCACCTCGCTGGCGATTTCCGCCATCGCTTCGAGCGAAAGATAGCCCGGTGATTTGGGATCCTCGCGAAACGCGTTCCAGGTGGCCATGCCATAAGCGCCAATTTTCCGGTCAGCCACCGCCGATTCGAGGAATGCAAAGGCGTCGCGAATCCTTTTTCGAAATTCCGCAGCGGGCACTTCTGTGAGCTGCGTCTCGGGATTGTGCAGGTAGAAAACGTCGATGACACTCGACGCCGAAATTCGCGAGGCTGCGCTCCATTTGGTCGGCGAGATATTTCGGCGCCATGCAATGGCATCCCGCTGCGATTTCCTCCGGCTGAAAAATACCGCGTTCCAGAAATTCGCGCGCGAAATACTCGTTCGGATCAGCGGGCATTTCTCCGTCAGGCGTCAGGAATCCGGCTTTCGTGCAAAGGATCAATTCGTCCCTGCCGTACCCTTCGCCGTGAGTTCACGCAAGGCTGCGCCGATGGACCGCTCGCTGCGCTGGAAGCGGTAATTAATGGCAGAATCGATTACGTTAATGCCGCCTTCCACCGCCGCAACCGTCGCTTGCGCGTAACCTTGTCGGTCTTCGGATCGGGCTCGCCGAGATAGGTTCCGATGCCGATGGATGAAAGCACTAGCCCGCCAGGAATCTCGCGAAAATGCCCGGCGCAGAGCGCCCCTGGAACCGCGCGGCGTATCGAAGCGTTCCCTGCGATGTGGCTGAACCGGCGATTCGTCCGTCATTGTGTGCTGCGGGAGATGACATTCGCTTCCTCTATCACTCACAATCCAATTTACAACATTCTACGGCGCGCTGCGCGCCGTTACTTCCTGCGCCGGTTCCCCGCCCGCCATGCCTTGCGCGATAATCAACTCCCGCGCTTCCACGCGAATCTTCGGCAAATTGCGCGCGAAGAGCGCTGCGCCAACGATGGCGCCCACTCCGCCGATCGCGACCGTCCATGGCGCGCCGATGTGATCCGCCGACCAGCCCGAAAGCAGCGCGCCGATCGGCGCCATGCCCATGAACATCATCGAATACACCGCCATCGTCCGGCCGCGAAGCCGGTCGGGCACCATCGCTTGAATCAGCGTATTCGACGAAGCCATCTGCACCATCATCGCGAACCCCACCGGAACCAGCAATGCCACAGAAAGACGTACCAGCGCGAAAACGAAAACAAAATCAGGAAAACACCAAAACTGGCGCACGCAATCGCTACCCAGCGTCCCAGCCCTTTCACTCCCGAGCGCGTAGCCAGCGTCAGCGCGCCACCTAGCGCACCCACGCCCGTCGCGCCCATCAGCACGCCGAGCGTCCGCGCATTTCCGTGCAGGATTTTCGCCGCAAAAATCGGCATCAGCACCGAGTACGGCATCGCCACCAGACTCACGAGTCCCAGCAGCAGCAGCAGCGCGCGGATCGGCGCCGTGTCCCGCACGAAGCGGAATCCTTCGGCGATGTGCTCGAACGGCGAAACGCGCCTGCGCCTCCACGGAGCGCCCGATTCACGTGCATCAACAGAAGCCCGGCGATCACGGCGATGTAGCTGATCGAATTCGCGGCGAAGCACCAGCCTTCGCCGATGCTCGCCACAAGAATTCCCGCGATCGAAGGGCCGATCATGCGCGCGCCGTTGAACATCGACGAATTCAGCGCAATGGCGTTCATCAGGTCTTCGCGCCCAACCATGTCCACCAGAAACGCCTGCCGCGCCGGGATGTCAAAAGCGTTCACGGCGCCCATCAGCGCCGCGAGCACCATCACTTCCCACACCGTGACGCGGTGGGTCAGAGTCAGGAACGCAAGAATGCCTGCCAGCACCATCGAGATCGCCTGCGTCGCGATCACGACGCGGTGCCGGTTCCACCGGTCCGCCACCATCCCGCCAATCGGAGCCAGCAAGAAAACGGGAATCTGCCCGGCGAACGCCACCGTGCCAAGCAGCAGCGAAGATCCCGTCAGCCGGTAGACGAGCCACGCCTCCGCAATGTTGTCCATCCACGTGCCGACCAGCGAAATCAGTTGGCCGCTGAAGAAAAGCTGGAAATTGCGGTGCCGCAGCGCGCGAAGCATCTGCGGAATTCGCCGCGTATCTTCGAGCCCTGGTATTCGCACGGTTTCGTTTCTGGGTGCGGGGTCGCCATCTCTCTCAATTGTACGACGCCGCGCAGCTTTGCCGGTTTCGTTTATGCGGGACTGTTTATGCGGAAGGATTCTGTGGAAGGACTCGGAGGCGCAGGAGCAAGCAGGCGGCCGCAGGCGCGAAGAATGCGGCGGTAGGGCCAGTCGTCTTCCCGGAAGAAAATTTCTCCGTCGCGCGGCTTCGAATAAAACCATCGCGCAAGAATCGAAAGATGCTCGGAGCGTTCCGCAGGCGCGTCGCGCAGCCCGTATCGCGATCGCCAGATCGCGCTCTGAAGAGGCCTGTGACTCGCGTGGCTCGCCCGCTGTCGGCATTTGACTCGGGTCGGGACGCTTCGTTTCGTTAATTCGGACTCATCCGCTCGGCCATGCGGCTGGAGTCCCTGCTTCAGAATCGCTTCCACCGACCGCGGCTCGCTCGAAAGTTCACCGAATCGCAGAAATATCGGCTCGGCCAGAAGTCCCGCGAGCACAGGAAACACGATGATGGTTTTCTCCTCCGCCCCGCGCTGCAGAATCACGGCATCAAGCTCGTCGATGCGCCGCGCCACTTCCGGCAGCCCCCGCAGCGCCGCCGACGCTTTTTCGAGCCGCTTGTGCAGGCAGCGGCCCGCTCGAAATCGAGCGCTTCGCTCGCGGCTTCGCGATCGCGCTCAAGTTCCTCCGTAAGCGCTTCGCCGGAAGTCGCCAGCGTCGCAAGCACGCGGCCCGTCTCCACGTCGTATTCTTCTTTCGTGCACCCCGCGAAACACGGCGCCAGGCACATCTTCATCTCCGAATAAATGCATCCCGGAAATTCCGGGTCGCGGCGAATTTTGATCTGGCAGCGCCGGATTTTGAAAAGATCGAGAAATCCCTCCGCAAACGCCTCCGCGCTCTTCCGCGAAGCAAACGGACCGAAATAAAATCCGCCATCGCCTGAAATCCGCCGCGTCACATAACAACGCGGATATTCGTTGCGAAGATTCACTTTCAGCACAGCCGGCGGCCGCAGGCGCATCAGATCGCGATAACGCTTCGGAAATCTAGCGCGAGCACACGTCGTACAGCGTTAATGTCTGCTCGAATTTCGATCCGGTCACGCGGTAGCGCACGCGCGCGGCAACATCCCGCAGATTCAGCCGCTTGGAAGCCGCCTCCGGCTCGCGCAGAAGGCGCTCAGCAGCGCGACGGATATCGGCGGTGCGCGCGAGATAGGGCTGTGCTCCGGCCTCGCGCATTTCGATCAGCAGCACACCCGGGCGAGCAGGCAGCGCAGCGAAAAATATCTCGTCATGCGCCGGAGTCGAATTCCAGGCCGCAATCAAGTTCAAGCATCGAGAGAAGAATACACTGCCGGGCGGCAGTGCGGGAAAGTTGCCAGCCCTCAGTACGATTTCAAAACCCACGCGGCAATCACCAGCCGCTGAATCTCGCTGGTGCCTTCGTAAATTTCGGTGATTCGCGCATCGCGATAGGCGCGCTCGACGGGATATTCGCGGCTGTAGCCATAGCCGCCGTGAATCTGAATCGCTTTGTGCGCCACGCGCGTGGACATTTCGCTGGCAAAAAATTTCGCAATCGACGCTTCCATCGAAAAACGCGCGCCCGAATCCTGTTTCCACGCCGCCCGCCGGGCCAGCAACCGCGCCGCATCAATTTCCGTGGCCATGTCCGCCAGCATGAACTGAATCGCCTGAAAATCCGCGATGGGATGCCCGAACGCCTGCCGCTGCTGCGCATAGGAAAGCGCCGCCTCAAATGCGCCCTGCGCGATGCCCGTGGCCTGCGCAGCAATGCCGATGCGGCCGCCATCAAGCGTCGAAAGCGCCACCTTGTAGCCCTCGCCTTCTTCCCCGATGCGATTCGACGCCGGCACCTCGCAATCGCTGAACGACAGTTCGGTGCACGCCGTCGCGTGAATGCCGAGCTTTTTCTCTTCCTTGCCGACGCTGAATCCGCGCGTGCCTTTCTCAACCACCAGCGCCGTGATTCCCTTCTCGCCTTTTTCCGGCTGCGTATTCACATAGACGATCGCCGCGTCCGCCGCGCCCCCGTTCGTGATCCACGCCTTCGTTCCGTTGACGACGTACGTATCGCCCTTGCGAACCGCTTTCGTCTGCAAGCGCCGCGGCATTCGAGCCCGCCTGCGGCTCGGTAAGCGCATAGCAACCGATTTTTTCGCCGCGCGCAAATGGCACCAGAAATTTCTGCTTCTGCTCTTCGGTCCCAAAGCGATAAATCGGATCGCAGTAGAGCGAATTCTGCACGGAGAGAATCACGCCCGTGGAAGCGCACACGCGCGAAATTTCTTCGATCACGATCGTATAGCTGACGTGATCCATCCCCGCGCCGCCGTAATTTTCGGGCAACGCCACGCCCGTGAGCCCCAGCTCGGCCGCTTTCTTGAACGTATCGCGCGGAAATCGCCCCGTTTCGTCAAGTTCCTTCGCCAGAGGCTTCACTTCCGCCTCCGCAAATTCCCGCACGCTCTTCTGCAGCAGTTGCTGCTCGTCAGTAAGTTCCAGGTTCAAGCTCGCGTCCCCAAAATGTGATGGTGTGCTGACAAAAAGGTTTACGAAGTAGACTCTGCTTTAATCCAGCCCCAGAGCCTCGCGCGCTTCGAGGATTTGCAACGCATGCCGCGCCGGATGCAATGCAAGCACGATCATCAATTCCTGGCCCGTGGCCTTCCCCAGCGCCGGATGCGGACCCACCAGCGCCCGCAAATCCTGATCGCATTTTTCAACATAATCGATCGTGCGCGCGCGGCTTTGCTGAAAATGCTCAAGAGCTTCCGCCAAAGTCGCGAATTTCCCTGCCGGCTTCACGAACTCCGGCGCTCCAAATTTCTGACTGCGATCCGTCACGCTGCTGATGATCTTCTGCTCGCGCGCGCGATCGATCGGAGCTCTCCGGCGGCGCCAGCTTCGTCGTCACCGTAGCGAACATCCCATCTTCCACGAGGCCCACGTGCTCGACGCACTCCAGGATCGACCAGCGATCCTCCGCAGGACGCATCCGCGCCTGTTCGTCCGTAAGCCCTTCGGCTGATTCCAAAAGCTTCTTGCGTGAAGCACTCAACAATCGCAACAGCTGTTCTCGATCGACAGTTTCCATGTGAGGTTATCCGTTTAGGGCCTTTCGTAGTTTTTCATACGTCGTCGTCAGATCTTCAGGCTCAATTCGTGTCTCGCCAACCACGGTCATAAAATTCGCGTCGCCCGCCCAGCGCGGCAGCACATGCAAATGCAGATGACCCGTCACCCCCGCCCCAGCCGCGCGCCCAAGATTCATTCCCAGGTTGAATCCATCGGGATGATACGCCTGCTTCAAGGCCACCTGAACGCGCTGCGCGATCCGCATCATCTCTGCCAGCGCCTCAGGGTCTGCCGCCGCAAGATCGGCAACGTGCGCATAGGGAACCACCATCACGTGGCCTGAGGTGTAGGGATAGCGATTGAGGATTACGAAACAAGTGGCGCCGCGGAATACGATTTGGGTCTTCTCATCGTCATTTGCAGCCACCGCGTCGCAAAAGATACACCCGGTATCCTTCCCCGCGTCGGCAATGTAGCGATACCGCCACGGCGTCCACAGATAATCCATCCCGCTTAGCTCTGCGCGCCGGATTCAGAGGAGCCCGCCGCTCGCGGATGGTTCACGTAATCTTTCAGCTCTTTGCTGGGCTTGAAGTAAGGAATTTTCTTCGGCGGCACTTCCACTTTCGCCCCCGTTTTCGGATTTCGTCCCGTGCGGCCCCGCCGTTGCCGCGTCCGAAAGCTTCCGAAACCCCGAATTTCGATTTTATCGTCGGCCTGCAGCGCCGCGATGATGCTGTCGAATATCGTCTCGACCACGGCTTCGGACTCTTTTCGCGGCAGCTCCGTGACCCGCGTCACCTCTTCGACGAGCTCCGCCTTCGTCATCGTATGTTCTTTGTTTTCGTGGACTCCCGCAGCTTCTGCCATAGGGACGTGAGCCTCCTCTTCAATATCCTCGGGCGACTGGCCTATTCTGAGCCGGGGTGGGGCGCCGCATACCTTTGCATATCATCAAATTACGTCGAGGTAAACGAATTTCATTTAGGGAAAAAGAATGGCCGCTCACCCCACCAGGAGAGCCAGCTTTCTACTGCCCTGTGATGCGCTTTCAGGGCTCAATTCTAGTTTGCTTGCCGCTTGGCTAGAATCGCGTCGCCGATCGTCGCTGTGGGTGACGATTTCGGCGACTTCGTCGCTCGAAATGAATCAATCTCCTGCTTCTCCACTTGTTTCTGCGCCGCCCGGTAGCTCAGGCTGATCTTGTGCTGTTCGGGCTCGAGTCGCAGAACCTTGAATTCGTATTCCTGACCGGGCGTCAATACGGCCGTCACGCGAGCACCGCGTGAACCCTTTTCACGTTCCTTGTCGCGATCGCCTTTCGGGCGGCGCTCCTCAATCTCCGAAACGTGGCAGAGCGCCTCAATTCCATCGGACAATTCAACGAACGCGCCGAAATCGGTAGCTCGCGCCACTTTCCCCTTTATCAGGTCGCCGATCTTGTGCTCGCCGAACCAGTTCGCCCAGATATCATTTACCTGCTTGATCCCCAGCGAAAGCCGCCGGTTCTGCGAATCCACTTTCAGCACCTTCGCTTGTATCGTGTCGCCCTTCTTGAACTTTTCGCTTGGGTGCTTGATCCGCTCTGTCCAGCTCACGTCGCTGATGTGGATCAGTCCCTCCATGCCCTCTTCGATTTCGACGAACGCGCCGAAGTCCGCAAGATTCCGGACGCGGCCGCTGACCATCGTTCCCACCGGATATTTCTCCGCGGCCGCTTCCCATGGATCGGCCTGCGTCTGCTTCAATCCCAGTGAAATGCGCCGCTGGTCCGTCTTCACTTCAAGGACCACAACGTCCGCCTCGTCTCCCACTTTCACGATCTTCGACGGGTGCTTCGCGCGCTTCGACCAGCTCATTTCGCTCACGTGCACGAGACCTTCTACGCCGGGCTCGATTTGCACGAACGCGCCATAGTCCGTCACGCCTACGATCTTGCCTTTCACTCGCGTCCCCACCGGAAAACGCTCCGGTACCGTGGCCCACGGATCAGGCAGCAATTGTTTGCGCCCCAGCGAAATGCGCTGCTTTTCCTTATCGAATTTCAGGATCTGTACCTGAATCTCTTCGCCCGCCTGCACCACAGAAGATGGATGCGGCACGCGTCCCCAAACCAGGTCGCTCACGTGCAGCAATCCGTCGATTCCGCCCAAATCAACGAACACGCCGTAGTCCGTCACGTTCTTCACCCGTCCGGTAACTACCGCGCCATCCGACATGGTTGCCAGCAAAGCTTCGCGCTTCGATTTCTGCTCCTCTTCGAGAATCGCGCGCCGGCTCACCACCACATTGCCGCGCTTGCGGTTCAGCTTGAGCACGCGAACGTCGATCTCGCGATCTTTCCATCCTTCCAAGTCATGCACCGGCCGCAATTCAATCTGCGAAGCAGGCAGGAATGCGCGCACGCCGATGTCAACTACCAGGCCGCCCTTGATCCGCTCGGACACTTTGCCCTTGATGTCCGAATGTTGGCGGTAGGATTTCTCGATTCGTTCCCACACGCGCCGCCGGTGCGCCCGCACGTGCGACAGCAGCACGTAACCATCTTTGTGCTCGTGCAGCCGCTCGACTTCAATCGTTTGGCCAGGGCCAAATTCAATCGCCGATCCTGACTCGGCGAATTCCTGCGCGGGCACCAATCCTTCGAACTTTCCGCCCACATCCACGATCACGCCCGCATCCGTCACGGCCAACACGCGCCCGTCAAAAATCTCGCCTTCCGTTACCACCGGCTCCGGCGTCGGGAACTGATCGAGCAGCTGGTCCATCGTCTCGCTGCTCTCAGCAATTTCCGCTTCGGTGGTCATCTCATGGGAAGTCTCGGTCCCAACGCCGTCCTGATGGGTGTCGCCCGTGGTTTCAGGTATCGCCTCATGCGTCGCGGCTGATTCGGTGGAATTTTCTTCCGTCGCGCTTACCGGCGCGATCGGGGCGATTGTCCCGCTCGCTCCGTGTCCGTCAGCGGACACACTTATCCCCGCACTTTCTTCAACCGCTGGAGCGTTCGGCGCAGGATCCAGCGCGCGTGCTGCAGCTGTTGCGGCGCCGGTTCCCTGGGACGTCTTCGCCTGCGGCGCGGCAGTCTGTGGCGCATCTGCCGAAGATTCGGGAGCTGACATTTCCAGAGTTGGTTGAAGATTATTGTCGTGTTCGGGTGACATTGAGAACGGCCTCCATACGGATTCGTTCATTGCGTGCCGAGAGTTTGGCCTCGGTTACTCCACCCAGCTGGGTTTTGAGCAATGAAGGGGAACAGCGTCCGCGCCAGAAACGCCGTATCGCAGCGATGATACGCGTCCGGTTTGCGGCTTGTCAACAAAACGCTGGAATTCTATATCGCCACCATCGCGCATTGTATGAATGGTTTATTACGAAATCCTAATGTGTCCCGCGCGCGTATCGCTGGGGCCATCCGTTCTAATCGGTGTGCAGGAGAGGCTTTGGCCGCTGCGTCGAATTTTGTTCCGATGACAGCTCACGCCCCGGCGCGGCTAATGTTGCGAATCTCTTTGCGGTAATCGGGTGCGGAAATTTCTACCGTGCGGCACATTTCGTACAGCCGTGAACGAATGCGCTTCCCCACTCGCTCGGTAAGCGTGTCTTCAATCGACGGCGCACGCATCCCCGCCACACGCGGCCCCGCTCCAGTTGTCGGATCGGTGTCCAGGTAGTTGGTCGTGAGCACCGTCACCCGCTTTTCGTTGTATCGGGTGTTGAGCACATGCCCTACGGTTTCGAGCGCCCAAAGCGATGGCTTGCTCGACCCCACGTCGTCGAGCACGAGAAGTTCGGCCTTTAGCACGGGTTCGAGCACGCTCAATTCAGTCGATTGACTCTCGGCGTTGTAACTGTCCTGAATCTGTTTCAGCAAATCGCGGTAATCGTAGAAAATCCCCGCGTGGCCGCGCGAAACGATTTGCTTCAGCGCGGATACCGCTAGATGCGTCTTCCCCGCGCCGCATGGCCCCATCAGCAGCAGGCCGTTCTCATTGCCGGAGGGGTACGGAAATTCCTGCGCAAAACGCTGTACCACGAGCTTCGCCTGCGCAAGGCTGCGATTCCAAACCTGCAGTTGCTCTCGCGCCACATTTTCGATGTCGTTGTCGGTTTCGAAATTTTCAAAATCGCAATGCCGGTAACGTTCAGGAATGCGCGCACGGGTCAGGGCCCGGTCGGGCTGCTCACTCTTCGTGCAATCGCACGGAACCGCCCACACCATTTTCGGCTCGCCAACACCGGAGCCGGGCCGATCCGCCGCCACCGGCTGCGCTCCCGGCGCAGTCCGCTCGACAACTTTCCAGCCGCTTCCCTGACAATCAGAACAATCAGCTCGTGCCATCGCTAAGAAGAATATGCGCCACGTCTGCTTCGCGCAAGCACACTCACCCCTGTGGAAGAAATCAAACCTGTGGAAAGATCTGACGCTACACTCCGCGGATACGACTTGTGATCGCTACTTCTCCACTTTGATCGTCGGCCGCGGCGCCAGGCGCACAATCGCATTGCGAACCTTCCGTTCGTCCGGCGCCGCAAATCCCCGCGCCATCTCGCCGCGTACAAATTGTATGAACGCTTCCATCTGCGACTGCATCTCGCCCATCTTGTCCCGCATATTCAAAATGATCTCGATGCCTGCCAGATTCACGCCCAGCTCGCGCGTCAAATTCAGAATCACTTCCAGCCGCTCCAGATCGCTATCGGTATAAAGCCGCGTATTCCCCTGCGAACGCGACGGCTTCAGCAACCCCACGCGCTCATACAGCCGCAGCGTCTGCGGATGCAACTGGTACAGCTCCGCCACCGCGCTGATCATGTAGCCCGCTTTCGCTTTTTTCCTCGGCCGCCCTGCCATTTCACTTTCTCCTTCTACATCCGATCCGTTACACAGCCGCCTTCGCAAACAATTCCTTGCGCGGATCCTCGGGATCGATCTTGCTCAACTCCTTCAAGAGATTCCGCACGCGCTCATCCTCCGGCTTTGGCACCACCACCTGCACTTCAATAATCTGATCGCCGCGCTTTCCCGGTTGCCGCGACGACGGCGCCCCCTTCTCGCGCAGCCGCAATTTCTTTCCGCTATTCGTCCCCGGCGGAATCCGCACTTGCGCGCGCCCGTCAATCGTCGGCACCTCCACCTTCGCTCCAAGCGACGCTTCCGTCACCGTCACCGGCACCGCCGTGTACAAATCGTCCCCGCGCCGGTCAAAAAACGGATGCGGCTGCACTCGCATAATGATGTAGAGATCGCCCGGAGGCCCGCCATTCGTCCCCGCGTTTCCATACCCGGCCACGCGCACGCGCGAACCCGTATGCGCCCCAGGCGGAATCCGCACGTCGATCGTCTCCATCTTCGGCACGCGCCCTTCGCCGCCACAATTCTTGCAAATCGTATGCAGCCGCCCCGAGCCGCCGCAGCGCGAGCAGTTCACCTGAAAACGCATCTTCCCGCTCGTCTGCGTCACATGCCCCGTCCCGCCGCACGTGGGACAAACTTTCGCCTCGCCCGGCTCCACGCCGCTTCCATGGCACACATTGCACACATCCAGCCGCGTGAAGCTCAGCTTCTTCACCGTCCCGCGCATCGCCTCCGCAAACGTGATGTCAATCTGATATTCCAGATCGGTCCCCGGCTCCTCTTCCACTCCCTGCTGCGCCGCATTCTGGCTGCGGAAAAATTGGCTGAACAGATCGCGGAAACTTGTTCCTCCGCCGCCCGCCCCCGCCCCACCGCCAGCGCCTCCGCCAAAATCAAATCCGCCGAAATCGAAATGAATATCCTCCGGCGCGCCGCCATAACCCGCTCCTTGCGGCGGCACTCCTCCCTGCCCCGGCACGTTGAATCCAAACTGGTCGTACATCTGCCGCTTCTTCGTGTCCGACAGAACGTCGTACGCTTCCTGTATCTGCTTGAATTTCTCTTCCGCTGATTTGTCGCCTGGATTCAGATCGGGATGATATTTGCGCGCGAGTTTGCGATACGCCCCGCGAAGTTCCTTCACCGACGCCTTGCGCGGCACTCCCAGCAGTTCGTAATAATCTTGTTTGGTTGTCGTAGCCATTCTAACTTTCGCTAATCCTTAAAGTTTCGCCCAGCGCGCGTTCCACTCACTCAGTTCCTGCGCCTCGCGCGCGGCCTCTTCTTCTTTTTGTCGTCTGCACTTCCGTGCGCCCCGCCATCGCCGCTTCTTTCTGGCTCGCCTTGCCAATCCAGCGATCCAGCACCGCGATCTTCTCTTCCACTGTCGCGGGATCGGCCTTGAATCTCAAAAACGTTCCCGGTAATCTCGATCGACCGCGGCGCAAAATCCGCCGGCACATCCTGCCCCTGCGCGTCGTAAAACAACCGCCGCCAATCCGCGCTCGGCGTCTCCGTAATCGACACCTGAATCAGAAAATAATTATCGCGAACCTTCGTTACTGCCTGCGGCGCACTCGCCCGCCGAATCCCGCTCGTCGTCAACGCGCTCTCCTCAAATTTGCTGCTCTATCACGCCCGCACAGCAAAACGGGCGGGGCTTGCTCGCGCTAGCTCCCGCCCCATTTGCTGCATTCAGTTTGTCCACTCAACTTCAACCGCCGCCGTAAGCAGCCGGTCTTAGTTCGGCTTCTTCGAGTCGTCCACGTCCACGAACTCGGCATCCACCACATCGCCTTGTCCGCCGCCCGACGAACCCGCTGGCCCGCTCGCTCCGCCGCCGCTATCGTGTCCCGCGCCCGGAGCCCCCGCACCCGCGCCAGCCGCACTTCCCGCCGACGCTTGCTGCGACTTGTACATCGTCTCCGCCATCGTGTGCGAGATCTTCGTCAGCTTTTCCGCGGCCGCGTTCAACCGGTCGAGTCCGCCCTCGTTCAACGCTCGTCGCGCCTCTTCGATGGCTTCCTCCGCCGACTTCGCATCCGGTCTCGCCCAGCTTCTCGCGGTTTTCCTTCACGAGCTTCTCGGTCTGATAAACAAGGTTGTCCAGCCGGTTCCGCGCTTCCACTTCCGAAAGCCGCGCCTTGTCCTCAGTCGCATGCGCATCCGCTTCCTTCTTCATGCGCTCCGCCTCTTCCTTGCTCAAGCCGGTCGAAGCGGTAATCGTGATTTTCTGTTCCTTGTTCGTGGCCATGTCTTTGGCCGAAACGTTCAAGATGCCGTTCGCATCAATGTCAAACGTCACCTCCACTTGCGGCACGCCACGCGGCGCCGGAGGAATTCCGATCAGATGGAATTTCCCAAGCGACCGGTTGCCGCTCGCCACCGGGCGTTCGCCCTGCAGCACGTGGATTTCAACCGACGTCTGGTTGTCCGCCGCCGTCGAAAACGTCTCCGACTTGCGCGTCGGAATCGTCGTGTTCCGCGGAATCAGCGCGTCATCACTCCGCCCAGCGTCTCAACGCCCAGCGAAAGCGGCGTCACGTCCAGCAGCAGAATGTCCTTCACTTCGCCCGCCAGCACGCCACCTTGAATCGCCGCGCCCACCGCCACCACTTCATCCGGGTTCACGCCCTTGTGCGGCTCTTTCCCGTTGAAGAGGCTCTTCACGATGTCCACCACGCGCGGAATTCGCGTCGAACCGCCAACGAGCACCACTTCGTCGATTTTGTCCGCCGTAATTCCCGCATCGGTCAAAGCCTGCTTCACCGGACCCACCGTCCGCTGCAGCAAGTCTTCCATCAATTGCTCGAGCTTCGCGCGCGTCAGCTTCAATTGCAGGTGCTTCGGCCCGGATTCATTCGCGGTGACGAACGGCAGATTAATCTCCGTCTCCATCACCTGCGAGAGTTCGATCTTGGCTTTCTCCGCCGCTTCCTTCAGCCGCTGGATCGCCATGCGATCTTTGCCCAGGTCGATGCCCTGCTCGTTCTTGAACTCAGAAACCATCCAATCCACGATGCGTCTGGTCGATGTCGTCGCCGCCCAGGTGCGTATCGCCGTTCGTCGACTTCACTTCCACCACGCCTTCGCCCACTTCCAGAATCGAAATGTCGAACGTTCCGCCGCCCAAGTCGTACACGGCGATCGTTTCGTCCTTCTTCTTGTCCAAGCCGTACGCGAGCGCCGCCGCCGTCGGCTCGTTGATGATCCGCGCCACTTCCATGCCCGCAATCTCGCCGGCCTGTTTCGTCGCTTGCCGCTGGCTGTCGTTGAAATATGCCGGAACGGTGATGACCACCTTCGTCACCTTCTCGCCCAGAAAATCCTCTGCCGCGGTCTTCAACTTTTGAAGAATCATCGCCGAAATTTCGGGCGGGGTGTACACCTTGCCGGAAATGTCGATGCGCACATCGTCATTCGGCCCTTTCACCACTTTGTAGGGCACGCGCTTCGCTTCTTCCGTCACTTCGTCAAAGCGCCGGCCCATGAACCGCTTGATCGAATACACGGTGTTTTCGGGGTTCGTGATCGCTTGCCGCTTCGCCACTTGACCCACCAGGCGCTCGCCGCTCTTCGTGATCGCCACCACCGACGGGGTCGTTCGCGCCCCTTCCTGGTTCGGGATGACGGTTGGTTCGCCTCCCTGCATCACGGCCACCACCGAGTTGGTCGTGCCCAGGTCAATACCTATAATCTTGCTCATAAAATCGCTCCTAGTGCTTTCCGCTCGCCTGAATCTCAATTCATGCCAGCCAAAGCAGCCCACATAATACACGTTGAGTGTTCCATTGTCAAGTTATCTATGCGCCCGCATGCCACTGTATCTACTGGCCTTACATCACGCCAAGACCAAATAACGCAGATAGAGCGCGCATCACTTCGACGGCACGGCTGCCATTCCGTACCGCCGGTTTGCCCTGAGGTGCGAAGGGCGTCCCGCCGGCTCTTTTGACTTTTCTTCTGGTTTGCCGTTCGGTAGCACAGGCATTCCTGCCTGTGCCCACGTAACAACGAAGCCATTCCAGTAAACTCTGCCTCCCCGGATTGCATTGCAGTCACCCCCAGTTCCAAATCGAACCAACCCGTCAACCTCGGCATCACACTACCGGTCAAATTGGCCACCGACTTTGCACCTAAGCACCGCCACGGCATCGCTCGGTTCAAAGGCTGAACTAATTCGGGCTACAATAGTCGTTCGAATTAAATTCTGAAGCGATTAGCGTCACACGCAGACCACGCTCGGGAGGCACAGTTGAATCTTCCAATTCATCCAGCGCGAAGGATCCCATCGCACGCGCTCGCACTACTCGCCCTCGCGCTGATCCTCTCCCCCGCGAGCCACGCGCAAACCAAATCCGTCAGCACCAAAGCGCACGCAAAGCCCGCCGCTGCCGAATCTCTCCCGGCGCCAATGAAAGCCATCGGCACCAAATCCGCCCCGATCACCATGGAAGTTTTCAGCGACTATCAATGCCCCGCTTGCCGCGGCTTCTTCGAAAACACCCTGCGCTACATGATCAACGACTACGTAGCCTCCGGAAAGGTCTACCTCGTTCATCGCGATTTCCCTCTTCCCATGCACCCCTATTCAATGGACGCCGCCCGCTGGGCCAATGCCGCCGCTCGCATCGGCAGATTTGAAACCGTCGACTCAGCCCTCTTCGACAATCAGGACAAATGGACGAAAGACGGAAGCATGGAGCAATACATCTCCACAGCCCTCGGCCCCACAGATTTCAAGCGCGTGCAAAAATTAGTAGCGGGCTGCCTCACCCAAACTCCCGGCAACACCGGCGGCGCAGCAACCGGCCACGCCTGCGAGCTCGACACGTTCATCCAGCAAGATCAAGCCCTCGGGAAACAGGTGCCGGTCAATTCCACGCCGACCATAGTCATCACCTACAAAGGCCAGCGCTACCCGCCCATGTCCGGCATCTTCACCTGGCCCATCATGAAGCAATATCTAGATTCCCTGATGGCCCAGTAGCTCGTGGCGCGCGTCGAACGATATCTGGTGTAAGGTCTGGTTACGTCAGGGCACATGTTTTACGTTCGAGCCTTTTCGGTCATCCCGACCGAAGTGGAGGGATCTCTCTTCGGACGTAGGTTCACGTCAGCCCACATGTTCTACGTCAGGGCACGGCTTTAGCCGCTGAGGTGATCTTGACGAATTCGCGCACACAGCTAGCGCACGAAGCTTTGTAGGTCGCCCCTTCAGGGGCGACATAAACTCAATACGAGGAGTAGGGGCTTTAGCCCCTGAAGCTCCGACAATCCAAATTGAGACGCTTCTCGCTGACCAAACATGACTGACGCGTCCCGACAAACCACCGCCAAAATCCTCCTAACCATCGGCCGCATCGCGCTCGCCGTCATCTTCATCGTCGCCGCTTACGCAAAACTAAAACCCCAAGCCCCAGTTCCCTGGTCCATGGGCTCAATGCGCGTCTCTCTCTCCATGTTCGCAATGCAGGTCGACTCCTACCAACTCCTCCCGCCCGCCATCGTCAGCCCCGCAGCCCACTTCCTCCCGCCCTTCGAACTTTTCGTAGGCCTCTGGCTCCTAAGCGGCATCGCCCTGCGTTACGCCGCACTCGTCACCACTCTGCTTCTCACAGTTTTCTTCGCCGTAATGGTCCGCTCCTATTTCCTAGGCCTCGAAATAAATTGCGGCTGCTTCGGCCCAGGCGAACGCCTAGGCCCAATGACCCTCTTACGCGACGGCTCACTCCTGGCCCTGGCAATCGCAGTCACAATCGGCGCATTCCTAATCAACCGCCGCAGCAACGCCACGACGAGTCCGACCACCCACGCCGAAGCGCAGTCGGTCGGGTAGCCACGACGACGCATTCATCGTCGTGGGCATTTCCACCCGCCATCTCAACTCGCCCCAGACTCCGCACGCCCCAAAAGCTTCCGTGCCATTCCGTACCGCCGGCGTCCCGCCGGCTCTTTTGACTTTGCAGTTTGTTTTTGCCGTTGGGTTGACCTGTCATCCTGAAGGCATCCGACCAGGATGCCCGCCCTGAAGGATCTCAACTTAACCCTCCAAGCGCCCGCCCAAATCAACGCTCCCCACGTCCGCGCGCAAATCCGTCCTATAATCACCAGGCACCCAAAAATGAAAACCCTCGACCAATACCTCGAAGACGCCACCGTCGCCCACGGCCACATCTGCGCCGGACAGGTCCTCGGCGTCCGACTCGCCATGCTCGGCCTCCGCGAACTCGGTATCGAAGATCCCATCCGCGAACGCAAGCGCATCGTCACCTACGTCGAAATCGATCGCTGCATGACGGACGCCGTCGCCCTCGTCGCCAATTGCCGCCTCGGCAAGCGCGCTCTCAAATTTCTCGACTGGGGAAAAGTAGCCGCCACGTTCGTCGATCTCGAAAGCGGACGCGCCATCCGCATCGTCGCCCGCGAAGATTCCAAAAAACGCGCCAATGAAATGTTTCCCGCGCTCGAAAAAGAAAAAGGCCAGCAGCAGGCCTACCGCGTGATTCCCGACGAAGAGCTATTCGACAAGCAATGGGTGCGCGTCGAAATTCATCCCGAAGATCTCCCTGGCTTCAAAGGCGCCCGCGTCGTCTGCGCCCAATGCGGCGAAGGCATAAATTTTAAACGCGAAGTCGCCGTCAACGGCCGCACACTCTGCCGCGCCTGCGCCGGCGACTCTTACTACACCCCGCTTCACGAGTAATTCGCACTCCGCAACAGTAGGGGCACGGCATGCCGTACCCGAACGCCGCCGGCATAGCGAATTATCCTTTCGCGGTTGAAGAGCTATAATCTCCGTCATGGAACAGAGCGGACATGAACGCGGTCAGCTCAGTAAGAGGTTTCAATATGCGGCGTTGGGATTTGGTTTTGCGATTCTTACCGCCCTAGCCTTATGCAAATCGGACACTTCTCTGTTTCTCACCATTTTTGTAGCGGCTCCAGTCCTTCTTGTCATCACTCTCGCGTCTCTGACTTACGCCGCGATTGCCCATCATCCCGTTAAAAACATTGCTGCGACCTTGGCGATATTGTGGGTGATGGTAGTGTGCTTCCTCTGGTACCGCCGCGCGCACCCCTTCGCAATCCGCGAAAGCGCAAAGTGGCTTCTCTACTCACGTGAATACAAACAGCAGGTTTTAGCCCAGCCAACGCGAACCAATGGTGAATTGAAGCATCTGGAATGGGAGTCATCGGGATTTGCTGGAGTCGCGAACAACATAAGCTATCTCGTCTTCGACCCAACCGACGCCCTCTCTGCAACCACAAGCAAAGGTGTGCCTTGCGAACCGAGGGCCGTCCGACGCTTGGAAAATCACTGGTACGCGGTCCTCTTCTATACGGACCAGGTTTGGGATGATGACTGCGGCGCGGATTTCTCCCGCCCGAGATCCTCTTCGGTTTTGCAAGATCCCCATCCCTGACAATCTCGCGTGATGGTTAGTACGCCTAGAAGCCAGTGCCTATTCTCCGGCACTATTCTCCTCACCGACCTTCCACTTGATGTAGAATCCGCCCGATCTCAACCCAAGAAATTAAGGAACTACGGCTGCTGGCCCTGACAGCGCACTTCCTCATCCTGCGCGCAGACCATCACCGCCAATCGCATTTGAAAATTTCCATCGAGGACACGAAATGCAAAGAATGAAAGCAGCCTTGTCAGTCGTTGTCGCGCTCGCACTTCTAATCGGCACTTATCCCCTCGCCCCGCTCAGCGCCTCAACCGCACCCATCACCTCGCCCGTACCCGCGGCTTCCGCGCCCGTCGCCCCCGCGTGGCCCAAAGTAATCGATAGAGACGGCAACCACATCATCGTCTACCAACCGCAGCTAAAATCCTGGGAAAAATACCGCACGCTCGTAGCCGATACCGCGATTTCGGTCACGCCCGCCGGCAGGCAAGCAGTTTCTGGGCGTAATTTCCTGGCGCGCCAACACTGTTGCCAACGTCAGCGAACGCACCGTCTACGTCAGCGATATCCAGGTCATCAGCTCGCGTTTCCCAACCCTCGATCCCCAGCACGAAGCCGAAGCCGAGCAGAAAGTCAGCCAGATCTACCCCACCATGACGTTCAACGTCTCGCTCAATCACATGATCGCCAGCCTCGAGAAAGTCAAAGAGCCGGTCAATTCCGCGGCGGTCAGCACGCAGGTTCCCACAATTTTTGCCAGCACCACCCCGGCGATCGTCCTGATGGTTGACGGCAAACCCGTCCTCGTTCCCATCGAAGGCACCAACCTCAAATATGTTGTGAATACGAATTGGGATCTTTTCCACGACGGCAGCGAATACTTTCTTCTCAGCGGCAAAACGTGGCTGAAATCCAAAGAACCTTCCGGCCCGTGGACCGCAACCACCAAGCTCCCCGCCGAAATGGCCAAGCTGCCCAAAGGTCAAAATTGGGATGGCGTGCTGAAGCAGGTCCCGCCGCCCGCCGGCGCTCCGCCCGCGCCGAAAGTTTTCTTCACCGAACGTCCCGCAGAATTGATCGTCTTCCGCGGCGCGCCCGTCTACGCGCCCATCGCCGGCACCAGCCTTTCCTACGCGACGAACACCGAAGACAGCGTCTTCCTTCACAAGCCGGATAATCAAATCTACGCGCTTCTCTCAGGACGGTGGTTCCGCGCCGGAAATATCAATGCACCCTGGCTCTACGCGGGCAATGATCTCCCAGCCGACTTTGCGAAAATTTCTGTCGGCAAGCCATACTCGAACGTTCTCGTCTCTGTCCCCGGAACGCAGGAAGCCAGCGACGCCGTGCTCCTCGCGCAAGTTCCTACCACCGCCGTCGTAAATCGCGCCGCAGCCGAAGCCAGCGTTAAAGTCATCTACGCAGGCGAGCCGCAATTCGTCGTGATCGAAGGCACCACGATGTATTACGCGGTGAACACTCAAAACAGAGTGATTCGCGTCGGCAGCGCCTACTATCTCTGCTATCAGGGAATCTGGTTCATCTCCGTGAACGCAAGCGGTCCATGGAAGACCGCCGACACAGTTCCCGCCGTGATCTACACAATTCCGCCAAGCTCGCCCGTCTACAACGTCACCTATGTCGTCGTCTCGAATCCCACGCCGACTACGGTGCAGACCAGTTACACCAGCGGCTACCTCGGCGTTTTCGTTCTCGGCATGGCGGTCGGCGCCTGCGTCGTCTACGGCACCGGCTACTACTACCCGCCCTACATTTATTACGGCCCGCGCTATCCGATCTACTATCCGTATCCATACACCTATGGCGTCGCGAGCTACTACAACCCGTACACCGGAACCTACGGCGTCGCTCACGCCGTCTACGGCCCGTACGCTTCCGCAGGCACGGCCGCTTGGTACAACCCGACCACCGGAACATACGGCCGCGCAGTCACCTATCAAAACGCCTACGGCGGACACACCTACGCGCAAGCCTACAATCCGTGGACGGGAACGTACGCCCAAACGTCGCAAGGTCACAACGCGTATTCTCAGTGGGGCAGCAGCGTCGTCACCAACGGCGACAACTGGGCGCAAGCAGGCCACTACTCAAACGCCAACGGCACCGTCGCCGGATTCCAAACCTCGAAGGGCAGCGAAGGCGCCGGCTCAACACGGTAAGAACGGCAACAGCGGCTTCGTCGCGAAAGATGCGAACAACAACAACGTCTACGCAGGCGCCGACGGCAACGTCTACAAAAAAGATTCCAATGGCGACTGGAGCAAGTGGAGCGATGGCGGCTGGCAACCAGTCGATCCCTCCACCGGCGCGCAGCAAACGAAGAATTCAAAGAACAACAGCAACAACCAGAATCTAAGCGGTGCCACGAACAAGAACGGCAACAACAACAGCAACAATAATCTAAGCGGCGCCACCAACAAGAATCAGTCCGGCACCACCGGCACCCAGCAACCAAGCGCCAATTCACGCGGCAGCAACGCGAACAACGGAACCGGCAGCGGCACCCAGCCGAACGCCAATTCGCGCGGCAACAACGCCAACAACGGAACCGGCAGCGGCAACCTGAACCAAACGCAGCAAACGCCCGACGCGCGCAATCGCCAGAGCGAGCCCGGCAACTCGGGCAACTCCAATCTCGGCAATCAACTCAACAACGACGCGAATTCCCGCGCTCGCGGCGACCAACTCGATCAACAAAATCGCAGCGCCGGCAGCAGCGGCGGTGGCGGAAGATTCGGTGGCGGCGGTCGCGGCGGCGCAGGATCATCAGGCGGAGGCGGTGGCGGCGGTCGCCGCCGCTAATCGCAATCGCTACCGCTCCGTAGCGCTCGCTAAGGCACCACCGGCAAGTTGATAAAACTTGCCGTGCCCGGCGCGCGCCACACCCGCTGCGTCGCCTTCTGATAATCCCCCGGCTTCGCGTCGAAAATATTCGGCACGAAACTCTGCGGGTTGCGGTCGTACAGCGGAAACATCGTCGACTGCACCTGCACCATCACGCGATGCCCCGGCAAAAACACGTGATTCACCGTCGGCAGCCCGAAGCGATACAGCAGCGGCTGATTCGACGCGATCGCCTCCGCATGCTCGAAGCTCGTCCGATACCGCCCGCGAAAAATATCCAGCGAAATCGCCAGCTCATATCCGCCCATCCCCGGCTGCGTTTCCACCGTCCCCGGATACACGTCAATCAATTTCACCGCCCAATCGCTATCCGTCCCGCTCGTCGACGCGTACAGATTCACCTCCGGCACTCCGCTCACGCGCAACGGCTTCGTCAGCGGCGCGCTCACATACGTCAGCACATCCGTGCGCCCATCCACGAATCGCTGGTCCATCACCAGCCACGTGCGCCACCCGTCGCCATCCTCCGTCACCGGACGCGTCCGATACGGCACCGGATTCGCCGGATCGGAAACATACTCGTCATATTCATGCATCGCGACAGCCGGCCCCTGCGTCCCGCCACCGGCGCGTCAAACGAAAGCCCGCCATTCGCCGCAAAATACAGCGGCTTCGATTTATTCGCGCAACCATCCGCGCACGCCAGCGGCCACGACTTAAATCTGTCCCAATGATTTTCCCCCGTGTTGTAAATCAACACAGGCGGCGTATCCGCCTTCGGCGCGCCCTGGCACCAAATACTGATTGAAAAATGGCAGCAGCACGTCGCGACGCCATTGCAGCCCCGTATCCCCATCAAACATCAGCGGCCCCAGCGACGACCCGTTGTAATTCGCCCCGCTATGCCGCCACGGCCCCATCACCAGAAAATTCTCTGTCGTTCGTCGTGTCCTTCGGCTCCATCGCCGCCCACGCATGAATCCCGCCCCACATATCTTCCTGGTCCCAAAGTCCCTGCTCCCACATCATCGGCACCGTCAGCGGCGTCTTCGCCATAATTTTGTCCAGCGCCTGCCCCTGCCAGAACGCGTCATACGCCGGATGCTCCTCCATCAACTTGCCAGAACGGCAGCTGATCGCATCCCGCCATATCGCGCGAAATCTCCCGCCGACCCGATCGCCAGATAATTCGTGTAATCGTCGTAGCTCATGCGCGGAATCGCGCTTGCCTTCTCCGCGCTTCGTCGTCTGCTCGCGTCAAATAATCCAGATTGTTCTGCCGAAACGCCCCGTAGTGAAACCAGTCATCGCCCATCCATCCGTCCACCATCGGACTTTCCGGCGCCGCCACCTTCAGCGCCGCATGCGGATGAATCAGCGCCATCACCACCGTGAATCCTTCATACGACGAGCCCAGCATCCCCACCCTGCCATTCGACTCCGGCACATTTTTCACCAGCCAGTCGATCGTGTCGTACCCGTCCGTCGTGTCGTCCGTCCCCGTCGTATTCAACGGGCCCATCGGCGGCGGCATCATCAAATAATCTCCCTCCGACCCATACTTCCCGCGCACATCCTGAAACACGCGAATGTACCCCGCCCTCACGAACACCTCATCGCCCTGCGGCAACTCGTCCACCATGTACGGCGAATCCCCACCGCGCGGCCGCTGCGTCCGCCCCGCCGCGTTGTAAGGCGTCCGCGTCAAAATCATCGGCGCATTCTTCGCCCCCTTCGGCACCACGATCACCGTGTAGAGCTTCACTCCGTCGCGCATCGGAATCATCTCCACGCGCTTCACGTAATCAAAGCCCGTCTGCGGCGCCTTCCACTGCGCCGCCATATCATTCACCCGCTCTTCGTTATCCTTTGCGCTCGACTCCGCTCGCTTCTCTCCCTGCCCGCTCACTGCGCTCGCGCCGTTCCAGTCGCCACTGCAAGGGCAATCACGGCGAAGGCAATCACAGCGAAGCCAAAGCTGAAAATCCGTCTCGAAAAGTTCATCGTCATCCTTTGATTTATGTAGCTCACCTCTTTAGAGGTGAGGCCTCGTTCCGTCATGTCGCGCAACAGCAACATTCGACGGCCACCGGCCCGATACGATATCACTTTTTCAGGATGCGATTCGGCGGCTGCGCATTTGCAGTCCGGAGTTTCCGAAAAGCCGATTTTGTGTCCATTAGGATTTCGGTAAGCCGAGCGTTTGCAGAGACTTAGTTCATTTTCTGAAATATCGATTGTTCCTATTAGAAATTTCCCGGTTAGCGGTGAGTGGCTTGCGACGAGCGAACTGGCGCGGCCAAATATCTCTGAGACGGCCGACAAAATGATCCTTAGACCCCCCTTTAACCGCCTATTAGAAAATTGCATGTGATTGAAACAGCGTAGGTTGGCACGAGATTTAATCGCGGAACCGTAGATTAAAAATGCAGCGTCGAGCGGCGGGTGACAGCGACTGGGCGCGGCAGTTCGGTCGTTTCTAACTGGCAGCGCGGGGGTGGCTACGGACGAGTGGCTGGGCACGCGGCGTCGATGCTCCCGCTGAGCCAGAGCGGCGGCCGATAGTGACCTTTGCGTCATCATATAAAAGCGGACAATGGTAGCACGAATTTGGGCCGAAGGATAGTCATACTACGCAAGCCATGGAAAACGTCTGAAAGGCATCTGCTAAGGGTGTTAACGCACCGCATACTCCTGGCGACCCGTTCTCTTTCTGCTAGATAACACATGTGGTATAAGTGCCTTCCATGTCCGATCATTCTTTCTTCAATAGCAGCGTGCCGCAATTCGGCACGGCCGAATATGCGCGCAAACCGGGTGCTGAGACGTGCCAGTCTTGCGGCGCAGCTATCTCCGATCGTTACTTCCGGATCAATGGAGCTCTGGCATGCCCTATCTGTGCCAGTGAGGCACAAGCGAAAGCGCCGAAGGACACTCATGTCGCATTCGTGCGCGGCCTCACATTCGGAATCGGCGGGGCAATCCTCGGGCTCATCGTTTACGCGGCATTTGGGATTCTCTCAGGATTCGTGATCGGCTACGTATCTCTCGCAGTGGGTTGGATTGTCGGAAAAGCGATCAAGAAAGGGTCGAACGGGATTGGCGGTTTGCGCTATCAAATCGCTGCAGTAGTTCTTACTTATGCAGCGGTCTCGCTGGCGGCGGTGCCAATCGGCATCTCGCAGTATCTGAAGTCCGCAAAGGCTCACAAGGCGGTAGTCCATTCTCCTCAGGCAGCAAACGCCGAGGCTGGAGCTGATCCCGCAGCCCAAGGCCGCCCACCTCTAACACCCGCCCCGCCTCACCAGGTTTTGAGTAAAGGCGCACTCGTAGAGAAGCTCCTGCTGCTTGGTCTGGCCTCACCTTTTCTCGACTTCAAAGACTCGCCCTTTCATGCCTACATTGGACTCTTCATTCTTCTTATCGGTCTTCGGATCGCGTGGCAATTGACTGGCGAGACTGCGGCACAGGTGTTGGGTCCCTTCAAGAGCACCAACGCTCCGGCTTCACCACTCAGTTCGCCCTAAGAGCCCTTCGTTGTCAGCAATCACTCCTCAAATCCGCCAAACTTGCAAGGGATGCTCGCGCGATCTACAGCCGGGCGTGAGAGTTTGCAACCTTTGTCACACCCTGGTGCATGCAGATGAGCTTGCGCGCATCAAGGCTGAGGCAACGGCACTCGAGGAAGCCGGAGAATTCAAGCTTGCGCGCGACTTGTGGCTAAAGGCACTCGAACTCCTACCTCCTGAAGCCAGGCAGGCAGAATGGGTTCGCAAGCATACGGAGAGTCTCGAGGCTGGAAGTCAAAGTAATTCGTCAGGCGTAAAAACTCATGATTGGGCGCGAAAGTTCGGACCGCTTGCGCCGATCGCAATAGCATTAGCGAAAGGTAAGGCTCTTTTCGCAATTTTCAAATTCAAATTTCTGCTGAGCTTCGCTGCGTTTTTTTGGTTCTACGCACTTCTTTATGGCGGATATTTTGGGATGGGCTTCGCGGCTCTGATCCTAATCCATGAAATGGGACATTTCATCGACGTGAAGCGCCGCGGCTTGTCAGCTGACATGCCTATCTTCCTACCGGGGTTCGGAGCGTATGTGAAGTGGAAAGCGATGGGTGTACCGGCTGAGACGCGTGCGTTTGTGAGCCTGGCCGGGCCTCTAGCCGGGTGGATTGCATCCGCCGCGTGCGCTCTTATCTGGTGGAAGACCGGGGCTGGAATATGGGCCGCGCTAGCGCGAGCCAGCGTCTGGCTCAACGTTCTGAATCTGATTCCGATTTGGATTCTGGACGGCGGACAGGCGATTGCTGCTATGAATAAAGCGGCGAGAATCAGTTTGGCGACAATCGGCGTGGCCTTGTCGCTGTTGCTCAGCGAGGGAATCTTCTTCTTAGTGGCGGGGGGAGCTTGCTACCGGCTGTTCACTCACGATTTCCCGCCTCAGCCGAGCCGTCGGGTGACAGCATATTACCTGGGAGTTCTTGTACTGCTTGCATTGGTGATGTGGAAGCTGCCTGCGGTGCCATCTGGCGCCGTGAAGTAACAACAGCTTCCAATGAAGGCTGCCACATCGCGTTGGAACTACCACACTTCAAATCTACGCGGTTGATGTGAATTCCAACACAGTCAAAGACTTAAGCAATGGCCTGAAGTGTGCTGTCTCACTCGGCAGACGTGGCGCGACTATAGCGCCCCGGCTCGAGGGGGACGGGATGATTTCTGAAACATTTCAAGCGAAGGATATTGGACATGGGAGAAGAAATTCAGTATGGGTTGGAACATGCACCCTAGCTGCGATGAGCGTTCTGGTCCTCTTTCCAAGCACTGCCACCGGGCAGACGAAACAGAGCAAGATACAAAGTTTCTGGGTGACGGGCACCTCCTCCGTGACGGTCAAAGCCGATCGCGCCATGGTCGTGATGGAGATTCGAAGTTCATCGCCCCGGTTGGACGGAGCACTTTGCGAACTCAACCGAATTCAAAACCAGGTCACGTTGGGATCTGAAGAGCAAGGACTCTCTGGAAAGTTCCGATTCACGGCCAACCATTATTTTGCGGACGGAATGGCCGTGGTCGAGCCGCGTACCTTTTCATTGCGAAAGTCTCCCAAGACCTACAGCTTCGAGGTGAAGCAATATGCAATCGTCACATTTGATGAATCGGACCTTGCGAAGCCGGGTTTCGATGACAGGCTAACCGGCGCGGTGGAAGTGCTATTGAATGCGGGAGCGCAGCTTGCGGAGCTGCCATTCAATGTCGGAGAAACTCGCTTTGCAGGACCCATCCTTTTTACTCTGAAGGATCCTCAACCTGTCGTGCTCGAAGCGATCCAGCAGGCGATGGACGAAGCCAGAAGAGTGGGCCAGCACGTTGCGAAGAGTTCCGGGCGCAGGCTCGGGCCGATCATTGATGCGCGCGTCAATCGTCCGATGATGGTTGAGCTCCCCCGGCAGCAGGATTTGACGGTGTTCGACGAGCTCAGTTTGAAATACTTCAGCACGTCGAAAGATGCGGTAACTATTCCCGCTATGTTCGCAGCAGAATATTCGACAAAATAGCAGACTAATAAATGGCTGGATGGAGATTTGCAAAGGCTATGGACGCCGTAATGTCCGCTCGAACTTTCAGAATTGCTGGTAGAATGCGCCCCCGTGCGAACCCTTTTGCTTGTGATTCTTTTTGTTTCGCCCGCCGCGGCGCAATCCTGGACCGTGGAGACCACCGGCTGGGATTCGAATCTGCGCGCCGTCATCGCCATTCACTCGAGCAATCCGCAGCGCCATTCTGCACCTGTGATCTGGGCCTCGGGCTCGAATGGCCGCACGCTTCGATCCACTGACGGCGGCGAACACTACACGCGCGGCCTCGTCAATGCCCCCCAGCCGCATTCGCTCGACCTGCGCGGAATCCAGGCGTTCAATGAAAAGCTGGCCTACGTGATGGCGAGCGGCACGGGAAAAATGTCGCGCATCTACAAGACACACAATGGCGGCGAAACCTGGAAGCTCGAATTTTCCGGCTCGGGCCAGCAGTTTTTTCTCGACGCGCTTGCCTGCATTTCTGAAACGGAGTGCTTCGCCCTCAGCGATCCCGTCGACGGGAAATTCGTCCTGATCAGCACCACCGATGGCCAAAACTGGAAAGAACTGCCGCGCGACTCGATGCCCGCGGCGCTTCCCGGCGAAGGCGCGTTCGCCGCGAGCAATTCCTGCCTCGCTATTTACGACAAACGCGAAATCTACTTCGTCACCGGCGGTGGCGCCGCGCGAGTGTTCCATTCGCCCGATCTCGGCCGCACCTGGACGGTGACGGAAACGCCCATCGTGAAAGGCAATGCATCGTGGGGAGCGTTCTCGATCGCTCGATTGGGAGGCATGCTTGTTGTGGTCGGCGGGGATTTCAAGGATGAGGCGGACGCAAAACGCACCGCGGCCTACTCGCTCGACGGTGGCGCGACCTGGACTCTCGCCACACGTCCGCCGACAGGATTCCGTTCAGCGGTGGCGTTCCTGAATCGCGATACGCTTCTCAGCGCCGGCACGGGCGGCGAGGACATCAGCACCGATCAGGGCGTGCACTGGACGCGCACCGGCGACATCAACCTCAACGCCATCGCCGTCCTCGACGGCGCCGCCTGGGCCGTGGGACCGAACGCCACCATCGTGCACTGGACGGATCGCGCACACTGATCATGACTAATTTGATCACGACTGATTGCCGGGTATGCGACTCTGCTCAGAATTTGTATCCGAGTGAGAACGCCAGAACCGGGTCGGTCTGCCCGATGTTAAAAATCTGCGTGCCGAAGGTAGCCTTCTTGTAATTGAACTGAATCAGAGGACCACGCTGAACATTGAGCCCCGTCTGATAAGCGCGGGTTCGTTGGGTTACATATCCCGCTTCGAACCACGGCACAGGTGAGTATGTGAGTTGTGTCCACGTGTAGAAAAAATTGCCCGCCTTTGTAGTCGTATCGAAAATATATTCGTTCTCGCTATATAGCTGGATTTTTTTGTAGGTGGCCGTGAACTCCAGCCCTGGCGCTATTCCATTCACTTTTCCAAACACGCCGCCAATCATGGGAGTAGCTTCGAGGATCAGCTTTTTCCCTGTGCTCAGATTGTATCCGACCCACAAGGAGCCGGTCCGGAGCGCCTCATTGTTGTATCTGGCTTCCAGGTGAAGAGTGTCGTGGTCGGCAGTGAATGTGGGGGATGCATAGGATTCTCCGTGGGGCACGTCGTACACACTTACACTCAGATTGAATTCCCACGGGTTCGCCGGTGCTGCGGCGCTCGGGGGCGTCTTGCCCGGGTCGGTTTGCGCAAGTAGTTGGCCGCCGCAAAGAATCGCAACGATCAAGATTCCGGCATGTCGCGCGGCTATCATGGCAAGAGTGCCGGTCAAGACGTGCGCGGTCGGTCGGCGTAGGTCTGCGGCCAAGCCCGCTGAATTACGGTAAAAAGAAATGCGGTGGTGAGGCCAAACAGAATCCAACCGTTGAATGCTTCCAAGGCGCCCATCATTTGCCAGTGTGGCGCCAAATAGAGATCGGTATGCCCGTAACTCGTCATGGCGTTGAGTGAGTAGAGCATTGCCGACTTGTTGTCCGCCAACGCGCCAAGAATACGGTAAGTAAGAGCCCAGATAACGCCCTCGATCCCGTGCAGAATGGTGACCGAAAGCGCCGTCCCCCCAATGAGAAAGCTCGAGAGAAACAAGGGATGGCGGACGCGTTCCCTGTTACTCGCTTGAGAGTGAACTGCTTGATGTAAAACGCCGAGGCCGTAGGCGTGGAGAACCGTGGTGAATATGATGAGTGGCACGCTCCAAGCCCAATCCGCTCCCCAGGGAGCCACCATGTTGGCGTCCATAGCTAACCTCTCTTGCCCGGGCTCACTGAGCTGCGGGCGCTATCGTCCAGTCGGGGTATTCAGCTTTTCGGGTACCGATTTGGCGATGCTTTAGCTTAGTTATGGGCGGAATGGAACCGGCAAAATTGCCAGTCTGTTGGCTTGGTAGGACAGGTCCGCCTTCCCAAGCTTGCAACCCTTTAACAAAAATTCTGGGCGATTGGTGCATAATGGCGGCCCACGAATTCCAGCCACCAAGGAGGGTCATCACATGGCCACGATTACAACGAAAGACGGCATAGAAATTTATTACAAGGATTGGGGCAAAGGGCAGCCCATTGTTTTCAGCCACGGCTGGCCGCTCTCGGCCGATGATTGGGACGCGCAGATGATGTTCTTCGTCAATCACGGCTATCGCGTGATCGCCCACGACCGGCGCGGGCATGGCCGCTCGTCACAGACCGGCGACGGCCACGATATGGATCATTACGCCGACGACCTGGCGGCGCTCACCGCGCATCTCGACCTGAAGGATGCGATACACGTGGGCCATTCGACGGGCGGCGGCGAAGTGGTGCACTACATCGCTCGGCATGGCGAAAGCCGCGTGGCGAAAGCGGCGATCATCAGCGCGGTGCCGCCGTTGATGCTGAAGACTGCGGCCAATCCGGGTGGGCTGCCGAAAGAGGTGTTTGATAATTTTCAACAGCAGACCTCATTCAACCGCGCGCAATTTTATCTCGATGTGGCGTCCGGGCCGTTCTATGGTTACAACCGGCCGGGCGCGAAACCTTCTCAAGGCATCATCTGGAATTGGTGGCGCCAGGGAATGATGGGAAGCGTGAAGGCGCACTCGGATGGCGTGGTCGCTTTCTCGCAAACGGACTTCACTGAAGACCTGAAGAAAATCACCGTGCCGGTGCTGGTGATGCACAGCGAGGACGATCAGATCGTTCCCTATGCGGATGCTGGACCGCTATCGGCAAAGTTGCTGAGGAACAGCACATTCAAATCCTACAAAGACTTTCCGCACGGCATGCCGACGACGCACGCCGATACGATTAACGCCGATCTGCTCGCTTACCTGAAGGGCGCGGCGAGCAAAGCGGCAGGCTAACCGCGCGATTCGCGCAAAGAAAGAGCGGGGCGCGACGGGCGCCCCGCTTTTGCTGGCAGAGCCGGGCACGTTGTGCGCAAAAAAATCCCACGACGAAAAATTCGCTCGTCGTGGCTACCTGAAGCCTCACGATAACTTGATTGCGTTTCACCCTCTGACCGTGCGCTCAGCCCGCATAATCCGCGAGTACCGAATCCAATACACAGATCCGCTTTGCGTGGAGGCCGGCGAAAACGTCAGCGTGGGTCGCGAGGACAACGAGTTTCCCGGTTGGAAATGGTGCAAGGAGTTGGGAGGTGGTGAAGGTTGGGTCCCTGTTGAGTTGCTCTCGGATGCAACCGCGACGGTGACAACCGTTCTCTGCGACTACTCCTCACGCGAACTCGCGGTGCAGCTGGGCGAGGAGGTTACAGTGGAAGATGCACGCCACGAATGGTTGCTGGTCCGGAATAGCCGAGGCGAGCGCGGATGGATCCCCGCGTCACATGTCGAGGCGTTGTAACGCTGATCCAAAATGAGGCGATCGAACTTACTCGGCGGCCTGAAATTCGTTTCTGCTTTGAGCGAGTCGACAGCGGACAGTCTCGGGCGAAAAATCGATCCCCCGAACTGCTAGCGTGGTGTTGAATTGCGGGTCTGTAAACAGAATGAGGCAACCGCGAGGCCCATTCTGTACCCCAAGAAATGACGCACCCACCGAATTTATGACGCATGCATAGTCGTGTGCCATCGATGAACCTTCAATCCTGCTAACGGATTCTCTTACGCAACTAAAAGTGGCAGAGCAAACAGGCTAAAGGTATACGGTCAATTCCGTATTTAGCGGACTGTATCAAATCGGAAAGATGCAGGCGCATCAGCGAAAGGCGGTTCTCCTCATCCCATCACTTCTTTGAGTCCCGCTTTCAAGAGCCAGCGATTTACCGGGAGAGAGGTGATGAACCCTATGACCATCGCAATCTGCATCATCAACCAGTAACGCGCTTCGGTGGGCATGAGGTGCGGATGCGGGAAGAGAACGAAGAAAACCAGAGCCATCCAGGCGAACATGCCGATCTCAAATGCGATGATGGTGAGGGTGTCCGCTTTAATGGCGGCGATCAGGCCTTGCGCTGGCGTGAGGTGTTTCATTGGCTTGATGACGAAATACTGGAAGGCGATGCCGAAGATCCATGCGAGCGTGAAGTCGGCCGCGTAGCTGGCGTATAGAGCGACGCCCAGCATCGTCATCCCCATGGAAAAAACGGCGAACTCGGCGATCACGTCGCCGAGGACGCAGCCGGCGCCGCAGTGGCTCGCGGAAATTGCGACCTGAGTGAATGTGGGATTGGGCGCGCCGGAGGGATTGCGCGGAGGTTGCGGCGGTGTTTCGCGGTTGTGCTCTGCGTGCATTCCGTGCATGGACGCGTGCATGGCACCGCGCGTCATGCGACGGCCCGCGCGAAAATAGAACCACACTCCAATTATGCTGCAGTAGAGCGCCGTTACCGGCCAGACGATGTTCATCACCCACATCTGCTGAGGGTGTTTGATTTCATCAACGATGATTACTGCGGCGCTTGCGAAGGCAAGGCCGAGCGAGATCCAGGCAATGAGGTTGAGCAAGGGACGTTCCTCCCGCCGATTCAAAACCGGGGCGCAACATTCAAATTCCGCTCACAGGCCGGATGGCAGCCGCGCAAATATATCGCAACTTAGAGTTGGGCTGCGTTTTGAGCGGAAAATCCTCGCCTCTGAAGAGGCGAGCTACATTGAAACCCGGCTACGGCGTTGCGGAGTTCTGGTTGGCGGGGTCGTGCTTGGGGAGGTTGGGGGTGATTTTCTTGACGATGAATTCCTGGAAGAGGTTGGCGGCGGCGGTGGTGCCGATGCCGATGGCGGTGTTTTCGAAGGTAAGGGCGGCACCTCGGTCGTGCGAAGGGTAGTAGGAGTTGGAGATGCCTGCAGCGATCAGGCTGCCGAGAATCGCGGAGTAGGCGGGCTGCCAGCGGCCGTTGTCGCCCTTGCAGATCACGGCCATGGAGATGGCGTACAGAGCGCGAGAAGTTTTGCTGCCGGTACCTTTATAGAAGTAGCGCGGATCCTGTTTCAGGAGCGAGGGCAGAATCGCGCCACCGATGAACGTGCCGGTGACGAGGTCTGCATAACCGGCGCCGTAGCGCTTGGCGTAGCCCTGTGCGCCCTGGCCGTATCCGCCGAAGGTGTTTTGCGATTGCTGGATGCCGGCCACTGCGCCGACCAGTACGAACGTGACAGGATCGATGGTGGTCTTCCAGGCCAGCTCGAATTTTTGTCTGGGGCGCAGGGCGACGGCGTTTGGATCGTAGGTGACGTAGAAATTCGGAATCACGCCGAGGACGCGCTGCTTTTCCTGCTCCTGAATCTGCGCTTCCGCCTCCTCTTCCGCAGGGGCTGCCACGTGCACTTCGGTGACGGCGGTGGCGAGCGGGAGTTGGATCATCGGGACAACGTCCACTTCACCTGCGTGCAGGACGCCGGAAAATGTTTGCGTCGTGAAACCCGGCGACGAAACGGTGAGCTGAAACGGGTCGGGAGGAATGTTGGTGAAAGTGAATTGGCCGTTGTTGTCGGCCACGGCTTCCTGCTTGGCAGATTGGCCGTCAAGCGCGAGAGTGACGTGCGCGCCAACGATAGCGGCTCCACTTTTGTCCGCGATCTGGCCGCTGATCGTGCCCGGCGAAGCGAGCGCATCGGCGCCGTGTCCGTCCTGCGATTGTTGATTGGCTTGTGGCTGGGACTGAGCGAACGCGACAGAGGAAGCGGACAAAAGCGAGAGGCAGAGGCAGAGAAACGCCAAAGATTGGAGCTGCGAGAATTGGCCTCGACGCCGACATGATTTTACGCACACGCCTGAGCTCGTTGTGCTCACCATTCCGATTTTATCGCCTTGCTCCCGAATCCAGCAAGGTTTGACTGCGGGAAGGTGTTTCAGGTTGCACGGCGTAACGCAAGGTGCCCTTGGTTACAATATTTCGGAGACGTCGAGAGCGGAGCGAGATTACTCAGATTTTGCGATGGGCTTATGAAAATAAACCATTCTTCTACCGTTCTGTAATTGAACTGTAACAACCTTCAGCCAGTCTCTCGCGCAGCGTTAGCACCAGCCCTGCCCATTCAATAAAACACTGGAGGAAATACATGGCACGTGTGTCCGTACGAAGGACGTGGCGAGAGCGCGCAGTTGCAGGCATGCTCTTTGTCACGCTTACGCCGTTCGCGGCCGGTCCGGTTTCCGCGCAAGAGCCGGGGAAGAACGACGGCAAAAATGATCATCATGAGACCGAAACGCCAATCAAGCACGTGATCGTACTTATCGGAGAGAATCGCACCTTCGACCATTTGTTCGCGACATACGTTCCAAAGAGCAAGGATTCGATCAACAACCTGCTTTCAGAAGGGATCATCAAAGCGGACGGCACGCCTGGAAAGAATTTCGGCAAAGCGGCGCAATTTCAGGCCATCGCCCCGTTCAAGACGAAGTTTTTCATCAGTCTCGATAGCAACGAGAAGGCACCCTACACCACGCTGCCCGAGCCGACCCTAAACTTTTCGCCCAGCCCCGCGACAGGCGAGCCGCCTCCGTTTCCTGCCGCAACTCCGACTGCGCTGCTGGCAGAGATCGAACCATCGCTGGAGATGAAGGATCTCGGCTTGTTGACTACTGGCGCGTCTGGGGCCGCACAAACTGCCGAACTTCCTGACTTCGATTCACGCATAAAGAATTTCAGCAATCTGCCGAACGGACCGTTCCCGCTCGAGGGAGCAAATCTCCCGTACGATTCGTACACGGGAGACACCACGCACCGGCTCTTCGAGATGTGGCAACAATCCGACTGCAATATCAGCAACGCGACGCGTCAGAATCCGTCGGGCTGTTTGAATGATTTGTATCCCTTCGTCATCACCACCTATACGAGCGAGCCGGATCCGTTCAGCTTTCCGGTGGCCAATGAAGTGGATGACAACGGCGGCGGAAACTCCATGGCGTTCTACAACATGCAGGCCGGCGACGTGCCCGTTTTCAAGAGCCTCTCTGACCAATACTCCATCAGTGACAATTTCCACCAATCGTTTATGGGCGGCACCGGCGCCAATCACTTCATGCTAGGCACGGGCGACGCTATCTTCTGGACCGACACCAAAGGCAACCCGATCGCCCCGCCGGCGGCAGTGATCGCCAATCCCGACCCGCTGCCAGGCTCAGACAACCAATACACCGTGGACGTCGGTTTTAACGGCAACTTCGCGGAGTGCGCCGATGCTACACAGCCAGGCATCAAGCCGATCAGGGACTACCTCAAGTCATTACCTTATGCGCCGAATCCGAACTGCCAACCCAAACATTACTACATGGTCAACAACAACAACCCGGGCTTTTTGCCAACTGGCGACGTGGATACGGCCGGTATCGCGAAGGGTACATCCGTGCCGCCGACCAACATCCGCACGATTGGCGAAGCGCTCAACGACAAGGGCATCTCGTGGGCCTACTACGGTGGCGCTTACAATGCCGCCGTCAAGCGCACGAATGATCCCACGAGCACGGATCCGGCGGTGCAGATTGGGCGAGCCTACTGCAATATCTGCAACTTTGAATCCTACTCAAACGCGATCATGGGCAATGCGGCACAACGCGCGGCTCATATCAAAGACACGACGGATTTCTTCGCCGCCATTGAGAACAGCACATTGCCAGCCGTGTCGTTTGTCAAACCGGATGGCCTTCTCGACGGGCATCCGGCGTCTTCGAAGTTCGATCTCTTCGAAGCAATGGTGAGGAAGACGATCGACGCACTGAATGGGAACCCGGAGCTATTCGCCAGCACAGCGTTTATCATCACGCTGGACGAGGGCGGCGGCTTCTACGATTCCGGTTACATTCAGCCACTCGATTTCTTCGGCGATGGTCCGCGCATTCCGCTGATTATCGTCTCTCCGTTTACCAAGGGCGGGCATATAAACCACACGTATACCGATCACGTCTCGATTCTGAAGTTCATCGAGCGCAATTGGAACTTGCAGCCTCTAACGGCGCGAAGCCGCGATAATTTCCCGAATCCCGTCTCGCATCCGAATAACCCATACGTGCCGCTCAACAGCCCGGCCCTCGGCGATCTGTTCGATATGTTCCAGTTCGGACATGGTCATGGTCATGATGGGGACGGAAACGGGGGCGGGAACGGCAACGGTCACTAGAACGAAAGAAACAGCGTAACCTGCTTCGATTAAGGAAGCCTGTGTGAGACGAACTCTCACACAGGCTTTTTATTCGTGCAGAACGAACCGATGGCCTGTATCGCTGTCAAATCGGCAGAATCGGGAGGGGTTTGCTTGCCTGCGAACCTCGCATCCTCGGAGTTCCATTGCAGTCGATCACATCCAAGGCGGTGTAGAGGCCTTCGCCTTCACACACTCGGCAGCGCAGGGTAAAAGAGCTCACAGTAAAAGAGAGCACGGTAGACTCATCGCGACCGCTCGCTTCCTGTGGCTTGAAACCACATTCTTTGCCGGCCGCAAAGGATGAAAGCGGAATTGGTTGACGACAACGACGACAGAGAACTCCGCGATACTGGTGTTTCGCTTCGAGTATCATTTTTTTGCCTTGCCTCGCACGGTGGGTGCAAAACGGGAGGATGACGCTTTCCATCCTGCCGAACAGATGGCGATTTGCCTTAATCTGTCGGATTTTGCGGGAATGCGATTCCGCTCTTATAAGCTGCGCAGGACCCAAACAATCACACAGACAAGAACTATGGTTCCGATCAGTCCGTAACCAAACATTGTAGTCTCCGTGAGCAACATCCTCGGATTTGGAAATATTGATGAGCCAGTGTGCACCGTCCAACCTCACTATGAATGTTCAATCCGGTACACATTCCGAACAATTTTTCTTTTAAGGCTGGGGAAGCCGCCCGCTTTTCCATGAGTCGAGTCGACAGCCTCGTATTGTCCGAGAATGTGGATTGAAGAGAGTGTGCAAAAGCGAACAGATGCTCGCGACGGCTTGTTCTACAATGCGGGCCTCAACGATAAAAGCATGGCGAGGCAGCTGGCAGTGGAGGATTGACGATGAGCAACCTAGAATTCCCAAAATGGCAAGAACCTTACCTCGAAGCTCTGATGGAGACCGACCGGGGCAAACTTGTCGGGCGAGTTAATCTCGCTGAAAAGACGATTTTTTTGCGCTTGAAGGAAATTCAAAGCAGCTCCAAGAGACGCGCGGAGGAGCAGGCTATCGAAGATGCGCTGAGGGCTTTGACTTTTCTCAGGAGAGAAACCGTTGAATTCAAAACGCGGCAAGGAGAACCTCTCTGTACAGCCCAGTCGCAGGTTAACTGACCGCTCAGTTTTTTGAATCTTGCATTATTCGTGGAGGACGACGCTGAGGAGCGAGTTGTCGATTTGCAGGCCGCCGTTGTACTTGATGAAGCCGAGCTTCCGGAATTTGTTCATGAAGAAATTTACGCGGGAGCGGGTGGTGCCGACCATTTCCGCGAGCATTTCCTGCGAGACTTTGGGAAGAACCCGCTGGAGTTTGTCTTCCTTGCCATAGCGCGCGAGAAGCAGCAGCGTGCGCGCCAAGCGCTTCTCGCTGGAATTGAAGAGCTGATCCACCAAGTCCTCCTCAATTCGGATGTTCCTCGCGAGCATGAAGGTGATGAAGCGGTCGGAGAACTCATGTTCGGAGTGGAGGACGCGAACCATCTCGGATTTTTCGATCACGAGCGCGGTGGTTGGCGCAACGGCGGTGGCCGTACCGATCCGAATCGGCTGACCCGCCAGACATCCTTCACCAACGAAATCCCCCGGGCCCAAGACGGCCACGACCGCCTCTTTGCCCGATTCATTGACGACGGAGAGCCTTACTCCGCCTTTCTGAATGTAGAAGACACTCCTGCACGGATCACCCTGCGAAAAGATCGTTTCTTTTTTCTTGAATTCAGCGACCTGCCGGGCCACACCAGCGGAATCAAGAAATTCCTGAGCATTGAATAGCGCCTGGGAGGCGGCTTTTGCGCGCTTTGGACGCTTCGGAGCCACGGTTCTTGACGGGCATGGTAGCACGCAAAAAGAAATTCGCAAGAGGACGGAAATGTGTGCACAAGTGAACAGATACCTGCCACGGGATACTCTAGGATGAGTTTGCGGTTGAAGCATTCGGACCGGGCGAAACCAGGTCCAATCGTTTCTCCCCGTTAAAGAGCAAACGCAGGTTCCTTCCCACTCTGCCCGCCATTCGCAGTTCGTGGCTTCAGACCGAAATAGGGTGAAATGCCTTGGACGGGCCGGAGTGTCTACCTGCAAAGAGACTGGAGATATCGAAATGCCTTTACTTCAAATACTGGTGGTTTTGGTGGTGATCGGGGTTCTGCTCTGGCTGGTGAATAGCTTTATTCCGATGCAAGGACAGATCAAATCGATCTTGAACGGGGTGGTAGTGATCGCGGTGGTCTTGTGGCTTCTGAACATTTTTGGGCTGTTTCATTCACTGTCTCACATTCGAATTGGGGCTTGAGCAGATCGAAATAGTGGAGATGGGCAGGGTGCCATTAAACGCAAACGACAGGCCGGGCCCGGTGAAAATACGCCGGGCGCACGGATTCAGTAATGGAGGCAACAAGTCATGAAAGCATTTCAAGTGATCAGCGCGACAGCACTGTTCTTATTTCTCGGAGCGACTCTTCCTGCATTCGCGCAGGAAGAACATCACGAGGAAGCGGCTAAGCCTGCGAAGCAGCAGGAACAAGCCAAGCCCGCAAAGCAGGAAGAGCAGAAGCAAGCGAAGGGCCAGCAGGAGCAACAACAGAAACAGCAGGAACAAGCCAAGTCCTCAAGACAGGAGGAACAGAAGCAGGCGAAGGGTCAGCAGGAACAACAACAGAAACAGCAGGAACAGGCCAAGTCCTCAAGACAAGAAGAGCAGAAGCAGGCGAAGGGTCAGCAGGAGCAACAGCAGAAACAGCAAGAACAGGCCAAGTCCTCAAAACAGCAAGAGCAGAAGCAGGCCAAGGGTCAGCAGGAACAACAGCAGAAACAGCAGGAACAGGCCAAGTCCTCACGGCAGGAGCAGCAGCACGAGCAGCAAGTGAAGGGTCAGCAGGAACAACAGCAGAAGCAGCAGGAACAGGCCAAGTCCTCACGGCAGGAGCAGCAGCACGAGCAGCAAGTGAAGGGTCAGCAAGAACAACAGCAGAAGCAGCAGGGTCAGAACGAACAGCACGCCGCCCGTCAATCAGAGCAAGAGCAACACAGACAGGAAGGCGAACAGCGCGCAGCATGGACGGAGCACCGCGCGCATAACTGGAAGTCCGAGCACCGCGATTGGAAGGAACGGGGCGGGTACAACGGTTACCGAATTCCCGAGGATCGTTATCGCGGCTACTTCGGTGCGGAACACTCGTTTCGCATTTACACCTATCCCGTGGAGATCGTCGGTGGGGACCCGCGATTTCAGTATGGCGGTTTCTGGTTCAGTGCGGTGGACCCGTGGCCGGAATACTGGTCGGCCAACTGGTACGACAACGATGATGTGTATATCACCTACGCCGACGACGGGTATTACCTCTACAACCGCCGCTATCCGCAAGATCGGATTGCGGTCTCCGTGTACGCAAACTAGCGGATCTTAGTAAGCCCGGCGGGAATGCCGGGAAAAGGAGCAAACAGTGCTGGGAACAATCTTGATCGTGATTCTGGTGATGGCAATTCTCGGTGTACTGCCCAGGTGGTCTCACAGCCGAGAGTGGGGCTACGCCCCATCGGGAGGAATAGGACTGGTGCTGGTGATCGTCCTGGTTCTCCTGCTCCTGGGCCGCATCTAGGGCGCTTGATTAGGTGATGTGGATGATTGAATCGCGGTCATCAGGGTCATACGCGCAGGTGCGAACGTTCGGAACCAAAGGTGCCCGGCCGGGGGCCGGGTTTTCCTTCGACTCTCACGCATCTTCATAGGCGGCAACTCGAGGTGAAAAATGGATGAGTCCAAACGATTGGCAGTTCAGTTTCTCGAAAAGGAAATCAAGACGTACATCGCGCTGGCGTTGTTTTTGTCGAAAGAAGGAATCAAAGAACGCGTGCAGGTGGGAGACAAGAAGGTGGTGATCAGTTCTACGTACTACAAGGAAAGAATGCGGGAAGCTCGGAAGCTGGTGAATGAACTGCGGAAACCCAGCTAAGGTGCTACGGAAGGATTACTGCGAATTCGCGGAGTCACAATCATGAAGCCAATTTCGATTGCAGGAATTTTGTTAGTGATACTGGGCGCACTGGCACTCGCGTATCAAGGATTCACCTACACGCATCGGGAAAGGGTTCTCGATGTGGGCCCGATCCACGCCACGAAAGACACACAGGAACATGTTCCCGTTTCACCGATACTCGGCGGACTGGCACTGGTGGGAGGAATCGTTCTGCTAGTCGTCGGCGGTAAACGGGTGGCATGACGAAAGTTCTTCGCTCGGTGGTTCGAGATGTAATCTACGAATAGAGGTTCGACCCGGCTATACGGCCTTGTCCCCCCTGTGCTCCAGTGACACCTTGGCTTCGCTCTTTCGGTTAGCGCCTCTACTGAGTCCGCTCGTTTCCCGGTTCGGGGATGATAAACTCTTGCGTTTTCTCCAGGAGACGGAATGAGACGGTTTCTTCACGCTAAGATTCGCTGCACGTTTTTTGTTGGGCTTACCGTTTTCATCGTCGTGGGGCCGATATGGGCGCAATCGTCCGCGTCGCCGGCGAAAGAGCTCACCGTGGAACGGATTTACAGCGCGCCGAGTTTGAGCGGGCGTCTTACGGACGGGATTGAGTGGGCGCCGGACAGCAAGCGCATTTCGTACATTGTGCGCAATGGATCGGGCCCGGATGCGCCGCCGGAAATTTGGACGATGGATAGCGCGACCGGCGAGCGCAAGGTGCTCATTGGCGCGGATACGCTGAAAGCGGTGACGCAGCCTGAAAAGCAGCAGACGATTCAATCGACCGGGCTGGGTCGGGTGAGCGCTGAAAGCTACATGTGGGCGCCGGACGGCAAAGCGATTCTGTTCGCGGGTAGCAGCCGGCTTGTGTTGCTCGATCTGGCGACGATGAAGCCGAAGACGATTGTGAGTGGCGAACAGGATGTGGAGGATCCCAAATTTTCGCCCGATGGAAAATGGATCAGCTTCGTGCGCGATTCGAATCTGTGGGTCGCAAACATTGCGAGCGGCGAGACGAAAGAGCTGACCAGCGGTGGGAGCGAAGAGATTCTGAAGGGCAAACTCGACTGGGTGTATCCGGAGGAGCTGAGCGCTTCGACTGCGTACTGGTGGTCGCCCGACTCGACGAAGATCGCTTACTACGAAATGGACGAGCGGCCGGTGACGCGCTATCCGATCATGGACATGAGCTCGGTGACGGGCGCGATGCAGTACACGCGATTTCCGCAGGCGGGTGAGGCGAATCCGATCGTGCGCGTAGGCGTGGTGGCGGTGACGGGCGGCGAAACGAAATGGATGGATACGGGTTCGAACACGGATGTGTATCTGGCGCGCGTGAACTGGCTGCGCGACGGGCGGCGGATTGCGATTCAGCGAGTGAATCGCGCGCAGGACAGGCTCGATTTGCTTTTTGTGGATGCGGGCACGGGAGCGTCGCGCACGATTTTGAGCGAGACGGACAAATACTGGGTCAACCTCAGCGACGATCTTTATTTTTTCTCTGACGGCAAGCGATTTCTGTGGTCGAGTGAGCGCACCGGTTTTCGCCACTATTACATTTACGATCTCGCAGGTAAACAGCTGGAGCAGGTGACGAGCGGCGACTGGGGCATCAACGGTACTGGCGCCTTTGGACCCGGGACCGCGAGCCATCCGCAGGTGGATGAAGCGCACAACTGTGTCTTCTTCATTTCCAATAAAGATGATGTGGTGGAGACGCAGGTGTACCGCGTTTCGTTGCGAGATAAGAGCGTGACGCGGATTACGCGCGAGGCTGGCACGCATCAGCCGACGTTTGCGGCGGATAGCTCTGCGTTCGTTGACGTATTTTCGACGGTGATGACGCCGCCGCGGCAGGATCTGGTGCGGATTGACGGTAAGAGCGTGGCGGCGATCGACGAAAATAAAGTTGGCGAGCTTGCTGAATACCATTTTTCGCCGGTGGAGTTTCTGAATGTGAGCCGCGAACGATGGAACGAAGCTTTACGCGATGATGATGAAGCCGGCAAATTTCGATCCGGCGCGAAAATACCCGGTGCTCGTGTATGTGTATGGCGGCCCGCAAGCGCAGACGGTGCGGAATTTGTGGAATGACGTGGAAGGGCTGTGGCTCGATTTGATGGCGCAGAAAGGATTTATTATTTTCGCGCTCGATAATCGCGGCTCTTACAATCGCGGGCATGCGTTTGAGACGCCGGTGTACCACCACATGGGCAAAGTGGAACTCGAAGATCAGGTGACGGGCGTGAATTACCTGAAAACGCTGCCTTATGTGGACGGCTCGAGGATTGGGATCTGGGGCTGGAGTTATGGTGGGTTCATGACGCTGGACGCGATGTTCAATGCGGCGGATGTGTTCAAAACCGGCGTGGCGGTGGCGCCTGTGAGCGACTGGCGGCTGTACGACACGATTTATACCGAGCGCTACATGGGGCGGCCGCAGGATAACGAGGAAGGATATCGGCAGGCGTCTCCCGGTTATGATTCCGCCAAATTGAAGGGGCAGTTGATGCTTGCGCATGGGACCGGCGACGACAACGTGCACTTCGCGAACACGACCGAAGTGCTGAATCAGATGATCGACAACAACCGCTATCCTGCGGCGCTGATGATTTTCCCGGGGCGCGGCCATCCGATCGGAGACGCGCCGGCGCGGATTCAGCTTTTTGAGCGGATTACCGAATTTTTTCTGAAGAATCTTTAGACGATGATAGATTCGGAACCACGAATGGATACAACCTGCCGCAGATGGACATATTCCAATATACTCGCGGGCAACGCCGGTTCGGTGAGGGTCCCTGCCGGGCCAGTTCGGAGAAAATTGAGCTTCCGGTCAAAATTACAGGTAAGTCAATGTGTGGCGCTGTGCCTCGCGGTGGGGCTGTGGCCTGCGGCGCGAGCGGGGGCCCAAGACGGGCCGGCGGCAAAACATGAGCCGGTGCTCGAAGCGGACACATCGTCGAAGTTTCTCGACACGGGATTCAAAAAACTTTACGAGCTCGATTTCGATGGGGCACGTGTGGATTTTAAGGAGTATCAGAGAATTCGCCCCGACGATCCGATGGGGAAAGCGGCCGAAGCCGCGAGTTACCTGTATCAACAGTTCGATACGAAGGGCATTTTGTCGTCGGAATTCTTTTTGAACGACGAGCGGTTTCTCGGCGGCGCGGAAGGAAGTCCATCGCAGAATCGGAATGCACCGTTTGAAGCCGCGGTGCATGAATCGCGCGAGATGGCGAAGAAACGCGTGAAGGCGAATTCGCACGATGTGCAAGGTTTGCTGGTTCTTACGATCGCGGACGGGATGGAATCGAATTACGACGCGTTCATTCAGAAGAAACAGATGCAAGCGCTGAGTTTCATGAAACAGGGCGAGGCGGAAGCGAATGCGGTGCTGTCAGTTGATCCTTCGTCGTCGCAGGATGCGTATGTGGCGCTGGGCATGGCCAATTACGTGATCGGGTCATTGCCGAGTTACAAGCGCGCTTTTTTGTGGTTCGGCGGCGTTCACGGCGACAAGGTAAAAGGAATGGAATTGATGTCGACCGCCGCCGAGCACGGGCATTACCTGAGCCCGTTTGCAAAGATCATGCTGGCGCTTGCTTACGAGCGGGAGCACCAGCCCGAGAAAGCGCGCTTGCTGCTGAGCGAACTTTCGGCGCAATTCCCTTCGAACCGGATTTTCGCGCGCGAACTGGTGCTGGTGGATCAGAAGCAGGCTTGCTGCAAGCGCTGAGCACCTCTCCGTGGAATTTCTCCCACTGAACTTCGCTCACCGAACTTCGCGTCTACTGCTTACCATTTCACGCGCACGCGATAATCGAGCGTTGCTGTTCCGTCCTTCTCGACAGGAATTGAAAATCCGAGCGTTGTGGCGTCGAGCTTCGCCCATTTGAAATTTGAGTTCTGCACTTCCCAGTCGCCGCCGATCGGCTCGCGGACTTCGACGGTGACGGCGCTGTCCTTGTGATTGCGCAGCGTGATTTGATATTCGAGCTCGATCGTGTTGCTCGAGATTTTTTTGTAATCGGTCTCTTTGCGCTCGCAGACCACGTCGAAAGCGTTGCCGACGTGAATTTTGAGCGTTTCGTCTTTGGGCGTGTGGTCGATGCGGTCTTCGCCGACGAACTGGATGCCACCTTTTGAATCGGCTTGATAGACGCGGACGGTTCCGGCCGGCAAAGGCATGCCGAGGCTGCTCTTTTCGTCATTCTTGAAGCGATAGAGAACTTTCACTGGTTGCGAGATCGGATTGCCGATTCCCTGCGGATTGCGGAACCAGTATTGCTGGCCTTCGACGAGGAGATATTTTTCGACGGGTACGCCGCTGCCGGAGAGAAGGCTGATCTGCTTCGATTCGTTGTTCTGGATGGAGGTGCGGCGGCCGAGCGTGTAGAGGTGATATTCGGAGAATGCTTCCTGGCCGAATTGCGGCGCTGCCGCTTTCGCCTCCATGGCGATCCCGTTCATGGCTCTGGTCGGCATCGGCGGTTCGACGCGATTCAATTGGCCGGCGACGAGCTGGAGCTTGGCGTTGGAGTAGGTGACGCCGCTGTTGTTGACGAGCGTGACCCAGCCATCGAGGTCGGCGCTTTTTTCGTCGCGTCCGACGGTTAGAACGTAATCGGCGCTCCAGTTCATATTGCTCGTCAGGTAGGAGGCTTCGACGCGCTGCGATTCTGAGCCGCGATTTTCGAGCATCCAGACGAGAGTGGGGCGGCTGTAGAGATTTTCGGGGAGATCGGGAAAGCGATAGGAATCGGCGGGCATGCCCGTGACGATTTCGTTGCCGATTTTCCAGACCGGGCCGTTGTTATTGGCGAGAAGTACCGCTTTCGTTTCGACCCATCGCGTTGAGCCGGCGTCTTTTTCGGCGCGCACGAGCGTGACTTCTTTGCCGACGTATTTCTGGAGGAGCTTTTGCGGATCGAGGAGATCGAATTCGTAATTTTGCTCGATGACGTTGAGCTTCGCGGGATCGGCGAGCGAACGGAAATGTACCGTGGCGGGATTGATGGAGGCGGCGACGTCTTCGAAATGCAGCGGGAACAGGCCGGAGGGGAGGTGGATCTGGCGGACGTCACGAACGAGGGCGATGTTGGAGTTGTAGACGGTGACGGCGAGATCGACCTGATCTTTTTGCGTAGTGATGGCGGGTTCGGTAGTGGTCGAGGGTTGCTTGCGCGCTGCATCTTCTTTTTGCGCTTGCGGAACGGCGGCCTGCGTGAGATCTCCGACGAGCGGCAGAAACGCGAGAAATGTAAGGGCGAGGCCGGCGCGAATGTTTTTGTTGGAAAGCGGGTGCATGGGCTGTCTCCTTGTGGCGAAACTAATCCTCTGGTTAGAACGGCCGAGATCGAAAGTCTTGCCGAGTTATTTCACGGGGTGCCAGTTCTTGCCGGCATCGTCGGTTGACCACTTTCGATCATCATTCGCCGTGACTGTGGCATTGGAAGCGCTTTTTGCTACCACTACAACCAAATCTTCTGACGTGGGTGACGGAAGCTTTCGCCAGCTCTTGCCGTCTTCGGTGAGGAAGACGATGCCCGAGCGGCCGACGAGCCAGCAGATTCGCGGCTCGGGGGCGGATCCCGCGGCGAATTCGGCGGAGGGATTCAGGAGCTGTCGCTGCCAGGTGGCGCCGCCGTCTTCGGAAATTTCGACGAAGCCGCCGCCGGCGATGCGATAGAACACGTCGGAATCGGGCGTGGGAATCACTGTTTCCGTATAGCCCTCTTCGGCTGGTTTTGTTTTTGCGGCGGATTTCGCCGCGGTTGAACTATGGATATTCCGGCCGCCGAGTCCGAAAGCTTGTGATTTTGTTGCTGCGCTCGGAGGCGGCGCGGGCGCGGGAGATTTCACAGCGTCGGCTGAGGCCGCGGCGACCGGAATTTTTGCCATTGACGCATTCAATTCCGGAGCCGGAGCAGCCGGGGCGGGCTTCGGACGCGGCTTTCTGGTATTCCTGAACCCTCGCGCTTGAAATTGCCCGGCGCGACTTGCTTATTCGAGCTGAAAAGAAGAGGCCCGACCCCCAGCTGCTTGGGACGGTCGCGGAGTGGCGGCGGGAGCATTTCTTGAAGCTGTGCCGCTGCGGGCGGACGCTCGTTCGTTTCGTTGCGCGATTTGCAGCGGCGCCTGTGGCAGATGTGATGGAAGATCGCGAGCGAGACGGTGCGCTCTTTGCGGATGGTTGGTTATTCGGTGCGGCTCGCTCTGGTGTCGCAGCGTCGCTGGCTTTCTTTTCGGGTTCGAGTGCGGTCTGGTCTTGCGGCGGAGCAGCCGGTTTCGACATCGCGACCTGATTATTCACTCCGACGGTGGTCTCGTGCGAAGCGAAGCGCATGAAAACAAAGGTGCCGAGAACGAGCATCGCGGCTACTGGAATGAGCCAGCGAAGATCCAGCCATCGGGCGTCGGGCGATTTGCGCTCAGGGAGCTTTGTTTCAGAACGCGCGCCGGATGCGGCGGGTTTCGTTTGCGCGGGAACGCGCGCGGCGCCCAAGGCAATTGCTGGGACTGGCCGTGCACCCGCGAGAGCTGGTTCGAGCGCGAGATCGGCGGGATGCAGCTGCTGGCCTGCATTTGCGCGCGCCATTGCTGCGAGTTGTTCGCGGCAGCGAGTGCAGGTGGAGAAATGAAGCTCGTATCCGGCGGCTTCGTCGGCGCCTAGCGATTGGTCGAAATATGCGGCGAGGAGTTCGGCGTCGGGGCAATCGCCGGCCGCTGCGGAATCGCGCGCAAGACTTCGCCGGAGCAGGCCATCCATTGCGTTTTCGTTGTCCTGCGAAGGCATGACGCTATTCTCCTTCTTTAGAACGGGCCGGGCCGAAATTCTTGCAAAAATACAGCGCGATTCGCGTGGCTGCGGCCATGGTCAATCACGCGCCGACAACGCGCGCGTCAAATCGAATGGCCACTGCTGGCGCGCGTATTCGAAGCACAGCTTCAATTGCGCTTCGGTTAGTTTTTTTCCTTCGCGGAGCGCGACTTCGACGCAACGCTTTAAGTCCGTGCGTGTCCGCTCGAGTTTGCGCGAGACGGTGGCTTCATGTTCGCCGAGCAGCTTGCCGATTTGCGCGAGCGTCAGATCGTCGACGTAGTAGTACGCGAGACGCAGACGATCGCGCGGGGCGAGGTCGTGAAGCGCCGCTGTGACGCAGGCTTGCATGATCGCGAGGTAGGCGTCGCGTTCCGGGTCCGGCGGCGCGGTTTTCATTTCGGGTAATTCGCGCGCGTCTGAGTCCCCGTTGCCAGGGTCGTCGAGCGAATCCGTTTTTTGGGTGCGGCGGATTTCGTCGATGTGGCGCTGCGCAAGAATCGCGTGCAGCCATGTGGATAATTTGCTGCGCCCGTGAAAGTAGTCGAAGAGCGAACGGCGCGATCCGTCGGATGACTCGCGCAGCCCGTAGAGATCGGCGTAGAGCGAGTCGGCCATCTCGCGCGCTTTCGAATCGTTGCCGCCTGATTTCGAGAGAATCATGCGGGCGGCGCGGTGGAGTTCCGGGCGGTAGTGCTCGATGAAATATTCCCAGGCAGCGCTGTCGCCGGCGCTGCAGGCGCACGCGAGGGCGAGGTCGCTTAGATGAAGGCTTTCGAGATATCCGGCGACGATGCGGTCGTCTGGAAGAGAATCCGGGAAACGGCGAGCGGTGCTGCGTTCGAGTGCGCGTTGGAATTGTTCGCGAGTGAGGCTCCAGTCGGGAGGTATGGCCGCGGTTTGCCAACAGCGCGCAATGACGGAGTTGAGCGCGGGGGGAAAGCGATGGGATTTGTCGGCTGGCATCTTCGCTGGGCCGCCTCTGGGGAGGAATGATACTAGAGTCGGGGGGGTGATTTGCACGGGAGCGATATGGTGATCGTGGAGGGCGGGCGATCGGAGAGATGCAAATTCGCACAGGCAGGAGTGCCTGTGCCACTTAAGGCGAGCGCATAGTCGCTCCCCGGTGCTTAGGGCGCAGGGTGGCAATTCTATTCTCGTACTTCAGGGGCTGAAGCCCGCTTTTCTGGCACGAGCAAAATGCCACGGTTGAAACCGCGGCCTACAAACTTCCGTGCGGCGACTTCTTGTAATGTGGCGGCGAGTTCGCCTATAGTCGCACTCGAATTCTGCAAATTGAAGTCTGTCCGGGAGGATCGATGGCGCGTCGAGTTGCCGTATTGATGGGTTTGATTCTCTGCTGCGTTTCGTTGAATGCTCAGGCACCGAAGGAGGCGCCCAAGAAAAGAATCGCTGTGCGCGCTGGGAGATTGATTGATGGCAAGAGCGAGCAGCCGATCACGAACGCGATGATCGTGGTCGAGGATGGGAAGATCGTGTCCGTTACGCCGGGTGGAAGCGCGCCTGCGGGCGTTGAGGTGATCGATCTTTCACACGCGACGGTGCTGTCGGGCCTCACTGATGCGCACACGCACGTGCTGCTGCAGGGCGACGTGACCGCCGCCGATTACGACGAGCAACTGCTGAAGCAATCGATTCCCTATCGCGCGATTCTCGCGGCGCGCAATGCGAAGATTGCGCTGGATCACGGATTCACGACGCTGCGAGACCTGGAGACCGAAGGCGCGATGTACGCTGACGTGGACGTGAAGAAAGCAATCAATCGCGGAGAAGTGCCGGGTCCGCATATGTTCGTTTCGACGCGGGCGATGACGCCGACGGGTATGTATCCGCTGCTCGGCTACTCGTGGGAAATCGAAGTGCCGCACGGGGTGCAGTTCGTGGACGGCGTGGACAATGCGCGACTGGCGGTGCGCGAGCAGATTTCACACGGAGCGGATTGGATCAAGTATTACTCGGACCGCGCGTATTATTTTGGGCCGGACGGCGTGTTGCACAGTCACGTGAATTTCACGGACGAAGAAGCGCGCGCGATTGTGGAGGAGACGCACCGGCTGGGGCACAAAGTGGCGGCGCATTCGATTGGGTCGGATGGCATTGCGGCTTCGTTGCGGGCCGGCGTCGATTCGATCGAGCATGGAGACGGATTCACGGAGGCGCTGCTCGATCAGGCTGTAAAGCAGGGGGCGTACTGGTGCCCGACGGTGATGGTAGGCGCATACGTGGCGCCGGGGCGCGGCGGAAACTGGGAGCCGATGGTTGCACTCGAGAAGAAGGCGTTCGGGCTCGGCGTGAAAAAAGGCGTGAAGATCGTGCTGGGCACGGATGCGGGCGGTTTTCCGTGGACCGATCCGGATTTGAATGAGGCTCGCGAATTTCATTACTACGTCGATTATGGAATGACGCCGATGCAGGCGATTCGTTCAGCGACGACTGTTGCTGCGGAGATGCTCGGTTGGAGCGATCGCTCCGGAACGATTGAGCCCGGGAAGCTGGCCGATATGGTCGCGGTCTCCGGCGATCCGCTCGCGAATATTGATGAGTTGCTGAATGTGAAGTTCGTGATGAAGGAAGGCGTGGTTTACAAGAACGAATTCAAGTGAGGATCGTGCGCGGGCCGAAGCGACGCGTTGGCGCGATGGAGCCAAGGATTGGCAGTTGGGATTCTTCGCTTCGCTCAGAATGACAAGCGTTGCTTTGGTTGCCTGAGAAGAGATGCGGAGTCATCTTCCCTGCTAAGATTGTCGTTCGATGTACACCTGCCGGGAATGCGATGCGGCGATTAACTCGAGTAGCGAAGTGTGCCCGTATTGCGGCGCGGACCTGACTTCGCCGGCTGCGGACGTGTTTGGCGAGCCGGCGCCCGTCGCGAAGAAACCAACCGCCAAACGAATCCTTATCGCGTGCGGAATTTTGCTGGTGACGCTCGGAGCCGTGGGCTGGTTCGCGGTGCCTTGGCACATGTCGGGATCGAAATCGGAATCGGAAGCGCGCGCGCGCGATGCGATCGCGACGGTTCAGTCCGCGCTAGCGAATTATGAATCGGCTGAAGCCGCTTATCCTTCCTCTCTTGAAGCCTTGGGCGACACCGCACGAATCGCAGCGCAAAAAGCGCAACTTGGCCACTACAACCTGCAGTACACACCCGGAAAACCCGACGCCGGAAGGCCGCGTGACGAGCTACACTCTTATAGCGCGGCCGGGAAACTTTGGTTTCCGGAGTTACTACACGGACGAATCAGGCGTGCTTCGAGCCACCGCAGAGGATCGCGCCGCTACGGTGCAGGACGCGCCGATCCAGCCGAATCTTTCAGAACGGTGACTGAAATCGCAGCAACGATTCGGCTTGCCGATGACTCTAACAGGATGTCGTGAGCGCTAAAGGAATAGCCATTTCTCCAGGCAGATCTTCGGTTTTGATCGCGGCACTTCTTTTCTGTTCGCCGATTCTCGCCGGCGAGATTCCGGGGCGGGTTTGCGAACCCGCTGATTGCTGCACGTGCGTATCGTTCGAATATTTGCCATTCGCGACCGGTAACGCGTCGCCAGACGCTCAGACCATGCAGCACGGAGCGGCGCATCCGATGGCCGGCATGGACATGAGCCACCCGGAATCGTTGATCGACACGATTCTCATGCACGCAAGCTCCGGTACGAGCGTCGAGCCAATCTCGACGCCGCACGACATGCTCATGAAGCATTTGGGCGCGTGGATGCTTATGTTTCATGGCGTGGCTTTCGTGAATTCGCAGCAGCAGACGGGCCCGCGCGGCGGCGACAAAGTTTTTGGGACGAGCTGGTTCATGCCAATGGTGCAGCGCTCGCTCGGGCCCGGGCACTTTTACGGGGCGCGTGATGCTAAGCCTCGATCCCGCGACGATTACCAACCGGCGATATCCCGAACTCTTTCAAGTAGGCGAAACGGCTTACGGAAATCCGATCGTGGATGGGCAGCATCCGCACGATTTTTTCATGGAGCTGGCGCTGCTCTACGATTTGAAGCTCGGCGAAAATACTCTGCTTTCGTTTTACGGCGCGCCGGTGGGCGATCCGGCGATGGGGCCAACAGCATTCGCGCATCGCACGTCCGCGAGCGAGGACGATCTGGCGCCGCTTGGCCATCATCTGCAGGACTCGACGCACATCGCGAACGACGTGGTCACGGTGGGACTCACTTACAAAATCGCGCGCATCGAGGCGTCAGGATTTCACGGACGCGAGCCAGACGAATTCCGCTGGAATATCGATACGGGCGCGCTCGATTCATGGTCGGCGCGGCTGACGCTAAATCCGGCGGCGAATTGGAGCGGGCAATATTCGATCACGCGGCTGAAAAGCCCCGAGCAGCTTTTCCCGACGGAAGACACGCTGCGCATGACCGCGTCGGTCACTTACAATCGGCCGTTTGAGAATGGAAATTGGGCGACGTTGCTGCTCTGGGGACGCAATCGCGACATTCCCGACGGGCAGGTGTTCAACAGCTATCTCGCGGAAAGCACGGTGCGGTTCGCGAAACACAATTACGCATGGACGCGCATCGAAAACGTGGATCGCACGAATGAACTTCTCCTCGGAGAAAATCCATTGCCGCCCGGATTCGAAGAGAAGTTTCTAGCGCGGATTCAGGCCTACACATTCGGCTACGATCGCGAATTCAATTTCATTCCGCACGTGTCGAGCGCGTTCGGCGGGCAATACACGCTGTACACGAAGCCGTCTTTTCTGAATCCCATCTACGGAACGCAATACGATGGGCGTGCTGGTGTTCGTTCGCTTCCGCGCGATTCCATCGGAGAAGTCGAAATAGCTTGATGCTATACTAGCTGCGCAGGCCGTCGCCCCATCCACTCGAAATTCCGCGGAGAGGTGCTGGAGTGGCCGAACAGGGCTGCCTGCTAAGCAGTTTCACCCCAAAAGGGTGACGGGGGTTCGAATCCCCCCCTCTCCGCCATCGTTTCTGATTCCCATCGACAATTCTAGGTCCCGGTAGCTGTTGCCTTCTCATTGAAGCGTCTGCGTCGATCTTTCGCACGGACTTCTGCGCAGGCTTTTGCGCGGTCTAGCAGAAGGTCACGTTCGCGCGTGTTGCGCGTGAGCGAGGCGGCGCGCTCGAACTCGGCTTGTGCCTCGTCGAAGCGGCCGAGCTTGAAAAGAAAGTCGCCGCGAACGCTTGGCAAGAGGTGGTACGTCTTGAGAGATGGCTCTGAGACGAGCGCGTCAACGATCTTGAGACCCGCAGCGGGACCAGATGCCATCGCGACCGCGACCGCACGATTCAACTCCACGACGGGTGACGGCATGAGCCGTCCCAGCTCCTCATAAAGCTCCACGATGCGTGGCCAGTCTGTCTCTTCCGGCGTGCGCGCTCGGGCGTGACACGCGGCCATGGCAGCCTGGAGCGCGTAGGGGCCGCGCGCGCTACCAAATTTTTCCGCGCGCTCAAGTGCTGCGAGGCCACGACGGATGAGCAGTTGATCCCACATCCCGCGATTTTGATCGAGCAGCAGTATAGGCTCGCCCGAAGGGCCCGTTCGCGCGGCGGAACGCGACGCCTGTATTTCCATCAACGCGACAAGGGCGTGAACTTCCGGCTCTTTGGGAGCGAGCTCAGCCAGGATGCGGCCGAGACGAAGAGCATCTTCGCAAAGGGCGGGCCGCATCCAGTCGTCGCCAGCAGTGGCCGAGTAGCCCTCGTTGAAAATCAGGTAGATGACCTCGAGCACCGACGAAAGGCGGGAGGCCAGTTCGGATCCGCGCGGGACCTCGAAAGGAACGTGCTCCTCGGCGAGTGTTCGCTTGGCGCGAACGATGCGCTGAGCGACGGTCGGCTCGGGTGCGAGAAAAGCGCGCGCGATTTCGTCGGTGGTGAGTCCGCCGAGCAATCGAAGCGTGAGAGCCACACGCGCCTCGGTGGCGAGTACCGGATGACAGGATATGAAGACGAGGCGCAGGAGGTCGTCGCCAATATCATCATCGAGCGCGGCTTCGAAATTCGGCACGGCCATCTCCTGCTGGGCCCGAAGTTCGCGACCCAGCTCCGCATGCTTGAGCTCGAGGCGCTTGTCGCGTCGCCAGAGATCGATAGCGCGATTCTTCGCGGCAGCCATCAGCCAGGCGCCTGGATTATCAGGAATTCCGGAGTGTGGCCACTGCTCGAGTGCGGCGACTAAAGCGTCCTGAGCGAGTTCCTCGGCGAGGCCTACATCGCGCACAATCCGCGTGAGTCCCGCGATGATTCTGGCGGACTCGATTCTCCAGACCGCGTCGATGGCGCTATTTGTATCGGTAGCCGTCATGGCTACCCATGACACCATCTTCAATGTGGCCGTGCAAGCCCGGGATGCCGCGATTCTCCTTCGTGGTATTCGTCGCGGCTGTCCTCAACGAACCAGCGCTCTTATGATTTGCAATCGAAGGCTTCGGGCCCGAGCACCTGGCGAACTTCGGTCTCGCCCTCCCAACCTGGCCAGTATTTCTTGTGAAGCTCCATGAAACGCTTCGCGCCCTCGATCGCCTCTTCCTTCGATTTCAATTCAAAGATCGCGAAACCGCCCACCACTTCCTTGGCCTCGGCGAAAGGCCCATCGACCGCGTTCACCTGCCCGCGCGAAAGCCGAATGCGCGCGCTCTTTGCAATCGGAGACAGGCCGCCGCTTGCGATCATCGTGCCGGATTTCTCCGCCTCTTCACCAAGCTTCGCCATGGCGTCCAGGAATTCTTTGGGCGGAGGAGCTTGAATTTCGCCGTGTTTGACCAACATCATGAATCGCATCGTCATATCTCCTTTTGGGTTCGGTATGAAAAAGAGAATCGAATCTTCGCAACCTGCCGACCTCGCTCTCTAATTACGTTTCGAGCGAGGGGGCGTTGAACTCGACAAGTCGGAGGATTTTTTGTTGCACCGTTGTTCGAAGCGCATCTTCAAGATGCCGCCCCTGCGATCAAGGCTTTGCGGCCTTCTTCTGCAAGTCCTCCCGTAGAGCCCGCATACGCGCGGCATGTTCGGGAGTAATGGCGTCCGCGGGGATATCCTGCACTTCGTACACCTGCCGGATCTCGACCTCGGTGCCATCGAACGGAGCGCGCTTAAGCCATTCCACCGCCTCATCCATTGACTTCACTTGCCAGAGCCAGAAGCCCGCGATGAGTTCCTTGGCCTCCGTGAATGGACCATCGATCACAGTGCGCTGCTGTCCTGAAAATTTCACTCGCTTGCCCTTCGAGCTCGGTTGAAGCCCGTCGCCTGCAAGCATCATGCCGGCCTTCACCAGTTCCTCGTTGAACTTCCCCATGGCGACAAACATTTCCTTTGTCTCCTTGGTCGGTTGAATTCCTGCCTCTGATTTTTTGTCCGCTTTGATTATCACCATCACTCGCATCGTTTCGTCTCCTTAATGATTTAGCTTTAGCTATTTTGGTCAAGCATCGCAGTTACAAGTTCCTTAGGACCCCAAGCGCCTTCTCCAGCGTTCTGCCGGGACGGGCAGTAACATCATGGATCTCATCGCTTTGCCTTCTCACTGACCTGCGTTACCTACGTTAGCAACAAAACTCCCTAGCTGTCTTGATTGCCTAAAATCTCTACTTCCAATTACGCGTCGAACGAGAGGCTGTGAAATCGACATGTCCTCATTCTTTTTTTTAAATTCTTTCGCCCTCGCCGTGTAGCCCCCTGTGAAGGAAATGCTCCCCACGATGATGAGCAGCAGCGCTGACAATGATTGCAATGTCTGGTTTAGGACTCGCAAGAACTCTGTGTGACTGAAAAAATAGGCCTGTAAGGCCTTCTGGATCACGCTACTAGCAGCGGTAAGCATCCCTAGGGCGTCCGCTTCTCCTCCAGCGATACGAATGAAGCGGATCATGGTGGCGGCCTCAGCTACATTCCGAAGCATGATGAAAAGTCCCAGGCCGACGAGCGCCGCTCCCACGATTGAATTACGATTCTGAAAGACTGCTTGCTGCCTTGCCATCGCTCCCCCTGAAGTGCGTCTTTTCTTCCTTCTACTTCCACGTCGAATGAAGGGACGCGAAATCGACAGGCTCGGATTTCATTAATGGGCTCGCCAACGTGGATGGCGACCGATGTCGCCAGGCTGCTAAATGAAACGATTTGCCGTCTGGCTTCACTACTTACCGGTAAAACCGACACCCAACGCAGGCTTTCGACGTTCCGAGCAGAATGACCGGGCGATATTCCTTTGAATTCGCGACCACCGGGTGCTGGCACGGGAGGTTATCCAATGAGTGGAAAACACGGCGAGCCATTGCGCGGCCTGATGGCCACGAATCGATCGCAGATATTCGAAGGGCGTTTCGGACGATTGTTCCGTTCGTTAACCCCCGCTACTTTTGGTGCCGACGAAGACGCGAATCACAAACATCTGGGCGAGCTGGGCGCCAAAATGTCCAACAGCTTCGATGCCCCCAAAGATGGACAAGACGACGAGGAGAGCGGCATACCGGCGCTTTACACATACTTCGGCCAATTCATTGACCACGACATTACGTTCGACCCCTCGAGCAGCTTGCAGAAACAAGATGACCCCGACGCGCTGACCGACTATCGAAGCCCCGCGTTCGACATGGACAACGTCTATGGGCGCGGCCCCGACGATCAGCCCTACATGTATGAAGGCAAGTCGTTCCTGCTTGGAAGCCCGCTCCATGGTGGCAGTGGTGGTGCCAGGGATCTAGCTCGCAACGGTGCGAATCCCAGTCGCGCTCTGATCGGAGATCCCCGGAATGACGAGAACAGTCTCGTCTCCCAACTGCAGGGGCTGGTTCTGCGATTTCACAATCGAATGGTGCATGACCATCCGCACAGCGACTTTGCGCATATTCAGCGCCTGGTGAGATTTCATTACCAGTATGTGGTGTTGAATGATTTCTTGCCTCGGATTGTCACCGCGAGCGTCCTGAACGATTTGAAGACAGCGAAAAAGTATGATCGCAAGAAGATCGAATTCTTTCGTTGGAAGAATAATCCGTTCATGCCGGTGGAATTTTCAGTGGCGGCATATCGCCTGGGGCATTCGATGATTCGACCCGGCTATCGCCTGAACGATGACGACAAGACGCTGCTGCCGATTTTCCCGGTTCCCTCACACCACCTTAACGAAGGCCTCACCGGATTTCGTGCGATGAATCCACATTGGGGAATCGATTGGGGGAGATTCATTGACATTGATGTCCGCGGCTATGACGGTCCAGAGGCGATCAAGAAAAAGCGCCTCCAATTTGCGTACCGGATCGACACTTCGATCGTAAATCCGCTATCGCATCTTCCGCCATCCGTGGTGGATCCGAAAGATCCTCCAGACTCTCTGGCGAAGCGAAACCTCTTGCGCGGCTGGCGGCTGGGTCTTCCATCCGGACAGAACGTGGCGCGGGCGATGGGTGTTCAGCCACTCGAGGACAAGGACATCCTGATCGGACAAGGAGTCGACAAGCCTGATGCGCCTCTCGGGAGCGTGGTTGATGTGAACAAAGTTTTCGCCAACAACTGCCCGTTGTGGACCTACATTCTGGCGGAAGCGATGCACCACCAGGAAACCGTGACGATTCCGGTGACGGAGAAAAAGACGATCACGACTCCGCAGCTGGGACCTGTGGGAGGACGGATTGTGGCTGAGGTTTTCCTCGGCCTGCAGTTTGGCGACAACCATTCGCTGCTGAATCTCGAACCGGACTGGCAACCGGAAACGAATCCGCCATCCGGCGGGAAAAAGAATCCCGATTACAAGCTGAAGGATTTCGTCAAGTACGCACTGGGGCAGTGACCAGTCTGATTCAACGCTAAGACTCCGGGAGCGAAATGCGCCGCTCCACCGGCTCAACAAGGACGGTGACATGAATCCGAAAAGCTGCATCGTGATCGGCGCCGGCCTCTCCGGTCTCGCGGCCGCCTATCTGCTGGCAAAACACAACTGGGAAGTGACAGTCCTTGAGGCGCAGCCCTTCACCAATGGCCGGGTGTATTCGTTCGAGTTCAAACAGGCGCCAGGACTTGTTTGCGAGCTGGGAGGCGAATGGATAGGCAGAGACCATCACTCGATGATCGCCCTATGCAAGGAACTGAAATTGAAGACGATGCCTCACCGCTTTGACTTTTTCTTTTTTGAGAGAGGCCGGCGAAGCCGCAGAATTTACAAGGCAGGCACATCGCCATTTTCGCCGCGCGCAAAAGCCGCGTACGAAAAACTCAAGCAACAGAGCGAGGACTGGAGTCCCGCTGAACAGGAGATTCTGGACAAAAAAGACTGGTGGACGATCCTTCGCGACCGTGGCTACAGCGAAAGGGATCTTTTGCACCGGGACCTGATGGACAGCACCGATTTTGGCGAGTCGATCCGGCAAACCGGCGGATACTCTGCCGCTGCGGAATATTTCGACAGCGATAAGTACGACGAGATGGACAGAAAGATCGTCGGAGGAAACGAGCAGCTGCCCAAGGCTCTCACGAAAGAAATCACACGGCGCCGCGGAAAAATTCTTGTCTCGCACCGCGTCTGGGCCATAGACCAACCCGACGAGGAGAACGGCGTCCTCGTCCGAACGGCCGGAAGACGCCGACCATTTCGCGCCAAATACTGTATCTGCACGGTGCCGGCACGCACGCTGACGAAAATTCAGTTCCATCCCCACCTACCCGATGAGCAGTGGGATTCGGCCAAGCAGCTTCAGTATGCCCGGATCATGAAGACTGCAATTCTCTGCGACTCGCGATTCTGGCTGAAGCAATTCAAGCGGTTTTCGTGTTTCACTGACACGACTTCGGATTTTCTATTCGACGCAACATTAGGGCAGCCGGCACCGATAGGGCCTGGTGGAAAAAGAGACAGGCGCGGAATTCTTTGCAGCTACGCAATCGGGGACAAAGCCGACGATCTTTCGTCGTACACAAAACCCCATCTGATCGCAAGACTCCACGAGAATATCGGCGCTATTTTCCCGCAAGCGAAATTTCGCATCCTCGATATCAAGCGGCAAGCATGGCAATTCAACAAATACACGCAAGGGGCCTACGGCTTCTATCGCCCAGGAGAATGGTTTACCGTCCGCGAAATCCTCGGTCGCCCTTTTGGCAGGGTCTATTTCGCCGGCGAGCATATTGCCGACGAACAAGGTTTTATGGAAGGCGCCGTGAATACCGGACAGGCCGCGGCTCAGAGCATCCTGTAGGCTTTACATCCTTGATGATCTTTGTCGTTCTCGTTTTAAAAGCTTCCGGCTATCTTCGATGACGCTGCTTCGAACTCGGCCGGCGAGCGGTTTTTTTCTTAGCGGGACGCCCCTTTGCAGTTGCCGCGCGTTTTTTCGTCCCCGAGCCCGACGCCGCGGCCTGCGCCGTTCCACTTGAAATCCCGCTCGGAATCGAAGTCACCGCGGAAGGGCCCAACGCGAAAAGTTCTCTCTGCACGTTGTACATGTCGTTCGAATCATAGTCACGCGCGAACCATTTCTTTGGACTGCCACAGGGACTCAACATCAGAGGATGCACCTGCGTAGCAGCCTGCGCAGCCGCGCGAAACTGGTAATGATCCACCAAGCGTATCGCTTCGACGGCAAACACTTCAGCCACTCGCGCATCATGAATGGCAAGCAAGTTGTCTCCATTGCTTTGCTCGCCGCCCTCCGCCAGGTTCGACGAGCCAGTGAACACCACCGGGTTCTTGTCGTTGAAATCGATGACGATGAACTTATCGTGAATCACCTGGCCGGGCCCCCCGGTAAATTCCTGATTGAAGGGCGGCGGCACATTTTTGATAAGAGCTGCGAACGGAACCAGAACGCCTGGCTGTCCAGGCTTATAAACCGTGAAGCCTTTCACGGATTGCGTCATGCCATATGAAAAAACTTTGCCGCTCGTATGCAAATTCTCGACCGTCTTCAGCACCGTCCCTCCGCCTTGCAGCTCCATAATGGCGAACATGACGGAAGATTTCGCATTGTTGAGCGCTTGCTGCACCTGCCCGAGCGATACGGAAGCAACCTTGTGTGGCGCAAAGCTCACAGAGAAATTCGGCACGCCTCCGCCTTCATTCGGAAAATCGAGCCACTTCGAGGCGAGCGGCGAGCTTGAAAATTTCGGCATATTGGTGAAGACGGACTGAAATACCTGCTCGTATTGATCGGCAACTTTGGGATCGCTAAAGAGCAAAACATTGTTCGCCTGTACGTAAAGCCCGCGCACGGAAAAGTTCGCCGAACCCGTCAGCACTTTCACCGCTTTGCCGTTTTTCTTCGCGATAATGATTTTGTCGTGCGCGAACCGCTTGAAATGCCCCTGGATGATATTTCCGGAGCCGGCGGACTTCACCAGCCGCGCGTGAGCGATCACCTCCAAAGCCGCTCCCAGGTGCAGAGGCGCATTATCGAGCACGGCGCGCAGCCGCGTGCCCAGCGCTTCGAGCTTGTCAACGATGTCCGGCTCGTCGAGATCGTAGGCAAATAAATCCACCGTGATCGAAGGATCGGCCAGGCATTCGCCCAGCAAATCAAAAATCATTTTGCGCGCGTGATAGCCCAACCATTCATACTGCGGCTGAAACGGCTGCGTGTTGTAGTCGAGGCTCTTGGGCAACGGACGAATGGGCTTGTTTCCGAATTTGGCGGCGTAGGCCTGCGAGCTGATGTAGGCCCGCGTGAGTCCCAGCTCGAAATTGCCGCCGGCTTGGGGCGCCAACTCCACAGCGACGGTCGCCTTCGGTCCGTCCACCATGTTCGACCCCTGGCAATATCGCGCCGTCACTTCGTAGTGAAAGGTCCCCGGAAGAATATTGGCCGGAAAATGCACCCAGTGAAATTTTTGGAATGGCGCGTTTTCGGACGACGTCCAGGGAGTTTGAGCCGTGGTGGTGCTGGAAGTGACGGGATTCGCGAAGTTAAGCCGATTCTCCAGAAAGAAAGGTTTTCCCGCGGGCGGTGTGCATTGTATCGAGAACCCAACGAGATCGTGCGTTTTCAGCTCGGCGGGATCTAAACTAAATCCGAGCAGGACAGCGCCGTCACCCGGATACGCCGTGAGAGTGAGGGCGCTTGAACTGGTAGGCATCGGTGCCTCCGTGCAAGAGGAAGGCGATAAACAACACTTAAATCGTGGCGCTCATTATCTACATAAATATTATTTTCGCAACCATTACTTTGTTAAAATCTGTCATGTTTTGAGTGGCGCTTTAAGCGTATTCGAGTCAGTGGGTTATACTGAACTGGGCGGTGAATGCGATGTCCGAAGATCCGAACCGCAAACCTTTTTCCGGTTTCCGCAATCCCCTTCTCTACACTTCGACACTGCTTCTCGTCGCGCTCATCTACGTCGGCGGCACTTTTTACGTGCGCCGGCAGCAGAATCGCGAGATCGAGCAGCGAGCCGCCGATGCAGCCGCCGCGAAAGAGCGAACGAATGACGCGCTCACCGTCGAACAACTCGGCGGAAGCGAATTCAAGATCCTGAATTTTTACGCCACGCCCCCGGTCGTCCACGCGGGCGAAGCGGTGCAGTTGTGTTACGGCGTCTCCAATGCGAAGACCGTGAAGCTCGAACCGCAAACAAATCCCGTCTGGCCGTCGGTAAGCCGCTGCGTCGACGTGAACCCAAAGAAAACTACGGAGTACACGCTCACCATCGAAGACGGCAACGGTAACTCGAAGACCTCAGCGCTTACCGTGCAGGTTCGCTAGCCATTCCTGCACAATTTCATCCCAGTACCGGCCCTGTCGCGAACTTTTCCGACCAGCGCACTCGCGCCGTCATCTGCATGGTGATGAACAGGGTAAGAATCGCGCCGATCGTGATCGCGAGCCCCGTGAATCCCTCAAAGAAAAACGCGTACGAAAACAGAATCAGATAAATCACCTGGGCGAGTCCTGCTTCGAGTGCCGCGAATCTCATTCCAACCACCAATCGTAAGTAGCTCACCAGCAAAATCACCGAAACCGCCGAGCAAATCGCGAACGCCAGGTGAATCGAAATGTGGTCCACCAGGTAGGCCATCAGCAGGTGAAACGAAAAAAAAGCGCATGCAAGGAAGAAATAATTCATGGGATGCAGGTTGATGCCGCGAATCGTCGTGAGAACGAACAGCACAAAAAAGAAAAACAGCAGCGATACGGGAGCGAACGCGCTGATTCGTCCCGCCAGCGGACCGGGCTGCAATTTTTGCGGCAGCGCGAGTCCGATTTTGTAGCCCGATACCAGGTTCTTATAACTCCAGACCAGTTCCGAGCCGCGACCGCTTTGGTTCTCCTGCGTCGGCGAAAGCGTATTCCCGGGAAAATCGAAACCTTTGAAATCCGTGGTGAGCCGCAACTCGAAATCGCGGACCTGGCTCACCTGGTCGCCAAAGCTGTACTGCCAGGTATCCAATCCTTGCGAACGGTAACCGACATTAAGCACCGCCGTCTGATGCGGCAGCACCGTCGTGCTTCCGTATGTTTCGCTCTTTTGGTTTTCCAGCACAAGAGGCGCGCCGTTCACGGTGAAAACCATGTCGTCGTAAATCGCCTGTTCGGCCGGCAAATGGAGCGTGAAGGTCACGTTGCGAGGCCGATCGTCGGGATTCACGAATTCATACGCGCCCGCGAATTGCACCTGATAGGTGCTGTACCAGAGAAGGCCCTTCCGCCGGTAGTCGGCGTGCAGCGCCGCATTCACGCGGCTTTTTTGCAGAGTGAGCGGGATGTAACGCCGATCGTCGATCGTTCGCATAATTTCTTTGCCATTTTCAACGGCCGGAACCTGACGCCAAGAGCCCTCCACATACGTGGCGGTCGGCGGACACTGCTCCTGCGGCGCGCCCCACGACGACGCCACTTTGCCGCGAAGCTGTGTATCGGACGAATAGGTGCGGTAAAAAATGGTGCTGGCAAGAATGGCCCAGGCGATTGCGGTGCAGAAGAAAATGAAACCGATTGCGGCGATACGTTTGCCCATTTCAGATCTCTCCTTGAAATCGGAACACACTTCCGTCCGCCGCACACAAAGCTTGCCTAAATTAATTGGCAATGTCAAGTACTTTGCATAATAAAGTACATAGACTGAGAAAGCGTGGGCAGTTAGTTTCTGGAAGCTTATGAGGGGATATTCAAGATAACAGCGGGGACTAGCTGTGGCCGCCGCCGAGTTCGCGCACGATGTCGCCGACAAACGATTTCGCGTCGCCGAAAAGCATGAGCGTCCTATCAAGGTAATACAGAGGATTATCGATTCCCGCGAAGCCAGGACTCATCCCACGCTTGATCACCATTACGGTACGCGCCTTGTCCACATCGAGAATCGGCATACCGTAAATGGGACTGCTCGGTTCGTTGCGTGCGGCCGGATTCGTCACGTCATTCGCGCCGATTACGAGAGCCACGTCCGTCTGCGGAAATTCCGGATTGACGTCTTCCATATCGAGCAGCTTGTCGTAGGGAATGTCCGCTTCTGCCAGCAGGACGTTCATGTGCCCCGGCATGCGCCCAGCCACCGGATGAATCCCGAATTTCACGTCCACGCCTCGCTTCGTGAGCGAGTCATACAGTTCGCGCACCTTGTGCTGCGCCTGCGCAACGGCCATTCCGTAGCCCGGCACAATCACCACCTTGCTGGCCGCTCCCAGAATTGCGGCCGCTTCCTCGGGCGTCGCGCTTTTCACGGATTTTGCTTCTTGCCCGGCGGCGCCTTTCGCCGCCTGCTCCTGGCCAAATGCTCCGAACAGCACATTGGAAAACGACCGGTTCATCGCCTTCGACATGTTCACCGACAGAATGAATCCGGAAGCTCCATCGAGCGCGCCGGCGATGATCAGCAGCTTGCTATCGAGCACAAACCCCATCGCCGCAGCCGAAAGACCCGCATAGGAATTGAGCAGCGACATCACCGTCGGCATGTCCGCGCCGCCAATCGGAACAATCATCAGCACGCCGAACAGCAGCGAAATTCCAAGAATCGCAGGAAAAAGATGCATGTGCTCGGGATGCAGTATCAGCACCACCGCGCCCAAAATCGCGAGGCCCAGCACCGAAAGGTTGACGAAATTCTGCCCTTTATATGTGATCGGCCGCTGCGGCAACACTTCCTCGAGCTTTCCCGCCGCCATCAAGCTTCCCGTAAAAGTAAGCGAACCGAGAATCACTTCCGCCGAGAGCACCGCCATCATGAACGGCGGCACATTCGGCGCGCGCAAATAAAATTCCGAAGTGCCCACCAGCGTCACGCAAAGCGCGCCAAACGCGTGGCTCAGCGCCGTCCTTTGCGGAACAGCTGTCATGTGCACCAGGCCCAGCGGCACGCCGATGATCGAGCCGAGCACCAGTCCGATCGCGATCCAGCGGTAATCCACGATCCCGTGATGCAGCAGCGTCCCGATGATCGCGAGCAGCATTCCCAGTTCGCCGGCCCACACTCCGTGCCGCGCCGATTTCGGCGAGCTCATCAGTTTGAGCGACAGAATGAAAAGGACAGCCGCTATCAGGTAGATGATTTGAAGCAGTAGGTCAGAACCGGCGAGGAAATTCATGATTTCGTGGGACGGCTGGTCTTGAACATTTTCAGCATGCGGTCGGTAATCAGGAAGCCGCCTACGATATTGCTCGTCGCCGCGACGATGGCGATCGTCCCGAGGATTGTCGCGAGAGTGCTCTTCCCTTCCCCAGCAAGAATGATCGCGCCCACTACAGCGATCGCGTCGAGCGCATTCGTGAGCGACATCAACGGCGTGTGCAGCAGCGGCGAAACGCGGCGAATCACTTCAAATCCGATAAAGGCCGCCAGAATGAAAACGTACAAATCGGTCAGCAGGTCCGACTGCACCATCAGCTTGCCCCCTTCCCTGCGGTCGCCAGTGCCGGTAGCGACAGGAATTCACGCACCCGCTCGTTCACGATTTCACCGCCTCGCGTGAGCAGGGTGCTGCGAATGATTTCGTCGTCAAGCTTTAATTCGAGCTTGCCATCGTGAACCAGGTACTGCAGGAACGCGGTGATGTTGCGCGCGTACATCTGGCTCGCGTGATACGGCACGGTGCTCGCAAGGTTGATTCGGCCGATGATCGTCACGCCATTGGCCACTACTTTCTCTCCGGGTCGCGTCAGCTCACAATTCCCGCCGCGTTCCGACGCCAAATCGACAATCACCGATCCGGGCGCCATTCTCGCCACCATGTCGGCAGTCACCAGAACCGGCGATTTCTTGCCCGGAATCACCGCGGCCGTGATCACCACGTCGCTTTCGCCCACCACCCGGCCCAGCAGTTCCCGCTGCTTTCCGTAAAATTCCTCATCCTGCGCTTTTGCGTATCCGCCCGCGTCCTGCGCATCTTTCGCTTCGATCGGCAGCTCGACGAAACGCCCTCCGAGGCTTTGCACTTGCTCCTTCGCAGCTGGCCGCATGTCGTATGCGGACGTCACGGCGCCTAGCCGGCGAGCTGTCGCGATTGCTTGCAGACCTGCGACGCCCGCGCCGATGATGAGCACCCGCGCAGGAGTAATCGTCCCCGCCGCGGTGGTCAACATGGGGAAAATGCGCGGCAGCGTGTCCGCCGCAATCAGCACCGCTTTGTAGCCGCAGATCGTGCCCATCGAGGAAAGTGCATCCATGGCCTGAGCACGCGTGGTTCGCGGAATCAGCTCCACTGCGAAGGACGTCACTCCCGTCGCCGCAATCTGCTGAATTGTTTTCAGCTCGCCGAGTGGCCGCAAAAATCCAATCAACACCTGCTCGCGGCGGAACAGCGGCAAGTCCGCGTCGCCCGTTTTGTCGTTCGAGCCGTGCGCGAGCACCTGCACGATAATGTCGGAAGTGCGAAAAATATCGGCACGCTCGGCGACTATTTTTGCGCCCTTCGCCGTGTAGTCTGCGTCCGGATAACCCGCTTCGATCCCGGCTCCCACTTCTACCACCACCTCAAGCCCCGATTTCGCAAGCGTCGGCACCACCGATGGCACCAGCGCCACACGCCGCTCTCCCGGAAAGGTTTCGCGAGGAACACCGACGATCATCAAAACGCCCCCTGAGAATCCTCAACACGCGAAGCTATTTGCGAGGCCAGGCAACGGACAACAAACACATCTCGGGCCGTCTTCGAGCCGATTTATTTTATCTGGAATTCCCTGCGAAGTCTATCGAACATCGGCGTCGCGTGAATCGAGCTTAGAGTTTGCCCCAGAAGCCGAATACCACCGCACCGATAATGAAAAGAAACGAGACAACATGATTCCATCTCACATGCTCGCCCAGATAGATCCACGCAAACGCTACGAAAACGCAAAGCGTGATCACTTCCTGGATGATTTTCAGTTGAAACGCGGTGAACTCGCCATAGCCGATACGGTTCGCGGGAACCTGAAAACAATATTCGAAGAAAGCAATCAGCCAGCTCACCACGATCACGGCGATGAGAGGCGCCTTTTTGTACTTCAGATGGCCATACCAGGCGATCGTCATAAAAACATTGGAGCAAATGAGAAGGAGGACGGTTTTCATAGCGCCGAATCCTAGCATTACCCTACTTCAAAGGTAATCGAGAGATGGTGGTAGCCCGGGCGAACGCAAAGCGGCACCACGGCTGCAGAGCCTATTTGCGGTATTCCGCGAGAATCCTCTATAATTGCTGAGTAATTGTGCCGAAACGAAAAGGGAGTCCGCCCCCATCACGACGCGCTCCCAAGCGCCGAAAACGACCTCAAATGATCGATCTAGCCGAAAAAATTAAGCAGAAGCTGAAAGACGAGATCGCCGCTCTCGAGCACGAGCTCCACGACGAACTCCCCAAAGAAATCAAAGTGGCGCGCGCGCACGGCGACCTCTCCGAAAACGCCGAGTACAAATACGCCAAAGAGCGCCAGTCGTTCGTCTCCACGCGCCTCGCCCAGCTCCACCAGCGCATGGCGGACCTCTCGATGCTCAACCTCAGCAACCTCCCGAAAGACCGCGCCGCCTACGGTTCACGAATTGTCGTACTGGACGTTGCGAAGGGTTCCGAAATCGAGTACAAACTGGTCACAGTGGAAGAAGCGGACGCGCCAAAGGGCCTGATCTCGACCAGCTCTCCGATCGGCCGCGCGCTGCTGGGCAAAAAAGTCGGCGACGAAGTGCAGGTGACAACGCCGGCGGGCATAAAAGACTACGAAGTCGTCCGCCTGGCCACGATTTACGACGAGGAATAACTGGGTGATTCCCGCCTCATGCTGAGCCGCACCATCGGTCGCTATCTGTCCTGGCCCATCAACGGGCTCGCTCGGCTTATCGCCCCTACCCGCATCCCTCCAAACGTCATCACCTGGGTAGCTCTTGGCCTGAATCTTTGGGCGGGTATTTTGTTTGCACAGGGCCGCTTCGCCGCCGGCGGCGGAATGATGATTCTCGCCGGACTCTGCGATCTTCTCGACGGCCCCGTGGCGCGCATCCAGAATCGCGTTTCCATTTTTGGCGGCTTTCTCGATTCGATCTTCGACCGCTACGCCGACCTGATCCTTTTTCTCGGCCTGCTCGTCTACTACGCCAGCGTAAACCGCTTCGGCTACGCATTTCTCGCCGGCGCAGCAATGGCGGGCGCCGTGATGGTCAGCTACGCGAAAGCGCGCGCCGAATCGCTCGTGCCCAATGAAGACGTCGGCTTCTGGGATCGCCCCGAGCGCCTCGTCCTGATGATCATCGGCGCGCTCGCGAATCGCATGCCGCCTGTCCTCTGGATTCTCGCCATCGGCCCCAATATCACCGTGATCCATCGAATCGTGCACACCTGGAAGCAGACCAAAGAAGTCGCCACCCCGAAACCCGTTTCCATCCCCGCTCCATCGCCGTCGCCACTCGAAGCAAATCTCTCGCACGGAGCCCAACGTCCATCTCCCCAATTTTTCTCGCGCACCGCGGGACGCGGACGCTAGCCATGCCCAAGCTTCTCGCCATCATCGGCGCCCTCGTGATTTGCGCTGGTATCGACCTGCTCTGGCAGTCGCGCAACGAAATCAAATTCTGGCTCGCCGCTTACATCAACGTCTTCCGCTCGATTCTTCGCCGCCAGGAAAACATCAGCGCCGCCCGCGTGCTCCCCGCCGCTGTGCCAGCCGCCAAACGCAAACACGCCGTCCGCTTTCTCCTCGGCGTAGGATTTGCATTTCTTCTGGGCCCGATGCTGATCGCCATCAGCGTCACGCTTCTGCTCTACACAAATCTCTGACGCCTCGCGCAAGATGAAACCCTCCCTCATCATTCACGGCGGCGCCTGGAATATCCCGGATGAGGCCGTTGAAGACTGCCGCGACGGCATTCGCCGCGCCCTCAAAGCCGGCTGGAAAATTCTCTCCGCAGGCGGCGCAGCTATCGATGCCGTCGAAGCCGCCATCGTAATTCTCGAAGACGATCCCACCTTCGACGCAGGCATCGGCTCGCACCTCAATCGCGACGGCCGCGTTCAACTCGATGCGATCATCATGGACGGCACAACTCTCAAAGCAGGCTCAGTCGCCGCCGTCGAACGCATCCGCAATCCAATCCGCCTCGCCCGCGCCATCCTCGAGAAAAGCGAGCACATGATGCTCGTCGGCGCCGGCGCCGAAAAATTCGCCGCCGAAAACGGCATCCCCCTCTGCGCTCCCGAAGATCTCGTCATCGACCGCGAACGCTCCGCCTGGGGCCGCTGCCTCGAAGATTCGCACGCCGCCGAGCATCACGTGGACCACGAATTCGGCACCGTCGGCGCCGTCGCCCTCGACAAACAGAATCACCTCATCGCCGGCACCTCCACCGGCGGCACCTGCTGCAAATTTCCCGGACGCGTCGGCGATTCGCCGCTCATCGGCTGCGGCTGCTATGCCGATGCGGAAGCCGGCGGCGTCTCCTGCACAGGCCACGGCGAAGGCATCATGAAAATTGTGATGGCAAAAATGGCCGCCGATCTACTCGCCACAGCGGAGAATCCAGCGACAAAATCCGACGACTGCCGCTGGGGAATCGGCTGGGGCCCCCGCGCGATAATCCCGACGACCCCGACCCACGCCGGAGGCGACGCCCAATCCGTTGCCGACGCCTGCGTCCGCAAACTCGCTCATCGCGCCCACACCACCGGCGGCCTGATTCTCCTCGATCGCAACGGCAATCCAGCCGCCGCCTTCAACACCTCCCGCATGGCCTACGGCTTCATAAATCCCGACGATTCCATCACCATCGCGCCGTAACCCGCTCCGCATTTTGTTACTGCTGCCTCATCAAACCCTCGGCGTATAATGTCCGCGTCCAATCCACACAAGGAGATCACAAATGGCAATTCGCGACGCTTTCTTACCGGAATTCGATCACGAAATGGGCACCACCCGAAAAACCCTCGAACGCGTGCCCGAAACCAACACCGATTGGAAGCCCCACGATAAATCCATGACCATGGGCCGCCTCGCCGGTCATCTCGTCGAATTGCCGACGCTCGTCCCGCTCGCCCTCGAGCGCGAATCGCTCGACTTTCGCCCGCCCGGCGCGCCGCCGCGGCAGCCCAACGTCATGTCCACACGCAAACAGCTTCTCGAAGATTTCGACAAGAACGTCGCCGCCGCCCGCGCCGCCATCGCTCAATCAAGCGACGAAGATCTGAAAAAGATCTTCACCCTGCAAGCCGGCGGCAAAACAATTTTCTCGCTTCCGCGCACAGCCGCCCTTCGCGGCTTCATCCTGAATCACATCATCCATCACCGCGGCCAGCTCTCAGTCTATCTGCGCCTCAACAACGTCGCGGTTCCTTCAATCTACGGCCCATCAGCCGACGAACAGAACTAATCCGCATACAAAAAAAACGGCTGGCAACTTTCGCTGCCAGCCGTTTCAACTTCAGGCAAAGAAACCGCGCTTACCGGTGTCCGCCTCCATGACCTGCGCCGCCTCCACCATGGAAGCTACCGCCGCGTGCTGCGCCTCCGCCGCCGCGCACCGCGCCTCCACCATGGAAGCTGTTGCCGCCGTGGAATTCATTACCTCCGCGGACTACACCATGGGAGCCTTCGTTACCATGGAACCGGTTGTCAACGTGCCCGCCACGATCCCAACCACCGCGATGATCCCAATCGCCACGGCCATAGTAACCGCGGCCATAATACCCATGACCGTAGAACCCATGGAACCACGGGCCGGCGCCGATGAATACTCCGTTCGTGAAGTAGTCAGGGCCCCAATATCCGTAGGGCGCGCAAGCGTACGGAGCATACGAGTAGTAGCCGTAGGCGCACACCGGAGGCGCTCCAATCGCGACGCCAACCGGGCCGACGCCGATTCCCACTCGTACCTGCGCGCTCGCAACCGCGCTCATCGAAAGAACTAAAATTCCAAGAACTGCCGCATATCCCACATATTTTAGATAACGCATCTGAGACCTCCCGGCTGGTTGGCGCTGCCTCATTCCGACTTCGCTTCCAGCTCCGTTACTGCCCTTTAAAGCCATCACGCCAGTCACAAATGCAAGGCCTATGCCAAACTCCAAGCGTCCGCTAAGTAGTTCTAAATCAATGGTATGGGAGGAGGGCGACTTAAAGCCTCAACTCGAATTTTGGCTGCCAACCACCGCTCTGCTGCTTTTCAACCACTCACTAAAACCGGCGGCAAAATCAGTCTTCACGACACTTTTTCCCAATCACGTCCTCATTGTCACGGCGATCGATGTTCCGGTGATCGATGCGTTCTTCCACTCTTCCATAATCTTTACGTTGCAATGACGCGCGGTTCAAGTTATTGGTTTTATGTCGAAGGCCGTGCTGCTCAATCCGAGGCGAAAATGAGAAATGTAATCTACGCAATCAACCTTACCCTGGATGGCGGCTGCGACCACACCAACGGGGTTCCCGATGACGAAATATTTGAATATTCTACGCACCTGGTTCGAGGTGCTGACCTGCTCGTCTTTGGGCGTAAAACCTATCAATTGATGGTTCCTTATTGGCCGGATGTCGCAAAAAATCCTTCCGAGACAAAAGCAGATCGCGAATTTGCGGAAACATTTGTCTCCAAAAACAAAATTGTTTTTTCACGATCATTAGAGAGCGCTGAAGATAAAAATACGACAATTGTTCGCACGAACCTTCGAGACGAAATAGTTAGACTGAAACACGAGCAAGGCAAATATATTTTAGTCGGCGGTGTCAGCATTCCTTCACAACTGATAGAGCTTGGCCTGGTTGATGAATATCGTTTTGTCATTATGCCAATAATTGCAGGAGCAGGGAGACGGCTGCTGGAAGGTATTAGCCTGCAAGAGAAATTACGATTAGAACTTGTTGAGTCCAGGATTTTTAAGTCAGGATTTGTTGCGCTTCGTTACTTGAAACAGTGACAGAAAAAATTGGCCGAAACTCGCGCCGCTCTGCGTCAATAATCCTTATTTCCTGTATGCACCCTGCTTTCCGATAGTGCCTGGTTAACGCTGCAAGCGGCCCCTGCCACCCCCCTTCCTCTGTTGAACCTAAACCAATCGTTGTGCTAGCATCGCCGTTCTGCAGGGTCACGCGCAACCGCCGGGGGGCGGCGTCGTGAAGTTTCCCTTTTCGCACAGCTCGGATTCGCGCTTCAGAATTTCCCGCCACGAAATGCCTGTTCTGCCCGGCCCAGATGCAAATCTCGTTTTTTCAGTGCTGATTCCAACTTCTCCAACCGAGGTGCAACATGAAATCCTATACAACCGAATGGATACGCAACGTTGGCATTGTAGGCCACGGCGATACGGGGAAAACCCAGCTCGTGTCGTCGTTGCTCTTCACCGCCGGCATGACGCCGCGGCTGGGTAAAGTTTCCGACGGTTCCACTGTCACCGATTGGGACGAAGAAGAAGTTGCCCGCAAGATCTCCATCAATACCGGCCTCGCCTATGCCGAATGGCAGGCAGCCGGCCAAGCGGAAAAAACAAAAACCAATTTCCTCGATACTCCCGGCTACTCCACCTTTATCAACGAAACGAAATCCTCGCTCATCGCCGCGGATGCTTCTCTCATCGTGGTAGACGCTGCCGCCGGCGTTCAGGTCGTCACCGAAAAAACCTGGGACTACGCCACCGAATACGATCAGCCTCGCGCTTTCGTCCTGAATTGGATGGACCGCGAGCTGGCGAGTTTTGAGCGCGCGCTCGACTCGCTGCAGCACGTTTTCGGCCGCGGCGTCGTTCCCATCGAGCTGCCCATCGGCTCCGAGAAAAGCTTCCACGGCGTGATTGATCTCATCGCGATGAAGGCCCTGATGTATACGCCCGACGGCGACGGTAAAGCCAAAATCGAAGAAATTCCCGCCGATCTCGCGGAAGAAGCAAAAACAGCCCACGAAGCGCTTGTGGAACTCGTCGCCGAAGGCGATGACGCCTTGATGCAGGAGTTTTTTGACGAGGGAACGCTTCCCATCGACGATTTGAAGAAAGGCCTGCGCGAGGCCGTCCTGGCGAAGCGCATTTTCCCCGTGCTGCTCAGCTCCGCGCTGCACAATATCGGCCCCGACGCGATCCTGAATTTCCTGTGCGATATTTTCCCGGCTCCCTGCACACGCGGCAAAGCCAGCGGTCATAAGACTCCAGACCACAAAGGCGAAACCGTCGAGCGCAAAGTGGCCGATTCCGAGCCACTCTCGATTTTTGTGTTCAAGACCCTCGCCGATCCTTTCGCCGGCCGCATCACCTATTTCAAAGTCCTTTCCGGCGTCCTTAAAAATGACGCGACGCTGACGAATTTCAATCGCGGAACGCAGGAGCGCCTCCAACACGTGCAGGTGATGCAGGGTAAGACGGCTGTCGCCGTGAACGATCTGCACGCAGGCGACGTTGGCGCGATTGCGAAGCTGAAAGAAACCACCACGGGAGAAACCCTCGGCGATAAAAGCGCAACGATTTTCTATCCACCCGCGCGCATCCCCGAGCCCTCCATAACGTTTGCGGTCGAACCGAAAACGCGCGCGGACGAAGACCGCATCGGTGTGGCAATTCACCGCATTCTCGAAGAGGATCTCGCTTTGCGTTTCGGGCGCGACCCGCAAACGAAGGAATTTTTACTCTCCGGCGCAGGACAGCAGCATATCGAGGTCGTGGTCGCCAAGCTTCGCAAGCGCTACCACGTGGACCTCACCTTGCATCCGCCAAAGGTTCCTTACCGCGAGACAATTCGCGCGAAAGCCGACGCCGAAGGCAAACACAAAAAGCAAACCGGCGGGCACGGACAGTTTGGTCTATGCCGGGTCAAGATGGAGCCTCTTCCGCGCGGCAAGGGTATCGAATTCGTGGACGATTTATTCGGCGGCGCGATCCCCAAGAACTGGATTCCGTCCGTCGAGCGCGGCATTCGCGAATCGGCCGAGCGCGGCTATCTCGCCGGATTCCCGGTCACGGATTTCCGCGCCACCCTCTACGACGGCAAATATCACGACGTAGACTCGAGCGATATGGCGTTCCGCATCGCAGGCTCGCTGGCCTTCAAGGAAGCGATGAAGCAGGCCCGCCCCGCGCTGCTCGAACCGGTGATGCACGTCGAGATTTACGCGCCCGATCAATACTCCGGCGATTTAATGGGCAACCTGAGCAGCCGCCGCGGAAAAATCAGCGGCAGCGAATCCCGCGCGGGAAGCGTAGTGATCAAAGCGCAGGTGCCGCTCTCAGAAATGCTCAGCTACGCAAACGAATTGACGTCAATGACGCAAGGCCGTGGCAGCTATTCGATGGAATTCTCGCACTACGATTACGTCCCAGGTGAGCTAGCAGAAAAAGTGATCGCGGCCCACAAGCCGCATCACGCTGCCGAAGAAGGCGAAGCCGCCTCAGCCTGACGAGAATTTAACATCCGGCCCATGTGGAGTGCGGCTTGTCCTGAGCGGAGCCGAAGGGTGGCTTGCCACCGCTTTCCTAGTCCCGGCTCGCCGGGACGGTTCTAGGCCAGCGCGTCGCGCAGCTGGCGCAACTCCCGCATTTCGTCGGACGTCAGTCGCAGTTCGTCAGGGCACGGCTTTAGCCGTGCCGTAAGAATTGCAAAGAGAGGCGGCTTTAGCCGCTGAGGTACGAAGCGTAGCCGTGTAAAAGCGCGAAATTAGCTGCCGTGCGTGAGATGCAACCGGCTGGCTATGCTGCGGTGCTGCGGAGGCGCATCCGTATTCTTCGCCTGAGTATCAGCCGGAGCCGCCGCCTGCGCATTCGCCGTATTCGCGACGCCCGGAAGCGTGCCTCCTGCCCCCGTTGGACAAGAAGTGCCTACGCAGGGAGGTCCCGCCACCCGCATAAGCGAGCAGCCTCCAATCCACACCGCCGAAGACAGTAGTAACGCGAGCAGGGCGTTCTTCTTCATGTGATGCGCTCCCTCAGATGGCAGACGTGCGCTCTAGACAGGCCGATTCCTGATTCTATAGTTGCACACAATCCTGCGCGGGCCAGCAGTATTGACGCGGGCCTCACTCGCATGAGTAACAGAGAATAGAAGGCGAAGCGTAAATGTTTAGCGCGGAAGAAAAAATCCAGTCTGCCGGCGATGTTCGTCAAATGCCGGGCCGAACTGCGTCGCGAGAAAAGCCTCTTCTCGTTTCGCTTTTACGATGAAGCCGACCGCGATTACTGCAAAGGCCACGATCGCGACACTTTGTCGCACTGAAATAAGTCTGTCAACCTCACCGCCTTGCGCCTCCGCCTAACCAATTTGGCGCTTGCGATTCAGCGGCCAAATGCCGGAAGCTTCTTCGACCATGAAAAAACCGGAAAAGCAGAAACGCTGGCGCGACGCGACGATCGCCATTCACCAGGGCGCCGAACATTTTCACGTAGGCGCGTCGGTCGGCACCACGATCGCGCGTACTGCGAATTTCACCTTCGAAAGCACCGAAGAGATGAAGCGCTGGGCCGAAGGAAAAAGCTCGGCCTACATCTACACGCGCTACGGCAATCCCACGCTCACCATCGCGGAAGAAAAGCTCGCCGCTCTCGAAGGAGCGGAAGCAGCCATCGTCACGGCCTCAGGCATGGCCGCGATTTCAAGCGCCCTGCTCGCGGTGCTGAAAGCCGGCGACGAAGTGATTTCGACGCGGCAAACCTATGGCGGCACGTACCGCCTGATGCGCGACAATTTCCCGCGCTTCGGCATCGTCGTGCGCCACGTGGAAACCGATCTCGCGGGAATCGAGCAGCTCGTGAATCCGCGCACGAAAGCGCTCTACATCGAGACGCCGACCAATCCCACGCTGCGGCTCGTGGATTTGCAGAAGGCAGTCGCCTTCGCGAAAGAGTGGGGCCTGATTTCGCTGATCGACAACACGTTCGCGAGCCCCGCGCTGCAAAAGCCGATCGAGCTCGGCTTCAACATCGTCCTGCACAGCGCGACGAAATATCTCTCCGGACATTCCGACCTGATCGCAGGCGCCGCCGCAGGCAGCCGCGCCATCATCAACGAAGTGCGCCACAACATCATCAACCTCGGCGGCTCGCTCGATCCCGGAGCTGCCTACCTGCTGATTCGCGGGATGAAAACACTCGGCGTCCGCATGGAGCGCCAGTGCGAGAACGCGATGATCGTCGCGAAATATCTTGCGAAGCATCCCAAGGTCGCGAAAGTGCATTATCCGGGACTCGCTTCGCACCCCGATCACAAACTCGCCAAGCGCCAGATGAAAGGATTCGGCGCGATGCTCGCCTTCGACTTGAAAGGCGGCCTTCCGGCCGCGCGCCGGTTCTGCGATCGCGTGCGAGTCTTCATGCTGGCGGCGAGCCTCGGCAGCGTCGAGTCTCTCGTCGTGTTGCCGATTTACACTTCGCATTACAATATGTCCGAAGCGGAGCTTCGCGCCGCGGGAGTTGGCGCGGGGACCGTGCGCGTTTCAGTGGGGCTCGAAGATGCGGCGGACTTGATCGAAGATTTGCGTCAAGCGCTCGGTTAAATTCCGCTCAAAGCTGACGCGTTTTTCGTGCGAAAACTGCGATAGGAGCGCAACTCTTAAGAGGCCTTTTACCGCCGATTAGAAATTCGCAACTTGCTGATTTTGCTTGGCTTGTAAGGACTTTTAATCGCGGTACCGTGTATTAAAACCTCGCTGGCCACGGCGAGCTCTGGCCACGATAGCCTGGCCAAAAGCGCCCGCCAGAGGCTGGCGGTACATAAACCGCGCCCGCGGCCAATGGCTCAATCCCTGCCAAGTTCGTTCGCCGGGACGGCATGCCGTGCCCCTACTGACCTGCGACCAGTGCCTGGACGGGCCAGAACCAGCGATCTTCGGGCGCCCCTTCCGATGGCGGCTTCTTTTCAGGCGCGTCACTTTCTTAGATGCCGACAGCTGTAAGGGTGTTGCGCGGGATGGGAATTCGTGATTAGAATTGGGGCTGGTCCCCGTCTTATTTCCGCGTCGTTTAGGAGGTCCTCATGCGAACATCCATCCGGATTTTCGGATTACTGGCTTTTTGTTTGTTCACGGTTCCTTCCGTTTTCGCGCAGACGAATCCTCCGCCATCCGATCCGCATGAGCTGGTGATTCATCAGCCGCGCACGCTTTCGAGTCCGGCGGAGCGCTCGGCGGCGATCGATCTTTTGGAACATGCGCGGCAAAATTTGAACATGCATACCTTCGGTGCTTACGAATTGAAGGCGTCATTTCAAACTTCCGGCGCGACGCAGAACGAGGGCGATGGAACGATGGAGGAGCTCTCGAACGGGCCGGAATGGCGATGGACGGCGCAGATGCAGGGCGCGACCGTGGTTCGCGTGGGCGGCAACGGGCACGCGTACGGAGCGAATCCCAACGAGCCGGTTCCGATGCGGATCCAGGAAATTCGCGCGGCTTTGCATTGGCCGATATTCCGGAATGCCGGAGCCCAGAGCGTGATTCGATCGGCAAACGAGAAACTGAACGGCAAGCCGGTCACCTGCCTGCTGCTGAGTTCGGCTGTGCCGGAAAATCCGGCGCCGCGCGCGTGGGTGGAGGAAGAGTACTGCGTTGATCCCGCGACGGGATTGTTGCAGATGTGGTCAGCAGCGCCTGGAATTTATGCGGAGTACGACTACGAGGGCGCTGTGGAATTCAATGGCCACACTCTGCCGCGGCAGATTTCCATCTTCGAGGGCGGAGCGCTCGTCGTTCAAGCGCGGGTGGAAAGTTTTGGAAATCCGGGCGAGATCGATCCGAACGCTTTCAAGCCGGGGGCGGAAATGACGGATGCGGGAGAGTCATTCACACTTTCCGGACCGCGGCGGTTTCCGATGCGCGTCGATCCTTCCGATGAGCCCCCTTCGACTTATTTTCAGCCCGTGATCGTCCACGCGACGCTCGATGCGCAGGAAGGGCGCGTGATGGACGCCGAGGCGCTGCAGAATTCCAATCAGGATTTGAGCCGCGCCGCGTTGGAGCTGGTGAGAAGCGCTTCGTTCCAGGCGACGGGATTTCAGCAGGAAGTTTTTATCAGCGTGCAGTTTCATCTGCCGGCGCAGCAAGTGGGCGGGGTACCGGTGTTGCATTCCTCTGTGCATTGGGTGATCTGGGAGCACCGGGGGAAAGTCGCACCAAGAAAGCCCGTTCGCGACGCCGCTTAGAGATTCTTCGGATTTGTGATTCGCATAGAGTGCAGTTGCCCAAACGGCCTCAGGTCAATTCCGGCCAACTTCGGGCCACAATGGGTCACCTTCTCTCTCTTAGAGAATTCAGTTTCCCTCCGACGCGGTGCTGCCACCCTTCGTTTTATTCGAATGCAAAATCGTGAATCCGATGCGCGCTGCCCGACATCCCCAATAGGTGGGCAGACTAGACACGGTGAAAGGAGACGGAAATGGGCGCGCTTGCGCCGGGAACGCGAACGGGTCCCCTCATCGGAGAAAACATGTCGAAATTTCTCGAGGTCTCTAAGTTCTTCTGGACGGAATATCACAGCGGCAAGATAAATATCATCATGCAGTTGGTGAGTTTTTCATTCCTGGTCTTTTTCATTTCTGTTCTATGAATTGGCCATAAAGAGTGTACTTCTCGTCCTTATAGGTCTTTTCGTTTTCGATGAGATAGGACACGCCTACAACTACCTCTTCGTGCATAACGGAGACCCGAGATTTGGCCTCCGCATGATCCCGTACCAGCTTCTGTACGGGTCGTTGGGTATGGCGATACTGCTCAAACTCTTCCGGTGGTTCTAAGGCGATTACTGTCTAGAGCATCTGCCCAGCCTCAACGAGAGAAATGGCGGCAACTGAACTAATGGAGGTAACCATGGAAAAGTTATTTGTAGTGATTGTTCTATTATTCGCCGCGCTTGATACCGGCGGACTGATCGTCAACTGGATAGGGCTAGGGCGCGCGATGTCCCGGCTTTCGGTTTCTGCCTATGTTGAATTCCATCAGCATACAAACCACACTTTTGACCCTTACATGCCGATCGTGGTTATCGGTGCTGTGGCAGGAGGTGTAGCCCTTGCTGTGATGTATGGTTTGCATTCCATTTCTGGACAGCTCGCCGCAGCAGGTGCAGCCTGCTACGCGCTCGTAATCGCAATCGGCGTACCCACATGTGTGCGCATTAACCATCAAATCGAATCCTGGTCTATTCAGAACCCACCGCCCGACTGGGCCCAAATACGAGCGCGATGGGTTCGGTTCCACATCATTCGAACTTTATTCTCCGTTCCCGCGTTTGCCGCTTACGCGGTTGCGGCGATATCAAATACCAGCCGATAGCTGTCGTGATCGAGATTTCTCGACACCTATCGAGATTCAGTACATTCGCACGACACTCGCACCGAGATGCTAGGAACAGAAGCCAACTTTGCTACTGCTTTGCTGCGGCTCTGAAAAGGGCCATGCCATTTGCCCCGGCGTAAACTGGATCCTACGACTTGACCTCGACCCTCGGCGCAATGGATGCAATCACCACGGTGGAGACACGCCGTAAACAGGCCGTCTCGCCAACTTTCGTGAACATAATAGTAGGTGATGGCTGTCGCCATGCGTCACCATCTCAAGCGGCAATGCGTGGAATTTCACGATTGGATGCACTAAACGCCGTCACCGATTGCTAGGAATAAGCGGATTTATCGGCAACTATCGGTCGGTATGGTTTTCGCCCTTGAGTCGCGTTGCCTTGTGCCAAAAGAACGCACGCAAAAATATGATACCACCGCACCCCATACACACGCCGAAAAGTAGGCCGCCGACCAGGACACATGCGAGTTGGAGGAAATATCGGGGTTCTCTAACATCGGCGTTTATCCACTTGGCGCATAGCAGCAGGAGCACAGCAGTCCCGCCACTTGTGACGCAAACCATCCCGTACCGGCCGCCGTCAAAGCTCGGCAATTTCCCTCGCCATGCCATATACGGGATTGCAATCGCGAGTACCGGGCCGATAACAAACAGGCTCACCAGTTCGAGTGCTCCTGTCAGCCATAGGTACTGCGGATTCATCAGCAAAGTATCGAGACTTCGGGATTTCGCATTACCGCCCCTGTTTTCTCGGCGGATTCTATATCACAGATAAAGGCAATTGACTCTGATTTCATACCGGTTCACCCAGCAAAATCGTCAATCAGGATCGGGGGCCGAGGCAACTGTTGTTAACAGGGGTGGCTGTTGAAAAAGTCGGTTTCCTCGAAAAAGCCAAAAATCCAATTGATAGAAAATGTCTAGGAGACTCGGGAAAATCGTTTGTAGAGCTTCCTGACGCGATCTGATTTCTACAAATTCCGAGTGAGCGAGTTTTTCAACAGCCACGAGAGATCCGGCGGGATCGTGCCCAGTCGCGCACCTGTGCACTTAGGTACCTGTTGCTTTCCAGAGGAAGTGTGGGATATTCCTGTTGGAAACCAAAATGAAGGTGCTATGAAACAAAAAACGGATGTCCTGCAAGGAACGCTGGCGTTGATGGTGCTTAAGACTCTTGATGTGCTGGGAGCGCAGCACGGGTACGGGATTGCGCGGCGCATTGAGCAGATCAGCGGAGACCTGCTGGCGGTGAATCAGGGGACGCTGTATCCCGTGCTGTTGAAGCTGGAGCAGGAAGGCGCGATCGCATCGAACAGGGGCGCGTCTGAAAATAATCGCCGGGCGCGTTTCTATCGGCTGACGAAGGAAGGGCGCAAGCAGCTGCAGGTGGAGACGCAGGATTGGGAGCAAACGGCGGCGATCATCGGGCGGTTCTTCGAAGTGAAGGCGGAGGATTTGCCATGAGATTTCTGAGAAGGTTTCTGGCGCGGCTCAAGAACTTTGCCACCCGGCGGCGAGACGACAAACGGCTGCGGGAGGAGATGCAAGAGCATATC
>CAVYDF010000011.1:0-195606 GCA_963767205.1 uncultured Acidobacteriota bacterium
GTCTCTGCCATATCTCGACCTGAGGCATTGTTTCTACCTCAGTGGACGGGTCCACAATCGGAACCGGATGAACCTGCTTGCTACGAACGCATTTGTTGCTACCTATAAGTGTTCCGGGGCATCAAAAGCACGCGGAACCCGCATAAACATTGATTGATTTTCTGTCACAATCCAGACTGTGTCCTCAATTCTGCTAACGCCCGTTGCTGAGCTAAGGCCTCCTCAATAATCCGCGCTGTCTCCACGGAAACCGCCTTGGCAACCAACTCCGGGCAGTGCAGTTCTTAGTTGTTCCCGCATACGAGCAATGGTCTGTTGGTGAAGCCCCGTCTTTTTTTGACAACGCCGGTGGGCGTAACCAAAAACCAGCCGACATTTTTGTGGATACGCGCCTCATCAATAGCACCTTCTGCTAGCCATGAGGAATCTGTATCCAATGAGTCCGTGACGTCAGCAGGGGCCATTGTTTTTTGAGGATGCAAGAACGGCATCGCTGGTGCTGTTTCCGCCCTCTCTTGATGATTGTCGGCAAACTCAAAATCCAAAGCATCATCACCACGTTGTTCAGGTGTGCCTAATTCATTGGCAAGAACAAAATGCTTGCTGCCGCCTACTCCGACATCAATGCCGCGCCCTCGATTGGTGGAGCCGCCAAGCTTGGTAAGCAGGGCGTTAGTATTTCTATCGGTTTCTGTTGGGACGATAATTGTCCCATTGTCGCGTACTTTCGTGGCGGGAACAGGTAATTTCTGGAAGCGTTTTTTACCTTTGGCAGGCATTTCGAGCACACGCGAACATCATCGCGGCGGATATAGACGCATTTACAGTCAGCGCATTTAAACTTGTTGGCCTTCCAGCACGAATCGCATTTGCGCTGGCGGGGACGATTACGCTTAAATTTCTGGCCGCAGGTGTTGCATTTGCCTTCTGGCTCCGACCGCGACTGACGTTGCTTTCGCATTTCTCATGTCTGCCGGACGCCTCAATACGTGGCGGCGGCTTCTCCTTTCAGAATTTTTACGTCCAGACACACGAAAGCCGCAGCCCATCCCGATTAAAAGGACGAACTACGGCTCGTGTTTTCGATGACCGATTAACGTCGGTGTTTGGGGAAAACTGGAAACGGAATACGGGTGCTGCCGACTAAAGTCATCGAAATTACAAACCGCTACGCTCGCTAAAGCGTTCAAGTGGACCGTCCTACAGGCGTCCGCACCCTACGAGGAATAACCGAGGTTCAACTATATACTAACATTTTACCATATTATGTTGCTTTTGTCCAAGAGAAATCGCCAACTTCGGCCACAAATTATCCAAATGTTTAACTTTTGCACCAGACGCACAACGGAGCGGTTCACGTCAGTGTTGATTGATGCCTGTTTACGATTCCATCACATGGGCAAGGGAAAACGCGCCAACTTGGAGGATTTACTTCGGTCTACATGGGTGCGGCAACACCGATTGCTCACGAGCGAAGACAGTAGAAATTCGATGGCCTACACGATGCCTGATACGCCTGACAACCACTCGGCCCTTTCCTTGGGCGATAAACTCGCGATTACCGTGGGGTGCCTTGGAGGAGCCGTAGTAATTATCACTTATCTAATTCCCAAGACCCCCTTTTTTACGGGTGTTCTGTTGACGTTTCTAACGATGTTTATTTGCTATCCGCTACTGCATTTTGTGAAGTCCCTGAAGGTAAAAACTCCCAGCGTTCTGATTGTGTTTGCTTTGGTTTTTCTTTTTGGGAAGAAGGTATGGCTCAAAACAAACCAACGGCAGACATCATGACAGAAGATGCAGTATTAAGGCCTCCAGCCGCTGGCGAGTCGCCAGCACTCAATTTTTATGTTCGCAACGATACGCCATATAACCTAGACATAAAAGATTACAACTTGATAAATGTAGACACCATCGGAGTGCGGAGCCAAGAAGAAGAACACCAGAGGGAGGAAGAGATGTGGGGAGAATTGCGAACGTATGTTGCCGAAACGGTGGTACCCGCCACCAATTACCCGCAAGGTTAGGAGCTGGTCCTCTGTAATTGATGAGCGGGTAAAACTAACGGCAGACCAAGTTAAGGCATTGCAAAACAACACTGGTGCGGTGTCGATACGATTCATGTCTGCCTTGCGAACATTCTTCCGTTTCGTTCACGATTCAGGTTGGCTTAGCACAAATCCTGCCATTTTGATTAAGCCTCCCAAAGTCGATGAACCGCCTACGCTGCCATTCACTCGGGATGAGTTTGACAAGGTTTTGAACGCCTGCGATGTGTACCCTCATGCAGGGCACCCAACAAACTCTATGGGCAACGACTGCGAGCATTGGTGCTGTTGTTAAGGTATTCGGGCTTACGCATTATGGACGCGGTGACGCTTACGAAACAGCGATTGAAGATGGATGTTGAAACTGCGAACAGCAAAGACAGGAACTCCAGTTCGAGTGCCGCTTCCACCAGCCGTAATTGAGGCGTTGAATGCTTTGCCAGCCTCGGGGGGATTGTACTTTTGGTCAGGCTCGGGCACGAAGAAATCGTGCGTCGGCGATTACCAGCGAGCCTTTAAGAAACTGTACCGACTGGCAAGCGTCAAAAATGGACACGCACACAGATGGCGGGATACATTCGCCGTGGAACTTTTGTTTGCGTAATCCTGTGAACAGGTCTCAATTCTACTCGGGCATCAATCAACCAAAGTCACAGAAAAGCACTACTCGCCGTGGGTCAAGGCTCGGCAAGAGCAACTTGAAGCCGCTGTACGAAGCACTTTTTACGCCCCACAAATCCGTTACAATTCAAACTCAACCATCAAAAACCGCATAAACATTGGCTAAAATAACTTGGAGGCGGGGGGAGTTGAACCCCCGTCCGAAAAGCCTTGCAACTCGAAGACTACATGCTTGTCCCGTTCCGATTGTTTCACCAGGAGAGCTCAGAGCGGGCAAGACGCGCTCCCGGCTAGTCCGATGATCTTACCGCCGCATTACGGACCGAAACGCGACGGCCAGCCTACTGTGTGACGCCTCATCTCAACCGCGTAGGCGACGCTTGAGGAGACGCGCTAGCTAGTTTAAGTTAGGCAGCGAGAGCCAACTGTGAGTTGCCAGTTGTGTTGTTCCACCCGATAGCGGGCAGGTGGGGCCCGGCATGCCTTCGAGCCGCGACAGCTTCCGTCGAAACCGTGTCGCCCCCGTTGGAGCCTCTATTTTAACATTTTCGGGCAATCTGTGCTGGCGGTGGCGGCCGAGTCGCTAATGGTCTGAAAACAAATGGCTTCGTTTGGTGGATTTTTAACCTGCTTATTCACAGAGCAATGCTATACGCCCAGGAACGCTTCGCCCGAATGTCAGTTGACACTCCCGCCGACCGTTTTCATAATCGCAAATAGGTAACTCGAGACATGAAAGAGCGCCAAAAATCGCTCGATAGAGCGCTGGAGGAAGCGGTATCGCGCGCGCTGCGTGATAATCTCGCTCCGCTTCAGCGCACTGCCGACGAACTGCATCAGGCTTACGCCGACCTGGTGGCGGCCTGTTCATCTACGCGGCCTAGCAACGCTCTTCCGGCGATGCTTCGCGCGCAGACGGCGGCATCCTCCCTCGCGGCGGGGCTTTCCGTGCTTTCGAATTTCGTTGCCGTCGCACTGAAGCCTCGCGATTCTTCGGCGGCATTTGAGGCTGAGGATTTAGCGGAGGCGGCTTCGTCAGTCGCACACGCGCAAGTGCACGCGCCATCGTCTGCGGTGGCAGTGGAGGAACGAGAGGAAGAAGCAGCATCCGAGCCGGCACACGAAGCGCCAGCCCCGGCCGCCTCGCCCGCACATGTGGCGCAGGAGGAAGCTCCGGTCGCTGAACAATCGCAATCTGCCCAAGCCGAAGTGATGGCCGACCAGGCGGCCGTTGTTGAATCGCAGGCCTTCAACGTGGCCAGCCTGCCACCCGAAATTCAAGATCTGCATCGCCGCGCGAATCGAGTAGCCAAAGTGGCCATGCAGGACATCAAACTATTGCGGCCGAAAGACGTGAAAGCGGCTCGCGAGCACAAGGACATCTGTATTCGGTTGCGCAGTGACCTCGATAAAGCCCGAAAAGAATACGACCGCCGTTTCCGCGCGATTCTGGAGCAGCCAGTGGATTATTTTCATCACTGGATGGTGGAAATTCTCGCTGAGGGAGATACGGAAGCCCTCGGAGAATATCCGTATCCCTCGCCCGTTCTGCGGCACTAAAACGACCACGGTGAAATCCTCGGGCCGCTGGCTGAGCGTAGCCGCGGCTTGGCTTATTTTTGTCGTTCGGCACGTCTGCGCAAACCCAGCGAAAACCGCACTCATCCGCGGCAGGCCGCACCGGACGCTGCACTGCGTCGAAAACGCCAGCCACTTCGACGGCTGCGCAGCTGCAGGATTTGTCGCGCGCGCTGAAGAAAAAGAATCCGGCGGGGGCTTACGAAAAGCTCAGCGCTTTCGCGAATCAAAATTCCAAGAATGCTTATGGCACTCGCGCCGCTCTCGCACTGGGCTACTACGACTATTCGAAAACCAACTTCGGCCTCGCCACCAAATGGCTCGCTCGCGCGCAATCCGATCCGCTACTCCGCGAGTACGCGCTTGTATTGGAATGCGGAAACGAATATCGCTCTCAGCAAACAAGGCTGATGCAATCGCGCAACTGAAAACGCTGCGCTCCGATTTTCCTGATTCCGTGATGACCGACCAGGCTCTGGAATCTCTCGCCGGAGCCGCCATCGCGCTGAATCAGCCGAACGTGGCTCTCGAGGCTCTGGACGCTTACCCAGCGACGAAGACCAAGCCGGCACTCCTTTTTCTCCGGGGCGAAGCGCGCGAACAGGCTGGCCGGCCCGCTCGAAGCGGTCGAGGATTATCAGCTGCTCTATCTCCGCTATCCGACCGCCGAGCAGGCCCGGCAGGCGAATGCGAAACTGGATTTTCTCCGCACCACTTTGAAATCGGGTTATCAGGAAATTCCGCTCGAAGAACGCTTCGCTCATGCGGGTGCATTGTTCAGCGGCAGGCTCTGGAGCGAAGCGCGAACCGAATATGCGCAACTGCTGCCGCAGCTTTCGGGCGCCGATAAGGAGCGCGCCGAATTGCGGATTCTCGAATGCGGCGTCGCGCTCGGCGGCGGAGTTTCTGCGATCGCTGCGCTCCAAATCGGCGACCCCGATGTTGACGCCGAGAGATTTTTCACTCTCGCTCAGTATTACCGCACCGTCTCGCCGGATTCGCAGATGCCGCCAGGCCGTGGAATCGGCTGCGACGCGCGCGCCGCAAAGCCGCTGGGCCGAGCAGGCGCTCTTTCTAGCGGGGAATTATTATTGGGTGCAGCTCGATCGCGATCGCGCCTCCGGCTACTACAAGCGCGTCGCAGACAATTTCCCCACGTCGCCCGATGCCGTTCCTTCGCAGTGGCGCGTCGCTTGGACCGCTGTTCTGAAGCGCACACCGGATGCTGCAAGCCTGCTCACCGACTATTTGCGCCGCTTTCCCGGCTCGCAGTTCACGCCTGATGCGCTGTACTGGCTCGGCCGTCTTGCGGAAGAAGCGGCAATCCCACACTCGCGCGCGCTTACTACGGAAAGCTCCAGACCCGCTACCCGCAAAATTATTTCGAGAGTCTTGCCGCTACTCGCGACGCCGCGTTAGGCAGCGGCGGCGTGGAAGATCCCGACTGTGCTCGACACGATTCCCGCCGTTCCACCGGCAGCGCCTTTGGGCGACACGATTCCCGCCAGCCGCTGCCGATCGCCAGGCGCGCGCCGACGCGCTGCGCACGATTGCGTTCGATTCCTCCGCCGAACTCGAACTGCGGGCCGCCTATGCTGCCACGGGCGAGCCGCGTCTACTGCTCGAAGTGGCTCAGCAGGCGATCGCCGCCGGCCACTGCGGAGTCGCTATCGTCGCTGTGCGGCAGATTTTCACTCAGCTTGAATCTCGCCCTTTCGATACGGTTCCGCGCGAAGTCTGGCTCGCCGCTTATCCCATGCCGTTCGCCAGCCCAATTCATCAATGGTCCGCGCATGTGGGACTTGCCCCGTCGCTCACCGCCGGGTTGATTCGCCAGGAATCGGCGTTCGATCCCGACGCGCGCTCCGGCGCGAACGCTTACGGACTGATGCAGCTGCTTCCCAAAACCGCAAAGCGGCTGGCCCGCAGCGCAAAGATCGGATACTCGCGAGGGCGCCTTGTGGATCCTGATTACAACGTGCGCCTCGGTACGCTCTATCTCTCCGGACTGCAAAAGGATTTCGGAAGTGTGGAATCGGCGTTGGCCGCGTACAATGCGGGAGAAGAGCGCGTGGCGCAATGGAATGCAGGGCAGCACTACCGCGAAATCGCGGAGTTTGTGGACTCGATTCCGTTCACTGAGACTCGCGAGTACGTCGAAATCGTCACGCGCAACGCAGGCATTTACCGCAAACTCTACGGAGCGCAGCCACAGAATGAACCCCATCAAAGCCGAACGCGCCATCGCCACTAGCGAGCGCCTTTCCGCCAAAGCCGCGCAGTTCACCGAATCCGTGATTCGCGAAATGACGCGCCTTGCCCTGCAATACAACGCCGTGAATTTTCGCAAGGTTTCCCTGATTTTGCCGCCCCAGCCGAAATCAAGCGCGCCGCTCAGGAAGCGATCGCCGCGGACATCAATCAGTACGCCATCACATGGGGAGCAAAATCGCTGCGCAATGCCATCGCCGAGAAATTCGAGCGCACCGGCGGCTTTGCCATTGATCCCGAGCGCGAAATCACGGTTTGCTGCGGTTCCACTGAAGCGATGATGTCGTCAATGATGGCTATCATCAATCCGGGCGATGAAGTGGTTGTCTTCGAGCCGTTCTATGAGAACTACGGCCCGGACGCGATTCTTTCCGGCGCGAAGCCGCGATTCGTAAAGCTTCACGCGCCTGACTGGACATTCGATCCCGATGAATTGGCCGCGGCTTTTACGCCTGCTACGAAGGCGATCATTCTCAACACACCAAACAATCCCACAGGAAAAGTTTTCACTCGCGCTGAGCTCGAGAAGATTCGCGATCTTTGCGTGCGTTGGAACGCGTTCGCCATCACCGACGAAATCTACGAGCACATGCTTTATGACGGCGCGAAGCACATCTCCATGGCCACTCTAGACGGCATGCGCGAACGCACCATCACAATCAACGCGCTCTCAAAAACGTATAGCGTCACCGGCTGGAGAGTTGGCTGGGCTATCGCGCCGCCCGAAGTGACCTCGGCGATTCGCAAAGTTCACGATTTTCTCACCGTCGGTGCGGCCGCGCCGCTGCAGGCAGCGGGAGCAGTGGCGCTCCAGTCGCCGCCAAGCTACTACGAGAATCTCGCCAAGGAATATCTCGCTCGCCGCGATCGCCTCCTCGGCATCCTCACCGGTGCTGGATTCCAATGCTTCAAGCCGCATGGCGCCTACTACATCATGACGGACATTAGCGCGTTCGGCTTCCCGGACGACGTCGCGTTCGCAAAATATCTGGTGAAAGATATCGGCGTCGCTGCCGTTCCCGGCTCGAGTTTCTATCGCAATCCCGCTGACGGCCGCACGCACCTGCGTTTCACATTCTGCAAGACGGAAAAAACATTCCAGGCCGCTGCCGAGCGCCTCGCCAAACTCAAAGCAAGCTAACTCGCCTTGCTTTCCGCGTCCGCCAGACACCTATGCTAAAATTCGCGAGGTTTTCATCGAGGAGATGACGGCATGGCGATGGAGTTCGATCTAATTCGACCCGGCACCAAGCTCACCGCCAACGGGGAAGGCGAAGCGCACGAAATCAGCTCGAGCGCCACGCGCACTTTCATGTGCTGGATTGAAATTACCGACCAGATCGAACAGGAGTCCGTCGACGTCTCGATCTACGGTTCTGAAGATGGACAAGCATGGGGGAAAATGCCGCTACTGAAAATGCCGCAGCGGTTTTATCGTGGCGATACGCGCCAGATTCTCGATCTCTCCATGAAACCCGAGCTTCGCTTCTTACGCGCAAAATGGGAACTCGCCCGCTGGGGGCGTGTGGCCCCGCATCCCATGTTTGTCCTGGGTTTTCGTCTTACGGAAGTCCCTGCATTCGTTCAGCAAGCTGCCACTCGCTAGCGGCATATTTGTAATCCGGTTATTTCGGCGCGCCATTTTCCGATACCACTTTCTCATCGCGAATCTTCTGAATCACCTCTGCGCGCATTTCTTTTGCGTGGGCGCCTGCCGGGCTATTGGGATCGATCTTCAAATACGCATCAATATCTTCGAGCAGCGCTGGATAATCCTTCTCTCGCATGTGAACGTTCGCCAGCAACCGGTAGATGATCGGGGCATTGGGCATCAACGACCGCGCTTGCTCGCCCGCTTTCTTCGCTTCCGCAAGCTGATTTTCAGCCAGACAAGCTCGGCCCAGTTCGTAGTAACCAAGCCAGAAATTCGGACTCAGCTCGAGTCCGCGCCGGATCATCTTTTCGCCGCCTGCATTGTCGGCTTTGTCGAGCAGTATCGTTCCCATTCCAATCACGGGTTCGCCGTACGTGTTTTTGCTCAACTCCATCGATTTGCGAAAATTGTTCTCGGCATCGTCGCGCTTCGCGAGTTCAAGATACGTCATTCCAATCTGGTAGTACGCTTCGTAGTAGTCGGGCGCAATCGCGATGGCATCTTGAAAATCCTTCAGCCCGCCGTCCAGATTCTTGCCGTAGTAGATTTTCTGTTTGCCCGAATACATCAGGTCCCGCGCCTTTCTTGGGCATCGCAAGTTCGTGCGCGGACACTGTCGCGCCGTTGGGCGTTTCCTGATTTGCTGTGGATCGCTTCAGATAAATCGTCATGCCGCGCGTTTCGCCGCCACCTACGCTGATCGCGCTGCTGTACGGCTCATAACCGTTCATCCTGGCTTCGAGCTGATAGTTGCCGCGCGCGAGGCTGCTGAAGTCGAATCGGCCTGATTCATTCGTCACCACCTGCGCCTGCATCACGCCGCTCGCGCCGCGCAGCGTGACTTCCACACGGCTCAAAATCTGCTGGGTCTGCTCGTCATAGGCTCTGCCGCTGACGCCAAACATCTCTTTCCCGAATTGGAACCCGCTGGCACAGCGGGGAACGGTCAATGCTGCCAGGCAGACACACCAACAGAAAGGAACAAAAAAGCGGTTGCTGAGCCACTGCATGGCCCACCTCCGCGCAAATGGATTTGCGCGGAATAGTACACCCGCTGTCAAGTAGATTTGGATTAATTCTAATTCTGGTGTTTCAGCGACGGCTGGTTAAATCGGATTCAAATCGAACGTTTGCAGATAGGCGGGAATCGTCACCGGCCATTTGAATTGCGCGGTCACCGCGTCGCGCAGGGAATTGAGCGCCACGGGTTCGCCGTGCACCAGAAAAGTTTGGCGAGGCGGCGCAGTAAATCCCGAAAGCCATCGCAGCAACTCGCTTTTTCCGGCATGCGCTGAAAGCTGCCCCATCGAGACCACTTGCGCGTGTACGGGCACCTGCTGGCCGAATAAGTTGATGAACTTCGCTCCATCCTGGAGGGCTTGGCCTTTCGTTCCCTGCGCCTGGTAGCCGACGAGAAGCACGGTATTTCGCGCGTCAGGGAGCCGCTTTGCAAGATGATGCAGCACGCGTCCGCCAGTGGCCATGCCGCTCGCCGAAATGATGATGCACGGCGTCATTACGTTGTTGATTCTCTTCGAGTCATCCACCGTGCGCGTCAGATGAACGAGCTTCATATTCAGCGGATCGCCCAGCCCGTGCTGCTCTTCTTGCATGTAATCGGAATCGTGGTCCTCAGGATGGCGCACATAAATGTCGGTCACGTTAATCGCCATCGGACTATCCACGTACACCGGCAGCACGGGAATCCGCTTCTGATCTACGAGTTCGCGCAAGTAATACATCAGCATTTGCGTGCGGTCCACCGCGAACGCGGGAATCACGATCACTCCGCCACGCTTCACCGTGTCGTTGATCACGCTCGCCAGTTCATCTGCCACCGAGCCCGCCGGATGATCGCGATCGCCATAGGTCGATTCGCAGAGCAGGTAATCGGCGCGGCTCGGTGGCTCCGGATCTTTGAGAATCGGCTGGTTGTAGCGGCCGATGTCGCCTGAAAACACTACGAGGATTTGCTTCCCGTTCTCGGTGATTGTCAGCTCGAGCCAGGACGAGCCGAGGATGTGCCCCGCATCGTGCGCCATCACGGAAAATTGCGGGCTGATCGTGAACGGTGCCGCGCGCGGAATTTCGCGGAATTGTTTCAGCGCGGCTTGCGATTCCACAACGGTGTAAAGCGGAAGCGGCGGCTTGTGCTGGCTGTAGCCTTTCTTCGCGATGTACTGCGCGTCCTCTTCCTGCAGGTGCGCTGAATCGGGAAGCAGGAGCTGGCACAGTTCATTCGTCGCTGCGTTCGCGTAAAACGGTCCGCGGTAGCCCAGGTGCACGAGCCGCGGTGTGTAACCGGTGTGATCGATGTGCGCGTGCGTCAGCACCACCCAATCGATCGTCGCCGGATCAACTGGCGGTTGATTCCAGTTGCGCTGTTCGAGCTCGTTCGAGCCCTGAAACAAGCCGCAGTCCACCAGCAGTCGCTTGCCTTCCGCTTCCACCAGATATTTCGAGCCTGTGACGGTGCCGGCCGCGCCGAGAAAAGTGATTTTCGCCATGGGGCACGTATTCTAAGCCGAGAGCGGCACAAATCCTTCGCGATTCTTCAGTAGGGCACAGCGCGGCGACCACACGCGGCGGGGCCTTGCTACAAGTCTTGACCGCTTCAAGGGAGTGCCTTACGCTCTCTGACTCGTCAGCAACGAGCGCACAGCCAGCGAGGCCACATGAAGATTTCGATCGTCGCAATGTTCACGCTCCTCATCGCATCGGCAGCCGCCGCGCAGGGTTTGCCGTCATCTTCGCTCACGCGCGGCACATGGGAAGCTGGGCGTTTTCGCCGGCGGTGGCGACGGCCTCGGAAAATCTGACAATACGCAGTTTCTAGTCGCCGGAGGCCGCGGCGGTCTGGTTCTCACTGGAGAACACCTGCCGGGAATACTGCGGGGCAATTTCGAGTGGGCCGTCGAAGTGATACCAGTCTACATTGTTTTTCCGCCCAATCGCGGCATCTACGGCGGCAGCGTCAAGCCTTTCCTCTGGGAATGGAACTTCACTCATTTCCAAAAAGTCTCGCCGTTCTTTGGAGTGGCCGGCGGCGCTCTCTTCACCCGCGCCAATATTCCGCCGGGCGATACCTCCACCGTCAACTTCACGCCGCAGATCGATCTCGGCTTTCACCTCTTCACGCGCCAAAGCCGCGCCATGACGTTCGAAATGGACATCGTCCATCACTCCAACGCCAGCATCGGCAACCAAAACCCCGGCTACAACGCCTCGGTTTTCTTCACCCTGGGCTACGTCTGGTACAAGACCCACAAGTAGCGCGATGTTTCGTGCTTTCAGAACCGGGATGCTATAAAATTATTCAACCAGGCTGAAACGTGGGGCCGTAGCGCAGTTGGGAGCGCGCCTCGATGGCATCGAGGAGGTCACGGGTTCGAACCCCGTCGGCTCCACCAATGTCCGCGATGACATTCTTCGTTTACATTCTTCAGAGTCAATCCACCGGTCGCTACTGCATTGGACAGATTTTTAGCGCGCGTTTACTAACGGTGGCACCGAGGTAGGCGCGGCGAACCTGGTCGTTTGATCGAAGTTCTTCGCTCGGGCCTTCGAGCGTGATACGGCCCCATTCCATCACGTAGGTGCGTTGAGAGATTTCCAGCGCGTAGTCGGCGTTTTGCGCGGCAACTAGAATCGTGACGCCCTCCCTCGCAATTCTTTGAACCAATTGAAAAACTTGATCCACCATGATGGGCGCGAGGCCCAGCGACGGCTCGTCCAACAGCAGCAGCAGCGGCTCAGCCATCAGCCCTCGCCCGATCGCGCACATTTGCTGTTCGCCCCCTGAAAGAGTTCCGGCGAGCTGTTTGCGGCGCTCTTTCAGCCTCGGAAAAAGTTCGTAGATCCGTTCCAGATTCGAGTGAGCCTTCGAACGGAGGTGCGATGGGAATCCTCCCATCAGGAGATTTTCCTCCACCGTCATGCGCGCCCACAATTGACGGCCCTCGGGAACAAGCGAGAGATGGTGTTGCACGCGTTCATGCGCCGGCTCGGACGAGATGTCCTTTCCGTCGAAGATGATTTTTCCTTTTCGTACCGGCAGCAATCCTGCGAGCGCCTTGAGCAGAGTCGTCTTGCCGGCGCCGTTTGGCCCGATGAGGCTGACGACTTGCCGGCGATCGACTTCAAGGCTAACGTCCCAGACAACGCGAGTCGCTCCGTAACCCACGTCGAGATTTTCAACATTGAGCAATCGCTCCGGATTTTGAGGTTCTGCCATTTATTTGTGCGCCGCCTTGCCGATGTAAGCTTCGATCACCGACGGGATTATTCTGCACGGCCTCGGGAGGCCCCTCGGCAAGCTTCTGCCCGGAATTCATCACGATCACGCGATCGCAGATCGACATGATGGCTTTGAGATTGTGTTCGACATAAAGAATCGAGGTGCCGGCGCGGCGGATGTCGCACAAAAGTTCCAGGATCGACGCCGCTTCCGTCTGCGTGAGCCCGCTGCACACTTCGTCGCACAGCAAAAGGCTCGGGCGCGCCGCAAGAGTTCGCGCCAATTCCAGCCGCTTCATGTCGCCCACCGACAGCGCCGAAGCAGGCATGAGATGAAGGCGAGCCAGCGCCACCCGCTCCAGAAATTCCATCGCGGTTTTCGTTGTCATTCACCGCTCGCTTGCTGCGGCCAAAGCGGAGCCCCACTTCCACGTTTTCGAGCACCGAAAGCCCTCGAAAGGGTTTCGGAATTTGATGCGTTCGCACAATTCCGGCGCGGACGGCGTGATAAGGCTTCGCTCCGGATATTTCGCGTCCTTGAAACACGATCGAGCCGGACGTGGGGTGGATCGAGCCCGCGATGATGCTCAGCAGAGTCGTCTTGCCGGCTCCGTTCGGTCCGATCAGGCCAAACAGCCCTCCTTCTTCCACTTCGAAACTCACATCCTTCACGGCGGCGAGCCCGGCGAAGTTTTTCGAAAGGCGATCGAGTTTAAGTATGGGCGCCAACGCCGGTCCTCGCTTTCACGAAGCGGAATAATTGCTTGATCAATCCAAGCACTCCGCCGGGCTCAAACAAAATAATCAGAATCAGCAGCGCGCCGTAAAGCAGCAAATGAAACTGAGGAAACGACGCAATCAGCTCCTCCTGCACCAGGCCATATACGACGGCGCCGATCACCGGCCCCCAGACAGTTCCTATCCCTCCAATGATGGGCATCAGCAGTATCGCAACACTGATGTCAAATCCAAAAACGCCGTTCGGATGAACGAACGCCGAGTATCCGGCATAAACGCCGCCCGCTGCGGCTGCTGAGAGCGGCGGCGAGCGCGTGAGCCAGCAGCTTCGTTCCGTAGGGATTCACTCCGAGATCGGAAGCGGCGTCTTCATCTTCGCGAATCGAGATCAGCGCCAGACCGAGCTTCGAGTGTCTGATCCACATGGAAATTGCCACAGCTCCTGCGGCAAGGCCTAGCGCCATATAGAAATGCAGATGCTGATTGAAGGCGCCTTTTTCGGTGATGCGGTAACCGCTGGCTCCGCCGGTCACAGCAAGATTCGTCATCACCACGCGCACGGCTTCGCTCACGCCAATTGTCGCGATGGCGAAGTAGGGCCCTCGCAGCCGAAATGTGGGCAGGCCTACAAGCAGCGAAATGATCGCGCCCACGAGCGCTGCCAATGCCAGGGAGGATACGCGGTCCAATCCCGCATTGAGCGAGATTGCCGTGGCGTAAGCACCGAGGCCATAAAACACCGCAAAGCCAAACGAGACTTGGCCTGCGAAGCCACCCAGAATATTCCAGGCGACGCTGGCGGTGATCCACACGAGCGAGATAAACAGCAGCCGAATCGTGTTAGGCCCAGGGCCAACCAGCGGAACCAGTGCTAAAACGAGAAGAAGAACGAGCGGTGGGGCGATCGTCGCGAACCTTGAAACGGAAGGCTTATCTCCAGCCGCATTCTGCTTCATGCCAGGCGCTGCCGCTTCTTCCAGAGACCAGCCACTCCATCAGGAAGTATCACCAGCGCGAGCACAAGCAGAGAAAACGAAATGGCCGGTTGGTAACCGGACGGAATGACCAAAATGCTGAAAGTTTCCACGAGCGCCAGGATCAATGCGCCCACGGCCACGCCTGCGAAGGATTCAAGTCCTCCTAGAACGATGATCACAAACGCGCGAAGCAGAAACGACCCTCCAAAATCCGGCGTGAAGGAATACATCATGGCCAGCAGGCCTCCGGCAGCTCCGGCAAAAGCGATGCCGATGCCGAAAGCTATCTGCGCCGTGCGGTCCACGTTTACGCCCGCGATGCGTCCGGCGTCACTATTCTGCATCAGCGCGCGAATCGCCCGGCCGAACCACGTTCGATGCAAAGCAAATTCGAGCCCCGCCAGTGAAGCGACTGCCGCTCCAAAAACTACCAGCCGGACCGTCGGAAAAATGATGGGGCCGATTTGAAAAGTGGAAAAAGTTCTCGGCGTCAGAATCGCATGATCGCCATTGCCCCAGATCAGGTACCCCAAATTTTGAAGCACGAGCCAGAGCCCGAAGAGAAGAAGAAGAGAGGGCAAGGTAGGCTGGTCCGAGCGCGGGATGCGGCGCACCAAAAGCCAGTAGATCGCAGCTCCGATCAAAAAAAACACGGGAAACGCAAAAACCACGCCGAGCAAAGGATCGACGTTAAATCGGGTATACAGCTCATAGACAAAATAGGCGCCCAGCATCAGGAATCCCGCGTGCGCGAGATTCACGATCTTCAGGACGCCGTAGATGATGGTCATCCCGACCGACATCGCGGCGTATACGCCGGCCAGCAGCACCGCTGCCACCAGCAGATTCAGAAAATCGACGATGTTCATCGCGAGGCTGAACTACTTCCGAGGCTTCGGCGCGACGGCTTCTCCTGTGGCCGCGTCCTTCGGATAAACGATGTCCGACTTGTCGTCCGGTTTGTTCTGCACGATAACGAACGGCAATTCCACCTGCCCTGTCTTCCCGAAGCGAAGCACTTGGCCCGGCATCAGTGAATCTTTCAACTCAACATTTTTCAGCGCATCGCGAATGGCCGTTTTATTCAGGCTGCCTGCTTGCTCGATGGCCATGGCGAGCGCTCGCATCGCGTCATAGGCCGGCGCCGGGTAGTACGAATCCGGCTCGTGGCCCGCGAACGCCTGATAGTCGGCGTCGAATTTTTTCACCTGCGGATAAGGCAATTTCTTTGACCACCACAGTCCCGCGAAAATGTAATTCGTCGCGTCGCCCAGAGCTTTTCGCGCATCCTGATCGGGCCCACGCGCGCCGTAGCTGATCATCTGGTGGTACATGCCGCTCTGAATATATTGCCGCTCCATGGTGATGTAATCCTGCAAGTGCGCATCAGCCAGGAAGATATCCGCTTTGGAGCCTTTCACTTTCTGCAGAAGGCCTGAAAAATCGGTTCCGCCCAGATCAAATTTCTCGCTGAAGACAACTTTGAAATATCCCGGGTGCTCCTGACTCCAGCGCTGGATGCCCTCCCCGTATTCGACGCCGTGATCGGTGTTCTCAAGCGCCAGAGCGACGGCAAGATCCTTCTTGAGCTTGCCTGCGTCCATGAGGCTGCCCAGAAATTCTCCGGTCGTATAGCCAAGGAGTTCGGTGGAGCTGAGTGTGCCGAAGGTATAGGTGTAGCCTCGGCTGAAAATGTGAGCCGCTGCTGCTCCTGGCGTAATCCAGGGCGTCTGATAACGATCCGGCATCACCGACTCGGCTTCGCCAAGAGCGGTCGAGTATCCGCCGATTACCGCCGTCACCTCGTCGGTGGTCATCGCGCGCTCCACGAGCCCGGCGGACTTCGCCTGGTCCGAGGCGTCGTCATAGAAAACTTCCTTCACCGGAAGCTTTTTCCCCTTTTCTTTCACCATGATTCCGCCGCTATCGTTGATCTGCTTGATAGCCAGTTCGATGCCTTCGCGTTGGTATTGTCCGGGCTTCGCTTCCCGGCCCGTGATAGGCATCACGACGCCGACGCGGATCTCGTTGGCGGATTTTCCGCCTTTGCCGCATCCAGCAATGGTGAAGGCGCATATCGCGATAAGCAGCAAATTCAGGGAACGCGTGCAAAGCAGAATTGACCGGTTGATGGAGAAGTGTGTCACGGTTGGTGACCTCCGGGTTTAAGTTCGCCTAAATTGGATTCTGGTCGAAAGGGTGTCACGTGTAGCAATCGCTCGCTGGTAGCGAATCCTGTAGCAAATGGCGGCAAAGGTCAACGGTCTTTCGCAGGTCCGCTTGGCGGGTGGCAGAAATCGTCCTACGCGTGACATCCCGCGCTTACATCCTGTGTAACAAAGCGCGGGAGTGGCGAGCAATTTGGAGGTCTTCCTGGCTTGGGACGATGCGGACGTGGACCTCGCTTCCTTTAGTCGAAAGCGTGCTCGAGTTTGATTGGTTGCCGGCGTCGTCGAGCGAAACGCCGAGGAAGCCAAGGCCATTACAAACGCTGCCGCGAACAGGCGCGCTATGTTCGCCGATACCTCCAGAGAAGACGAGCATGTCGAGACCGCCCAGCACCGCCGCGTAGGCTGCAATCACTTTGCGAATCCCGGTGCAGAAGATTTCAATCGCCATTTGTGCCTTCTGATCTCCGCCGGCCGCGGCGGATTCCAGATCGCGCATGTCGCTTTTGCCTGCCGAGATTCCTGTAAGCCCCGATTCGCGGTTCAGCATGTGCTCGAGCGAATCGGCGTTCATTTTTTTCACGCGCAGCAAATAGAGAAGCACGCCAGGATCGAGATCGCCGCTGCGAGTCGCCATAGCGAATTCCGCCGGTTGGCGTCAGGCCCATGCTGGTGTCCACCGAACGCCCGTCCTTCACGGCCGCAAGGCTCGCGCCGTTACCGAGATGCGCGATAACGGTTCGGCTTGGCAGTTCCGCCCCCAGTTGACGCACGATGGATTCATAGGAGAGCCCATGGAACCCGTAGCGGTGAATGCCTTCGTCGAATAGCGGCCGTGGAAGCGCGAAGCGCGACCCCACTTCAGGAATCGTCGTGTGAAAAGCCGTATCGAAACATGCGAATTGCGGAAGCTGTGGATAAGCCTTTTCGGCCGCTGTGATAAGTCGTAGCGCTGTAGGAATATGCAGCGGCGCGAAATGGACGCAGTTCTGCAATTCCGCCAGCACCGCCGGCGTGATCAGCTGGTGAGCCACAAGATGAGGGCCGCCATGCACCACACGATGCCCAACCGCGACAGGCTTGAGCTGTGAGAGCTCCGCCAGCCAGCGCGCGGCCTGGCTTAGCGCTTCGTCTTCGGATGCAAAGCGTACACTCTCGGAGCGCAGCGTTGGCCCTGCGCGTCTTTCAATTCCAGCTTCCCGCTGTCGCGTCCGATGCCGTCAGCCAATCCGTCGAGCACCGCCTGCTCCTCACCATCGCGCTGGACGTAAAGCCCGAATTTCAGCGACGACGACCCGCTATTGATAACGAGAATCGGTTCATCAGCCATGATGGAAGCCGCTTTCACTTCGAATGTGTTTTACCCATCTCCGACCGGCGCGTGCAGGCAGAAGCGTTCGCTGATTCATATCTGCCACTTTTACATACCAGACATAAAAGATGTGCGAAAATTGCGTGTCTGCATTCGGCGGAAGAGTGAGCCAGTTTCGCAGAATCGAGATCGCGCCCAACGATCTTGCCGAAGGAGCATCCCCATGACGCCCCCTCAGAGTAGCAAACTGAAAACCGCCTCGACGGCAGCAGGCTCTTTCCGCCGACGAGCTTCGCAAGATGGACGCCTACTGGCGCGCTTGCAACTACCTCTGCGCGGGAATGATCTACCTTCGCGATAACCCGCTGCTCCGAAAGCCGCTGCGCCCGGAGCATTTCAAGAATCGACTGCTCGGACACTGGGGCTCCGATCCCGGCCAGACGTTTACCTGGGTTCACCTGAATCGCGTGATTCGCAAGTACGACCTGGACATGATCTACATCTCGGGTCCGGGCCACGGCGCGCCGGCGGTGCTTTCGAATTGCTACCTCGAAGGAACGTATTCGGAGATTTATCCGGAGAAGAGCCAGGACGAAGCGGGCATGCTCAAACTCTTCCGCGCTTTTTCGTTTCCCGGCCAACTCGGAAGCCACTGCACGCCCGAAGTTCCCGGGTCGATCCATGAAGGCGGCGAGCTGGGCTACAGCATTTCGCATGCGTTCGGAGCGGCGTTCGACAATCCCGATCTGATCGTGAGCGTGGTGGTTGGGGACGGCGAAGCGGAAACCGGGCCGCTGGCCACTTCGTGGCATTCGAACAAATTTCTGAATCCGATCCGCGACGGCGCGGTGCTGCCGATTCTTCATCTGAACGGCTACAAGATCGCCAATCCCACGATGCTGGCCCGCATCACTCCGGAAGAACTCGAAAATCTGTTCCGCGGATATGGATGGACGCCGCATGTGGTCGAGGCGAGGGCGACGATCCCGAGGTGATGCATCAGAAGATGGCGGCCGCGGTCGAAGCCTGCGTCCAGGAAATTCGCGCGATTCAACAGAAGGCGCGCAGCACCGGCAAACCGGACCGGCCGCGCTGGCCGATGATCATTCTGCGCTCGCCCAAGGGATGGACCGGCCCGAAGGAAGTGGACGGGCACAAGGTGGAGGATTTCTGGCGAGCGCACCAGGTGCCGGTGCTCGACGTGAAAACGAATCCCGAGCACCTGCGGATCGTCGAGCAGTGGATGCGCAGCTACAAGCCCGAGGAACTCTTCGACGAGCACGGCACGCTGATTCCGGAGCTTCGCGAGCTTGCCGCCCACAGGCGACCGCCGCATGAGCGCCAACCCTCACGCCAATGGCGGCAAGCTGCGCAAGCCTCTTGACTCTTCCCGATTTTCGCGACTATGCGGTTACAATTGAAAGTCCCGGGCACGAAGGAGGTCTCGCCGACCGAAACGCTCGGCAAGTTTCTGCGCGACGTGATGCGGCGCAACATGAGCAGCTTTCGCGTGTTCAGCCCCGACGAGAACGCGTCGAATCGCCTGCAGGACATCTACGAAGCCACGCTGAAGACCTGGCTCGCCGAAATCAAGCCAGAGGACGCCGACGGCACCGACATCGCTCCCGACGGCCGCGTGATGGAAATGCTCAGCGAGCACACGCTGGAAGGCTGGCTCGAAGGCTATATCCTCACCGGCCGCCACGGGCTGCTTCAATACCTACGAGGCGTTCGTCCACATCATCGATTCGATGTACAACCAGCACGCCAAATGGCTCGAGAAGTCGAAGCTCGAAATCGACTGGCGCGCTCCCGATCTCCTCGCTGAATCTTCTGATCACGTCGCTCGTCTGGCGGCAGGATCACAACGGCTTCACGCATGAGGATCCCGGCTTTCTCGACGTCGTGAGCAACAAGAGCGCGGAGATCACGCGCATTTATCTGCCGCCGGACGCGAACTGCCTGCTCAGCGTGGCGGACCATTGCCTGCGCAGCGAGGACTACGTCAACGTGATCGTCTCCGACAAGCAGCCGCACCTGGTGTATCTCGACATGGATGCGGCGATCGTCCATTGCACGAAGGGAATCGGAATCTGGGATTGGGCCAGCACCGACGACGGCGCCGAGCCGGACGTCGTGATGGCGAGCGCGGGCGACATTCTAACGCAGGAGGCGCTGGCCGCCGTCGCGATTCTTCGAGAGCATTTCCCGATCTGAAGATTCGCTTCGTCAACGTCGTGGATTTGTACCGGCTTCAGCCCGATACGGAGCATCCCCACGGCCTGTCAGATCGCGACTTCGATTCGCTCTTCACCAAAGACAAGCCGGTGATCTTCAATTTTCACGGCTATCCGTGGCTCATTCACAAATTCACCTATCGCAGGACGAATCACGCCAACATCCATGTGCGCGGATACAAGGAGAAGGGCAACATCAATACGCCGCTGGAGCTCGCGATCCGCAATCAGGTCGATCGCTTCAAGCTGGCGATCGACGTAATCGACCGCGTTCCGCGCCTGCAAGGCCCCGGCGCCCATCTCAAGGAGTGGCTCAAAGGGCAGATCATCGAAAGCATCAACTACGCTTACACCGAAGGCATCGACAAGCCCGAAATCCAGAACTGGAAATGGCCGCAAGCATAATCCGCACGTGTAACATCGCCTTCGCTCGCCAAAAATCAAAGCGAACGGCTCGTGCTTTAGGCTCCCCTGATCGCGCCAACCGCCGCCACCCGCATAACCTCACTCCGAGATTTTCGCGCCTGCCTGCTGTTGTGGTACCTTGTCGCTTCCGAATCACAGACCCTCAGGCTCATAGCCTTCGCAAATTCCGTCGAGGAGGCGCTCGATGGACTATCGTCAGCTTTCGAATACGTTGCGTTTCGCGCTCTCCGTAGCGGTCGTCGCGCTGCTGTGCGGCGGCGCTATCGGATCCGCCAGCCGCCGCCAACAATCGCAGTCCAAGTCCGCCTCCACCGCCACTCCGCCGCAACAGATCAGCTCCGAAACCCGAGCCACTCTTGCAAGCCATCATTCAAACGGGCAATCTCCCCGATCTCCGCTGGCCCAATTTCAGCGATTACGGCAAGCACCTGCAGAAATTCTACGATTCCTACGGTTACGCGCTGCCGTGGGTGCGCGGCATGGAGCCCTCGCCGCAAGCCCTGCAGATCATCGCCCTCATCCAGCAAGCCGAAGAAAAGGGACTCAACCCCGGACGACTACGACGCGCCAAGATGGAGCGCCCGCCTCGCGTTGCTAAAGCCCTCAGCCGCGAATCCCACAGAAACCGACGCGATGAAGTTTGACGTCGCGCTCACCGTCTGCCTCATGCGCTACATCTCCGATCTTCACATCGGCAAAGTGAACCCCAAGCATTTCGATTTCGACTTAAATGTGGAAACAAAAAAATATCAGCTGCCCGAATTCATAAAAACGAACGTCGTGGACGCGTCTAACGTGTCGGCCATCCTCGCCCAGGTGGAACCGCCCTACCCCGGCTATCAACGCACGATCCTGGCGCTTGCACCGATATCTCGCGCTCGCAAAACAAGACGACGGCGCGCAACTCCCGCCCGTGAAAAAAACTTTCGGCCCGGGCGAATCCTATCCCGGCCTGCCGCGGCTCACGCTCTTGCTCCGCGAACTCGGCGATCTCCCCGACGACGCAAACGTCCCGCCCGATTCAACCGTCTACCAAGGCCCGCTGGTGGACGCCGTAAAAAGTTTTCAAACCCGCCACGGCCGCACCGTCGACGGCCGCATCGGCGCCCAAACCATCGCCGATTTAAACATCCCGCTCAGCACCCGAGTCCGCCAGATGCAACTAACCCTCGAACGCTGGCGCTGGCTCCCCGTCGGCTACAACAGCGCGCCCATCGTCGCCAATATCCCCGAATTCCGCCTGCGCGCCTATGACGAGCATTTCCATCTCGCCCTGATGATGAGCGTAGTGGTAGGAAAAGCGTATAACCACGACACCCCCGTCTTCAGCGACTCTATGGAGTACGTGATCTTCCGCCCCTACTGGAATGTCCCGTATTCGATCACCAAAGCCGAGTTCCTCCCAAAAATCGCGCGCGACCCGAACTATCTCGCCAGCAAAGGCTTCGCTGTCGTCGACAGCAAGCAAGCAGGTCGTCGCCTCAGGCGCCGTCAGCTCCCGAAGTCCTCGCGCAACTCCGCTCCGGCAAGCTTTTCATCCGCCAAAATCCCGGCCCCAAGAATTCCCTGGGCCTCGTGAAATTCATTTTCCCCAATAGCTTCAACGTCTACATGCACGACAGTCCGGAACAGGAACTTTTCTCCCGCACCCGCCGCGATTTCAGCCACGGCTGCATCCGCCTGGAAAAGCCCGCCGATTTAGCGGTGTTTGTCTTGCGTGGAATTCCCGGCTGGGACATGGCCAAAGTCCGCACCGCCATGGCACAGAGCTCGAATCAACAAGTCAATCTCCCGCGCCCGATTCCGGTGCTGATTGTCTATGGCACCGTCATCGTGCCGGAGGACGGCCTCGTACACTTCTACGACGATATCTACGGCCACGATAAGGAATTAGATCAGGTGTTGCAGAAGGGCTATCCGTATCCGGGCTAGCGGGCAGTTCGTATTCAGCTATGTCGACGCAATACATACCGTAGCTCAGGTCCCTCCCGATCGATTTTGGATCGGGATCACCTGAGGCTGCTTGAACGCCCGTTCTCAATCCCCATTAATCAAACTGGCAGGACAATCAAAGCACCACTGCCGCACGCGCCCGGTATCCACGTGGATGAAATCCGAGTGCGGATAATAACCAACGCCCCCGCGCGCCAAAGCCAGCGCCGCCTTACGCAGCTTCAACGTGTTAACGCCGGGCATCCGCAAGTCAATCGCCTCCGCCTGAATGTGCAGGCTGTTTTTCGCCACGCCATTGGTATGCGCGCGAAGAGCCGCATTCGTTGAATTAGTCCGGTACCCGCAGACGATATCAATCTCGCCACCCGGATGCCCCACCGACGCCGTCAGGTCCGACAAAATGTCGTAAAGCCGCGGATCAAAATGCCGCACCTCGTTCGTGTTATGGTCGCGCAGAAAATAATCCAGCTTCGCCAGCGCGCCCTGTATGTATTGATCCCCGCGGCGGTAGACAATATCGATTTTCTCGTTCGTGTGCGTATTGTAAAGCTGCAGAGTATGTTCGGCCGCCATCGTTGTAGCCACGGTTGTAGCCGACGCGCCAGATGCGGACGCCTGGGCACGCGCGCCGCTCGCTGCGATCACGAAAAACATCGCGCCCGCCACCCACAAGCCCAGATAGTACTTTCTCACCTTCAGCATCCATTCCTCTCCACCTCAATTTTAACATGAAGAGCTTACGCTGATTCGACCAGTCCTGCGCGAAAAAAGCACCTTCGTCCAGGCCCGCCTCCCCGCGTCCGTCATCCCGACCGAAGTGGAAGGACCTCTCTTCGTCTTTCGAACGGGCACCGCTTCGCGATCGCACTAAAACACATGCCCCAACTCAAAAAACCATTTCGCATGCCCCGTGTCCCCCACGCTCCCCCCAATAAACAACGGCCCCACGAAGGTTTCTGCCAGAAAGCCGACCGCCGCATCGTTCGGAAACTTGCTGGCAGTCGGATCGTTGTACATCTTTCCGAACTCATACGCTCCGATCACGTACACGTTCCGCCCCACAAATGGCGGCAGCGTCAGGACCTCGTGCAAATAGCCGGCGCGGAAATAGTAGTACTGATTGCCGAAGAGCTCGTTCGTTCCGTAAGCACTCAAGCGCGACGGCCCACCCAGAAAAAATTGCGGCACGCCAATGTTATTCGAGCCGAAAGTAGTGCCGCCCTGGGCCACCACGAAGATCGATCCCGGCTTTGTGATGGGCACAAAATATTCGGCCTGCGCTTCCATCACCGGAAACGCGTCGCGAGCTGCCGGATTCGTGTCATACCAGCGGAACGTCGCCTGCGCGCTGTAGCCACGCCGAGGCGTAATGAAGTCATCTCGATGATCTGTGAGAAAGCGGAGCCGCATATCGCCAAAGCGGCCATTGTTTGACGGAAAGAGGGTCGGGCCGAGCCGGAGTTGAGGATCGAAATACCCTATCTCGTATCCCGCGCGGACTTCCGTGAACCGGCTGAATCCGTATCCGATGTCGATTCCGACGTCGTCGCGGTAGAGGCGGTAAATCGCCTCGGGAGTGCTCTTGTGAAATATTTTAAACGATGCGTCGGTGGCTTCTCCGCGTGGTGCAAAGAACCATTTACTTGTGGTCGTGAACGGCCGGTATAGCTCGGTTTCCACGCCGTACGTGTTTCCGAATTGCACGTCCGTTCGCCATTCCGAACGGTATCCCCACACGTCCATTAACGTGATTCGCGCCAGTTGAGTGAACGTCACGTCGTCGCTTTCCGACCCGTCGATTGCAAAGCCCACTTGCAGGATCGGCGGCGCGTAATTGAATTCGTGGACCGTCACCAGCAAGCCGGTTTGGTTGTCGTGCGTTGTGATGCGGTAATCCGCCGAAGCATATTTCCCGATTCCCGTGAGCCGGGTCAGCAGTTGATTGATTTCCGCGTTGTCGATGGGATGTCCCACTAGGCGTTGCAGAAATCTCTCGATTTGCTGTTCGGCTTGAGGATTCGTGCCCGCCACCTCTACGAACTGCGGAGTCGGCACGTCGGTTCGCACACGCGCATTCTTGGCTGCTACATAGGCATTCCATTGCGCATCGCTAATCGAGAAACGCCCGAGAACCTGCTTCTTTTCTTCGGCCGCCTGCGTGCCTTCCTTGATGATGTCGCTCGCCCGGTCGTACTGGAAACTGTTGTACTTTCGCAAATCGACTTTCACCACGATATCGGCGCCTTCTAACCCGCGCAGTTCGTTTTCACGGACCACCACATCTACCGAACGGCCCAGCACGCTGAATAACCCCTCGATCTCCTTTGGATCCGTCGGAGCCACTTCCAGATGGACGGCTATCACGATATCCGCTCCCATCTTTTTCACCACATCCGTCGGCAGATTTCCTACCAGGCCTCCATCCACATAGATTTTGTCGCCGTCTCGCACTGGCGAGAAAACTCCCGGGATCGACATCGTGGACCGCAGCGCTTTTTGCAGCGACCCTTCCGAAAACACCACCTCTTTACCCGAAACCAAATCGGTTGCCACGCAGCGAAAGGGAATCGGAAGACTGTCGAACGTATCGAGCTTCGGATAGGCCAGTGTTTCGCGATCGATCAGCAGCGTAATCTCAGAGCCGGAATTCAGTCCGGAAGGTGTTGAGAGCCCATGTTTCAGTCCCAGCTTGATCGAGTTCTGAATGGCGCGCAGATCTTCCTTGCGCCGATACGACAGGTCTTGGTAGGGTATGCTCCCCGCCAATGATGATGTCCCACTTCTGTTCCTTCACCAGTTCTTGCAGCTCCTGCGGACTTTTTCCCGTGGCGTACAAGCCGCCCACCAATCCGCCCATGCTCGTTCCAGCAAGATAGTCGATGGGGATGTGATGATCCTCAAACCACTGCAACACCCCGATATGCGCCAAGCCCAGCGCTCCGCCCCCTTCCAGTGCAACGCCGATCTTCGGCCGCGACGCCCCAGGCTGCATCTGCGGCCCTGGCGCCGGGTTCTGAGTCCCAGACTGCCCCGCGGCGGAAGGTGGCGTTTTCTCGTCTTGCGGCGCCTGCGCGTAAACAGCTACGTTGCTTAGCGCAACGACCGCCGCGATGACCCAACAGAAAAAAAACCGGCGAGCAAGCTTCGAAGACCAATGGCTCTTCATAAAGGGGTCTCCCAGGATTCTTTTTGCGTAGCTTTTTGATTACGGCAAGGAAAGTGTCACGCAGTTCAGAAGTTCGAGCAAGCCATTCGACAGGCGAGCCTTGTGGGTCGCCCCTTCAGCGGCGACACCCCTTAAGAAAAGATCGTAATCTGTTTGGTTACAACTTTTGCGAGTGTCTCGCCCATGGAGTCCTCGGCAGCGAAAATGTTGGTACCAGAACCAGTATGTCTGTTCGACCTGAAGCGCATTGCCCCCATGCGACGCATGTATCTCAGAGGTCCGCAGCAGCATCGAATCGGACGATCGACATAGAGGCGGGAGATAAAAGCAAGACATGTCCGTTTCTGCGAAAGACAGCTTGATTCTTGGCCTCGGGAAGCTGGTTTGGCTGAGCCTGCCAGTGCTGCTTTGCAGCCTTCCCGCATGGTCTCAACAGCCGATGGACCAAACAGCGAAGAGTGCGCTGGCTGACTCACGGGGAATACAGGCTTCCGCGGGTGGGCAGCAACATGCAGAGCGCCCAGCGGGAAGCATCAGCGGCAAAGTTGTTGATCAGTCCGAGGTTAGCATCACCGGAGCCGTAGTGAAGCTTACGCGTGAAGGCCAATCTCCAGGCTTGGAGCTAACGTCGGACGAGGATGGGCTGTTCGAGTTTTCAATGTTGCTCCGGGCCCCTTTCGTCTCACAATTTCATCGCCAGACCTCGCGCCCCAGGATCTCTCCGGGAGTCTCCAATCTGGAGAAGCCTACGTCACTCCGCTGATTATGTTGGCCATCCCCACTCAGATAACAGAGGTGCACGTTGAGGGACTGACGCCGGGGGAACTGGCAGACGTGCAGATCAAGGAACAAGAAACGCAGCGGGTGTTCGGGGTGATCCCGAACTTCTATGTTAGCTACGAGCCGAATGCTGCTCCTCTCACGGCGAAACACAAGTTCGGGCTTGCGTGGAAATCGGCGAGCGACCCGATTACGCTTGTCGGAGTGGGAGTCCTGGCGGGGTTTGCCCAAGCCGCAGATCGTTGGAGCGCGTACGGACAGGGAGCGCAAGGATATGCAAAGCGCTACGGCGCAAGTTACGCAAACGTTTTTGCCGCGACGTTTATCGGGGGCGCGATAATGCCTTCGATTTCTCAAGCAGGATCCACGCTACTTCTACAAAGGAAGCGGAGCAAGCGATCCAGGATTCTCTATGCTGTGTCGAGCTCGGTTAAGTGCAAAGGGGACAATGGGCACTGGCAGCCGAATTACTCGAATATCATCGGAAGTTTTGCTGGTGCCGCACTGGGAGCTCTCTACCTTCCCGCGAACGATCGCCGCGGATCCGGATTCGTGGTTTCGTCGGCGCTGATCAGGCTTGGTGAGACGTCTCTCGCGGGTGTCCTTCAAGAGTTCGTTTTTTCGAAGGTGACACCGAATCGCCCCAGGCGTTCGGCATCGCAACCCTAAATACCGCGCGGCGGGGACGGGTTGTCGGTTGATTAACGCACCGTACGAATCACTGGGCCTACGGTCGTAGAGGATGCAAATCTGACAGCGTCGCATTGCTAGCCAAGGATTGCCAAGTCGTCCGGGTGCGCAGGGTCGACCCGAGCGCCGGGTGGATTCGATAACGCCCTCCGAACTAACTGATGGCTTCAACCCCTGACCATGTCCACGCCTGCCAGATGATGATCGAGGTGCATACAGTTTCGATCGTCGCGAAGAACACGTACGCTGGAAAAACGGGGTCCCGAAAATCACCGTTAGTCAGAGGCAGAACGAAGGTCAGGAAGCCGTTTATAAGGGTCAGAATGGCGCCCGCGATGATATTCGCCAGCCGGTTCGCTCTAAACGGAAGCAGTCGACACGCCACAATCATGGCGATGGGTATTTCCATCAAGACCGCTGATCCCAGCAGAGCCCATGGTGGGAGATGCGGGGCTGTATTCGGCGAGCCAACGAAAGCGAACAGAGCAAGCACGTCCGCATACAGATAGTTTAATAACGCGAAGATCCAGAATAGAGACAACCGCTCCTTCGTGTCATGCATGTCAACCTCCTACGGAAAGTTTCACTACTGCCGCGCACTGCTCCGTACTACGAACGAGCGCTGAAAAAAGACTCATCCCTTCCGCAGCGAGGACATCTGCAACTCAGGTGTCTGGAGAGAAGCCGATCCGGACATTCTCGTTTCTGAAGCAAAGCAGAGTAAGCCGAATTGCTGTAGCGCACTAACTTCGAGTTCGCCCCGCAATCACGGGATTCGTAACTGTCGATAACAGGGCGCCTTGTGGGTCGCCCCTTTAAGGGCGACATAAGATAGAGCCAAGAAAAAGGGGCTTTAGCCCCTGAAATTCCCCAGTGCTTATAACAATCTCAACGATGCCTTGCGCTAGGACACCTATCTCGCTCTGAGAAAGGTGGTGATAAGAGGAGTGGCTGTTGAAAAAGGCGCCTACTGGTGGAGTGTTGAACTGAGGTAGCTGTTTCCTGCTGAGATATCGCGCTTTCTTTTTTTATCTCAGACCGGCACCGTGGCTGATTCAGGAGATCTTGATCTAAGGAAGCGGGCCAGTCGTTTCAGGTTCTGGGCTGTAGCCGCGAGAAAGAACTGTTCGCGAACATGCTTGATTCTCCGCAAGCGCACCCTGCGCAGTCCGATCTGGTTCTTCAATTCCGCAAACAGTGCTTCTACTTTCCGGCGTTGGCGTTGCGCGGCCGCGAAGGCCGGAGCAGTCGTTCGCTCTCGTGCCCTTTGTCGCGCCGCTTCGTGGATATGGATCGCAATTTGCCGATAGTGTCCGCTGGTGCACTGCGATTTGTGCACACACTCCCGACACCGTTTTCGCGTTGCCCTATAGATATGGTTTCGGTTGCGCGGGTTCACTCCAAGGTAGGTTAGTCGCTTTCCTGCGGGACACTGATAACTGTTCGTCTCGGCAACGTAGGTGAACTTCTCGATCCCGTACAAGTTGGTTTTGGGAGCAGGACTTTCTTTCACGCGAATATAAGGAGTGATGTTCCGTTCCTCCAACCAGGCCAAAAGCTCACCGTTCCCATAGGTCGTGTCGGCGGCAACCGACTGGGGGAAGCGCCCGCGTCTCTCCGCCGACCGCGTGATCATCTCCCGAGCCGCGGCACTTTCCTGGCTCAGTCGAGCGGACGTAGCCTGAACGCCCACAATGACGCAACTCTGGTTGTCGATCAGATAGTTGTTGAAGTACCCCAGCTCCGCCGGACGAGCGCCCTTGGTCGAATAGGTCGAATCCGGATCCGTCGTCGATACCTGGTCTTGTTGATGGGCCGGTTCTTCAATCGGGTTTTCTTGCTCGAGGTCCGCCAAGTACTCACGCACCGTGCCCTTCACGTGGGCCACTTCCGTCAACTGCTCACGCGGGATGCGGCTCGACCGGCTGGCATTCGCGGCGATAAAGCTGCCATCGACCGACAGGTGTTCGCCCTCGACGAATCCAGCCTCCCTGCAACGGTCCACGATCTGTTCAAACAGCTGCTGGAACAGATTGGACTCGAGGAAACGGCCATGACGGTTCTTGGAAAACGTAGAATGATGGGGAATCTCCTGATCGAAGCTGAGTCCGGTAAACCAGCGCCAGGCCAGATGCATCTGCAGCTCCTCGACCAGCTTGCGCTCGCTGGTGACGCCGTAGAGATAGCCGATCAGCAGAATGCGCAACAGGAGTTCCGGATCGATCGAGGGTCTGCCCGTATCGCTGTAGGAGTCCTTCAGCTTCTCACGAACGAAATCGAAGCTGATGTGTCGGTCGATGAGACGGAGTAGGTGGTTTTCAGGAACCTGATCTTCAATGCGAAAGTAGTAGAACAGCGACTCGGAACGGGAGTGTTGTCCCATCATAATCCGCAAGCCTCCGTGAATAGCGATGAAGAAGAGCATCGGCAGAACGCTTGCTCAATAGACGTTGCTGCCGACACTTCAGTGCGCATTCACGAACACTTTTTCAACAGCCACAGGATTTATCAACATCTATCTGTACAGCGGCAGTACGAGCCCAAATCGCTCGTCAGGTTGCCCGTTCTACTTGATCGCCGGAACGTAGAGGCTCGCGAAGAATTTCCCTTCACCGTATTCCCGAACGAGATCTTTGAGCGCCAGGACTTTTGACTGCGTCTTGTAGTCGGGTAAACCATCGGTCCAAATCAGAGTGACAAGATGATCCTGAGGGTAGACCTTCAACAGAAATTTCATGGTCAAGTCTACCCTGGGGCCATCCAGCGGGTGGCTACCGGCTTCAATTTGACAGACCATGAGAGCCAGCCGCTCCGTGAAAAGTCCATGCTGAAGATGCGTCAACGGCAAGACGACTTGCAGTCCTAAGGAGAAGTCAAATTTGATTTCCGCAAGAGCTTGATCCAGGAAGCTCACACCATGAAGCACCCTCACCTCGACTCCCTCTTTCGGACCCCGCAATCGAATCAGATTCGTTGTCTCCTCAAGGACAGCGGGACTCCCAGGAACCGCGTAAATCGCCTCACCTCTAATGGAAGCTTCCTTGAGCAAGGCAGAGACCATAAATTCGTAAATATCTCCAGGGTTGGGCCATCGCGTCGTGTAGAGCAGATCGAAACAGAGCACCTGCTTGCCAAGATCGCGAAGCCATTCGTAGACCGGGTACGCCCCCATTCTGAAGAAGACTTTGTCGGCACGAAGTAGTTCTGCCTCAGCCTCTTTGGTTAACAATGAGATCGGTCCCGGGCCGATGCCGACCACCGTGATTCTTGCCATCTTCCTCCCACCGTGTGTTTCATGTCATGGTACGTATCCGAGCCATAGCTCACAAGTTTTTCACGAAAAGGTTCATGTTTGCAGTTGGCCCCTGGAAAGCCAGAGTGTCATCATCATCGTTGGCATAAAAACGATGGCTCAAACTCACCGAAAGAAAGAACCGTCAAGGAAGCAATTACTGTAGAGCAATTCACGATTAGTATTCGGCATAAGCGCCCCAACAGAGGCTTGGAGTGCTCATCGGTAAAAGCTATAAAAGGTGCTTATCGTTTCGCTATGTGAAAACGAATGGTTTATTCAGGCTACAATGTCGCATTTTGAGATACGTGGTGGGAAGAGGATTTCTCGACATCTATCCGAGGTTCCGCTTGCCAACTCGGGGATTCCTACCGCTTATCTCAACGGCAACCGGTTCCGAATCAGGTGCTTGACAGCCAATTCGGCAGCCGATACCCCCGGTCTTACCCGCGAACGGTAAGCACAGGGCATGGCGCTTTAGAGACCACTTTGTGCGCTATCGCTATCGGCAAATGAGTTGCCGCTCCCGGAAAGCTACTTGGACGATGCACACCGAGAACGATCAGGTCCGCTTTCCTACGATCGGCGACCTCCAGAATCTTCTCCGCGGGCAAACCCTGCTCGACCGCAAATCCCGGCTCACACCAGAGATCGGCCGCGGACGGAATGAGGTTGCGCAAGAGATGCTCTGCGGATTTCACGAGTTCCCTGGAATGTACAAGGTCACAGGACTCTTCATCGGCAATAACGTGCAGGAGCGTCAGATGTGCCTGAAATTCCTGTGCGAGTGATATTGCATACGAGGCAGCGGCTACCGATTCCGTGCTGAAGTTCGTGGCATATACAATCTCCGAGATCTTCCGTCTCCGGGTGGATTCGCCCGCAGAACGTGGGCCTACCGTCATCACTGCGCATGGAGCCTGTCGGAAGATCTCCTCTGCAACGGAACCGAGGAAGAATTTCCCTACTCCGGATCGCCCCCTTGTCCCCAGCACAATGAGGTCAATCTTGTTTTCTTCGACCACAGACAGCAGCGTTGACCAGAGCCCTCCTTCCTGAATCAGCACCGTCGGTTGCAGGTCGGGAAATGATTTGAGCAGGGTCTCTCGCTGCGTTTTCGTTTCTGCTTCAGCGGCCTTCTCAAGCGCCGCCCACGTGGCCGGCTCCGTCATCGGATTAATGATTGGCGTCTGCACGTGTAAAGCGTACAAACTAGCTTCGAAATGTTTGGCAAGGTCCGCCGCATACGGAATTGCAGCGTCTGCGGCCGGAGAAAAGTCTGTAAGAAAGAGAATATTTTTCAGTTGAATTCTAATTCTGGTATCGAGAGTTCTCATTTTCTGCCTCCTCAGATTCGTGAATTGTAGTTTGCAAGGTGAGGACTGATGTTGCGGTGACCCTCGTCACACTCGAATGTGACCGGAGCCACCCGAGGTGGTCTAATTTTAGGTAGACACTATTCAATGAAGAGAAAAGAATGAGAGCGCGCTTATTTCTGTTCTTAGCGGTGTTCTTGCTCAATGTTATTCCGGCATTTGCGCCACCTACCTGGATGGTTTTCTCCTTCTTGGGATTCCGGTTCCCGTCGCACATAGACTGGTCGTTTGCACTTGTAGGAGCCGCCGCTGCGGCGACAGGGAGGTCATTGCTCGGAAAACTGTCTCGCAGAATCGTTCGCACACATTGGCTCAGCGAGGCGGCAAGAGATAACGTCGATTCTCTCAAACTGGAGTTGGAGAAACGGCCGAAGGTGACCTTTGGACTTTTTCTGTTTTACGCCTTCACGCCCCTACCTTCGAACTTCCTTTTCATCGCTTTCGGATTGACGACCATGCCACTCATCCGTCTTGCAGTCCCTTTTTTTATCGGCCGCTTCGTGAGCTACTCCTTCTGGACCATGAGCTCGGCGGCCGTGTCGCGAAAACTAGAACTCGAAGACACCGATGCGATGGCTTACTTCAGCATCTATTTTGTCTTGACCCAACTCGCGCTTTTGGCTCTTGTCTATGCCTTTACTCGGGTCGACTGGAACCTCTTGCTACGGCAGAGAAAGTGGCGATGGCTGCCAAAGTCGGCCTCGAACGGCTAGCGGATTCTTCTTTCGCGCGCGGCCTCAAAAGTCCTGCAAATCCTCGATCGGCAGGGCCACCCGCACGGCGTTCAACACCGCGAATAAGTCGATAATCTCTTGCACGATCGCTCCTCCAATCGGTGGCAGGTATCCCATTGCGGCCACAATCATCCCCACGATGCTTGCCGAGATACCGCCCAGCGCACTTTGCAGCGCGATTCGCCGCATTCGCCGCCCGATGTGCAACAGTTCGTCGATTTTTCCGAGCGACGTTTCTAGAATCACGGCATCCGCGGCCTCCGTAATAATGTCGCTCTGCGATCCAAAGGCCACGCCCACCGTAGCCGCTGTCAGTGCCGGCGCATCGTTGATGCCGTCCCCCACGAAGAGCGTCTTCGCCTTGGCGGTTTCTTCCCTTACGATGTCCACTTTCTCCTCTGGACTTTTCCCTGCACGCACTTCATTAATTCCAACACTATTCGCCAGATACTGCACTTCGGATTGTCGATCACCCGAGACCAGCATTACCCTGCGAACCCCGTGCCGTGGTTTCAGATGCTGGATGAACAAGCGGCTGTCGCGACGCGGCGCATCGTGAAATCGAATCGTCGCTGCGTAGCGCCCACCGATAAACACCACGCACTCTAAACCGCTGCTCACCGCTGGCAAAACTGCGCGCATCTCCTCCGCTTGCTTCCTCCCAGTTATTCGCACGGTTCGTCCTTCGACCGTCCCTTGTAGCCCCTGTCCCGGTGGTTCGCTCAATTCGGTCACTCCCAAGAACGTCATCTTGTGCTTTTGAGCCTCCCCGATAATCGCTCCAGCCAATGGATGCTTCGAATAGTGTTCCAGACTAGCTGCTAGTCGCAGCACTTCTCCTCTCTCAAATCCTTCAGCGCAGATGATTTCTGTAAGCGTCGGCCGTCCGTACGTTAGCGTGCCGGTCTTGTCGAAGATTAGCGTCCTGCAGGAATCGATCTGCTCTAGCACCGCTGGATTCTTGATAATGATCGCACGTCGCGCCGCCAGTGAAATTGCCCCAATGATTGCCGTAGGGATTGCCAATAGCAGAGGGCAGGGTGTCGCCACCACAACTACCGCAAGGAAGCGATGCACATCTTTGCTTAAGAGCCCGGCGATTCCGGCCAGAATCAACGCAAACGGTGTGTACCATGCGCCCAGTTGATCTCCCAGCCGTCGCAAATGTGGGCGCTGTTGCTCGGTTGATTGCATCACCTTCATGATGCGTGCGTAACGCGAATCGATAGCCAGTTTTTCGGCGCGGATGACCAGTGCCGCGTCGCTGTTGATTGCTCCGGAAATTACTCGCGATCCTGCCATTTTCGCTATTTCGTATGGCTCACCTGTCAAATATGCCTCGTCCATTTTTCCGCGGCCTTCGATCACTAAGCCGTCCACCGGGCAAATCTCATGGGGCAGCACGACCAACATGTCGCCGATTCGAATCTCTTCTAGCTTCACATCCGCCACGCCATCCGCCTCACGACGGTGCGCGATACTCGGCATTCGCCGCGCCAGTGCGTCCAGCACCGACGATGCCCGAGCTGTTGCAAACTTTTCCATCGCTGTGCCGCCCGAAAGCATAAGCACCACGATAGCCGCCACCAAGTACTGCCCCAATAAGGCGGCGGTGAGAATCGAAACTCCTGCCAGCAAGTCCGATCCGAATTCACGTTTGAGCGTTTTTCTCGCCAGATCGAAAACGAGCGGGGTCCCACCAACGAGTAGCGCGACAACCAGAGGAGCCAGTGCAACTCGCCGCGGTACATCTGTCCCATAGCGCAGCACCAGATGCAACGCAATTGCAATAACCGTGATCCCCGCGATGTAAGTCTCTGTGGGTAACCTGAAAAGGGACTTCCGGGCCGTTAGCATTGTTCATTATGTTACAGGAATGTTCTCGCTGAGAATATGAGCGGTCTGCCGGTGCGACTTCTAATCCAGATTGAGTCATGCGCTAGCGAACCACGCCCTTGTTAACGAATTAATCGGAAACCGGCGCTTTCCCAGATAAGTGTCGAGAACAGGGATTATCACTAGCTATCTCAGTCTGAGCTAGATGGTGCGAAGAGGAGTGGCTGTTGAAAAAGGCGCCTACTGGTGGAGTGTTGAACTGAGGTAGCTGTTTCCTGCTGAGATATCGCGCTTTCTTTTTTTATCTCAGACCGGCACCGTGGCTGATTCAGGAGATCTTGATCTAAGGAAGCGGGCCAGTCGTTTCAGGTTCTGGGCTGTAGCCGCGAGAAAGAACTGTTCGCGAACATGCTTGATTCTCCGCAAGCGCACCCTGCGCAGTCCGATCTGGTTCTTCAATTCCGCAAACAGTGCTTCTACTTTCCGGCGTTGGCGTTGCGCGGCCGCGAAGGCCGGAGCAGTCGTTCGCTCTCGTGCCCTTTGTCGCGCCGCTTCGTGGATATGGATCGCAATTTGCCGATAGTGTCCGCTGGTGCACTGCGATTTGTGCACACACTCCCGACACCGTTTTCGCGTTGCCCTATAGATATGGTTTCGGTTGCGCGGGTTCACTCCCAGGTAGGTTAGTCGCTTTCCTGCGGGACACTGATAACTGTTCGTCTCGGCAACGTAGGTGAACTTCTCGATCCCGTACAAGTTGGTTTTGGGAGCAGGACTTTCTTTCACGCGAATATAAGGAGTGATGTTCCGTTCCTCCAACCAGGCCAAAAGCTCACCGTTCCCATAGGTCGTGTCGGCGGCAACCGACTGGGGAAAGCGCCCGCCTCTCTCCGCCGACCGCGTGATCATCTCCCGAGCCGCGGCACTTTCCTGGCTCAGTCGAGCGGACGTAGCCTGAACGCCCACAATGACGCAACTCTGGTTGTCGATCAGATAGTTGTTGAAGTACCCCAGCTCCGCCGGACGAGCGCCCTTGGTCGAATAGGTCGAATCCGGATCCGTCGTCGATACCTGGTCTTGTTGATGGGCCGGTTCTTCAATCGGGTTTTCTTGCTCGAGGTCCGCCAAGTACTCACGCACCGTGCCCTTCACGTGGGCCACTTCCGTCAACTGCTCACGCGGGATGCGGCTCGACCGGCTGGCGTTCGCGGCGATAAAGCTGCCATCGACCGACAGGTGTTCGCCCTCGACGAATCCAGCCTCCCTGCAACGGTCCACGATCTGTTCAAACAGCTGCTGGAACAGATTGGACTCGAGGAAACGGCCATGACGGTTCTTGGAAAACGTAGAATGATGGGGAATCTCCTGATCGAAGCTGAGTCCGGTAAACCAGCGCCAGGCCAGATGCATCTGCAGCTCCTCGACCAGCTTGCGCTCGCTGGTGACGCCGTAGAGATAGCCGATCAGCAGAATGCGCAACAGGAGTTCCGGATCGATCGAGGGTCTGCCCGTATCGCTGTAGGAGTCCTTCAGCTTCTCACGAACGAAATCGAAGCTGATGTGTCGGTCGATGAGACGGAGTAGGTGGTTTTCAGGAACCTGATCTTCAATGCGAAAGTAGTAGAACAGCGACTCGGAACGGGAGTGTTGTCCCATCATAATCCGCAAGCCTCCGTGAATAGCGATGAAGAAGAGCATCGGCAGAACGCTTGCTCAATAGACGTTGCTGCCGACACTTCAGTGCGCATTCACGAACACTTTTTCAACAGCCACAGGATTTCTCAACATCTATCCGAACCGGTTTGCTTGGCCCGTCCGTTGAATGTGTTTCTCGTCACTAAGTCCCTTTTCGTCAGCAGTTTCGTCGCCCTGTTACTTTTGACAATTACCCTCCCTAGCTTGGCTGCGTACGATTTGGCTCATGAAATTGTCCGGTACTTCATCAAGCCTCTACCGTCGTTCGACGAGTACGTGTTGAGAAAGGGCGTAGCAGCGGCGGGGCGATAGGAAATCGCGTCATCGAAAGGCGGATTGTGAGTCCCATAGCGGTCAGCTGCATGACGCGAGGGGAGTAGGAAGTGGAGGACGGAAAATGATCAAGAACTTCACGAAACAGCTCTTGTCAGCAATGCTCTCGCTCCTACTGGTTATTAGCACCATGCCCTTCGAAGCTCGAGCTCAGCAAACAGGTTCGGCGGGGTATTCGGGACAAGGTGCCCCGTTGTCTGCGAACGAGTTACAACAACTGGTAGCACCCGTCGCCCTCTACCCGGACTCGCTGGTAGCGCAGGTCCTTGCAGCTGCGACCTATCCAGATCAGATTGCAGTCGCTGCCAGTTGGCTTCAGCAGCACAGCTATCTCACCGGATCAAGCCTGATGCAGGCCGTCGATGGGCAACCGTGGGATCCCGCCGTGAAGGCGCTCACGCAATTTCCCTCTGTGCTTGGCAACTTGGCGGCCAACCTTACTTGGACTTCATCGCTGGGAGAGGCGTATCACACGCAGTCAGCCGACGTAATGGCGGCAGTTCAAGTGTTGCGCGCGAAAGCATTGGCTGCCGGCAACTTGAAATCAGGACCGCAACTCGCCGTGGTGCAACAGTCGCCGCAAGTGATCGTGATTCAACCGGTAAACCCGCAGGTGGTTTACGTTCCGATGTACAACCCCGCAGTGGTCTATGGCTATCCCTACGTGGTTCCAGCATACGTTTACGTCCCGCCTCCCCCCGGTGCCGCAATCGTGGCGTTCGGAGTTGGCGTTGCCGTTGGGGCCATGATGGCAGGCGACTCTTACGCGTGGGGATACAGCAGCTGGAATTGCGGCTGGCACGGCTCGACCACAGTGGTCTATCACGGCGGCGCATATTACGGAAACAACGCATGGCATGGCGGATACTATGGTTCTAGCGCCTCTGCTTATGGAGCCTACGGCGGCAGCGCCCATGCCTCAAATGGCTACAATCCCTCCACAGGCACTTACGCCCGTGGTGGCACGGCCTCAAACGGCTACGGCAGCGTAAGTGCCGGTCAAGCGTACAACCCGCACACCGGTGCCTCTGCCTCGTCAGTGCAAGGGTCCAATGCCTATGGCAGCTATGGGGCCTCTACCGCTTCGAAAAATGGCACCACCGTTGACAGCCAGCACCGAACCAACTCTAACGGAACCACTGCCCAGGCGCATAGCTCCACCGGAGCCTCGGCTTATGGCGCGACAGGAAAGAACGGCAACAGCGCCGCCGCTGGCGAAACCGCTAACGGCGACAAGTATGCGTCGGCAAACGGCAAAACCTACAGCAATACCGGCAGCGGTTGGGATCAGAAGAGCGGAAGTACGTCAAGTTACAACAAATCCAGTTCCAGCGGCTGGGGCGGCCAAGAAAAGAGCGGCGGCTCATCAGCCATGAACAGCGGAGGCGGCGGGTGGAATTCCAGGTCTGCCAGTGCTCGTGGTTCAGAAAGTATGGGACGGAGCGGCGGCTGGGGCGGCCGCGGTGGTCGCAGGTGAATCCAATGCCAACTTTGCAGCCGCAAACGACTTCAGTTCTGTGTTGGTGAATTGCGTCTAGTTCAAGATTTGGAGGATCGGTATGTCGCGAGCAACGCACGAAATCGCCATTACGAGTCGTCTCATTCTTCTGGTGCTATTTATTCTATTTGTCGGATGCAACAAGTCCGCTAAACCTTCGTACAAAGTGTTTGCTTCACCCGACGACGCGGGTAACGGGCTGTTGACTGCGGCAAAGTCAGGCGATCCAAACGCAATACTCGCAGTGTTTGGTCCGGACTCGAAAGACATCATTCTCTCCGGCGATCCCGTGCAGGACAAGGATACTGCCGGCCGATTCGTAGCCGCCTACGGCGTGATGCATCGTTGGCGCAAGATGCCTGACGAATCCCAAATCCTTCTAGTTGGAGCAGATAATTTTCCTTTTCCGATCCCGCTAAAGACGAATGCTGCGGGACAGTGGTACTTCGACGCGGCCGCTGGGAGGGAAGAGATTCTGGCCCGCCGTATCGGCCGTAACGAACTGGCTGTTATGGACGTTTGTATGGCGCTGGTTGACGCTCAGTCTGAGTACTACTCAGAGCGTCACGCCGACGGAAGTACCCGCCAGTTCGCTATGAAGTTCATCAGTGACACGGGCAAGCAGAACGGTTTGTACTGGGAGTCGCCGGAAGGCCAGCCCAAAAGCCCGCTCGGCCCACTGGCTGCATTCGCCACCCGTGAAGGATATAGCCTGAAGCCGGACTCGCATGTGCCCTTTCATGGCTACTACTTCCATATGCTGACTCGGCAAGGCAGTCACGCGCCCGGCGGCGCGAAGGATTACGTCGTCGATGGAAAGATGACCGGCGGCTTCGCCTTCGTCGCCTATCCCGCTGAATACCGCAATTCCGGGGTGATGACATTCATCATCAATCAGGACGGCGTTCTGCTTCAGAAAGATTTGGGAAAGACCACAACAGAAACGGCAGCCGCGATGACCGAGTTCGATCCCGATCCTAGTTGGACCCTAGCACAGCAATAGTGTGTTTCTTTCTCCGTGCGATTGCCAAGAAAAGCCTTTCGGAGGGCAAGTCGGTCCTATCGCCAGTGGGGTCGATAGGCGTCAGGGATTATTACCACCTATCCCATTTTGGGATTGGTGGTGCGAAAAGGTTTTTTGTATAGGAGTCCGCAACCTCGGCCCTGTTCTCGGCAACTGCGAAATTAGCGATAGAATCGGACCATGCTGAATTTCCTCTCGCGGCTGCGGCTTTCCCTCGCTTTCATAATTGTGTTCGTGTGCGCCGCCTCCGCTCGCGGTCAGGGAGCCGAGCCGAACCCACCGCGGGAAAGCCCAGCGCGCGGCGACGTCGAAAAACTGATTCAAACTTACGGCGCAGATGCCTCGGTGGCCTTCCGCACATTGGATGGCACGCAAGAGCTTTTTGTCCAAGCGGACAAGCCCTTCCGCTCTTCGAGTGCAATCAAAATCGCAGTGATGATTGAGCTTTATGCCGAAGCGGAGGCGGGCGAACTGCGCCTCAGCGATCCTCTCCTGGTGACGTCCGGTTCACAAAATGATGCTCAGCCGGGCACGCCGCATGCTGACGCCAAGAATGATCCTACCTACGGGTCAATCGGAAAGAACCTGACGCTCCGGGAGCTTTGCGAAGCAATGATTGTGCGCGGCAGCCTTCGGGCTGAAAGCTTGCTGATTGAAAGGCTCGATGCCGCGCGCATTCGCGACCGCCTGCACGAACTGGGCGCGAACGGTGTGCAATTCGTTGCCCCGGTGGAAAGCGACAAGGAGCCCGCCGAAGGCCCTCAGAATACCGAGACTGCACGCGATCTAATGGTTCTGTTATGGGCGCTTGCCAAGGGCGAGGCGGTCAGCCCCGATGCTTCTCAGGAGATGATGGGCATGCTCGCGCGATCCATCCCGTACCGGGGAATTGCGGCGGGACTGCCGGGAAGTCAGGACGCAGCACTGGGCACAGCCGGATTCGCCGAAAACCATCAGGAGGCCGCGGTCGTTTACGGGCCGCACTCGTTCGTAATCGTGATAGTGATCCGCGATGTCCAAGATCGCACTGCGAGTTTCGCTTTGTCAGCTCAACTCACCCACGCTCTCTCTGTCCCCGTCTGGTAGACATTGCTGGCATCTTGGATAGACGTCGCGAACAGGTGGCGGAAACGGTGACAGTCTTTTAGGCCGATTTCTTGCTCGAAAACGATTCGGGCTTAGATTTGGCTCGGCGCACTGCCTCAATGAGCTTCGCGTTGCGTTCCTCGGAAGGCAGACCGGCGAGCGCTTCTTTGTCTTTATCGCAAAGTCCGAGCCGCGTAATGATTATGTCGTCATGGGGCAGGTGCAAATCGTACACTTGCTCCGTCCGTTCGCCGCAAATCACACAGTTCATTTCCATTGCCTCCACGCGTTCCAGTTCCATTGTGTTCTCCTTTGAGAAAGTTACTTCCCTGCCTTGCGTCGAGCGCGATCCGAAGACACGAATCAATTCCGTTTCTTTCGGCGTAAGCCTCTCCATAGGTGACAGGAGGCGGTAAGGATTAGAGGCTACGTTCAAACGCTTATCGGACAGGTGAACTCAGCCCGAAAACGACTTGTCCGGTAGCGCGATGTAATACCGGACTTTACCGGCGAGAAATGCTGCCGCTGCGATTTGTGAAGTCCGTCTCAACCACTAGTAAGCGAGCCTGTTTTGACATTGAAATCTTCATTCGACCCAGTCTCAGCAATGGAATTCGCTCTAACGGCTTTAGGCTTTTACTCCATCCCACACAACTAGGGAAATCCCTAGTTGTCCCCGATTTGGGAATCAGCTATGTGATTAGACTTGGAGTTTTCGTTTGAGTCGTCCGCGGGGCGCCTTATGGCGTCTGTGCGGCTGAACGACCTCAGAACGTTGCCGCCAAACTCGGAGAAGGAAGGATTCCGATGAAAGTCAAGATGATCGCCTCGATTCTGGCCATGACGATGCTCTCAGCAGGTCTATGCATCGCCGCAGATGACGACGAGAAAAAAAGGTAAAACCCGCAAGATGGCTGCCGAGGAATTGAAGGATTTGTACAAGCTGGACCCCCCTTCCAAAGCAGCTATCCATAAGGCGGCGGGGTACGCCGTTTTCGACAACATGGGAGTGAACGTACTGCTATTGAGCACGGCACGCGGTTCAGGCCTGGCCGTCAACAACAAGACCAAGGAAGAAACCTTCATGAAGATGGGTTCGGTCGGTGCCGGTCTGGGCATGGGAGTGAAAGACTATGTCGCGGTGTTCGTCTTCGAGAACGATAAGGCCCTGGCACAATTTCTGGACTCCGGCTGGTCCGGTTCGGGGCAAGCGGACGCTGCCGCCAAAGCGGCGAGAAGGGCGGAGCTTACTCGGGAGCGGAAGTTGCCCCGGGAGTATGGGTCTACCAGATCACCAAGAATGGCCTCGCCCTACAGGTGACCCTGCAGGGCACGAAATACTACAAGGACGACGACCTGAACAAAAAGTAGCTACGGGGAAAAGAAAACCATGGGGCCCTCAAACTGACTCCTTCTCGGCATCGACTATTCGGCGCGGATTCACACTCCGGCTTTGTTCTTAGTGTTCCTCTCATCTCTCTTCACTACGGTTCCTTTAGCCTAAAGAAACGGTTCGGAAACTTTTCTGCGGGAAGCGGCGGACCAGATCGGGTTCCTATCGGCTCGGATACGTGCGGTAATCAGTTCTAAGGAGAGAGTGATGCAAACGAAAAGCGTACTAGCCGTTCTTACGGTGGTGGGCGGGTTGCTGCTGTCCAGCGTACCGCTGTTCGCCCAGGATGCCAATGCCAGTTCGAAGACTGCCATCGAGACAGACATCAAGCTGCTGCGGGAAGACGTCCGGTCGGAAAGGAAACAGCTCGTCGCCGCCAACCTAACCCTGACCGACACGGAAGCAACAAAATTCTGGCCTATCTATGACCAATACTCAGCCGAAGCCTGGAAGTCGGCGATGTCCGCGTGGCGCTGATCAAGGAATATGTGCAGAGCTACGACACTATGACCGATGCCCAGGCAAATGATTTCATGAACCGCTTGACGGCCATCGACGGGCAGTTTTCGGCTCTGCTAACGAAATATGTGCCGATCTTCGAGAAGGTGATCTCGCCCAAGAAGACCGGAAGGTGGTATCAAATCGAACGCCGCCTGGATTTGCTGATCGACCTGCAGTTTGCCGAACACATTCCGATGGTGGATGCAAGCAAGTGAACTTGACGCAAACTTGTTACAGATCCGGCATATCCGCAGGTGCGCTGCGATGAATCCAAACTGCGTCGGACACCCGCGTGCGAGCGCTAATTGCGTAGTTTTTATTGATTGCTCTTGGCAGGAGAATTCTCCAGTTATCGGACTCGAGTCCCGATAAACGCCGTTACCGGACAATCAGATTCAGATGGATGTTGCGAACAGGGATTATCACTTACCTATCTCGTTTTGAGATTGCTGGTGCGAAGAGAAAAATCTTCTTACCACCAGCTGCGATCAAGCATCGAATCGTTCGAGATGTTCTGTCCAAGAGATCCCCTCCCAGGTTGCATGTGCATTACTGCACGGGTCGCGCCCGTAGTTGTACTGTCAAAATGTACAGCATGCCCGACGCCTGGAAAACGAGAATAACTGCGAACAGGGTTTGTCACTAGCGATCTCAGTCTGAAGTAGCTGGCGTGAGAGGATTTCTCAAAATCTAATTCAAGGAAGCCAGGCTGGCTATTTCTTAAGGTCCATCGGTGGGCCACTGACCCGCTCGCCGTGGAGTTTGACGTTCACTTCGACGCGGTCGGCAATCTTGATAAAGGGAATGCTACTGTTCATACCGTAGTCCTTGCGGTCGAAGGCCATTGTCCCCTTAATTTCGCCAGTGCCGGTTCCGATACCGGAAACTGTCAGCGTGAGCTTCTCGGGTTTCGTCACGCCACGAATTGTGAAGTTGCCGTCAACTTCAAAAGTGTTGGAGCCGGTCTGAACGATTTTTGTCGAGTGAAACGTGATGTACGGATCCTTTTCAACATCGAAGAAATCTTTGCTCTTGAGCTTGCCGTCTTTCATGCCGCTTCCGGTATCGACGCTGTCGGCATAAATCTTGATGTCGAGCACGCCCGTTGAGACATCCGTAGACGTGAAGGTGAGAGTGGCGTCCCACTTCTTGAAATTACCTTCGAGAGCGACCGAGGCCTTCACGAAGAATTTAATCGTACTTGTGTCCGGCGTAATCTTGAAGACCGGGACACCCTGTGCTCGCGATACTGAAGGGAGAGTGGCAGACGCCAACAAGCTGAGAACAATCCATTGTATTCGCATGGCGGCTAGTGTGCGTCTCCACTACTCCGTTGTCAAATACAGACAAGTTAACGCCATCAGCCCAATTACGTATGGGACGCCGAGTCTTTGGTGGGCACTTCGCCCTTTGCGGGACAAATGCTGCGAACAGAGATTATCACCAGCTATCTCACTCTGAGATAGCTGGCCTGCTTCTGGTGGCCTCGTACAGCCGGAATTGCTATCCTTCCAACGAGCCACCCATGGCGCAAACCGTACCCTTCGGAATTTCGGCACCCAGCGCCGAACGCGCGCGCGCAGCCGCGCAAGCCACCACCATTCCCTGGTTCGTCTGGTCAGGCATTATCTCGGTTTCCTCGATCTGCTTCGGCTTGTACTGGGACATCTCCTGGCACATGACCATCGGGCGCGACACGTTCTGGACGCCCGCGCACCTGCTAATTCAATTCGGCGGCATCCTCGCCGCGATCACCTGCACGTATCTGATTTTCTCCACCACCTTCTCTCATGACCCCGCGGTGCAATCCTCTTCGGTAAAAGTCTGGGGATTCCGCGGTCCGCTCGGCGCGTTTCTCACCGCCTGGGGCGGCGTGACCATGGTCACATCCGCGCCGTTCGACAACTGGTGGCACAACTCATTCGGGCTGGACGTCGAAATCCTGAGCCCGCCGCACGTCGTGCTGGGGTGGGGAATTCTGGGCGTGGGAATCGGCTATCTGGTGCTCGTCGTCTCCGCAAAGAATCGCGCCACCGGAGCCGTGCGCGCGAAGCTCACTTGGCTGTTCCTGTATCTCGCGGGCTTGGGCCTGATGCTGCACATGATTCTGATCTCCGAATTCAGTGACGCGAGATTCATGCACAGCTCGGTTTTTTATCGCGTCCTGATGCTCGCCACGCCTCTGCTGATCATGGGCTATGGAACTGCGTCCGAGCACAAATGGGGCTCCACGATTGTTGCCTCGGTTTATATGGCGGTAGAGCTGGCGGGATTGTGGATCCTTCCGCTGTTCGCGGCGCAGCCGAAGCTCGGGCCCGTGTACACCAACGTGACGCACATGGTGCCGATGGGATTTCCGGTGCTGCTCATTTTTCCCGCGTTCGCGTTTGATCTCGTGCGCGCGCGGCTGGCAGGACGAAACAAGTGGCTGCTCGCGCTGGTCGCTGGCACCGCTTATCTGCTACGCTGCTCGTGATCCACTGGCCATTTGGCAGCTTCATGATTTCGCCGCTGGCCCGCAACTGGTTCTTCGGCATGATTTATTTTCCCTATCAAGAGCCGGTTTCGATGCATCAGCTGAACTACCAATTCGAGAACTATGATCCCACTCGCGCCGCTTTCTTTCTGGGACTGGGCCTCGCCTGGATTTTCGCTTTTCTCTCCACACGCATCGGCATCACCTTCGGCGGCTGGCTCCTGAAAGTCAGGCGCTAACCCAGGTGAAGACCACTCACATTGTTTGCACTCGCATCGCCTGGCTCGTCCTCGCGATTTTGCATCGCCGGGCCGCTCGCTGCGCACATCGGAAGCCCCGATGTTTTCTTTCAGGGTGACGCTGGCCCCTATCATCTCGTCGTTTCCATCCGCACGCCGCAAATGATTCCCGGAGTCGCCGAGATTCAGATTCGCAGCTCCACACCCGGCGTGAAGCAGATCAAAATCGTTCCGCTCTACATCGTCGGCGAAGGTTCGAAGTATCCGCCTCCGCCGGACGTGCTGCTACCCGTCAAAAGACGATCCGCAATTTTTCTCCGGCAAGCTCTGGCTCATGGCCTCCGGTTCCTGGCAGGTGCGCGTCGAAGCTGATGGCGATGCAGGCTCCGGCACGATTGCGGTTCCCGTTCCGGCGGCCGCGCGCAGCACGATGCCAATGCAGAAGAGCCTTGGAGCGCTGCTCGCCGGCCTGATGATTCTGCTCGTCGCTGGAATCGTGTCGATTATCGGCGCTGCAAAGCGCGAAGGACAGCTTGAGCCCGGCCAGCAAGCCGGCCCCGCGCAGACGCGCGCCGCCCGGCTCGTGATGGCCGGCGCGTTTTTGATTGTCGCAGCCGTGCTCGTAGGCGGCGCATTCTGGTGGAAAACCGCGGCGGCGAATCTTTCCAACCGCATGATTTATACGGCGCCGGACCTTTTCGTCTCGCTCGTTCCCGGCGACCAAATGCTACTGCGCATCGGCGATTCCAAGTGGCACACGCGCCGCCCCGAATCGGTCGCGACGCCGCTAATGCCCGACCACGGCCACCTCATGCACCTGTTTTTAATTCGCACCCCGCAGATGGACCGCTTTTACCACCTGCATCCGGTGCCGGATAAAGGCGGCGTGTTCTTCGAGAATCTTCCACCGATTGCAGCAGGGCACTATCAGGTTTTCGCAGACATCGTCCGCGTCTCAGGATTTCCCGACACGCTCTCAGCTCAGATCGACATCCCGGAAACAACAGGGAAGCCACTCTCAGGAGATGATTCAACCGCATCGGCAGCGCCCATTTCGGCAGATCCGCAAAACACGAAAGACGCGAGTGGCGCAAACGCGAAAGACACGAAAGAGAGACGCGAAGACGCGAAGACGCGAAAGACGCGCAAGCAAGCCTGACTTCCTCGCTGCCAGACGGCACGCGAATGGTTTGGGAACGCCCCCAGGTACGCTCCCAGCGAATCAATTGCTCTGGTTCAAATTTCGACTCGAGGACACAAACGGCAAGCCGGTCGCAAACCTGGAGCCTTACATGGGGATGGCAGGCCACGCAGAATTCGTGCGCTCAGACCTGAGCGTCTTCGCTCACGTCCACCCAGACGGCTCAGTTCCAATGGCAGCAGTCGAGCTAGCAGATGCAACTCTCGCGAAGAATTCTGCGAGCCCAGCATCATCAAACCCGCCCGCAACGACAGAAATGAACATGCCCGGCATGGCCAATATGCCCGGAATGGCGGACGGCCCGCTCGCTCCAGAAGTAAGTTTTCCCTACGGCTTCCCGAAGCCCGGCGTCTATCGAATTTTCGTGCAAGTGAAGTATAATGGTCAGGTAGAGACGGGCGTCTTCGACGCAGAAGTGAAGTAAAGTAATACTGGTGGCACGAACGGGTGCCGGGCGCGAACACGGTCGGCAAGGTGGAATCGCCGGTCCCACGAGACGCCACCGTGTGAGTTTTAATACGGTTCCGCGATCAAATTTCACCGCAAGTTATGCAAAATCAATAACATGCGAATTTCTAATCGGCGGTAAAAGCGCTCCTTAAGCTCCGCTTATTGCGCGCCCGCCGCTGTTCCATGCTGGCTGTTGCTGCAACCAGGTTTGAAGATTGTGTTCCTGATGCTCGCGAAGATCGATGCAGCCGTTGATTTCCTCGATGGTTAGCTTCAAAGTGCGATCCGAAGCCGGAACTTTGTGCGAGGTGAAAAACGCCTCCACTTCATCGCGCTTCGACGCATCGCAGAAAACGCCCGCTGCTCCCACAACGCTCGTATCCGAATAGTTGCTGAGCTTCGCGCTCACTTCCGGCCAGTTGTCGCGGATGAACTTCCACGCCACTTCGCGTCCCGCTGGATTCGATAGCACCGCGCCAAACACCTGCGGCGCATCCTGCGCCCGCATCATCGGCGAGACGGCGAACTTCATCGTCCGCGTGAGCAGCGCGGGATCGCTGAAGAGGCACAGCGCCTGTCCGTATAGCAGTCCTTCCTCCGGCGTCTTGATCTGGCTGAAGTGCGCAATGATCGCATCGTAGAGAGCGGAGTCGCCGTTGCGGGCGGCGATTGGAATCGCGGAGATGAGCATCGTGCGATCCACGGGCTCGCCCTTGAGAGACTTGTCCATCAGGTCGCGCGCCAGCGCGATCGCTTTCGGGTCGCGTCCCACTTGTCCCATCACGGTGAGAAGAGCGGCGCGGCGCGCGCGCGTCTCGTCGGAATCCTGCGGGTTGGATTGCCAGCCCATTTTTTCCGCGACCGGGCCGAACGTCGCGCGGACCCAGCTTTCGAATTGCGGCCGATCGGAATCGTTCACCAGGTACTGGCTCGCAAATTGGAGATAGTTCGTGAGTTGGTCCATGACGTCGGTCGAAGGGTCGTCTCTCAAGATCCGAAGCGAGCGTCATGAAATCGCTGGCTTGCAAAGTGTTGGCGTGAAGGCCGGCGAAGGTATCGTCGAGAAGCATGTAGCGTTCGGGAGCGGAGAGCTTGCTTTCGGCAGATGATGCGATCTGATTGAAGTTTTCCGGAGTGTAGCCCGAGCGATAGTAACCGCGGCCTCCGGCATTCCCAATCGCACCCTCGGCGCATCCCGGTAGAGCGATCTGCTGTTCTTTCGTTGCGAGCAGTTCGCATTTCTCATCTTTACCGGCTTTGAGGCAAACCGGAATGTCCCATTTTTCCTTTGAGCCTGCTTCGAGCAGCGCGCGATCGCGGAAATAGCGAGTCTGCGTGACGGTTACGTTCGCGTTCTTACCGGAACATGACGTCTTCAGCGAAACGATTGGCACGCCAGGCTGTTTGACGAAGCCGGCCATGATGCGATCCACCGGCTTGTGCGAAGTTTCCGCAATCGTGTTCCAGAAATCCTCCGCGCTGGCGTTGCTGTAGGAGTACTTCGAAAGGTAGGCGTTCACGCCTTTGCGGAATGTGTCCGGGCCGACATAGCCTTCGACCATGCGCAGAACGGCTGCGGCTTTGTTATAAGCGATATCGTCGAAGAGCTCTTGAATTTCCGCCGGGGTTTCAGCGTGAGCTTCGATCGCACGGGTGGAGCTAAGCGAATCGGTGTTCATCGCGCCGGTGCTGGACCGCACCGCGTCCGTTTCGAGATTCCATTCGGGCTTCCACGCTTCCATGGGCTTGAACGACATCCATGTGGCGAAGCCTTCATTGAGCCAAACGTCGTCCCACCACTTCATGGTGACGAGATCGCCGAACCACTGATGCGCGATTTCGTGAGCGATCAGTTCCTGGGCAACTGCTTTGCGCAGCACATAAGAGGATTGCTTGGGATCGACAAAAATAAGGTCGCGGGCGATCACCAGACCAGTGTTTTCCATTGCACCGGCGGCGAAATCGGAGACGCCGAGGATGTCGAGTTTGCCGTAGGGATATTTGATTCCGAAATACTGATCGTAATATTTCAGCGTGACGACCGCAGCCTGAAGGGCGAATTCCGCGTAGGGCTTTTTATCCGGAATTCCGCAAACGCGAACAGGGATTCCATCGGCCGTGTCTTCAGCGCATTGCCAATCGCCGACCGCGAGAGCGACGAGGTAGGAAGACATCTTCGGCGTGGTGGCGAATTTTACGGTGTGCTTGCCTTCGCCCGGTCCGGGTGTGTCTGAAACGATTTTCGTGTTCGATAGCGCGGTGTCGCCTTTGTCGATGATGGCGGTGAGGTCAAAGGTCGCTTTATAGATCGGCTCGTCGAAGGAAGGGTACATGCGGCGCGCGTCGGTATTTTCGAGTTGCGAGACGGCGTACTTGCGATTGCCGGCCTTGCTCAAATAAAGGCCGCGAAGCTGGCCGTTGAGGATGCCCGTGTAGCGGATGTGAAGCGTTGCAGGGCCGGCGGCGAGCGGCTGCTCGAAGGCGAGCGTGGCCATTTGCTTGTCTTCGTCGGGAGTGACTTTGGCGGTCTGCGTTTTACCGCCGGCACTGATTGTCGTTTCGGCGAAGGTAATTTCGGCGGCGTTCAAAACGATCGTCGAGGTCGGCTTGAGGACTCGGATTGCAATCGTCTCGTCGCCGGTGAAATTTTCCTTGTCGAGGTTTACGTCGATCGTCAGCTTGTAGTTTTCGGGCGTGGCAAGCTCAGGAAGCCTTTGGGCGCGGGCAGCCGGCACGAGCGCCAGAATGAATGCAACAAACAGTAAAGTCTTCCGCATCGTTTCTCCTGTGGCCTAACCGGCCACTCAGATCTCCTGTGGCCTAGCCGGCCAATCAGGGGTCCTGTTGAGCTCAGCTCTCGGACTAGCGTGCCGACGATCAGCGCGCTTAAGCCTACTTCACCACTATACGACAAGCACACGGGGTTTGTTTCGCCGGCTGGCAATGAGATTTGGACGATTCTTGTTGACGGAAAGTTAGCTGTGAAATTCGGGCTGTGCGTGGCGCGTAGTAACATTGAAGGCTGAAGCGGAGACTAGAATTGAGGGCGAATGGCGATTGCAGGTAACGGAGCAGCGATTCGGGCTGAGCACGTTTCGCGGCATTATCAGATGGGTTCGGCGCTGATTCGGGCTGTGGATGATGTGAGCCTCGAAGTGGGAGCAGGCGAATTTCTTGCGCTGCTGGGCACGTCGGGATCGGGAAAATCAACGCTGCTGAATTTGATGGCAGGGCTTGACCGGCCGTCCGCGGGTTCGATCGTTGCTCAGGGAAGGAATTTTCGGAACTCAGCTCGATCGAGCTGGCGCAGTATCGGAGCCGCACCGTAGGGATGGTTTTTCAGTCGTTCAATCTGCTTCCAAAAATGACATTGGAAGAAAACGTGGAGTTACCGCTGCGTCTGGCCGAAGTGGATCGTAGCGAACGCGGCGGGCGTGTGCGCGAAGCCCTCGAGCGAGTGGGGCTTGCGAAGCGCGCGACTCATCGTCCCAGCGAATTATCGGGGGGAGAGCAACAACGCACGGCGATCGCGCGCGCTCTGGTGAACCGGCCTACGATATTTATTTGCCGACGAGCCCACCGGAAATCTCGACAGCGCGACGGGCGAATCGGTGATGCAGCTGTTGAAGGAAATTCAATTGTCCATGGGAATGGCAATCGTCATGGTGACGCATGAACGGCCGCTGGCGAGCCGCTTCGCGGATCGAATCGCGGCTCTGGCGGACGGCAAGCTCGTGAGCGATGGAGTGGCGGCATGAAGGCGCGCGATCTGGGAGAACTGGCGCTGCGGAATTTGCGTGAGGCGCTGCTTGCGAAATTCGCTGACGACGCTGGGAATCGCAGTGGGCGTGGCGTCTCTCGTTGCGATGCTTTCGCTCGGCGTGGGTTTGCAGGAACTCGCCACGAAGCGGCTTTCGAATTCCGGACTGTTTGACACAATCATCGTGATGTCGAAATCCGGTCTGCGCGGATTTGGCAGGCCATCGGAGCCACCGAGGCGGGCGGCAGGGGGATCGGAGCAGAGCAGCGAGCAAGATCATGCGCCGCGGGTATCTCCGCCGCTGGATGATGCCGCGCGCGAGGCACTTCAGAAGCTTCCCAATGTGGTCGAAGTCTATCCACAGATTCGCTTCCCGACGGAGATACGTTTTGCCGGCAAACCATATGCGACGATGGTTGCGGGGATCCCGGACTCAGCGCGAGGAAATGGCGCGTTTGATGGCATCAACGGAAATTTCTTTTCGGGTGGCAATTCAGACGAAGCAATTCTTCAATCTGAATTTGCGAAGGATCTCTCGGACCAACCTTCGAGCCTGATCGGCAAAGATCTGGTGCTTCGTTACGCGGAACGGCAGGCGCTGGGGACGCAGGCTGCTGGAGCCAGCAGTCCAACCAATGGAGAAAACAGCGACAACGGGAGTGGTGGGTTCTCCGTGGTGCCGCGCGAGAAAAATCTTCGCATCGTGGGAATCGTTGATACTGAGCCTGCGGCGGGGTTTGGCGGCATCGGCAGTGGGCGCGTGTTGATTCCGCTGGCGGTGGCGGAAACGTTGCGGGCGGCGCAGTTGAATGATTTGCGCGACGTGGTGAGAGGAGCGAACGGAAAAACCACATTATGCGAGCTTGACCGTTCGCGCGAAGAGTCCGTCGCAAGTGGAGAAAATCGAATCAGCGATCAAGGACATGGGGTTCTCGACGTTTTCGTTGCTGGATGCCACGCGCAATCTGCGGATTTTCTTTACGATTTTCGATTCGTTGCTCGGAATTTTTGGAAGCCTGGCGCTGGCGGTTTCGACGCTGGGAATTGTCAACACGCTGGTGATGGCGATTTTGGAACGCAGGCGGGAGATTGGCGTGCTGAAGGCATTGGGGGCGGCTGACCGCGACGTGAAGCAGTTGTTTTTCGCGGAAGCGGGAGTGATGGGATTGATGGGCGGGATTTTCGGGGTGGGGATGGGCTGGCTGATTGGTCGTGCGGTGACTATTGGAACGAATGTTTACTTGCGCCGGCAGGATTTGCCGCCCGCGCATGTGTTTTCGGTGCCGTTGTGGCTGATTTTTGGTGGAATTGTATTTTCGGTGGTGGTGAGTCTGGTGGCGGGGTTCTATCCGGCGTCGCGCGCGGCGCGGCTGAATCCGGTGGAGGCCCTGCGGTATGAGTAGGGCGAAGCTTGCGCTGACTGCGCTAGCTCTTGTGATTTGTGCACTCGCCGGTCAGCCCGCGCAGGCTGCTGCTGCCGGGCGCGCCGAGTGCCAGAGCGTCAAAAGCAAGATTCTCTCGCGTTCTGTCGCCTACTGCGCTTTGCTGCCTCCTAGTTACGACGTGGAAAAGACGCGGCGTTATCCGGTGCTGTATTTTCTTCACGGGCTTGGTGACAACGAGCAGATGCTTCTGCATTCGGGCGGTTGGAACCTGGTTGAAGATTTGTGGGAGCAGCATCAGCTGGGCGAGTTCGTGATCGTGACGCCTGCGGCAGGCGCGAGCTTTTATATCAATTCGCACGACGGCAAAGAGCGATACGAAGATTTTCTTCTGCGCGAGTTCATTCCCGCCATCGAAGCCCGCTATCGTATTCAGGCCGCAGGCGTGACTCGAGGCATTGCGGGCTTTTCGATGGGCGGATACGGGGCGTTGCGGCTTGCGTTCTTGCACCCGGACTTATTTGGTTCGGTGAGCGTGCATAGCGCGGCGCTAATGGAGAAGTTGCCGAACATCAGCGTGGCCGAATCGGCGCAAAATCCGCGAATGGAGGTTCTGGGAGGCGTGTTTGGCTCGCCGCCGGATCGTGCTTTCTGGGATCGCAACAACCCGCTCACGCTGGCGCGGACAGCTCACATCGCGGGATTGAAAATTTATTTTGATTGCGGATCGGAAGATGGGTACGGGTTCAACGCCGGGGCCGAGACGCTCGACAAAATTCTGTCGTCGCGGCATATCGCGCATGAGTTCCACATTTACCCGGGCGGCCATGACTGGCAGTATTTTGCGGAGCACCTGCCGGCTTCGCTCGAATTTGAGGCGCGGGCCTTTGGCCTGAAGTGAGTCGGCCAGGTGGCCCGCGCCGCAGTTGAATCTTGCGCGCGCAAGAGTCGCCATCAGGATTTCTTTCGCGAATACTCCAGGCGAAAAACGGGCGACCATGTAGCGCCCTTATCGGTGGACTTATCCCAGGTTTGTTCCACCTTGTCCGCGCTGAGGCGCACCACGCGGATTCGATTGAGCACCTCTTCTCCGTTGGGGCCGCGGTTTGGCCCGAGAAACTCAGCGGTGCCGCGCGGAGATTTTTCCGTTGACGAAGGCATGCGCGCGGCCTTCGTTATCCACGAACAATCCGCGCCAGCCCTGGTCGCCGTAGCTGTAGGCGAAAATATTTTCGCCTCGCTGCCCTTTTCCGCCGTCCCAATTTTCGGTGATCACGCATTTATCGAGCGAGAGCGACACCGTGCTCGTCGCACCCCACGAGGCGCCCGAAGATGAGATCGTCCAGTCGCCCAGCCAGAAATCCAGCTGCCGGCTTTCGGGGCTTGTCGTACACGTCCCAGGGCCATTGGCAGCGAATGCGCTGGGCGCGACGACAACGCACAGAACTAGTGCAAAAACCAAAAGGGTCTTTTTGAAAACCTGTGAACTTTGAACAGCAATCTGCTTCGCCATGCGTGTTACCTCCTCGAGTGATTTTTATGCCTATAACTTCGGTTCACGCGCTAGGGCGCGACTGGCCGTCGCGCATGAAACCGGAATGCTTCGGAATTTTTTTCGATTTGCAGCACTTGAAATCCTGCTGCTTGCAGGCGATCACCAAGAGTTTCGGGAACGATCGGCACAAGGGTGTCGCGTATATGAATCAGCCGCATGAATAGGCTCTGCAGGCTATCGGCACCGACAAAAGCCCCGCCCGGTTGCAAGACGCGCCAAACTTCGCGGAAAAGCTGGTCCTGAAGGGCGGGAGTGTGCACGTGGTGCAGCATGGTGAAGCAAACGCCGCTGGAGAATTGTGCGTTCGCGAATGGCATCTCAGTGGCATCACCCTTGACGACCTGAACGTTGCTGCCGTTAAGGCGAGAGGCGAGCGATTCGGCCAAGCGACGATCAATTTCGATGGCAGTCAGGTGCGGCACTCGCTTTCGCAGGAGATCGGTGGTCAGGCCGGGCCCAGGCCCCAGCTCCAGCACGTTCGCTCCTAAATCCACGTGTGCGAGAGCCCATGGCAAGCCGGCGCTCGACGGTTCGTCGCCATCGTTCGGAGCGGCACAAGCGGTTGTGAATCCAGTTCACTTGGTGATCCTCGAATTGACTGAAAGCTTGCTGGCCTACGAAGGCAGTTTATGGATTGCGCGGTTTGCATACTTTCGATATTGTGACAATGAATGTCGCGAAAGCGCCAAATTAGCAATGCAGTATTCGACAGGATCGGGCACAAGCGGGCCGAGATTACGACACTTACGCACGATTACGCCGCGGGGCATGCTATTGCGCTGCATTTTCACGAAGCTGACCAGCTGGTATATGCGTCGCGCGGGGTGATGACGGTGCGAACGAAGGACGGCATCTGGGTGGTTCCGACGGATCGAGCGGTGTGGATTCCGGCGCGGATTCCGCACACGATCACGATGTCGGGAATTGTGGCGATGCGAACTCTTTATTTGAGGGAGCGGCTGGCGAAGGCGCTGCCTCGGAATTGCTGCGTGGTGAATGTTTCGGCGTTGCTGCGGGAACTTATTCTGCGGGCGTGCGCATTTCGCGAGCTGAGGAGGAAAGTTTTACGGCAGCGACACTTGGTGGAAATAATTCTGGATCAGCTCGACGCGATACAGACGGTGCCGCTGCAGCTTCCGAATGTGACTGACGCGAGAGCGGGCCGGATCATGCGAGTGCTTCATGACGATCCGAGCGATTCGCGGCCGCTTTCTGAACTTTGCCGGGTGGGTGGGGCGAGCAAGCGGACCGTCGAGCGCCTGTTCCAGCAGGATGCGGGGATGACATTTGGAAAATGGCGGCAACAGTTGCGGTTGATGCGGGCGATGCAGCTTTTGGCGGAAGGAGCGAAGGTGACGCATGCGGCTTTGGAAGCCGGGTACAGCACGCCGAGCGCGTTTATTTCCATGTTTCGAAAAACGCTGGGAACTACGCCCGCTTCTTACTTCAGAGCAACGAAGGATCGCGTCGAAGACAATGCGGAAAATGACTGATCGAAATTATTCGAGTGACGCTGGAATCGGTGTGGCTACTTGCTGGTCGTTGTCCTTGTCGTCGTTGTCGTCGTCGTGGATTTTGTGTTGTCGAGGACGAGGACGAGGATGCGGCCGTCGGAGCGAAAGGTGCCGCCGGTGGCGGTGCGGGCTTCGGTGAGGGGATCGGGAGGGGCGATGTGTTCGCGGGCGGCGACGAGGCCGGTTCCTGAGAGCGTGTCGTTCACGTATTCGCGTTCTTTGTCTATTTCGGGATCGATTTTGTGGGTGACTCCGTTGTTGCGTTCGTCGCGCTCGAAGCCGATATCGTGGGTGGCAGCGATGCACCAGAGCGGGCGGCCTCCGATCATGTGGGACGATTGCCAAGCGCGCAGATGATTGCGGGACATGGCGACGCGAACCGGTTCGGCGTGCGCGAAACCGTAATCTTGAGGGCGATTGAAGAGGTAGAGCGTGCTCATCGGCATCGTCAGGTAATCCTTTTTTTGGATGGTGTCGATGAGGCCGGCGATCACGGTGGACTGCACGTCGCTATCGACTCTGACCCAGCCGGCAGCCGAGAACGCGTGAAGGAGCTGCTCTTTTGTGGCGACGATGAGGATATTCACCATGTCGCCGGGATTTCCTTGCTTGTCGGAGATGCGGCGCGGAATGGAAGCGAGGAGATCGGGCGTGACGCCTGCGACTTTTGTTTCCGCTGGGCCGCCGACGGCCATCGCCTCGGCTGTGCTTGAGCCTGGATCGAGGACTTCGATCGTTACGTGGAAACTTCCCTTTCGCGGCGCCGGCGTCTTTGTAGCTTTGATTGATGCCGATGAAAAGGCGGCCGGCTACGGGGACGGTGAAATCTTTGGTGAGGCCGAGCGAGAACGGCTGGGCGGCGTCGCCTGAGCCGACGCGGGCGATCAGTTCGCCGTGATTGCCGTCGGGGACTGCGTAGTCATGGATTATATCGGCCCAGCCGCGGGGGAGGCCTTCCGGGCCGAAGGTGCGCTCGTCGGGATTTTTGCCGGCGGGCGGATAGGTGAGTTTGCCGCTACCGGTTGCGCGAAGTTTTTCGCCGCCGCGGACGTCGATGCCGGTGTCGAGCCATTGTTTTGTGGCGTCGATATCGAGGCGGTAGATTTTGTGGCCGGCGTCGGTTGTGTGCGTGGATTGCGCCTGCAGATTCAACTGCGAAGAAGGTGCCTGGGTGGGTTGTGACTGAGCGAATGCGGCCGGGGCGAGGCAAGGTTGAGGTGAAGAGATAAGCGGCCGGCGCGAGGAAGCGGATTTGTTTCGGCAATTTCATCGGCAATCAGGATATCGCCGGGTGCGGGATTTTTGCAACGGAGTCAGGCGGATGGAGCTGGCTGGCTGGATCAGGCGGGATGTGACGGCAAAGGAGACGGCGAAGGCGAGTGCGAAGGCGACGGTGGTTCCTTCTTGAATCCGGACTGAATGCGGCGCACGAGGACGTAGAGCACGGGAATAAAGATCAGATTCAGGAAGGTGGCAGCGATCATGCCGCCGAAGACTGTGGTGCCTACCGAACGGCGGCTGATGCGGCCGGCGCCCTGTGCGAGTACGAGGGGAAGGACGCCGAGAATGAAGGCGAGGGACGTCATCAGGATGGGGCGCAGGCGGATCAGTGCGGATTCCACGGCGGCGTCGAGGATGCTGAAGCCTTTTTCGCGAAGTTGTTCGGCGAACTCGACGATTAGAATCGCGTTTTTGCTGGAGAGGCCGATCAGCATCACGAGGCCGATCTGGCAGTAGACGTCGTTTTCCTGGCCGCGCAATGCCTGTGCGCCGACGGCGCCGAGCAAAGCCATCGGTACGGCGAGCAGCACGATGAAGGGAAGCGTGAAGCTTTCATATTGCGCCGCGAGCGTGAGGTAGACGACCAGGAGTCCGAGGCCGAACAGCATCGTTGCCTGACTGCCGGATTGAATTTCTTCGAGAGACAGCCCGGTCCATTCATACGAAAAGCCCGGCGGAAGGACTTTGTTCGCGAGCGCGTCCATCGTGGCGATCGCGTCGCCTGAGCTTTTTCCTGGCGCGGCTGAGCCGTCAATTTCCGCGTAGCGGAAAAGATTGTAGTGGCTGATGACCTGCGGCGACGCTTGCGACTCGAGCTTCACGAGATTTTCGAGCGGCACCATCATGCCTTTGTCGGAGCGGACGTAATATTCCTTGATGTCGCGCGGTTCGGCGCGGAATTGTTTGTCGGCCTGGACGTAGACGCGATAGGCGCGATTGTTGAAATCGAAATCGTTGACGTAGACGGAGCCCATGTAAACCTGCAGGGCGTCGGTAATTTGATTCAGGGAGACGCCGAGCGCTTTGGCGCGTTCGCGGTCGAAATTCAGGACGAATTGCGGATCGTTGGCGCTGAAACTTGTGAATAGCCCTGTGAGGTCCGGATTTTTGTTTCCTTCTTCGATTACTTTTTGGGTGACATTCGAAAGCTGCTGCATCGAAGCGCCACTTTGATCTTGAAGGACGAATTGGAAGCCGCCGAATTGTCCGAGTCCTTGCACGGCTGGAGGCGCGAAGGGAACCACTTGCGCACCGGAAATTGTGGAGAGGGGGCCGCGAAGCCGTTCCAGGACGGCGTTGCCTGAGTGCTCCTCGCCCTTGCGGTGGTCGAAATCTTTCAGGCCCGCAAAAATCAGAGCGCGATTTGAAGCGCTGCCGCCGAAACTGAATCCAGCCACCGAAAACGCGCTGTCCATCTCCGGTACTTTCGCGAGAATGGCTTCGACTTGCGAGCAGATGGTTGTGGTGTATTCGAGCGATGCGCCTTGTGGCGATTGCACCGCGATAATGAGGTAGCCGCCGTCTTCGGCTGGGATGAAACCCTTCGGAACGTGTTGATAGACCCAGTAGGTGAGCCCGAGTCCGCAGAAAAATAAGAGAACCGCGGCATATTCGAAGCGCAGCACAAAGCGCAGGAAATTCTGGTAAGCGCGGCCGAAAGCCGTCATGCCTCTATTGAAGGCGCTGAAGATGCGGCTTTTCACGACGTGTCCATGGCCCAGGAAGATTGCGGAGAGTGCGGGCGTGAGGGTGAGCGCGTTGAATGCGGAAATGGAAACGGAAAACGCGATGGTGAGCGCGAACTGGCGGAACAGGATTCCGGTGGTGCCGGGGAAGAATGCTACCGGAACGAAGACCGCGACCAGAACGAGCGAGGTGGCGACGACAGCGCCGGCGACTTCTTTCATCGCGATGGAAGCGGCGTTGTGCGGCTCGGAAATTCCTTCGGTGATATGGCGCTGCACGTTTTCGATGACGACGATCGCATCGTCCACCACTAGACCGGTGGCAAGCGTCAGTCCGAAGAGCGTGAGAGTGTTGATTGAGAAGCCCAGAATTTTTACGAACGCAAAAGTTCCGATGAGGGAGACGGGGATCGTGATGGCGGGAATAAAGGTGCTGCGCCAGTCCTGCAGGAAGATGAAAATCACCAGCACGACGAGGACAATTGCCTCGATCAGCGTGTACAGCACGTCTTTGATCGATTCGCCGACGACGCTTGTCGTATCGAATGCGACGGCGTACTTGATGCCGGGAGGGAAGCGTTTGGAGAGGCGCTGGAGCTCAGCCTTCGCCGCTTTGTCGACCGCGAGAGCATTGGCGCTGGGCAACTGACTGACGCCGAAGCCGACGGCGTCGTGGCCGTTGAAGCGAAGAACGCTGCTGTAATCTTCGGCGCCCAGTTCGGCGCGTCCCACGTCACGCACGCGCACCAGATTGCCGTCCGCACCGGTCTTCAAGATAATGTTTTCGAATTCAGACGGCTCGACGAGCCGCCCAACCGCGCGCACGCTGATTTGAAAACTCTGATCCGGCCGCGAGGGAGGCTGGCCGACCTGGCCAGAAGCTACCTGGACGTTCTGCTCGGTGAGCGCACTCAGAACATCCGTGGCGGTGAGGCCGCGCGCCGCCATGCGGAGCGGGTCGAGCCACAGGCGCATGGAATATTTTCGCTCGCCAAAGTTCTGCACGTCGGCGACGCCGGGAACGCGCTTCAGCGCGTCGCGCACGTAGAGGTCAATGTAGTTGCTGAGAAAAAGGCTGCTGTACTCTCCGTGCTCGGAATAGACGCCCGCGCCGAAGACGAAATTACTTGACGCTTTCGTGATGCTGATGCCGGTGGTTTTTACCTCGTTGGGAAGCCGGCCAAGGGCCTGGTTCACTCGATTCTGAACGTCTACGGCGGCGAGATCGATATTGCGGGTAATGTCGAATGTGACGTTGATGCTGCTCGATCCGTCGTTTCCGCTCGAGGAAGTCATGTACTTCATGCCTTCGACGCCGTTGATCTGCTGCTCGAGCGGCGTGGTGACAGACGTTTCGACGGTTTGCGCGTTGGCGCCGTTGTAGAAGGAGCCTACGTTGACCTGCGGCGGCGCGAGATCGGGAAATTGGGCGACGGGAAGAGTGGGAATCGTCACCGCTCCCGCCAAAATAATCAGGAGCGCGCAGACAGTGGCAAAGATGGGCCGCCGGATGAAGAAATCGACAAACATTTTCTACAAGAGCCTTTTTGCTGCACGAAGGCGAAGTGCGCGGACTGAAATCAAGATGAAGACTTTCCCTGCGGGAGCCGGCGCCGCTTCGGTAACGGTCGCGCCGTCCACAAGACTCTGCGCGCCTTCGATCACGATCCGGTCGCCTGATTTCAAGCCATCCAGCACCACGTAATCGTTTCCCACCATCTCGCCGAGGGTGAGGACTTTCTGATGCGCCACCTGCGATTTTCCGGAGCCGTCAACAACGAAGGCAAAGTATTGCCCGTTGATACGCTGCACAGCCAGCACCGGAATCACGGGCCCGTCGTGCGTGCTCCAGACGATGCGGGTTCGGGCGAATTGAGAGGTGCGAAGCGTGTCGGCGGAGTTTTTGACGGTTGCCTTCACGAGCACGGACTGCGTGTTGGTGTCGACTTGCGATGAAATGAAATCAATCTGAGTGTCGGCGACGACTTTGCTCTGGCTATCGAGCAGCTGCACTTTCTGTCCCATCTTCAGATCTTTGCGAACGCTCGACGGGAACATTGATGTAGATCTCGAGCGGGCCGGGCTGGTCGACGGTGGTGAGGGTGGTCGCGTTCGTGACGCGATCGCCCACGCGCACGGGAATGTCGCCGACAAATCCATCGGTGGGGGCATTGACGCGATAGTAGTGCAGCTCCGCTTGCTGCTGCTGCACTTGCGCGTCGAGCGATTTGAGCTGGTGCTGAGCTGTCTCAAGATTGGTGCGCGCCTGATCGTACTCCTGCTTGCTGATTACTCCGGCGTCGAAAAGTTTCTGCGAGCGCTCCCATTGAATCTCAGCGAAATGGACGCTCGCTTCCTGTGCTGCGCGTGCCGCTTCCTGGCTTCCCAGGGTGGCTTGCTGCTTGATGGGGTCAATCTGCATGAGTGCCGTTCCGGCTTTCACGCGGTCGCCCGATCTCACGAAGATATTCGTGATTTGCCCCTCGACCTGGGGATTCAGGACAACCGAATGGCGGGACTTGAGCGTTCCGAGGTATTCGGAGGACTCGGAGATTGGCACCGGCCGAATGATGGCCGTCTTAACGGCGACGGCGGGAGGCTCCTCGTTACCAGCAGCCTGCTTCTGGCCGCAGCCTGAGAGGGCTCCCGAGAAGCACAAGAGTGCGAGCAACCCGCAAAGGCGGGTTCTGGGCGTAGATACCTGCGGTCGCTGTGCGGTGAATTTGAGAGGAAAGCACACGTACATTAGTGTCGTTGGCTCCAGACTTGGATATTCGTATTGTACGGGATGCGCGCGATTGCTCCAAGCGTGGTGGTTCCTGGAGCATTACACGGACCGCCGCGCCAGCGTGCTTCGCAGGTATTTGACGTTGGATTTCGCAGGAGGAAAGCGCCCGTTGACAGCTACTTACGATTGCGGAGGGTTACGTCTGCGGCGGGCAAACGCGGCGCAACCAACGAGCAGGAATCGCCGAAAAGCCGGAAATCGCGGCACCGGCTGTGCGGTCCCAGGTACGGCGAAAGTTCACTTCGACCCGATGCTGCCCGGCGGGCACGGGGACGAGCATTCGGGCAATTCCCGGCTGTGAGCCTGGGTTGACTGCCGCGCCGTCAATTTGCACTTTCCACGGCGGATAGTTCAGCAGCCGTAATGCCAGCGTCACAGGTTCAACAGTCTCAACGCGGAGATCTTTGCGCTCGGCCAGCCATTCATCCACCGAGACATGCGTGGACGGTTCTAAGGCTTTTCGCGGATCAGGAGAGAAGCGTTGAATGAGCGGCGTTGGCGAGCTTTTCTTAAAGATGTCGGGCGATTCAGGATCAAGGATAGCTCCAGGCAGATCGTACAGATCGCAGCCGAGCGGGGCATATTCTTCTGTGCCTTCGTAACCGTGACCGGTGCGAATCGCCGCCTGAAGAAGCGGGATGTCTGCACTGTCCCACCACGCATCGCGGACGATTACGGTGGCCGTAACGGCGATCACTAGCGCGAGGGCCGCGTACCAGATCCATCGCCATCGCGATTGGCCGATCGCCGATGCGAGGAAGAATGCGTACGGGATGCCGAGAGGGACGAGCCAGCGCCACGGGAACTGGAGAAATTGCAACTTCGGAAGATGGTGCCAGAACCACAGGCTGACGGGAAACATCATGAAAATAGAAGCGGCAGCGAGCATCACCAACATCCACCACTGAGCCCGATGCTCGCGGCGCTTGCGCGCACTAAACACTGCCGCCACGCCGGTGAGTAACATGGCGACAAGAGCCACCGTCGAAACTTTCCAATTGAACAGAACGAAATCCGGGTCCATCGAACGCGTGTACAGGAAATTTTTATCCAGGTGGTAGTTTCCCGATACTACTTGCGAGATTTGCACCCAGCGCTGTTCGTAAGCTGCAGGAAGAATGTAAAACGCGGCAAGTCCGAACCCGATGACCATGGCGGCCGCGCCCGGAATGAAGGGGCGAAGATTTCTTCGCTGGATGCAGCCGACGACCAGGAGCAGAACCAGAGAGTACGTAGCGATTACGGCGGCGGGTGCGTTGGAAAGCCAGATTGCGGCAAAGACGAGAGCAAGCTGTGGCACGCCTGCCCAATTTTGCCGCAAGTCGTTCTGCTGTGAGTCGTTCTGCTCTGAGTTGTGCTGGCGTGAGCCGCTGCGAACCATTCTCGAGCGCGCCGAGAACCAAGAAGGGAAAAAGTGCGCTCGCGAGAAGTTCGGCGTAGTCGCTGCGGTAATACACCACGACAAGCTGATATGGATTCACAACGTAGATGAGAGCTGCGGCGATCGCCTGCGAGCGAGGAAGCGATTCGCGCGCAAGCCGCCACATCGCGAAGCCGGACAATAATAGGGCGAGCCAGATGAAGGCTCCCGGCACCATTCTCCACGGCAACACGGAGCCGAGCGCCGCGCCAAACATCCACGAGGCGGGCGGGTAGAAAATGAAACGAGGCTCACCAAATCCCCAGTTGGCCCACTGCGCCCAACGCGGGAAAAAGACACCCTCCCGCCACTGACCGGCGACGTCGAGCCATGAGGCGAGATGAAAGGAAATATCGTGGCCAGAAGCATTGCCGAGGAAAAACATCGGCGTGACGACCGCGGTGGCCGCAATCGCGATCAGGAGCAAAGCGATCTGGCTGGAGCGCCGCGCAGAAATCGGGCCTGAAATAGCCGCGAATTCCCGCTGCCTTGCGTCGCTTAAGCCAGAATCAGAAGGCATGTTGCTGCGAACTTTGATGCGAACTCGCCTCGTCCCGAAGATTTGAGGCGACGAGAATACAAGGTAGGCGGCGTTCGAGCAAAGGATTGGCGCTTTGCAATCCGATCCGCAGGGGACGGCTTGCCAAGCTGACCGCGCAACGGATACAGTTCTGCACGCCTTCACGGCAATTAAAAATGACAACCGAACAGCAGCGGCTGCAGGCGAGCGCCGATCGCGAAGTTCACTGGAAACGGTGGGGACCGTACCTTTCCGAGCGCCAGTGGGGAACTGTGCGCGAGGATTACAGCGCGAATGGCGATGCGTGGGACTATTTCCCGCACGATCACGCGCGCTCGCGGGCTTACCGCTGGGGAGAAGACGGTATTGCGGGGTTTTGCGACCGTCATCAGCACATCTGCTTCGCGCTCGCGCTGTGGAACGAAAAAGATCGCATCCTGAAGGAGCGGCTTTTCGGCCTGACGAATTTCGAGGGCAATCACGGCGAAGACGTGAAGGAGTATTACTACTACCTCGACGCCATCCCCACGAATTGCTATCTGAAATATCTCTACAAGTATCCGCAGGCGGCATTTCCATACGATCAGCTGCGCATTGAGAACAAGAAGCGGACGCGTCACGATCCCGAATATGAGCTGATCGATACGGGCATTTTCAACGAGAATCGCTACTTCGATGTGTTTCGTTGAGTACGCGAAAGCCAACTTCGAAGATATTCTCGATTCGAATCACCGCTTGGAATCGCGGGCCTGAGCCTGCGCGCCTGCATCTTCTGCCGACGTTGTGGTTCCGCAACCGATGGGACTGGGGAGATCCGTATGACATGCCCGAAGCCCGGCTTATTGTCGGGCCCGGGGGCACGCAGGTGGTCGCGCTCGATGAGTTTCACTACGGAAAGCGCTGGCTGATTATTGAGGGCGCGCCGGAGATGCTCTTCACCAACAATGAAACGAACATGGAGCGGCTCTATCAGGCCCAGAGTCGGACTCCATTCGTTAAGGATGCTTTTCATCGTTATTTGATCGAGGGCGAGCGCGGGGCAGTGAATCCCGAAATGAAGGGAACGAAAGCGGCCGGGCATTTCTCAGCGGAAATTCCGCCGGGGAAAAGTTGGACGATCCGCCTGCGTTTGATGGACGTCGATCCGAGCGATCCGCTTTTGCCGCCGAAAGATTATTTCGGAGCGGCTTTTGAGGCATGGTTCGACAAGCGCAAAGAAGAAGCCGATGAATTCTACGGCAAGCGGGTGCCGAAGGGAATCAGCGACGACGCGCGGCTGGTGCAGCGCCAGGCTTTCGCCGGACTGATATGGGGCAAGCAGAGCTATCACTACGACGTTGACCGGTGGCTTAAGGGCGATTCCACTCAACCTGCACCCGATCCCCGACGGCAGTTCGGACGCAATCACGAATGGACGCACCTGCATAACTCAGACGTGATTTCGATGCCGGACAAGTGGGAGTACCCGTGGTATGCGGCGTGGGATCTTGCGTTTCATTGCGTGGCGATGGCGCTGATCGATCCGGATTTCGCGAAGGATCAGATCATCCTGTTTATGCGCGAATGGTATATGCATCCGAACGGGCAGCTTCCGGCCTACGAGTGGAATTTTTCGGACGTGAATCCGCCTGTGCAGGCTTGGGCAGCATGGCGCATCTATAAAATCTCGGGCCGGATCAGCGGGAAGCCGGACCGGAATGTTTCTCGTGCGCGCCTTTCACAAGCTGCTTATAAATTTCACGTGGTGGGTGAATCGCAAAGATCCCTCGGGCCGCAACGTTTTTGAAGGGGGCTTTCTGGGCCTGGATAATATCGGCGTCTTTGACCGTTCGAGGCCGCTCGGCCCCGGGAACTACATCGATCAATCGGACGGCACGAGCTGGATGGCGATGTTTTGCCTGGACATGCTGTCGATGGCGATTGAACTCGCGGTGCAGGATCCCGCTTACGAGGATGTGGCCAGCAAATTCTTCGAGCACTTCGTGTACATCGCGTCGGCGATGAACGACATGGGAGGAACCGGTATCGGATTGTGGGACGAGAAGGATGGGTTCTACTACGACGTGCTGCACCTCGGCGAAGAGAAAGTGATGCCGATGAAAGTGCGATCGATGGTGGGCTTGACGCCTCTCTTCGCAGTCGAAGTCTTCGAACCGCAAGACCTGGAGCGCATGAAAGGATTCCACCGGCGAATGCAGTGGTTTCTGGATCACCATCCGGACGTGAAAGACCACGTGGATATGAGCCAGCAGACCAAGCATGGACCGCGAGTGCTGCTCTCGATCGCGAATCGGGCGAAGCTCGAGCGGATTTACCGCTACATGTTCGATGAAAACGAATTCTTGTCGCAGCACGGAGTGCGGGCGCTTTCGAAATATCATCTGAAAAATCCGTTTGAAATCACGGATAGGGAAGGCATAACTCACGGCGTGGATTACGAGCCTGCGGAATCAACGACCGACCTTTTCGGCGGCAATTCCAATTGGCGCGGGCCGGTTTGGTTCCCCATGAATTTTCTGCTGATCGAAGCGCTGCAGCGGGTTCACTTTTACTACGGGGAAGGCTTCAAGGTGGAGTATCCCACTGGTTCCGGGCAGCAGAAAACGCTTTGGCAGGCGAGCGCAGAGTTGTCCAAGCGACTATCGCATATTTTCTTGCGGCGCAATGGCAAGCGGCCGGTGTACGCGAACACGGACCTATTTCAGAACGATCCCTATTGGAAGGATTTGATTCTGTTTTTCGAATATTTCAACGGCGATACCGGCGCGGGCCTTGGCGCAAATCATCAAACTGGCTGGACGGCATTGGTTGCGAAGCTGATCGAACAAAGCGGCGAGTGACGCCTGCCGTGGCGCAGACTAGAAATCTTCGACCAGGCCGAGACCGAGCGAAACGCGATTTACGTAGTTGAAATAGGCTACCGTTAGAACCGTTTCGCGAACTGCTGCGTCATCCCATCCCGCTGCTTTCACAGCGCTGATGTCTTCCTCTTCGATCTCAACCGGCTTGCGCGTCAGCTTGTCTGCGAATCGGAAAAGAGCTTTCATTTTGTCCGGCACCGCCGCGTTTTCGTAATCGTTTACGAGTTTTCGCGCGAGCGATTTTTCCACTCCCAGCCGCCGGAGCAGTTCCATGTGGATCACCAGGCAATACGAAGACGCATTGATGCCGCTCACCACGACTCCGATCTGTTCTTTTTCGGTTTTCGTCAACGCGCCATCATTCATTACCGCGGCGCCCAGCTTCAATTGACCTTCAATCGCGTCTGGCATCGCGCCGAGCGCCTTGAAATAGTGAGGGAGGAATCCCATATTCTGCTCGATGTTGCCGTAGATTCCTCGAAGTTGCGGATTCGCCTGTGTTTCTTCGATTTCGTTTACGTACGTCACTGGATTGCTCCTGAGAGGGGATACGGGGCAACGACCGAACTACTTTACTCGCATCGCGAAGTTCTGACAACTCTGTGCAGGCACCCCATGAATTCTCTTGCGAGTCAGAACTCTCTTGGTTATTTGTGCGGGCGCGGCTGGTTCGACTAACTCAATGAGGATCTTGCCTTGTTCAGGTGCGTTTTCCGGTAATGAGACGAGAAAAAAATTCACGCGAGTGCCATCCGCACCGGCGCGCGTCACGGGGTATATCGGCTGCACTCCGAAGCGCGAGCGCAGAATTTCGGTGGCGGCGTCGACATTTCGGGCGAGCAATTCGACCTGCTGTATTCCTTCGCCGAATTTTTGAAGATAACGAGCGATAGCGCCCGCACCGCCCGGTTCGCGAGTCGTCAGAATATCCAGCTGGATGCCCTGCGCGAAGTGCAACTCAAATTCCTTAGCGTCCTGGTCGGGCGGCACATCCGCGAGGCGGGGAGCACCATTTGCGGCGCGAACTCGCTCGAAGGTCTCAGGCGTAACGGCGATGCCTACGGTCGTTACAGGGAACTGCGACGCGTCGAGGACCATAGTTGCGGCGAATTTCGAGTCGGCGAGCCATTCAGTGGTTGCCGCTCGCGCCAGATCATGCCCTCGGCTAAAGAGGTCTTTAGCGGCGCGCTCACGACTCGCGCGATCCGGCGAGCTGAGGCCGCTAATCAGCGTTGCCAGCTCATCGGATCCTGGCGCAGCACACATCGCGGGTTATTCGCTTACTTCGACGCAGGCGAAGTTTTCGAAGGCTGAACGGCATTGACGTTGGAAAGGGTGATGTACGTCGGCTGGCCTGGACGCACCGACACCGGCGTATCCCAGCGCAGATGCGCATCGCCCACAGCCGCCGCAACTTCCAGCGAACTGAGCCAATAGTGTCCCGGCGGCACGCGCTGTAAGACGCCCTGTCCTTCCACGTTGGTCTGCGCGCGCGCTACAAGATATTTCGACTGCGCGAGCTCTTCCATCCGCCGTTGAATATCCGGCTCGCTCTTGGCCTGGAGCTGAGTCCATCGAGTGAAAGGATCGATGTCCTCCAGGTTCAAATCCATTCCCTCGGTACTCTTCGGATTCTTTATCAAGAACTGTTTCACGTCTTCGCGATATTCCGCTTTGAGCCGGTTGTATTTGTCGGGATCTTTTTTCAGTTGCGCGGGCTTGAACTTCGGGCTGGGGAAGTTCGTCGTCTGGTCGCCGGACATCCGCTCCACATAGGCGTCGAAAAATTCCGGGACGCCCATGACGTCGTCCACATCGAGCTTCTTGACGAAGTCTTCGCCCGAGAGCTGCACCCAGTGATTCTTCTTCATCCAGGCCCGAAGTTGTTTCGACGCGCCCGTCATGGTGTCAATGAACGCATCCATATCCGGCTTCGGATAGTTGACCGCCACCTCTTTCTGAATCTCTTCGAAGCTTTTGGTCAGAAGGTAGAAGGGAAAACCGCGCACCGGTTCTTCCACACCGCTCGACGGCGTGGCGCGAGCGATGAATTCGATGGAGCCGTCCTGGGCCCCTGCCCGAGGCGCTCCTGAAATCATTCCCACGAGAAGCGAGAGGATCGTAATGCGAGCTGCGTTTTTCATGATGTGGGAGATGCTAGCAGAATAGTCGCGAGCGAGTAGATGCCGGTCAGAGCGAATTCATCGTGTTGGTAAACGGGGTAGGGGACTGAGCGAAGAACAGAGTCGAACTTGGCTAAGGGCTAGTAGAGGCGGAAAACGACTTCGATCGGAGTGGAGACGGCCGATGCCTTGCCATCCGGGCCCACAGCAGGCTTGAAGCGCCAGGTGCGGACCGCTTCGATGGCTTTTTCATCGAGGCCCATGCCGAGGCCTTTGGCAACGCGGATGTTTGTCGCGCGTCCATCCGCGGTAATCACGGCCATCAGCAGCACGGTGCCCTGATATTTCGCCTTGACGGCATCATCGGAAAACTGCGGATTCGGGCAATAGAGGCATGCTGGTATGCCATAGCCGCCGGTGCCGGCGCTCGGATATCCGCCGCCGGTGCCCCATTCATGCCCGGGACCAACGCCGGCGCCATCGCCGCTTCCAACGCCCGTACCGCTGCCTGAGCCAATTCCATTGCCGCTGCCGGTGCCGCTCGAATCGTTTATCACTTTTCCGAGCGGGTCGCCCCAATTACCCGTTTGCGGGCTGGGCAGCTTCATCTCCGGAGGACCGAGAACGGTCGGAGTCATCTGCATGCGCGCATCCGGGTTGATCTTTACTTTAGGGGGCGTGAACTGCGTCCAGGAGAACTTTGGCAGTTGTCCTTTGCTCGCGGGAAGCACGTTGTGCTCGCCGCCGCCACCGCCGCCGCCGGCCTTCTTAGGACCAGGAGGCAGTTTCGGCAGAAACGGCGACTCGAGCTGCGTGACGCTGTAAGTCTTTGCCTGCGTCGTGGGGGGCGACATCAGCTCCGGCAATAGCGGAACGATGATCAGCACCAGAATCACGACGTGGAAAGCGATCGACAGCATCTGAACGCGCGTGAACTGCGTGTTCTTCGACCAGATATCTTTCACCGCTACCGGCTGGCTCGAAACCTGCAGGGGCGGCAGCTTCGGCGGCGAAATCATGTCGCGCACGTTCTGCCAGAAGCCGCCAAAACCCGCATTCCAATTGACGAGCAGATCTGAATTTACGCGGCCACGCGGATTGGGCTTGAAGAACTCTTTGACGTTGTCGCTGAAGCCGGCGCCGAATTCAGGCTCGGAGAAAGCGGCGGGCCCGCCACCGCGCACCTTCACAGGGCGCTCGGTGAGGAAATCCTTTAAGTTGGCGATGAAATTCTTGAGGAGGGATTCGCGGACCGGCGAAGCAAAACGGCCGATATGATGGTCCATCTCGCCCACTGGCTCAGCGGGCTTCTTCGGAGTGCGGTCGAGTTTGAGACTCACGTCAGACATATGCGCTGCCCAAGCCCCCGGCGCCGGACATTCGTATCTCTACAACTTAGACGCTCAGGGTGCAAAAAGGATGTCTGAGCCGTAAACGGAACGAACCCCCGCGCCAAGTCCGGCTGACATGCTTTGAAAATCATTGTAACATACGATGTCCGTAACGCGCCGCTGGTTTCCTCTGCATGCAGTGCAGCACGGCTCAAGAAAGGGCTTACAAGTCCCACGAGATGGCCAAATTTCCCGACCTGAAGAGTACCCTCAACCTGCCCAAAACCGATTTCCCGATGAAAGCGAAATTGCCGGAGCGCGAGCCTGATCAGCTGGCGGCTTGGGAGCAGATGGGGCTCTATTACCGCATCCTGGAATCGCGCAAGGACGCGCCTCTGTATGTGCTTCACGATGGGCCCCCGTATCCGACCGGCGAAATTCACCTGGGCACGGGCCTGAATAAGATTCTGAAAGATATGGTCGTGAAGTCGAAAACCATGGCCGGTTTTCGTTCGCCTTACATTCCCGGATGGGATTGCCACGGCCTGCCCATCGAGACGCAAGTAGAAAAGAAGCTTGGCGGCAAAGGGAAAGTGAGCGCCGGCGAATTTCGAAAAATGTGCCGGGAATTTGCGTCAGGGTTCATCGAAGCGCACAAGCGGGATTTCAAGCGGCTCGGCGTTTTCGGTCAGTGGGACCGCCCGTACCTGACCATGAATCCCGAGAACGAAGCGGCCATCGCCGGCGCGTTCCTCACATTTCTCGAGAAGGGAAACGTCTACCGCGGGCTCAAACCGGTGTACTGGTGCATTTACGACCGCACGGCGCTGGCCGAGGCGGAAGTGGAATACGAAGACCACACGAGCCCGTCCGTCTGGGTGAAGTTTCCGGTTGTGAGCGATGCGAAGTCGCAAAAACTCGGCGCCGATGTAAGCGCGCTCGCGTGGACGACGACTCCCTGGACACTTCCCGCGAATCGGGCGCTCGCTTTTCATCCCGATTACGAATATGTGGTGGTTGATACGGCCGCGGGCAAACTTCTGCTCGCCAAGGATCGAGTGAGTGCAGCGCTTGCGGAACTCGGCCTCGAAGCTACCAGCGAGACTGGCGGATGGAAGGGACGAGATCTCGAAGGGATTCAGTTCCGGCATCCGTTTCTCGATCGCACGAGCCCCGCGGTGCTCGCCGATTACGTGACTCTCGATCAAGGTAGCGGAATTGTTCACACGGCGCCGGGCCATGGGGCCGAAGACTTCTACACCGGCCAGAAATACAACCTCGAAGCCTACGCGCCTCAAGACGACGAAGGCCGCTTCACCGAAGGCTTGCCCGAGTACAAAGGCAAAACAGTTTTCGAGGCAAATGGTCCGATCGTCGAACTGCTGAAGAAGCGTGGCATGCTTGTCGGCGAAAAGAAATTTACTCACAGCTATCCTCACTGCTGGCGCTGCCACAATCCGGTGATTTTCCGCGCCACCGAGCAATGGTTCATCGGACTCGATCGCGACAAGCTTCGCGAGAAGTCACTCGCGGAAATCAAGAAAGTGAAATGGAAGCCGCAATGGGGCGAAAACCGCTTGCACGAAATGGTGGCTGAGCGTCCCGACTGGTGCATTTCACGGCAGCGCTTCTGGGGCGTGCCGCTGATCGTTTTTTATTGCGATGGTTGCGGCAAGCGGCTCGAGGATTTCAAGGCGCTGCGCCACGTGCTTCCGTTTTTTGAACGCGAAGGTGCGGACGCGTGGTTCACGCATTCGGCAGAGGAGTTGCTTCCGCCCGGTACGAAGTGCCCTGGCTGCGGGGAAGCGAAATGGCGGAAGGAATCGGACATCCTCGACGTCTGGTTCGATTCGGGCTGCACGAATCTCTCGGTGCTCAGCGAAAAAGACGGCACCTGGCCTGCGGATATGTACCTCGAAGGTCCGGACCAATTCCGAGGTTGGTTTCAAAGTTCGCTGTTGATTGCGGTCGGCATTCGCGAACGCGCGCCTTACCGAGAAGTGATGACGTACGGATGGGCGCTCGACGAAAAAGGCCGGCCGATGTCGAAGTCGCTCGGCAACGCGATCTACCCCACCGAAATTTCCGAGAAGTGGGGCGCGGATTTGCTGCGCATCTGGGTGGTCTCGCAGGATTCCGCTGCGGATATGCGTATGTCGGTCGCGATGATGACGCAGCTTTCCGAGGCCTATCGCAAGATCCGCAACACGTTTCGCTTCGCGCTTTCGAATTTGTTTGATTTCGATCCGTCGAAGGACTTGGTGGCGGATGCGGATTTGTGGGAGATGGACGCCTGGATGCTTCGGCGCACGGGCGAGCTCGTTCGCGAATGCCGCGAATGGTATGACGCGTTCGAATTCCACCGCGTCTATCACCGCCTGCACGATTTTTGCACCGTGGATTTGAGCGCGCTTTATTTCGATGTTTTGAAGGACCGCCTCTACACATTCGCGCCGAATAATCGCGGACGCCGCTCCGCGCAAACCGCCATCTATCGCATCGCCAGCGCTTTGCTGCATTTGATTGCGCCCACGCTAGTTTTCACTGCTGAGGAGGTTTGGAAGCATCTGCCGAAAAGCGCGAACGCACCCGAAAGCGTGCACATGAGCCTGTTTCCTGCTGCGCAGGAATTGACTGGCGCGCTTGACGAGAAACGCAGCGCCGATTGGGATCGCATACTTGCCGTTCGCGAAGAAGTGCTGAAGGCGCTCGAGCCGGCGCGGGCGGGAAAGCTGATTTCGAGCGGTCTTGAAGCCCGCGTCACTCTGATCGCGAAGAGTGATCTCGCCGCGCTGCTCAGAAAACATGCGTCGAGCCTTCCCGGATTCTTCATCGTCTCGCAAGTGGAAGTGGCCGACGAAGGAAGCGTCAATGGCGGTGCCACGGCTTCCGGCCTCGAAGGCCTGATGATTCGCGTGGAGCGCGCGCTGGGCTCGAAGTGCGAACGCTGCTGGAACTATTCAACGCACGTCGGTGAATACGCTGACGATCCGAGAATCTGCGAACGCTGCGTGGCTGCGCTCAACGAAATTGAAAATCAGAGCGCGGCAGGGAGCTGCAGGATCTTAATGTCGAACGATTCAGCGCGCTCGGGCTGGTATGGCCTCGCGTTTCTCGCGCTTATCGTGCTGGTTGCGGACCAGGCATCGAAGTTCGCGGTGCAGAAATTCACGCAGGCCGGTTCACTGCGCGTCGTAATTCCGGGGCTCATCAATCTGGTGCACACCAGCAATCCCGGTGTCGCATTCGGACTGCTCGCTGATTCCACTTCACCGTGGCTCGCGACTGTCCTTATCGTTTTTTCTACGGCTGTGATCGCGTTGCTGCTCTGGCTTCTCGCCACAGGACGCGCCGGCGGGCGGCTTGGTCAGACTGGCCTCGCGCTGATTCTCGGCGGAGCTGCAGGCAACGTGCTCGATCGCGCATTGCGCCATAGCGTCACCGATTTCATCGACTTTCACATCGGCAATTATCACTGGTACACCTTCAACGTGGCTGACTCGGCGATCGTCATTGGCGCAGGTCTTGTGGTGCTCGAACTTTTTCGCGACTGGCGGCATCCTACTCAAGAGCGAGCTTCCTGATGCTGCCAATCCTCTTCCATATCGGTTCGATGCCGGTTTACTCGTACGGCGTGCTAGTCGCGGGCGGCGTGTTGCTCGGTCTTTGGTACGCGCGCCGCGAAGCAGCAAAGCACGGGCTCAATCCCGATGATGTGTGGAATATCGGCATTTACATGGTGCTGGTCGCGCTCATCATGGCGAAAATCTGGCTCGTGCTCTCTGCATGGGATTATTACCGAGCCAATCCGCGCGAAATTTTCAGCATGACGGTGATTCAATCGGGCGGCACGTTCTATGGCGGCGTGGTGGGCGCGATGGCCACGATCATCATTTATACCTACGCGAAAAAGATTCCGATCCTGCCGCTGCTCGACACGTTCGCGTTCGCCGTGCCGCTGGGCCATTCGATTGGGCGGCTGGGCTGCCTTCTGGCTGGCTGCTGCTATGGCAAGCCTACGTCGGTGCCCTGGGCGATCACGTTTAAGAACGAATTGGCCGAACAGATCGCCGGCACGCCGCTCCATACTCCTCTTCATCCCACTCAGCTCTACGAATCCGGGGCGGAATTTTTGAATTTTCTGATCATCGTGTGGCTGGCGCGGCGCCAGCGATTTACCGGACAACTCGTCGGCACCTATTTTCTTCTCTATGGCTTCGAACGCGGCACCATCGAATTTTTCCGCGGTGACCCGGGCCGCACGCTGATGTTTCACGATAGCGTCTCTCTGATGCAGCTCACGAGCGTCGCGCTGATCATAACCGGTGCATTCCTCTGGTGGCGCGGGTTGCGCGGCTCCGCTCCGATGGCGCCCATGTCTACGGTTGCTCCCACTGCGGCCGGGCAGTAGAGTGCGTGCTGAAATGTTGGACCTGTTCGCGCTTGCGGTGCGGCCTATCACCTCGCATGACTGACCAACAACCAGCTGAGAGCTCGATGTCCGAGCGAATCGAGCTTGTCGTCCCGGCCGAGCAGGCCGGCGCGCGCCTCGATCGTTTTCTCGCACTGGAACTCGCCGAGATCAGCCGCACCCGCATCCAAGAACTTATGGACGAAGGACGCGTGCTCGTTGACGGCGCCGCGATGAAGCCCTCGCACAAGGTGGAGGAGGGCGCGACGGTTGTGATTGATATTCCGCCCACGCTTCCCGCAGGCGTCGAGGCTGAAAATATTCCGCTGGATTTGATCTACGAAGATGACGACATCGCCGTCATCAATAAGCCGGCAGGAATCATCGTTCATCCAGGCGCGGGCGCCGATACCGGCACTTTGGTTGCGGCGCTGCTACATCGGTTTGGCGGCGTCAGCGGGCTTTCGACGATCGGCGGGCCGCTGCGTTCCGGAATCGTTCACCGCCTCGATAAGGAAACCTCGGGCGCGATCGTGATCGCGCGAAATGATGCAGCCCATCGCAAGCTCGTAAAAGATTTTCAGTCGCGCCTCGTCGAGAAAACGTATGTGGCGCTGCTGCACGGGAAACTGAAAGGCGAAAAAGGCACCGTGGACTTGCCCGTCGCGCGCGATCTTCACCGCCGGGCGCGCATGACGGCGCGAAGACGCGAAGGCCGCGAAGCGCGCACCGATTGGAAAGCTCGCTTGCACCTTGTTGGCTTTACGCTGATCGAAGCGGATCTCCATACCGGGCGCACGCATCAGATTCGCGTTCATTTTTCGGCGCTCGGTGCTCCGGTTGTCGGTGACACTCTTTACGGCGCGCCGCGCCAGGAACGAATTGGCGCCACTCAACTTCCGCCGCTCGGCAGAAATTTTCTGCACGCGGCGCGGATCGCTTTTGCCCACCCGCGCACAGGCCAGCGAATGCAATTTCGCGCGCCCATTGCGCCGGAGCTTGTCGCGTACCTGAAATCTCTGGGCCAAGCGATGAAAGTGGATCCCGCTCCGATTGACGCTGCGCTGAAGGAGTTCCTATAATTCTCCACGTGAAAACACTACGGCCAAATCGGTCGCTGATTCTTCTGTCTGTGATTGCTCTTGCGATGATCGCGCCTCGCACCTCAGCTCAACAACCGGCGCCGCCCTCTCCGCAGCCTCCAGCGAGTGCCCCAGCCCCCGCTCAGAACGATTCGCCACAGGGCATTCCGCTTCAGAGTCAGAAACAGGCGCCTCCCATTCAGGTGACCTCCGGCCTCGTCCATCTCGTCGCCACGGTAACCGACCGCCGCCACAATTTCGTCACCACGCTCGACCAATCCGATTTCAAAGTTTTCGAAAATGGCACGCCGCAGGAAATCCGATTCTTCGGCCGCGAGACCGATCTTCCGCTTCGCATCGGATTGCTTCTCGATACTTCGAATAGCATCCGCCCGCGCCTGGAATTCGAACAGGACGCGGCAATTGATTTTCTGAACAGCGTGATCCGCCGCAATAAAGACATGGCGTTCCTGATGACCTTCGACAACGAGCCTGAAGTGATTCAGGACTACACCGGTGATTTGGCCCTTCTGACGAAAGCCATTCGCAGGCAGCGCGCCGGCGGCGGAACGGCGCTGAATGACGCGATTTACAAGGCCACGGAGAAATTGTCGAACCCGCCGCTTCCGCAAACGGGGAATCCGGAAGTCCGGCGCGTGCTCGTGGTGATCAGCGACGGCGACGACAACCTAAGCGACCGCGCCTTGAGCGAAGCGATCGAAGCGGCGATTCGCGCCGAAGCATCCATCTACGCCATCAGCACGAATACCGACTGGCTTTCGATTTCGGACAAGGACTCACCGAGAAAAATACACGTGGAAGGCGGCGACAAGGTTCTTCAGCAATTCGCCGAGCAAAGCGGAGGCCGCGTGTTCTTTCCGTACCGCGTTGATGATCTCGAGCAATCGTTCGTGGATATCGGCGCCGAGTTGCGCAGCCAATACTTCATCGCCTACTCGCCCACCACTCCGCTGGCCAATGGCCAGTACCGCAAAATCAACGTTGAAACAGACCGGAAGAATCTAACGGTGCGCACCCGCAAAGGCTATTACGCAACCGCGCAATCGCCTTCGACTCCCGCATCCAAATAGTGCTCTGAGCGAGATCGCGTTAACTATTGATCGCGCGAACGCCCCGGCGCGTAGTATCCCTTTCGAGCGAGCACTTTGGTGTCCGGCTCGTTCACTTCCACTTGAATCTTGCGGAAAGTGCCGTCGCGTTTCGTGTTGGTGGGGTAGTAGCCGAGCACGTACTGCGAGCGAAGCTCTTCGGAAATTTCGTCGAACGCTTTTTCGAGCGATTTCGAATTGTGCACGTCGATCACGCGGCCGCCCGTATCGTCCGCCATCTTCTTCGCAACGCTCGGCCCGGGATTGCCGAATCCGCCGCCGAAGCCGTATACGCCGGGATCCGAAATAAGCAGCACGTGAATCACGGCGTCGGCGCGTTGCGCCGCCTCAACCGCGTCTTGCACTCGAAGCCGGCTGCCTTCATCCACCGCATCGGTCAGAACAATCACCGCTTTGCGCCCCGCTTCTGTCGAAAGTTCGTCGTGGCAGGCCAGGTAAATCGCATCGTAGAGAACCGTGCCGCCTCCGCTATTCGGGATCGTGCCGGCTGTTCCGCCAATTCCGGCCGCGGGAGCATTCATCACGGTGCTGCGGATCGCGCGTTCGAGTACCGACACATCCTGCGTGAAATCGGCGATCAAATTGGCGTCGAGGTCGAAGTTGATCACCATCGTCAAATCTTTGGGCCGCATCACCTGGCGCAAGAATCGCGACGCTGCATCCTGCTCGGCCGGCAGCACGCGATCCATGCTTCCGCTCGTATCGATTAGCAGTCCCAGCGTAATCGGCAGGTCCACATCCTTCGAGAAATAGGCGACTTTCTGCTCGACTCCATCCTCGAGAATTTTGAAATCGGACTCTTTCAGATTCGAGATGATGCCTTTGTGCTTGTCGCGTACCGTGGCGAAGACGTTGACGAGGTTTACCTGCACCCGCAGCGGCTGCTGCGATTCCGGATTTTGTTTCTGCTGCCCTTGTTGACCTTGCTGCGCCGGTTGATTGCTCGGGTTCTGGGCGTTCCCGATGGCTTGCGCGGCGGCGCTCGCGGCCGGAAATCCCGTGCCGCCGAGCGTGAGACCGAAGGTGAGCCCGGCAGTGACAATACTCGCCGCGAACGTGGTCAGACGCATTGTATACTCTCCCTGAGAACTAATTCAGTTGGTCGATTCAGACTGATACGATGCACGGTACGCGCCGCCGGATGTTTGGCCCGAATTGTCGCAGCAGATGAAACCAAAGATTGCCGGGCGTCGTCCATAGGCGATAAGAGAGACATTCAGATGACGCGAAATTTTCAGCTGAGTCGAATCGCACTGTTCCTCGGCATTCTGCTCGCCCTGGCCATTCCCGCTCGGGCGCAATCCCAACAGCAGGGAGGCCAGCAGCAAGCGCCACCGCCGCCATCTCTGCAGCCGCCCGCCTCATCGCCTACTGTTCCGCCGAGCGAGGCTCCGCAAAACCAGCAGCCCGGGCAGCGCGCTCAGAATCCAGCGGCTACCGCTTCGCAGCATGGAAAATCGGGCGATAGCGACGCGCGCGTCTACTTCCGAACCCATACCGAAATCGTCATTGTGCCCGTCACCGTAAAAAATCGCGATGGCCAGCTCATTGGCGATCTGCGCGGAGATGAATTCCGGGTCCTGCAGGACGGCATCGAGCAGAAGATTATACGATTTACTTCCGATCCGTATCCGCTTTCTTCCGTCGTCGTGATTGACAACAATCTGTCGCAGAAACAATCGGCCCAGGTTCAGAAGAGCCTGATCGCCATCGCTGCCGGATTTGGGCCCGGCGACGAAGTGGCCGTTGTAACTTACGATCAGTTTCCGAAAACCGTCTCGGATTTCTCATTCAACAACGACCAGCTCTTTAGCACGCTCAAACGCCTCGATCTGGGATCGCATTTTCCCGGTGCCGGATTTGACGGAGGCCCGATGACCGCCGGACCCACCGCCAACGGGCACTCGCTTGAAAATGGTGCGCCTACGCCGCTCGGCGCCAAGCTTCCGCCGCAATCTAAATGCCTCGATGATGCCGTTTATGCCGCTGCTGAAATGCTCAAAGGCCGTGGACGCGACCGCCGCAAAACTGTTTTCCTGATTTCTGACGGAAATAATTCCCGCCGCAACGAGCATAGCTTCAATCAGACGATTCAGCTTCTGCTCACCGCCGATGTTTCCGTGTACTCAATTTCCGTCGGTCATGCGCTGCTGCAGCATGAGACCGCTCGCCTGGAAAAATATGCGCAAGACACGGGTGGAGACGCATTCTTTGCCGGCAGCGCCCCTGATCTCGAGCGCCTCTATTCAAGAGTCACCGAGCAGGCTCGCAATCAATACATTCTTGCGTTCACTCCGGAAGAAGCTGATCGCACGAAGGACTATCACACCATCGAAGTGCGCGTTCGCCGGCCCGATCTCGATGTCTCCGCGCGCGAAGGCTACTATTCGAGTGCGGTCAACAAACCGAGCCAGTAAATTTTTGTCGGCACGCACTGTCACGTGCGAGATGTCCGTCATTGGCCGCTGCAGAATGTTCCACGATTGCAATCGCCTGAAAAGTTTTTCTGCTTGACTTCATTCCGTCACGCCCGTATAGATGAACGAGGCGGGAACAGCGCGATTCGGAAACGAAGACGCGAGGAACTCGCGGGGAGAAAGTTCCAGTAGCAGTTATGCGCGGAACCAATCCTAAAACGGGGCGCTCACAAGGCGCCCCGTTTTTATTTGGTGCAGCTGCTGGTCAACATTCAGTGTTCCGCGGGTCGAATTGAAATCAACTGCTCGTGCGCGGGGCATAGCGGTTTGAAGTCGCAATACTTGCAATGGAAACCGGGTCTCGCGGCGAAATCCTGCGCGCGAATCCTGTCGGCCACTTCAGCTATAGTCTGCTTCGTCTTCGCGAGCGCCTTCGCATCTCTCGTCGTGGCCACTGCTTCATTCGTCGTGAGATTGTAAAAAACGAGGCGCGCCGGCTTCAGTTCCAGCACTTCCTCGGCCGCAATCGCGTACACGCTCAGTTGCAAGCTGGTATCGGCCTTCTTCGAATCCTTCGGCTTTCCTGTCTTGTAATCGACGATCTCTACGTCGTGTTGCTCGGGTCCGACATAATTCACCTGGTCGATGCGCCCTTTTACGATCACGTCATGCGCGCACGCCAGTTCGAACCCCTTCTCCTGAAACATAACCTCCGGCGGATTCGCCGAATACGTGTGCCAGAAATTCTCGAGTTCCTTTCTGCCTTCTTTGCGATATTCCTCTTCGTGATAATCGTCGGAATATCCTGCCGACGACCATTCGCGTTCGTACACCGCGACCAGGTCATCGAGCGAAACCTTTCGCTTCTTCCGCAAATCGGAAACAAATTCCTTGATCGTGGTGTGCATCGCGTTGCCAAACGTCATCGCCGCGCTCGGCCCTCCGCGAATCCGCCACGCCCGTTCGAGCAAATATTGCATCGGACATTTCTGGTAGCACTCGATTGCCGACGCGCTCAATTGCAGCGGCTCCGCCAATGCCGGGTGATATGCCTTCGCCCACAACGCCACGCGCGAGTAGGCTCGCGGCTCGATAATGCTGAGCCCGGCAAACAAGGGAAGGGAAGCACTCAAATCTGGAGCGGGCGCTGCTACTTCTTGTTCTGGTGGCAGCAGCACCTTTGGCGACGATTGTACCGCGTCGAATTTCTGAATCTGAGGATTCATCAGAAAGTCGTCGAGAAATAGCGAGGGTTTCTTGTGTTTGTTGATGATCGTCGAAAGCGTGAGCCGCTGTCGTGCGCGCGTGAGTGCCACGTAAAAGAGCCGCCGTTCTTCCTGAATCTGAAAATCGCCTTCCGGCTTTTCTTCCTTCATCAACTCGGCCGGAAATTCAAACATGACGGGTCGAGTGCCGGAAGGGAAGTCGCGCTTGTTCAGGTGCAGGATGAAAACATGCGGAAATTCGAGTCCCTTGGCCGAATGCACTGTCATCAGCTGTACTGCATCGTTCGACGGCTCGTCGTCGAGGCAAATATCGCCGTTGGCCTGCCCGAAGAAATCGAGGTACTCGATGAAGTCGCGCAGCTTTGTGCCTTCGCTCCTCTGCTCCCATGCCTTCACGAATTCCGCGAGGCGCTCCAGATAAAAATGGTCCGCGTCTGATGGCAGAGGCGCCACTTCAAGGCTGCGAATCAAATCGTCGAGCAGTTCGCTCGTCGTCACGCGGCGCGCCGTCTGCCGCAGGCGCTTCAGCATACTCACCAGTTCCGGCAAACGTGTGCCCACACGCGCAAACGGCAGCTCGCCTTGCACCGCATCCAGTTCCTCGGAAAGCGGCCGGCGATGATTTTTCTCCGCGCGTTCCGCCAGCCGGACCAGATCGCGCGGCTCAAGACCCCAGTAAGGCGCTGCCAGCACCCGCGCGCACGCTACGTTGTCCGAAGGGATCGCGATCAGCCGCAGGTACGCCAGCAGATCGCGCACAATCGTGCTTGAAAGTATCGAGAATCTCTTGATGACGAACGGAATTCCGCGCCGTTGCAGCGCCTCGAGCAATTTGTCGCGATGCGTGTGCTTGCGGTATAGCACAGCAAAATTGCGCCATGGATTTCCCGGCCCATGCAGGCGCTCGATTTCTGACGCAACCCAGTGCGCTTCTTCCTCCGCCGCGCCAAATTCGGCCACACGGATTTTTTCGCCATCGGGGTTGTCTGTTTTCAGCCTTTTGGGGGGCAGCAGCGGAGATTTCTCATTGGCGGAAATCACTTCGCCCGCTACGCGAAGAATTCGTTGAGTCGAACGGTAGTTCTGCGTCAGCGAAATAAGATGCTTGTTCCTGCCTGCTGCCAGCTTCGTGTCGTTCACGCCGCAGAATCGTTTCAGAAAAATCGTGAAGCTGCCGAACGACGCGCCGCGAAACCGGTAGATCGCCTGGTCGTCATCTCCCACCGCGACAATATTTACGCGATCGCCCGCAAGCAAATACAGAAGCTCCAGCTGCGCGATATTCGTGTCCTGAAATTCGTCCACCAGAATGTAGCGATATTGCTCGCGCAGTTGATCGAGCAGCGCAGCATCGGAGCGCAACAGCTCCACGGCCTGCATCAGTTGCGCGCCAAACGTGATCAGATTGTTCTCGCGCAACAGCCGTTCGCTCACGCGATATGCGCGCGCCAGCTCTTCTTGCCGCGCTAGTTCGTCTTCCTCGAGCCGCTGCGCATCCGGCTCGAGCTGTTTCTTGCGCCCTTCGTAGCTCCGGCGCAGGCCGTCTACGTAGCGCTGATAATCCTCGCAGCTGACCAGCTCGTCCTGGCAGCGCGAGAAAAAAGCCACGAAGTCGCTCAAAAATTCGCCCGGCTCGGCCAGCCTTCTGAATTGATCGAGCTGCAGCTCGCCGATATTCCGGCGCAACAAAATCCAGTGGTCCACATCGTCAATCGCCCGCACCTTCGAATCTGCCGCGCACAGAATTTTCTCCAGGCAGAATCCGTGAAACGTGCCCAGCCACACTCCATCCGCCCGCTCGCCCACGGATTTCGTTACGCGGTGCTTCATCTCGCCCGCGGCCTTGTCCGTAAACGTCAGCCCGAGAATATTCTCGCCGGCAAGCTCGGCGTCGGCTTCGAGCAGGTTGCGAATCCGCTCCGTGATCACGCGCGTCTTGCCCGTACCGGCGCCCGCAATCACGAGCAGCGGCCCCTCGCCATGTTCCACAGCCGCGCGCTGTTCCTCATTCAACACAAAAGCATTCGCAGCGCGGCCCTCCAGCCGGGCCTTCTCCGCCCTACCGCTTTTCATAAGCTCCCTCAGCGCAATCTCCCTCGTCGCCTCGATGTCTGATGATCCTAATCTTAGCAGATTTCGCAGCGGCGAAAATAAGGCGAAACATGCATCGGCCCACTAGCAGACCGCCGAAGCTTCTGCTGCTAGTGACGTGCTCGTAACTTTACGTTTACGGTTCTATGGTATAACGCTACCGCGGTGCGCTATTCTGCGTCGTTCGCGGGAGGAAACCGATGAAGCGCTCAGCCCTATTGCTTATTACTTGCCTTCTTCTGAGCTCTGCCAGTTTTGCCCAGCAGAATCCCGCCGATGTTCCCGCCTCGAAGGAAGACATCGAAAAGTACCTCGACATCATGCATTCGCGCGACATGATGAAAAACCTGATGGACGCCATGTCGAAACAAGTCCGCCAGAGATTGAAGGAGCGCCTTGAGAAAGAGCCGGGCATGACTCCAGAGAAAGAAGATCGCGCGATCAAAATGGAGACCGATATATTCAGTAATCTTCCCATCGATGAAATGATCAACGTCATGATTCCCATCTATCAGAAGCACTTTACCAAGGGCGATATCGACGGTCTCGTAGCCTTTTATGGCACGCCCACAGGCCAAAAGGTTCTTCGGGAACTCCCTTCGATAATGACGGAAGCCATGCAGGCAGCTATGCCGATCGCTCAAAAGCTAGCAGCGAACGCGGAAAAGCGGCTAGACGACCAACTTGCGCAGCTGGGCGAAGCTGGGAACGGAACTTCCAAGAAACAAACGCAGCAAAACTAGCGTCGTCGACCTTTAAGTTTTGTGCCGCTGGCCTTTCGGCCGATGCCGTTTGTGTTTCGTTTACATTGGGAGTTCGCTCTCACTTCAGACCGACAGACTTCGCAACTGCGGCTCGTTCAGCGTGTACAGCGGATGCGTCGGCACGCCCAGAATCCCCAGGTACACATACATCTGCCCGCGATGATGCGCCTCATGCTCGAGCATCGCGCGCAACATTCTCCACGCCGTCACGGGCTTGCCTTCGGGCGACGTGCCTTTCTTCACCCAATCCTCATCCGTCATCGCGCGAAAAATTTCCATCGACTCTGCGTGCATCCGCTCCATGAACGCAATCACCCTATCGCGCCCTTCACCCAGCTCGCGCCCGCAACCTTTGTACCGGCTCGGCCGCCCGAAAGCGCACTCTGCAAAAACATACCGCTCCGTCGCAGCGATATGCCGCGCCAGATCCCCAAACGACCACTTGCCGGGCCGGCAGGTCCACTCCACTTTGTCCTCCGGGACCGCGCTCACCACCCGCATCGTCCGTTCGCGCACCTGCTCGAAGTGATGCAAAAAATCCTCGCGGTCCATGGTCCAACTCGCCTTTGCGCGTTGCTCTTTCGTCTTTTCGTCATTCGCCCGTTGTTCATTCATCATCGCTTGCTCCCGCCCGATTTATATCAAGCTCGCATGCCGCTTGGAAACAATCGCCCGTAGACATTAGAATCGTCCAGCACAACTTACGCAACTGCAGCGCGTTTGTTCTTGAACGGCCAAAAAGTGGCCGCGCTGCAATCACCACGGAGCCTAAATGGTCGAGCCACTAGCAATCGCCCGAGCCAGCGACCCAATCTATCTTTTGCCTCAAATGGCCAACCGCCACGGCTTGGTCGCCGGCGCCACCGGCACAGGTAAAACCGTAACGCTCCAGGTGATGGCCGAAGCCTTCAGCCGCATCGGCGTTCCAGTATTCGCCGCGGACATCAAAGGCGATCTATCCGGAATCAGCCAACCGGGAAAAGATAATCCCAAAATCACCGAGCGCGCCAAATCCCTGAAGCTCTCGGAGTTTTCCTTCGAAGCCTGCCCGGTCACATTCTGGGATGTTTTCGGCGAACAGGGCCATCCCATTCGAGCCACAATTTCCGAAATGGGCCCGCTCCTGCTCGCTCGCCTGCTCAATCTAAACGATATCCAGGAAAGCGTCCTCGCCCTTGTCTTCAAAATCGCCGACGACAACGGCTTGCTTCTTCTCGATCTGAAAGATTTGCAGGCCATGCTGCAATACGTCGGCGATCACGCCAAAGATTTTCAGACGCAGTACGGAAACATCTCCGCCGCCAGCATCGGCGCCATCCAACGCGGCCTCATGGCCATTCAGCAGCAGGGCGGCGAAAAATTCTTTGGCGAGCCCGCTCTTAATCTCGACGATTGGATGCAGACCGATTCGAACGGCCACGGAATCGTCAACATCCTCGCCGCTGATAAGCTCTATCAGTCGCCCAAACTCTATGCCACGTTCCTGTTGTGGATGCTCACCAGTTTGTTCGAGCATCTGCCGGAAGCGGGCGACCCGGAAAAGCCCAAGCTGGTTTTCTTTTTCGACGAAGCTCATTTACTCTTCGCCGATTTGCCCAAGGTCATCGAGGACAAAGTCGTTCAACTCGTCCGCCTGATTCGCTCGAAAGGCGTCGGCGTCTATTTCGTCACGCAGAATTCGCTCGACGTTCCTGACACCGTCCTCGGCCAGTTAGGAAATCGCGTCCAACACGCTCTGCGCGCTTTCACGCCCGCCGATCAAAAAGCCGTCCGCGCCGCTGCCGATACGTTTCGCACCAATCCAAAGCTGAACGTCCAAACCGCGATCACGGAGTTAGCCGTTGGTGAAGCGCTGATTTCTTTTCTCGACGAGAAGGGAACACCTGGAATTGTTCAGCGAGCGCAGGTCTATCCTCCTCACAGCCAGATCGGCCCCATCACACCCGAACAGCGCCGCCAATTGATCCAATCCTCTGTAGTAGCCGGCGTTTACGAAAATGCGGTGGATCGCGAATCCGCCTTCGAAATTCTCAAAGCGCGCGCCGCTGGTCAGTCGGCAGGACCCGCTCCAAACGTAGGTGCTCCCGGAACCGTGCAGCAGCCATCTTGGTATGACCGCATTCCCGGACTCAGCATGGGCGGCCGCCGTGGCGACAATCTTGTCGAAGCGATGGCCAAAAGCGCGGCGCGGACGATTGGCAGTTCGGTCGGCCGCCAAATCGTGCGCGGCGTACTCGGTTCGCTCCTCGGCAGCACCAAGAAGCGCTAGTCCGCTGACGACTCTAAAATCATCACACTGACTTGGTCTTCGTCACGAAGCTAACTCTTGCGATTCAATCTCAGCGCGTGATAGCGTCCCGCTGCATTCGAGGTGGAAATCATGGCCCAGCAAGAAACGGAACAGCTCAATCGCATCCTAAACGGAGCCGCCCTTAGCCGCGCGGTCTGCGCCATTGCCGAACTCGGCGTTGCCGATCTGGTCCAAAGTGGCCAGCCGCAGCCCATCGAACACCTCGCTAAGGCAAGCAAAACTCACGAGCCGTCGCTGTATCGAATTCTCCGCTTCCTGGCCAGCCACGGCCTTTTTCGCGAAACCGACAATCGCCATTTCGACCACACTCCGCTTTCGGCCGCCTTGCGCACCGACGCTCCGAATTCCTTCCGCGCAGGCGCGCAAATGTTCCACCACATCTTTGCTGGTTGGAATGGATTGCCTCACTCTATTCAAACGGGCGAGCCTGGCTTCAACAAGGTTTTCGGCGCGCTCATCTTCGACTACATTCAGGCGCACCCGGAAATGGGTCCCGTCTTCGACGCCGGCATGACCTCCTTCAATTGCCATGAAACCACAGCCATGTTGGACGCCTACGATTTCACCGGCATAAATGTCCTGGCCGATATTGGCGGAGGCAATGGCTCGCTACTCTCCGCCATACTTGCACGCTATCCCAATATGAAAGGGATCTTGTACGACCTCGGTCACGTCGGGGAGCGCGCGAAGGAGAAGTTGAAAGCCGCGGGCCTAGCCGATCGCTGCACCGTCATCGAAGGCAGCTTTTTCGAGAGCATCCCCGCCGGCGCGGACGCCTACCTCTTCCGCCACATCATTCACGATTGGACCGACGAACAGTGCACCCGGATCCTCGGCCATTGCCGCAAAGTGATTCCCGGAAACGGCAAACTACTCATCGCCGATTGCGTGGTTCCCGCCGGCAACACATCGTGCCCGTCCAAAGATATGGACATGGTCATGCTCACGTTCCCGGGCGGCCAAGAACGCACCGAAGCCCAGTTCCGCTCACTGCTAAAAGCTTCCGGCTTCGAACTGAAGTCCATCACGCCGACCTCAACAATGATCCATGTGGTGGAAGCAAAACCAGCCTAGGTCCCGCCGCTGGCGTAGCGTCGGCCCTCCCTCGATCGTAGGGATTTTCGATACTCTGCTACCCAATGAAACGTTTCAGCGATTTGATTCACTACTCTTGCGTGAGCCGGTTTCCCTCGATTTTTCGCATTGATTACCAGAGCGAAGAGTCGCGATGGAAGTCTGACGCATGTCACTGCGGTCGTCATGACAGTGGATAATCCTCAAAACCCTCAATCGAAAGGAGAAAGCAGAATGAAAAAATTCAAGACACACTTGACCTTGGCGGCGCTATTCGCAGGTGTTGCGATTGCCGGCGCGATGATGAAACCGCATTCCACTTCCGCGAAGAACTCCAATCCGAGCCTGGTCGAGTTCGCACCGAGCATTCCCTTTGGAGAGACCGAGAGCGGCGGGTTTGGCCTGCCCAACATAATCACGGTCCCAGCCGGACAAACCCTGGTCATCGAGACGGTGAGCCTTCAGCTGGACGTCACACCAGCGGGCAGCCAGCTCGAAGCCTTCGTCAACTACACGAGCGGAGGCAAGAGCGTCACGCTGTTCGTCCCGTTGACGTTCGCATACACCCAGACATCCAATGGCTTCGATACGTATACAGCCACGCAGGCGGTTCGCTTGTACGCAGACCCGGGCACTTCTGTCAGCTTGACCGCCTTTAGCCCCACCGGCTCGACGGGCACTCTGTTCCTGACTCTCTCCGGCTACTTGATTTGAGAACGGACGTACTAAATTGTAGATTTTCGGTATCGCTGTATGACGCACCAAGTTTATTCATTTTCACCTCGCTTCAAGGAGGCTTTCCCATGACATCGGAATCCGCTGCTCCCGCTCAAGAGTTAAAACTGGAAACGGAGAAGAAACCCGACGCAGTAGTGGTTCGCTGCACAGGCAGGATCGTATCGGGCACGTCGTCGCTTTTGCAGAGTACTGTCCGGCCTCTCGTCGCTGAAAATCAACGTGTCGTGCTGGACCTTACGAATGTGAGTTATCTCGACAGTTCGGGCCTGGGCTCAATCGTCGGGCTATGGGTGAATGCCAAGAAAAACCATTGCGATTTGAAGCTGATCCGCTTAAGCGATCGAATCAAAGATCTATTGAGAATTTCGAACCTGGGTTCACTAGAAGGCGATCAGGACTACTTCGGATATTAGTTAGCCGCTCAGACTGCGGCTAGCTCCCGATTGTACGAGGAGTGCCGCCACTCACATTTTGCGTCGCCCTGCGCTAGCGCTTGTTCACGGCGAGCCAGGGCATGCCGCGGTAGGACTCCGCCACCACCCAGGCGCCGGCCGTCAGCGCCACAGAGCACACGGTCTCGCTCCACTCGCAGGCGTCTTTGGGGCCCGCCGCCACGACGGGCACCCACACCAGCAGCAGGAACATGCCCGTCTGAAACGCCGAGAGCGTGGCTGCCAGCCGTGCAAACACGCCAATGAGTCATCGCCACGCCCGCCGCGATGTAGGCAGCCGCCGGTGAAATACGCCCAGCCCACATGCCATGGCAGCCAGCCAGGCACCAGCTCGGCGGTATGTTGGAGATAGATGAAATGCGCCACGCCGAAGGGGATCAACGCCAGGCCGTAGAGCACCCTCGCGATGCGCAGACCTTTGTCGCCGGTGGCGAAACCGAGGCGCCGCCTTGTCCCAGTCAGTTGCGAACCAGACATACAGCACCCAAGCGGCCGCTAGCATCACCGCAACCTGGCCGGCTGCCCACCAAGATCCACATTGGAAGCGAGGAAGATGCCCGGCACTCTCAACAGCAGCAACCAAAGCAGGAGATAAGCGATCAGCACGCGGGCAGCGAGGGCGGCCGTGCGCTGCCAGAGCAGGCCTATGCCCGATGCCAGCGAGATGAAGGCGCAGAGATAGATCAATACCTCGCGTGCGGGCACACCCTCGGGCACCGGCTGCCATATCACGGCGAAATCGCCTTTGATCAGGCCCAGGACTCCAAGGGCGATCATGTCGCCGCAAAGAGCACATGGCCCACGCTTGCGATGCGCATCGCCCTATCCTCCGATCGTGTTCCAGTTTCCCCGATCTGTAGTGGCTAATATTGCTTGAGAAAGGCAAGCACTGCAGACCAATTCTCTGCGGCACCCCGCGGATTGCGATCTTCGCGAAGCGTCGAGGAGCCGTGAACACCTGCAGTCTTCGGGACGAACAAGACGCTGTTTTTTTGGTCAGCGTTCACATCGAAAATGGAATGAGCCGATTCCTCTTCTTCGTTGTCCTTGGCTGAGGTGATGAAAACGGGGATGTTGATTTTAGTAGCGGCATCGTGGACCAAGCTCTTGTTCTGAAAATACTCGGCGGGCGAGAAGGAAAGCAGGCCCACGATTTCGCCGGGGTGTTTTGCGGCGAGCACGAAAACGAAGACACGCGGAATAACTGCTGCCCCACACGATAACTTTGCGCGAAGGATTCTGCTTGCGCGCCCAAGCGAGAGCGGCTTCGAGATCGACAAGAGATTCGAGGTAATTTCCTTCGTGGCCAAGATGCGCCACAGTCTCATTCTCATGGCCCCACATATCGCCTCCGTGGCGGGAGTCAATTGCAAGGGCGCTGAAGTTAGCAGAATTCAGCACCGGGGCAATGGGAGTGTATTCCCAACGATTTGAGCCGGCCTGATGGAACAGGAGGATGATGGGAGCAGAGGCATTGGGCGCTGGATAATAGGTGCCAAAAACTTTTACGCCGTCCTGAGCGCTGAGAGTCACGGTCTGCTGAGCATTGAGACTCGGTGTGAAAATGCTTGCGGAAAAAACTGAGAGGGCAAAAATTAGCGCGTTGCGCATGTCCAAACCTCCGAGGGTTGTTAGACGCAACGGAATCGGACAGGACGCCGGTTATTTTGCCAGAATAGATTTCGCCACATCTTTCACCAAGCTCTTCACCTTAGCGCTCATGGGAATCGCCAGAGGAGCGATCCTGGCACTGTTCGTCCGCAGCTGCGACCCCCGCAAATTGACCGCACTGCACCTCACGCCTATACTTGATATCCTGCCGAAGGAGAAGCCATCATGGAAAATCCCGTCATACTGAGCGCCGTCCGCACACCCATCGGAAAATTCATGGGCGGACTCTCGCCTCTCTCCGCCACCGAACTTGGCGCAAAAGTCGTCGCTGAATCCGTACGCCGCGCTGGTATCGACCCGAAGCAAGTCGACGAAGCCATCATGGGCAACGTGGTGCAAGCCGGCCTCGGGCAAAATCCCGCGCGCCAGGCTGCGCTTCGCGGCGGTCTCGATCCGCGCGTCGCTGCCATGACGATCAATAAAGTTTGCGGCTCAGGCCTCAAAGCCGTCGCGCTCGCGGCGCAAGGCGTCACTCTCGGCGAATCCGAAATCGTCGTCGCCGGCGGCATGGAGTCCATGTCGAATTGCCCGTATCTTTTGAAAGGCGCGCGCAGCGGATTCCGCCTCGGCAATCAGGATCTCGTCGATTCCATGATCAACGACGGCCTCTGGGACGTGTACGAAAATTTCCACATGGGCGTCACCGGCGAACTCGTCGCCGAAAAGTACAACATCTCGCGCCAGGAACAGGATCAGTTCGCCTACGAGAGCCACAAGAAAGCCGTCCGCGCCATCAAGTCGTGCTTCTTCGGCGAGCAAATCGTGCCAGTCGAAATTCCGCAGAAAAAGGGCGATCCGATCATCATCAAGACGGACGAATCGCCGCGCGAAGACACCACGCTCGAAGCGCTCGCAAAACTCAAGCCCGCATTCAAAAAAGACGGCACCGTCACAGCAGGGAACGCGCCCGGCACGAATGACGGCGCCGCCGCCGTCGTCGTCACCAGCGAAAAAAATGCCGCGCGCCTCGGCAAGGCTCCGATGGCGCGCATCATCGCGCAAGCCGTAAGCGGCGTCGAACCGAAATGGGTGATGATGGCGCCGGTAGAAGCCGTCGAAAAACTCCTCGCAAAAACCGGCTGGGATCGCGACAAGGACGTCGACCTCGTCGAACTCAACGAAGCTTTCTCCGTCGCAGCCATCGCCGTCACGCGCCAGCTTCGCCTCAATCCGGAAAAAGTAAACGTGAATGGCGGCGCCGTCGCGCTCGGCCATCCCATCGGCGCATCGGGCGCCCGCGTCCTCGTCACGCTGCTCTACGAATTGCAGCGCCGCAACCTGAAACGCGGCATCGCCGCTCTCTGCCTCGGCGGCGGCAACGCCGTAGCTCTTGCCGTCGAGCGCTTCTAACCTCGGACATCACAGAGGAATGAGAAACCGAGAAAACATGAAACACGCCGCGGTCGGCTTTCGCGTCCACTCCGGATGGGCCGCCATGGTCGCGCTCGCCATTGCCAAAGGCTCGCCCGCCGTGCTGGTGCGCCGCCGCGTCAATCTCGTCCAAACGTTCACCTACAAATTTCGCCAGCCGTACCACACAGCAGAAAAGTTGCCGCCTCAGAAGGCCCGCGCTTTTGTCGCGCGAGTCCGATCGGAGGCGCGAAGGCTGGCCCATCGCGCAATGCGCGAGCTGAAAACCGAACTTCGCGATCAGGGATATTCGCTCACGGGTTTCGGCCTTCTCCTTTCTTCCGGAAGGCCGCTTCCAGCTTTCGCAAAAATTCTCGCCGCCCACTCGTTGATTCACAGTGCTGACGGCGAGCTATTTCGCGAAGCGCTGCTGCATGCCGCCGCGCGCAGCGGACTCAAGCCCGTGGCGATTCGAGAGCGGGAACTGACCGATTCTGCTTCGCGCGCTCTTCGCCGTAAACCTGCGGACCTAGCGCAGCGCATTTCCGATCTCGGCCGCCCGCTCGGCCCGCCCTGGTCGCAGGACGAAAAATTGGCATCGCTCGTCGCATGGCTCGCCGCATCGTCGCGCTCCGTCGACATCGCGTTCATCGCAAGCGCGAGAGGCTCGATAGATGTTCTGCCCCGTCTGCAAATCCGAATATCGCGACGGCTTCACGAAGTGCTCCGATTGCGGCGTCGATCTCGTCAGACAATCTGCCCGACGATTCCGACGCGTACGGCCGCTTTGCGCTGGCCAGGATCGACGTGTTCGGAGCGCGATCTGCGACAAGCTCGACGCGGCCAGATTCTGCAGAACGGCTCTGCAGAATCGCAATTTATGCCCGCGTTTCGTCAGGCGCATTTGCCGAATCAGATCCGCAAAAAGGATCATGAGGCAGCGCTCACCGCAATTCGCGAATTAGATGGGGGTCACTCGAACATCCGTCCGTCGCCGGGTGTCGTCCTTGACCGTAATTCGGACTGGCTCCGCACGAACGCACCAAAGCGCGATCTCTGGGGCCGGCTGCTCAACCGTGACGCTTCGCCATTCGGAATCTGGTAGACGACTCTGAGATTCCCGCGGATGCATTCCGCGCTCCGGCGATCAAGACGAGCCAGCGGAAGAAGTTCCCGACGATCAGCTCGAGAATTTCAACCCGGAAGACGCCACATCGCAGGTTTGGTCCGGCGCAGACGGCAGCATGGCGCAGAGCATCAATGCCTGCTTGCGTGAAGTGGGCATCGGATGCGTCGTAAACGAGACGCAAGGGAACTTCAACGTGTGCGTCGAAGCGTCACCTCAGAAATACGCGCCAAGGAAATCATTCGCGAGATTATCGAACAGACTCCTCCGGAATGAACATGAACGCGATTGCCGAATCCTCAGACTTCCTTGACGCATCTGAACCGGCGTTAGACGAGGAGCGCGTCATGGCCCGGCCGCTTTGGTTCGAGCGCAAATTCGATTTCAGCTTTCCTGTCGAGTTGTACCCGGAGATCATCGAGCGGCTGCGCGGCACGCCCGCTCGGATCGAGGAGCGAGTGCAGGGATGTGCCGCCTGCTCTGCTTACGCGGCGCGACGGCGACAAGTGGTCGATTCAGGAAAATATCGGCCACCTGCTCGATCTCGATGAGCTTTTCGCGGGTCGCTTCGAAGATTACGAGCGCGGCCTGGAAAAACTACGCGCCGCAGACCTGCTGAATCAGAAAACGCATCAGGCACAACACAACAGCCGGCCGGAGGCAGAAATCCTACGCGAATTCCGCCGGGCGCGCCTCGCGCTCGTTGCGCGACTGGAATCGCAGCCGCCCGAATATTTCCGCCGGACCGCGCTCCACCCGCGCCTGAACACTCCGATGCGCGTCACTGACCTGCTCTACTTCGTGGCGGAGCACGACGATCATCATCTCGCTCGCATCTCCGAGTTGCTTCGCGCCAAATAAGCGGCCGAACTTCATTTCTTTCGCAGGTTCTCTTCGTTTATCATCAACGCCGCTATGACTATCGAAACGATCAAAACAGTAGGGGTGCTCGGTGCCGGAACCATGGGCAATGGCATAGCGCACATCTTCGCGCGCCGCGGCTATCGCGTGATTTTGCGCGATGTCGAGAAGCGCTTTCTCGATCGCGGGCTTGAGGCCATTGCCAAGAATCTCGATCGCGAAGTGAAAAAAGGAAAACTGGCCGAAGACGAAAAGCCCTTAGTCATCGCGCGCATCAAGCCCGTCACGGATGTGGCCGCGCTCGCAGACGCGGATTTCGTCGTCGAAGCTGTGCCCGAACAGCTCGACCTCAAGCTACGCGTGTTGAAAGACGTCGACGCCGCGCTCAAACGCAGCGCCATCCTGGCCAGCAACACCTCGTCCATTTCGATCACGCAGCTTGCTGCGCAGACGAGCCGCCCGGAGCGCTTCATCGGTATGCACTTCATGAATCCTGTGCCGGTGATGCAGCTTGTCGAAGTGATTCGCGGCCTGGCCACCAGTGACGAGACGTTTGATATGACGATGGCGCTCTGCGAAAACCTGGAAAAGAAACCAGTCGCGGTGAATGACGCGCCGGGCTTCGTCTCCAATCGCGTCCTGATGCCGCTCATCAACGAAGCCGCGTTCTGCGTGATGGAAGGCGTGGCGACGCCGGAAGCCGTGGATGCCGTGATGAAAATGGGAATGAATCATCCGATGGGGCCGCTCGAGCTGGCGGATTTCATCGGCCTCGATGTCTGCGTGGATATCCTCGAAGTGCTCTATAAAGGATTCGGCGATCCGAAGTATCGCGCTTGCCCGCTGCTTCGCAAATATGTGGCCGCAGGTTGGCTCGGACGCAAATCCGGCCGCGGTTTCTTCAAGTACGCCTGATCCTGGCAGCATCCACCTCGGCTTTCGTATTGAGTTAGTCGTCATCCTGAGCGCAGCGAAGCTGATGCTCAGCGCTGCTAGTCCTTAGCAGAAGATCTTCGCGGATTCTTCGGCGAACGTCCAAAACTCATTTCTAGTACGCGCGAGCAGGCGACGCAATCCGGCCTTTGTGCCAGTTTGATACATATCTCTGCATTGCTACCCTGCCATCCCGCCCTGGAAAACATTCATACGTCGCGTTCAGAATTGCCGAAACTTTTTAGAGGGCTCGGGGTTGACAGGGTTTCCGCAAGAAATTTCGAAGAGAACTGGGGAGGCTGCCGTGCGCCGTCTGGGACTGACACTTTTAGTTTGCGTCGTAGCGGGATTTACCGCGAGTTGCGCCGGTCTTAACGGCAGCTCATCCACGGGAACCGATCGCGTCGCTATTACGCCTTCAGGCCCTTCGGTCCGCGCCAACGGCACGCAAGCCTTTACTGCCACAGTTGCAAAGGAAACAAACCCAACCGTCATCTGGACTGTGAATGACATCGCAAACGGAAACACGATGGTGGGAACAATCACGAGCACCGGACCCTTGACGGCAACTTACACCGCGCCCTCCTCGCTCCCTTCTCCGAATACAGTCACAATCGCAGCCGCAGTCCCGAACCACAAAGGTCTTACTGCTTCCACCGTCACAACCTATTGAATCCTGTTCCGCAGCTTTCCTCCGCCACGCCGCCGCAGATTGATTCCGGCAATTTCACCATCACCTTGAACGGAAGCAATTTTGTGAGCGGCGCGGTCGTCAATATGGGTTCCACGACGCTCAGCACCACATTCGTTTCGAGCACGAAGCTCACTGCAACCGGCTCCGTTACTTCGCAAACTCCAAGCGTGCAGTTCACGGTTACGAATCCCGATCCGGGTTCGGCCACATCCGGAACTCTCACGGCGCAAGTGGTGCAGGCGATATCGCCGAATGTGGCCGATCGCTTCCTCGAGCAGACGACTTTCGGTCCGAATCCCGCGCTGGTCGCTCAGGTGCAGCAAAGCGGTCTGCAAGCGTTCCTCACGAATCAATTTGCGATGCCTGCCACGCCCTATGCAGATCCCGCAATGACTGAAACGAGCCTGGGCCCTTTGCAACAGCGCTTCTTCGTGCAGACACTCACAGCGCAGGACCAATTGCGCCAGCGCGTAGCCTTCGCGCTAAGCCAGATTTTCGTGATCGCAGGCGACAAGATCTCCGATCCCACGGCTTTCACCAACTATCTTCGACTTCTCGAGAACGACGCGTTCACCAACTACCGCCAGATCATGAAGGACGTGACGCTCTCACCGGCCATGGGCCACTACCTCGACATGGTGAACAACGACAAGCCCGCCACCGGCCAGCACGCCAATGAAAATTACGCGCGCGAGCTGATGCAGCTTTTCACGGTCGGCACCGCGCTGCTGAATGAAGACGGTTCGCTGCAGCTCGATTCCAGCAGCAATCCAATTCCTACCTACACCCAGGCTCAAGTGCAGGAGTTCGCTCTCGCCTACACCGGTTGGACGTATCCCACGATGCCGGGCGCGACGCAGCAGAAACACAACCCGTCGTACTGGACCGGCCCGATGGTCGCAACAGATTCCAACCACGACACAACTTCCAAGCAGTTGCTCCAGTATACGAACGCCGCATCCGGCGGCTTATTGCCCGGCGGCCAATCAGCTGCGCAGGATCTCGACGGCGCGATCGACAACATCTTCAATCACCCAAATCTTCCGCCGTTCGTTTCGCGCGAACTGATTCAGCATCTGGTGACCAGCAATCCAAGCCCCGCTTACATCCAGCGCGTCTCTGAAGTTTTTAAAAACAATGGCGCGAGCGTGCGCGGCGACATGAAAGCGGTAATCACCGCCATCCTGCTCGATCCCGAAGCGCGCCGCGGCGACGATTCCACCACAGCAAATGCCGGCGACGGCCACCTGCAGGAGCCTATCCTTTACATCACCGGCCTGCTGCGCGCATTCGGCGCGGCCAGCGACGGCGCGAATCTTTCCGGTCAGGGCAGTGGCATGGGCCAGAACGCCCTCTTCCCAGGCAGCGTGTTTAATTTCTTTTCCCCGAACTTCGTGATTCCGGGAACCAGTCTCTACGGACCCGAATTTCAGATTCTGACGACAGCCACCACGCTGAATCGCGCGAATTTCGTAAACACATTCGTTTTCGGCTCGCTTGGTTCCACCACCACCGTGAACTTCGGCAGCTACGCATCGCAGGCTTCCAATCCCGGCGCGCTGCTCGATTCGCTCAATACCTTGATGCTTCACGGCACGATGACCGCGGACATGAAGACGCAGCATCCTCACCGCGATGCAAGCGGTGCCGGCGGGAACGAACCAGGCTCTTCAGCAGGCGCAGACGGCAATCTATTTGATTGGCACTTCGTCGCAATATCAGGTGCAGCACTGATCGCTAGCCAGGAAAGCAGCAGAGAAGCACAGCAGCGCCCATCGGCGCGGGAAAGGTGAATGAAAATGCGAGGCAAAGATCAAATTTACGCGCAGGGACTTCGTGCGCATCAGCTGCTGCACGGCCGCTTCATTCGGCATGACGGCTGCCATCGGGCGCTTGAACCTGATTCACGCACTCGCCGCGCCCGCCGCTACCGGTTACCGCGCGCTCGTCTGCGTCTTTCTTTTTGGCGGCAACGACAGCAACAACATGATCATCCCCAACGACACCGCGGGCTATGCGAATTACGCCAGCATCCGCTCGAATCTCGCGCTGCCGCAGAACACGCTGCTCCCGATTGTGGCGAAAACGGGCAACGTCCCCTACGGCCTGCATCCGCAGCTTCCCGGTTTGCAAGGATTGTTCGGCGGCGGCCAACTCGCCGTCGTGGCAAACGTCGGCACGCTCGCGCAGCCCACCACGCGCGCGCAGTACCAGCACGGCGGCGCCACGCTTCCGGTAAATCTCTATTCGCATTCCGATCAGCAGGGCCAATGGCAGACGGCCGATTTCACCGGCTTCGGAACCACCGGCTGGGCCGGACGCACCGCGGACAAACTTCAGTCCATGAATGCCGGCGCGCAGTTTCCGCCCATCACTTCCGTGGCAGGCGGCGCGATTCTCTGCACCGGCGAGCAGACAAATCCCTATGCGTTGAGCCCAGGCTCGACGCCCGGCTTACGCGGCTACAGCACTTCGGCAGCGTCGAACGCCCGGCTCGTCTCCTTCCAACAGCTTCTCACCATGGATTCGGGCATTTCGCTGGTGCAAGACACGAGCGCCGTGATGAACCAATCGCTCGAGCAGAGCAAGATTCTTTCCGCGGCGCTTCAATCGCTTTCGCCGCTGCAAACACAATTCCCAACTACGAATATCGGCAACCAACTGAAGCAAGTGGCGCAGATCATGCAGGCGCGCTCGTCGCTCGGCCTGCAACGCCAGATTTTCTTCTGCTCGCTCGGCGGATTCGATACGCACAGCGATCAACTGAACAGCCAGATGAATCTCTACTCGCAACTCGATCCCGCGATGTCCGCGTTTTACAATGCGACAGTCGAGCTGGGCATCGCGCCGCAAGTAACCACATTCACTCTGTCCGATTTCAGCCGCACCTTCCAGCCGGGCACGAACGGCGGAACGGATCACGCGTGGGGCGGCAATCATCTGGTGATGGGCGGCGCAGTGGCCGGCACCGATGTGTACGGCCAGTTTCCGCAGCTCGCGCTCGGCGGGCCGGACGACGCCGGAAGCAACGGGCGCTGGATTCCTACGACGTCAGTGGATCAGTACGGCGCGACACTCGCGAAATGGTTCGGCGTTGCCGATAGCGATTTGCCGGCGATATTTCCGAACCTCTCGAACTTCACCACCCCGACGCTCGCTTTTCTGGGCTGAGGAACGAGCGCGGGGCATCACACGGCCGGTTTTTCGGTGCTGTCGTTCCAACCATGGCCTCACGCCATCATCGAAACGCCGGCCGTGGTTCTTGTAAAGCCCCGCATATTTCAGAGTACAATTTTCGTCTGGTTTTGCCCCTTCCAACTACTTGCGTGCGGAGGCTCGCATGATGCGTCGGATGGCGCTGGCTGGCGCCGCCGCGATTCTCGTTCTGCTTGCGCTGCGATTTGCGGCGGCCCAGGCGCGCGCCGCGTCGGACACGCTGGTCCTCAGCGTCCCCAGCAACCAATGGTTTGAAGGGCCCGGCGTGCAGGTTTCTGTCTCGAGCGATGCGAAATGGGCGCTGCTTACGCACGGCCCTACCATGCTCGCTCTATTCGCTCGAGACCCGCGAACAGAACCCGGACATTCTGCTCAACGGGCTCACCAGCATATTCCGCGCCGGATTCTGCGGACCGACAGATTCTAGTGCGGCTTGGCCAGCGCGGAAGCGAACGTGGCATATTTCTGGCCTGGCGCAGAGAGCCTGCAGCTTTCCACGTTGCCCCCGGATTCAGTGGTCGGCTGCTCCGCCGACGGCCACGAGATCGCTTATTACATTCCGGAAATCCAGACCGGCAAATGTTTGTCGGTTCCCCGCACGGTCCGTTCAAAACTTTTGGAGTCACTGGACGGATTACCGGAACCGCGTTTTCGCCTGACAACAACATGCTCTACGTTTTGCTGTTTCAGCCCTCGGGCGAGACTTCTCTCGTGCGCATCTCCGTTCACGAACTACGGACGAAAACGATTGCAAGTGATCTCGATGCCGCTCCGAACTGGAACACAATGGCGATATCGCCCGACGGGCGTAGCGCATTTATTGCGCTCGCCAGCGCAGGAGCGCCAGACAATGCGGCGCGACACCAGTCCCGACGCGAATCGCTGGCTCGCAATTTACAAGGTGGATCTCACGCACCGGCGCGCGCACGCCGGTGGTCTCAACTCCGGGCGTCGATGACCACGATCCTGCAATCGCCGATGGAAATCTCTACTGGGCGAGCAATGCGATTCGCGATTCGGTGGCCGCAGTTCCTATAGGCGGAGGCGATTCGAAAGATGTGATCGCCGGCGCCGAAGTTCCCATGTGGAGTCCCGACGGGAAGAAAATCTCATTCACGTACGGCGGCTGGCGCCTGGCTGATTGGGCGCTCGATCTCGATGCGGGATACGTGCTTGTGGATGCGGACGCGAACCGAACCTCCGCTCGCTTTCCCATCGTCACGCGGCTATCACGAGGATTTTCCCGCGGCCTGGTCGCCCGACGGGAAGTGGATCGCGTTCCACTCTCATCGTTCGAAAGTTCCGGTGCCCGATTACGAGAGCGCCGAGAGCACGGACGATATTTATTTGCGCCTCGCCGATGATACGCACGCACCGGAAATGCGGCTCACGGATTTCGGCTGGGAAACGGGCCCGGCGTTTTGGTCGCCCGATGGTCGCAAACTGCTATTCAATTCCTGGGTGCGCGGCGGCACGCCCGGAATCGACAAGCTCTGGGTGCTCGGCATTCAGCCGGTCACCGGGGAAGTGCTCGACACGACGCAGCTTCCGCTGCCAGCAGAAATTCACAGCGCTTCGTGGGCAGCCTGGTCGCCTGATGGAAAGGAAATCGCGATCGAGGACAAGCGCGAAGGCGGCAATCGCGCTCTGTGGATCGTCCACGCCGATGGCACGCATGGCGAAAAGCTGCTCGACTACCATGGCACCACGTACGACGGCCTCGACTGGACGCCCGACGGAAAAACAATCATCTATAGCGGCCTTGCCGGCGACAAGCTGCAGCTCTTCTCGATTCCTCGCGCCGGCGGCACGCCGACACAACTCACGCACGACGCCGGAAACTTGATGCACCCGCGCGTTTCCCCGACGGCAAATGGATCGCCTGCACCCGCATCGTGCAATCCAAACAGATTTGGCGCCGCCCGCTTTCTTAGGCAACCCTTACCATCGCATCGCTTAAACCGCCGCTTACGCGCCCGGGCATCTTTCGTCCAAATGCCTGTAGGCTGTGCACGCTCGACCGATCAGGAGGTTTCCCGTGAAGATATTTTCTCTCGGCGCTGCTTTGCTTGCGGGTCTGTTTTGTTTTTCCGGCGCGCCCGCGCATTCTCCTGTCGCAAATCGCGAGGCGGACGAGTCTGCGTCTGCAAAAGCGGAGCTGCTTGCGGTCCATCAAGCGGCGCGGCGAGCGCACTTCAACCGCGACGTTGATTTCATCGTCGCCGGGATGGGGCCGGAATTCACCGCGGTGCACGAGGGCACGATCCGGGTGATGTCGCGCGAGGATGTTCGCAAGCAGTTCACCGAATATTTCCACGGCGCCGAGTTTTCGGCATGGGACGACCTGGAGCCTCCGGTTATTCGAATATCGCCCGACGGGAAAATGGGCTGGATGATCGTTCGAGTGAGGATCGCATACACGAAAACGGACGCCGGAGGCGCGACGTCGAAAGAGGACACCGTGATGGCATGGATGTCCGCTTATGAGAAACACGACGGGAAATGGCTCCTGGTGGCCAATGCCACCACGTCCGAGCCATAGCGAAAATTCCCGGGAAGGCTCCAGTGGTGGCTGGGCTAGAGGGCTCCAGCGTGGCATCTCTTTAACCGCCGGGCAATGCCCACATTTTGACGAAGCGTTTCCCCGTCTCCTCCGTCTAAGCAGGGCATTGCATCACCGTGATTCGGAAGGCCGGGCGCGGCCACCCAACATTCATCGAAAGTCGCAGGCGGCCTGCAAGGGCGCCGCAAGTGAAAAGGAGAATTTCGAAATGAAGAAGCTATGCCTATCGCTCGTTCTCGGAATCGTAGCTTTCGGCTTCAGCGCGGCTCGAGCGCAGGCTCAAGACGCCGCCGCAGCGCACACAAAGCCTCATGTCGAAACCACCGGTGACATACGGCTACGACATAAGGCCACAGGTGTTGCTCGATCTCGACCAGTTGCAACAGAAATTCGTTTCTCTAGCCGAAGCCATTCCGGCCGAAAAATATACCTGGCGGTCGGAAGAGGGCGCTCGTTCCATCGCGGAAGTATTTCTGCACATCACCGCGGCAAACTACAACATCCCTGAACTGATCGGCGGCGAAGTTCTCGCGAAATACAAAGCAAAGGATTGGGAAAAGTCCACAACGGATAAGGCCACGATCGTCGCTGAGCTCAAACAATCATTCGCGAATGCCACCGCGGTCGTCGACCAAAGTTCCCACATCCGAGATCGCCACGCCGCTTCCAAAGCTCGGCCCCGATGCGAACAAAGGCGACGTCGAATACCTGCTCGTCACGCACGCACACGAACACCTCGGACAGTCCATCGCCTATGCCCGTTCCGTCGGGGTCACGCCGCCCTGGACAGTAGCTGCCGAAGCCGCAGCAAAGAAGAAAGCCGCTGAAGGCAAACCGGAAGGGCAGAAGCCCGAGTAGCAGAGCCTAAGGTGCCGGATGGTGCGGCTCAAGTGGTTCAGCCCTGTCGCGGGCCTGCGTTGTTTACTTGGGTGCGCCGCTCTGTCCGGCGACTACGAGTTGGCGGGCTTGATCGAGCCAATTCAGCACCACTGTAGGCTCGGAGGTAGCAGCCACTGTGCCGCCGGGAAACTCGAAAATCACAAAGTGCTGCCCGTCCGGCGACACATCGTAGGATGCGAATGGAGCGCGCATTTCCAGGCGGTGTGCGAAGACTGTCTGCGGCTTTCCGGCCTGGAACGAGTTCTTCTCCACCGAATAGGGCACGCTAATCAGCGAGTTGGCATTCGCGTAGAACAACTCGTGTCCTGTCCCAGACCAACGCGGCTCGAAGCCGCCGTCCGTCGAGATCTGCCACTTGCCCCCCGCGCCTTCAAACGGCACAACATAAACCTGGGGCAGTCCGGATTCAACCGATGCATAAGCGACCCAGCGTCCGTCAGCAGAAAACGACGGGTAAAATGCGTTGCCACCAATGGCCAAAAATTGCCGCGGTTCCTGTGGCTTCCCGTTCGCGTCAAGGGTAAGAGTCCAGATTTCGCAGCATCCTCCATTCTTATCTGCGAGCCGGGCAAAAAGAAGAACCTTGCCGTCCGGCGACCAGGATGCCAGATAAGCAATCGGAAGCGATTTCGAAGTCAACGCTTCTTCCTCTCCAGTTCCATCGGCGCGTTTCCAGAAGATCGCTTGCCCCGAGCCCTGCCCGCCGCTGACAGGATGCCAATAGGTTAGCCGCTGACCATCCGGCGTCCAGATGGGAAAGTTGGCTGCCGCGGTTCCGCTGATCACCGCTGAAGTGGTCCCTCGCGCAAAATCATGGACCCATATGCTGCTCGCGCTCTGAAAGGCGAAGCGCTTTCCGTCCGGAGAGAAGCGGGGAGAGGCAGCGTCTTGCCTGTCACTCATCAGAACTGTGGCTTCGCCCTTGCGGTTGAGCAGGACGACGTTCAGGTCGTGATTCACTCCGCCGCCCGATAAGTAAACGCCGTGCCGTTGTCCGCGAAGCTTAGCTGCGCGCTACCGTTCGTGATATCGGAGCCCACACCCTGCAGAACCGGAATCGCGGTGCCGGTGATCTTCAGCTTCTGTACATCGAAGGGAACAACGAAGACTGTGCCTTGAGACACGTAGGAAAGATAACCGCCGGGAAGAAACCTTCCGAAGTAAGCGTTCTCGACAAGCACCTTCGGGACGCCCGTATCGAGTGGGGCCGCTCCCACCCAGCCTTTGCCAAAGAAGTTGTTGTCTGCAGAAGCGGTGAAGATCACAGCTTTTCCGCCGGGAAGGATTTGCGGCCATCGTTGAGTCACTTCTGCGCGTGCTGAATCAAGATGGGTAGCCTCCTGCGGGGCGCCGCCCGAATCTTGGATCCGGTAAAGCTGGCTGGTGAATTGCCTTGGGAAGATAATGGTGCCGTCTGTCCCCCAGCTTGCTCCACGGTAACCGCCAACATCAGCCAGAGTGACTGCGGCCCCGCCTCGGATAGATACCTTCTTCAATTTTCCGTCGCCAAAGAATCCGATCCACTGGCTATCTGGCGAAAAGAAAGGCGCAAAGGCCTCCCCGGCTCCTTCGAGTAGCACGGAAGAGCTTTTGTCCATTTCCCGAACGTAGAGAGCAACCTTGCCTGTTTTGGGATCCCGCGTGGTGTAAGCCACGCGCGACCCGTCAGGAGAAATCACGGTGGCCGGACCGTTCTCCAAGGCGAGGTGCTGGTTCGGAATTAATAGGGAGAGTTCCACTGGCTTCTGCGCGCCCGGGCGCGATGCTTCGCGCAGCGCAAACAGTGCGAACAGTAATCCGACCGCCAACGCTCCAGCAATCGCCCAGGGTAGAAATCTTTGCCAGGCTGCGGTTGGAGGCGTTGAAGAAATTGGCGTCGCAACCGATCCGGACTGCATCACGGCCGAGCTTGAAATCGCTGACGGTTGCGCCGCGGAGTCGTATGCCGTGCCGCCCGCCGAAGAACGCGCAGACTTGCCGGATGTTTCGTCCAGTGGCAGCGCCTGGTAAGACGCCGAGCGGCCGGTGTCGCTGTCGCGTTTCAAGCGCTTCAAATCGGCGCGTATGTCCGCCGCATTGTGGTAACGCAGATCGCGATCCTTTTCGAGAGCCTTACCGATAATTTCTTCGAGCTTGGCGGGCAGGTCTGGATTCAACCGGACCGGCGGCACCGGAGCGCGATTCAAGGTTGCCTCGGAAATTACGGCAGAAGTTTCTCCGCGGAAGGGCAGCGCGCCCGTGGCCATCTCGTAGATCACCACGCCGAAGCTGAACAAATCGGTGCGCGGATCGAGCGTCTGCCCGCGTACTTGTTCAGGCGACATGTAAGCCACGGTGCCCAGCGCAGTGCCGGGGCTCGTGAGCAGCGCTTCGCTGACGCCCTGCGTCATCGAAGCATCTTCGAACGCATTCGACTTGCCGCTTCCGGTTACCTTCGCCAGGCCGAAATCGAGAATCTTCGCGTGCCCGCGTTCGGTGACAAAAATATTTGCCGGCTTCACGTCGCGGTGCACGATGCCTTTGCTATGCGCGGAATCGAGCGCGTCGGCCACTTCGATCGCAATATCCAGAAGACGATCCATCGGCACCGGCTTGCCGGTGATCAAATGCTTGAGCGTGCAGCCATCGAGATACTCCATAGCAATAAACGGATGGCCGTCCTGCTGAGAGATCTCGTAAATCGTGCAAATGTTGGGGTGATTCAGCGCGGATGCGGCTCGCGCTTCGCGGCGGAACCGTTCGAGCGCCTGCGAGTCGCGGGCGACGTCTTCAGGAAGGAATTTCAGCGCAACGAAACGGCCGAGCTCGTTGTCCTCGGCTTTGTAAACGACGCCCATGCCGCCGCCACCGAGTTTCTCGATCACTCGATAGTGCGAAATGGTGAGGCCGATGGGCGACTGCGTTTCCGCCATGGATGGCGCACATCTTAGGCTGCGCGAGAAGGCAAGTCAACGCGGGCGGACCTCATGCCCGAACCTGTCCCGCCTAAAATAGCCTTGCTCCGGGCTCAAAATAGTCTTTGCTTTTTGTTCGCCTAGTGGTAATATGGCCGTACAAATGCGGATTCAGGGCAGGGCATGCATTCTGGTAGACTGTGCCTCCTGCGTCCCCAGGAAATGCTGGCGAAAAGCCCCGAGGTGCAAGCGTGTCCGACGAAAAAACCAAGAATCTGGATCTGGCAATCGCGCAAATTGAAAAGCAGTACGGCAAAGGCTCGATCATGCGCCTGGGGAACCGCGACGTGCTCGTCCCGGTGAACGTGATTCCCACCGGTTCCATCTCGATCGACGCCGCTCTCGGCGTCGGCGGCTTGCCGCGCGGCCGCGTCATCGAAATCTATGGCCCGGAATCGGGCGGCAAGACCACGCTCACTCTGCACGTGATCGCCGAAGCGCAGAAACTCGGCGGCCAGGCCGCTTTCATCGACGCCGAACACGCGCTCGATCCATCCTACGCGCGCAAGCTCGGCGTGGACGTTGATAATCTCCTCGTCTCGCAGCCCGACAACGGCGAACAGGCGCTCGAAATCGCCGAAGCGCTGATCCGCTCGAACGCCGTTGACGTTGTCGTCGTCGACTCCGTCGCCGCCCTCGTCCCGCGCGCCGAACTCGAAGGCGACATGGGCGATCCGCAAATGGGCCTGCAAGCGCGCCTGATGTCGCAGGCGCTGCGCAAGCTCACCGCCATCGTCTCCAAATCGAAGACGTGCCTGATTTTCATCAACCAGATTCGCGAGAAAATCGGCGTCATGTTCGGCAATCCCGAAACCACCACCGGCGGCCGCGCGCTGAAGTTCTACTCTTCGATCCGCATTGATATCCGCCGCATTCAATCCATTAAAGAAGGCGACCGCGTAGTCGGCTCGCGCACCCGCGCGAAAGTGGTGAAGAACAAAGTGGCCGCGCCGTTCCGCGAAGCCGAGTTCGACATCATCTACGGCGAAGGCGTCTCGCGCGAAGGCGATCTGCTCGATGTCGGCGTAGCGAAAAATATCCTCGAGAAATCCGGCACCTGGATTTCCTACAAAGGCGAGCGCCTCGGCCAGGGCCGCGACAATGCCCGCATTTTCCTGAAGGAAAACACGGACATCCGCGACAAAATCGAAGCCGATCTGCGCAAAGCGCTCGGCCTGGTCCACCAGCCTGTGGTCGCGGCCAGCGACAACGGCAAGCCCGCCGCGGCAGAGCCCGCGAAGTCTGAATCCGCGAAGCCCGCAACCATGGCCGCCGCCGCATCGAAAGGCAAGACAGGCCGCTAGAGCCATTCGGCCCACTCGACTGAATTCGGCCGGGGTTCGGTGTCCCGATATGAACCCCGGCCCACTTTCGCCCCCGGTACTTTGGTACCCCCCAAATCCAGAAAAACTGTACTGATTACCAGTTGCGCCTTCCTTCGACTGTCCCTACAATTTGCTCAGGCTCGGGTAATCACTGTACGGAGCCTGTGGCCGATAAGGTAAACGTAGAAGGCATAATAAAAGAAGACATGAAACCCAGCTCACGCACCAGCCAAGTAGTTCCAATACTGTGCCTCCTGCTAGCAGCAGCCGCGAGCGCCGCATTCGGTTCTCCGGCAGGCTCACCCGCAGCCAAACGCACTCATCGCACTCGCAGCACGGCTTTTAATCTTGATCCCGCGAAATTTGACGCCACCAGCTACGACGATGCAATCGTCCGCCAGGTGGCGATCGACGCGCTGGGCCACACGAACGGCTCGGTCGTCGCGCTCGATCCAGCCACCGGCCGCATCCTCACAATCGTGAATCAGAAGATGGCATTCTCCGCCGGCTTCGAACCTTGCTCCACGATCAAGCCGGTGATCGCTCTCGCAGGTTTGCAGGAAGGCGCGATCACTCGCGACACGATGCTCAAAGTCGATCGCCGCCGCTACATGGACCTCACCGAAGCGATGGCGCACTCGAACAACGTCTTCTTCGAAAGCGTCGGCAAGCAGCTCGGCTTTGACACCGTCATTAAATACGCCCGCCTGCTCGGCCTCGGCGAGCGCGTCGGCTACAACATCAGCGAAGAACAGCCCGGCTCGCTGCCGCTCTTCCCGCCGAAGTATGGCGGAGTGGCGCGCATGTCGAGCTTCGGCGGCGGCATCCGCATCACGCCGTTGCAACTTGCTTCACTCGCGGCAACTCTCGCCAATGGCGGCACCGAATATTACTTGCAGTATCCGCGCACCACAGAAGATCGCGTCAATTTCGCGCCGCGCGTCCGCCGTCAACTCGATATCGCGCCGCTGCTCCCGGATATCCGTCAAGGCATGCTCGCCGCCGTAATGTATGGCACCGCGCGCCGCAGCTACGACCCGTACGGCAACGACACGCTCGGTCCCACGCTCGGCAAAACGGGCACTTGCAACGACGAATCGCTCGGCGGCCGGCTCGGCTGGTACGTCTCTTACGCCGACGAAATTCATCCGAAAATCGTTCTCGTGATTCTCATTCGCGGCGGTGGCCGCAGCACCAGCGGTCCGCGCGCTTCCCAGATTGCCGGCCACATCTACCGCGGACTCCGCGAGCGAAATTATTTCGCAACATCCGCTTCCGAACGCGATTCGCAATACGCCGCCGCAGGCTCCGCCGGCGCTTCTCATTAATCGCTAGCTCAAGATTCGCGCTGTCTTTTCAGTCGGGGCACGGCATGTCGCAGATCCCGCATGAGTTCGCGGGGCCGTGCCCGCTGTCGCCAGCAAGGAAATCGGCCCACTCGGCGCAAGAGTTAAGTCGCTCCGCGTTATCTCTTGAATCTGGCCACGCGCGGCCCTACAATCCCGGCAATCTTTCCGTGAGCCCAGCCTTCGCCACCCAGCGCGATGAAGCTCGGCGAGCAGCGAACCGCCCTTCGCTCGCTCGCGCGGGTGCAGTTCTGCTCGGCGCCCTCTTCCTGATGTGGCCGGCATTCTTCAATCGCTATCCGCTGCTCTATCCCGATTCCATGACGTATCTCGCAAATGGTGCCCCAGTCGCGCGCGCCTTGTTCCTTCATCAGCTCTCCGACTACTACGGCATGCGCTCATTCATCTACAGCCTCGGCATTTTGCCGTTTCATTGGAACGCCACGCTCTGGCCCATCGTCGCGCTGCAAGCGCTCCTCACCGCTTACGTCATCTGGCTCGTCGTGCGCTCGATCCTGCCGATGCGTACGGTGCTGTGGTATCTCGCAGTCGTAGCATTCCTAAGCCTGCTGACAAGCGCGAGCTGGTTCGCGAGCCTCATCATGCCGGATATTCTCGGACCGGTTTTGTACCTCTGCATCTATCTGCTCGTTTTCGCGCGAGACGATCTCTCTCGTCCCGAAAGAATCGCTGTGGCCGGAATCGCGTGCTGGGCGGTAGCGTCTCACGCCACTCACCTGATGCTTGCCGCTGGAATCTGCCTGCTCCTCGCCGCTCTTTGGGCGATCTTTCGAAACGGATTCATGTCCGGCCGCTTGAAAGCGCTGGGAGAAGTAGCCGCGATCGTCATGCTCGCAGCCATCGCGCAGGTGGCTCTGAATTCCTATCTCTACGGCAAGCCTTCGCTCAATGGCGAACGCCCGCCTTTTCTCACAGCGCGCTTGATTGCCGATGGCCCCGGCCGCTGGTATCTCGAGCAACATTGCAGCGAAACACAATTCGCGGGGTGTGGCCGCGTCCGTGAACTTCGGCCACGATTCAGATCAATTCCTCTGGGCCGACGATGGAGTCTGGAAAACTTCCTCCACCGAAGCGCAGGAGCAGATGCTGCGGGAAGAAATTCCATTCGCGCTGGCCACTTTCCGCACCTATCCCCGCGCTCAATTGACCATATCTGGCGCGAACTTCTGGCAGCAGCTCAACACGTTCGAAATCGGATTCGATCCGAACGACTGGATGGTGCAGCAATTCGATGAAGTACTTCCCAGCGGAAAAGCGCGCTTCCTGCAAAGCCGCCAGGCCATCAACAATCTGCCTTTCGATTTCATTTCCATGATTCAGAGTTGGACTGTCGTAGCATCGCTGGCCCTGATCGTCATTTTCGGGATTCTCTTATGGCGCCGCTGGACTCCTCGTCTCGCAGGCCTCGCCCTCGTGATCATTCCCGCGGTGCTCGCGAACGCCTTCGTCACGGGCGTATTGTCCACGGTCGAAGACCGCTACCAGAGCCGCGTAGTCTGGCTCATCCCATTCCTTGCCGTAATTTTGATATTCACTTGGCTCGCCACTCTGCGGGCCGCACGCCAGAAAGACTTGCACTACTCGGTTTGACCCGCAAGCGCAGGTGGTTCTATCACGGGAATTCTTCAATCGATCTTCGATTCGTCGCGGTACATCACTTTGTGGCGCATCGACTTGATCCACTCATCGATCTGCGCCACCGTCATCGCGCTTTCGGGATTGAACTTCTCCCAGCTCATGATTCTCTCGAGTGGTTTTTTCCAGCGCTTGTACGATGGCTTCGCCGGTGGCCCAAAACACATCACGTCGATGATCGAAAGCTCCTCAGGAACGCCCAGCAGCGGTCTAATCTGCTGTTGGATATCTTCCTGCCCGATCGCCGTGATCCACCACACCGCGTAGCCGAGCGCAGCTGCGGCTAAATGTGCGGACATCGTCGAGGCAGCCACCGATTGCAGCAGAATCCGCTCGGCATTCTGGTGATATAGGCGGTCCAGCTCCGAGCCGTCATTTAGCACCGGAAAAGCTCGCACAAATCGAAAATCCGCGAGCACCACCACCAATCCCGGCGCCGTCTTCACGCCGTTGTAATTCGGAGTCGGAAAACCCATGTGCAGCCGCGCGCGGTGTTGCTGCTCGTCGACGAAGCACTGCCCGATCTTTTCCTTCACGCCCGGATCGTTCACCACGATGTAATGCCACGGCTGTGCATTAGCGCCGGAAGGCGCGTGTCGGGCAGCTTCCAAAATCATTTCGAAGTGCTCTCGGGGCACGCTGTAAGGAGCGAACGCGCGATTCGTCATCCGGTTTCGAACCACGTCCATCAATGCCGCATAACGATCCGTCTGGTTGAACTTCGCTGAATCCGTCGCTGCCTCCGCCATGGTGTCCCCCATCGTAAGAGAAGATTTTCCTGGTTCCGAGCAAGCCATCATTCTAGGCCAAAGTAGCGTAGGCTTCAGTTCCTGAATGAAGGGCCTCCGCCCCCGAGTTGCTACCACCGAGGCGCTAGCAAATAGGCACAAGCCGCCGGCCCGTTGTTTGCATTCGCATATCCGTTGTAATCGGCATAGTTCGGACCGCCACCAGCAAGCATCAAATCCCAGGAGGAATCCATGTCCGATGTCGTCTACGTTTCAAACGTCAAGATCGAACGCAAAGTCGGCCCGTTGCGTGTCGCCCACCTTCCCGGCGAGCCGCAACCGGTGATCTTCAGCGTCCACGGCGCAATCGCCGAGCACTACAAAGTCCCGCCCGACAAAATTAAAGAACCGCACGCCGCCACCATCGACTACGTGATCGCCGGAACCGCCGGTTGAATGATGGGCACCTTCGGGGGCGCGCTGGAAGCGCGTCAAATCGATGCAAGCAACGACAAGCTCACGGCGGACGTAAGAGGGGAAGTCGAACTGGAAGAAGGAGTGCTGGTCATCAGACGCATCCACGTCGCGATGCGCCTCGTAGCCCCGGAAGAAAAGCGCGCCACCATCGAGCGCGTCCACGGAATCTATGCAATGAACTGCCCGCTCTACCGCACCTGCACAACGCGATCCAGCTCACATCATCATATGAATTGGTAGCGTCCTGAAAAAGGCGCTCTTGTAGGTGGACTGAGGAGTACGTCGAAAGATGGAATCGATCCGGGCGTCTCGTCGGCGCCCGGATTTCGATTTTGGCCGCTCTATTATCGTTGCCGCTGGTTTTTATTGTTCTGACTCTTCGATGATTGGTTGTTCGACGAAGAATTCCGTGAATTATTGGACGGTTGCGTTTGCCGCGAATTATTCTGCGGCGCAGCTCGTTCTCTGCGGCGCAGGCTCGCTGTCCGTGCCCGGTTTCGTGCATCCGCGTCACGATTGAGTCCGGGTGCCGGCGCAGGCTGAATCGTCGGCGTATTGGGTTTTGGAGCTGGTCGCGTCGAAGGTTGCGTCGGCCGCGTTGACGGATTGTTCGGCGCCGGCTGAATCGACGGATTCGAAGGCTGCGTCGGTTTAGCCTCCGGGAGCCGGTCTCGTCGGCCGCGTAGAAGGCTGTGTCGGTTTCGGCTGCGGTTGATTCGGCACCGGCTGAATTGAAGGATTCGTAGGTGTCGTCGGCTTCGCCTCCGGAGCCGGTCTCGTGGGCCGTGTGGAAGGCTGCGTCGGTTTTGGCTGCGGCTGATTTGGCGACGGCACGGGCTGAATGCTCGGCTGCCCGGGCTTAGGTTGCGGCGCAGGACGCGTGTTCGGCTTCGTCGTCGCCGGTTTTGTTCCCGGCGTGCCCGGTGCCGGACGCGTTCCCGGTCGAGTTGGCTGCGTTCCCGGATTTGCGGGAGTAGGTTTCGTCCACTTGCCGTTCTCGCGCTTGTCCCACTTGCCGGTGGTGTTGCGGCGGTAAACGTCCCCATTCTTATCGGTGTAAACGTTGTTCGGCAATTTCGTAGCGGGCTTCGGCAGTTTTCCCCTTCGGGCGGTAGTCCGTTTTAACGCGGTCGTGACTCCAGGACGAGCGTAAATATTGTCTCGCGTGTACGGCGTCGGTCTGCAGGACGTCCCGGCTTGCCCGGCTGGCCGGGACGATTCGGATATCCTGGATATCCTGGCCGTATCCGGGTCTGCCCGGACGAATGATGATCACGTTGTTCGGTGGTCGATACGGAGGCCGATATCCCGGCAGCGGCCGATAAATCGGACGATAACCTCCCGGCCCCCACCATCCTCCGCCTCCCCAATACGGAGGATAGCGGTAATAGCTGCTCCTCCATCCAATGCTCACGTTGACAAACGGCGTGCTGTAACCCAGCGCAAATCCCCACCCGCCGGTCCACGGATTGTAGATAACATTGAATCCCCACGTGTAAGGACGCGGGTAGTAATACACAGGTCCAATCCACGGCCGGTAATACTAGCCAGTTCCGTAGACCACCGTTCCGTAGTATCGGTATGTGCCGATGTAGCCCGGCGTGTAGCCCACGTAGACGATTTGCGGCGTTGAGTCGTAAACATGCACATAGCGGACGTTGTACACGGGCGAGCTTGGCGGAATCGTTTGCACCGCATCGGGCACGCTATCTGCCACTGCCCACGGACCGGTCGGCGTGAGGCCAGCGAACCAGACTCCGTTGTCGCAAACGTAGTAGCGATCGCCGATCTTGAGCACGGACGAACTCGTATTCACCGCATATTGAACCTGCGTGCTCGGAATATCCTCAAATTGCGGCGCGCCATCGTAGTTGACTTCCGTCTTAGCTTCGTCGCGCTTGATTGCCGCCGTCTGCGGAATTTCCGCATCCATCTCGGCATCTTCGGCCTGATTCGTACCGGCCACAGCCGCGAGCGCGTCTCCTACTGCGGAGGCCGGAGGGATCTGCTTGAAACTGGTCGGAAGGGAATCGCTGCGCTCGTAAGTCCATGGCCCATCGAGCGACTTGGCTGCTGAACCATCGTCCCGAAAGCAGCAAGTAATATTTGTTGGTCGCGATTTCCTTGATGAACGTGCTTTCCGTGTTGCTCACGTACAGCAATTGGTTGCCGGTCAGCGCCGTCCAGTTTGGCGCGCCCGACGTGACGATCAGTTCCGTCGGCACCGTCGCTGTAATGATCTGCGGCGGTGGCCCTGTCTGCGGCTCCGCATCCGGATCGGGCTTCACGAAATCCTTGATCGCCGAGGGCGTGTTCGTGGTCACCGACCACGGCCCTTTTGGATTCTTCGCGATGTACCAGGTCTGGCCATTGCTCAAATAAAAGTTTCCGGAGCTTTTGTCCTTGACGATCAGCACCGCCGTGTTCACCACCTGCTCGTAGGGCGAATCTTTGATCGGCCGCGTTTCCGGCTCGCCGTCGAAGCTTATGAGCACTGCAGGCTTCTGCGAAAAAATAATCACCGGCGGATCGCTCTTCAGGTTTTCCGTGGACGCAACTTCTTTCTCGCTGGCTGCAAGGCTCGTTTCCACTTGCTCGAGCGTCAGAACGATATCCCACGTGTTCGCCGGCGCCTCGATCCGCTCGCGCATCTTCTGCATGTCTTCCGGGGTGGCGTCGGGAAATTTCACCCGCGTTACTTTCGTGTCCTCGAGCGTCATCAGTCCCGCGTCGCGATCTACTGAAACTTCCGAGCGGAACCACAGCGCTCCGAATACGGGCTCCTTTTTCTCAGGCCCTTGCAGCGAAACTGCTGACGCGCCCGGTCAGGATGTTCCCGTCAAGCGAATCAAGTTGCGGCTGATAAATGATGATTTTGCCCAGGTCGGATTCGATCTCGCGCGGCCAGCTCGTATCGATTTCGTGCGCGTCCTGCGCCTTGGTCGCAGTCGCGGTAAAGAGTGCCGCAATCGCCACCAGCAAAGCCCAAATAAAAGTCCGTCGAATCCGCATAGAGAATGGCTCCCTCAGTAAAAAAGATGCAACGGAGTCTAACACCATCGGTGGGTTCGCTTCATCTGCTGCGTCGCGCGAACGAATTTGGGCTGACAGACCGCGATGTAGCGATGGAAAGGGAGGGCGGACGAAATCTGGCTGCGCGTCATCGCGGCTTTATACCGCGTCACGCTTGTGCTTCCAGGATTACGCGGAAAGGTTCGAATCCAGCCGGAGCCTGGACCCGACTCTAGCAGCTCACGGATGCTTGGCGCCCGTACCCCCGGGACATCCAACTCCATAGCAAGGTCCCGTCGGATGAAAATAGATGGAGAGCCCCTGCCAATGCGTCGGGAAAAGATAATAAGGCTGATGATAAGGCCAAAAGCAGAGAGCTAAAGCGGCTACCAGAAAATTGCGTTTCTTCATAATGAAATACCTCCGAGCGTTCGCGAACTCAGCACCGACCAGGAAATCCGATTAGGAAATCCGAATAAAGGAATCCGAAACCAACCTACGACTCTGCGGCAATTGTATGCCTAGGTGCCATCCCCTGCAGACGGATTATTTACGCGCAACAGCATTCCGCTGCCGCCGCGAATATTAATATCGCCGCGCTCAGTCTTCAGCGTAATTTCGCCCAGCGGGCTCGTTCGACCCGCGTGCTCAATCTTCACGCGTCTATACCCGTACACGCCGCAAGCATCGGACGAAAACAGCCACAGCGCCTGCACCCGATTCTCTCCCTCCACCGCCCCGCGGCAAGTCCCATCCGAGCTGGCCCTCACGCGCCCAAGCACGCCCTCCTCTTCCACCGGTTCGCCAACGATCAGTCTTCCCATCCATCACGTGCCCACCGCCACGATAAACCGTTTCTCCTCCTATCTGCCACGTGGTGTTCACATACGAAGAACTTCCGCGATCGTCATATTGAGGAATCCGCGCGCTATTCACCTCCACGATGGATGCCAGCGCCCGCAGGTTTGTAGTAATCGGCTCCGCCACCCGCGACATAACAAGCTGAGTGAACTCAAACGTAATGCTCGCTCCGCTTCCATTCCCAGCAGGCGTCACCGCAATCACTTTCCCCTGAACATACGCCCCCGCGCGAACCTTACTGCCTTCTCCCAGCGGAATATCCTGCATCACCCGAGCCTTCACCACCTGCCCCACCTTGCTCTTCTTCGTAGAAAGCGAACCATGCAGCGCCACAGGAATCACAGTCCCAGCAGGAATCGAAATCTTCACAAACGCAGCGCTAGCGCCAGAAATCAGAACCAACGCCAGAGGAAGAAAAAAGCCCTTCATGAACTCCTCCTCGCCGGAAGCGGCCTTCCCAAAGCCTATAACACTAAGATGCATCTCCATAATTTCAAGATGCGCGAAACCGGCCTCTCAACCCACCGCCCAGCGCAGCACGGCCCTTTGCTCCCTCCGGCACAGCGCCGCAATTCCGCTTTTCTTGCCTTCCGCCCTTGCGTTATCCTGCCAATGGGCCACGCACCGGGAAACACCGAAGCAAAATGAATCACCTCAGAATCATATCTTGGTTCGTCCTTCTGATCGCCGCCGGAGCCGTTCTCGGCTGGTCCTACGGCGTGCGCGGTAAAGCCGAAGCACAATTCGCAGACGAAGTCTCGCTCGCCCGCGAAGAAGCGGCCCGCATTCAGCGCGATGTAGTGATGTACACCGATGAAATCGCCCCGCCGCGCGCTTTCCTTTACTCAGGCGCTCGAACAGCTCGGCCTCGACGCAGCCACCGCCTCCCGCATCGCCACCGCAGCCCAACACAGTTTCGATTTCCGCCATTTCCGCGCCGGCAATAAAATCACGGTCGGCCGCGGCGTCCTCGGCGATCTGCGCGAGGTCCGCTACCGCATCGACACCGACCGCGAACTCATCATCACGCCGCAGCCCGCAGAAAATTCGCAAGCCGCCAAGCTCCGCGCAGAGTTCGCCGGCCACGCCGCAGCGCCCACCCGCCCCGCCCGCAAGCGATTCCTTCCACGCCGAAATCCGCAAAATCCCCTCCGAAACCGAAACCGCCGGCGTCACCGGCACGATTCACGGCTCGCTCTTCGAATCCGTGATCGAAGCCGGCGAACGCCCCGAACTCGCCATGCGCCTCGCAGAAATTTTCGGCTGGGATCTCGATTTCTACACCGACACGCGCCCCAACGACACCTTCCGCATCGTCGTCGAAAAGAAAAAATTCTCGAATGGCGAAACCGCCGCCTACGGCCGCATCCTCGCCGCCGAATACAACAACGCCGGCCATCCCTATCGCGCCGTCCTTTTCCACGACCTCAACGGCCATCCCGCCTACTTCACGCCCGATGGCAAAGCGATGAAGAAAGCCTTCCTCCACTCGCCGCTGAAATTCGCCGCCGCAATCACTTCGCACTACAGCGCCAGCCGCTATCATCCAATCCTGAAAGAATATCGCCCGCATCTCGGCATCGACTACGCCGCCCCCACCGGCACTCCCGTGCAAACCATCGGCGAAGGCCGCGTCACATTCGCAGGACGAAAAGGCGGCGCCGGCAATCTAATCGAAATCCAGCACACCAACGGCTACACCACCTACTACATGCACCTCTCCCGCGTCCTCGTTCGCACCGGCCAGCACGTCGAACAGGGCCGCACCATCGGCCTCGTCGGCATGACCGGCCTCGCCACCGGCCCCCATCTCGATTTCCGCATCCAGCAGCACGGCCAGTTCCTGAATTTCGAACGCCTCGGCCTGCCCACCGCCGATCCAATCTCGAAGCGCGACTGGACCGAATTCGCATCACTTCGCGACGCCGCAATGACCCACATGCCAGATCTTCCGCCGCACGCCGACACGCCAGTAGTTGCCAAAAACACAAAGCCCCGCCGTTCCCGCGGCGCCGACTAACTCACGCGACTCAACTGTTTTTGTACCGCTGGCCTCCGGCCGGCGCCTTTGATTCTTTTCTTCTTTGATCCCGGGTAGCCACGACGACGCCTCCCATCGTCGTGGGCCTTTCTCCAGCGCCGCCTCAGCAATTCGTCCGTGCTAAAGTAAACGAATGGTAAGACCAGAAATCACCGGCGACACTTTGCGCCTGCACGTCGAAGGCCTCGACAAGCTCTGGGCTTTCAAGAGCGAACTAGCCATTCCGTTGCGACACATCACAAGTGTCCGCACGGACGCTGAAGTCACCACGAAATGGCTCCACGGTCTCAAATGGCCGGGCACATCAGTGCCAGGCATAATCACGGCGGGCACTTTCTACCAGGACGGCAAACGAATCTTCTGGGACATCCATCATCCCGACAAAGCAGTGGTAATCACCCTCGCAGACGAATCCTACAACGAGCTAGTCATAGAGGTAGAAGATCCCGACACATTCGTAGCAAATCTCCAACAATCAATTCGCCGCTAAGTAGCGCAGGCTTCTGCCTGTGCCCCAAGTGCCACAAGCAAATTCACCCAAATGCCAGACGACTTCGTTCCAATTGCCGGCGCTTTAACTTTCGCCCTCGCATCCGATCGTTACTCGTCGAACTCTCATTTCCGCCTCAACGCCTCCAACTCCTCCACCGTCCTCGGCCAATCCTCCCGCAACAGCCTCGACAAACTCCGATCCGCCAGCACCCTCCCGCCCGTCTGGCATCGCGCGCAATAATTCGTCTCGTTATCCGCATACCGAATCCGCTGAATTTTCTCCCCGCATCGCGGACAAGCCAGCCCATACCGCCCATGCACCGCCATATCCTTGCGAAACGCCGTCACCTTTTCCGGAAATCCATCCCCAGCCTCAGCGCGCAACCGCTCGATCCACATCGTCAGCATATCGCGCGTCGCAGTCAAACAGCCTCACCCACTCCTCATCCTTCAGCTTGTGCGTAAGCGTCACAGGAGAAAGCTGCGCCGCATGCAGAATCTCATCCGAATACGCATTACCAATCCCGCTAAGCACGCGCGGATCAGTAAGCGCCCGCTTCAACGTGCGATTCTCCTCCGTAAGCGCCGCTCGAAACGCAGCAAGATCGCTCGCAAAAATATCAATGCCCCCCGGATCAATCGCGCGCAAACCCTCCTCCCCCGCCACCACATGCAACGACGCCCGCCGCTTCGTCCCAGCCTCCGTCAGCACCAGCGACCCATTCGCAAAATCAAAAGCCGCCAAACTCTGCCTCCCCGCAAGCCGCGCCCCAGCCGCCCGCCAATGCAATCGCCCCGCAATCATCAAATGCAGCACCAGCCACAAATCGCCCTCCACCCCAATCGCAATCCGCTTCCCAATCCGCCGCACGCCCGCACCACCCGCCCCTCCACCTCCCCAATCCCCGGCTCCACAGTCCGCAACAAAAAAGCATTACCCAACCGCACCCGCACAAGCGCCCGTCCAACCACACGCGGTTCCAGCGCACCAATATAAGCCGCAATATCAGGCAATTCCGGCATTCCCCCAGCATGCGGTCGCCACCATCACTTTTGCAACTCGCCGCTCCGTCTTCGCCTTCGTACGGCCGGCGTCCCGCCGGCGCCTTTGACTTGCTCCACCTTGTTCTCTGTCATCCCGAGCGCAGCGATGGATCTGCAATCCGCCTCTCTCGCCCACACACCAACGCCACCCCAGACTCCGCGCTCCGCTGCCATTCCTATCGCGTCAAACCACTAGCCACTAGCCACTAGCCACTGCCGCTTTTATCCTTCACCACACGCTCCCAATCCTGATCGTCATACATCCGAATCTCCCGCACGAACTTCACCACGTCCCCCTTCCTCAATTTCAACAGCAACCGGCTCAACGTCACCTGCTCGCGCCCATCCAGCACCCGCATCAATGACTTCACCACCTTCGCGTGCTTCGGAAAAAACGTGCCTATAAACTTTTTCCCTCTCGGCGTCAGCAGCACAATCCCCACCGCCCTGCCTGTTCTCTTAACCCCACGCTTCTCCATAGGCAGTCGCGCCTGATTTTTTCGCACAGGAGGCCGCGTCCACATTTCCAGCACCACCCAGTCGCGCTCTCGCAGCGGCCGCAAAATGTTCTTGATATTCTGTCTGCTGCACTTCATCTGGCTGGCCATCACGCGTATCTCCATCGGGCCTTTTCGATACAACATTTCGAGGATGCGAATCGTTCGCATCGTCACGTCAAACGCCTCCAGTTGGCTCTGCATCTCCTTCTGCATGTACGCCGTCGTTTCCAGCAGATCGAGATAAGCGCGAAACGCGCGCAGCGTTTTCCCCCGGTGCGTTATTTTCCGCCTCTCCACCCACCCCAGGTTCAACCTCGTCCCCTGCGCCGGCTCCTCCCGGTCCTTGCGCTGCCACACCTTCCATATCGTCATGTCAATCTCTCCGGCCTTTCAGTGGCACAGGCACTCCTGCCTGTGCGCCGTTATTGCGCTGCAACTCACTCGACATTGGCTCTCACCACCACATCGCACCCGACGACCGCAAAACGAGCGGCCCCAAGTTTTGTAGGTCGCGGTTTCAACCGCGACAAAACGCCCCACTACAAGACCAAGGGGCTTCAGCCCCTGAAGCACGCCCCCAACTCTCCATTCACGCACTTCTCCCCTGTGAATTTCTATTGTGGACACTACGGTTCTAGCCCCCGCAAAACAAAGGGCACCTCGCAAACTCAAAGCCCGCAAAAAAAAAGGCGTCGTTCCACCGGAACGACGCCTCCAGCTGTTTCGCTTTTAAGTAGCGTAGGCTTCACTTGCCTGCGCCCCAACCAGCCAACAGCAAATCTTCCAATGCTCAGCTACATCGCGACCGAGTTCTTTTTCAGTCGCCCACGCAACGCGATTCAATGTCTTTGACTTTTCCCTTGTAGCGCCGGCATCCTGCCGGCTTCTTTGACTTGTCTCTCGTACCGCTGGCCTCCAGCGCGCTGTTTGCGTCCCGGTGGTTTTCGCGGGGCCGGCGTCTTTGCCTTCAGTAGCACAGGCAATCCTGCCTGTGCCCCAGCCACCTACGCGCTCGCACCACACCACACGCGCACCCATTCAAATCGCAGGTGATTTACGTTCCCCCCGCCTGTCCTGCAAGCAAGGGAGCGCAGCGCCGTTTATAAATTCTGTGGCGGGCGAGGGATCTGCAGTTACCTTTCCCATCCAAACACCAACGCGATCCCCGCAACGACCCTCAGCCCGCACCAACACCCACCGCATCTCCGGAACAGAACTGAAAAACGGAAGGACAACCCGGCGCGAAGCCCTCGCCGTCTCACCCGACGGTCAAACCCTCACCGCCATCTACACCATGTATCGCGGCGACCGAATCCTCGCAAACGGCATCGCCATCTTCGAAAAGACCGAGCCCAACTAGGTTCTCTTCGCCTTTCAGTAGCACAGGCATTCCTGCCTGTGCCCCAGTCACCTGCGTGCTCGACACGCCACACTGCGCCTATTTAAATCGCAGATGGTTTGCGTACCGCCGGTCTCGCCGGCGCCTTCGAGTTCGCGACCTGAGGCAGACAAGGTAAGGGACGCGATCCGCAGTTATTTGCGCACCAACTAGGCCGATTTTCGGGAATTATATGTTTAACTCCCTCGACGTTTTAGGATAGGAGGATTACTGTTGCCACAAAATAAGAGTATGGTACCCCCGTTAGATAATTGGCGACTTAGAACGCCTGCTAACAGGAGAACTGCGTGTGGGTCGGACCGCCGTATGGAAGCAACAGGAAGCTGACCAGCTATTAAAACTCTTGGTCTATGCAGGTCTCTCTGTGGTTGCGTGCGCAATTCTTTGGCAAGTCAGACATTATATTTATCCGATGACCGTAACCACATTTATCCGTGTAATAGCGTATGGCGTAATACCTCTTGCACTGGCGTGGGCAGGAGATCATTTTGCTGCAGATGTTGTTAAAGAGCCAAAGAAGAAACGTATGTACAGAGCATTTCATCTTCTTTGCCATCTTGGGTGTGGCGCTGATCGCAATTGTTGAGAACAGAGTTGATAAAGAACACGCCCGTGACTTACAGGTTCAGGAGGGAATTGCGGATGAACAGAGAAAGAATTTGGCAACAGTGCTACTGGGAATGTCTAACCTAACGTCTGCAATAAATGACCTTCGACAACGACCGTCAATGACAACGATAGTAAAAGAGAGGACGCCCGAACCGCCACTTACAGAAGAGGCAAGATTACGGGCCATGAGCAATGCCGAATTTCGCCAATATGCACTGGATTGGACTAAGAAATTAGGGTCTTTTGAGACGAATTACTTGGTTGCAGAGGAGGCTAGGTTTAATCAGATTCCTTTCTTCGGACAGGACCAAGATGCCCGAGTAAGGTACATGGCAATTTTCCAGAGTGAGTATCTTCGGTACAACGAAGAACATTTGAACGATTGGAAGAACAATTATTGGGGAGAGACACTCGCTATCTATAACGAGATTCTTTACAGATATAAAAAGTTAGGGAAACCGCTGCCTGATGTGCAGTTGCCACAAGGTTCTATACCGGGCTTCAACCGTATGAATGAAAGCCTCATCAAGAATGTGCTGAGCGGAGATTTGGCAGGACCGCATCCCCTTGACCGGGTTGCGGATTATATCGAAGTTCTGGTAAGGAACTTGCCCAACTAGGCTGCATCTTGAATTTTTGTGAATCTCTTTTTTCTTTTGGGTTTGCACGCGAGTACGTTGTCTGCAATGAAATTCACTACTTCGATGGTTCTCATTCTGTAAGTCTAGCCGGGTCCCCCATGCTTCGATTCTCAGAAGCGTGGGTGTTTCGTCTTCATGATTCACCACAAATCACGAACCTTCCGGCAAGGCATCACCGTCACGCCGCCGAAATCAGGATCCGCGCCTCCTTGCGCGACCGTGGCTTTGGCCGGATCGTGATCTCCACATCGCGATCGAGCGCCGTCAAGAAATTCATCAACCGCTCGACGGAGAATCCTTCGAGCCGATAATTCGCAAGCGCAGAAATCTTCGGTTGATTGATTTTAACCGCCGCGCCGCAGCCGCCTGCGACAGATTCTGGCCATCTAGAATCCTGTTGATCGCACCGCCAGCCGCACCTTGGTCTGTTTTTCTTCCGCGTTCGATAAGCGCAGATCAGCAAACACATTTCCCGAGCTTGGAATAATCGACCGGTTAGCCTTCGTCCCGCCATATCTCACCTCGTAGTCGTCTCTAGCCATTCGCAGCCGTTTAGCGATCAACTCAGAATCCGTTCGCGCCGTAGCGATGCCGCTAGGCGACTTTTTCTGGAACGCGTGAAGCACGTAAACTGCAAACTCGAATTTCACCGTATAGACGGCTCGGTACGTGTCTCCGTGATGGTCTTCGACAACTTCAAATACTCCTCCTCCGACTCCCTTCCACGGCTTCGCGCTCGGGTGTTTCTCTCCGAACTGCGCGACAGATAATGCAGTCCCGACATCGTCCTTCACCCGTTCCCGAAATGCTTGCAAGTCGCGTTTCGACGAACCCACCCAGAAGAGCGGCTTTTCGCCTGCAGCCAGAACGCCGCGAGTCATCCAATTATCCTAGTTCTGGGATGGCCTGTCAAGAATCGCCCTCTATTCTCTACTACCCACTAACACTCTTATCCTTCACCACCCGCTCCCAATCCTCGTCATCATACATCCGAATCTCCCCCACGAACTTCACCACATCCCTTCCTCAATTTCAGCAGCAACCGGCTCAACGTCACCTGCTCGCGCCCGTCCAGCACCCGCATCAACGACTTCACCACCTCCGTGCTTGGAAAATGTCTCTATTTCCGCTTTTTGCTGCAACCTCGTTGCCGCACTTACAGCAACAATTCTTGTCACTTTTCATCGTGCTTCACGTTGCGATCTGCACGCGGACAAAAACAAAAAGGGCGCCCCGATTTCTCGGAGCGCCCTTCTGCACAATGTAGCTCGGGTCTTTCGCGTTTTTTGCGTCCCGACGCTTGTGTCAGGGAGACCCAAGGTTTCTAATACATCTCGCCCATGCCCTCCTCACTTGCTCACCAGCTCCGTAGGAGCGGCACAATTTAGCCCAGCCCGGAAGGGCTGGGAACCCGTCTCCTCCGAGCACCTACCGCTCGCGGCGCCTTTCCCGCGACTCTTCTTCTTTGAATTGTCCGGCTCTGCTCTCCGCCTTTGACTTGCTCCATGCATGACTCCCCGCATCGTCCCCAAAAACAAAAAGGGCGCCCCGATTTCTCGGAGCGCCCTTCTGTTCAATGTAGCTCGGGTCTTTAGACCCGAGGTTCTTAGTACATCCCGCCCATACCGCGCGGTTTGTGCGTCCCGCATAATTCTGCGGGGCCGCCACCGCGCGTAGGCGACTAGTACATCCCGCCCATACCGCCGCCGGGCATACCGCCACCACCGCCCGCTGCGCCCTTCTTGTCGTCTTCCTTCATGTCCGCTACGAGAGCTTCGGTCGTCAGCATCAGACCCGCAATCGAAGCAGCATTCTGAAGAGCGAGACGCGTTACTTTCGCCGGATCGATGACGCCGGCCTTGACCATGTCGCCATAGTCGCCGGTATCGGCATTCAATCCCCAGTTATCATCCTTCGACTCGCGCACGCGGCCGACAACGACTGCGCCTTCATGGCCGCCGTTGAGTGCGATCTGCCGCATGGGCTCTTCGAGCGCGCGCTTCACGATGTTGACGCCAATGGCTTCGTCATCGTGCAGCTTGAGCTTTTCGAGCGCCGCAATGCAACGAACCAGCGCGACGCCGCCGCCGGGAACAATGCCTTCCTCGACAGCTGCGCGAGTGGCGTGCATGGCGTCCTCGACGCGAGCCTTCTTTTCCTTCAGCTCGGTCTCGGTTGCCGCGCCCACCTTGATCACTGCGACGCCGCCAACGAGCTTCGCCAGGCGTTCCTGGAGCTTCTCGCGGTCGTAGTCGGACGTGGTGTCTTCCACCTGCGCGCGAATCTGCTTCACGCGGCCTTCGATCTCGGAGGGCTTTCCGGCGCCTTCCACGATCGTGGTGTTGTCCTTGTCGATGGTGATTTTCTTCGCGCGGCCGAGGTCTTCGAGCTTCACGTTCTCGAGCTTGATGCCGAGATCTTCCGTGATGGCTTTGCCGCCGGTCAGGGTGGCGATGTCCTCGAGCATGGCCTTGCGACGATCGCCGAAGCCGGGAGCCTTCACCGCAGCGCACTGCAAAGTGCCGCGGAGCTTGTTCACCACGAGAGTTGCGAGCGCTTCGCCCTCAACGTCCTCGGCGATGATCAAGAGTGGCTTGCCCATCTTGGCGGTCTGCTCGAGCAGGGGAAGCAGGTCCTTCATCGAGCTGATTTTCTTCTCGTGGATCAGGATGCGGACGTCTTCGAGAATGCACTCCATCCGCTCGGGGTCGGTGACGAAGTAGGGCGAGAGGTAGCCGCGGTCGAACTGCATGCCTTCGACCACTTCCAGCGTCGTCTCCATCGTCTTCGATTCCTCGACGGTGATGACGCCGTCCTTCCCGACCTTCTTCATCGCTTCGGCAATGATCGACCCGATCTGCTTGTCGTTGTTGGCGCTGATCGTGCCGACTTGCGCGATCATGTCGCCCTTCACATCTTTGTGGAATTTTTTGATTTCTTCGACGGCTACTTCGACGGCCTTTTCGATGCCGCGCTTCAGGGCCATCGGGCTTGCGCCGGCTGCGACCGTCTTCACGCCTTCGCGGAAGATGGCCTGGGCCAGAACGGTTGCGGTGGTGGTGCCGTCGCCGGCGACGTCAGAGGTCTTGGAAGCAACTTCGCGGACCATCTGGGCGCCCATGTTCTCGAGCGCATCGGGCAACTCGATTTCTTTTGCGACGGTGACGCCGTCCTTGGTGATGATCGGCGCGCCGAATTTCTTTTCGATCACTGCGTTACGGCCTTTGGGGCCGAGGGTAATTTTCACGGCGTCCGCTAGGATGTTGACGCCGCGCAGGATCGCCTGGCGCGAATTTTCGCCAGTTACGATTTGCTTTGCCATGTCTCTTTCTCCTCTTTCGCTTTCTCAGTTAGGTTTTTGTTGCTATTGCCGCCAGCCGCTTGGGCGAATCGCAGTGCTTGGTGCTCGACCACTCGTCCTTGAATCGTCCTTGACCACTCTCGCACTCGACCACTCGCCCTGAAATCGCGGCTGATTAAAAGTTACTTTTTGCCGCCCGCTGGGCGAATCGTCGGTGCCGGCCACTCGCCCTTGAAACGCGGCCGATTGAAGTTACTTTTTGCCGCCCGCCGCCTTCGCCGAGCCGCCGATCTTCGCGAGGATTTCGTCTTCCTTCAGGATCATGTATTCCTCGTCGTCGATCTTGATGTCGTTTCCGCTGTATTTTCCGAAGAGGATGCGATCTCCCGGCTTCACATCGAGTGGAATCAATTCGCCCTTTTCGCGGCGGCCGTTGCCGACGGCGATGACTTCGCCTTCTTGCGGTTTCTCTTTGGCCGTGTCGGGGATGATGATGCCGCCCTTCACGGACTTCTTTCTCTTCGAGCCGCCGGACCAGAACGCGGTCGTGTAGCGGCGTGATGTTGACTGCCATTTGTGCAATTCCTCCAATGGAGTTTGGGTCTGAGTTGCTCGGTGAGGAGGTTCCGAGTGTTAGCACTCCTCGCAAGCGAGTGCTAATATATTGGAGTCCTCTCCCGAGAGTCAAGCAAAATCTGATAATTCGACGCTCATGGTCTATTCACAATTCTAAATAAGCAGTCGTATTTTCAGCTGCATTAGTATATGTAAGGTTTTTCCGACAGTTGGTGATTGAGTTGTTTCTGGGAGTGAGTCTAGAATTCGCGCTAGGCGAGGCGCGTGAGTGCCATACCTCTTCTACATTCGGTTGATCGGCGCTCACAGCGGGGACGCTCGATCTATCTCTTCCTGTTGGCGCTGATTCTCGGCCATCGGCGTCCGCGGCTCTTTGAGCGCCTGCTGTTTTTTCTCGTGTCTCTCCCTCTTTCTGATTTATGCAGGTGGCCTCCTCGAGATCAACGCTCAGATTCAATACAGCACACCGCCGCTCGCCACACGACGCTGTTTGCTCGAAGGACTTATCGCATTGGGCACTGCTGCTTCCTACTTCCGCTCGTGTGGCACGTGCATTATCGCGTACCGAACGCAGGTTCAGCGATCGCGGTCGAGTGATCTTTGCAGGGCGTCTGCTCGTTTGCTTTTACTTGGCTGCTTTAGCTGAATGATATGCGGTGATTATTGCCGTTACGGAATAGAACTCGGGGTTCGGCAGGCCGCCTGTCTGCCGGTTCTGACAACTTCCTACTAGCTGGCAGGCATCGCTGGCATTCATTGCATTCTTCGAAGGATCTTCGAGTGTTCAGGACTGGCGCGTCGCCAAGGATCAAGAATGAACGCGGCGTTGTTCTTGAGTCTTTTCGGGTGTCGCTCTGCTACTCTCGATTTTGCTTGGTCTCGATACGGGCAGTCTTGCCGCCATTCTCGTTTCGAGGAGAGTTACTCGACCACGGCTATCGTGGCGTGGCCCTGCTACCCGGAGCGCTGCTAATTTACTTTGCGCTGAAGCACAATTTTCTCGAGTACGGGGCGCAGACGGAATCTGGTGTATGCGCTTTCTGCGACATTTCTGGCGTTGCTGTATTTGGCGTTTGTGCGGCGGATGAGCGGATGGCTTGAGCCGAGTGCTGCCGCCCGAGGCGACGGCTAGCATTTTGTTATTCGTGTTGATTTTTTTGTTTGAGCCTTTGGAGCGGGTGATTGGGCCGGCGCTGCATCGGCGGTTTCAGGAGCGCGTGGGACGTTTGCAGCAGCTTTCGACGGAACTGCAAACAGAGGCGCGCAATGGAAATATTTTGGAGTTAACTGCGTTTGCCGAGCGGAGGATTCGAGAGGAATTTGGATTGGGCGTGGTGCGGATTTCGGTGCCGCGCGATCCGGCGTTCGGCGGCGCTGGAATCTCCTGGCGGTTTGGGGCATGTGGCGCGATTGCCTTTGATGAAGAATGGAAGCGAGATTGGATTGCTTGAGGCGGCGACGACCGGGTCGTATCTGACGGGCGAGACTTCGGCGGCGCTTGAATTTCTTGCGGAGCAGTTGCCTGCGAGCATTGATCTGTGCCGGATGATCGGGGAGAAGCTGCAACTGGAGCGCGAGTTGGCGGAACGCGAGCGGATGGCTGGGCTGGGGCAAATGGCGGCTAACATATCGCACAATTTGCGGAATCCGTTGAGCTCGATGAAGACGGTGTTGCAGGTGCAGCTCGAGAATCCGGATTTGCCGCTGGATGCGCGGCGGGATTGCACGCTGGTGGTGAGCGAGATTGACCGGATGAGCGCAAAGTTGACGCAGCTTTTGCGTTACGCGAAGCCGTCGGTGAACGGCGAGCGCGTGGCGGCGGTGGCGCTGGCGCGGCAGACCGCGTCACTATTCGGACGCGATGCGGAGCGGCGGAACATACGGATGGAGTTCGATCAGCCGCGGGAGGAGATTTTTGTGCGGGCGTCGGAGGATTCGCTTGGCGAGGTGCTGTCGAATTTGATCGTGAATGCGATGGAAGCGCAGCCGAATGGCGGGCGAGTGCGCGTGGGGCTGTCGTCGGATGCGGAGTGGGCGGAGATTCGGGTGGATGATGATGGGCCGGGAATTTCCGAGGAGCTGCGCGCGAGGATTTTTCAGCCCTATTTCACGACGAAACCGACTGGGACGGGGTTGGGGCTCTCGATTGTGGCGCGGAGGATTGCTGAGATGGGCGGGACGCTGGCGTGCGAGAGTCCGTTGAGGAATGGGACGGGGACGCGGTTTCGGTTGACGGTGCCGCTGGCGGAAGGCGATGGGAAATAGTGTCGCGTGCACCGGAGAGCTTCAGGGGCTAAAGCCCCGCGATTTGGTTTGTGTTATGTCGCCCGTGAAGGGACGACCCACAAGGCTTCCGAGCACGGCTGCGAAATCCTTGCGGTGAAAGACACGATTGTGAAAAGTGGCGGATATGAAAGCTGAGCGAACGATTCTGATTGTGGACGACGAGGCGACGGCGCGGTATGGGACGCGGCGGGCGCTGGAAGGGAATTACCGCGTGGTGGAGGCGGAATCTGCGGCGGCGGCGCGGGCGGCGGTTGCGAGCGAGCGTCCGGATTTGATTTTGCTCGATTTGGTGATGCCGGGCGAGGATGGGTTGTCGTTTTTGCGCTGGCTGCGCGAGAGCGGGAACGAGACGCCGGTGCTTATCGTGTCGGCGCTGGACACGGCGAAGACGGCGGTTGAGGCGCTGCAGAACGGGGCGGCGGATTACATTGTGAAGGGATTCGACATTGCGGAGTTGCGGGCGCGCGTGGCGAATATTTTGAAGATTGAGGAGCTGGGCGTTGAGAACGCGCGATTGCGGCGCGAGCTTGTGTCGGATGGGCAGTTCGGGCGGATGCTGGGGACGTCGGCGGCGATGCGGCGCGTTTTTGAGATGGCTGACCGGGTGGCGCCGAGCGATGCGACCGTGCTGATTCTTGGCGAAAGCGGCACCGGCAAGGATTTGCTGGCGCAGGAGATTCATGCGCGCTCGCCACGCGCTGCGAAGGCGTTTGTGGCGGTGAATTGCGCGGCGCTGCCTGAGAATTTGATCGAGTCGGAATTGTTCGGGTATGAGAAAGGGCGCGTTCACGGGGGCGGCGCAGCAGCGCAAAGGGAAATTCGAGCTGGCGTCAGGCGGGACGATTTTTCTGGATGAGATTGGGGACATGAGTCCGGTGACGCAGGCGAAGGTGCTGCGCGCGCTGGAGAACCGGACGGTCGAGCGGTTGGGCGGGTCGCGAGCGATTGAAGTGGACGTGCGAGTGATCAGCGCGACGCATCGGAATCTGCCGGAAGAGATTGGCGCGGGGCGGTTTCGCGAGGATCTGTTTTACAGATTGCGGGTGGTGACGCTGGAATTGCCTGCGCTTCGCGAGCACAAGGAGGATCTTGCGCTGCTGGCGGGCGCGTTTCTCGAGCAGCTGGGCTCGCGTCATGGGCGGCGCGTGCGTTTTGATGACGGCGCGATGGAAATGCTGCGACGATACGATTGGCCGGGAAATATTCGCGAGTTGCGGAATGCGCTGGAGCGGGCGGTGGTGTTGAGCAAGGGCGAGGCGATTGGAGTTTCCGATTTGCCGGAGGAGATTCGCAGCGGAGTGGGGGCGGTGGCGGCGTCGCGAAATGCGGGAGGGGATTCGTATCTTGCGGAGGCGGATTTTCGCGAGGCGAAGAGGAAATTTGAGATTGCTTATTTGAAGCGGAAGCTCGAGGAGCATCGGTGGAATGTGTCGAAGACGGCGGCGGAGGTGGGATTGCATCGGCAGAGTTTGCAGGAGAAGTTGAGGGAGCTTGGGGATTCAGAGGCCGGGGAAGTGAGTGAGTAGAGGAAGTAGAGGAAAAGAGCGGGAGAGATCCCTCCAATGCGGTCGGGATGACAGCTCATGCAAGATAGGGAACATGGCGATCGCAGTGAACAAGTCGGCGGGTTTATTTTGGCGGGCGGGGAGAGTTCGCGGATGGGGCGCGATAAGGCGCTGCTGGAGTTGGAGGGCGTGGCGCTGATTGTGCGGACAACGAAGTTAGTTGAGTTGGCGGCCGAGCGGTGCGCGGTTATTGGGGACACGGTGCGGCTTGAAGGGCTCGAGCTGCTTGTGATTGAGGATGAATTTCCTGGGGCTGGGCCGCTTGGGGGAATTGCTACGGCGTTGCGCGCGTCGGAAGTCGGAATGGAATTTGATTGTTGCTTGCGATTTGCCGTATCTGACGCGCGAGTGGCTTGAATTTTTGGTTGGGCGGGCGGTGCGATCGGATGCGGATGCGGTGCTGCCGATGAACGAGCGCGGGGCTGAGCCACTTTGCGCGATGTATCACAAACGGGCTGACGAGTGCGATTCGCGCGGCACTCGATCGCGGCGTGCGAAAAGTGACGGACGGGCTGGCGGACGTTCGCATCGAATTCATCGAACCTCGGGAATGGAAAGGCTTTGATTCCGATGGGCTGCTATTCAAGAATATGAACTCGCCGGCGGACTACGAAGAAGCGAAGTTGAGGCTGGGAGGGCGCCTGAAACCATGAGCGAACACTACATCGAATTTCGCAACGTGTCGAAGGCATTCGACGACAATGCGGTGTTGAAGAATGTGAGCTTTTTTGTCGATCAGGGCGAGACGGCCGTGATCATGGGACGCAGCGGCGTGGGCAAATCGGTGAGCCTGAAGCTGCTGTTGGGATTTTTGCAGCCGGACGATGGGCAGATTATTGTGGCGGGGCAGGACGTGACGTTTTTTACGGAGGAGCAGTTCTCGGAAATCCGGCGCATCGTGACGATGGTGTTTCAGTCGGGCGCGCTGTTTGATTCGTTGACCGTGGCGGAAAATGTTGCGTTTCCTTTTGAAGCGCGCGGCGCGAGACCGGACGACGAGGAAGTGGATAGGAAGGTGAATGAGTTGCTGAAGACGTTGAATCTTACCGAGTATGCGGACCGGTTGCCTTCGGATTTGAGCATGGGCACGAAGCGATCGGTGGCAATTGCGCGGGCGCTGGCGGAGGATCCGCAGGCAATTTTGTACGACGAGCCGACGACGATGGTGGACCCGTTGATGGCGGCGCACATGAGCGATCTGATCGTGCGATTGAAAAAAACTCTGCAGAAGACATCGATCGTGGTGACGCACGACACGCACCTTGCGAAAAAACTGGCCGATCGCGTGATTTTTCTTCAGGAAGGCCGCGTTGGATTTTTTGGAACGTGGAAGGAGCTGGAGGCTTCGAAGGATCCATTTCTCCGCAATTTTCTCGAGGAAGACGAATTGATTCCCGCGCTGGACGCTGACCGAGTGAGTTCGCCTGCGGCATCCAGTCCCAAGCCAAGCCTGCCCCGCGTGATGGGATTGTGGGACGTGCTGCTGTTTAACATCGCAACCGTGCTGGGGCCGCGCTGGATTGCGTCGGCGGCGCACAACGGCACTTCTTCGGTGACGCTTTGGATTCTCGCTGCGGTTTTCTTTTTTGTGCCTACCGCTCTGGTGATTGTGGAGCTTTCGACGCGATTTCCTGAAGAGGGCGGGCTGTATGCGTGGTCGAAAACGGCATTCGGCGAATTTCACGGATTCGTAGCCGGGTGGACGTATTGGGTGTACACGCTTTTTTATTTTCCGGCGCTGCTTTTTGCGAGCGCGTCGATGGCGGCATACATCGGGGGAATTGGATACGCGCCGATGGCGCAGAATCGCACGTTTCTGCTGATTGGATCTTTCGTTCTGCTGTTCGTGGCGGTGTTCATGAACATCATCGGGCTTCGGATCGGGAAATGGCTGCAGAACGTGGGGGGCGTGTCGACGTTTCTTCCGCTGACGATTCTGATTTTTGTGGCGGCGTTTGTGTGGCACCGCCAGGGATCGGTGACGCATTTCACGTGGAGCAATATCCGGCCGCACTGGGATTGGGCGACGGTGAATTTCTGGCCGCAGATTGCGTTTGCGTTTGCGGGGATGGAGCTTGTGTCGTCAATGAGCGAAGAAGTGCGCGATCCGCGAAAGACTTTTCCGCGCGCGATTCTGGGTTCGGGGATCGTGATCGCAGTGGTGTTACATCGCGGGGACGATTGCGGTGCTTTCGTTGATGAGCAGCGTGGAGGTGGATCCGAAGAGCGGCGTGTTTCAGGCGCTGACGATTGCGTCGGGAGCGCTGAAGATCAGCGCGCTGGGAATGATTGCGGCGATGCTGGTGACGGTGGGAAATGCGGGCGGCGTGGGATCGACGGTGGCGGGAATCGCGCGAGTGCCTTTTGTGATCGGACTGGATCGTTACCTGCCGCGCGGCGTTCGGGAAAATACATCCGAAATGGGAGACGCCGTACGTTTCGATTCTGGTGCAGGCGACGATTTCGGGCTTTATTTTGCTGCTGAGCCAGATTAACGAGACGACGGTGGGCGCGTATCAGGTGCTGGTGGACGCGACGAATATTCTTGTATTTCATTCCGTTCCTTTACATGTATGCGGCGGCGATCACGGCTTGCGAGTCGTGCCGATCGGGAGACTTGCGAGGGCGCTGTGCTGATTCCCGGAGGAAGACTCGGCGTGTGGATTGCGGGCGGGCTGGGATTTACGATTGCGCTGGCGGGGATTTTGCTTTCGTTGATTCCGCCGGGAGACAGCGCGAGCAAAATTCAATTTGAAGTGAAACTTGTGGGGGCGACGGCGATTTGCGGTGCTGCTTGGGGTGCTGCTGTATTTGCGCGGGGCGCGGGCGAAGGCGCGAGAGGCTGGGGAGATGCGGCGCGCGGCCGGTTTCCGCTGATTAGGAAAGCTAGAAAGCTTAGAGGAGTCAGAAGAACTTAAAAAACTGCGCGATGCTGTGCGGATTCTTTTGTGGCGAGCGAGAAGCGGCGCTCGAGTTGTTCGGCTGCGGGCTGTGTTGATGTGGGGCTGCGTGCGCCGGCTTGCAGGATTCGCGTTGTGACGTATTCGCCTACCGATGGACCGTGTTTGAAGCCGTGACCTGAACCGCCGCCGACCAGCCAGACATTTTCGAAGTCGGGATGCTGGTCGATCAGGAAATCTCCGTTCGAGGTGTTTTCGTATTGGCAGACGCGCGTTTCGACTACCGGCGAATTTTTGAGCGCGGGGAAACGGCGGGCGAGAAATTCGCGCGCGGCGGCGAGCGGCTTCGGGGGTGGCGATGCGGGATTGCGTGTCGGGATCGACGGCGGGGCCGTGGCGATCGTTGGCGACTTTGAAGCCGCGGGATTCGAGGTCGGGCATGCCGTAGAATTCGTCGCGAAGGATTAGCCAAGTGGGCAGGGCGGGGGGCTGGAAGCGTTGATCGGCGGGGGGAACGCCGAAGAAGAAAATTTCCTGGCGGGAGGTGAAGATGCGATTGGCAAGGAGGGCGGGGAAAAGTTTTGGGAGCCAGGGGCCGCAGGCGAAGACGAAATTTGCGGCGGAGATATTTTCGGTGGCGGCGGTGGTGGTTGCGATTTCAGGAGCTTGCCGCGAAGTGCGGATGCCGGCTTGGGGGGTTGAGCGGCGGCGATTTGGTAGGTGACGCCGATTTTTTGGGCTTGGTCGACTACGCATTGAACGGCGCGGCGGGCCATTAGGACGCCGCTTGCGGGCTCGAGGATTCCGTAGGAGGTGTCGTCGATTGCGATTTGCGGGTAGCGATGGCGGAGATCGGCGTTGGATAATTTTTCGAATGGGACGCGGAGGTGGGTGAGCGTCGCGATGGTGTCGCGGGCGTAGGATTCGCGGGCGGATTCGTCGGCGATCCAGAGGACGCCGGTGCGTTGGAAAAGCTCGGGGCGGCCGGCTTCGGCGAAAAGTTCTTGCCAGAGCGGGAGCGCGCGGAGGGACCAGCGCGTGTAAATTTCGTCGGGGCCGTAGCCCATGCGGATGATGCGGGATTCGCCGCCGGAACTGGCGCGGGCGTGGGCGGGGCCGTAGGCGTCGAGAAGGATTACGGAGGCGCCGGCTTTTCGGAGGCAGTAGGCGATCCAGGCGCCGAAGACGCCGGCGCCGATTACGGCGACGTCGTAGGACGCGGATTTTCCAGCGGGCATCAGAAACCTTCTTCGATTAGTTCGGTTACGGTGAGGTGCGATGTGGCGGCGGCTTTGTGTGCTGCGATCAGGCTCTCGACATATTTCGCGAGGATGTCGACTTCGATGTTGACGGCGTCGTTGGGCGTCATGGCGTGGACATTTGTGTGCTGATGCGTGAAGGGGATGACGGCGATGTCGGCGATGCCGTCGTGCGCGTGCCAGCGGGCGACGGTGAGGCTGATGCCGTCGATGGCGATTGAGCCTTTTTCGGTGACGTAGCGGCGCAGATCTTGCGGGAGGCGGACGGAGAGCCACCAGTTGTCGCCTTCGGGTGTGAGGCGCGTGACGCGGCCGATTCCGTCAACGTGGCCTTGCACGAAATGGCCGCCGAGGCGGGCGGTGGCGGCGAGAGGGCGTTCGAGATTTACGGGCTGGCCGGGTTTTTTTTCGCCGAAGGCTGTGCGGCGGAGAGTTTCGCCGGAGAGATCGGCGGCGAAATGAGTTGGCGTCGAACTCGACGACGGTGAGGCAGCAGCCGTTGACTGAGATGCTGTCGCCGAGTTTCATTTCTGCGGCGATGGCCGGAGCGCCTTCGAGGCTGATGCGCAGGCGGCCGCCTTTTTCGTCGTGCTGAAACTCTTCAATTTTTCCGACGTGCTCGGTGATTCCCGTAAACATCGTGAAAGTATCCTTGGACGCAGAAATCCGGGCCGTAGCGATTCACGGTGATGTTCGTTAGCGCCGGCGATTTTGGAAACCATTTCGACGGAATGCGCGCCATCGGTACGCCGCCGGTGCCCATGATTTTCGGAGCATAGAAGAGAATCATTTTATCCACAATGCCGGCTTCGAGGGCGGCGCCATTCAGTTCTGCGCCTGCTTCGAGCAGGACGTTGAGGATTTGGTGTTTGCCGAGATCGCGCAGGACGGCGTGCAGATCAACGTGGCCGCGTTTGGCCGGAACCCGGACGACGGCGACTCCGGCGCGTTCAAGTGCGAGAGCTTTCGGCGAATCGAGCGGCTGAGTGGTGAAGACTGCGACGTCGCCGTCCGCGGATTTGACGAGGTTCGATTTGAGCGGCAGGCGCAGGCGCGAATCGATAATGGCGCGAAGAAGTTTTTGGCGGCGAGGCTTGCCGGTGCGGTCGGTCATGCGCGGATTGTCGGCGAGGACCGTGCCGATGCCGGTGAGGAGGGCGTCGGCTTCGTGACGGAGGTGCTGGACGGCTTCGCGTGAGGCTTCGCTTGTGATCCAAGTGGTGCTGCCGGAGCGCGCGGCGATTTGGCCGTCGAGGGTGAGCGCGGTTTTCAGCGTGACGAAGGGCAGGCCGGTGCGAATCCATTTGGCGAAATCTTCGTTGAGTTCGCGGGCGGCGGCTTCGTGAATGCCTGCGGTTACTTCGATTCCTGCGCGGCGGAGTTGCGCGAAGCCTCGGCCTGCGACGGCGGGGTTTGGGTCTGGCATCGCGGCTACGACTCGTTTAATTCCTGCGGCGATGATTGCGTTTGTGCAGGGGCCGGTGCGGCCCGTGGTGCAGCAGGGTTCGAGGGTGACGTAGAGAGTTGCGCCGCGTGCTTTTTTGCCGGCTTTTTTCAGGGCGACGATTTCGGCGTGGTCGCGGCGATCGTAGGTGTGGAAGCCTTCGCCGATGACGCGGTTATTTTTGACGATGACGCAGCCGACGCGGGGGTTGGGGTGGGCGAGGGCGGTGCCGCGCTGCGGCGAGGGTTAGGGCGCGGGTGATGTGTGATTCGTCGGCGTCGACGTTGGGCTTGGGCATCATTCTTCAGGAGCTAGAGCACAATTTGTTTTCTTTCTCGATTCAAAGGTCTACCTCAGGGGTTGAAACCCCTGAAGACTGTTCTTTTCGGCACGGCTGAAGCCGTGCCCTGACGAAAATCGAACGAATACTGCGGGGGCGCATTGAAGGCCCTTGGTGATGCGAGGTCTACGGCGGCGGTACTTGTCGCGGGCTGAAACCGGGTCGCGGCTACGGGGGGCTAGTCGAAGAGGGAGTTGACATAGGTTTGGGGGTCGAAGGGGACTAGGTCGTCGATTTGTTCGCCGGTGCCTACGAAGCGGATGGGGAGATTCAGTTCGTGGGCGATGGCGACTACGATGCCGCCTTTGGCGGTGCCGTCGAGTTTGGTGAGCACGATTCCTGTGACGCCGGAGTGGCTCCAGAATTCGCGGGCTTGGTTGAGGCCGTTCTGGCCGGTGGTGGCGTCGAGGACGAGGAGCACGTCGTGAGGCGCGCCCGGGACGATTTTCGCGGCGGTGCGCTTCATTTTTTCGAGCTCGGCCATGAGATTGGATTTGGTGTGGAGGCGGCCGGCGGTGTCGACGATCACGGCATCGATTTTGCGGGCGGTGGCGGCTGAGAGCGCGTCGAAAATTACGGCGGAAGGATCGGAGCCGGATTTTTGCTTGATCACTTCGACGCCGGAGCGGCGGCCCCAGACTTCGAGCTGTTCGATCGCGGCGGCGCGGAAGGTGTCCGCGGCGACGAGCATTACGCTGGCGCCTCCTTTTTTCAGGCGATTCGAAAGCTTGCCGATGGTGGTGGTCTTTCCGGTGCCGTTGACGCCGACGACGAACAGGACGCGAGGAGCTGCGGAGTTGCCGTTCCCGTCGGCGGCCGCGGGCGGGAATGTGAGAATTTTCGTGATCTGATTTTTCAGCTCGCGCTTCAGGTCTTTGGCTTCAACGAGCTTGTGCTCGTTGACTTGCTGGCGGAGCGCGGCGAGGACTTCTTTTGTGGTTCGAACGCCGATGTCGGCGCTGAGCAATGCGGACTCGAGTTGGCGCAGAAGCTCGGGGTCGACGGGGCGATCGCCGGTGAGGATTTGCTCGACTTTCGCCGAGAGCTCCGTCTTCGTTTTGCTGACGGAATCTTTCAGGCGCTCGAGGAGCGTGGGTTCGGGTGGTCCGAAGAGAGTAATCATGTGTTCGCCGCGTGATGCGGAAACAAATATTCTAGCAGAGAGGCGGGGGATACGGGCGTACGGGAGGCCGCGCTGAATTTGTACGCGGGCGGGTCTGACCCGCCCCTACTGACTCAACCAGGGCCAGAACGCCGTGAACTTCGCCGACATGAGCCAAAAAGAACGATAGCGTGCGATAGCCAAGAATTCGTGATGTGCGCCGTGTTGATTTGTTGGCGCAGGCTGAAGCCTACGCTACTTAAAGATTTTCTTTGAGCCAGAGTTGCAGGCGGGCTAGGGTGGGGATGTAGGAGCGCAGGCCCATGACGAAGAAAAGTTCGGCGAGGATGATGGCTGCTACTGGAACGATCGTAAGGGAATAGCGCACCGCGGCGTCGTAGTGGAAGACTTTGTCTGTGACGAGGGCGACGGCGGTGGGGCCGATGCCGAGTCCGATGAGATTTACGACGAGCAGATAAAATGCAGTGGCTTGGCCGCGCATGGCGTTGGGGACGAGTTCGACAATCGCTGCGGGGATCAGGCAGGTGGGCATGCAGCCGAAGAAAATTGCGACGTAGAGCAGAGGGATCATGGCGTTCGTTTGCGGGACGAGCGGGAAGAGAATTCCGGGGATGAGCCACGCGGCCGCAGCAAACACTGCGACGCGCATGTAGGCGTCGCGATAGCCGCGCTTTGCAAGCCACGCTACAGCTTTACCTGCGGTGAGCATTCCCAGGGTGCCTGCAAAGATCTGCGCTGTGCCGAAGACTGATGCCTGCGTGCGAGGCCGTCATGTGATGGTTGCGCACGAGGAACGTGATTCCCCAGGCTGAGGTTCCATAGGCGGCGAGCGCGGCGAGTCCCATTCCTACGTTGAGTGAAAGCAACGCCTTCTTATTCTGAAGGAAATATTTCCATACGGCCGATAGCGCGATTCGTTCGACTTTGATTTTTCCCTGCGCGTTTCGAAAACTCGCGCGCCTTTGCGGGAGGGATCGCGAAGGGTGAGCAGGGCGAGGATGAAGAGAATTCCGGAGATTCCGAGGAAAATGAAGAGGGCTTGCCATGGGCGGACGAGTCCGAGTACAGGAAGCTCGAACATTTGCCTGCTGCCGAAGTAGCGGAGGAGCAGGCCGCCGAGAAGAAATGCGAATCCGCCGCCGATGTAAGTGGCCATGGTGTAGACGCTGAATGGCACCGAGCGTTTGGCGGGAGGGAATGAATCTGAAATCATCGAATACGCTGCGGGAGAAAGAGTCGCCTCACCTACGCCGACGCCCATGCGCAAGATGAAAAGCTGGGCGTAAGAATTGATCAGGCCGCAACCGCCCGTCATCAGGCTCCACGTAAACATTCCGACGATAATCAAGCGCGGACGGCTGATGGAATCCGCGAGGCGGCCGAATGGCAGGCCCAGCACTGAATAAAAAACGGCGAAGCTGAAACCGATCAGCAGGCTCATCTCGGTGTCGGTGATTCCGAGATCGCGTCGGACCGGGGCGACGAGCAGATTCAGAATCTGCCGGTCAATGAACGAGAAAATGTAGGCGCAGAGGAGAATCGCGACGGTGTACCAGGCCCAGGCGGTGGATGGGTAGGCTTGTTCTTTTTCCAGCGGTGCGTCTATAAGATGGGCCTTCCCGTGAAGTTCATCCCGCCACCTGGCGGTACACAAAGCTATACGCGAGCGACCGATGCTTTATTGCATGCATTGGGATTGGCGGCAAGTTTTCTGTTTGATGCTTAGACTTCGACGAGGGTGGCGGTGAGGCGGAGGCGGCCGGCCTTGACGGCGGATTCGAGGGCGGCGACTACTTTGGGATCGAAGCGGGAGACGGCGAGCGAGCGGATGCGGTCCATGGCGAAATCGAGATCCATCGCGGATTGGTAGGGGCGGTTGGTGGTGATGGCGTCGAGCGTGTCGGCTACGGCGATGATGCGCGCCATCAGCGGAATCTGATCGGCTGCGAGGCCGTAGGGGTAGCCGGCGCCGTCGAGGCGCTCGTGGTGCAATTCGATTCCGGGCAGCATTTCTTTCAGCTGCGCGACGGGGCGCATGATGTTGGCGCCTTTCACGGTGTGCTGCTTCATCAGGTCGAATTCTTCGTCGGTGAGCTTGCCGGGCTTTTTGAGCACGCGATCGTCCACGCCGATTTTTCCCACGTCGTGCAGCAGCGCGGAGATGCGCAGGCGGTCGAGATCTTCGGACGTGAGCTGCAAATATTCGCCGATGATCATTGAATATTTCGCTACGCGGCCGGAGTGACCGCGCGTGTAGGGATCCTTTTCGTCGATGGCGGCGGCGAGCATGCGGATGGAGCCGAGGAAGAGGTCGCGATTTTCGGCGGCGGCTTGCTTCAGGCGTTCGACGTAGCGCTCGATGTCGCCGGCCATGTGGTTGAAGGTTTCGGCGAGCTCGCGGATTTCAGCGGCGCCGCGCACTTCGACGCGCTCGTGGAATTCAGCGCGGCTGATGGCGCGCGTGGAGTACACCAGGCCGCGAATCGGGCGCGTGATTCCGACGGCGAAAAGATATCCGAACATCAGCGCGACGAACGTGACGCCGACGACGAAGCGTCAGCGCCTGCGTGGTCAGTTCCTGCACGCCGGCGTCGATGCGGGCTTCGTCGAGGCTGCGCTCGGCGATCACGGCCCAGCGCAGCTCGGGAATCGTGCTGTAGGTGCCGATCATTTCGACTTTGCGGTTCTTGTTTTTCGCAGGCAGGGAGAAATGCATCGTTTCCGTGGCGCGCAGTTCCTGCGGCAGGTCTTTGAATTTTGTGACGAGCGGCGACGTGGCGGAAAGATCGCGGCCGGGAACCATTTCGTTCGTGTTGGGGTGCGCGACGATGTGGCCGTGCACGTCAACGATGAAAACGGTGCGGTCGCGAACGCTCGCGTCGCGCAGGCGGCCGAGCAGATGGTCGATGGAAACTACCGATGCGAACATTCCGGTGAATTGGCCGTCGGCGAGCAGCGGAACGGACACGACCAGCGCGGGGCGGTTGTCCTGGCCTACGCCGAATGGTTCGCTGACGTAGTTGAGGCCTTGAATGCTGGCGGTGAATGCGCGCTTGAGCGCGACTTCGACGAAGGGATCGGCGTCGGCGCGGAAGCTGCCGGCGGATTCGCCTTTGGCCTGCTTGTTGACGGCGGTGACGTAAAGAATGTTGGGATTATTTTCGACGAAATTCTGCAGCAGGCGCGTCATCTGCGGGGCGTGCGACGGGCTCGTCCACATTTTGAATCCAGCCGGTGAGAGCGAGAAGCTGGCGCTGGCTGAGGAGCTGTTCGCGCAGGCTCTGATTCGAACTGCAGGGTTTCGCTGGCGAGCGAACGCGTGATTTCGTTCTGCTGCAGGCGCTCGGTGTCCTGCAGTTTCTCTTCGCTCAGTCGCAGCACCTGCCGGTGGTAGAGCCAAAGCGGCATGACGCTGACGAGCAGAAGCGCGCCCAGCACGATCCAGAGGATGCGCAGGCGGCGCGTCGTCAGCTGATTGAGGGCGTTGATGGGCACAGGGATTCCCAGCCTTAAATGCTATCGGCCGGAAGCGAACGCGCACAACAGGACGAAAGTACTAGAGTTGGCGGATAAGTCACATGGGTTCAGGAGGTTCCGGAGGTTCGGAGCTCTCGACTTGGGCAGGCTTACTTGCGGAATTTCAGGCGCGGCTCTTCGCCGGCGATCAGGCGCTCGATATTGGAGCGATGCTTTGCGAGGATCAGCACCGCGATGAGGATCGTCCCCAAGGCTGACGAATTCCGGGGGCGCGTGGCCCGGCGCGTAAAGGAGATAGACGAAGACCGGCATGGCTGCGGCGGCGGCGATCGAGCCGAGCGAAGAATAGCGCCAGAAGACAACCACGATGAGCCAGAGAACGACGGCGGCTACGACTGCCTGCCAGCAAATGGGAATGAAGACGCCGAGTCCGGTGGCGACGCCTTTGCCGCCGCGAAATTGCAGCCAGACGGGGAACACGTGGCCGATGACGGCGAAGATTGCGCCCAGCATCATCCAGCGGATGTTCCAGCCGGTCCAATGGCCGGCGATCCAGACGGCGAGGTAGCCTTTTGCCGGCGTCGAGGAGCAGGGTGAGCGCGCCGGCGATGGGCCGGCGTTGCGAGTGACGTTGGCGGCGCCGATATTTCCGCTGCCGACGCTGCGAATATCAGCGCCGCCGAATGCCTTGACGACGAGCAGGCCGAAAGGAATTGAGCCGAGGAGGTAGGCGACGACGGGAATCAGCGTCGTGACGTTCACAAAGGACAGGTCGAGAGAAGCGAACGGTGCGGCGGAAACGATCATTTTCCTTTTGCTAGCGTGCTTGGGCGGTTGAGCCGCCGACGAATGAGAATGACGCAACGCGATTATATTGCGCGCCGGTTGATTTCAGTAGGCTTTCGTAGAGGTGAAAATTCGTCTCGGTGGCGGCGCCGAAATCGGTTGACTTCATGTCGGTCGCCGCTTGAACCACTTCGCGGATGCCTTCGTCCGATTTGAATCGGGCCAGGGTGAGATGAGGAGTGAAGGGGCGTGTCTCGGCCTCGATGCCGAGCGGCATCAGCGCACGATCGATATTCGCTGCAAGCTCCGCGAGATTCGGCGAAGCGGCAATGCCGCACCAGAAAGCGCGCGGACGGTGCTCGTTGGGGAAGAAACCCATGCCGCGGAAATGGAGTTCGACAGGTTGTGCGGCGTGGATCGAGGAGAGGGCGGTTTGGATCGGGCTTAACTTTTCATTGCCTACGTGGCCGATGAATTTCAGCGTGATGTGGAGATTTTCGGGCTTTATCCAGCGCGCGGCTCGGGATTTTGGCTGGAGCTTTGCGATCAGTTCTGTGATTGCGTGGCGGACTTGATCCGGCAAGTCGAGCGCAACGAAGAGGCGCACGGCTATGACCGGTTGCGCGGGAAGAGAAAATAGCGGCGCACTGAGTCGAGCGCGGTTTGCGAGGCGTGCATGCGGATGCGTTCGCGGTCGCCGGGGAATTGGAAACGGCGCTCGCGCGGGCCTCGTTCGTCGGCGATGCCGATGTGCACGAGGCCAACGGGCTTTTCCGGCGTGCCGCCGCCGGGGCCGGCGATTCCCGTGACGCCGACGCCGAGCGTCGCGCCGGTGCGCTTGCGAATGCCGTCGGCGAGCGCGAGCGCCACTTCCGGGCTTACGGCGCCTTTTGCTTCGATCAGCTCCGCCGGGACGTCCGACCAGCGCGGATTTCAGTTCGTTGCTGTAGCAGACGACGCCGCCGAGAAAATAGACGGAGCTGCCGGGAATATTCGTGAGGCGCTCGGCGAGCAGGCCGCCCGTGCAGCTTTCGGCGACGGCAATCGTGGCGCGATTTTCTGTGAGCACGCGCGCGACGACTTCCTCCAGCGTCTCGCCCTCGCGTGGAATACAGATGTTCGCCGAGCGCGAGCGCCATGCGCTTCACCATTTCGTCGAGAATCTGATTGGCTTTGGCGGGGTCGCGCGACCAGATGCGCGGATGAAGCTGAATTCCCGGCGGCGACGCGAGAATGGTGGTTTCGGTATCGGGATAGAGCGCATAGAGCGGCGAAACGCGCTGCTCGACTTCCGATTCGGGCAGGCCCGTGATGCGCAGGTCGCGCGTGAACAGGCGCTCGTCGTTGCCGAGCCTTGCGAGGCGCGGCTGCACTTCCTGTTCGAACATCGCGCGCAGCTCCGCGGGCACGCCGGGAAGCAGAATCACGATGTGGCCGCTCGCTTCGATCCAAAGCCGGGCGCGGTGCCGCGCGGATTCGGCAGCACGGTGGCGCCTTCGGGAACCATCGCCTGGCGCTCGTTGATTTCGGGCATCGCGCGGCCGAAGCGGCGAAAACGTTCCTGGATGTGGCGCAGCACGCCTTCGTTCAATTCGAGCTTGCGGCCGAGCAGATCGGCGACGGTTTCGCGCGTGCGGTCGTCGTCGGTGGGGCCGAGGCCGCCGCAGGAGACGATCAGGTCGGCGCGGTCGAGCGCGTGGCGGAAAGACGAGCGCATTTCGTCGAGCGAATCGCCGACCACGGCCTTGTGCACCACGCGAATGCCGACTTGATTCAGGCCGGCGGTGAGAAAAAGGGAATTGGTGTCGAGCCGGTAGGGCGTGAGCAGTTCCGAGCCGATGGCGATGATTTCCGCCCGCATCGTGGGCGCTAACCGTTGAGCGGAAGTCCCTCGACGTCCCAGTCGAGAGAGTAGAGGGCGCTGGTGGTGGTGATCATGGCGCGGCGGCTGGGCAGAAGCGCGAGGCCGACGATGTTGCTGCCGCCGAGGACGACTTCGGCTCGCGCGTGCGGCGTGAGGCGGACGATGCCGCGCTTGCCGCCGAGCGATGCCGCGACGTAAAGATTGCCGAAGCGATCGAAGGCGAGGCCTTGCGGGCGTCCGAGGCCGCGGAAAAAAACGCTGACTTCGCCGCCGGGAGTGATTTGGTAGACGCGATCGAAGCTCGAAGTGGTGGGGCCGGTGACGAAAAGCTCGCCGGCGGGGCTGAAGGCGAGATGATACGCGGCGAGCGACGGCTCGAGCGTGGCGAAGACGAAAATTTCGCGGTCGGGGCCAATTTTGAAAATCGTGCCGCTGCGATCGCCCACGTAGAGGTTGCCGGCTTTGTCGAACGCGAGGCCGGTGGCGATGCCCATGCCTTCGATCCATTGCATGGCGCGGCCGTCGGGCGAAATGCGATGAATGGTGCCGTCGTTGCGGCAGGAAACGAAAAGGTAGCCGTCGCGGTCGATCGCGAGGCCGGTGGGATTCATCAGCTCGGTGATGAACGGCTTCACGGTGTGGTTCGAGGTGATTTTGTAGAGCGAGACGGGAACTTTTTGGCCGCGCTGGCCGCTGAAGGTGACGTAGACGTTTCCTTCGGCGTCGACGGCGGGATTGGCGACCGGATGCAGGTTGTCGGCGATTTGCACGCCGAGCGCCATGGGGAACGGAGCGCTTTCGACGCTGCCCATGCTCACGCGCACCGCGCCGCCTTCGGCGCCATCGGGGACGCGCGCGATCAGCATATTTTCCGCGGCCATCACCAGGCTGCCTTCTGCGGCGCCGAATTGCACTTGGGCGCGCGTGTGGTTGCGCGTGCCGAAGCCGCTGCCTTTGATCGAGACTTCGCCGCCCGGCAGGGCTGCTGCGGGCTTCACGCTTTCGATTCGAGGTGTGCCGTTCGATTTCAATTTGATCGGTCCCGTTGATGCCATGTTGCGTTTGTTACGTTCGAGTTAAATCTGCCGGTGCCCTTCGCGGGCTCAATGATTAAAGCCGGCGCTGCAAATTCTAAAGAAAACCTGCCGGTCTGAAGACCGGCGCTACAGAACCCAACGGCGCGACAAAAACTAAAGGCCGGCTGCGCGGGCGAGCCACAATCCGATCGCCGCGTAAATACCTGCGACCCAGTCGTCAGCCATGATACCCCAGCCGCCGGGGAGAGATTCGGCTTGTCGCGCTGGGAACGGCTTCCAGATATCGAAAACGCGAAAAAGTATAAAACCCAGCAGCAAATATTTCCAGTTGAGGGCTGAGCGAGATGTGACAAAGCCAATCGGAAGGCCGGTCCACGGAGATTCCGAAACTTTCCACCAAATAGGTATCCCACAACCAATCAGCAGAGTAAGATGTTGCCCCGAAACCTCGTCGATCACCACGCGTTGCGGATCGTCTGCGCTCCAATACCTCGCGGCTCGACTGGCACTCCAAACACCAATCGCGGCGACAGCGAGCCCGATGAAACACTGAAGCACTAGCATCCGATCAAGGCCCGGGCGCACACTGCCGAGACTGAACCAAGTGGTGTCTTCAGTGATGATCTTCCAAACTGTGAAGGGTCCGAGAACAATTACGAATGCAACCCAAAAGGGGAGTACGGCAACGAGGAGTCCTGCGAGCGAGCCCCAGGTGCCTGGAGCACGGGGATGTAGCCGAGGCCGCAGGCGGTTGCGATGAAGAGGGCGAAGCGTGGCTTGCGCTCGGCCGCCGCCGGCGCGGGCGACGCGTCGGAGTCGGTTGGCACCACGATGCCTGAGTCGGCGCTCATCCGTGAGCGTCCTTGGTGTCGTCTTTGTCGTCGGGGTCGCTTGGGCGCGAGTCTTCTTCTGATTCGTCGAAGACTGGGTTGCTGATTACATATTTTTCGCTGGCCCAGTTGCCGAGATCGAGCAGGCGGCAGCGTTCGCTGCAAAAAGGGAAGTCGGCGGTTGTTTCGGAGTCGGTTGGTTTGCGGCAGATTGGGCAGCGGTGCTTCATCGGTTCTATAGTAAGGCTAACATGGATGGATTTTGGTGGGAGTTTCAACCAGGCAAGGAACGAGAATTTTGGTGGAGGCAAGAAAGGCGATTCGCGCCGTGTTGATGCGTTGGCGCAGGCTGAAGCCTACGCTACTGAAAAGCAAGGCCCCACGACGAGAATGGCGTGATTCGTGGCTACCTAAGTTCAAATCGCCGGCCCCGCGAAAACCACTGGGACGCGAATAGCGCGCCGGAGGCCAGCGGTACGGCGCCGAACGGTGCTAGCGGGAGGCTAGGATTGGAAATGGATTTGGCGACGGCTGGGCCGCTGGGATTTCTGCGCTGATTGTGCGGGCTTGCGGAGCGGCGAATTCTACGGCGCGGGCGATCAGGTCGTAGTCGTTGGATTCGGTGATTTCGACTGTGGCGAGTGTGCCGGGCGCGGGCAATTGATCGGCGTCGTTCACGCCTTCGAATTCGGTGATGTAGACTTTGCCGTCGATTTCCGGCGCCATGCCTTCGAGGCGCGCTTCCCAGATGAGATCGGTGTCCTTCGAGGGGCCTTCGAGCATCACCTGCAGGCGCTGGCCGACGCGCTTGCGCAGTTTGCGGGCGGAAATTTTCTTCTGGATTGCCATCAGGGTGTCGCGGCGGCGGGCGATCGTTTCGGCGTCCACTTTATTTTCGCAGGGCGAAGCTTTTCGCGGTGTCTTCGTCGGAATAGGCGAAGACGCCCATCCAGTCGAATTCGGCGGCGCGGACGAAATCGCAGAGCTCGCGGAAATCCTTTTCGGTTTCGCCGGGGAAGCCGACGATGAACGACGTGCGAATCGAAACGCCGGGAATTGCTTTGCGCGCTCTTTCGAGCATTTTCAGGAACGCATCGCCGCTGCGAGCCGCGCTTCATGCGCGCGAGGACGCTGCGGCTGGCGTGCTGCAGCGGCATGTCGAGATATTTCGCGAGGCGCGGATGCGCGGCGATCGTTTCGAGCAGGCGCGGCGTGATGCGATTCGGGTAGCAATAGAGGAAGCGAATCCAGTGCAGATCTTCGATTTGCGCGAGGCGCTCGAGCAGGATCGGCAGGCCGTCGCGAATGCCGAGGTCTTCGCCGTAGAAGGTGGTGTCCTGGCCGATCAGCGAAATTTCGCGCACGCCCGCGGCGGCGAGATTTTCGGCTTCGCGCACCACGGATTCGAAGCGGCGGCTGCGGAATTTTCCGCGCAGCTGCGGGATCACGCAGAAGGTGCAGGGATGGTCGCAGCCTTCGTTGATTTTGATGTAGGCGGTGTGGCGCGGCGTGGCGAGGATGCGCGGCGTCAGGTCGTGGTAGAGATACGACGGCAGGGCAGCGTTGTCGCCATCGGAGCCTGCCGCGTGAAGCTCGCCTTCGCAGGCTGCGAGGATTTTTTCGACTTCGCCGGTGCCGATGACGGCGTCCACTTCGGGAATCTGCTCGCGAATTTCGTTGCGGTAGCGCTCGACCATGCAGCCGGCGACGATCAGTTTCTGCGCGCGGCCGAATTTCTTGTACTCGGCCATTTCGAGGATCGACTGCACGGATTCCTGCTGCGCGGGCGCGATGAAGCTGCAGGTGTTGACGACGAGCACGTCCGCGTCGCCTGCGCGCGGCGTGATTTCGTAGCCTGCGCGCGCGAGAATGCCCATCATCACCTCGCTATCGACGAGGTTCTTCGGGCATCCCAGGCTGACAAATCCGACTTTCGGCATACTGGTGCGCTTCCTTGGTCGCTACGCAAACACACAATTCTAGCACGTGCAATGCTGGAATCGATTAGTTACCCTGTCATACAAGAAAGTATGGAACCACGCACCGAAATCGACGCAACTCAGCTAACCTTCGAAGAATTCATTCCGTTTCACTTCGATCATGAATTCGCAGGCGAAGTGTCGAAAGAATGGTACTGGAATTCGGAGGTGACATTCGAGCCCCAGCAATTTTGCGCCTACTATACCCACCTGTTTCGCGAGCCCGAAATCCTGTTCGGACGGTTTTCGAAGATGCAACTAGAAGAGGGCTTTTGGGGAATGATCAGTGGAACAGACTGGTCTCTGCAGGATTTACTTTGGGAGCCGGAGATCCCATTTTCACAACGAGAACAATGCGTGCGCTCCATGGTCGATTTGTTCACACGGTTTTTTGCAAAGGAGCCTTTAGATTCGTCGTGCTTTATGTGGTGGGACGGCGTTTGCTATGACTACCACTGCAACAATCGCGTGCGAGAAAGAGGTGGGGAAGATTCAAAAATGCAGGACGTAATGTTTGAGACGCTCTCAGCGATTCTCTTGCTCGACGCTCCCCATTGCCAGGCTGCCGCGCTACACGGTCTGGGTCATCTGCATCATCCGAGAACCCAAGCCCTGGTCGATCGGTACATCGCTGATCATCCGTCGCTAACAGCGGAGCAAAGGGAATATGCACTGGCAGCCGCCAAGTTCCAGGTGCTGTAAATACCTTCTACTTGCGCGAGCGGAGAGTGTCGCGGATTGAGCGGAGGAGGGAGGACATTTGCTCGATGGGGGCGGCGTGTTCGCCGAAGCGGGCGGACTGGTATAGCTCGGTTAGTTGCGCGACTGGGGCTGAAATTTCTGATGATGGGATTGCGGCGGCGAATTCGAGGGGCGTTTGCGATTCGGCTTTTTTCCAGCCGCGCTTTTCGAGGAGGCGCAGCATTTCGCGGTATTCGAGGGCGGCGAGCGAAGCCGTGAGATTTCCGGCGCGGCGGGCGCGCAAACTCCAGCGCGCCACCACGTAAGTGATAAGCGGGCGGCCGCGCAAGTACATCAGCAGGGCGACGAGCAGCACGAGGAGCGCGGGTAGGAAATAGGGCGACGCTTCGATTCGCTTGTCGAGCGCGAGAATCATTTGCATCAGCTGGCGCTGCTTTTCTTTGTAGTATTTTTGCGCGCGGTCGCCGAAATCGTGCGACGTGCGCTGCATGTTCTGGGCGAGATTCAGCTGGTGGCCGAAATCGTAGTTGACGATCCACTCGCTCCACGCGAATTGGAACCAGTCCCAATACATGGCGAGGCGTTCGAGCAATCCGCCGGGGCGCGCATTGGCTGGCGGAGTAGGGTCGAAGGTGATCCAGCCGTAGTCGGGGAAATAAACTTCTACCCAGGCGTGCGCGTCACTGGCGCGAATGATGTAGTCGCCGCCGACGTCGTTGTATTCGCCGGGGAGAAAACCGGTGACGTAGCGCGCCGGGATTCCCTGCGTGCGGGCGAGAATTGTCATGGCAGAGGCGAAATATTCGCAGTGGCCGGCGCGGCGGTCGAAAAGAAAATAGGAGAGCGGATCCTTTCCGTGGGGATCGGTGAGGTCGAGCGAGTAGGCGTACTTTGTTTTGAGGTACGTTTCGATTCTCGAGGCTTTGTCGTAGGGATTTGTGGCGCCGCTGGTGATTTGCGCGCCGAGCTTCGCAATTCGCGGATCGAGGGGCGGCAGTTCCAAATACATTCGGCGCGTGATTTCCGGATAATCGGCTGGAGCCTGGCGAAGCTCGGCTGCAGGAATCACGGGCAGCAGGGAATCGGCCTGGTAGCGAACTTTTGTTTCGTTGTGGAAGGGATTGGAGAGCGAGCCGGTCTTGTCGTAGACGAGGAATCCGGAGCGCTTGGTGGCATCGGGGCGGTCCGTTTCGTTTGAAAACCTGCCACGCACATCTACAAGCTTCAGCGCCACGAAAAGAGCGTCACTCGCGATCGGCTCCATCAGGACGGTGTAGTGCAGCGGGTAATATTCGCCGCGCGCGGGCATCGCAGGCATCAACCGATAGATGCCGTCGCCATTGGGCGTGACGACGGTGGGATCGTGATTGGGCGTGAACCAGCGGCGGCCGTCAAAATCGGTGAAGGCGATGCCGCGCCAGTGGACGTTGGAGGCGCGCGAGGGATCGCCATCGATCTTGATGCGCATCACCACGGCGGGATTTTTCTTGATTTTGCCGATGGCGCCGAGGGTGACGCTGTCGCTGAAGCCGGTCATCAAGGTGGGCTGAATATTGATGGCGCTCATGTAGCCGGCGGTGAAGCGAGGAATTATGAAGAAAAATGCGGCGCCGACGACGAGCGTGCCGACTGCGACAAGAATCGAGGTGAGACCGAGCGCGCGATTCAATTTCTGGGCGAGCGGAGTGCCGGGTTCGAGCGCGGGCGATACGGCTCCTTGGGAGCTGCGTCGGATTTCGAGCGCAACGAAGGTGGAGACAGCCAGCACCAGAAAAATCGCGAGCGAAATCAGGAAGCCGGTTTCGACGGTGAGAATCGCTGAGGCAAGAATTGACGCGAACGCGAGGACCGCGAGAAAGGCGTAGTCGCGATTCGTTCGCGCCGAATACAAGCGCACGATCACCGCGAAAAGGAGCAGGTGAATCGCTGAGAGCAGCGCGGAGTAGAGTGCCGGATTCGGCGCGCCCGCTGCGAGATTGCGCGAGATCACCCAGAGATCGAAGGGAAAAATAGAAAATACGCGAGAACCAGCCAGGTGGCCAGGCGGACTGAAAGCTCCGGTCCTTTTCCGCGCCAGAGGCGGAAGCCTTTGTACGCCAGCGCGAGAACCGGCACGACGCTTGAAAACGGATCCAGTTTTCCCGTGGAGACAACAGCGATGACGCTCGTGAGAACGAGGAGGTAGAGCGAGACCTCGAAATAGCGTTGCACGGCCGAGAGCGGCGGTGCGCTGATGCGTGCGGCGGATGCGGACATGGCCCTAAATACGATGCTAACACTGCGGACGTGGCTGGTTTCTTACGGCGCTTTGTACCGCTGCTAATCGGCCAATGGGCGTAGCTGAGTGTGCATGCTGCTTGCGGCATTGGCGATTTTGTGGGTTGCGCTTGAAATTGGAAGGCGGGCGATGCTCTTGAGCGGCAGAACGCGGCTTTGTGTTCCGGCGTTCGCAGGCAATTGGTCGACGCGGGCGAGGAACGGCAGCAGCGTTACATTGCGAAACGTTACGCCGTGGCGGGCCTCGGGGAGGGCTTCGAGGGCGATCCCGTCTATGTCCAGAGTGGCGCGGAGATGCTTTGTGAGTTCGGCGCTGGGCGTTTCGCTTTACTTCGATGGCTGGGAATTGCCACATGCGCGAAAAAAGGACGTGATCGTGGGCGCCGGGATCTTTCACGAGCAGCGTGCGGCCCTGGGGATCGCGGAAAATGGCGGCTGCGATTTTGACGTTTACCGTGGCGCGCTTCTTGCGTGGTGCGGGAATTTCATTGGCGAGGCCTTGCGCGTGTGCTTCGCACGAGCGGCTGATGGGGCAGGCCGGGCAATGCGGCGATTGCGGGGTGCAAATTGTCTCGCCCAGTTCCATGAGGGCTTGATTCCAATCGCTCGCGGCGTCGTGCGCGAGTAATTGATCCGCTGTTCTTAAGAGACTTGCCCATGTACGCGGGGTGCGCAAATCGCCGCGGACAGGCGCCGAGCCGCGCCAGCACTCGTGCGACGTTGCCATCGAGCACAGCGAGAGGTTCGTCGTACGCGATGCTTAGTACGGCGGCGGCTGTGTAGTGCCCGATTCCGGGCAGGCCGAGGGCGGCGTTGACGTCTCGCGGGAATTCACCATTGTGCTTTGACATGATTGTCTTCGCGGCGCTGTGCAAATTTCTTGCGCGGCTGTAGTAGCCGAGGCCTGACCAGAATTTCAGAACTTCAGGCTGGCGTGCGCGCGCGAGTGTGCGGACATCGGGGAAGCGGCGGAGGAAACGGTCGTAGTAGGGAATCACGGCGGCGACGCGCGTTTGCTGCAGCATGATTTCGGCTACCCAGATGCGGTAGGGATCGCGGCTTGCGCGCCAGGGTAATTCGCGGCGGTGCGTGCGAAACCAGGCGAGCAGGCGGGATTGAAAGGTGCGCAGGGCGCGGGGCTTCAGCTGAATGGGCATTTGATTGGAGCCGCGACGTATTCTCGCATAGTGACGCGCTAATGAGTTCGCCATGGTTCAACGGGGCGATGAATTTGGCGCTGAGATCCTTCGCTGCGCTCAGGATGACAGAGCTACGAAAAGGCAAGATGAAAGAACGGAAACGCTACGCATTCTCGCATGGATTCAGGGCGATGAGATTGGGTGAAATCTGCCGGCGCGAGTTACGAAGAGGAGTCTTGCGTGTTCTTCGGCCTTAGCAGCTTCGGGCACGGCATGCCGTGCCCCTACTGAAAAAATTATTGGCGAGCTATAGGGTGTCGATGAAGACGAAATAGGAGGAGGACCAGAGCGAGCTAGGGATTGCGGCTTGCGGGCGGCTGGTGATTATGATCTTGAAGATTTCTTGTTCGCTGGCGAGTGCGTTGAGGAATGTTCCGCCTGTCGCCGATAAGTCTGGCTCTACGAGGGCGAGTTGCTGCAGCGCGTCGTAGATAATTTCACTTGCCGTGGCCATGGGCGTGGAAAAACGGTCTGTGCGGAATTGCATTACAGAATTAATTTCGTGGAAGTGCCAGGCGATGCAGGCGGCCATGGAGACGGCGCGCTCGAAGCGTTCTGCATGCGCGGCTTCCGCTGCCGGACCCAAATCGGCTCCCGGCGAGCCGATGAACGGATCGAGGATAAGCATCACGCGGCGTTCGTCTTCGCGCGCGAATTCGCGGACCATTACGCGGCCAGTTTTTGCGGTGACTTTCCAATCGACGAAGCGGGCGCTGTCATTGGGTTGATAGTTGCGCAGCGAGTGCAATTCGTGGCCGCGGCCGCGGAAATAGCTGGCCATTTCGCCGCTCAGCAGCGGGAGCACTTCATAAAACTGATCGGCGGGCTGGACGCGCGGGTAGATTGTGATTTCGATGTTGGAGGCGACTGTGCGCGTTTTTTCGAAGAATCCGAACGGGAAGCGGGTGCGAATGCCGAAAGCGTCCTGGCGGTAAACGCCGCGCTTGGGAAAAGTCAGCTCTACTTTCTGGCGCGCCGCGCTTTGACGCGGAATGTAGGGAAAATACACGGGGCGGGTGAGCACCTGCGCTGTGCTCTTTTTTGTCTCGCCTACGACCAGCAACGAAAATGATGGCCATGTCTGCTTTTCGTTGCGCAGTTCGAGTTCGGCAAGCACCGGCTGCTCCGCGAAAATGTGCTCGGGCATGTCGAACTTCAAGTCGACACCCGTGAGCACCACCCTCGATAAGATGCCGGAAATCAAAATTCCAGCCAGCGTGCAGGCGAGAATCATGAAGAGAAGGTTGTTGCCGGTATTCACCGCTGCGAGCACGAGGATAAAGACCGCGCCGAGATAGATGATTCCTTCGCGCGTGAGCCGGTAGTCCACTTGATAGACGAACCAGCGCAAGCTCGTGCGGCGCGCGAGCGCGGGAACGATCGTGATCGCCACCCAGCCGGCCATGCCGAGCGCTACGACCGTCGCGCCGGCAGCAACCCAAATGCGGCCGGATTGCGCTGCGGCGGCGGAAAAAAGCGAGACAAGCAGCGCGACAGAAAGTACCAGCATCGCGATGCCGAAATTTTTCCAGCCGGGACGATCGCGTCCCCGCCACCATCGTGCTGCGAATGTTTCCTGCATTAGAGTGGGACGCGGGTGGTTTCGAGAATTTCGCGGAGAATGGCTTCAGCTTGTTCGGATTTTTTCTGCGTGGAGACGTAGCGCGAGCTGACGACGACGCGGTGCGAGAACACGGGAACGATCAGGCGCTTGAAATCGTCGGGCAAGCAATAATCGCGGCCTTCGAGAAAGGCGCGCGCTTGTGCGGCTCGATGGAGCATGACGGCGCCGCGCGGGCTCACGCCCAGGCTCAACTGCTCGGTCTGGCGGGTGCGCTCGACGATTTCGAGGGCGTAATCGAGCAGGCTTTCTTCGACTTTGATATGCGAGACCGCTTCCTGCATCGAGAGAACGTCGGTGGCGTCCATCATGGGCGCGACGGATTCGACCGGCGACGGACCAGAGTTGTTGCGCAGGATATTTTTTTCGCTTTCGCGATCCGGGTAGCCCATGCGGATGCGCATCAGAAAACGGTCGAGCTGCGATTCGGGCAGCGGATAGGTGCCGTGGTGCTCGATTGGATTCTGCGTGGCGAGAACGAGGAACGGCTTGGGCAGCGGGTGCGTGTGATTGTCGACAGTGATTTGCGATTCGTTCATTGCTTCGAGCAGGGCGGATTGCGTTTTCGGCGTGGTGCGATTGATTTCATCGGCGACGATGATGTTGGCGAAAATCGGCCCGGGCTTGAATTCGAAGCCTTGCGTCGTGGGGTTGTAGACGCTGACGCCGATCACGTCGCTGGGCAGCAAGTCGGACGTGAACTGGATGCGTTGAAAGGAGCAGTGGAAGGATCGCGCGAGAGCCTGGGCGAGAGTGGTCTTGCCTACGCCGGGAACGTCTTCAATCAGCAGGTGGCCGCGCGCGAGCAGGGTGGTGAGCGCGAGTTGAATTACGTCTTCTTTGCCTTTTACGACGCGCGAAATCGTGCGCAAAAGCTCGGCGAGTCGTTTACTGGCGGCGTTGGTTGGGGCGTTCGTGGTTGATTGCAATTCGCGTGGCCTTCTGCTACAAAAAGTAGGTTCGCGGGCGACTAGCTCAGTTGGTTAGAGCGCTCCCCTCACACGGGAGAGGTCAAAGGTTCAAGTCCTTTGTCGCCCACCACTTCTCCTGCCCTAGTCATTCTGCCATCGGGTGTTGGATGTCTGAAGGAACGATTTGGCAGCATGTGTTCAAGAAGTGATTTTTCCCTTCGCACGAGCTTCATTGCCACCAGTGCTTTTTCTTTATTTTGGTTTCGTTCCCTGGGCCGTGGTCAATGATTTTCAAATTCGTCGCGATTGTAATCCGATCCGGTAAATCGAATGTTACCTTCACGATAGAATGGTTACCTTCGTCTGCTGGAAGCGATGGATCGAATTCGAAATCGTACACGATGGTCTGCGTGTAAGGCGCTATGGGTGGCTTTTCAAAAGTCCAGAGACGAATATTTTCAGTTGCGGCTAACCTCAGAGGTCCAGCGCCCTTATTATCCTCTTCGTTTGCGACTTTCACGTCACTGACTTTGCCGTCTGCATCGATCGACAAGGTGAGCACGACCTTTCCGATGAGATGCGCCGTTCTTCCGATGGGTGGATAAGTAGGGATTTCGATGTGCCGCGGACAGAGGGCCTCCTGCGACTGGCCAAAACAAGTGTATGCGAGGCAGAACCACAAGAATGTGCAGGCGGCCGTCTTGCTCATGGCGTTCGATTTTGACACCATTCCTGTGGGACCTAGCGCCGTTGATTTCGAGGGTGTGCTTAGAAAATGGCGTCACGCGGTGGCTATTGTGATCTCATCGCGAGGCATTTTGTCGCGTCTAAACGAGCCGTTTACCGCCGATTAGAAATTTGCATCCTTTTGATTCTCGGACACATAGGCGGAGATTTAATCGCGGAACCGTGGATTAAAACCGGCATGCTAATCGCAACAATTGGCCTGGCGTGGTAGTCTCGCTGCGATGACCAACATTTTGAAATTCGTGCAGGTTTTTGCGCTGGGGACTTGGGTGGGGTCGATTTTCTATTTCAGCGCGGCGGTGGCGCCGGGGGCGTTTCGGGTGCTGCCGAGTCAAGATCTGGCGGGAGTGCTTGTCGAATTCACATTGCGGCGATTGCATACGCTGGGAGTTGCGGCGGGGATTGTGTTTCTGCTGGCGTCGGCTGCGCTCGCGGTTTCGGCTAGCGGTTCCAGGAGGTCGGTGCTGTTGGCGTCGATCGGTGTGGCGATTATGGTGGTGCTGACGGTGATTTCGCAGCACGTGGTGATTCGGCGGATGATGGAATTGCGGCGGGAGATGGGGTCGGTGACGGCGACTGCGGTGGATAGTCCACTGCGGGTTGAGTTTGACCGGCTGCACGGCGTGTCCGTGAAGCTGGAGGGTGCGACTTTGTTGATTGGTTTTGCGGCGCTGTTTCTGACCGTGCGGAGTTCGTAGCCTTTAATATTCAGTGAGCGGCGAGGAGGGCGAGGCTCGGCGCTGACAAAATCTCCAGGGCTAAAGCCCATCACATGTGGAGCGCTTTTTTCGATGGACTGAAGTCCATCTCCCCCCGCTAAAGCGGGGGGCTCCCACCGAAACCCCTGACCGAAACCCTTCACCGAAACCTGCTGATTAGCGATTGGCGTTAGCGAGATTTGCCGCGGGGCTTGTTTATCTTTGCTGACGGATTTTTGAGGGCTCTGTTTGACGGAGGGCGCTTCTTTTTTGGGCCTGGCTTGGTGATTTTGCGGGCGTCTTTGCCGGCCAGGTGGACTGCGCGCCACATGTACCAGCTGGCGATGGTTCGGTAGGGGCGCCAGCGTTCGCCGAATTTTAGAAGCTCCTTCGGTTTCGGCATTTTGCGCTTGCGGTAGGTAATCGCCCACCCTTTTTGCACGCCCAAGTCGTGAATCGGCAGGACGTCGGGGCGGCCGAGGCGGAAAATCAAAAACATTTCGACGGTCCAGGCGCCGATGCCACGGACGGAAATCAGGCGTTCGACGAGTTCTTCGTCGCTCATTTCTTGCGCTGCTTCGAGAGTAGGCACGATGCCGTCGATGGTTTTTTGCGCGAGGTCCTTCATCGCCAGTGCTTTCGCTTTGGATAGGCCTGCTTTGCGCAGGGCGGGGATGCGCGTCTTCAGAATTTCGGCGGGCGTGGGACAGACGCCGTTTGCGCCCAGCGCCTGAATGCGCGAGTAGATTTTTACGGCGGCTTTGCCGGAAATGCTCTGGTGGACGATGGCTTCGAGGAGAGACTCGTAGACGCTGTCGCATTCGTCGAGCTTGAATAGGAATTCGCCGGTGCGTGTGACCACGTCGGCGAGGTGCGGGTCGTTCTTCGTGAGGAATTCATGCGCTGCGACGTGGTCGAAGGGCAGCGACAGCTTCTCGGTGGTTATTTTCATTATCACTGGAGAGCCCAGCATAGCGAAGTTCTTGGCGTCTTCCAAATTTCCGGCGGAGAGAAAAAGTGGCCGAACGAGATATCGAGATATCGAGGTCGAACTGGCGGTTCGCGACGACAAGCTAATTGTTGACTGTAACCTTATTTTAACATGGCCTGCTTGGAGACCAGAGCTAAGATGCAACGCCTTGGAGAGGGAAAGGGGCGCACAACATGTCATCAGCAAATTCATTTACCTACGAAGTGGAGAAGTCGCCAGACGATCGGCACGGGAACAAAGTAACGACAATCAAATGTCACGGCAAGCTAACCAGCGAAATCACGAGTGAAATCAAAGAGCTGGTAAAACCCTTACTTCCTGTCGGCGGGCACATCATAGTCGACCTCGGAGATTTGACCTTCCTCGATAGCTCCGGCCTGGGGGCGCTTGTGGGACTGAAGGTGAGCGCGGTGAAGCAAGGCCTGGTGATATTGGAATTCGCCAACATGACGCCGCGCGTGCTGGAGCTGCTTAGCATCTCCGGTCTGAAGCAGATGTTCTCGACGTAAGCCGACGCTCAAAACGCTGTCGTATTTGCCGAGCTTAAAGCGGAATCCGCCGGTGCGAGTGATTACTGCGGCGAGGTGTGCGGGTCGTTGTTCAGGAACTCGTGCGCTGCGACGTCGTCGAAGAGTAAAGCGGGCCTTTCGTTAGTCACCCATACTGTCATTATTGACAGTTCCATTTGCCCTGTAATCCGCGAATTATTCCAATTCTTCGAAGCGAGACGTTGACTCATTGATTTCGAAGAAAGGAGACGCAAGATGCCACAAAAGGATGCAGGTTCAAACACTTACAAGCTGGTGATCGGTTGTTTCTTTCTGGTGCTAGTGCTGATGGCGGGGGCCAGCAGGAGCTCTTCCCAGGGGAGACCGAAGGCAGAGACGATCACTGCGGTGGTGACGGGTAGTGGCACTCAAGCCGGGCAGATCACCACCATGATGCTGATAATTTATGAATTTTCGACCGATGAAGACAGACAGATCCTGATAGACGCATTCAACAAAGGTCAAAATCAGGGGCTCTTTAACGCACTGTCCAAAATGAAAGCGATCGGCCGCATCTCACTCACCAACACGCTCGGCATGGACATAAGTTACATAAAGATGGCTCCAACGCCAACCGGCCGGAAAATTCGCTTCGTCACCAACCGTAGGATTGCGTATGGCGAAGCCTATGCCGACAACTCCAACGCAACTGGTACCTTCAACTTGACAGGAGGCGAGCTCGACCTGAACGACACCGACCGGAAACAGAACAAGGGCGTCCTATACCCGGCCGCGAAGCTTGGGATTGACAAAGAAGGCCAGCTGCAAATTCAGCTCAACCAAAATGCTTGGGACCTTGGGGACATCATCGACAAGCGAGGAACACCCGGCGAGAACTGAGGTAGTGGCGTCACTTTCCCCGCTTGTTCGAAGGGATGGGGCAGCGTGAGGTTTGCGCCGCTGAAGCTATGTGCGATGCGAAGGTCGAGAAAAATGCCGACATCCCAATGTAAAGCCTATCGCGAAGATGAACAATGGGAGGAGAAGAAAGTCTGGTGAGGTGTTGTGCGCCATCGTGACGAGATCCCAGCCAACCTCGGCGCCTCCGGGAGTGGGCGAGGATTTTTTTGAAAGAAAGTACGCGACGATCGGCAGGCCGACGAAAAGGCCCAAGAAAACCGAGGCAATAACGGCGGCAATTCCAGTGCAGAGGCTTCGAAGAAAGACGGTGCCAGACATTACGAGGATGGTAATAGTTACTTTGCGTGAACAAGTCAAGCGCCGTATTCTGCCCTGACCGCAAGTTTATTCCCGCTTATTCAAAGATGACGGTTTTGTTGCCGTAGAGCAGGATGCGGTTTTCGATATGCCAGCGGACCGCGCGGGAGAGGACTACCTTTTCGATGTCGCGGCCCTTTTTTACGAGGTCCTCGATGGTGTCGCGGTGCGAGACGCGTTCGACGCCCTGTTCGATGATGGGGCCATCGTCGAGGACTTCGGTGACGTAGTGGGCCGTGGCGCCGATGATTTTTACGCCACGGTCGAAGGCTTGCTGATGGGGCTTTGCGCCGATGAAGGCGGGCAAAAACGAATGATGGATATTGATGATTTGCTGCGGAAATTGTTCGATAAAACTGGTGGAAAGCACCTGCATATAACGGGCTAGAACGACCAGTTCGATATTATTTTTGCGAAGAAGATCAATCTGCTGACGCTCGGCTTCCTGCTTGTTCTCCTTTGTTACTGGAATCACGCTGTAGGGGATGTCGTGAAAGTCTGCGTGATTTTTCGCGTCGGGATGATTGCTGATCACTAGAGGGATTTCGCAAGCGAGTTCGCCGGTGCGTTGGCGGTAGAGCAGATCGACGAGGCAGTGGTCGTATTTAGAAACAAAAATTGCCACGCGAGGGCGGTAATTCGAGGTGGTGACGCGCCATTGAATCGAAAACTGCTCGGCGATGGGAGCAAACCATTTTGGAAAATCCTTGAGGTCGAACTCGAAACCTGCGAGGTCCCACTCCAGGCGCGCGAGATAATAGCGTTCGACACCGGGCTGGTGCTGCTCGAAGTGGAGAATGTCGCCGCCGTGCCAGTAGATGAAATCCGCGATTGCGGCGTCGAGGCCCTTTCGATCCGGGCACCGCAGCAGGAGAATGGCGCTGTTCTTCAAAGTTGAACTCTCCGCATCGGCGACATTTTACTTCAGTTTGGGCGTGTTGTTTCGAGAGCTGCGAGAAAGAAGATGGTTCGCGCTCAGGCGCGAGCGTGGAGAAAATGGCGAGCTCAATTATTGTATTGTTTGATGAGAGCGTAGCATTCGCAGGCGAACGATTCGAGTTTCTTCCGGTTCAGAATTCTGACGGAGCCGCGAGTGTATTCGATTATGCCTTCTCTTTGGAGCATACCGGCTGCCACAGTGACGCTTGGCCTGTCCGTGCCCAGCATGGTGGCGAGGAAGTCGTGGGTAATGGGGACAATTCCTGAATCGACTCGATCCTGAGCAATCAGCAACCAGCGCGAAAGGCGTTCCTCGATTTTATGAAGGCGATTGCACGCGGCCGTTTGCGCCACCTGCATGGCGAGTCCGGCGGCGTAGCGATTCAAGGTGGCTTGAAGAACCGGAGTCGAAGGCAGTAGCTGCCTCAGAGCATTGACTCGTACCCTGAACGCGTCACCTTCAATTTGAACGATTTCTCGAAGCGGGCTTCTGCTCAGGCCTAGAACTGCCGGCATTCCAGAGGCTCCTTCGTTGCCGAGGAGGCCCGCCTCCACGGTTCTACCGTCTTTCAGCTCGACAACCAGCGAAATCAAGCCCGCATTCGGAAAGTGGGCGAAGCGCACGGTCTGATGAGGCTGGTGAAGAATGAAATGGTGCGGCAGCTCTATGAATTGCAGACGGGAGCGGATTTTGCGGAATTCTTCGTCAGGGATGGCCAGCAATAGTTTGTTGCGTACAGGCTTTCCTGCAGGATTTGTCCTCTCACCCGGTTGCACGATAGCGAGTTTAGTTAGCGCCATTTTTTGCCCTGAGCGTTTTATACCGTATGCATGGTATTCACAAGCGTTTGTAGGGTAGACGACACTGGCGTTGTACAGCGATGACGACACGCATACTAATCGCGGACGATAACGAGGCGGTGAGAAGCCGCCTGGCAGAATTGCTTGCGACCCATGACGGGTGGGAAGTGTGCGGGGCCGTCGCGAGTGGACGGGAGGCCGTGGAAAAAGCGGTGGAGCTGAGACCGAACATCATTATTCTCGATTTGGCCATGCCTGAGATGGATGGGCTCAGCGCGGCGAAGGAAATCGGGAAGAAACTACCGTCGGTTCCGATCGTGATATTCACGCTTCACAAATTTGCGACGATCGATCTCGAAGCTAAGAAGGCCGGCGTGCGTTACGTGGTGGCAAAGCCCGACACGGAAACGTTGTTGCGTGTCGTTGATGAGCTCGCCAAAAACCAACCGGCGGAGTTTGCTCAACAGGGATCGGATCTGCTCGCGCCTGCTTCGGGGCCGCTGGACGGTCCATCGAGCAGTGTGACTGCTCAGGCGCAACCGAGTGAGGCACAGGGCGGCGCCAGTGGAGATTTAGAAGGTTCAACTTCAACCGGAATCAATTAGAGACCTGGAAACTCTTTCGAACCTCATCGCAATCCAACCAGCAATGACGGCATTCCTCACCTAACAGAAAACAATCTCGCGCCTGCGTTCTTATGCTGATACTGCTGCGGGCGTTCGATGTTATTCTGGCAAATTACACAGGAGGCTGAGCGCCGTTCTGGAAGTATGTCCGGCGGCACGTACTTTTAATTATGCAAACAGGAATCATTGGACTGCCGCAGGTGGGGAAGACGAGTTTGTTCCGGATTTTGACGCGGGCGAAGGTGGATACGCGAAGCGCGCCGGCGCAGATGCACCTTGGGATTGCGCGTGTGCCGGATGCGCGAGTGGCGAAGCTGGCGGAGGCGTTCAAGCCGAAGAAGGTGACGTACGCGACGATCGAGTACGTGGATATCGGCGGCTTGCAGAAGGATCGGGAGAAAAATTCGGCCTCGCTGGTGCCGTTGCGCGAAGCGGATGCACTGGCGCAGGTGGTGAGGCTGTTTGAGAATCCGGCGGTGCCACATGAGGCAGGTTCGCTCGATGCGTTGCGCGATATCGAGAGCGTTGAAATCGAGCTCATGTTTTACGACCTGGAGCAGGCAACGAAGCGGATCGAGCGCGTCGAGAAGGATTTGAAGAAAAAGAAAGAGACGATTCTCGAGACTGAGCTGGCGCTGCTGAACCGTTGCCGGCAAGCGCTCGAATCGGAAACGCCGTTGCGCGAACTGGAATTCAAGCCCGAAGAAATTAAGATGCTTACGGGCTTCATGTTTCTCTCGCGCAAGCCGATGCTCTACGTCCTGAATCTGGGCGACGAAGAGGCGGCGGACATTGACCGCGTTGTCGAGAAATATCATCTCGAGAAACTGGCGTCGAAGCCGCAGACGGCGGTGGTGCCGTTTTGCGGAAAAATCGAAGCGGAGCTTTCTGAACTTGATGATGCAGAAGTGGCCGAGATGATGAAAGCGTACGGCCTGGCCGAATCCGGCCGCGATCGTTTGATACAGGCGAGCTATCGGCTGCTTGGGCTGCTTTCATTTCTTACTTGCGGCGAGCCGGAAGTGCGCGCGTGGACGATCGAGCGCGGCATGACGGCGCACAAAGCGGCTGGCGCGATTCACTCGGATCTCGAGCGCGGATTCATCAAGGCGGAAGTGGTGAATTGGGAAGATCTGCTGAAAGCCGGGAGCTTTGGCGCCGCGCGTGAAAAGGCTCAGGTGCGGCTCGAAGGCAAGGACTACATCGTGCAGGATGGCGACGTGATTTTATTCCGGCATTCGGGATAGGTCGATGCATTTCGCGGATGGCTCACGATTGCTGCTGCTGGCGCTGCTGCTTGGATTGACAGCGGCGGGGGCGAACGTGATTGGCGGGTCGCTGATTGCGCACAGGCAGTGGTCGCACAATTTCCTGAAATATTTCATCGCGCTTGGTGCGGGATTCATGCTGGCCACGGCGCTGCTGGAGATGATTCCTGAGTCGCTTAAGTTGCGGGCGGAATCTTCTTCGGGTGGGGCGCTTGTCAACAATACCGACACGGTTTTCTTCTTTGTTCTTGCCGGGTATTTTCTGGTTCACTTTTTCGAGCATACGATTGCGCCGCATTTTCATTTTGGCGAGGAGACGCATCACGAGGAAATCTCGCATGCGCACGCGAGCTATGCGGCGCTGCTGGGGCTTGTGATCCATACTTTTTTCGATGGCGTGGCAATTGCCTCGGGCTTGCTGGTTTCGGCGTGGCTGGGGAGCCTGATTTTCATTGCGATCTTCTTGCATAAGCTGCCGGAGGGGTTCACGGTGGCGTCGTTGATGTTGGCGAGCGGGCAAACGAAGCGGGCGGCGTTTTTGTCGGCTGTGATTTTGGGCGGGGCGACGCTTTTGGGTATGGGGCTGATGTTTCTACTGAGGGGGACGGTGGCGTTTGCGCTGCCGTTTTCGGCTGGGGTGACGCTTTATGTGGCGGCGTCGGATTTAATTCCGGAAGTGAACCGGGAGCCAAAATTCGGGATGGCGGTGATGGTTTTTGCGGGGGTTGCAGTGATGCTGGGGCTGAAGGCGATGTTTCATTTGTAGGTGCTCGCCTCAAACGCCGCTTTGCGGAGCCTTCCTCCAATTGTCAGTTTCGATCACACATAGTCGAAGAGCGTCATGAATCCGAAATCCATGTGCAACTGCTGGTGGCAGTGAAAAAGGGTGAGGCCGGGATTATCGGCGACGAAATCAACTTCGGCTTCCTGATAGCCGCCAAGCATAAATACATCTTTGAGAATTCCGGCAGTGGGGATTCCCGCAAGCCTGGTTAGTTCAAAGCTGTGCCGGTGCAGATGGATCGGATGTATGTCATCACTCGCGTTGCGCATGTGCAAGCGGTAGCGCTTTCCCTGCTTGAGGTGAAACGCAGCGGGGATTACCGCCTGAGTCATCGGATAAGCGACGCCGTTGATCGTCCAGCGGTTGAAACCCTCTTCGGCAGCGTTGTCCTTCGCAAAAGTCATCTGAAAAGTTTCGTCGGGCGGCGCGGCTGTTGTGCCTGTTTTCGCGAAGCGCGCGTAGTTCCATTTGAATGGCGGTGGCGCGACCCACGCTGGTTTGCTGGTTTGTCCGGCATATTCCACCACGATGCCCATGCCGTGGCCGCGGTCATCGTTATCCAAATCCCCCAGAATCCATACGCCCGGATGCTTCATTTCCACGATGGCGGAAATGCGTTCGGCGGTTCCGAGCCAGAGAGCGGGCACGGCAACGGGATTCGGGACGGGATTTCCGTCGAGCGCAACCACTTGAAAAGTGTGGCCGGGCAACGCCAGGCTGCGAATTTCAGTGGCGCTGCCATTGAGGATATGGAAGAGCACCCGCTCGCCATGTTTCACGCGGATCGGCTCGCCGTGGCCCAGCATGCGTCCATTGATCGTGAAAGAGCTGTAGCCCACTTCAAATCCATGTTTCATCCCTTTGGCTAGCGACGCCTTCATCGCAGACTCGCCGACGTCTTTCAGTTCCTTGACTTCCGTCGCGGGAGATAAGAAATCCTGCGGCATGTCGCCGCCCTGACTCAATAAGGGCTCGAACTCCTTCAGCGTGAGAAACACTTCGCGGTCGAATCGTCCTGGATTTTCTTTGGGCTCAATGTAAACCGGCCCGACTTGGCCGCTGTATTGTCCTGCCGCGAGGTTGGCGCCCGCGCGATTGTGCGTGTGATAGAAGCGCAGGCCGGCTGGATTGGGAGTGAAAGTGATGCGACGTGTGCCCTGGGCGGGGATAAACGGCGTCCCTTCCTCGGCGGCCCCGTCAACGTCCGTGGGAACGCGCTGGCCATGCCAATGGAGCTGTTCGGGAGTGTCGGAGTCGTTAAAGATGTCGATGGTGACCGGCCACCCTTCCTTAAAGCGCAATAGAGGTCCCGGGAACTGCCCGTTGTATGTGGTCATGGAGATGAAGTGCTTGGGAGCTATTTCCACGGCTGAGTTCCTGATGTGCAGCGCGTAGTCGGGAGTGGCGGGTTCTGACTGCGTGGCCAGGGCGCTGCGGGCGATCGCGGGTGAGACTATGAATGTTCCGGCGGCGAGGCCCGTTGTTTTGAGAAATTGGCGACGAGAGAGCGCGACATTGTTCATTGCATGTACCTCAGCATGCGTCTCAGCATGCAGCTCACGGCGTGCTCGATCGGCGGCGAGCATCGAGAGCCCAGCTTCCCCCGCCTTCCAGGAGCAGAAAGATCAGGCAGCAGAGCATAGCGAAATCAGTCCGCGCATCGGTCACCATGTACCAGAATCCCTGGTTGGGCCTGAACAACTCGGGGATCTTTGTCGTCGCGATTGCGGTTGAAATCACGACGAGGAGCGGGAGGGCCGCCAGCCTCGTCCAGAGACCCAGCAACACTAGAGAACTGGAGACAATCTCAACGGCACCGACAAAGTGAGCGGTGAAGTACGGACGTGGAAATCCTATTTTTGTGAATCGAACCACGCCCATAACGGGATCTATGTATTTGAGAATGCCCTGGGTCAGAAAGATCAGTCCCACGGCGAAACGGATAAGCGCGGTGGTTGCGGGGCCTTGAGCGCGTCCGAAGAAGAATCGTGCGAGAGAGCTCATGTCGCATTCCAAATTTTAGCTGTCTTCGCGGCAATCCATTTGTCCTTTTTCTTTTCGAGGAGCACGAGGTAGCCACTTCCGCAGAGCATCCCGCACGAGTTTCCCACATAGACGAGCGCCTGATGGTGTGGGGCGTTGAATCCGATGGGCGACACGATTGTAAAACCTGCAGCGTTCGGATATTTCTTGACGAAGTCTTTCCACGGATCGGTATTTTTTGAGAAGAGTTCGTCCCGTTCCTTCGGACTTATGAAGACGAGCCCGGCGCTGAGCCCTGGATTTGCTGTCAAGTCGCAACTGAGTTTTGCCTTCGAGTCAAAATCAGCCTTAGTTGCGGGGTTGGTCACATCGAGCAGTTCCGTTCGATCCGGTTTTGCCAGAGCGGTGAAGACAGCCAGCCCCGGCGGGTAGGTGGAGGAGGTTTGGGAAAGAAGTACGATTTGGCGTTTGTCGTCGCGGTCTTTGAGGATCACCTTGGTTAGGGCCGCTGAATAAATGGCGGCCTCGTCTGGGGAGGTGGCGCAGGTCGCGGGGGACGCTGATTGAGCAGGGTCGGACGGTTTCTGTGCGCCGTGCGTGCAGGGCGCTATAAGAAGAGCCGTTACTATGAGGACCCGTCGCATCTTGCCTTCCTCCTAACCCTATCATGGTAAAGGCGTTATGCCTACCGGTCAGTTTTCTGAGAAGCGTGCGCCCGCGCCCGGAACTGGTGGCCGGCTTGATACGTAGCTGGTTCGCTCCAGAGCGGGGCTCCGCAACTTTATGGGTCTGCGCGTGTTAGATAAACTGTGGAGGCTATGGCCAGGACCGACGTCCAATTGATGATGGACGTGAAGGCGGGGGACTCTGCGTCCTTCGAGCTTCTATTGCAGAAGTATCGAACGCCATTGGTCAATTTCCTCTACAGAATGGTTCGGGATACGGCGACGGCAGAGGATCTGGCGCAGGAAGTTTTCCTGAGGATTTACCGCGCGCGGAAGGATTATTTCGCGGGCGCGAAATTCACCACCTGGCTTTTCCGCATTGCCACGAACCTGGCGCTGAATTCGATTCGCGACAATCGCCACCAGCGGATGGAAGTCTCGATTGACGCTCCTGCCGATGAAGATGAAGCGCCGATTCAAGTGCCCACGCGAGAGATGCGAATCGACGAGCACATGATCGAACGCGACCGCGCCGAATTTATCCGCCGAACGATCCAGGGGCTGCCGGAAAAGCAACGCGCGGCGGTGTTGCTGCATAAGTATGAAGAGATGGATTACGGAGAGATTGCGAAAGTGCTGGAATGCTCGGAGAGCGCGTTGAAATCGCTTTTGTTTCGCGCTTACGAGACCCTGCGAATCGAACTGGCTCCGCTGATGGCGCAGCAGCCAGTAGGGAATCGCGCAGGGGAAGGAAGGCTGTGATGAAGTGCGAAGACGTTTCAAAAGAGCTGATTGCGTATCTGGACCGCAGGGCGAATTCGGCCGAGCGGACGGAAGTAGAGGATCACCTGGCGAGTTGCGCTGGGTGCCGGATGCGCGCTGAGGAATTTCGCAAAGTGTGGAACGTGCTGGACGAGATGCCGATCGAGGAGCCGTCGCTCGGATTCGATGCGCGCATCCGGCAGCGGATTGCGGATGAGCCGCGACCGGGCTGGTTCGGGTGGTTTGTTCCGCAGCCGCGGCTGGCGCTTTCGATGGCGTTGCTGGCGGCGCTGTGCGTGTGGGTGTCGCGGTTGCCGCGAGATTATCCGACGACGGCGACGATGCCGGCTCCTGTTACCGAACAGCAGCAGTATCAGGTGATCGAGAATCTGGGCGTGCTGGAGAATTACGACGTGCTGTCGAAATTTGACGCGCTGTCGGAGTTGCCGGTGCCGGCGGCGCCGGATAAGTCGAAGGGCGATTTGAAGCAGGATGATACTGGAGGGATGTAGGTGCGTCGTTTCGCGCTACTGATCGCATTGGCTTGCTGCCTGATAGGCGTGGCGGCGCAGCCTGCCTCGGCGCAGCAAGGGCAGTGGGCTGCGGCGCGGCAGCAGAGGCGCGCGATGATGCGAGCGCGGAGGCAAGCGGCAGCGCGCGCGTACGGCGCGCAAGCTCATCCGCCGGCTCAGCGCGCAAATGGGCAAGCGGGCTCGGGCGCAGCGGCGACGCATCCACCTGCGACCGCGGCGAGTGCCAATTCGGGCGGGACGCGTCCGAACGAACCGCGTCCGAATGCGAGTGGCGCGGCTGAGAATTCGCGGGGTGAAGGTGCTGGCGCGGCGTCGAATGCGCAAGCCGACGGCGCGAATGGTGGTGGAGGCAATGGCCGCGGCATGGCCGGGTTGCCACCGAAGTGGGTGGAGAATCTTCGCGACAAGCCGCCTTCGGAGCAAGAGCGCTTCATGCAGAACAATGAGCGATTCCAGAGTCTTCCGCCGGGGCGGCAGCAGCAGATCCGCCAGAACTTGCAGAAATGGAACAATCTGACTCCCGATCAGAAGAAGCCCTCAGAGAACGAGCTGACGATGGCAGCAACTTTCGCCTGAAGATCGCGACAAGGTGAGGAACGAACTGCTTCCGAAATGGCAGGGAATGACGCCGGAGCGGCGCCAGGCGGTGAACGGGAAGCTGCACACGCTTCAGGGAATGAGCGCAGCGGACCGGGAGAAAGCGCTGAATGACCCGAAGTTTATGCAGGGGCTGAACCCGGACGAACAGTCGATGGTGAAGAGCCTGAGCACGCTGCGCAGTGCCCCTGCGGCACAGTAATTCGATCCCCGAAGAAATTTTTTATTAACTCTTACAATACATTTCCTTCTTTTTCTATCAACCGAACAACTAGGCGTGCGATGAGGCGACTTTTCTCACCACAAGTAATTGTGGTTTTGAGCCAGCGCACGCACTAGAAAACGCCGCGCGCAATTCGTTTTTTCCACAAAGAAAATTGATTTTCTCGAAGGATTTAACTTGACACGCGGAAGAACCTATCTACAATCGGGGCACAAAGTGGGAAGAAGTGGCGCAGAGTGGTAGAAGGTGTTAAGCAGTGGGCGCAGTCGGGTGGTCCTGAAGTGGCGCAATGCAGGGGTGGCAAGGCGAGTGATTCCCAGGGCGTACACGCCGGGCGACGAAGGTTTTCATGCTGCGGGGCAACTATTCGGCAACTGTGGACGAAAAGGGACGGGTGAAGATCCCCGCCGATTTTCTGGCCGAATTGCGCAAGTCGGGCAAGAAATTCTACGTCACGAGTTCCAGCGGCGAGTACGCGAGGATCTATCCCATGAAGGCGTGGGAAGAGATCGAGAAGAAACTCGCGAAGCAATCCTCTTACAACCGGGCGAAGCAAAAGTTTTTAGCACGGGCCAATTACTACGGTCAGCTGGTCGAGGTGGATGGGCAGGGGCGCATTCTAATTCCACCGGTACTGAGGGAATCGGCGCAGATGAAGGGCGAGGTCGACATTCAAGGCCAGCTCACTTATCTGGAAGTGTGGAACCACGCGCGATTCCTCGAACAACTGAATCGTAATCCCATCACGGCGGAAGACGAAAAGGTACTGGAAGATCTGGGCATCTAGCTTTTGAGCGTTCTGCATATACCGGTCCTGCTGAAGGAAGTTGTGGACTGGCTGCAGATTCGGCCCGAGGGCACGTATCTGGATGCCACCGTTGGCACAGGCGGGCATGCCATTGCGATCGCCGAGCGGCTGACGACGGGGCGTTTGGTGGGGATGGATCGCGATCCGCAGGCACTGGAAATTGCGCGGGAGCGATTGAGGGCGCACGAGCGGCGGGTGAGTCTGGTGCACGCAGAGTTTTCGAAGATCGGCGAAGTGGCGGCGAATTTGAATCTGCCTCCGTTGGACGGAGTGATTGCCGATCTGGGGATTTCGAGTTTGGAGCTGGACAGCCCTGAGCGCGGATTTTCATTCCGCTGGGCGGCGCCGTTGAACATGCGCATGAATCCCGACGATGCGCTGACGGCAGACGAAATTGTGAATTACTGGCCGGAGAAAGAGCTGGCCGATCTCCTCTATCAGAAGGCGGAGGAGAGAGATTCACGAAGAATCGCCAGAGCAATCGTTCGAGCGCGGCCGATCCGCGACACCGAACATCTGGCAACGATTGTGGCAGGGGTCCGAAAAGCAAGGGGAAGGCAGAGACTGCAACCCGCGACAAAAACGTTTCTGGCGCTGCGGATAGCGGTGAATCGAGAGTCGGAGGAACTCGGGCAGTTTCTTTCGCGGACCCCTGCCACTTTGAATTCTGAAGGACGGTGGATCGTCCTCAGTTATCACTCACTCGAAGATCGTCTCGTCAAACACGCCTTTCAGGACCTGGCCCGCGAAGGCAGTTTTCAGGTGCTCACCAAAAAAGTGATTCAGCCTGGCGACGAAGAGATTCGAACGAATCCGCGAGCGCGCAGCGCAAAGATGCGCGTGGCGGAGAAATTGTCGCCGGCGGAGATTCTGACGGCTGGGAGCGGGTCATGACGCATTCTCATACGACGCAATATCACACAGTGAAGCGCATTGATAATTCGAGGTTGGCGCGGCCGACGCCCAAGGCGAGGCTGAACGATTGCTGGCGGACGGTGGCGATTGGCGCGGCGATGGCGGCGTGTTTGCTGAGCTATGCCTGGCAGCATTTTGAGTGCATTCAGATTCACTATCAGCTCGAACAGCTGCAGACGGCGCGGTCGCAGGCGCTCGAGCTCAATCAACAGCTGCATGTGGAAGACGCGACATTGCGCGCGCCGGGGCGCATTGATACCTATGCGCGGAAGCATCTTGGGTTGACGGTGGCGGCGCCTGGTCAGCAGAGTTCGGCGGATGCGAGCGATGCGGTGGTGGCGCAGGCGCGGGCTGGCGGGCAGGTTGTGCGGCCTTAGCGGATTATCGACTCGCTGCAGATATTTCATTTCGAGATTTGTGAGAGGCAACACCGACGGGTTCGCGCGGAACTTCGGTGACGCAACTGCGAAGGCCGCGGCAAAGCTTCAGACAGGGTAGAACGGATTCCATGGAGCAACGCAGGCCGCGTCTCCGCTGGTTAGTCGTTTGGGTATTCGCAGTGGTTTGGATGGCGGTTGTCGTCGGGCGCCTCAGTTATCTTCAGTTGTTCTGCTACGGCGAGTACTTCACCAAGGCTCAGCACCAACAGCAGCGAGTTTTCGAAATCAGCCCGAAGCGCGGCGTGATTTACGACCGCAAAGGCCGGGAGCTGGCGATCAGCCTGCCGATGGATTCCGTTTTCGGCGACCCGGCGGAAATCACCGACGCGGAAATGATCGCGCGGCTGCTGGCGCCCGCGCTGGGCATGCCGGCTGACGACCTGGAAACAAAAATTCGCGAAGCGCACACGCCGGTGCGGCTGGCGAAGAAGCTCTCGCCTGAAACCGTGCAGCGAATTCAGGACATGAATCTGCGCGGCGTTTTCTTTCAGAAAGAAAACCGGCGGGTGTATCCGCAGCACGAGCTTGCGGCGCACGTTCTGGGCTATGTGGACGTGGATGAGAAGGGCAACGGCGGGATCGAGTACTCGCTCGACAAGCAGATCCGCGGGCGTCCTGGAAAGATGATGGTGATGGCGGACGGGCGGCGGCGCTGGTACGACCGGACGGAATCCGCAGCCGATCCGGGCGCGAGCGTGGTGCTCACGATCGACCAGACGATTCAGTACATCGCCGAGAAGGAGCTGGAACGGGCGATCGAAGAGACTCACGCGAACAACGGCACGGTGGTGGTGCAGGACCCCAATACCGGGCAACTGCTTGCTGTCGCGGTGCGGCCGACATTCGATCCCAATAATCCGGGCAGCTTTCCGGACGAAGTGCGGATGGACCGCGCGGTGTCTGCCGCTTACGAACCTGGTTCTACGTTTAAGGTGGTGACAATGACGGGCGCGATTGAAAATGGAGCGGCGCGGCCGTCGGACCTGGTGGATTGCCAGATGGGCTCGATACTCGTGGCGGGCCGGTTGATTCACGACTGGCATCCGTTTGGAGTGTTGAGCGTGCAGGAAGTTCTGGCGCATTCAAGCGACGTGGGTTCAATCAAGGTTGCGCTCAGGCTGGGCGGGCCGAAGTTTTACGAAACGATGCGAGCGTTCGGGATTGGCCAGCTTACCGGGATCGAGTTGCCCGGCGAAAATCGCGGGCTGTTGCGTCCGCTGGAGAATTGGACGGCGAGTTCGATTGGATCGCTGGCGATTGGGCAGGAAGTGAGCGTTACGCCGGTGCAGATTGTGTCGGCGATTTCGGCGATTGCGAACGGCGGCACATTGTATCGGTCGCGCATCGTAAAGGAAGTGCGCGGCGGAACGTCCGCATACACGCGCGCGGCTGTTGAGCCGGAGCAAGTGACCGACGCGAAAACTGCAGCGACTGTGCGCGAGATGATGGAGACGGTGATTCTGGAAGGCACCGGGAAGCCGGCGCAGCTTGATGGTTATACGGCGGCAGGGAAATCCGGAACGGCGCAAAAGATTGATCCGGCGACGGGACGATATTCGCCGAACCAATACAATTCGTCGTTTGTGGGATTTGCGCCGGTGAACGAGCCGGCGGTGACGATTCTTGTGGTGCTCGATTCGCCGGTTGGTGCGCACCATGGCGGCGAAGTTGGCGGGCCCGTTTTCAAGCGCGTTGCCGAGCAGGTGCTTACTTATCTTGACGTGCCGCGCGATGTGCCTTCGACGTCGGACGTGCAGACCGCAAAGAACAGCGATCAGGCGCAGCCGCAGCCGGTGGAGATCGGCGCTGAGGCGAGTGACCGCGATGATGACAGCGGCGCGGGCAACGAGGCGGTCGCCGAGAAGGTCGAGAAAGTCGACAAGAACGTTGCGACGAAGCCAGGGCGCTCCGACGATCGCGTTTGGAAATCAGGAAGCGGTGGTGGTGCCGAACCTCGCGGGGCAGACGGTGCGAAGCGTGATGGAGGCGTGTTCGCGGATCGGGCTTGTGCCCTGCGCTGATTGGCAGCGGAGTTGCGTTGGAACAGTCTGTAGAAGCCGGAACGCAAGTGATGCGAGGCACGCGGTTGACGGTGCGGTTCGGAAGGGCGGGGCGGCTGGTGCCGGCATCGGTGAAGGGAGCGGGGAATTGAGTTTCGTTATGGAACGGGATCGACCCAAAGCGGGCAAAAACGGTGGTGCGAAGAGCAGCGGGAATGGGCCCACGGAAATGCAGATGGAGCTTGCGGAAATACTGGAGGGGATTGCGGGAGTTCGCGTGAGCGGGCCGACCGATCCTTCTGTGCGTTCAATTGCATACGACAGCCGCAAGGTCGAGGCGGGTGCGATGTTCTTCGCGCTGCCTGGCGAGAAAGTGGATGGCAATCAATTCGTGAGCGCTGCGATCGGGCGCGGCGCGAAGGTGATCGCGAGTTCGAGCGCGCGGCCAGCGGATGTGAGCGCTGAGACTACTTGGATTGAAATTCCGGCGGGTAAAGAACGGCGAGCGCTCGCGCAGGCGGCTGCCAATTTTTACGGACATCCGGCGGACGCGCTGAAGCTGGTGGGAATCACCGGAACGAATGGGAAGACGACGACTGCGTTTCTGGTGGACTCGATTGTGCAGGCCGCGGGATTCACGAGCGGGCTTGTGGGAACGACCGGCTACCGAACGCCGCAAGGCAGCCGGAAGGCGACGAACACGACGCCGGAATCGCTCGACTTGCAGCAGATGTTCGCGGAAGTGCGCGATGCGGGCGGTTCGCACGCGGTGCTGGAGGTGAGTTCGCATTCGCTGGCGTTCGAGCGCGTGTGGGGCTGCCATTTTGCGGCGGCGATTTTTACGAATTTGACGCGCGACCATCTGAATTTCCACAAGACGTTTGAGGATTATTTTGCGGCGAAGCGCCGATTGTTTGAAGGAACCGGCGCCGGGGCGCCGGATGTTGCGGTGATCAATGCGGACGATTCTTATGCGACGCGGCTTGAAGGGCTTGCGAAACGAACGCTTACATACGGGCTGAAGGGCGAGCCCGATCTGACGACGAAGAAATTTGCGCTGAGTTTTAAGGGCCTGGAGTTTACCGCGCAGACTCCTGCGGGGAAGATCGAGGTGCGCTCGCCGCTTGTGGGGCGAATTAATGTTTACAACATTTTGGCGGCGATTGGCGCCGCGATCGCGCTCGAAATTCCGAATGCGAAAATCGAAGAGGGAATTGCGAATCTGGCGCTTGTGCCGGGGCGTTTTCAGCAGATTGACGAAGGGCAGCCGTTCTACGTGGTGGTGGATTACGCGCATGCGGACGACGCGATGCGCAATCTGATTACGACCGCGCGCGAACTGAATCCGTCGGGACGCATCATCACGCTTTTTGGCGCGGGAGGAGAGCGGGACCGTTCGACGCGTCCGCTGATGGGCGAGGCGGCGGGGTCGTTGAGCGACCTGGTGATTCTGACGAGCGACAATCCGCGCACGGAAGATCCCTTGCGCATCATCAACGACGTGGTCGTGGGATTGCAGAAGGTAAACGGGAACTACCGGATCGAGCAGGATCGCGAGACGGCGCTGGGAATGGCGTTTGACGAAGCGCGCGCGGGAGACATCGTGCTGCTGGCGGGCAAGGGCCACGAGAACACGCAGATTTTGCGCGATCGCACGTTTGAGTTTGACGATCGCGAGAAGGCGCGCGAAATTTTGCGAAGCAAAGGCTTTTCGAAGCAGACGGCGAAGAAGTAGAAGCAATTTCGTATCCTGAGAGCTTGCGCTTGAAATTGAAGCTGAGCCCGTTGGAGACCGAATGCGGTGGCGAGTGGCGGAAGTGGCTGAAGCGCTGGGTGTCCCGGTGCCCGCGGGTCTTGACCCCGTGGCCGGGGTGGCCGGCGTGTCGATTGATTCTCGCACGGTTCAGCCCGGAGAACTGTTTATCGCCATACGCGGTCCGCGTCACGATGGACACGGTTTTGTTGCCGGGGCTTTGGCTGGCGGAGCGGCGGCCGGGGTGGTGGCGCGGGAGCGCGCGCCGGAATACGCGGCGGAAATTCGCGGAAAACTTTTTGTTGTCGACGACACGCTCGACGGATTGCATCGCCTGGCCGCGCGCGCTTGCGACCGGTGGCGGAAGGCGAAACCGGGACGAAAGATCGGGGGCGTGGCGGGGTCGATCGGCAAGACCACCACAAAAGAAATTCTGGCGGCGCTCGTGGGCGCGCGGTTCCGCGTTCTGAAGACGCAGGGAAATTTGAACAACGAGTACGGGCTGCCGCTGACGCTGCTGGGGCTGAGCGATGAATACGATGCGGCGATTATCGAGATGGGGATGTCGCATCGGGGAGAGCTGGCGCGGCTGGCGCAGATTGCGCGGCCCGATGTGGGCGTGATTACGCGAGTGGCGGTGGAGCATTTGGAATTTTTCGCGTCGGTTGACGAGATTGCGCTGGCCGAGCGCGAGCTGATTGAAAATCTCGCGTGGCCCAGCGCGACCGCTGTGCTGAATGCGGACGATGAGCGCGTGGCGCGATTTTCGGAAGTGGCGCGCGGACCGGTGGTTTGGTTTGGCGCTTCGCCGCGCGCGGAATTTCGCGCGGAGAAAATTGAGGAGCGGGGCGTCGAAGGATCGGCGTTTGATTTCGTATCGCCTGGGGGACGCGCGCGACTTGAATTGCCGTTGATCGGGCGGCACAACGTGATGAACGCGGTGGCGGCGCTGGCTGCGGCGAGCGTTTGGGGAATTGGCGCCGATGACGCGCGGCGCGTGTTTCCGTCGCTTGTGCCGGCTGACAAGCGCGGCGAGGTGGTGCGATTCGAAGACGGATTTACGGTCATCAACGATTCTTACAATTCGAGTCCTACGGCGCTTGATGCGCTGGCTGATCTGTTGGCGGCGACGCCCGGCTATCGGCGGCGAATTCTGGCTGCGGGCGAGATGCTGGAGCTGGGCGCGTCCGCGCCGGAATTGCATCGCGAGTGCGGAAGTCATGCCGCAGCTCTCGAGAAGATTGATTGGATCTTCGGCGTGCAGGGCCATGCCGCGGAATTGGTTCGGGCCGCCATTGAAGCAGGGCATCCTAAAGAGCGAGCGCGGTTTTTCGAAAATTCGGGCGAAGCGGCGAAATTTATCAGCGGTTTCATCGAGCGCGGCGATTTGCTTTTGTTGAAAGGCTCGCGCGGCGTGCGCATGGAGAAAATTCTGGAGGCGATCGAGGCCGGGCACAGTCGCATCGGTGCGAAATCGAGCGGAGAGCGAGTAGAGGCGGGACAAAAGGTGAAGAGCTGAGATGCTCTACTACCTTTTCTTTTATGTGCTGCGCCCTTATTTCAGTCCGCTGAACGTTTTTCGCTACATCACGGTTCGCACGGCGGTGGCGAGTCTTACGGCGCTTCTGATTTCGCTTCTGCTCGGGCCCTGGGTGATTGACCGGCTGCGCGATTTGCAGGTGAAACAATTTATTCGCGAAGAGGGGCCAAAAGGGCACCAGAAAAAGGCCGGCACGCCGACGATGGGAGGTGTGCTGATCGTCGCGGCGATCGTGATTCCCACGCTGCTGTGGGCCGATTTGCGCAATTTGTACGTTTTGCTTGCGGTCGGCGCGACTCTTTCATTTGGGACGATTGGATTCATCGACGATTACAACAAAGTGGTGAAGCGGCGGAACATGGGCCTTCGGCCGAGCGCGAAGTTTTTGTATCAGGTGCTGACGTGCGCGGGCGTCGGGGCGGTGCTGCTCACTTTGCAGGCGCATGGAGCGTATTCGACGCAGCTGAGCGTGCCCTTCGACAAGCGGCTGCATCCCGATCTGGTGATCGACTCGCTGCTCACGCACCAGTTCATCTGGCCGCTGGCTTTTGTGCCGTTCATTTTGTTTCTCGTGCTGGTAATTGTGGGCTGCTCGAACGCGGTGAATCTTACCGATGGGCTTGACGGGCTTGCGATCGGCTGCGTGCTGGTTTCGTCCGCGGCGCTGACGGTGCTGACTTACATTTCGAGTCACGCGCGATTTGCGGAGTATCTGGAGATTCAGAAGATTCCCGATGCGGGCGATCTGGTGATTTTTTGCGGGTCGGTGGTGGGGGCGTCGCTTGGATTCCTCTGGTACAACGCGCATCCCGCGGAGATGTTCATGGGAGATGTGGGTTCGCTCGCGCTCGGCGGCGCGATTGGAACGGTGGCCGTCATCATCAAGCAGGAGATTCTGCTGCTATCGATTGGCGGCGTTTTTGTGTTGGAAGCGCTATCGGTGATCATTCAAGTGGGGTCGTTCAAGCTGACCGGGAAGCGCGTGTTCAGGATGGCTCCGCTGCATCATCATTTTGAACTGATAGGCTGGAGCGAATCGAAAATCATCGTGCGGTTTTGGATTGCGGCGCTGGTGTTTGCGCTGTTTTCGCTGACGACTTTGAAATTGAGGTAGGCGACTGGTGAGACCGGGATTCGATCTCGAAGGAAAGCGCGTGCTGGTGGTGGGGCTGGCGCGTACGGGTGTGGCGGCGGCGCTTTTCTGCGCGGGATATGGCGCGAAGGTGGCTGCGACGGATATTAAGCCTGAGGATGAGTTGCGCGAAGCGGCCGCAAAACTTCGCGTGGCGGGCGTAGCTCTCGCGCTTGGTCCTGAAGCGGCCGTGGATCTTAGCGGGCTGGATTTGATTGTCGTCAGCCCCGGCGTGCCGGCAAAGATCGCGCTGCTTGAGGCGGCGCGCTCGCAGGGAATTCCCGTCTGGAGCGAAATAGAACTGGCTTGGCGGTTTCTGCGCGGGAAGCTCATAGCGATCACAGGCTCGAACGGAAAGACGACAACAACCTCGCTCGTGGCACATATTTTGAAGACCGCGAATATTCCTACGCTCATAGGGGGAAATATCGGGACGCCACTGCTGGCGCGGGTGGAGTCGTCGATGGATTCGACGGTGACGGTTGCGGAGATCAGCAGCTTTCAGCTGGAGACGATTGAAGCGTTCCGCCCTGAAATCGGCGTGCTGCTGAATCTCACCCCCGATCATCTCGACCGGCATGAATCGTTCGAGCAGTACGCGGCGGCGAAAATGCGGATGTTCGAAAACCAACTTGAGCGCGACTTTGCGATCTTGAACGCTGACGATCCGGAAGTTACGAAGCGGATGCCGTCGCGCCCGCACATTTACTGGTTCAGTCGGAAGAAGCGAGTGGCGCAAGGCAGCTTCGTGATGGATGGTCAAATTGTATTTCGCATTGAGGGTTCGGAGAATCCTCTTTTGAGGGTCGAAGAGATTCCACTGAAGGGTGAGCACAACGTAGAGAACGTGCTGGCAGCGTGTACCGCTGCGTCTCTAGCTGGAGCGGACGCGGCTTCCATAGCGAATGGCGTGAAAACATTTCAGGGAGTTGAACATCGGCTCGAATTTGTTGCCGAGGTAAATGGCGTTTCTTTCTACAACGATTCGAAGGCGACGAATGTGGACGCTACGGTGAAAGCGATCGAGTCGTTTCCGGGTCCGCTGATCGTGATTCTTGGCGGCAAGGACAAAGGCACAGGTTATGCCGAGCTTCGCGAGCCGCTTCGGCAACGGGCGCGGCTGGTTTTGCTGATCGGCGCGGCTGCGGAGAAAATCGCCGCGCAGCTGGAAGGCGCCGTGCCCATCGAGCATGCGGGCACGATTGGCCGTGCCGTGGAGCTCGCTGCGAATCGCGCGAAACCTGGAGATGTTGTGCTGCTCGCGCCTGCTTGCGCGAGTTTCGACCAATTCGAAAATTACGAGCACCGCGGCCGCGTTTTCAAGGAGCTTGTGGCGCAACTCGGGCGCGAATCGGGCGGCGGCACAGCCCGTATGGCGGCTGCTGAAATTCCTCTCGAGAAAGGTGCCAACGATGCCACGTAATTTGCAGCCCGACCGGCAACTGTTTGGCGTGACGCTGGCGCTGTGCTTCATCGGCGCGGTGATGGTGTTCAGCGCGTCGGCGGTGACGGCGGGGCAGCAAACGGGCAACGGTTACACGTTCCTGCTGCGGCAGGTTCTATGGATCGCCATCGGAATTGCGGGAATGTTCTGGCTGATGAATACGGACTATCGAAAGCTGCGCCAGCCGCGCGTGATTTTCACGGCGCTTTCGGTGACGCTGCTGCTTTTGATCGCCGTGTTTTTCCTCGATCGCTCGCACGCGACGCATCGTTGGATCCGGCTTGGTCCGGCGAGCTTTCAGCCGTCGGAGCTGGCCAAGCTGGTGGTGATTTTTTTTCTAGCGTGGTTTCTCGAGATTCGCCGGAAGCCCCGAGGCTTCGGCATCAATGATCCTTTGCATTCGCTTCTGCCTGCGCTGGGAACCGTGCTGGTGATGGCAGCGCTGGTGCTTGCCGAGCCTGACATGGGCACCGCGTGCATGATTTTCATGATCGCGTTTGTGATGCTTTATGTTTCCGGACTTTCGCTGCGCTATATCTTTGCCACCGGGCTCGCGGCAATTCCGGCGATTTATCTTTTGATCGTACGCGTGCCGTATCGCTACGAGCGCGCGAAGTCATTTTTTTCACCGGGCGCCGATCCGCAGGGGCATGGATTTCAGCTGTTGCAGTCGCTCATCGCAGTAGGCTCGGGCGGATTTTCGGGAGTGGGGCTGATGGAGAGCCGGCAGAAGCTCTTCTTTCTACCGGAGGCGCACACGGACTTCATCTTCGCGATCATCTGTGAAGAGCTTGGGTACATCGGAGCAGTTATCGTGCTTTTGCTGTTCGCCATGTACGGCTGGCGGGGATTCGTGGCGGCGATGAAAGCGCCGGATGAATTCGGGCGGCTTTTGGCGCTGGGAATCACGACGATGGTGGTTGGCCAGGCGATGGTGAATCTGAGCGTGGTGCTCGGGCTGATGCCGACGAAAGGGATCCCGCTACCATTCGTCAGCTACGGCGGTTCGAGTTTGCTGGGCATGCTGCTGGCGACTGGAGTGCTGTTAAACATCAGCCAGCACGCGGACGAAAGTTGAGCGCTGCGGTAAAAGAGTTGCTGGTGGCGGGCGGCGGCACCGGCGGACACGTGTTTCCGGCGATAGCCATCGCGCGCGAATGGCTGCGGCGCGGATATTCGGAATCGGAAACGGATTCTCGAGGGGAACGGCGAGTGGTGATTGTGGGAACCGAACGCGGGCTTGAATCAAAACTGGTGCCGCAGGCCGGGCTGCCGCTCGAAACCATTCGCGCGGCCGGCCTGAAAGGCATGAGTGGCGCCAAATTGATACGCAATGCGGCGCTATCTGCCGCTGGGCATGTTGGACTCGGCCGCGATTTTGCGCCGGCATCGCTTCTCGGCTGCTTTCGGAGTAGGAGGCTACGCGTCGGGCCCGATGATGCTGCTGGCGACCCTGAGCGCGATTCCGACCGTGGTATTCGAGCCGAACGTCGAGCCGGGATTCACGAATCGAGTGCTCGCGAACATGGCCACGCGAGTGGCCGTCGCGCACGAGGAGACGGCTGCAAAGCTAGGCCGCCGAGCGATTCTTACCGGCTGCCCGATACGCCCGGAATTCTTTTCCGTGCCGCGGAAGGAGCATCAGGCTCCGTTCACGATCCTAATCACCGGAGGAAGCCGAGGCGCGCTGCCGATCAACCGGGCCGTGGTCGACTCGCTCGACCTCTTAGTACCGCGAAAAAATCAGCTTTTCATCGTGCATCAGACCGGTGAAGCCGACTATAATGCCGTGCGCGTGGCGTATGCGAAACGCGAATTCAAGGCCGAGGTCCTACCCTTCATCGAAAATATGGCGGAGCGGTTTGCCCAGGCGGACTTGATCGTCTGCCGTTCGGGTGCGATCACTGTCGCAGAAATATCTGCCGCAGGACGCGCCGCCATCTTTATCCCCTTCGGAGCCGCCACCGACGCGCATCAGATGCGCAATGCGGAGGCAATGCAGAACGCAGGGGCGGCCCGCCTGATCCCGCAGCCTGAATTGACGCCCGAGCGATTGACCGGCGAAATTTTCTCCCTCCTCGACCAGCCCCGGAGAATTTCGGAAATGGAAGACCGCGCGCGTGCGCTGGCGAAACCGCGCGCCGTGGAAGATATTGTGGATCTGCTCGAAGAGGTGTCGCGGCCATGATGGTCACGTTCCGCAATTTTCAGCGCATCCATCTCGTCGGAATTGGCGGGAGCGGAATGAGCGGGATTGCGGAGGTGCTGCTGTCGAGCGGCTACGCGGTGTCGGGATCGGATTTGAAGGCGACGCCGGTAACTTCGCGGCTCGAAAAACTGGGCGCAAAGATTTACGAAGGGCATCAGGCTGCGAATGTGCATGGCGCGCACGTGGTGGTGATTTCTTCGGCCGTTCGGCCGGACAACGTGGAAGTGATCGAAGCGCACCGGCTGAAGATTCCGGTGATTCCGCGCGCTGAAATGCTGGCGGAGCTGATGCGGCTGAAGTATGGAATCGCCGTGGCGGGCGCGCACGGGAAGACGACGACGACTTCGATGGTCGCTTCGGTTCTTGCGGCGGCGGGCCTCGATCCGACGTTTGTTGTGGGCGGGCGCGTGAATCATGCGGGCTCGAACGCGCGCGTGGGGCAGGGCGATTACATGGTGGTGGAAGCGGACGAGAGCGACCGCTCGTTTCTGCTGCTGGCGCCGGTGGTTGCAGTGGTTACGACGATTGACCGCGAGCATCTCGATCAGTACCACTCGCTCGAGGAAATTCAGATCGTGTTTCTTGGAATTCGTGAACCGGGTTCCTTTTTACGGCTCCGTGATTCTGTGTCTCGATGAGCCGAACGTGCAGGCGATGCTTCCTTCGCGTGAAGCGTCCGGTGATTACCTATGGCACTACGAGCCAGGCGGATCTTGTGATCAGCGACGTGAAACTTAAGGGGCTCGCGAGCGAATTTCGGCTTACGTATCGCGGCGAGGATCTGGGAATTTTCAATCTGCCGTCGCCGCCGGGAATTCACAATGTGCGGAATGCGGCTGCCGCGGCGGCTGTGGCGCTGTCGTTGAATGTTCCGGCGGATTTGATTCGAGCGGGACTCGAGAAATTTTCAGGCGTCGGCCGGCGCTTTGAAGTGAAGGGCGTATATGCGGGCGTCACGCTGATTGACGATTACGGCCATCATCCCGCCGAAATTCGCGCCACGCTCGAAGCGGCTCGCGGATGCGGATACAAGCGCTTGCTGGTTCTGTTTCAGCCGCACCGCTATACGCGGACGCAATTTCTCTGGGACGATTTTTGCCGCGCTTTCAATGACGCGGACGTTCTGGTGCTTACGGAAATTTACGCGGCGAGCGAGCATCCGATTGAGGGCATCACCGGCGAGCGGCTCGCGGAAGCAATCAGCGCAGCCGGGCACAAGAATGTGGTGTTTACGAGCACGATGCAGGCGGGCGTCGAGTTCATGCTGCGGGAAGCGCGGCCGGGCGATGCGATTTTGACGATTGGCGCGGGCAGCGTGGGCCGCGTTCTCGATCAACTCGCCATGCTGCTGGGGACACAGGTTTCGAGTTCGCATGCGGATTAATGACAACGCGATAGTCGAGCGGTTGAAAGAATTGGGAGTCGAGTTGCGTCCGGCGGTGTCGCTGAAGGAAAAAACGTCGCTCGCGATTGGCGGAGTGACAGACGAACTGCTGCTTCGCCGATACGACACGATTCCGGACGTGATGCGCTTGCTGGCCGACGCGAAGATTCCGCACCGTTTTCTTGGCGGCGGCACGAACGTCTTGATTGCGGATGGCGAATTGCCGTGGGTGGTGCTGCATCTTCCGGCGGCGCATCCGGGAATGCGCGTGGAAGGGAACGCGGCGTTCGTGGATGCATCCGCCGATCTGGGCGGAATGGTCACCTTCTGCGCGAAGCACGATCTGGGCGGCATGGAAGGGCTGATCGGCGTTCCGGGAAGCGTGGGCGGAGCGCTGCGGATGAATGCAGGCGCGTATGGAACTCAAATCGGGCCGTGGGTGCGCGAAGTGGAGCTGTATCGCGCTGCGAGCGGCGAGGTGGAGACTGTGCGCGGGAACGACATTCGCTTCGACTATCGCCATACGTCATTCGCGACGACGATGTGATGCTGCGCGTGAAGCTCGAACTGCCGTCGAAGCCGTACAAGGAAATTCTGGCGGGCATCAAAGTTTGCAACGAAAAGCGCCGCGCCAGCCAGCCGCTGAATCAGAAAAGCGCCGGCTGCATTTTCAAGAATCCTCCGGGCGGGTCGGCGGGACGGATGATTGACGAATTGAAATTGAAAGGCCATCGAGTGGGCGATGCGGCGGTGAGCGACCGCCACGCGAATTTTTTTGTGAACCTGGCGAACGCGACTTGCGACGACATGCGGCGTTTGATTGACGACGTGCGCGAGCGGGTGCGCGCCGCCTACGGAGTGGAGCTCGAGAACGAGGTGATTTTCTGGCGAAACTGAGGGCCATGGACGCGGACGTTTACCCGCAGGAAGTTCTGGCGGACGAAGAGCCGAAGTATCTCCGGCGGCAGAAGCCGCTCGAGATCAAGCGGCGGAAGTTCGGCCGGAAAGCCTGGATGACGTATCTGCGCGTGTCGCTGTGGATCCTGGCCGCTCTCGCGCTGGCCGGCATGGCTTACGTCGGCCGAAAATTTCCTGCTTCACGCTCCTGCGATGGCGCTGCTCAAGCCCGACCAGATTCACATCACGGGCAATCACTACGTTCAACCGGCGAATGTGCTGGGGATTTTTGCCGCCGACCGCAATCACAGCGTGCTGCGTATTCCGCTGGACCAGCGCCGCAAGCAAATCGAATCGTTGCCGTGGGTGGAACAGGCCGCGGTGCGGCGCGCGCTTCCCAATCGAATCGAAGTTGAAATCACGGAGCGCACGCCGATCGCATTTTTGCGCGATGGCAGCGAGATGAACCTCGTCGATGCGTACGGAATGATTCTCGAGCGGCCGTTGAAAGGCGATTTTCATTTTCCGGTGGTGAGCGGCGTCAGTTCCGAAATGCCGATCGACGAGCGCGAAAAGCGCATGGGGCTCTTCGCCGGATTCATCCAGCAGATTCAGACCGCGCATCCGGGAGCGACGGAGCAGGTGAGCGAAGTGGATCTCTCCGACGCCGAGGATTTGCGCGCGACTCTTACGGGGCTTCCGGGCGGAAGTTCGCCGGGCGGCGTGACGAGCGGCGATTGGGGCCAGACCGAGACTCCGCTGCTGGTGCATTTCGGCGACAGCGATTTCGAAGGCAAGTACCGCACGCTGCTGGAGAACATCGGGCAGTGGCGCGCTACGGCGGGGCGAGTGGAGTCCGTGGACCTGCGATTCAGCCGCGAGGCGGTGGTGAATCCTGAGAACACGAGCGCCGCGCAGCAAACTCCCGCGCACAGGTCTGCGCGACGGAGCTGCGACGGCGCCGTCGCAGAGGAAGCCCGCAGCGAAATCGGCGAAGAAAATGGCGCAGCATCGGGACAAGAAACATTTGGTAAGGAAATCGGTGTAAGCGCGCGGCTGTAAGCCGGGCGGGGAAGCAAGGAGCGGCGGAATTGGCGAAGAAAGACCGTTATGTGGTGGCGCTCGACGTGGGCAGCACGAAAACCTGCGCGCTGATCGGCGAGATGGAAGAGGAGGGCGGCGCGAAGTTTGCGGCGCTCGGCGCGGCGGAATCGAAGGGCTGGCGCAAAGGCCAGATTGTGAATCTGGAGCTGGCGGTCAGTTCGATCCGGCGCGCGATTGAAGAAGCCGAAGCGATTGTGAACGTGCCGGTGGAGTCGGCTCTGATTGGTGTTGCTGGGGTTCACGTGCGCGGACTCAATAGCCGCGGCGGGATTACAGTGGGCGCGCGGCCTCGCGATATTCAGCGTGACGACGTTCGGCGCGCGATTGAAGCTGCGCGCGGCGTATCGCTGCCGGAAGATCGAGAAGTGCTGCATGTGTTGCCGCAGGAATTTTTCCTCGACCGGCAGGACAACATCCGCGATGCGATCGGCATGGTGGGCGTGCGCCTGGAAGCGAACGTGCACATCGTCACCGCCTCCGGTTCGGCGACTCAAAATATCGTTACAGCCGTAAATCGCGCCGGCGTGCGCGTGGACGACACCGTTCTCGAGCCGTTGGCTGCCGCTGAAGCGTGCCTCACGCAGGACGAGCGCGAGCTCGGCTGCTGCCTGCTTGATATCGGCGGTGGCACCACGGACATGGTCGTGTTTACGGGTGGAGTTGTACGGCACACCACATCGATTCCCGTCGGCGGCGATCACGTTACGAACGATCTGGCTGTGGGCCTTCGCACGCCGATGCCTGAAGCCGAAAGGCTCAAGCGCGAGCATGCCTGCGCGTTTCGCGATCTGGTGAAAGAGGATTTTCCGATTGAAATCGCGAGCGTGGGCGACCGGCCGCCGCGAACGATTTTCGCGCGCATGTTGACGGACATCGCCGAACCGCGCGTACAAGAATTCCTGATGCTCGTGCGCGATGAACTGCGCCGCGCCGGACTCGAATCGCAAATTCCCGCCGGAATCATTCTCACCGGCGGCGGCGCGAAACTCCGCGGCCTGGTGGAACTGGCCGAGCACGTGTTCAAGCTTCCGGTGCGCGTGGCCGCGCCGCGCGGGCTTGCGGAGATGAGCGAAGAGGTTTCCCAGCCTGAATACTCGACGGCGGTTGGACTTGTTCTCTACGGGGCGCGGACGCGGCGCCTCGCAGGAGCGCGTCCCAACGGCTGGACGGGAAGATTGAAGGCACTTTTTGCAGGACAGTAAAAATTTCTAGCAGTGGCGAATATCTGGGGGAGGAAGCATGACGTCAAAAGATACGGGCATGAGAGTTTCGTTCACGGAAGAGCCGCAGAATGGGGCAAAGATAAAGGTAATCGGAGCGGGAGGCGGCGGTTCGAACGCCGTCAACCGCATGATTCGGGCGAAGGTGGAGGGCGTTGAATTCATTGCCGCGAATACGGACCTGCAGGCGCTGAAGCTGTCGCAGGCGCCGGTGAAATTGCAGCTCGGCGCGAAGCTGACGAAAGGGCTTGGCGCGGGGGCGAATCCTGAGGTCGGCCGGAAGGCTGCGCTCGAAGACACGGAAAAAATTCTCGAAGCGCTCGACGGGGCGGACATGGTGTTCGTCACCGCCGGGCTTGGCGGCGGCACCGGCAGCGGCGCTGCGCCTGTGGTGGCGAATCTGGCGAGCGAACTGGGCGCGCTGACGGTCGCGGTGGTGACGAAGCCATTCGCGTTTGAAGGCAAGCGCCGCATGCAGCAGGCGGAGCAGGCGCTCACGGAGCTGATCGGCTGCGTCGACACAGTGATCGTGATCCCCAACGAGCGGCTGATGGAGTGCGTGGAGCACGGGACGAGTTTCTTCGAAGCGTTCCGCATCGCCGACGATATTCTGCGCCAGGCCGTGCAGGGCATCAGCGACATCATCACGATTCCCGGAATTATCAACCGCGACTTTGCCGACGTGAAAACGATCATGTCCGGCCAGGGCTATGCGGTGATGGGCACCGCCGTTGCGACCGGGCCGAACCGCGCCATCGATGCGGCCAATCGCGCGATCAACAGCCCTCTACTCGAAGACAACTGCATCAATGGCGCGCAGGGAATTCTGATCAACGTTACCGGCTCATCCACGCTCAGCTTGCAGGAAGTGCACGAAGCGTCGTCGATCATTCAGATGGCTGCGCACGAGAATGCGAACATCATTTTTGGCGCGGTGCAGGATGATGCGATGAAGGAATCCGTGAAGATCACCGTGATCGCTGCGGGTTTCCGTGAGGTGGCGGGAAAGAAGGCAGCGCAGCGGCCGTCCTATTTGCCGAAGACGTGGGCTGCGAAGCGCGAACAGCCGCCCGCGCAGGTGGCGCCGCAGCAGACGAACGTGGTGCAGCAGGTGGCGCGGAATGTGCGCGAAGCGGCTCCGGAGATGCCGTCGGATGATCTTGACGTGCCGACGTTTTTGCGCAGGCAGGCGCAGAAGGCGTAGACAGGGTTCGATCGTCGGGCGTCCGAGCAAGCCGGGCATAACAAAGTGGCGGCAAGCCGCCCTTCGGCTGCGCTCAGGACAAGCCGCACTCCATATGGAGTGCGAGAGCTTGCTCTCGCTTTCACGGGCGAGCGGTCGACATCTATCGGGCAGACCTGCGCGCGAAACTAACGCAAAATTCAGTGGAGATACTGCTCGGTAGACACTACGAGGTTACTGTAATTAATTCTATAACAACCGCCCCGAAACTGCAAGCCGTGCGTTTAGTACGGAAAAGTCATCCAAGGTAAGAGCTGCTTGATGGACGAAATTCGGCTTGCGCGAGGCGTTGCGGCTGAGATCTTGAATCACGCGCGAGGCAATCCGGAAGAGGAGTGCTGTGGATTGCTCGCGGGGCGCCACGGCGTGATCGCGCAAGCTTTCCCGGCGCAAAATGTGGCGGAGCATCCGGCGACCGCCTACGAAATTGCACCGAAAGAGCTATTCCACATCATGCGCGAGATTCGCGCCGCCGGGCTCGAATTGCTCGGTATCTACCATTCGCATCCGAATGGCGACAATCAGCCTTCGCCGCGTGACGTCGAGCGAGCCTACTATCCCGACGCAGCGTACTTCATTCTTTCACCTCGCGCGGATGCGCCTGAACCAATTCGAGCCTACTCGATTCGCGATGGCCGCTGGACGCGACTCGAAATCAGAATTCAGAATTAAATGAAGTCGCTGGAACCCTGCCCACTCGGTCCGCTTCTGCCGCTACAGGGAAATCGCGGCGCAAACCGGCAGCTCGCTGGATGATTCGAAATTATTGTCGAGGGATGCAACGCCTTCCGGGCTGCTTCTCACGCTCACGGCCTCTGATTCGATAGGCACTTTCAAAGCGACTGCCGTGACGTCGTCCTGAGGTCCTGAACCATTTGAAAAAGATTTGGCGCCTTCGAAGAGATGATCGAGGGATTCGTCAGCAGTTTTTCGCGTGCACTCGCACCACAGCTCGCCCAGGCGATCCCAGCTGAAATCTTCGTCGCGTTGATTTCGCAATTCGTGCAGTCCATCAGTGGCGAAGAGCACGGAATCGCCGGGCGCGAGCCGCACCGTGTACTTGTCGTAGGACGACCCCGGAAAGACCGCCGACGGAAGGCCTCCTTCGCCGAGGCGCGAATATCTTCCGTTGGAGACGAGAACCGGATGCGGCAAGCCCGCATTGGAAAACGTGAGTTGCCGCGTGATCGGATCGAAGAGAGCGTAGAGCGTGGCGCAATAGCGGCCCATGATGGGACGCACCAGCAGCCGCTTGTTGAGAAGGGTCAGCACGGTTGCAGTATCTTCACCGGTTTTGTTGATGCCGCGGAGCGTTCCCATCACAAGGGCGGCATACATGGCGGCCGCGAGTCCTTTTCCTACTACATCGCCCAGGTAGAGGCCCACAAGCCCATTGGGCAGTTGGAAAAAATCCGTGAAGTCGCCGCCCACTTCGGCAAATGGTGAAAAGCGAAAAGCAACTTCCACGCCCGCGCTGATCAAATTCCCGGTCGGCACGAGCGAGTATTGAATTTCGCGGGCAGCTTCCTTGTCGGCCTCGTACGAACTTACGCGTGGAACCGTTTCAAGCGCCGCATGAGTACCCATTCTCAGGAAGCTCCCCCCGGCAGCTGGCTCCTGATGTTGCGAAGGAGCACACCGCAACCGGGATACCAAAGTAATCGGCGGACGGAGCGGATGTTTGAACTGAAATCAGGGCTTATTGTGGCGGCAGGGAGATGATTTATCGGGCTGGACAGGAGGACTGTAACGCAACGGCACAGATGCACTTTGCTGAAACATTCCTGCGCTTATCGGATCCGCCGGGTCCGCTGAAGTAAGCAACTGAAGAAACGATTGAAACGCGGCGCCTTAAGGGTTTGCTCGGTGGGCGTGCAACGCGGCGGCGTTTTCCGCTTCTTCCAAGCGCCGCGCATACAGTGGAAATCTCGCTGCGAGAGTGGCCACTTCGCCGCGCACTCGTTGCTCGGTGGCGGAATCGCCCAGGTGAGTGAGCACGTCCGCGATCCAGCCCGCAATCTGTTTCCATTTCCGGCTCGCGCATGCCGCGCGTCGTAACGGCCGGAGTGCCCACGCGAATTCCGCCTGCCTTCATCGGAGGAAGAGGATCGAAGGGAATCGCATTTTTGTTTACGGTCATGCCCGCGCGCTCGAGAGCCAGTTCGGCATCGCGCCCGGTGATTCCGCGCGAATGCATGTCGACGAGAAACAGGTGATTGTCGGTGCCGCCGGTAACGATGCGGAATCCGTGCTTGGCGAGCGCCGCGGCGAGCACGCTCGCGTTGGTCACCACTTGTTTCTGATACACGCGGAATTCGGGCTCGGCCGCTTCCTTCAGGCACACGGCTTTCGCAGCGATGATGTGTTCGAGCGGGCCGCCCTGAACGCCTGGAAACGTGATGCGGTCGAGATCCTTGGCATATTTTTCGCGGCACAGAACCAGGCCGCCGCGCGGGCCGCGCAAGGTTTTGTGCGTCGTGGTGGAAACAAAATCCGCGTGAGGAACAGGACTCGGATGAATTCCCGCGGCCACGAGCCCGGCGATGTGCGCCATGTCCACGAAGAAAAGCGCGCCGGCGTCCTGGGCGATTTTCGCGATGCGCGCGAAATCAATGATCCGCGCGTACGCGCTGGCGCCGGCGACGATCATCTTCGGCTGATGTTCTCGCGCGAGCCGCTCGATTTCATCGTAGTCGATGGTTTCGGTGTCTTTGGTCACGCCGTAGGCGACGAATTTGTAGGTCTTGCCCGAAAAATTCAGCGGATGCCCGTGCGTCAAGTGGCCGCCGTGCGCCAGATTCATTCCCAGCACGGTTGCGCCGGGCTCGAGCGCCGTCATGTAAACGGAAATATTCGCCTGCGTGCCCGAGTGCGACTGCACGTTGGCGTGTTCCGCTCCGAAGAGTTGCTTGGCGCGCTCGATGGCAATGCGCTCGACGCGATCCACGATTCTCGCAGCCGCCGTAATAGCGCTTGCCGGGATAGCCTTCGGCGTATTTGTTGGTGAAGACGGAGCCCATCGCTTCGAGCACCGCTTCGGAGACGAAATTCTCGGAAGCGATCAACTCGAGCCCGGTGGCCTGCCGCCGAACTTCGTCATTCAATGCTTCGGCGACTTCGGGATCGACTGCTTCGAGCGGCCGGCTCATGCGTTTCAATTCGGGGGTTTCGTTGTGCATGGCGGGATTCAATAAGATTCTATCGGAGCGATAAAGTGTTTGCAAAGGAGTCTTTCGGTTAGCACGGTTGCATCCTTGCAGCGCCCGCTTCCATCTCAGCAGTAATTGTTAGACATTTTCGGAGCACCTGCTGACCGGCCTTTGGCTTTTTGGATCTGGACTTGGCTTTACGGGTGCCGGTGTAGCACATGAGTAGCGATATCCGGCCAGAACTCCCGAAACACATTCGTCAGCACATCTCGCCCGATGGCGTATCCGTATTTCGAGGCCAGCGCTCCGGGAGTCCGCGTGCCGCTGGGATAATATGCCAGGGAGATGCTTTGCGCGATGGCTCTGCCGAGAATTTCGGAGGCGTTGAAGCTATTGTGCCCGTGATAATTGGGCGTGATCAAAATGCGGGAGGCTGCATAAATTCTGCGCTTCCAAAATCCACCCTTGCCCAGCGTATAGTAACGTTCGTCCTGATGGAAGATGGTAGGTAGGATGAAGATCACCCAATAGTTGCCATCGGCTTTGTCCACAAATCCGCGCCAATAATATTGCCCGTAACCCGCCATGCCTTCCCCGAGCTGCGGATGAGCGTTGGTCCATTCAGCAAAGGCCGAAGTGAACCCCACAAAAATAAACGACGAGTAGTCGAAGCTGTTCTCCGTAGCGATCATGAACGCCTGCTTTGGCGTGGGTGGTGGAGGGGCGGTGCCCGCGCTGACGGCTCGGAAATTGGGCATGATGCCCAAAATGCGTTTCGGCTGCGGCGGTGGCGTATTCTGTGCTTCAGGCTTTGCAGTCTCAGACTGCTGCCCCGGAGCCTGCGCGCTACTAGACTGCGCCACCTGGCATTCCGTGCCCGCAGCACTCTGTCCGGCAGTCTCCACGTCGACAGCAGCGCCTGAATTCGCAGCGTTCCCTCCCGAAGTAGCAGACATTGGCGCGCAGGAATCCTGTGAATCCGACTGCACCGCAACCGAAGCGTCTTGGGCGAACGAAAACTGCGCCGTGCCCAAGATCATTGCCACCGTCAGAAAAAGTTCCACAACAGTACGCAAAGCGCAGCCCCCATATCCGAAATAAAAGTATGCTCTGTCCGATGCCTTATCGGCGCATAAAGTTAGCCGCGCTCCGCCAAAGACCTGTCGTGCAGGTTCCACGACCAACAGCCGGGTTGCGGCTTCGGTGCTCAGCTTGCGATCACGTGGGGCGTGAATCTCGCTTGCAACAGCGGGTACAACGTGCTGCAAGAGATTGCGCTCGACGTCGGGCAGTAAGTTGCGCGTCGACGCGCCAGGAGAGCGGCGGCAAAGTCTCGAACCAACACTTCCTTGGCCGTGAACGGACAATCAAATTAGCAGATGGAGTTCGCAAGTCAGCGAATTGCGGCGGCCTTTAGGGTTTATTGCTCCCGGTTAGACCTTTCAGAGGAGTGTGTGCCATCAGAGTATGCGGGCCGCCGTAGATAAATTCCTTGGCGACGTTCAGTCCGGCATAGCTCACCAGAAGATAATTGCCCATCCGAAACCCGTCGGATGGTTCATACCGTCCGGGATACCAGCCTAGCGCGGCCGTCATGGTGCCTGCATAGGGGGCTACCAGGTTACTGACCGAGAAACGATAGTGTCCCTCGTCGCCGTGGCGAGTCGCAAGTGTTGACATCAGAGAATGAACCAAGCGGTGGCTGAAACCGGTGCACTCACAACGATAGTAGATTGTGTCTTCGCGGAAGACTTCTGCCAGAAGGTAACGGGCGGTTGTCGCGGTGATGTTAATTCCATAGTTGCTGGCAAAACGCTCGAAGAAGGGACCGGTGCCTCCGCCCCATTCTGGAGGAGTGCCTGACCCGGTCCCGTTGATCCGGTCACCCGAAGCCTGGTTAATGCCGGCGGCCACGGTGCTTCCGAGAATTGCATAGGGGCCGAACCCGTCGAAAATGTAGTTCCTAAACTTCTGAGCGTTTGACGGCTTTTGGTACGTCTGGCCGGGCTGGGCGTGGGTGGGAGCCGATGATTGTGAGGTTGAGGTCGAAGGCGTTGTGCCGGCCCCCGAGGATGATTGCGCTTTCGCGAGTGGCGGAAAGGTTCCGCAAACGAAAAATGTAAATAAGAATGCCATCACCACTCGCTGCATCTTCATTTCTATTTTCTCCTTATCGATCGGAAAGCACGGTAATTAGCCGTTTACGCCGCCGTGTAGCCTACCCTATTTGGGGACTTTGTTAACACAAATTTCTACCGGGTTGCTGTCGCGGTTGGTTGACTTCGCTCATCGTCTCCCCTAACCTTTAGCGTTTATCGAAGTGCCGATTGTCCCGGTTTATGCGCCAAGATCGGCCTGAAAGAGGACTGCAAGCCCATGTCGGACCTGAAACTGCCCACGCGCGCCGAGGATTTTTCGGAATGGTACAACCAGCTTGTGCTGAGAGCGGAGCTTGCAGACTATGCGCCCGTTCGTGGTTGCATGATTGTGCGGCCCTATGGCTGGGCGCTGTGGGAGAACATTACGGCGGCGCTCGATAGCCGCTTCAAAGCGACGGGCCACGTAAACGCCGCGTTTCCATTGCTGATTCCGCGCAGTTTCATCGAAAAAGAGAAATCTCACGTGGCGGGATTTTCGCCCGAGCTTGCGGTGGTGACGCACGGCGGTGGCGAAAAGCTCGACGAGCCTCTGGTGATCCGGCCCACGTCGGAAACGATCATCGGGCACGCCTATGCGAAGTGGATTCAGTCCTATCGCGATCTGCCGATTCTCATCAATCAGTGGAACAGCGTGGTTCGGTGGGAGCTTCGCACCAAGCTTTTCCTGCGCACACTGGAATTTTTCTGGCAGGAGGGCCACACGGCTCACGCGACGCTGGAAGAGGCACGAATTCGAGACGCGGCAGATGCTCGATATCTACACCGATTTTGCCGTTCGCGAAGCGGCTGTGCCGGTGATTCCCGGCCGCAAATCGGATTCGGAGCGCTTCGCCGGAGCCGACCAGACATTTTCGATCGAAGCCATGATGGGTGACGGCAAAGCCTTGCAGGCGGGCACGTCGCACAACCTCGGCCAGAATTTTGCAAAGGCTTTCGACATCCGTTATCTCGACAAGGGGGGCGTGCTGCAGCACTGCTGGACGACGTCGTGGGGCCTCTCAACCCGCTTCGTGGGCGCCATCATCATGGTTCATGGCGACGACCAGGGGCTGATCCTGCCTCCGCGTCTGGCGCCCTTCCAACTCGTCATCGTTCCGATTTACAAAACGGACGAGGAAAAGTCGAGCGTGCTCGAAAATGCTCACAGGCTTCGCAAGGAGCTTGTCGATGCGGGCATTCGAGTGAAAATGGACGAGCGCGACGGCATGAGCCCCGGCTTCAAGTTCAACGACTGGGAGATGCGCGGCGTGCCGTTGAGGCTCGAACTCGGTCCCAAGGATGTCGCGAAGGGATCGGTAGTGTTAGCCCGGCGTGACCGTCCCGGCAAGGAAGGAAAATCCTTCGTGCCGCAGCAGGGCATTGCGCCCGCGGTCTCGCAGTTGCTCGTTGAGATTCAGAAGGCACTTCACGACCGTGCCCTCGAGTTTCGCAAAGCGCATACCGTCGAGCCTGCCGACTATGGCGAATTCAAGAAGGCCGTCGAGACCGGTTTCGCTTTCGCATGGTGGTGCGGCAGCGCGGAATGCGAGGCTAAGATTAAAGAAGAGACGAAGGCTACCATGCGCTGCATCCCCCTCGAACAGCCCGGCGGGTCTGGCCGGTGTATTCTTTGCACAAAGCCTTCGCGGGAAAAAGGCATCTTCGCTCGGGCGTACTGACGGAGCCTTATCGCCACTGAAGCGACGCGGGGAAGCGCCGTTTACTCATCGAAGACAGGCATTCCGACGTTTTGTCCTCCCACGCGCGATGAATGCTAGCATTCGATTGTCCTCTTTGTTTCTTTAGATTTTCGGAGGAAGGGCCATTGAGTCTCGTCACCTCTCGACGATTCGACAATTCGCAACGTGGCGGCAGCGGCGTGAAGCTATTCCTTCTGCTTGCTCTGTTGGGTTCGATGATTTTTGCGGGCGTCAAGATCCTGCCGATCTACGTGAATAATTATCAGATGCAAGATGCCATCGAGAGCGAGGCTCGCTTCGCCATTGGCAATCGGTTGGCTGCCAAAGACATTCGTGACAACGTCTGGAAGAAGGTCAAGGAGATTGGTATCCCTGCAGACCAAGACAGCCTCAAAGTTACAGCCAATCCGGGCGCCGTCCAAATATCGCTGGATTATTCGGTTCCCGTCGACTTGCTAGTCTATAAATTCACCCTCGATTTTCATGACCACGCGGACAACCGCTCGATTTAGAATAGGAATCCATACAGTAGGGGAGCAGGAAAATGCGTTGGCGGCGGCGCGCTGGCGGGAAACCAGCTTTTCGTTCGAGCAATGACCTTTTCACACGTGCTGATAGATGGAAAATAATCGGTTTAGAATTCGAATCGCGCCGGGCTTCTGGACTTCCCGGTACGGTATCGCATTGCTTGGCATGGCTCTCGCGGTGTTGCTCGCCGGGACATCGCTCTTCGCTTACTACTACGTTCAATTTGGCCGCCTGATCAACGAACGCCTCACGGGCCAGATTTTCCAGAACACCTCGCGGGTTTATGCTGCTCCGGCTGTGATCTATGTGGGGGAAGCCCTTCACCCCAAGGAGCTCGCCAGCTACCTCCTGCGCGCGGGTTATCAGGAATCTGAAGTTGAGGGAACGCCGGGACTGTATAGGCTTTCCGGAACCACCGTCGAAATCCGGCCTTCGGCTGACTCTTACTTTCGCAAAGAGAACGCCCTTCGCGTCGATTTCTCCGCGTCTGCAATCAAGAACATTACGCAGCTTTCGAATGGCGTCTCTCGCGAGTCCGCGGAGATCGAGCCGGAGTTAATCACCAACCTTTTTGATAGTTCACGAGAGAAGCGCCGAGTGGTTCGCTTCGACGATCTACCGAAGATACTCGTCGATGCCGTAATCGCCACCGAAGACAAGCGGTTCTTCGAGCACGGCGGGCTCGACTGGGTGCGCGTGATTGGCGCCGCCCTGGCCGACCTTCGCGTGGGGCAGAAAGCACAGGGCGCCAGCACGATCGACATGCAGGTGGCTCGCAGCTTCTTCTTCACTACCAAACGAGAGTGGCGCCGTAAGGTAAAAGAAGTTCTGATGGCGATCGAAATCGATCACCGTTTTTCGAAGCAGCAGGTTTTTGAGCTCTACGCCAACGAGGTCTATCTGGGCAATCGCGGCAGTTTTGCGATTCGAGGCTTTGGCGAAGCTGCCGAGGCTTACTTCGGAAAAGACGTGCGCGACCTCACCCTCGGTGAAGCGGCGTTCCTCGGCGGAATCATCCGCGCGCCCAATCATTACGCCACTGCTGAGACCCACATGGACCGCGCCATCGAAGCGCGCGACCGGGTGCTCACTCAGATGGTCGAAAACAATTACGCCACCGAGGACCAGGCCGCCGCCGCGAAGAAGGTGCCGTTCAAATTCGTCAGCGGCGGCATCGACAGCGGTTCCGCGCCCTACTTTGTGGACATGGTAAAGGATCATCTTCTCGAGAAATTCTCGGAAAATGACCTGCAGAGCCAGAGCTATCGCATCTATACGACTCTCGATCCCAGTTTGCAACGCGCTGCCACAGCCGCGATCCACCAGGGGATGGAGCAGGTCGATAAGCTTCTCGCCAAGCGGTATGCGACCTGGAAAAAAGCAGGCCAGGCCGCGCCGCGGCCCCAGGTGGCTCTCGTGGCGCTCGATCCAAGAACGGGCGAGATTCGCGCGCTCGTGGGCGGACGCAGTTATGGCGAGAGCCAACTGAATCACGCTCTAGCCCATCGCCAACCCGGCTCCGTATTCAAGCCTTTCGTCTACGCCGCTGCATTCGATAACGCGGTCAAAGATCTGCAGCCAATTGTTACGCCCGTCACAACGGTGGACGACGTTCCCACGACCTTTCAATTCGACGGCAAAGACTACACGCCCGACAATTTCGGCCAGGAATTCTACGGCACCGTCACGGTTCGAGATGCTCTGATCCACTCGCTCAACGTCGCCACGGTAAAAGTCGCCGAAATGATTGGTTATCAGCGCGTCGTCGAGCTCTCCCGGCAAGTGGGGCTTGGCAATAACATTATGGCGACTCCCGCCGTTGCGCTAGGCGCTTACGAAATGACGCCCGTGGATGTCGCCGCCGGTTACACCGCGTTTGCAACGAATGGAACACGCGCCGAGCCGCTGTATCTCCGAAGCGTCGTCGGAGCCGACGGCAAACTGGAAGAATCCGATCCGGCCAGGACGCGCCCCGTTCTCGACCCACGCGTGGCATTTCTCACCACGAGCTTGATGGAAGACGTGATCAATCGCGGCACCGGCGCCTCCGTTCGCTCGCTTGGATTCAAAGCACCGGCAGCAGGGAAGACCGGCACCTCGCATGACGGCTGGTTCGCAGGATTCACCTCAAATCTGCTTTGCGTCATATGGATTGGATTTGACGATAACCGCGACCTCGGTCTCTCCGGCAGCCAGACTGCCGCTCCTATCTGGGCTGAATTCATGAAGCGTGCCGTCACGCTTCCGGCCTATGTGAATACCACCACATTCGATCCGCCGCCGGGCGTGATTCAGGAAGCAATCGATCCGAAAACGGGCGAACTGGCCACCAACACCTGCCCTCAATCCGAGGAGGAATACTTTATCGCGGGCACCGAGCCGACCCAGTATTGCGGCGAAAATGACGGCCACCTCGCGCAGACTACTTCCGGCTCGTGGCTATCACACCTGTTTGGCAAAGGTTCCCCCCAGCCTCCTCCGGCTCCCCATTCGCCGCCGAGCGCGTCCAATAATTCAAACGCGCCGAAACCGCCGCACGCGAAGAACGCGCCTAGTACTAACGCATCACAGCCGACCGAGGAGCCAGAAAAGAAAAAGGGCTTTCTTGATAAGATTTTTGGTATCTTTGGTGGCAGCAAAAAGCCTGCGGACAGCTCGAAACCCCAACCGTAGGTCAGGCGCGGAAAAGGAGCAGGGCAATGAGGCGATTCGTCTTCTTTGCCGTTCCGCTGTTGTGCGTGTTCGTCCCGTCGCTCGGCGCGCAACAGGCCGAGCCGGTCACCACTCAGCCTGCATCCGCCCAATCCGCGTCCACTTCATCCGAGATTGTCTACGTCCGCTTCTCCGAAGCCCGAGCTCACTCCTCGTCAAGCCGCGGAGCTGAAGGCCGACGTTTTTATGGCGCGCAAGGAATTCGGCGAAGCAACCGCCGCCTACGAAGCGATTCTCGAAACTGAACCCAAGAACGCGCAGCTTCTGAACAAGACTGCGATCGCTTATCAAGAGCTGGGCAGCCTGAACCGCTCCGAGCGCTATTACCACCGCGCGATGAAGGCGGACAAGAATTTCGCCAGTCCCATCAACAATCTCGGCACCGTCGAGTACGAGAAAAAACACTACGGCAAAGCCATCGTTCTTTACAAAAAGGCGCTCGTGCTGAAGATGGAGACTTCCACCATCTACAGCAATCTCGGCTACGCCTACTTCGCGAACAAACAGTATCCGGAAGCGATGTCCACCTTTGACAAGGCTCTCGCCATCGATCCCGAGCTGTTCGAGCGGAAAAGCGGCTACGGCACCATCATTCAGCAGCGCACGACCACCGACCCCGGCTTGTTCAATTTTTTCGTCGCGAAATCTTACGCTGCGATGGGTGACGCCGAACGCGCCGCGCATTTTCTGAGGCTTGCGCGCGATGATGGATACAAGAACTTCCTCTCCGCGGAAACTGATCCCGCTTTCGCCAAAGTGATCAAAGATCCGCGCGTGCAGGAGGTTCTGCACGTGATGCCGTCGTACCAGAGCGACGCGAAGCGCGCCGAGCCGCCCCAGCAAAATTAGCGCTCAGTGCCACACGCGGCTAACGCGGTCGCCTCAGACGATTCAGCAGGTAGGGAAGATTCTCATCCTTCGTCTTGCGCCAAAGTTTATACGAGTTTGTCTCGCGAACCTTCACATCTCCGCGCCCTTCTCTTGCTATAATGACTTCCTGAAATGCTGTTCCAAAGATTGCGGCGTTATGCTGTGGTTTTCTTCGCGCTCGCCGCACTGTCCCTCACCCTAATCCAGCCCGCAGGATCTGCTCCAGCGCCGCCAAGCTCCTCTGCCAACGTCGTCGAGCTTCGCATCGACGGCGAAATCGAGCCGGTGCTCGCCGAATACATCGTCCGCGGCATCAACGAAGCGAACGCCGACCGCGCCTCCCTGATTCTCATCACCATGAATACGCCGGGCGGCCTCGATACCTCGATGCGCGAAATTATTCAGGCCATACTCGCGTCCAAAGTTCCTGTCTGCGCTTACGTCGCACCCACCGGTTCTCGCGCCGCTTCGGCCGGATTCTTCATCCTGCTTTCCGCCGACATTGCCGCCATGTCTCCCGGCACCGACACGGGCGCCGCCTCGCCGATTCTGGTGTTCGGCGGCCAGCCGGTGCAGATCGACGACACGCTGCACAAGAAAATCGTGAACGAGGCCACCGCATATCTTCGCAGCTACGTCACGCAACGCGGGCGCAACGCGGAGCTTGCGGCCACTGCCGTTACCGACGCCAAAGCCTTCAGCGAAAAAGAAGCCCTCGACGGCAAGCTCATAGATCTGACAGCCGCTAATCGGGAAGACCTGCTCGCAAAACTCAACGGCCGCACCATCACCCGTCTCGACGGCGCGAAAGCTGCAACTGGCTCTCGCGCAGCCCGTCGTCATCCCGCACGAAATGACCGCGCGCGAGAAATTCCTCACGCGAATCGTCCAGCCCGATGTGTTCTTTATTCTGCTGATCGTCGGCGTTCTCGGCCTTTACGTTGAGTTTTCGCATCCCGGAATGTTCGCGCCGGGAGTGATCGGTGGCATCGCTCTTGTCCTGGCTCTCTTCGCGATGCACATGCTGCCCGTGAATTTCACGGGCTTGCTGCTGATCATCGTCGCGTTCGTATTTTTTGTTCTGGAAGCGAAATTTCCGACGCACGGTGTGCTCGGAGTGGGCGGAGTGATCGCCATGGTGCTCGGCGCGCTCATGCTGATTCGCTCGCCATTCACCGGAATGGGCGTGAGCCTCAGCACTGCTCTGGGTGTCGCGCTGCCGTTCGCGGTCATCATCGTTATCCTGATGCGGCTTGTGCTTCGTTCGCGGAATTGGAAACAAACCACTGGTAAAGAGGAACTGGTCGGCGAGGAAGCGCGAAGTCACCGAAACCGTCGGAGCGCGGGAAACGCCGCCGGAATGGTTTTCGTGCATGGTGAGCTGTGGCGCGCCGCTGCTCCGGCTGGTGTCAGCATTCCCAAGGGCGCGCGCGTGCGCGTCAGAAAAGTGAAAGGCCTTACGCTTGAGGTGGAACCGGCCCACGCACCGCACCCGGCCCATTCGCATGAGACGCTCGAGGGGAGGCAGTAAATGGATTTCATGACGGTCGTTTTTGCCATCGGCGTATTGATCTTTCTGATCTGGTTCTTCAATTCTGTCTACGTGATCAAGGAATGGGAACGCGGCGTGGTTCTGCGCCTGGGCCGAATGCTTCCCGAAGCCAAAGGCGCCGGCCTGCGGCTCGTCTTTTTTCCCATCGACAAGCTCACGCGCATTTCCCTGCGAATCGAAACGCTCGATGTGCCTCCGCAGGACGTAATCACGCGCGACAACGTCTCCGTGAAAGTAAACGCGGTCTGCTATTTCCGCGTGGTGGACGCGAATCTCGCGCTTTCGCAAGTGCAAAATTACTTGTACGCCACTTCCCAGCTCGCGCAGACCACTCTTCGCAGCCTGGTCGGCCAGTTTGAGCTCGACGCGATTCTCTCCGAGCGCGAAAAGGTTAACGCCAAGCTGCAACAAATCCTTGACCAGGATACGGAGCCTTGGGGTATCAAGGTAACGAAGGTTGAGGTCAAACAAGTCGATATTCCGGAGAATATGCAGCGCGCCATCGCCAAACAGGCGGAGGCGGAACGCGAGCGCCGCGCTAAAATCATTCACGCGGAAGGCGAATTCGAAGCTTCGCACGAAGCTGGCCGACGCGGCCGAAGTGCTGGAAAAGCAGCCCGCTGCGATTCAGCTTCGTTATTTGCAGACCTTGACCGAAATCGGCGTCGAGAAAAACACGACGATCGTGTTCCCGCTGCCCGTGGATATTATTTCGCAGTGGGTGCAGGCGGCTGCGCGAAAAAATAGGAGCCGAATGGCAGGAAGAGGACAACGCGGAGGCGGAGGCGGCGATCGAGTGCTCGAGAGCCGGCACTTGGTCGGACTTTTCCTCGGAGTCGTCCTGCTCTGCGGCGTTTTCTTTACGCTCGGTTACGTGATGGGCCGCAATCAGTTCGGCGGCCCGGTGCACGCAGAGGATAAACGAATCCGCGAGACACCGTCGCCCGCGCCGGCCGCACCGAAATCGAAACAATCCGAGCCAGCGCCATCCTCGGCATCCGGTGATTGGGATTTTTACGGGAAGTCGTCAGCTAAGAATCCAGACGCGGCCGAAGAAACTGCGGCAGCAACTCGCAACACCGCGGCTTCTTCCTCACCTGCCGCGAAAACGAAGCCAGTCGCTTCCACTACGCCTCCAGGCCGCTTCCAGCCGCCGAAGATGGGGAAGAGCTCAATCGTCCTGCAAGTCTCCGCTCTCACGCGGCAGAGCGACGCTCTCGCCATGGCCGACGCGATCCAGCAAAAAGGATTTCCGTCGTTCGTCGTTACTCCCACCACGGACAATTTCTACCGCGTCCAGGTGGGGCCGTATGGCGACGAAAAATCCGCCGACGCTTCCAAGCGCGCCCTCGAACAAGCCGGTTTCAAGTCTATAATCAAACGCTAGATGACATTCAGTCGGCAGACGCGAGTGCTGCTCGCCCTGGGCAGCGGCATTGCCTTGGCGTTGTCCTTTCCAAATTACAATTTGCCGCTGCTCGCCTGGATTTCGATCGGCATGCTCGTCCTCGCTTCGATCGGTGCGCCGCCTCGCGAAGCTCCGCTCTACGGTTTCCTTCACGCTTTCGTTTTCTATCCGATCTGCCTGCCGTGGATCGCCACAGTGATGCGGCAATACGGCAACGTCGATCCGTGGCTATCTGCCGGGATACTTAGCCTCTTCGGAATCGCGGGAGGAATTATCTGGTCCACTTTTTCAATGAG
>CAVYDF010000012.1:0-155184 GCA_963767205.1 uncultured Acidobacteriota bacterium
GATCAGTTTCCTTTGGTATTTCGTTCTAAGCTATGCCTTCCTGAAAGGTCTTCGAGTTTTGCGGAAGCAATGACAGCAGAAGTATTGGTAAGATGCTAGTTATAAGCCGTGTTATCGACACTAATCCGGAAGGTCAACGTCCGGTAACGATGTTAATCAGGGACCTAAGGTCGCGTTAGGGCAGAATACTCCCAAAGTGAGCTTCCACATCCGATTAACAGTCGATCTGCAAGGTCCACAGGGATTGTGTTAATGGCAAGGCAGCGGTCGCCAAGGATTTCCTGGTATGCGATCTTGCCTTCACTGTTGTATATGGAAAGCAGTGAACGCGGCAAAGTTCCAGTTTGAAGTACTGCATAGAGCGCGGCGTTGTTCTTCTGCTGAACGGGTGCTCCGTTTGCCCTGTGAATCCAGTCACCCTCTGGCGCGTCCAAACTTGCAACGCTGTTCCCCTCAGCTCCGAGCACTAGAAGAACATTCTTGCAGCACCCTTCTTTATTCTGTTTCGTTGGGACTAGGATATGTGTGGGTTGTAGCTCGTCGCCCCAGCGCGTCAGAGAAAAATGGGAAACGTAGTAGCCGGGCAAGTAGTGCGCGATGACTTCACCAGCCCGGTTGCAAACAAGCAATTCGCCCCGAGCGTTGGTGTGCAGTATTTCTCGATGTCCGTCCCCTTTGATGTCCAGCGTCTCGACGTGCCAAACATTGTTGTCCGGTTTTTGCCAAATCTTTTTTCCTTGCGAATTGACGAGCATAAGTCCACCATCGCCATTGAAACCAACCACTACAGTTGATTTTCCGTCCGGGCCCACTTCCCCCACAGTTGAATCATCAACGCCAGTCATGACTCCACCACGGTAGTTCCATAGTTCCTGGCCCGACTTATCGAAAAGGATTACATTTACAGCCCAACTCTGATCTCGGGTCAGAAAGCCGTAATCGCCACCCGCATCAAGCTGCACCGTTTGGAGTGGAGAGGCTATGAATTTGGAGAAGGTGATTTGCTTCTTCAGTCCCGCGTTCGCATCCAAAAAATCAACCTTTTTGTTCCCCACGAGCGTGAGCACGGCCGCCTCGCGGCCTGCGGGCCATCCAACGAGGATTTGTGTAATCTCTCCCAAATAAGAATCCTCATAGAAGACCTTCTTCGTAAACTCCCGGTCGCCCGTTATGATCCTCGGTTTCAGCTTCTGCAATTGCTCCCGTGATTCTTGCTCCCATTTCGATTCATACCTGTGCATAAGGTACAGGCCAAAACCAATAACGAAGACGACGAACAGAGCCATACCGAGGATAATCTTGCGTAACATAGTTAGTTAAAGAATATGTTTGCCGGGCCGGAATTGACAGCAGCGATGAGATGATAAGTGTTCGGACAGATAATGCCCCGCTAACTTTTAGCAACTCGCGTAATCAACAGCTAGCTTTTTAGATGGGCCGGGTTGGGTGGGTCCGGATAGATGTTGAGAAATCCTCTTCGCATTACGTATCTCAAAACGAGATAGGTGGTGATCATCCCTGCTCGCAACAGTTATCTCGTCACGTGGCCTTTTCTAGTGAGGAGATTGAGATCCGGGAGTGTTTCGTTAGCTCGCCGCTTGTGATCCAGCGGTAGTTTTCATAGCTTACGCTATCCGGACACAATGGTTCGTCCGAGCCATCCTCCAATCGTCTGACCCTGAGTTGATTGACCTCCGCATCGAGAGCACCTCCTTGAAGAAACCCAAGTTCCTTCACGTAGGCCACAAACCGTGAATCCGGTGACCAATAAAGGCCCGAGCGCACACCGCCCCAATGATTGTGAAAGAGTTTCTTCCTTCCGGTCCCGTCGGGGTGCATGGCGTAGTAGGTTTCGTGATCCCGAAACGCAATCCAACTTCCATCCGGAGACCAGGTAGGATCGGTTCCTTTCGCCATAGAGTCTGACTGATCGTTACCAAGTTCGTACAGCCGTACGGCATCATCCATCTCATAAACGAGCCGTTTGCCATCGGGAGACCAACACTGCGAAGTGACGTACTTTTTCTGGTCGACATTGATCGCAACTGCTCGAGCGCGCTTCGAGGCCAGGTCAAGGATTGTCAAGGCAGCGCGGCCTGAGGGGCGCTCGATCATGGTGTCTACGAGCTTCGTCTGATCGTAAGACCAGCACTCTCCAATTCCCGAGAGTTGCGGGTATTCTCTAAAGTCGAACGTGTCCGGCCGAAAATCCTGGAGGGAATCCTTTAGAGGCACAATGGTGCGTTTCTTGAACATAATAGCTTGCACACCGCCGCTCATTGGTGTGTGCGTGTCGATAGACCTTGTCAGGATGCTATTGTCAACCCACGCTAACGTCAGACCCTTTTCATCCTGCAATCGAATTAGTTCCGCGCGCACTGACGGCTGAGAAAGTGCTTGCGCAGAGCAGACAAGCATGGCCACACTAGTCGCAAGGCCAAGAAATACTTCAGGCCGGCAGGGGATAAAGCATTTGCGCATATTCAGTCACCTCGTTGGTGGCTTAAATTCATAGCGAACTCCGATTACAAAAATGACCTTGACGGGATGCAGGATAGGCGAGAATGCGATGTGGACGGGGCCCGCTGTGACACTTACGAAAATGTCACAATGGATGGGTAAGTGGGGCGGTTACGAACTGCCGGTAGCGGCGTAGCTCTCTGAGCGCATTCTCCGAAAACAGAGCAAAGGGGATCACCACGCAACCCTTTGGCATTTCGGAAGCTGTGACGGAATCACAGATCACGGCGGCCATCTGCTTCAAGCCCTTCTGCCAGCCAGCCTCGCTTGTGTTTCGGAAAACCAAACTGTCCGGGTGAAAGCCAGCAGCCACGAGCATCGTGCGCGCCAACTTCAGAAATCCAGGCCAGCGCGACGCGATTCCGACAAGAGTGTCCTTGGGAACTGGCAACCACTCGTCCAGCGAAAGAGGGACCGATTGAACGGTTAGCACCAGCAAATCTGTTTCAGCTGGCAACGCTCGACGCACTATTTCTTTTTTGTTTGGCAACACAACCGGGACTGCGCCCTGGAGCTTCTCTAGGGAGCCGCAAACTTCCATGCCCTCGCCGGCCACAGGAAAAGTGACAGCTTGACGCATCTCGTTGATGACGATCCGTCTGAGTTCTTCGTCCGGCTCTATGAGCAGAAAATGGTCGGGTGGCTGCATAGCCAGCCATTCGTGAAGGCGCGATTGGACGGCGGACAGGGGGGAGCCGAGTTCGCGTGCCGAACGGAAGAGATTCGCGATCAGCTGATCGAGAGCGAGCGTTGGGTGAAGCTGAGTCTCCGGTTTGCTCTTTCGAATGTACACACCGCTTCCATGCCGGAATTCGACCCAGAGTTCTCTTTCCAATTGCCGGTAGGCGGCGCTGACCGTGTTGGCATGAAGGTGGAACCGTCGCGCTAGATCTCGTGTGCTTGGCAGTCGCTGGCCTGGGGCCAGATCGTCGCACAGGATACCGAGAATGACTTGGGTTGCAAGCTGTTCCCGGATGGGCACTTCGCCATTGCGGGCGAACCAGAATCGCATGGATGTGTTTGCCTTTAACCATTGTGACGGGGGTGGCACCTGCACTCACTCCGCTCGTAGGTGAAGCCTGCGGCGGAGCTCACGCTTCCAGGCGCTTCCCTCGGAGAAACAGACCGAAGAACAGGACGGCCGTTAGCAACATGGCAGCTGTGCCAGGTTCAGGCGTTGCTATCACTGGCGCAAGGGTAAAGTTCCCAACATCGCTGTTCCCGTCATCGCTTATGGAACCATACAAGTTAAAAGGAACACAGACCGGGCCCGGAAAAGTACACATCGTACCCAAAGCCGCATATATGTTGATCTGATCGCCCGCCGAATCCAGGAACGAGACTCCATCCGGAGTGAGATAAAGGGGCGCGGGAGGAATCTGAAATAGATTGTCGTTTCCGAAGGGCGCACCCGGCGCCAAAAGGGCTGTTATGGCCAGTCCGTTAAACGTCCCGGAAGTCCCGTAATGACCCCATCCGTTGTGTTCAACTCTCCGCTTCCGGAGCTTAGCTCACCGATGGGGAGCATCGGTCCCTTGGTATGTCCAGTCAAACGAATCCGCCTTCGTGTGCTCGGTAGAAGAAGACAGAGCAATCCAAGCAGTCCAAAGAACAAGGGCCTATTGAGTCGAAAGCTTCATGCGACCTCCGGTACACAATTTCTAATTCCGATGTCCTAGCAATAAAAGTTGTATAGAAGATTACTTTCGCTGACAAGTACCAATCGCTTTTTGTGAGTACTGTAATCCCACCTGCGGGGAGGAACGAGGTCGCGACGGAGCCTCCCACTTGGGACACAGGCAGGAATGCCTGTGCTACTGAACGGCAAAGGCGCCGGCCGGAGGCCAGCTGTACAAAAGGAAAAGAGCCGGCGAGACGCCGGCGGTACGAACGGCAATGGCGATACGGACGGCGACGGCGGAGATGGAACATTTGGGTGCGAATGGTACTGAAGGCCCATTCCTTGGCTTTGGGGGCGGGTGCTAGATTGAAACACCCGTGAGTTAGGCTGGGATGGGAGTCTGTAAAGTGCCTGGATTGAGCGAGATTCAGGAACATTTGGCGCCGCTGGTGGAGTGGCTGCGGAGGCATGCGGCTACTTCGGGACGGTTGCGGCTGCGGACTAAATTTTTGCTGTCGCTGGTGCTGGTGATTGCGGCGCTTACGTTTTCAACTTTGCTGATCGTGGGGCGGGCCGCTGAAGAGCAGGTGCAGAAAGGGATCGAGCAGGACACGCGGAATTCTGTCCTTACTTTTGGAAACATGCGGGCGGAGCGGCAGTTGGAGTTGGCGCGGAGTGCGGAATTGATGTCGACGCTGCCGGCGGTGAAAACGCTGATGGCCGATCCGCAGGGCGCTGGGTTGGACGAGGCGTTTGAGGGAATCTGGCATTCGAAGAATTTCGATCTGCTGGCGCTGGCGGATTGGACTGGAAAAATTATCGCGCTGCACACTTCGTCGGTTGGATTTCCGGTGAGCGCGGCGCAGGAAATGTTCGAGCAGTCGCGAGGGGCGGGCGAGCAGGGCGTGTGGTGGTTCGGGCACGGGCATCTTTATCAGGCGGCGATGCGGCCGATCGAGTTGAGAGATCCGCCGACGCAGATGCGTCTGGGGACGGTGATCGTCGGGCGCGAGATTGATTCGCAGGTGGCGCGCGAGGTGGGGCAGATCGCGCTGTGCCAGATCGCGTTTCGATATGGAAATGACCCGGTGGTGAGTTCGTTTTCGCCGCTGGATGAGCGGAGCGTGACGGAGGGGATTTCGCCGCGCGTTGCGTCTGGAAAATTTGAAATTGGGGATAAGCGGTATCTTTTCAGCTCGGTGGATTTGACGCCGACGCTGCATCCGAGTCTTACGCTTACCGTTTTCAAACCGTATGACGAAGCGTTCGCTTACATCAGCCAGCTGAATCAGCATTTGATTCTGCTGGGCGTGGCGGCGGTGGTGATTGGTGGCGTAATTGTGTTTTTGATTTCCAGCACGTTTACGCGGCCGCTCGAGCAGCTGGTGGGAGGCGTGCACGCGTTGGAGGAAGGGAATTTTGGTTATCCGCTGGGGCCGGATACGGGCGATGAAGTGTCGCAGGTGACGGCGGCGTTTGAGCGGATGCGGGTGACGTTGCGCACGAATGAAGAACAGACGGCAGATGCTCAGCGAGCAGCTGCGGCATTCGCAAAAGATGGAAGCGGTGGGACGGCTGGCCGGCGGCGTGGCGCACGATTTCAATAATTTGCTGACGGTGATCAAGGGGCACAGCGATTTGCTGGAGATGAAACTTGGCAGCTTGAGTCCTGTGCAGCCCAGCGTGATGCAGGTGAAGAAGGCGGCGGACCGGGCGACGGCGCTGACGCGGCAACTGCTGGCGTTCAGCCGGATGCAGGTGCTGCAGCCGCAGGTGCTGGACTTGAATGCGGTGATTGCTGACGTGAACAAGATGATGCCCGTGCTGCTGGGCGAAGAGATCGAGTACAAATTTCTTCCGGGCGAGCGGCTCGCGCATATCAAGGCGGACCCGTCGCAGATCGAACAGGTGCTTGTGAATTTGGCGGTGAATGCGCGCGACGCGATGAGCAAGAGCGGGAAGCTCACGGTGACGACTCAGAATGTGGTCCTCGATGAAAAATATGCGCGGGCGCATCCGCCGGTGATCGCGGGGAAGTACGTGCTGATTGTGGTGGCGGATACCGGGCATGGGATGGACGAGCAGACGAAGTCGAGAATCTTCGAGCCATTTTTTACGACCAAGGAACTGGGGAAGGGGACGGGGCTTGGTCTTTCGACGGTGTATGGAATCGTGAAGCAGAGCGGCGGATATATCTGGGTGGACAGCGCGGTGAATCAGGGGACGCGCTTCGAAATTTTTCTGCCGCAGACGACGGAGGCGGTTTCGGTGAGCGAGCAGAAAGAGGCGTTCCGGCAGATGCATCGAGGAGTTGGCACAGTGCTGCTGGCGGAAGATGAAGAGGCAGTGCGTGAGTTGGCGTGCGAATTTTTGAGCGCGAGCGGATATCAGGTGATTGCGGCGAAGGATGGAATTGAAGCGCTGGAGATCGGCGGAGCAGCAGAAAACGCCGATTGATGTGTTGGTGACGGACGTGGTGATGCCGCGCATGCGGGGAACGGAACTGGCTATGCGATTGCGGCGGGCGCACCCGGGTATTCAGGTGGTTTACATGTCTGGATACTTGGAGCACAACTCCGACGAATCGTATCTGGCAAACGCGGAGCTATTGCAAAAGCCGTTCTCGCGCGATTCGTTGCTGCAGAAGCTTTATGCGGTGCGCGCGCGAGATGCTGCGCCAGTTGTTAGCTAGAAAGACTCGGCTCTGAGCTGCGCGTTGATCGGGTGAGCGCCTGTTTTGAACCATTTTTCATGGATCTGGATGCGGAGTTTCACCGCGGATTGATCCGGGCCGGGTGCGGCGGATGGGAGCGAATTGGGCGCGCTCCTGACGGGGTCGAGAATTACTGTGCCCTCAGATTTTCCGATGGCGTACTTGATTTTAAATCCGTCGGCGGGGTTGCCGGATTCTTCCACGATTTGACATTTCAGGGCGGTTAGTCTGGCAGCGACATCGTCGCGCAAAGCCTGCATCAAAGCGGCCCAGTCTCCGGTTTTGATTACGAGGGTGGGTTCGAAGTCTGCCTGATGAGTGGCAAATTCCCGCTGGGCTCCGCTGCTGGAGCCAACGGACTGCTCGGAAAATGGAGCAGCTTTGAACCGGTCAAGTACTTTTGCGGGCGTGTACGTTTTTAGAAAAGAGCTTTCGTTATCAGGGGAAGGGGACACAAGCTGATGATGGCCGACGGCAAACCAGATCAAACAGGTAACAAAAAGAACAATCAGCAAGACGCGGGGTAGAGTCACATATCACCTCAATATGCGGTCATTGTTGTTCGAAAATCCCTCGCAATGGAAAAGGCCTGCTGCTTACCGGCGACAGTATAACACCGACGGGCCGGGTGCAGAGGGCGGCAAGCCAGCTTCGTGAGCACGATGAAGTTAGGTCTAATGCTTGATTTTTTCTGTGCCTTTGGGCCAGCGGGGTTTGAAGGCGGAGTCGGGGATGTTCGGATTGCGGACCATTTTGGAGTAGCGGACGATCATGTAATCGCCGGAGCCGGCTTCGAATAACTGCTGCTGGACGGGGAGCCAGCTGGACTGGTCGAACCAGATTTGGATTTTGGAAAATTGCTTGAGAACATCTTCGGATTTGGGAGCGAGTTCGAGCTCCACAGTTTTTCTGTCATCTATGGGAGTCTCGCCGACGAGGGTGACTCCGTAGCTTCTGCGCAGCTCCTTTCCTCCCGTGCCGAAACCAAGCAGGAGGAACTGATCTACCAGGCCGCGATTTTTGCCGAGGTTGAATTCCTCCACGCGTTTCAGGCCAGGCTCGTAGATGAAGAGATTGTCGCCGTTGCGAAGAATCGTGCGCGGGTCGGGAGTCTTCAGATCGAGGAGCATTCGGTCGCCGCGGACGAGAATCGCGCCAGCCTCCGTCGAACGATCGTTTACCACAACCGTGACTTTTGTGCGTTCGACATCGGCGGAGAGGCTGTGAAAGTTTCTGGCCGAGTCGTCCAGGTGAGCTAAGACATTATCGAGTGTGAGCGGACTGTGATTCTGGGAGGAATGGGCAGCAGCGAGAGCGAATGAGAGTGAAAAAATTGCCGCAAAAATAAATAATAGCGATACAAAACGCCTAACGATCAAAAGAATCCCCCGCCGATGTGGTTGGCCTATGAAGAAATCGCGACATCATAGCATAGGGTATGAGATGCGCCGCAGGCAGGCGCGGTTCCAGTTGTTCCTGATGGGGGGAGTCTTGCGGTGACCAGTCAACAGCTTGAAAAATTGCGAGCGGCTGTAAAAGGGGGCATAAGATTCGCATTCGCGTCGCGAGCGGGCAGAACGAGGCAACGGCAGGAAGTAAAGGCGCCGGCCGGAGGCCGCGGTACGAAAGGCAACTGCGAACGGCAAAAGAGACGGCCTCGGCAAAAAACTCAGGGATGCACCGTTACGTCGTAATAAAGGACGGGGCCGTCACCGGTGCGAATCGGATCGATGCGCTGCACCTGGAATGTGTGGCCTTTGAGGTCGTCCACGGTGCGGCCGAGGATGTCGTGGGTTTCGCGTTCGAGTTCCGGCGTGGGATGCGTGGCGCGTTTTTCGGCGGGAGCGCATGGGCATCAAGGCGGTAGATGCGCGTTTGGGTTTCGGGGTCATCTTGAACGAGTTGGATATCGGAGCTGGCGAGAGATATCGACTGCGATTGATCCTGAAACCAGCGGCGCGGGGAGAGCAGGACGAAGATGACGATGATGATAACCATCACGTCGTAGGGCCAACTGCCGCGTTCATAGGACCAGAAAATTGTGTTGACGAAGCCGCGCCAGAACTTTCGCATATCAGTGAACGGTTGAGCCGTCCACGACGAGCCCGTCGCGCATGTGGAGGACGCGATGGCCGTAGGCGGCGGCCTCGGGATTGTGGGTGATCATCACGATGGTCTGGCCGAGGTCTTTGTTCAGGGAAGCAAGCAATTTGAGAACTGCCTCGGAGCTTTTCGTGTCCAGATTACCGGTGGGCTCATCGGCGAGGACGATCTTAGGTTCGCAGACAATGGCGCGCGCGATGGCGACTCGCTGTTGTTCGCCGCCGGACATTTCCGAAGGTTTGTGTTTCAAGCGTGAGGTGATTCCGAGCAGGTCGGCGACAACATCGAAGCGGTGCGGATCGAATCCGTCGGCGCGAATGTGCTGAGCGAGAACGATGTTGTGGTAAGCGTCGAGCGTGGGCAAAAGGTTGAAGCGCTGAAAAACAAAACCAACTTTGTGGCGGCGCAGCATGGTGCGGGCAGCGTCGGTCATGGTGGTGAGATCGTTGCCGTCGAGAAGGACTTTCCCGCGCGTGGCTTGCGCCAGGCCGCCAATCACATGGAGCATTGTGGATTTTCCGCAACCGGAGGGGCCCATGATGGAGACAAATTCGCCGGGAAGAATCTGGATGTCGACGCCGCGCAGGGCGGGCACGTCCACCTTGCCCGTGCGATAAATTTTCCACAAATTTTCGGTCTTAAGTATCGGCTCCAACTACCAGGCCCCCGTGCGAACGTCGATGAAATATGCTGTGATTCGATTCTAGACGCGATTCATGCGTCTGGCTAGCGCGCATGTAATCGCGCGAGCTTTATTCGTACGAAAGCGCTTCCACTGGATCTTTGCGGCTGGCCATCCAGGCGGGATAGGACGCGCCGAGCAGACCGCCGAGAATCGCAATCAATCCCGCGCGCGCGATCCAGCCCGGAGTGATGAGGATGGTGAGGCTGGGGAACAGGCGGATAAATATGGCGCGCATCAGATAGCTGAGACCCACCCCTCCTATGACTCCCGCGAGGCAGAGCAGAGTGGTTTCGCTCAGGACAATTTGAACGATGTAGCTCTTGGAAGCTCCGAGAGACTTCAGCACGCCGATTTCGCGGGTGCGCTCGATGATGGTGGTGTACATCGAGAGAAAAATCACGAGAAAACCAATGGCTACGGCGATGCCGATCATCACATTGATGAAAGCGGCGAGGCCGGGCAAATTCGACGAAGTCATCAGGGTGAGGAAATCCTTGAGAGGCCGGACCTCGTATTTCGGCAGCAGGTCACGAATTTCGTCGGCGACAGCGGGGGTGTGGTCCGGCCGGTCATTCTTCACGTAGAAGATGGAGGCTTTGTCGCGGGCTCCCGCCATTTCCTGCAATGTGGGCATCAGGACAAAGAGGCGAGCGCCCTTGCCGTGCTCGACGATTCCGGCGACGTGAAAATCGTGTTCGAGAATGTGAAGGGTCTGATCAACTTTTACTTTCTTGGAGCGGGAATAGACGTCGTCGATCAGGATGTCGTTGGGAGCCTGCAGGTCATGACCGGAATGAAAAACGAAACCACCGGAGACGGCGCGGAAAGTCTCGGGATCGATGCCATAGACGATGTCGAGGCCATTGACGGAATTGAATTGAACGAGCACGGGCGCCACGGCTTGCACGTATTCTAGTTGGCGCAACTTGTCGGCAATGGTGATCGGCATCGGCGCTCCGCCGAAAGCCATGAAAACCGAAGCGGAAGGAGGCTGGACCATGATGTCGGCGCCGACGCCTTCGGTGCGCTTGGCGGATTCGAGGAGCAAGCCGCTGGTGAGTCCGACGACAATGATGACGAGGGTGACTTCGACGGCGACCGCGAGCACGGTGATGAATGTGCGGAGCGGCCGGTGCAGCACGTTCTGCGAAATCATGTAGCCGATCAGGGCTGAGACTCCTTGGGCTCTCCAGACTCTTCGCCGACGCGGATCAGTTGGGTGCCGGGCGGCTGGGCAAGTATAAAGCGATCCGGGGCAATCGGTTCATTGAAGGTGGCTTTAACGATCGTGATCTGCAATTGATAGTCGTCGCCGGGGCGGGCGACGTCAATCTGACGGGCGTAGTGAATCTCGCCAAACGAATCCCAGTTGCTGTAACGGTCGTCGGAGGCCAGGACGCCGCCGGGAGCATAGATTTCGATTCGCGAGACGCTGAGATCGGCACGGTTGAACCAGATTTTCTCGGCGATTTCGAATTCGTCCGCGGAAGACTGAGGCGAGTTCGAAGAATCGGCGCCGGCGTTCGAGGATGATTCGCGACGCAGTAGGCTTAGCACATAGAATCGCGCCTGGGTTTCGTTTGCCTGTTCGAAAAGGACGGGAACGCGATCGGAAACCGGAGCCCAGAGGAGCGCGTCTACTAAATGCTGTGGGCGCAGATTTTCGATAGGCTTTTTTGAGGGACGCTGCAAGTTGGTGGGGCCCACGATGAAATCGTTTTTCGACGGGATAAACACGTGAAATTCTTCGCCGTTGCTGACCATGTCGAAAATATTCTTACCCACGACCGGAGCCTGGCCTATTACACGGATATTTGCTGGGTTCGCAGCGAGCATGAAGCCGTTCACTTCATGGTATTGCTCGATGACGCCGGAATAGTTCGAGCCGCCGGTGAGTTTCATCTGCACAGAGAGATTCACGGAATGGATTGAGCCGGCCTGGTGATTGTATTTATCGAGGAGCTGAGCTTTCGTAGCGGTTTGGAGCGCGGCGGGGGCCTGGGAGGGCTTAACGACGGTCTTGTGGCTTATCGAGCAACCGGAAACGAGGAGGCAGGCCGCGGCAGCGAGCGCGATGAAGGCAATTGCGGCAATTGTGACAACCGGGGGCCGATCCGTTCCGCGCTTCGGTACCGCTTGAGTTGACCGCTCAGCGAACAGAGATTTGTTCTCCTTACACAGCAAATAAGCGAGGGTACCAGCCGGTTAGAAGGGTAGTCAACGAAGTGGCGATGGGCGAGTTGAGGGCCGCGATGACTGGGTACGCTTGCGTACGCGCAATGAAGTGGTGAACAAAACTAGGTAGAATTCTGGTATCTTTTCGGGCCTAAACTTGCGGCGAGCCGAGGTGCAATGGGCAAGTCAGAAACTTCCAGTACACCAGAGGCCGGGCTTGGAGTTTATCCGCGAACGATCGAGGCGGTTCCGCCCGTGGACGCAGCGGCCTCTTCTTCTGAGCGTCCATTTTTCAAGAAGGTTTTATCGGCGTTACGAATTTTCGCCATCAATTTCGTCATTTTCGCTGTTCTCGCCGAATTGGCTTCTGTGATTTACATCAATGTGACGAAGTGGCCGGGAAGCAAGCCGAGCTATCACGTGGGATACAACGATTTTTCGGCGGACATCAATCCTGCGTTCGGCGCCTGGCACAGGCCGAATGGACATTTCGTCCACAAGTCCGGGTGCTACAGCGTGGAGTATGACACCAACAGCTACGGCGCGCGGGACGTGGAGAGAAGTGTACATTCATCGGCGCCGCGAGTGATCGCTCTGGGAGATTCGATGATCGAGGGCGTGGGGCAGCCTTCTGATAAGCGGTTGACGAACATCCTCGAGAAAGAAACGCGCCGCGAGTATCTGAACTTCGGAAGCTCGAGCTTCGGGCCTCTGCAATACGATCTGATGTACAAGACAATGGCGTCGAAGTTCGATCACGATCTGGTTCTCGTCGGCGTGGTGCCGGACAATGATTTCCACGACATGGATTTTGCATACCGAAAGGAGCACGGGCGGAGCGGCGAGTACCGGCCGTTTTACGCGGATGATCTTTCTGTTTTCTATTCCGGCCATTTCGATCCGAATGCGGGGGAAGGTTTTTGGGACCGCGTGGAGGCGTTTCTGAGGGCTTATCTGGCTTCCTATCACGTGGGCCTCTTCATTAATTCGCGATTGTACTGGTGGAAGCTGAGTCCCTATTCGGGCTACCACGATTACAACAGCGTGGATATCGCGCGGCTTGAAAAGTCTCTTGAGGACATCAAGGTCACGGCGGATGCGCACGGTGCAAAGGTGGGCGTCTTTCTGATTCCACACGCTATCGATTTCCAGCGGGTGCATACGACGGGGACAAACCCTTTGGGTCCGCTTGTCGAGAAGTGGGGAGCGGAGCATGGCGTTGCGGTGAAGGATCTGCTGCCGGAAATGGATGCGGCGTCGGGCGGCGATTTTCTGGCGTATTCGCTTTGCGACGGTCACTGGTCGGAGCGAGGTAGCGTGGCTGTTGCACAGATTCTGGAGCCATGGATCCAGCAGATTTATGCCGGTAAGGCGACGCAAACGGCAGACGCGAAGGTTCCGGCCAAATCCGCAGGCAAATCAACGACGAACAATTAATCTTCGGCACAAACTCCGCGGGCGATTTTCGACGTTCAACTTTAAGGTGGCTGCTTCCAAGAAGGTGTATTCTCGTGGTGCGCAGTAGGCCGGCCCTGCATTCAACTTCACGTTTGAGGAGATCTCCATGTCTTACAGCAGGCTCGTACTCGTTTTCGTTTGGCTTCCGGCGTTGCTTTGCTCGTCTGTGGCATTTGGGCAAGGGGCGCCAAAATCGGCGCACGCGGATATTGTCAACGGACAGGGTCAGAAGATCGGCACTGCCAAGATTTTGCCGGCGAAAAAGGGCGTGAAAATTGAGGTGAGCGTGGCGCAACTGCCGCCGGGCAATCACGGAATTCACATCCACACAGTGGGGAAATGCGAAGGACCGGCTTTCACGACCGCGGGCGGACACCTGAATCCGGACACGAAGAAGCATGGCAAAGACAATCCAGGAGGGCCGCATGCGGGCGACCTTCTGATGATTGACGTAAAGGCGGATGGAACCGCGAAAGCCACGCTGCTGGATACGATGGTGACGCTCGGCGATGGGGCGAATTCACTGTTTCACGAGGGCGGAACGTCGATCGTGATCCATGAAAAAGAGGATGATTACAAAACCGATCCGACGGGGAATTCCGGCGGGAGGATTGCCTGCGGCGTTATTCAGAAGTAGCGGGATCGGACGAGCGATCCATGCGGGCGGGGCGATCGTCGCCGAGCGAGACGAGAAGACGGCGAAGCTTGGAGCGATCTTCGAGGTTCATGCCGACCATTTCGAAGCCGGCTTGATGCGAACGCACGAATCGAACCACGGCACGCATGCTGATGGAGCGGAGGCCGGCGGGAATTTTCAGGGTGGCTTCGGTGCCCACCGGTATTTGAATATCGCCGCTTAAGAGGCCGCCCTCGAGACTGAGCACGCTGATCGCGGATGAATATTTTCCGCGAGCGGAAGTGATCACGGCGGGGACGTTGCGCGGCAAGCGCACACGGCGGTAACGGCGGTGGCGCACGAAATCGCGCTCGGGGATGGCGTCGAGCGGTGCGAGAGCCATTACAGCAGCGTCCAGCCCGCACTGCGGCAGGAAAGCCTGCATCCACGCAGGATCGAGTTTCATGAGGGCTTGCGCGGCAGCCATACGAATTTCTTCCGGGTAGACCCATCCGAAGGTTTTGCGAGCTTCGACGAAATGGCGCAGGTGTCCGGCGGCGGCAGGCGCGCGCATGCGGCCCAGCGCTTCGATAGCTTTCACTTTAAGATAGTCGGGAGCTTCTGGCAGAAGCTCGCCTTCCGCCAGACGCAGAAGTTTTGAAGCGGTGGCCGGGTCGCCGCACATTCCGATTTCATCGAGAGCCAGCGGCAAAATCATCGGATCGATCAGCTCGATACAATTCGTGAGTATCTGGCCGCGCTCGGGGGCGCCAGCGGTGGAAAGCTGGCGAACGACGGCGTCGTGAAAACTGCGCTGGCCTTCCCTCAAGCGCATCGGGAGTACTTCTTCGACCGCGAAAACATCGAGGCGGCTGAGGAGCCCGACGGCGGCGGCCGCTTTAGGAAAGGGTTCGCTCCTCAGAGTTTCTCTGAGGTGACGCGCGCACGGAGCGCCGATGGACTTGGCGAGGTCAATGATTGCTTCGCGTTCGGTGCGCCGCGCGCAACGCGACAGCCGGACGCCCAATTGCTCGGCCGCCGCTTGCGGAATGCGCATGAGCACGCCGATGAGTCCCTCGGGCATTGTCTCCGCTGTGAGCGCTTCTTCGATGAAGTCAGCCACGCGATTCTCGACGCCGAGCCGTGGGCGCAAGCTCGCCGCCCAGCTTGGCTTGGAATTTTCGAGTTCGGAGATGGAATCTAGCGCTTGTTGCATCGCGCGATAGTAACGGCGCGCCGCGGATTCCTGGCTGAGACGGACGAACGCGGCGCTGAGCAGCGATTGCAGCTCGATGTCTTTTTCTTCGGCCATCTGCTGGCCGATTTGAACGAGAGCATCCTGCAAACGCTGGCTGGCCGCTTTGCTGTAAAGTTCGGCGAGCTGGCCGAGGCCGATGGCTGCTTTCTTGCGAGCCTCGGCGTCTTTATTGCGAACGCAGGAGGCGTATTGCAGCAAGATATCGCCGGCGGCATCGGACTCGCCGCGGCCGAGCAATTCTTCGACGTATTGCTGCACGTTGCGCGGGGGAATGCACCACGCTTCGCCGGACATGAGCACCTGGCGCTTGCCGGATTCGGGAACCGCTGCCCAGAACTGGCGATCGAGCACGTCGGCGTGCGATTCGAGATTCACACCTGCGTTCGCCAATTTTTCTTCGCGTGATTTGAGGAGTTTGCGAAGCGTCTCGAGTTCATGGCCCATGCGGTCGAGCATCTGGCGCACCGCATTCACGCGAACTTCGCCACGCTGAAAGCGATCGAGAGCGAACTTTATGGCGAGGTCTTCTGCGAGGCGCAGCAAGGTTGCCTCGTCCATTTTCGCGGAAGGCGAAGTCGCTGCAACTCCGGCGAGCGCCTGGCGCAGAGTGATCTGCGCATTGGGAGGCAGCGAGGACATGCGCTGCTTCCACACTTCTGGATTTTGCTGAGGCGTTTTTGCTTGCTGCGCCTCGCCGAATTGCACGAGCAGTCGCAGCAGGCTTTGTAGATCGGCTTCTTCAAGTTTGGAAACTGCGGCCTGATTCGCGATGGGAGCCCCTGAGACATAGCTGCCGCCGAGCACTCCGCCGGTGCCGGTTCCCGATCCGCCGGGAACGGCTCCTGCGCCAACTGCTGAGCCAACTCCGCCGCCCTGACCACCACCAGTTCCAGCACCACCGATTCCCGCGCCGCTGCCCGTACCGCCGCCAGTTCCAGCGCCACCGACTCCGGCACCGCCGCCTTGACCACCACCAGTTCCAGCGCCACCGATTCCCGGGCCGCCGCCCGTACCGCCGCCAGTTCCAGCGCCGCCGATTCCGGTGCCGCCGCCCGAGCCACCGCCAGTTCCAGCGCCACCGATTCCGGTGCCACCGCCCGTGCTGCCACCAGTTCCAGCGCCACCGATTCCGGTGCCACCGCCCGTTCCGCCACCAGCTCCAACGCCACCAATTCCAGTGCCGCCGCCCGCACCACCGCCGGTTCCAACGCCACTGACTCCGGTGCCTCCGCCCGTGCCGCCCGATCCTCCGGCCGTGTACGCGCTGCCGGTTTCCGCACCGCTACCTAAACCTGCGCCTCCGCCCGTTCCTAATCCGGGGCCCAATCCAATTCCTGGCCCGCCGGATTCTGGTCCGCCAGGTCCGCCATGAGATCCTTCCGCGGCGGCGATCAACTGAATCATTTTCTCTGGGCTGCTGAGCCAGTCCGTAACCAGGCCCGCATCACCGCCCAAAGTTTTCACGGTGAGTTGGGCCGCGACGCGCGCCTCGGAATATCCCGAATCTTCAGCCACGAAACGAATTTCATTCAGTCGAATTCCACTGCGGCCGCCGAGATTTGCTTCGAGGCGTTCAGCAAGAGTAGACGACTTGACCGCTGATTCCATAAACGCGCGCACAAAAGCGAGAAAATCCTCGCGCGTCACGTTGGGACTGAAGCTGATGCTGGCCACGTTTGCTTCCGTGAGCAGGTCGGCGAACTTGCGTTCGGCGGGAGTCGATTCGAGAGGCACTCCATCGAGCAGGAGCTGCGATCCGGATGCGCCCAGCAGAAGTCCTCTTTCGCCTAATGCCAATACCGCAGCTTCGAGCTCCTTCCAGGCGGACTTGAATTGCTCGGCCGAACGATTGTGCTCCAAACCATAGAGACGGGAATACTTAAGCAGCACATTGAGGCTGCGAACGAACGTCCGGGCACCGGGAAGAGTGGAATCAGACACGGTCAACTCACGCGACAGCGGGGCCATCTGTTTGGTCTCTAGAATTAGTGTACTAGAACCAACGATTTGGGAAATGGTACAGACGTACCAAGGTTTCAGACTAGAAACCTGTCCCTGGGACTCGCCTTCGACAGGTTTTCGCCGTCAGGCGGGGAGGCGAACGTCTACTTCGAGGCCTTCGAGCACCGGGCGAACGCGCCGGATCACTTCGCTGGCCCAGAGTTTTTCGCTGAGTAAAACGAGGGAGCCATCTTCGAAATTGCAAACAGCGCAGAAAAAATATTTCGCAAAAGCCTTGTGATAACCATCAACGCCGCGACGGGCGAGTTCGCCTTCCAATTCAGGGTCACCCGCAGTGACGAGGTCGCCGGCTCGAGCGCCGAACGTCTCACTTTGGAAGCGATCGAGCAGCGGCTCCAGCACGTTTAACTCAGGCGCGGGAATCACCAATGTGCGATGGCTTGCTTCGCGGAAAACGATCTCGTGACGCTCGCAATAATCCTTCACGCGATCGAGGTGGCTGAAAAAATCGAGCTGCCCACGGCGTGGTGGCGGCAGCGGCAGTGAGAACGCGGCTCCAAATTTTGGCGGCGTCCGGGCCGCGGAGGGGTTCGCGATTTTCGTCGGCCTCGACTAGCTCGAGACCGACAGCGCGCACATCCGCGCCCAAGTCGAGCGGCTCGACGTCGAGCAGGTAGCGCAACCTACGCCTCTTCTTCCGGGAGTTCTTCCGGGAGCTGCGGGAATTTCGATTGGAAATCCGGCGATTGCTTGCGCACTTCGAGCCAGTCGAAAAACGCGTCGGGCGTATTGAGCCAGATCCCGAACCACTGCGCGATTTCTTCCTTCTCCGCGCGTTTCGTCGCGTCTACCTTGTGGTTGCGGGCGATCATTTCCGCGCGGCGGCGTCCCAAGCGGGCCACTTCGCGAACCCGTTCGGCGGCTGCGCTTTCGCCTTCGGCGAGAAATTTTCGCAGCAGCTCATCGAGCCGCACGAGGCACATTTCGGCTTCATCCAGTGTAGAGAAATGGAGGAGATCGCTGAACTCCTCTTCGTACTGACCCTCGGTATCCGATTTTGTGGACATCACCACGCGCATGCCCGCTTCCTCGAGCACGCTGACGATATATTCCACCGACGTTTTTCCGTGCGCGCCGAGATTGGCGATCAGTTTCCGGCGAATCTGCTCGATTTCAGCGGGCGTGTAACGTGGCTTGGCTAGTTCGCGCGCCACTTCGAGAATCAGCGCTTTCTTGGTGCGCGATTCCCCCGCGTCCGGCGTGTGTGGCTTGGCTTGGCTCACATGCCGCCTCGATGACCAGGATTTTTAGCTGGCGGATCCGCGGCCGCAGCGTCGCCCCTCAATAGCTGGCGGTAGCGGGCCACGTTGCGATTGTGCTCGGCGAGCGTCTTGCTGAAAAAGTGGCCGCCTTGATCGTTGGCCACAAAATACAGGTAGTCCGTTGAGGCGGGATTTAGCGCAGCGCGGATTGAAGCCTCGCCAGGATTCGCGATGGGCCCGGGAGGCAGGCCCTTATGCGCATAGGTGTTGTAGGGCGAGTCGATGCGCAGATGTTCTGGCCGCACGTTTTGCTCCGGGCGTCCCGCGAGCTGCAACGCATATTGAACGGTTGGGTCACATTGCAGCGGTGTGCCGAGACGCAGGCGATTGTAGAACACCCCTGCGACCAACGGCCGTTCCTCGGGCCGGGGCGTCTCGCGCTCCACGAGAGAGGCGAGCGTGACGGCCTGTATCGCGTCAAGGCCGCCGGGAAAACTGGCGGTGCCCGAGGGATTCAATTCGGTCCACACGGTGCGAAAATGCGACGTCATTGTCTCAGCCACTTGCGCGCATGTGGTGCGCCGCTTGAATTGGTATGTCGACGGGAATAGAAATCCTTCGAGCGATTTGGCCTTCGGGGCGATGTCTGAAATCGGAGCAGGATCGCGAGCAGCGGCCAGAAAACTCTCCGACGAGCAAACGCCCTGGCGATCGAGTTCCGCTGCGATGTCAAACATCGACCAGCCCTCCGGAATGGTCACGTAGTGCAGGAAAATTCTGCCCTGCGCGATTTTCCAGAAAACCTGTTTCGAATTGAGCGGCTGGTCAATTAGATATTCGCCGGCCTGCAAAGGATGTCGAACGTGCCAGAGGCTGAAAAGCTCGAAAGCCATCCGGTTGCGGATGATGTCGTCCTTTTTCAGGATGCCGGAGACACCCCAGCGCGAGGTTCCATGTGGGATTTCGACGAAAGCTTTTGCCGGCCGGTGTCCCGTGTAGGGGCGCACGATTTGCGAATCGAGCCAGCCTGCTGCGGCTCCCATCGCTGCAATCACCAGAAGCGCTACTAGGCCAAGCCGCTTCATGATTTGCTGCGCTTTCTCCGATTGTTGTGGCTCATTTTCTCCGAGTGGGTCTCGAGATAGTCGCGCAGTAGAACAGCAGCGGCAATCGCGTCAATAGGTTCGCCTCTGCGACGCGATTTTGTTTCTGTCATCGTCTGCCTTGCCTCCCAGGTAGTCAAGCGTTCATCGACAAGTTCTGTTTCGATTCCAATCTCTTTCGTAAGCCGCATCGCAAAGGATGCTGCTTCGGCAGCCATTTCACCGGCCTCGCCCGTGATGTGCAGCGGATGGCCGACGATGATTTGCGCTACTCCGTGCTTCGCGCAAATTTCGCGCAGGCGGCGAATCACGTCGCGGCGATTCGTGCGCTGTATCGTCAGCAGCGGCTGCGCGGTTGCTCCGAGTTCGTCGGACAGCGCCAGCCCGATTCGTTTACGGCCGTAATCGATCGCAAGAATACGGCTCATAGCCGACTTCGTCATTCCTTCCGGGAGAGCCGCCGGGACAGCAGTCGGAACTGCCGCCGGAACCGTACTTGTCATTCTCCAACTATTATACGCGAGGGTAGCATTCGTTCTGAAACCTGCAAACCGTATCACAGTTTCGTTCAGGCACTAGCGCTGCCCGTGTCGTCAGGTTTCCAAGGCGTTAAATTAATTTGCGGATGAAATTTCTTCTTGCGCGTGATGCCGCAACACGCGTACATTTTTCTTTGCCGGTCTGCTCGGAAAATGAGCGGACCGGCTTTTGTGCCTCGCGCGGAGGGCACGTCGTTTTGAACAATCATACGAACCACGCTCCCCCAATTCTTCTGACAATTGCCGGATTCGATCCGTCGTGTGGCGCGGGTGTGGCCGCGGATCTGAAGACGTTTGCGGCGCACAATTGCTATGGAGTGGCCGCGATCACGGCGCTCACCGTGCAATCCACGCAAGGCGTGAAGTCGGTTCATCCCACGCCTTCTGCACAATTGCGGGCGCAGCTTGAGGAGTTGGTGGACGACGTTACGATTGCTGCGGTGAAAATCGGAATGCTGGCGAATCGCGGGAATGCCGCGGTGGTTACGGAATTTCTCGACAAGCACAAGTTCGCGCATGTGGTGCTCGATCCTGTGTTCCGCCCCACGGCGGGGAACGAGGAGTTGCTCGATACCGCGGGGCTGAAATTTGTGCGCGATGAACTGCTGAAGCGCGTGAGCGTGATTACGCCGAACATTCCCGAGGCGGAATTTCTTACCGGCATCGAAGTGAAAGATTTGAGTGGCATGAAAGCGGCCGCGCAGAAACTGATTGAGATGGGCGCGAAGGCGGTGGTCGTCACCGGCGGGCACCTCGATAAGCCGATCGATGTGTTGTGCGAAGCGGGCGGCGAAGTGGAGACGTTCGGCGGGGATCATGTGAAAAGCCCCAACACGCATGGATCGGGTTGCACGTTTTCTGCTGCGATTGCTGCACAGCTTGCTTCCGGGCAGCAGCTTCGCGAAGCGGTGATTCTGGCGAAGGCTTATGTGACGAAGGCGATTGAGAAATCGTATGCGATTGGAAAGGGCGCTGGCCCGTTGAACCAGCTGTATCGCTTCCATCAGGAAGCGCCCGCGCGTGGAATTCACGAAGTGCCGCAGCACGGCATGCATCCTGCCTCGGAACCCGCCGCACACTAGAAGCAAAAAAGAACTAGAAAATAGAAAATCGAAATTGGAAATTGGAAGGCGCGGCTTATTTTGCGGTGGCTGCTGCTTCTCGGCGGTAAACGACGCGGCCTGCGACGATCGTCGCCATCGGTGCGCCTCGAAAGGTGCGGGCGTCGAAAGGCGTGTTGCGCGATTTGCTCGGCGAATCGGCGGCGCGGAACATCCACTTGTGCTCGGTGGAGAAAATCGTCAGGTCGGCAGGCTCGTCGGCTGCGATTTTTCGTTCGATGCCCAGAACGCGCGCCGGGCCGGTGGTAAATAGCTCGACCAGGCGAGCGAGCGAAATTTTGCCCGGATGCACGAGTTCGCTCAGCCCGAGCGCGAGCGCCGTCTCGAAGCCGGTGATGCCGAAGGGCGCGCGGTCGAATTCCACGTCCTTGCTTGCAGGGTGATGCGGCGCGTGGTCCGTGGCGATTGCGTCGACGCTTCCATCGGCCAGGCCTTCGATGAGCGCGTCGCGATCGGCGCGTGACGCGAGCGGCGGATTCATCTTGTAATGCGTGTCGTATTGCACGTCTTCGTCGGTAAGCGTGAAGTGATGCGGCGTCACTTCACACGTGACCTGCAGCCCCATCTTTTTCGCCCAGCGCACGTATTCGAGCGAAGCCTTCGTTGACATGTGCGCGATGTGCAGCCGCGCGCCGGTAAGGCCTGCCACTTCCACGTCGCGCCCCACGCAGATGGATTCCGATTGCGACGGGATTCCTTTCAATCCGAGCTTGATTGATTGCGGCCCTTCGCGCATCACGCCGCCGGCGAAGAGCGACGCATCTTCGCAGTGATCGATCACTGGAAGATCAGCGCGCGGCAGTAATCCATCACCTGACGCATCAGGCGGGCGCTCGCGATGGGTTTGCCGTCATCGCTCACCGCGACGATTCCCGCATTTTTCATCGCCGCGATTTCCGCGAGCGCTTCGCCCTTGCTTCCAACCGATGCTGCGCCGATCGGCCATACCCGCACGCTCGCAGCCGCGGCGGCGCGTTCGACAATTCCGCGCGTTACCGATGCGCTGTCGTTCACCGGTTGCGTGTTCGGCATCGTGCAGACGGCGGTGAATCCGCCGCGCGCTGCCGCGCGTGTGCCCGTTTCGATCGTCTCGGACATTTCCTGGCCTGGCTCGCGCAGATGGCAATGAAGATCGATGAAGCCAGGCGCGACGATCAAGCCCTTCGCATCAAAAATCTCTGCGCCATTCGCCGCAAGATTCGCGCCGACCTTCGAAATGAGCGCGCCCTCGAGCAGTACATCCATCACCGCGTCGGTGCCGCTCGCGGGATCGATCACGCGTCCATTCTTAACCAGCAGCATTGGCACTCCCCTTCGCGGACCCGGTGCTGGAGCTGGAACTTGAACTCGAAGCTGGACTTGGACACCGCGTCGGAACCAGCCGGATGCGGCGCATCCGTTGGCGCGCCGCCCACAAGATGGTAGAGCAGCGCCATGCGCACAGCGAGGCCGTTGGTCACTTGCTCGAGCACGCACGATTGCGGACCGTCCGCCACGCTCGGATCGATTTCGAGGCCTCGAATCATCGGCCCGGGGTGCAATACGATTGCCTCGGGTTTCGCGAGGCGCAGCCGCTCGGGCGTGAGCTGATAGCCCAGAATATATTCCTCGGCGGCTAGCGCCGGCTCGTGGATGCGCTCCGTCTGCACTCGCAGCACGATGATCGCGTCGGCTCCGTCGAGCGCATCTTCAATTCGAGTCACGCGCCGCACATTTGGCGCCAGATCTTCAAACTCGCGCGGCAGCCACATCGCAGGCCCGCACAAAGTAATTGCCGCCCCGAATTTGCTGAGCAAATGAATATTCGACCGCGCCACGCGGCTGTGCAGAATGTCGCCCAGAATCGTCACATGCAAATCGTCGAGCCTGCCGGTGCGGTCGCGGATCGTAAGCGCATCGAGCAGCGCCTGCGTGGGATGCTCGTGCGTGCCGTCGCCCGCGTTCAGCACCGGAATCTCGATCCGCCTCGCGACGAAATCCGCCGCGCCCGAAGCGCTGTGCCGCATCACGATTCCATCCGGCCGCATCGCCTCGAGCGTCCGCACCGTATCAATCAGCGACTCGCCCTTCTTCAAGCTCGAGGCTTCCGCCTGCAGATTCATCTGGTCGGCGCCTAGTCGCGAAGCCGCGGTGGCGAAACTGATCCTCGTGCGCGTGGATGCTTCGAAAAATGCCAGCGCGATCGTCTTCCCGCGCAGGGTTGCCAATTTTTTCAGGGGATGCTTCTGAAATTCCTGGAAGGGCGCTGCTTGATCGAGAATAAAAGTGATTTGTTCGCGGGTGAGAGGCTCAATTCCGAGCAGGTGTTCCAATCGCTGCAGCACTTTTTCCCTTTTGGCCAATGCCTCCGGAACGATCGCCGCGGATTCAGGTAACGCGATCCACCAGCATCACACGCTCCTCTCCGTCAATTTCCCGGAGGCGCACTTCCACAATTTCGGTGTCGCTCGTTTCCACCAGCCGCCCGACGAACGACGCTTCCACCGGCAGCTCGCGATGCCCTCGATCTACCAGGACGCACAGCCGGATCCGCCGCGGCCGCCCAAGATCGAAAAGCCCATTCATCGCGGCGCGCACGGTGCGTCCCGTGTACAACACGTCGTCGACGAGCACTATGTCGCGGTCGTCCACGGGGAAATCAATCTCATTCGAGTGGACCACCGGCTGCTGCGCCACGGTCGAGAGGTCGTCGCGATACAGCGTGATGTCGAGCGTTCCGACCGGCACGCTGACGCCCGCCGCCGTCTTGATAATCGCAGCAATCCGCTGCGAGAGCGGCACGCCGCGCCGCCGCACGCCGATCAGCGCGAGGTCTTTCGTCCCGCCGCTCTTTTCCACGATTTCGTGAGCCAGCCGCTGAAGCGTCCGGCCAATCTCTTCCGCGGAGAGTAATTGCCGTTTTTCGACGACGCGCATCGCGCGACATCCTAACATACAGCCCCCGCAATCGCAGCCGACGACGCAACCGCCCGCCGACAATTTTGACGATTTTATCGACCGGTGCGTTCCTGGCCCGGCATGCTAGACTTCCCCTCATGAGTTCGCCCGAGGCTGTCAGCGCCCCTCGGCCCACCGAGCCCAGCCAGTCCACGGGTGTTGACCTCCGCGTCAGCGTCGGCACCGTCGCTCTCAAGAACCCGATCATTGCCGCCAGCGGAACCTTCGGTTATGGCGTCGAGTTCGCCCCCATCGTCGACCTGAACCGCCTGGGCGGCCTCGTCGTAAAAGGCCTCTCCCTCGAACCCATGGCCGGCGCCCCCTCCCCTCGGATCTGCGAAACCTCGGGCGGCATGGTCAACGCCATCGGGCTCCAGAACATCGGCGTCCGCGCCTTCGTGTCCGAAAAACTCCCCGAGCTTCGCCGCTTCGGCACGGCTATTATCGCCAACGTCTTCGGCAAAACTATCTCCGAATACGTCGAAGTGATTCGTATCCTTGAAGATGCGGAAGGGCTGGCCGCCTATGAACTCAACATCTCCTGCCCGAATGTCGAGTCAGGAGGCATCGAATATAGTACTGACCCCAAGCTGACCTCAGCCGTCGTTGCCGCCGCCCGCAAGGCAGCAAAGCGCCCACTGTGGGTGAAGCTTTCTCCAAGTATTGGTATCATTGCACTTACAGCAAAGGCAGCCGAAGCCGAGGGTGCCGATGCTCTCGTGGTCGCTAACACCTACCCCGCACTGTGTATAGATGCACACAACCGGAGGTCCCGCCTAGGCAGTACGACGGGAGGGTTGTCGGGCGCGGCCATAAAACCTATAACCGTAAGGCTGGTGCATGACCTACATCGGGTGATTCACATACCGATTATAGGGCTTGGCGGTATTGAGAGCCCGGCCGATGTAGTCGAGTATATGCTTGCTGGCTCTTCTGCGGTTGAGATCGGAACGGCCCATTTTGTGGACCCACGGGCGTCAGAGAAGTTAGTGGGTGGCCTCGAAATGTGGTGCCGGGACGAAAGGGTATTTGAAATCAGCAGTTTACGAGGAGCGTTACGGGCATAAAGTGGTTGCCCCTCGTACTCTCGAAAAGGTATAATTTGCTGATTCAAATAAAGTTAAGGTGAAAATGAGAGCTAAGCTTTTCGTAGTCATGCAATCGGTGTTTTTAGGAATCGGCCTGCTCGTTTTGGTCCCGACGATTAATCCAACTGCGACCGGCAAGCCGAGCGACGCGTCATCGGCTGTGGAGCGGGCACCCGCTCACGCCTGCCAAGCTGCACAATGCCTCCGTCCGAAAGCCCTTGGCAGTCTGGGAGTGCACCTCCAGCTGGTACGGAGACGATTTCGACGGTCAGCCTACCGCCAACGGCGAGACCTATGATATGTATGCCGCCACTGCGGCTCACCCGACGCTTCCTCTCGGGTCGATCGTGCGGGTCGTGAACCCCCGCAACCACCGCAGCCAGATCGTTCGCATCAACGACCGCGGTCCCTATGTCGAAGGCCGCGAGCTGGACGTCTCGTACGAAGTCGCACGGCGGCTTGGATTCGACCAGCACGGAATGGCAAAGGTCCGGCTGGAACTTCTCGAGGTGCCCGCACGCCAACGATCCATGGAACGCGCCGACTGATCGTCGCCCTGGACTACGACCGTCTCGGGCCGGCTTTGGCTTTGGCCCGGAGGTTACGGGGCGTAGCCGGGATGTTCAAAGTTGGCAGCCAGCTTTTTACCACCGAAGGCCCGCGCGCTGTTCACAAGCTCGCGGGCCTTGGTTTTGATATCTTCCTCGACCTGAAATTCCACGACATTCCGAACACGGTGGCCGGTGCGGTTGCAGCCGCTGCCAAACTGCCGAGGGTCCGCCTGGTCAACGTGCACGCTTCCGGGGGAGTCGAGATGATGCGCGCAGCCCGGGAAGCCGCCGGCAGCGGAAAATCCCGCCCGGCCGTGCTGGCCGTCACGATTCTGACGAGCCTTGACGCGAAGGCTCTGCGCGCCATTGGCATGCCGGGGTCGCCTGCCAGCCGAGCCACCGCCCTCGCGCAGCTCGCCAAAAGTGCCGGAATGGATGGAGTTGTGGCTTCGGCTCAAGAAGTGAAATCCATTCGGCAGGCTTGCGGCCCGAAGTTTCTGATCGTTGTCCCCGGCATACGGCCCGCGGCAACTGCTGCAAATGACCAGTCGAGGATCGCCACACCTGCAGAAGCCATCCGCGCTGGCGCCGACTACCTCGTCATCGGTCGCCCCATCACCGCCGCCCGAGATCCCCGCGCCGCCGCCCTCGCAGTCGCGAAAGAAATCGCCGCGGCCTCATCGCAGCACCTCTAGAGCTCGCGTTTTCCTTGACAATTTCCCGTCTAGCAGTCACTTTGTGCGGCTAGCATTTCCATTCGGAAGGAGCAGTACATGAACTTCGCCAAGAAGTGCGCCCTAAGTGTGGTCTCAATCGCCGCGATCGCTTTTGCGCCACTGTCGCGCGCGCAGGATACAAAGCCTGCCGAGACACAGAAGCCGGCCGAGACGCCGAAGCCCCCCGAAGCACCAAAGCCTGCCACGATTGAAGTCACGCCCAACGGCACCGAAGTTCACGTCGGCGACAAAGTCCAATTCAAAGCCGTAGCGAAAGACGCGTCCGGCAATGTGATGGACGCAAAGCCTACGGTCTGGTTTGCCGCTCCTTTCGACGTGGCCGGGGTCGACGATAAGGGCGTCGTGGTATTTCATCAGCCGGGCATCGTCACCGTCGGCGTCGTGATCAACGGCAAGCCCGGGATTGTGCATGTCACCGTCGTCACGCCACCAGTGGCCAAGATCGATATTGCGCCCGTCTCGATGGCGCTGGCCGTAGGTGGTTCGACGGTCTTGTCCGCCACTGCGCGCTCCTCGAATGGCGATCCGCGCACCGATGTGCCGATTCAGTGGAAATCGAGCACACCGGCAATCGCGAAGATCGACGCGTCAGGCCTCGTAACCGCCGTGGCGCCGGGCACCGCGAAATTCCAAGCGACAGCCGGGCCGGCCAGCGCGGAAACCAGCGTGCACGTCGTTGCAGACCCAGTGCAGTCCATCACCGTGTCGCCCGCCGACACGAATGCGAAAACCGGCGACGTGGTTCATTTCTCTGCCGCGGCCAAGGGCGCAAAAGGCGCCGTGAAGGACGTGCTTACAAGTTGGAGCGTCTCAGGCGCCGGCGCTTCGATTTATCCGGATGGCGGTTTCGTGGCGGTCAGGCCTGGAACATATCCTGGTGAGAGCGTCCATCGGCCGGCATGATGCGGTCGCGTCGATCACCGTCGCGCCGCGCAATGCCGAGCGCAATATCGAAGTGGTGGCGCATATCCCGTCGAAGAATCCCACCGATGGCGCTGTCCTTCAGACGTCCGAGCAGTGGATCGTCGGCAAACATCTCTACGTTTCGACAATTGCCGATCGCGTCTACTCCTACGATATTTCCGATCCCGCGAATCCCAAGGCGCTCGATTCGATGAAGGTGGATGCCCGCCTCGTCAACGACGTCAGCACGACGCCGGATGAAAAAGTCGGCGTGTTCACGCGCGAAGGGGCTTCGAACCGCAAGAACGGCATCGTGTTTTTCGACGCTTCCGATCCTGCGCATCTGAAAGTGCTGTCGGAATACACCGAGACCGTTACCGGCGGCGTGCACAGCGCGTTCATCAATTCGCATTACGCTTACATCACCGACGATGCGACGGGCTCGCTGCGCATCATCGATTTTCAGGATGTGGCACATCCGAAGGAAGTGGCGCGCTGGCAAACTGAAAACGCCACCGCGCAAACGATCGGCGGCCCGATGGGGCCCACGGAAACAGGCCGTTACCTGCACGATCTGTATGTGCTCGATGGTCTCGCCTACCTCGCTTATTGGCGCGACGGTATGATCATTCTGGACGTCGGCAACGGAATCAAAGGCGGCAGCCCCGAGCATCCGCAGCTCGTTTCGCAATTTAAGTACAATCACTTCGAGCTCTATGGAAATGATTGGCTTGCCGGCACGCACACCGCTTTTCGCTACAAGAACTATGTGTTCATTGGTGACGAAGTTTTTCCCGCGATGTTCGATATCGACAGCAAAGAACGCGTCCCGGTGCGCGGCATCTGCCACGTGATGGACGTGAGCGATATCGAGCATCCGAAGGAAGTCGCTTACTACGAAGTTCCCGAAGGCGGCGTTCACAACGTTTGGGCGCTGGATGACATGCTGGTTCTAGGTGATTACGCGGGAGGCGGACGCGTCGTTGATATTTCAGCGGCGAGCTTCGCGGCAACCTCTACGCGGAAGGGCGCGAGATCGCGCGCGTCTGGACGGGCGATCCGGGCGGTTTCCGTCCCAACGTGCAATGGGCCTGGGGCGCGCAACCCGCGAATGGCTTGATTTTTTTCAACGACATCAATTCCGGAATCTGGATCACAAAATTAGGGAAGCCCAAATACAAAGGCTCCACCACAGCGCCGCCGCTGCAGCAAAAAGGCACGGGCCAGTAAAATACGGACCATCAAGTAGGACAGGCTTCGGTTCGGTGCTGGCCCTCGGCGGAGCCCCCGCATTTATGCGGGGGAAGGAGCACTTCAGTGCTCCGAGAAGAACGCCCAGTTTTAGAGAGGCGCTTTAGCGCTGGGCCTTGCGCTTCCCGGGGCTAAAGCCCCTTCGAAAGCAGCAATCGCTCTTTCGCTGGACTGAAGTCCAGCTCCCCTTGCTGAAGCAAGGGGCTCCCACCGAGAGGCTCCCGAAATAACGCCAACTCTTCTCAGGTAGCCACGACGACGCATCCCTCATCGTGGGCCTTTGGCGCGCCTAACCCAATTTGACCCGCCGCCCCTCGTCCGCTAGCATCGTCCGTCGCATCGAATCCTGCTGATGGAAACCAACAAGCACGTTATCGTCGGCACCGCCGGCCACATCGACCACGGCAAATCCACGCTCGTCGAAGCGCTCACGGGCACGAATCCCGACCGCCTCGAAGAAGAAAAGCGGCGCGGCATCACCATCGATCTCGGATTTGCTTTTCTCGATCTTGGCGACGTCCGTTTCGGTTTCGTTGACGTGCCCGGCCATGAAAAATTCGTGCGCAACATGCTGGCCGGCGTGGGCGGGATCGATCTTGTCGTCCTTGTGATTGCCGCCGATGAATCCATCAAGCCGCAAACCCGCGAGCATTTCGATATCTGCCGCCTGCTCGGAATCCCGCGCGGAATCGTGGCGCTTACGAAGTCCGATCTGGTTGACCCCGATGTTCTCGGCCTCGTGCGGCTCGAAATTGACGAGTTCGTTCGCGGCTCATTCTTGGAAGGTGCGCCGATTGTGCCTGTCAGCGCGACGACAGGCGCCGGTCTCGACGCATTCAAGAAAGAATTGCTGCGCGTCGCTGAAACCGTTCCTGCGAAAGATGCGACGCAACACTTTCGCCTGCCGATTGACCGCGCATTTTCGATGAAAGGTTTCGGCACGGTCGTAACGGGTACGCTCGTCTCCGGCTCCTTGCAAGCTGAGGATGAAGCGGAGCTGTACCCGCTGCGCAAACGCGTTCGCGTGCGCGGCCTGCATTCGGGCGGCAGAGCAGTGGCTCGCGCGCTCGCTGGTCAGCGAACCGCCGTGAATCTGGCTGGCATCGAGCGCGAAGAAATTCAGCGCGGGATGGTCCTCGGGCCGCCCGGCGTGTTCGAACCGACGAAGCGTCTCGATGCGCGTATCACTCTTCTCGCCTCAGCGCGGCCACTGAAAAATCGCGCCCGCGTACATTTTCACCAAGGCACGGCGGAAGCGATTGCTGACGTCGTCTTGATCGCCGGCAACGAATTGGCTCCGGGGCAATCTGCGCTGGCGCAATTGCGCCTCGATCAACCGGTTCTCCTGCTGCCGGGCGACCGGTTCATCCTGCGCCAATTTTCTCCGGTCGTGACGATCGGCGGTGGCACAGCTCTTGACGTACAGGCAGCGCGTCACAAGCGCGCCGATCCGTCGGTCGCGCCATTTCTTGAAACCCTCGAGCGCGGCAATCGCGAAGAGATTCTTGCAGTTTTCGTAGAAGCCGCGCCGCAAGGCCTGAGCCTTGCGCAACTAACCGCGCGCACCGGTTGGAGCGATTCTGAAATCCAGCAGATCGTGAAGAACCTGGTGGCAGCGAAGCGCGTGCGAATAATTGGTGAGCAGCCGCTCACGATCGCTTCCGCCAAAGTAGTGGCGGCTTATGCGGCCAGCCTGCGCATCGCTCTCGAAAAATTTCACCAAGCCAATCCGCTCTTGCCGGGGATTCCAAAACAAGACCTGCGCGGCCGGGCAGGAAAAACGAGCGCGGAAATATTTGCCGACGGCTCTCGATGATTTGGTGAAAGCCGGAATCGTCACCGTCTCGGGAGATCTCGTCCAACGCGCCGGCCGCGAAATCGCACTCTCCGCGGAGGAAGCGATAGCGAAGGAACTTATCGAAAAGGAATTCGAACGCGCTGGTCTTACGGTTCCAAGCTTTGCCGCTGTGCTCGAAAAGTTGCCGGTCGAATCGAAGCGAGCGCAGAAAATTCTGCAGATGCTGCTGCGCGAAAAAGTGCTCATCAAGGTGACGGACGAGCTGATTTTTCATCGCGCGGCTGTCGCGCAGCTGCGGGAAATGCTCGCCAAATATCGCAAAGAGCGCGGGAACAAGCTGCCAATCCCTGTGTTTAAAGAGCTTACAGGAATCACGCGAAAATATGCCATTCCCCTGCTTGAATACCTGGATCGGGAACGGGTGACGCGCCGGGTGGGTGACGAGCGTGTTATACTCTAGCCAGTATCAACGGTCGGACTGGCTGCAAGGCGGATGTGGTGCGGCCAGAAAGGTAGGTGAGTGATGTGGGACAGCCCAATGCATTTGCTGATTATCGCCATCGTCGTGCTCGTGCTCTTTGGCGGCCGCAAGATTCCCGAAGTGATGCGCGGTCTTGGCCAGGGTGTGCGTGAGTTCAAAGATGGCATGCGGGGCGACCAACCAAATCCGAATCCGAATACCCCGACGAATACGCCGCCCTCGACTACAACTCAAGCCCCAACTGAAGAAAAGAAGTAACGCGACGCGGTAAGCGCGATTTGTCTCTTCTGTATTTTTCTATACCCCTGAAGTTTGTCTTCACCCGTGGATCCTTCGTTGCGGCACCCCGAATCGAAACAAAAAAGTGCGATTTATTTGCGATTAGGAATTTTTACATCTCTGTTTTTAAAGCACTTACGGGGAATTCTAATTCCAGATTTGCGATTAGAAATTTGGGCTAATCGCAAAGATTGGCCTGGTCGATCGGTCCATTAACTACCGGTCCCACCGGGTGGTGGACCATTGGCTAGCGTCCCACCAATTACCGGTTCATTGGCGGAAGGGCCACGGCCGACGGACCATTGGCTGACCAGCCGAACTCTTTGAGGGTGGCCCAGAGGCGAGCTAGGGGCATACCCATTACGTTGAAATAGCAGCCTTCGACGCGGGTTACGTAGCGGCCGCCTAGGCTTTGGATTCCGTAGGCGCCGGCTTTGTCGAAGGGCTCGCCGGTGGCGATGTAGGCGTCGATTTCGGCGTCGGAGAGCTTGGCGAAATGGACGCTGGTGACTTCTTCGATCACGCGCTCGATTTTTTGGGGCATGCGGATTACGGCGAGGCCGGTGTGAACTTCGTGCACGCCGCCGCTCAATTGGCACAGCATTCTGCGCGCATCGTCGGGCGAGTCGGGCTTCAGAAGGATTTCTCCTCGGTTGACGACCACTGTATCCGCGCCGATTACGATGATGTCTTTGGCACCCGTTTCTGAGTGGACCGCCGCGCGAGCTTTTTCGAGTGCGAGGCGTTGGACGTAGTCGCCGGCTGGTTCGCTTGGGCGGTGTGTTTCATCGATGTCTGCGGGGCGCACCTCGAAATCGATTTCGGCATTGCGCAGGACTTCGGCGCGGCGCGGGGATGAAGAGGCTAGGATGAGTTTCGTCATGGGCGTTTTGAAAAATTAGCACAGAGGACGCGGAGAACACAGGTCTGCGAGGGGAGCAATGTTTTTCTAGCGGTGCCGCAGCCAGAGGACGAATCCGAAAGAGGCTCCGGCAATGAGCGTGGCGGCGAGGAACCAGAGGGCGCCCGGGATCGTTTCGAGCGTCAGAAAAATCACCGCCGCTATGACCAGCAAACCGGCGGGATGTTCGGTGATTACGCCGACGCCGTAGCGGCCAAACGGCTGTATGGAATTCATATCTTTTTCGATCATTGGTAACTACACCATCAGTTGGATTCTACGCTTCGGGCAAGAACCCCACAATCTATTCGTGCCCAGTCACCACGGCGAGGTGCGACACGGTATGGTTACCGTTTCTTGCAGCCCGCACTAATTCCGCCTAAATCGGTGCCATTACAGCGGTCAGCAATCACGCTGACCTCGCAAGCCCCGTCCCGAAACGTAAAGTTCCACGTTTTCTGGCTTTCATCGTATTGTTCGTCCACCAAGGCGGGAGTCGAATCACCGAGCGCGAAATCTCGAGAGAGGTATTGCAACTGCTTGGTGGCGCGTTCTAACGCTTCTGTGCGGCTTAGAGGCTTGCCGTGGCATCGTACGTAGTAATCTCCAAAGAGAAACAGGGCGATTAGAACGCTCCCAAGAGCCGCTGCTATCTAGAGTTTTTTGGACACCGGCGACATGGGACAGGCTCTCCGTCAATCTTAGATGATTACGGATTCCTGGTATTCGCCGAAGGCGCGGCGTAGGGCGTCGGAGATTTCGCCTACTGTGGCGTAGGATTCGACGGCTTGGAGGATGGCGGGCATGAGATTTTCGGTGGTGCGGGCGCGGCGCTCGATTTCGGCCAGGGCGGATTTGGTTTTTGTGGTGTCGCGGCGGGTGCGGAGGGCGTTGAGACGCGCTATCTGAGCTGCTTCGACTGCTGGGTCGATCTGAAGAGTGGGAATTGGGCGCTCTTCGTCGGCCTGGAAACGATTTACGCCTACGACGACCTGTTCGCCGCTGTCGACGGCCTGTTGATACTCGTAGGCCGCTTTTTGAATTTCCTGCTGGACGAAACCTGCTTCGACGGCGCGCAGCATGCCGCCCATGGCGTCAATTTTCGCGATGTATTCCTCGGCGCCCGATTCGATTTCGTTGGTGAGTTTTTCGATTGCGTAGGAACCTGCGACTGGGTCGACCGTGTTTACGACGCCGCTTTCGTTGGCGATGATTTGCTGTGTGCGAAGTGCGAGAAGAGCGGATTGTTCGGTGGGTAGGGCGAGAGCTTCGTCGAGGGCGTTGGCGTGGAGCGATTGGCAGCCGCCCAGCACCGCTGCGAGGGCTTGAAGGGAGACGCGCACTAGATTGTTTTCGGGCTGTTGTGCGGTGAGGGAGGAGCCGGCGGTTTGCGCGTGGAAACGCAGCATCATCGAGCGCGGATCGCGGGCGTGAAAGCGATCGCGCATTGTGCGGGCCCAGAGGCGGCGCGCTGCCCGGAACTTGGCAATTTGCATCAGGAATTCGTTGTGAGAATTGAAGAAGAAGGAAAGCTGAGGCGCGAAGTCGTCGATGGCGAGGCCTGCGTCGATTGCCGCTTGCACGTACGCAATACCATTGGCCAGCGTGAAGGCGACTTCCTGAACGTCCGTGGAGCCCGCTTCGCGGATGTGGTAGCCGGAGATGGAAATCGCATTCCAGTTGGGAAGTTCGCTGCGGCACCAGGCGAAGATATCGGTGACGATGCGCATGGCCGGGCGAAGCGGATAGATGTAGGTGCCGCGGGCGATGTATTCCTTGAGAATGTCGTTCTGCACCGTACCGGCGAGGCGCTGGAGATTTGCGCCCTGTTGTTTGGCGACAGCGACGTAGAGGGCGAGAAGAATCGCGGCGGTGGAATTGATGGTCATGGAGGTGGAGACGTGTTCGAGCGGGATGCCGTCGAAGAGGGTTTGCATGTCTTCGAGCGAATCGATGGCGACGCCGACTTTGCCCACTTCGCCTTGCGCGAGCGGGTGGTCGGAATCCATGCCGATCTGGGTGGGGAGGTCGAAGGCGACGGAGAGGCCGTGCACGCCTTGCGCCAAGAGGTAACGGTAACGCTGATTTGATTCAACGGCGGTGCCGAAGCCGGCGTACTGGCGGGTGGTCCAGAGGCGGCCGCGGTACATCGTGGGATAGACGCCGCGGGTGAAAGGGAATTGGCCCGGGTAGGCGAGTTCGGTTTCGGGATCCCAGCCGTTGAGGGCATCTTGCGTGATGACGGCTTCCATCGGCAGGCCGGTGGGGGAGGCTAGCTTGCGCTCGGTTGGGTCGGCTGGTTTTTTGATTTTGTCGGTCATGCTTTCCGTCAGTTAGAAAAATCGAAACTGGAAAATCGAAAAGTGAAAATGGCTGGAGCTGTTTTGATCTGGCTGCTTGCAGATGTCATGTTATCTGACGCGACGGGCGCGGCGGAAGGATATGAGGCCGAAGATCGTCATCATTAGAGCGTAAACGATTGCGAAGCCGATCAGCCAGAGAACGGGGCGCGTTTTCCATTGGCGCCAGGCTGCGAGGGCGCCGAAGCCCGCGAAAATTATGAACATTGCGCCGGCGAACTCGTGGAAGACCTGGCGGGCGATTCGCGATAGGGCGCGGAAGGTCACGCCTGCGGAGCGCCAGAGGGCCGGGAGCATGTTCGCGCGCATGGAGAGATTGTAGTACAGGCGGCGATGGGGCCGCATGTGCGTTGTATTGGGAGAATAGGCGGGGCGCAAACGACGAAAGAACGAAGTTGTTGTTTGAGGCAAGGATCGGCAGTGGAGGTGCGTTGGTACGGTGGCACAGGCAGGAATGCCTGTGCTACTAAACCGGTCGGGGGGACAGGTTACCGACTTGAATCGTGAGGTGCAGCATGGGCTTGTTTCGGGTGTTGTGTGCGGCCTAAAATTAGTGTAGGAACAGCTGGGGGTAGGAGGTACTGCTTTGCAACTCGACGACCGCATGAAGCAGTTGCTTCGGGAACTGGGCCACGCGATCAACGATAGTGTTTCGGACTCGGAGCGGATCGCCGAAGCCATCTCCAGCGTTCGCGCAGCTGGATTCGACATTGTGCTGAAGCTGGACGCGACGATCGGCCTGGCGCGCCGCCAGGCTTCGGACGCGAAAATGACGACCCAAGACCGACGCTTCCTGGAATCACTGCACATCCAGGTGGACGAACAGTCGCTTGAAGAAGAGCCGGTGCAGTCGAAGCTGGAAATGACGGCGCAGGACATTAAATTCCTTAAGTCGCTCAAAATATCCTTCGATGAAGACAATTAGAATTTTCGCCGCGCTAGCGGTTCTTGCTGCGGGCATTGCGTTCACGCCGGCGCCTGCAAAAGCGCAGAGTGACCAAGCCGCTCCGCTAACTACGACTTCTCCGATCGTTGTGAAGCAGAAGGCTGTGAAGCCTGTCTGGCTGAAAGCGGAAGTGATTCATGCCGACCAGCTCTCGCTTCTGGTGCGCGAAGAGGACAACGGGCTGAACATTCATACGTTCAGCTATTCGGATAAGGCGCGGGAGAAGATACAGGCGGTGCTCGAAGCGGGCGGTTATCAATATGGCGATAAGATCCAGATACGCTATATGCCCGGAAAGACGGAGGCGCTCGACATTAAGGGAGGCCCCTCGAAGCCGCTTTGATCTCGTAATGCGCCACGGCAGTGCGTCACGCGGTCCGTCACAATTGATTCGCTGAATCTAAAACGCGTTTTTGAAGGTTCGATGATTCGCCCTCCTGCAGTTGCCGGCCAGTTTTACTCCTCCAATCCAAACGAACTCGCGCAAGCCGTAGATGCGTTTCTGTCGCCACAAGTAGAAAAGAAGCGTGCCCTGGGTTGCGTGGTGCCGCATGCCGGCTACATGTATTCGGGGCACGTGGCGGGCGCTCTGTACTCCGCGCTCGAAACTCCTGCGAGGTTGATTCTCATTGGGCCGCGGCATTTTCCGCGCGGCGAATCGCTTGCGATCCTGTCGGAAGGCAGCTGGGCGACACCGCTCGGTGAAGCCAAGGTTGATTCCACGCTAGCGGCGGAATTGAAACACGAATTTCCGCGCATGCGCGAAGATACGGTGGCTCACGAGAAAGAGCATTCGCTCGAGGTGCAGATTCCTTTTCTGCAGCGGCTTCGCGGTGAATTTAAATTTGTTCCGATTGTGCTGGGAACAGATCGTTATGGCGTTCTGGAAGAATTGGGGCACGCGGTAGCGAAGGTGGCGGCGATGCAGAGCGAGCCTGTGTTGGTGGTAGCGAGTTCGGACATGAATCACTACGAAAGCGATGCGATTACGCGGGTGAAAGACGAGCGAGCGATAGCGCGCGTGCTGGCGCTCGATCCTCGCGGCCTTTACGACACGGTGCGAGCGGAGGGAATTACGATGTGCGGAATGGCGGCGGCGGTGGTGATGCTGGTAGCGGTGCGCGATCTGGGTGCGAGCGAAGCGGAGTTGGTGCGGTACGCGACGTCAGGAGATATTAACGGCGACCGGGAGCGGGTGGTGGGTTACGCCGGCATCGTGATTCGCTGATGGCGCGATGCCGGCGGTTGCCGATTGAAGCTTGCGACGGTTCCGTTGTCTAAAAGACGTTCAGAGTAAACGGCATCGAGTGCGTAGTGGCGTTTGAAGTAGCCGTGATCGTAGCGGTGGTGCTGGAACCGGTTGATGTTCCGCCGCCCCCGCCTCCTCCACCACCGCCCCCGCCGCCTCCACCGCCGCATGCGGCCATACCGAATAGAAGAGCCACGAGCATGAACATCGCAGCCGCACTCCATCTTAGCTGCTTCCGCTTCCCGCCAAAGAGAACAAAGACCATGCCGATCATCATGGCAAGAGCGATGGCTGCGGGCAGGTAGAGGCGTTCATTTCCATTCGGTCGAGTGCCAGTGCCTGGCGGTACGCTTGCGGTGGTGGTGATCGTCACGACGGTTGACGCCGATTGGTGGGTGGAATCAAGAGTGACCGAAGCAGGACTGAAGCTGCATGCCGCTCCTGTCGGGAGGCCTGTGCACGAAGACGGCGTGAAATTGAATGTGCCGCTGAAGTTGTTGATGGCAGTGATGGTCAGATTCAGGGCGCCCGAACCACCGGCGGCCGGCACACTGACGATAGCGACGCAATTGGACAAGGAGAAGTCGGCAGCGCCGCCTGGATTTGTGACAGCGAAATTGTTGGCGAGGTTGCAGGCGTTCACGGAGCCAAGACCGGTTGCCAAGTCGAAGCCCGTGCCAGCGCTAAAGCCGCTGAGAATTCCATTGGCATCGCCCTGGGTGGCCACAGTGCAATTCGGGGTATTTTTGACGCACGGCGATGAAATCGTGCCGACTGTGACGTCGTGGAAAATGCAAGAACTCGCGGGCGCCGAGGAATTGCAGGTGCCTGCATTTTGCTGGGCAGCCAGCGAGTAAAGGGTGGAATTCGGAAGGCCGAGATTTCCGCCGGTCTTCTGGACGAGAAGCGAAAAAATCGCGCCCATCACTTGCGTGGAAACGGAGGTTCCGCCGACACCCTCGAAAAACGAGTTGCCATTTTTATCTGCGCCCAAGCTGCAAGGAGTGTTGTTGGAGTTCGTGTCTTGCTGGCAGATGATGTAGAAACTGCCGACGATTCCGTCACCCGCGAAAAGTGAGACATCCGGGATCAGGCGCGTGCCGCCGCCGGGAACTCCGGGCCCCGTTTGCCACGACGGGCGCGGATAACCGCCGGAGCAGGTTGCAGGGTTGGTGGGATTGGTTGACGTTGTGCAGTTGCTGATGCCGCCGCTCGCGCCGATGGGGCCAATCGAAGTCGCCAGATTTGCGGTGTCGTTGCAATTGACTTCCGGAGTGGTGCTGAAACCAACCTGACCGAAAAGCGCATTGGTGCAGGAGTCGTTCCAGGTAGTTTCGGGAATATAGCCCAGGGCCGAGCCCTGATTGGAGCTCAGATTGGTTACCGGGCTCCAGAACGAAGTGGCGTTGGTGAGCTGATTGAAGTCGGTGCCGCCGACAGCGACATTGAAGGGCGTGCTGGCAAGACCGCTGACGGCGAGGCCGAGCATCGCCGGCTGTTCCGCGGGATCATTGGGATTATCAAAATCACATCCTGCCGAGCCGTTGTCACCCGTAGAGACAACGATCGTGATGCCCTCTGCTGCACCCTGCATCCAGCGAGTATTAATCATTCCATTTACCACAGTGCCGAGGTCAAGCTCGCAATCGCCGAAGCTTTCGTTGAGAACCGGGGCCAGCTTGTTGTCGACGACGAATTGAGCGGCAGCGTCTACGCCGGCAGTGGAATTCGTGTTTGCGGCAATTACGAAATTAATAGTGGCGTTCTTGGCGATTGCGCCGGACCACTGGACGTCCAAGTCGGCCTCAATTTCGTCGGGTGTGATTCCCGGATCGGTAGAGCCCGTCGGGATGGTGATGGTGGGATTCTTGGCTGGGAGCCCGAACATTTTGCGGAAGTTGACGACGTCCTGCATGTTGATGTTGCTGTCGCCGACGACGGCGATTGTTTGGCCGGTGCCGTCAATGCCCGCGTTCCATAGGGGAAGCACGTTGTAAATTGTGGCGAAATCCTGGGGGCCGAGCGCGAAGCAGTTATTCGCGACGAAGCCGCAATCGCCCTGCACTGGAAAAGTGAACAGCGGGTGAAGAGGCTTTACCTTGCCGTCGGCGGTGCGCGTGAAGTTGCCGCGGGAATGGCTGGCCGGCTTCGGGGCGAAATTGTGCAGCGTGCCGACTCCGGCGACGACGCCTGCGAGCGCGGCGGGAATCTGCTGGTCGGCAGAATTGGCCCAGTGCTCTTCACCATTAACCACGTAGCGGTGGATGGCGGTGCGAAATGCGTCGTGAACTTGCCCGGCGGTGCCGGAGAAATGGATGACGGTGCGCGAGGGCGAAACTTCGACGCTCTGGAAACCGTGCGACTGCAGCCAGGATGTGACGGCCTGGAGGTCATGGTCGGAAGGGCCGAAGCGGGCGCCGAATTCCTGGGGCGTGACCCATTTGTGATAGTTCGCGGAGGTGCGGTCCTGCTGCTCGCGCAGCAAGGTGGCGAGCGCGGCGTCCTGCTCGGGAGTGCGCTTGAGGCCGAGCATCATGTTGTCCATAGGCAGGCTATCCGGCGCCAGGCCGCGATCGAATTCGGCGCGGGCGAGCGGATGGGTGCTGCCGGGACGCATGACCATCTGGCTATCGTTGACAGGAGCGGTGACGAGTGAACGCGCCTGGTTGGTTTGCGCCGGGGTGCTGAGCGCGGCGATAGAAATAAAAGCAAAGAGAGCAATCAATCTGGTGGTAACCGTGTGTGTGGGTCGCATGGTTTTTATGAGTATCTCTGATGCCCCGAAAGGGCAATTAAGATGGTTGGTGGTTGCCTCGTAAACGTAAATACTTTGCGGGCTGGGTATTGTCCGAATTGAGGATTGGCCGAGGCAAAACCCCGGCTGTCCTGGGAACTAAAGCGCTGTCTCACTGTAATAGCATTTAGCTTCGAATCTCAATGTGAATTTCGGATTCGGCTGGCGAGCGTTCGGGCGCGTTGCCGGGCGATGTCGATAAACTTGTCATCCGCAGAGACTTGATCGAGGGCGCCGAGCAGGCGTTCCGGCTCCGGGAATGTCTTACTGTTGTAGTCGGTTTCGATCTGGACCAGGGCATCATTTACACCCAGGCGGTCGTAACGCATTACTCTTTGCAGGTTCGAGAGATCAGACTCCTGTCGCGCCAAACCCTCGAAAATATTCAGGAGCTGGGTGGCAGAATCGTCGAGGGTGTAGTTGAACTTCACTTCGTGGCTTTCTGCATCCCTTTGTGTACTGGAAGGTCTTTTCGCCGAGGTTCGCTATGCGCCGGTGGATGTCCAGATCGACGCCCTGAAAATTATGGAGTTTCGAGGCGAGATCGAAGATACGCTGCGCGAGCGGCGCGTTGATTTGAAAAGCTACCGGGTCGGACTCTTCGTCGAGCTGGCGAATATCGTAGGTGGCGGCGCCATTCTGGGTCACCTTGATCTGCACGTATTCCGGGTAGCTGGATTTGAAGACCTTGCGATAAATAATGGTTGGGCCGTCGGCCGGGCCGCCGGCGAAGGCGAACGCGGAGGCTGCGGAAAGAAGGACTAGTAACAGCAGGCCGGCGCTGCATCGGGGCAGCCTTTCGAAAAGCAGCGCACCCGTATCTGGCGCTATTCGTTGGCGACTGGATCATTGAAGGACTTGGATGCGAATCGGTCGCTTCCGGTTCCCTGTGGCAATCGTTGCCGGTTGAATTCCCATCGCTCGGGTCATGCGTTCGCGCGCTTGCGACAGGTGCGCGTGGCAAAGTGCGACCGCGAGGGCGTCGGCTGCGTCGGCCGGTTCGGGATAACTGGTGAGCCCAAGGGCGGAGCTTACCATCTGCTGCATTTGTTGTTTCGAAGCGCCGCCGTAACCTGCAACGGTGACTTTTACTTCGCGTGGCGAATAACTGTGAGACGGAACCTGTGCTTGCGCCGCCGCAAGCAGCACTACGCCACGCACTTCGGCGAGCTTCAGAGCGGTCCGTACGTTCAGCGCGGTGAATACGGATTCCACTGCAACGGCATCAGGCGAAAACTCTTCCACAAGGCGCGCAATCAGCTGATGAATATCGCGGAGCCGCGAATCGAACGAGGCTCGGGCCGGCAGTTTGAGCGCGCCGAAGCGAAGCATGTGGGCCGTCGAACCCTCGAACTCGACGACGCCGTAGCCGGTAGCGCCGGCCAGGGCCGGATCGACTCCGAGCACGCGGAAACGGTGCGTCTTCAGGGGTGCGCTGATTTGCTGTCGGGCGGGAATTGCGGCGCGAGAAGTCATTGGGCGCGCACTAGTTTAGTGCTGCGCTCAAGCGAGCGATAGTGTTTTTTGGGGCGGGTGTTGCGTCAATATCGAGGCCGCATTTCGCGGCGCGGTGGCTAGCAGGGAGAACCGGAGCCGCTTAACTGGCGACGGCTGCCTGAATTTCCTTCTCGTCGATATCGAAATTCGCGTAAACGTGCTGCACGTCGTCGTGATCCTCGAGCGTTTCGACCATACGCAGCATTTGTTGCGCCTGAGCGCCGCTCAATTTCACGTAGTTCTGCGGGATCCAGGCGACTTCTGCGGTTGCGGGCGTGATCCCGTTGGTGACGAGAGCTTCGCGCACTTTTTCCATCGCTTCGGGAGGAGTGGTCACTTCCCACGCCGAGCCGTCATCGCGCAAGTCTTCTGCGCCCGCATCGAGCACGATGCCCATCATCTTGTCTTCGTCGGCCAGCTCTTTCGGCACCACGATGTCGCCCTTGCGGTGGAACATCCAGCCCACCGCGCCGTTTTCCGCCATGTTGCCGCCATTCTTCGACATCATGTGGCGAATTTCGCTGACGATACGGTTGCGGTTGCTGGTGACAACCTGGATCAGCACGCCCACGCCGCCCGGGCCGTAGCCCTCGAACATCACTTCGTCGAGCGTTTCGCCTTCGAGCTGCCCTGTGCCGCGCAGGATCGCGCGTTCGATATTGTCATTGGGCATGTTCTCGTTCTTGGCGGCGCCGATTGCGGTGCGCAGGCGCGGATTGGTGACAGGATCGCCGCCGCCGGTGCGCGCGGCAATGGTGAGCTCGCGGATAATCTTGGTGAAAACTTTGCCACGCTTGGCGTCCGTAGCCGCCTTCTTATGCTTGATCGTGGCCCATTTTGAGTGTCCAGACATGGTCTAACCTTCTATGGAAAGTGTGGCAGGAGCCGCAATTCAACTCTTGCCACGTTAGTCTAGCAGCCGCACCAAAATCAGGCAATAGAGGCCAGGGATAGGGGATAGGAGAGAGCGAAACTGCCCTTTTTTCGGCGAGCGCGCCCGTAAAAGGTTCAATGATTTCCGGAAAGGTTTCGCGTTTTAACCAAGACTTTACGCGAAATCTTTTCGCAGAAATAAATGCTCTTGAATTTTCCCTTCCGTTTCTCACCGGCGACATTTTTATCGATTTGAATGGAACTTTTATCATCTTGGTACATTGACTGCTTTCGGAAAAGGCGAGTAAAGTTATGCCACACGACAATTCTACGGAGACTTAATCCCGTGCATCTCCCTCGGTCGCAATACGTGGGCATCTTGTCCCTACATCTCGCGCTCTGCATGTGTGCATTCGCTCAGAATACCGAAATCGGTCGGAAGATATACGCCGAGAACGCAAAAAGCGTCCTGTTGTTGTACGCAATGTCTCCGACCGGGGAAGTGGTCGCGCAAGGCTCAGGATTTTGGGTGGTGGGTCAAAAAGTGATAACAAATGCTCACGTCGCGAATGCGGGCAAGATATTTGTCGAGCTTGGGGCCGCGAGGATACCAACTAAACTGGAAAAAATAGATGAATTCAATGACCTTGCAGTGTTGGGAATCAATGCCGAGCTTGTCGCGAAGCCCTTGATACTTGCTGAGAAACTACCTGACATCGGAAATACGGTTTATGTGATTGGCAACCCGGAAGGCTTTGAGAAGACTATCAGTCACGGGCTTGTATCTGGTTCGAGGGAAATCGAAGGGAGACAATTACTCCAAATTACAGCATCTATCTCTCACGGTTCTTCAGGTGGACCTGTTTTTAATTCCGAAGGGGAGGTTGTCGGGGTTGCCGTAGGAGCCTTTCGGGAAGGTCAAAACCTGAACTTTGCAGTCCCAGTCTCTGTCCTAAGAAAACTACTTGCTACAACGAGTGGTTCATCAGCCGGAAATGCGCTCGCCACATTGGAAGAAATACAGAGAGTGTCTGACAGGAGACAAAACGAGAAATATTCAAACGACGTGAACTCTCCGTGGCAAACGGACACTGCGGAGATTGTGAGGCTCTTACACAAAGCGCTCACCGAGGCGGGGACAAATGTCGAAATTCTCCTCCGACTTTCAAAGGCTGCTTTGTATCAAGATTGGGATCTCGCTATCGACGCTGCCCAAAGAGCTGTCGATCTAAAGTCATCCCCGGAAGCTGATCTGGCGCTGGCTGAAGCGCTTGATTCGAAGGCTGAATGGATGAATAACGATCAGACTCAAAAGCGAATTGTTCTCGCCCGTGCGGAAAAGATGGCGAAGTCTGGATTGGCACAGACTCGTAGCCCATCCTCAAAAGCATTGTTTGTCATGGCAAACATCTTAGAGGATCAAGGATCCGATTCGGAAGCACTTCGCGAGTTCCAACTGGCTCTGACCGCCTCCTATGGAGACGCGGATGCTGACCTCACGCCCCAGATTCTGCGGGCATTATCACGGTGTAGTTTTGCCGTTGGTAAATTCGAGGAATCACAGCGGTGGTTTGACCAATTGTCGAGAACGGGTGATGTCAACGTCTTCGATTGGTGGGCTCAGGCCGAGCGGCTTAGCCAAGAATCCAAGTATCGAGAAGCTGGTGCGGCGTACCAAACTGCTGCGGAACTGGGTGGATATTATCAGTATTGGTGTGATGCCGCTCGTTCGTACAAGGTCTCATCGGATGACGACAAGGCTCTTTTCGCGGCCCGAAAATGCATTGAGACTGGGACTGGTGAGAGTAATTCAGAAAGTACACTAGCCACAGCACATCGTGAGATCGCCGAAGTTCTGAATGATCGAGGCGTGTATTTGGAAGCTCTGAATCACGCTAAAGAAGCAACTGCTCTGGATTCCACAGACGCAATCGCATTCGACGATTTGGGAACCGCTCTGAAAGGCTTGCATCGGAACCAAGAAGCTTTGAGTTCATTTCAACAGGCTATTCGCCTGTCGGATGGCAAGTATTCATGGATGCAGTTTGAGGTTGGCTCTGTTTACTTCGAGATGGAAAATTGGCAATTTGCGCGCGAGAGTTTTCAAAAGGCCGCGGCTCTGGACCCAAGGGATGCAGCCTCCGCCTACAATGTAGCCATTTGTTACATAAAATAAAATTATTTTATGGATGGCGCCAAATGGTACGAGGAGTATTTACGACGGAAGCCGGACGCAAGTGACAGACAGGAAATCTTGAATCGAGTCAGGATACTCAGAGGTTCAAATTAGGTGAAGGGGCAACAAAATTGAAAAAACACACTCTCTTGTTGGTATTTGGTCTGATGTTGTTTTGCTTCCCCACATATGCCCAGCACAGCGGAGGTTCGCACCATAGCAGCGGTTCGCACCATACTAGTGGCTCGCGACCGTATTACGGTGGCGGACACCACACTGCATCGCACGGTGGTCATTACACGGGAGAAACAAACTCACATCACAAGAATGGCCACTACAAGAATCCGAATAGCGCCGACCGCTACGGCCAGCACAAACCGTAACAGCAACAAGGTTGAGTCGCATTTTTTTATGGCTTGGTGCACGTCCCGTCGCTGTATTTCCAGCAACTGACACCACCATGGTGAGAGCACGCGCCGCTGCCTGTCGCTGAACTGTTCCAGCCGTCATTACACAGCGCACCGATCCTGTGACGATCACCACTCTGCGCTTGGAGCCCTGTAATTGCCATCATGCTCGCGAGCACTATCGCGACGAGAAATTTACGCATTCTCTCCTCCACAACGAGTCCGACAATGCATTCTCATCGTCTGCAGACCTTGTTCTTGAGCCAATCGTGGAATTTGACTCCGACTCCGAACTCAGTGTGATAAACATTGAGCGATAAGCGACCATAGTATTTGCCGTTCTGGTCAACAATCACGGGCGGATCGTCGGCGTACGGATTGCACGCGCTTTCAGAAGAGTATTTCGATCCGTAATCGCCGAATTGATTCCAGATACTTTCGTCTGAATATGGGCTGCCGTTCGTTCCGAATTTGTTTGAAACAGAATCGCCCTCATATTCGGAACAATTTAAACAACCCAAATATACTTTGTGGTCTGATCCTCCAAAAATCATCAGCTTAATTGTTCCGGCTGCGTGTGGCGTCGACGCTCCAACATTTGGGTCTTCTGACGGTGACAGGGCAAGCGCTCCAAGCGATGCGAGACGATAGAGGCCGCCGTAGCAAACATTGCCTGTACGGCTCTTGTGATAACTGTTGTATCGGCCTCCACAGGCGACCTCACCGGTGCGACTCTCGTGATAACTCTCGTACAGACCCCCCGCACAGACATTGCCCGTTCGCCCTTCGTGGTAGCTGTCGGACTGACCACCGCAGGCGACCTCACCGGTGCGACCCTCGTGATAGCTGTCGTACAGACCTCCCGCACAGACATTGCCCGTTCGCCCTTCGTGGTAGCTGTCATGCTGACCACCGCAGGCGACCTCACCGGTGCGACCCTCGTGATAGCTATCGTACAGACCTCCCGCACAGACACTCCCCGTTCGCCCTTCGTGATAACTGTCATACTCCGTACCGCAGAGAACAGTCCCATCGCTCAGTTCGAGGTAGCTTGAATACCCTGGAATTCGCCACTGAGCCACACCGTAGGATGATCCAGCGAGGGAGCAAAGGAAACCAATGAGCAGCACGTTGATGAAACGATTATTCAAGTTTCTTTCTCGCTCGTGCTCAAGCCCTCGTTAGGGCGCAACCATCGGTTGAAATTCTCTAAGAAATCAATGGGTGAGGCGCTTAGCCTTACGACCACTTTGATTTTCTTCAGCAAGCAACGCTTTCGGTTTGTATGGCGAGCTTTGAGGGCGGACTAAGAACTCTACTTTGTGCCCGTTTTTTAACGTCATTGGAATCGAGAGAGTTCCGAGCCGTCCTTCGTCTAGCAGTGGCTCAGCCAAAGCAACTGATTCGGACGCAAAATCCAACCCGACATATACTCGACATTTTTGCGACGGACGAACGGTAAGCTCGTCGAATTCATCTCCCCATTTTGCCCCCGTCCAAGCTTGATACTTGTATCCAAGCAACGAACCTTGAATCGGAATGCCACCGGCAATCCAATTGGGCTGGCCGAGACGCAATTCATCACCGTCGTTTTGCCAATGCAGTCGCAATTTGAACTTGTAATATGCATCGCCAGTGGCTGGTTCCAATTCGATTTTCGACAATGTCAATCCGACCTTTGATATTTCTTCTGCTCGTTTTGCACTCTCTTCACGGTCTCGTATGAAATCGCGATTTTGGTCTTCTACCTTCTTCATATACCTAACCGGAAATAGCTGGACCTCAATCCCACCTTCTCTCAAGGCACGAATTCCACGTCCACAAATCCGCTGATCGGGATCAAGCATACCGATTAATACCCGACTTATCCGACGTCTGATGATTCTCTCGGCGCACGGAGTCTTACCCTCTCCACGATTCGTGCATGGCTCAAGTGTGGTATATAAGGTGCCCCCAGTCACATCCTGGTCTTTCAACTTTTTTTTAAGAGAGTGTACTCCGCATGCTCGCCAGGTTTTATTTCGCCACGGCAGGCGCGTCCGAGCTCGATCCCTTTCCTCGTCAGCACCGCACCCACAAGGGGTTTCACTGACCCTGACTCAAACATGGATTGCCGCGCGATTTCCACCGCAGCCTCAATATACGGGATGTCATTGTCATCGTTCATGGCGAAACGATATATCAGATTAAGTACTCTAATGGATGAGTTAACTTTCGCACTCATTTCGCACGGTTTTCCCTGAGAAACCAGGCACTTAGAACTGGGGGGGGGATTTCGGAAGACAAGAAATTGAGGCAAAAAGTAAACTGCCTAACTCGCATGTCGGAATTCTCTGTATTTCTAGATGACAGCGGCTCGCCAGACGAGGGGATTTGTCTCGGAGTAGGAGGGTTTGTCTCGACCTGGGACAAGTGGATCGAGTTCGAGAAGGCGTGGCATGACGTTTTAGAGGTTTATGACATCTCGTACTTTCACATGAGAGAGTACGCGCACAGTACCGATGAGTTCAAAAATTGGAAAGGTAAGGAAGGAAAGCGGAGGACGTTTCTAAAACGCTTGGTTAAATGTCTGAATGGTAGAGTTCACAAGAGTTTTGCAAGTTCGGTTACCGGAATAGCGACGTGGATCGCAAGGCACGGAACTATGATTAAGATTAGCCGCAATGGTACTGTGGTCGCGACCAATGTGAAGAGCACAGACGTGGCCAAGATTGCTCAGGCTTTTCGTCCCAAAGCTTGAATAAATGAATGAGCGCTCCACACTCGTAGTGGTGCTTGGCGCAGAGTTGGTTTCCCAAGGCTCCCCAGCTCGCTGGCGGAAAAATATTCTACAATTCTGCGATTGACTTCATAGATACCCTAATTGAGTTTGAAGATTTCGGTATTCCTAAGAGGAATATTGTTCACTTTTCGATGATGGCAAATCACCCTCAGATAAGCTTGAAGAAGTGGCCTCGTTTTTAGCGCGACACGTCGACTCAGGTGACCGAAAGGGATCCGAATCTAATTTTGATTTGTTAGTCTATTACGTCGGGCACGGATTATTCACACGCGGCGAGCAGTCTTACTGTTTGGCCGTTCGTTCAACCCGCGAATACAACGAAGGCGCTACGAGTATCCGATCCGCTGATCTGGCAGAGGTCTTACAAGAAAACGCGCGATGTGCGAGAAAGTTTGCTTGTTTTTGATTGTTGCTTTGCCGCTAGTCTCTATAAAGAATTCCAATCCGCACCTCTGATGGCAGCTCGCGTCCAGCTATTGTCCGAGTTTCCAAAACGCGGTACTGCATTATTGTGCTCATCTTTAGTGCGCGAACAGCCGCGCTGGCTCCCAGAGGTCAGCACCGAACGATGTTCTGCGCGCATGCTCTCATAACTTCACTGCGTGAAGGTAGTTCACATTTAGGGGAAAGTTGTATGCGATCAGTGAGCTAGGCGACTTGATTACTCGAAAACATAAAGCGGAACTTTCCAGACACGTGGGTACGCCCGGAAGTTTTGTCTCATGAACAGAAGAGATGGAGATGTCGCCGACATCCCCATATGTCCCGAATCTCGGTTTTCCTGCTTGTGCGGCCCATACAGATCACGTGAGCCTGAGGATAAAAGAAAACCTGTCACATACGCGTGCCGAATTGCGCCAGAAAAGTGTGCGGACGAGTCCGATTCTTGCACTCTATTTTATTTGTTCCGCTGAAGTGAATTCCGAAACAATGTCAATTTATCTTGGAAAGTATTTAGAATTAATTGTTCAACGCGATGCGGGGAATGGGATCGTCATGCGCTCCAAAAAAGGGCAGTTTCGCCCTCTGCTAACCCCTATCCCGGCAATAGAGGCGAGGGAGAGCCATAGGATCTTTGAACGCTTATTCGCAGCCAGTTCCGCTAAAAGGCCTTTGGCCAGGAGATTTCGTCACCCTGTTATTTTTGACAGTTCCAATCAATTCCAGCCGAGGTAACTTGTCGTCCAGCCGGAGTAACTTGTGCGGACATGGGGCGCCTCGTCCCCGAGTGGGGCCAGACGCGTAGCATTCCCATGATGATGTCGCCTCCATCCTTCTTCAATCGAGGCTTGAGAGCCCTAAGGCGGGCAGGGCCCCGGTGAAGTGGAAATCGAAACTTGGATTTTTTTGAGAGCGGAGAAAAAAATGAAACGCAAAAGACAGACGATTCTACCATTGGTATGGGTAATTTTGACGGCAGCAACCTGCGCAGCTCAGACTCAGCAACCGGAACCGACAGCAAACGTGATCAGTGGCACCGTGGCCGCGATCGGTTATCCCGTCGGCGGCGGCGGGACCAAGGTCACCATGGCGGGAACGCCGACAGCACCCCAGGCAAGCGGTGAAGCGAAGGTCGAAGCGAAAGCGGCCGGAACGGGTGTCGAGTTAAAGGTAGCGGGGATGCCACAACCAACCGCGTTGGGCGCCGAATTTCTTACCTATGTATTGTGGACGGTGACGCCCGACGGAACCACCACCAACCTTGGAGAAATCCCCATCGATCAGAACGGTGAGGGAAAGCTGACGGTCAAAGCCCAGTCACAAACCTTTGCCTTGATCGTCACCGCTGAACCGTATTACGCGGTACGCATTCCCAGTGAACTCATCATTCTAACCAACGAGACACGCAAGAATACCAAGGGCAAAATCTACCCCGACAACAGCTTCAAGCTGATGAGACGCAACGAGTACACCAAGCAGGGAAACCCACTGGCGCTGAAGCCGGACTTGAAGAAGGTGCCGCTCGAGATGTACGAAGCGCGAAATGCTGTGGAGATCGCGAAGTCGCGGGGAGCCGACCAGTATGCCCCTGAAGTCTTCTCGAAAGCACAATCCAGCTTGCAATCGGCGGAAAATGTGCTCGCCCAAGACTCCGGCAAGAATAAGGTGATTTCAGCAGCTCGCCAGACGATCCAATTTGCTGAGGATGCCCGGGCCCTCGCCGTGCGAAGAGAAACGGCGGAGCGCATCCAGAAAGAAAAAGAAGCGGCAGCCGCAGCGGCGGCCGCACAGGCCAAAGCGCAAGCAGACGCGGAAGCAGCTGCGGAAGCGAAGCGCCAAGCGGAGCTGACTGCAGCCAAGGAAGCACAAATGAGCGCGGAAGCTGCGGCCGCGGCATCGGAAGCGAAGGCGAAACAAGCGGCTTTGCGGGCCAGGGAAGAAGCAGCCAAAGAACAGGCAGCTCGCGCCCAAGCGGCTACGGCGGCATTGCGTGCACAACTCCTGCAGCAGCTCAACGATGTCCTGCAAACAACAGACACGCCGCGCGGCCTGGTGGTGAATATGGCCGACGTGCTATTCGAGCTAGGGAAATACGAGTTGAACGCGGACGCACAGCTGAAACTGGCCAAGCTCTCCGGCATCATTCAAGCGCATCCAGGACTGAATCTCACGATTGAGGGGTACACAGACAACACCGGGACGCCCGAGTTCAATATGAAGCTTTCTCAACAGCGAGCAGATACGGTACGGCAGTTCCTGATCTCGCAGGGATTATCGGCAGACACCATCACGTCCAAAGGACTCGGCCAAGCTGACCCGATCGCCGATAACAATACCGTTGCCGGAAGAAAGCAAAACCGGCGAGTAGAGATCATCGTCAGCGGCGAAGTGATTGGCGTGCAAATGAGTAAGTGAGCATCCTAACGGAATAGCCCGGTAGCGCGCGAGTTTCGGGGGTTGTCTTCGCCGGATCTGGAGGTTGCCCCGTGCTGCCTGTAGAGATTGTAGAAACCTTGAATTGTCGCCACATCTCGTTCTGAGATGGCTGGTTAGTAGAGGGCGAAAACTGCTCGATCTTCGAGAAGTGGAAGCTACGTTTTCTCCACGCGGGTGGGATTGCGCGGCAAGGCGGATGCCAGCAGGAGCGCAGCTCCGGCGAAGAGCGACGTGTCCGCGACGTAGTTCAAGCCTACGATGACCTCTGACTCGCCGCGGGCGAGGAGCAAAACAGGCAGATATAGGAATACGGTGAGGGCGGTCATTAATGCGCCAATCGAGGTTGCGGCTATCCGCGGTTTTTTGTTCAGAGCTAGGGCGATGCCGGCGGCCAGCAGGATTGCTCCTGCGAGGTATGCCCATAGGCTGGGGAATGGAACCCATGATGGCGTCGTCATGGGCAGAGGAATGCCGGGCGCAAACTCCGGATGGAGGAAATGTTGTACGCCGAAAAAGATGGCAGCGATCGCTATGGCGATGCGCCCAAATAAAATCATCCATTTCGATTGTTGCGGCGACGAGGCGCGACTGTAGAGTCCGGCAAGAGCCCATGCGCCTGCGGCAAATGAGAGGTCTCTCAGCAGGAGTGACCAAGCGAACCGTTCTGTGGGGTTCTCCAGCGCAGACGGTATGTAGATCAGGCAGACGAATAGAGAGAACATCAATGCGAGTAGGGTGGACGACAAGCGTACGCATTTCCTCAGAGTAAGACTGGTGGCTGCCGCGAGCAGCGCGCATCCGACAAAGTACGGCCAGAACCAGCGCACCGGCATCCAGGTTGGGACCGAATTCTTGACAAACTCAGGGCCGCGGAAATGTTCGGGCGCGAACATGGCGAGAGGAACGGCGAAGAAGACGCAGCCCAAGGCGATGAGCTTCTCCCAGCCGCGAGCCGCGCTGATTTCCTTCCGAATTACAAAAACGCCGGCGACAAGATAAACAAGGCCGGCAACACACATCCAGAAATTCGTCGATGACGGCATTAGAGCCTCGTTCGTGAAGGTGCTGCGGCTGAGATTGTATCCGGTCACCGGGGGTTGCCAGACGAGATGGAGAGGCTCCCCTTATGACAGGAAATCGCTTTTGGTTGCGTTTGCTCTGAACTATGATGGCCGTCTTTGGAGGCGCATAGATGGCTGCTGCGTGGAAGGGTTTCCTTGCTTTCGGACTTGTGTCGATTCCGATTTCTCTCGAACCTGCGGCCCGGTCCGAAAGAATCAGCTTCAATCAGATTCACTCGCCGTGCGGCAGCCGGATCAAGCAGCCGACCTATTGCCCCACGTGCGAAAAGTTCGTGGATCGCTCGGAGGTGGTGAAAGGTTACGAGCACGAAAAGGGTCAATATCTCCTGTTCACGAAAGAGGAGCTGGAAGAGATCGAACCCGAGTCGGCACGAACGATGGAAATTCTCAGCTTTGTGAAGAGCGAGGAGATTGATCCTGTCTATTTTGAAAGCTCTTATTACGCCAAGCCTGAAGAAAGTGGCGTGCGAGCTTATGACCTGCTGCTTGACGCGATGCGGAAGACCGGATACGCCGCCATCGCCAAGGTGACGATGTTCGGGCGCGAAAATATTGTGATCATTCGGGCGCTGGAGAGCGGCTTCACGCTGCACACCATGTTCTACGAGAATGAGGTACGGGCCGCCGGTGCGCAGCCGCGAAAGTCCGAACTCAAGGATGCGGAATCGAAGTTGGCGATGCAACTGATCGATACGCTGGCCGCGCCGTTTGAGCCGAGCCAGTACGTTGACACTTACAGGCAAGAGTTAGAGCGGCTGATCGAAGCGAAACGGAGCGGGAAGAAGCTGGCGGTGATGCCGCGTGTGAAACGCGAGAACGTCGTCGATCTGATGTCCGCGTTGAAGACGAGCCTTTCGAGAGAATCCTCGAAACGAGACCTTCTGCGAACCGTAGCAAAGCCGAACAAGGAGCAGAAGAAGTCGCGGGCCAGTTAGATTCAGCGCCCAGCTTCGTTGTGTCGAGCGCGCGACAGGCGTACGATCAGATCCAGAAACGCGAATTGGAAGTTCCGATGAAATCCGCCGCGCATTTGCTGCTCCTGCTGGGTTTCGCCGTGGTCACCGTGCTCGCTGTGGCGAGCGTCTCTGCGCAGAACGCGAAATGGCAAATTGATGCGGGACACTCTACCGCCAGCATTTTTCTCGCGCAGTCCGGTGATGGCGATCCCGGGATCAACATAGCTGTCGCGATCGCCGCCGGCACCGTGGAGCTGGACTCTGCCGATCCGTCCAAGTTTTCGCTCCGGCTCAATATAATCCCCGCCGACCAGGGCGATGCGCTTCTCGAACCTCACGGCACGCTGCGCACCGGCGCTTATGCCCCGCTCTCCCGCTACACCGTAATGAGCTTCCAATCGAAGTCTGCCGTCCGCGACCAAAGCGGCGAACTTCAGCTGACCGGCGATGTCACCATCAGCTACATCGAGCGTGAAGCGCCGTCGGACTGGAATATTGCCTACAGCGGACCTACTGTCATCACGCCCGTCATCAAGAGCGCCACGCGCACAGTCACTCTTACCTTCGACAAGTCTCCTTCGGAAATTGCCTATGGCCAGAAAGTGGGCTGGATGGAAATTCTGGGTCACGGCAAAATTCCGCTCGAAGATTTGCCCGCTATGCGGTTTTGGCTGTCGAACTCAGTGTGGCCGACACTCGTGGAGGATCGCAACTGCTACATGCCGAATTATTCGATCAGCATGCGCGATTATCACGGCGCCGTTTGCACGGGCAATGTGATCGAGACCAAGCCTCGCAAGCGGGTTGCTGACGGTTCCACTTCCGGCCTCGATTATTCCGGCCCGCGCTATGAAACTCCAGAGAAGATCAACGAGGTCCGTATTGTCCTCGACCTGAAAATGCGAGAACCCCGGTAAGCCTCTCTCCGACCTTAGGCTGAATTCATCGCGGGCACCAATATTTCAGGCGGCCTGGTGCGATGCTCTCGCGGGTGCGATTGCCAGCAGCCGCACTAACCCTTCAGCCGCCGTGGGATGAGCAAAGATCGCATCGCGAAGCGCGGTGTACGGCAAGCCCGCCAGCATTGCGGTTTGAACGGTTGCCATCGGCTCGCTGGCCTCCGCGCCGAATACTGTGATTCCGAGAATGCGATCGCTATCCTTTTCGATCAGCATCTTCAGGAAGCCGCGTGGTTCCGATAGAGTCTCAGCCCGGAAGACTATGGCCATAGGTATCTTCACCACGCGATATTCGACGCCGCGGCTTTTCGCTTGCGCCTCGTTCAATCCAATGCGCGCAAGCTCCGGATCGGTGAAGATGCAGTAGGGGATCAAGCGATTCAGAGTTGTGCGATTTCCTCCGTTGAGGTTGTCGCGAATCACGCGGAAATCGTCGAAGGCCACGTGAGTGAATTGCGGGCTGCCGGCACAATCGCCCACCGCCCAGATGTTCGGAGCCGTCGTTTCCAGGCGTTCGTTGACTCTTATGTAGCCACGCGCGTCCAGCTCCACTCCGGTCTTATCGAGCCCGATTTCCTGAGTGTTGGGGACGCGGCCAACAGCGACGAGAAGATCGCTTCCTTCGATCACGCGCTCGCCGTTTGCGTCTTTCACGTGAACTCGAACCTGCTGGCCGGAAAGCCCTTCGACGCGGATAACTTCCGTTCCGAGCAGCACTTCGATTCCCTCGTCGTGAAACAGCTCCAGCATCGCGGCGCTTACGTCGGCATCCTCCTGGCTGGCGATCTGAGGGCTTCTTTCGATTAACGTGACTCGCGAACCGAAACGCCGCATGGCTTGCGACAGTTCAAGCCCAACGTAACCTCCGCCGATGACGATGAGGTGCTGCGGCAGACGGTCGAGATCCAGGAGCTGAATGTGCGTCATCGGTTTTGCGGCGGCGGCTCCGGGCACATCAGGGATAACCGCGCGCGAGCCTAAATTGAGGAACACGCGGTTGCCGGCGATCACGCGCGTGCCTCCATCGTTGAGAGAAACCTCAACCGTTCGAGGGGCTATGAAACGCGCCGATCCCATGATCAATTCTGCGCCGCTTGCCTTGTAAAGATTCAGATGGCCTTGAATCTCCTCTTCGACCATTTTTCGTTTGCGGCGCTGGACGCCCGCCATATCAATTTTGAACGATCCGAGTTCAAGCCCGAATTCAGCCGCGCGACGAGCGAACGATGCTACTTTTGCGCTGTGGACGATGTTCTTGCTCGGGAGGCAGGCGATATTCGGGCATGAGCCGCCGATCAGTTTGCGTTCGACAACTGCCGTGCGATGGCCCATCTGGGCCATCGTCCATCCAATGTGCTTTCCAGCTTCGCCGCTTCCAATGATAAGTGCGTCGTAACGCTCAGCTTCGGCCATGAATGTCTCCTTGGGGCGCTCGATTCGTCAGTTTCAGCTCAATGAAGATTGAGGCAGGTGTCATTCGATACGATCGGCTTGCTAGCGTTCGACGCGACATGAAGCATGCGCGGTTCGTACGCAGGAGAGGGTGGCGGCTCCCTATCCTTTGTAACAAAGACCCGACCCTAGCTTCAAGCCAATCGGCTGATGATCAAGCGTGGTGACGCTGGTTGGAGTTTAGTAGATGCGGTCTAGCGCGCTTCATTCTTCGCGCAGCGCGACGAGAGGATCCACGCGGGTTGCCCGGCGCGCCGGAATGTAGCAGGCGAAGAGTGCGACGCTGGCAAGAATAGCTGAAACAGCAAAATAGGTAGTTGGATCGGCCGGCGCAACGTTGAAGAGCATGGAGCGAAAAATTCGCGTCACGATCGCAGCTCCGACGAGGCCTGAAGCCAGTCCGATTATAACGATTCGCATGCCTTCTCCCAGCGCCATGCGGAGAATATCGAGACGCTGGGCGCCCAGCGCCATGCGAATTCCCACTTCATGCGTGCGCTGGCTGAAGGAGTAGGCCATCACGCCGTAAATGCCGATAGCGGCGAGCAGAAGCGCGACTGCGGCAAACACACCCAGAAGCTCGAGCGCAAAGCGCCGGTCAGCCAGGGATCGGGCGATGATTTCATCCATCGAGCTGATGCTGTGCACGGGAACGTTGGGATCGACGCTTTCCACCACTTGCCGCACGGCCTCCCCGAGATGTTCCACGTCGCCGCGGCTGCGGAGAAAAACCACCGCGTTCACGGGCGCAAACTGCCCGAGAGCAACATAAATGTGCGGAACGCTGGCCGCGTCAAAACCGTCCGACTTGATATCGCCCACAACGCCGACGATCTTCACGCCCTGGATACCTGCTCCGAATCCAAACTTAATTTGTTGTCCTAGCGGATTCTGATCCGGCCAATATCGCCGCGCGAGAGTTTGGTCGATCACGCCCGCTGTCTCGGCAGTCTTGTTCGTATCTGAGGCGGTAAAATTTCGGCCGGCGATCAGGGGAACTTCCATGGTGCGAAAATATTGGGTATCGACTACCGCGATGTCCGCAGTGGGGCTGCGTTCGGAATCATCCGGGCGCCCTTGAATGGAAAAGGGAGAGTAGTTTCTCCCTGAGTTCATGGGCAGAGTGTCGTTACCTGAAATTGTGGTTTGGTCAACACCCGGCAGCACAGAGACGCGGCGATAGACCTCCTGAAGAAAAGCGGCACGTTTCTCTTCGGCGGCATAGGGATCGTTCGCCGGATCGTTGGCCACTGGAATCCAGATTTGAACCGTCGTCAGATGGCTGGGATTGAATCCGGGACGCACTTCGAGCACACGCCAGAAACTTCGCAGCAGCAGCCCGGCCCCTGCCAACAAAACAATCGAGAACGCTATCTCCGACACCACGAGGACACGTGACAGTCGGGTGTGGCGTCTGCCGGCGCCCGATCCGCGGCCGCCTTCCCTCAGATTCTCAATCTGGTTTGGATTCGTAGTTTGAAGCGCCGGCGCCAAGCCGAATAGGACGCCTGTGACTATCGAGATCAGGAAAGCAAAAAAAAGCACCTTGCCGCTGACGTCAATCTCGTTGAGCCGAGGAATATCCGCGGGGGCGAGGCTTACGATCGCATTCTTCAAGAAGAGAACTGTGACAATAGCGACCACGCCGGAAATGACCGCTAACAGCGTGCTCTCGGTCAACAGTTGTGCCGCCAGGCGTGCACGGCTTGCGCCCATCACCAACCGAATGGCAATTTCGCGGCGACGTCCGGAAGAGCGCGCGAGAAGAAGGTTCGCAATATTCACGCACGCGATCAGCAGCACAAATCCCACCGCGCCGAAAAGAATGAGCAACTCCGTCCGCTGCGGCCCCACCAGATCTTCTTTTACCGGGACGAGCCGCACCGCCCACATGGCGGCAGCAGGGTATTCGGTGGGATATTCCCGGCTAAGTCGCGATATGTAGGCATCGAGCTGCGATTGTGCCTGCGCCACGGTCAGTCCGGGTCTCAAGCGCGCAATGGCGCCCGGAATTATTCTCTGTGACCGCACGGGCGGCACAGGAAATGGTAGACCGTTGAATCCAGTGGCGAGCCAGACTTCCACGTCGGTATTTAGCGTCCGGCCAGGATGCCTAAAGCCTGGCGGCATCACCCCGACGATTGTGTACAGGTCGCTATCAAGGCGCATTTTCCGGCCGATGATGTTTGGATCCGAACCGTAGTTGCGGCGCCAAAAGCCGTCGCTGATAACCACCGGCTCGAGGAATCCCTGGGCAGCATCCTGCTGCGTGTAGACGCGGCCAAGTTGCTGCTTCACTCCCAGCAGTGTGAAATAGTCGGGACTTGTTACGAGACTCTCAGCGCGGACCGTTCGATCTCCGCCGCCGACCGCCGAATTGCTCGGCGCCACGGCCGAAATTTCCTGGAACACGCCGGACCGCTCCTGTAAGTCCCAAATCTCCGGTGCGGACAAGCCCACATCCTGTTCGTTCGGGCCACGAAGGTCGTCGAAGACGCGCACGAGCTGTTCGGAATGCGGAAATGGCAAGGGGCGCAGCAGGACGGCGTAGACCACGCTGAAAGTTGCAACATTGGCGCCAATCCCGAGCGCGAGCGTCAGCACCGCAACAATCGTGAACCCAGGGCTCTTCAGCAACATTCGGAACGCATAGCGCAGGTCTTGGACGAATGAGAGCACGGGTGCCTCACGATTGCGCGCCCCGTGATGCGGCAGACGCGATTATTCCTATGGCTCTATGGACGAGAGAAGTTGCGGCATTGTTAGCAGGAGAATTTGCGTTAGTCGGTGAAAGTTGCAAACCGCTCGATCGCCGCTGGCGTGTACTGGCCCGCTTCGATCAAGTAGCCATGAGGTTCCAACGGTGCCCAGAGCGCGTAAACGTGTTAAGTTTGGCGTCCTGATGCCGCACATGCCCGCATCCGTCACCCAGGTTCTAGAATTCGCGCTGCTCGCGGCCACCTCAATCTTCTTTCTGGTCGATCCGTTCACCGTGATTCCGCTTTTCCTCGCCGTCACTTCCGATTCACCACCGCAAGAGCGCCGCTGGATCGCGCGACGTTCCGCGTGGACCTGCGCGATCGTACTTGCCACGTTTGCGGTGGCCGGAAGCTTGATCTTCAAGATGTTCGGCATCACGCTTCCCGCTTTCAAAATCGCCGGTGGGATCATCCTGCTGCAAATCGGCCTGGACATGCTGCAGGCGCGCCAGTCGAGCACGAAAGCCACGCCGGCGGAAGCCGAGGAAAGTGTGAGTAAGCGTGACGCGAGCATTATTCCGCTGGGAATGCCCATGCTGGCGGGACCGGGAGCCATTTCAACGGTGATGGTGCTGGTCGGCGAATCACATTCGATTTGGCAGCATGTGGTGATTTATTCCACGATCATTGCTACCGCATTTGCGTCGTTCCTGATTCTGAGCGCCGCAGGAAGCGTGCAGCGTTACATGGGCCAAACGGGAATCCGCATCCTGACGCGCATGATGGGTCTGCTGCTGGTCGCGCTCGCGGTGCAGTTTGTGGCGAACGGGCTGATCGATTTCGGGTTGTTGAAGCCATTGACCAATCCGTTCTAAGCGCCTCAGGGTTTTGTAGCGCCGGTCTTCAGACCGGCAGGGGTCGACTTGGAAGTTGCTCCCTCCCGCCACGGAGGGACCCAAACCGTCACGCTCGCCGGCCGCTTGAACGGCACTGTTGCCGATCCCGAATACGGATATTCGAGAAAATTCGTGCACATCCCCTTTCGCACCGGGTTCGACCAGATATAAAAGACGATTCTCTCGGTGGCCACTGAAGAACGCGCAATGTGGTCGTAGAATCGTGGTTGCCACAACCGGTTCTTGTGTTTTGTTTTCCACTCGAAGCCGGTTCGCTGTTTGAAATCGTGCGCGAACCGCAGCGCATCGCAGGTTTCTAAAATTCCCTCGATGAAGACGTGCATATGATCCGGCATTACGCACCATGCATGCGCGAGCGATGAGTGTGCCTGCGCTTGCTCTAAGAATTTCTGCAGCACCCATTCGGCAGAGGTGGCGTTTGAAAAGTATGGGCGGCGATGATCGCAGCAAAAGGTGAAGAAGACCCGTTTCAGGCCGCGGTAATCTTCGCCCGGTAGCCGGACAGATTTGCGCCGGAAGTCCAGAGGGCCGTCTTTTATCATTGGTCGAGGTGAACGCAGCCGGTTCGCGTCGTCTTCATGCGTTAAGCAACCCTGCCGGTCTGAAGACCGGCGCTACATACGGCGGTGCTAGAGTTCTTCGTCCTCATCGTTTTTCTTCAATTTCGTGATCTTCAGGGCGAGCCGGATATCCTGCGACTTCACGGCCGCGAGAATCGCGCGGCGCTTCTCCAGCGGCAACTCCGAGGGACTGATAACTCCTGCTGAATCGCGCGGAAAATTCTTCACGAATAAAGCAGCCATATGCGCGGTGGCATATGAAATCGGTGTTGAAATCATCCCGCGCTGGCGAATTTGGTACAGCGTCGGGAAGCTCGCATCCCAGCGCACGAGGAGCGGCTGGTCGTCTTTGGCGCCGCGTACCAGCACCGCCGCTGCGAATCGCGCGTTCTCCAGGATGCCACGACGAATCAATTTCGCTACCGCTTTCGGCGTCGGCACTTTCGGAAAGCGCTTGTGCACCATGCCCTGCGAGCGGTTCAGTCGTCCTTGCCGGAACCAGCGATACAAACGGTCGAAATCGTTGCCGCCGATTTTGGCGTCCACGTCGCGCACATGAGTATCGCGGGGCGTCAGGCAAACTTCGTCCTGGGCTGCCAAGTACACAGTGGTCTCGCCGATTGGGGCAGGGAATCGGAATTTCTCGCGTTCGGCGAAACGCCGTACCATCGCGAATTTTCCGTGGCGGTAGATGCGCGGATTGGAAATCGCCGCGTCGTACACGCCATCGGCCGACCAGGTGGAAATTGGATCTTTGCTTTCCGTGCTCTCGAAGAGGCGGAAATGAATCTCATCGGAGCTGTCGAGCAGCTCGCTACCGCGTTTGGCGAGCAGGTTCGTAAGGCCCGGCGCAACACCTGCGCAGATCAGCGCCGTGCGATTCTTCGCGACGAAGCGCTTGTGATAGCGGTACTGCTCGGGCTTGAAAGGCGAACGCGTGAGATGCGCGTTCAAATCCATGTAATGGATGCCCAGGCGCAGCGCAGCGCGCAGAATGATTTCGTTGAAGACGGCAGGGGAGGCGTTGACGATCAAATTTGCGCCGCGAGCCGCGCGCACGATGGACCAGAGATTGCGCGCGTTCGTCTCGACGACTTCGATCGTGCTCTTTTTGCCAAGGAAGCGTTGCGCGCGGGTGATGTCGCGATCGCCGCACCAGACGGTGTGCCCTTGGCGCGTCAGCAGATGGGCCAGCAACGAGCCTGTACCGCCCGCCCCCAGAACGAAGATGCGCATCGGTGCGCCACTTTACCACAACCAATTCACTGCAGCAGACGCAGGGCAGGCTTTGGTGACTAACTTGCAGCCTTCAACATTGCTCGCAGTGAATCTCGCGCGAATCGTTTTTGCAACATTCGTGTGAACGGATAGACCAAGCGCGGCAGAAAGTGCGGCCGCGAGAACGCATAGATGTCGTACCACACCGATTGATCCGTGGGGTTGAATTCGACTATGAATCGCTCCTCACCCATCTCTCCGTGTTGGTGTAGTGTCCCGTAGGCGAAGCCGTACGTCTCAGTCGCGTGTCTTTCTTGCATCACATACACAACTCGGCACGCATTGAGCGACCAGAATTTAAAATGCGATACCAGAACGGCGACAGTTGTTCCTGCTTCAATCGGGGAATCTGGCCAGCAGAGTTCGAGCCAGGGAATGTCGAACATTTTCCAGGTGTCCACAGCGCGTTTTGCGCGCTCAAATGTATCCGCACCTTTGCCGAGCTGAACTCGGTTGTGATCGACGGTGTATCCACTGAGCCGCTGAGCGCGGGATGCCCCGACCTCAGGGTATGAGAAGGTCTCTTTCTCTTGCGCGAGTATAAACTCACGAATTCTTTGAGATGACGGTTTCGTGAGAAGGAGCATCGCCGCGCATTTTACTTCCGGACGGGTTGTAATGATATTTGCTAGAGTCCGCACGCGGGCGTAGAATCGGCTTGTTGCTCCGATCCTCAGAGCCTAAAGGAGAGAAATCCTAGGGCTTGGAGGACGACTCCTCTGCGATTGCAGAGGGCGAGGGTTCGAGCGGAAACGCTTGCGCCTCCCTTCGCGGAATTTGATGCCGCGTTTTGGAAAGGAGACGGTCTGAGGCTCGCGATGCGCGACCTCGGCCTTTCGCCCAAATCCAATCGCGGATTTGGGTTTTTTGTTTTCGGCAACTTACGTTGAGATCCTTCGTCGGGCTGAACAGCGCCCTCGTCAGGATGACATGAACGGCGACGCGTGACGAACGTGAACGCGAGCCGCGCTCACTGAACAATGTCCCTCTTCGACAAATTCGGCCGCCAAATCACCGACCTGCGCATCTCCGTCACCGACCGCTGCAATTTCCGCTGCGTCTACTGCCGCTCGGCCGATCCCGAGAACCACATGCCGCACCACGAGCTGCTTGAGTGGGACGAGTTCGAGCGCCTCGCGCGCATTCTCGTCGGCATGGGCATTCGCAAAGTGCGCGTCACGGGCGGAGAACCGCTGGTGCGCCCGGGTGTCGAAGATTTCATCGCCCGGCTGAAAGCCATCGGCGCGCGCGATCTCTCGATCACTACCAACGGCCACCTGCTCGCCGAGCGCCTCGACGCGCTGCTCGCCGCCGGTCTCGACCGCATCAACATCAGCCTGGATTCGCTCAACCGCGAGAAATTCGAGCGCGTGACGCGCACGAAAACATTCGACGCAGTGATGGCCGGTATTGACGCCGCGCAAGCCTCACGCCTGCGCCCCGTAAAAGTGAACGCCGTGTTGGTGCGCGGCCTGAACGACGACGAAGTGGAAGCGTTCGCCGAATTTGCGCGCGAACGCGACTTGATCATGCGCTTCATCGAATTCATGCCCCTCGATGCCGATCGCGCCTGGACTCGCGACACGATGGTTCCCGCCGCCGAAGTCTATCGCCGCATTCACGCGGGCTGGCCGCTCGTCGAAATCGAGCACGAAAAAAGCGAAACCGCGCGCAAATACAAGTTCGTCGATGGCCCAGGCGAGATCGGCCTGATCGCGCCCGTCACGCAGCCTTTCTGCGGCCACTGCTCGCGTATCCGCCTCACCGCTGACGGGAAACTCCGCACCTGCCTATTCAGCAAAGACGATCACGACCTGAAATTCCTGCTGCGCGGCGGCGCCAGCGATGAAGACATTGCCGATGAAATCCGTTCAGTCGTAATGCAAAAGGAAAAAGGCCATCGCATCAACGATCCCGGTTTCGTGCCCCCGTCACGCACGATGGTCTTCATCGGCGGCTAGGGGCCACGCCTGCCTGCTTGTCCGCGCGCTTTTAATTTGCCCTCGGCAGCCCACTCGCGCACAATATCCATAAGCAAAACATTCGATTTGGGAGTCAGTTCGACATGGCAGATGACGAACAGAAGATTTTCTCGCTAACCGAGGCCGAGCGGCTCCGCGTCCAGCTCGAACCCGTCCTGATCGAAGCCATGGAATCCCGCCGCAAGATGGAAGAGGTCGAGGAGCAGTTGCGCGACATCGCGGAACGAATTTCGCGTTCCGGCGGCATGCTCATACACTACGAAAAGGTCGCCAAAATTCGCGTGGAATTCAATCGAACGCAGCAAAGCGTGCAGTCCGCGCTCGACCGAATCCAGGAAACCGGCTGCGTGGTGAAAGACCTCAACGTGGGCCTGCTCGATTTTCCCGCGCGCATCAATGGCGACGAGGTCTACCTCTGCTGGAAACTCGGCGAGGATCGCATCCGCTTCTACCACCGCCAAGACGAAGGCTTCGCCGGCCGCAAACCGATTGATCCCCGCGACGCCGGCTACTCGAATCCGGTTCAGTAGCGTCTCGTTCTTGTAGCGCCGGGCTTCAGCCCGGCAGATTTGATTTCGAGTTTGGGTCGTTCGGCGCTTACTGATACCTCAGCGCGACCATTGGATCCACGCGCATCGCCCGCCACGCCGGAATCCAGCAGGCTGCCATCGCGACGACGGCCAGTAGCACCGCAACAGTCACATAGGTAACCGCGTCCGTCGCCGTCACGCCGAACAGCGTCGATTGCAAGAAGCGCGTCGAGACAAGCGCCAGCACGCATCCAAGCGCGAGCCCTGCCAAAGTCATCTGCAGTGCTTGCACGAGCACGAGCTTCAGCACGTCGCCCCGCTGCGCGCCGAGCGCAAGGCGAATCCCGATTTCGCGCGTGCGCTCGCGGGTTGTGTAGGCAATCACGCCGTAGATTCCCACCGCCGCCAGCACCAGCGCGAGCAGACCAAACGCTCCGACGAAAGTCCCCGCAATTCGCGACCCGGTGCTCGCGACCTGTACCCGCGTAGCCAGCGCAGCTTCATCCAGCACTGGCATATCCGCATTCATCTCGTGCACTGCTTTTTCGAGCGCCCCGGTATATGTAAGCGGATCACCCGCCACCCGCAAATGAAAGATCGGCCCGCGCGCGTAGTCCTGATAGATCGGCACAAAGAAAAACGGTTCGGCCGCCTCATGCAGGTTGTTGTAGTCGCTATTCCGCGCCACGCCGACCACCGTAAAATTCATCCCATCAGCGTTCAACTTTTTCCCAATCGCGTTCTGCCCCGGCCAATAACGCCGCACGAACTCCTGATTCACCACCACCACCGGCTGCGAGCCTTCCTTATCTTCCGGCGTGAACTCGCGACCTTCGATCATCGGAATCTGCATCGTTCGCAAATAATCTGGTCCCACGTTTGCGTTCGGGACGTCCATGGATTCATGAGGCTGCGCCACGTAGCCTTCCGGCTGCGTTATCGAAGAACTCAGTTCGAATCCCAGCGGAACCCAGCTCGCCATGCTTACCGACTGCACGCCCGGCACCGCGGCAAGCTTCGCCAGAAGCTGCCGGTCAAATTCGATGCCCTGTTCCTTCGTGTAACCCGCGGAAAAAAGATCGACGGAGCCGAGCAGTACGTGCTCGGGATTAAATCCCATGTCGGCGCGCTGCGCATTCTCAAAACTTCGAATGAAAAGCCCCGCACACACCAGCAGCAAAAGTGAAAGCGCCATCTGCATCACCACCAGCGCGCTGGAAAGCCGCGCCTTGTTGCGGCCGCCCGACGCGCTCCCCGAGTCTTCCTTCAGCACAGCCACCGGCGCCAGATTCGACGAGCGCAGCGCCGGCAAAATCCCAAAAATCACGCCGGTCAGCATAGATACAACGAGCGTCACGAGCAGCACCACTCGATCCACGTGCACGTCCATAAAAACGGGAATACTCGTAGGCGGAATGAACGATCCGAATGTACCGGCGGACCACGTGGTGATCAGCATCGCCAGTGCGCCGCCCGCAAGCGACAGCACCAGGCTTTCAATCAATAGTTGCCGCACCAGCCGCCAACGGCTCGCCCCAATCGCCATCCGAATCGCCATCTCGCGCCGCCGCGCCACCGATCGCACCAGCAGCAAATTCGCCACGTTTGCGCACGCCAGCAACAGCACCACACCTGAGATCGCCATCAGAGTCGGCAGCAAAAGATACAGGTAGCCGTTCGCGCCATAAGGAGCGCGCCAGAGCGGAAAAGCCTTCACGTCGTTGCGCCCGTGATGCGCTTCCGGATACTGAGTCACGAGCTGCTCCATCAGCGTGTTCAATTCCGCCTGTCCTTGTTGCGCGGTGACGCCCGAGCGCAGGCGTCCAAGCACCATCAACCACATCGCGTCTCGCTGTTCGATCAGATTCCTGGTGGAGATAAGCTGCTCGCCACCGAGAAGCGGAACCCACAAGTCAGTCCGCAGGCCGGTTTGAGTTCCCTGAAAAACGGGCGGAGTGACGCCGATCACCGTGAACGGCAATTTGTTGAGGCTGATCGTCTGTCCGACGATATTCGGATCGCCGCCATAGCGCGTTTGCCATAATCGGTAGCTGATCACCGCCACCGGCGAACTTCCCGCCTTCGTATCTTCCGCCGGAAGAAATCCGCGCCCCAGCATCGGTCGCACGCCCAGCACATCGAAATAGTTCGCGGAGCACATCGTGCTCCACACCCGCTGAGGCGCTTTGTTGCCGGTTAAATTCAGCGAACGCAGATCGGCTGCAATCAGCCCCGAGAAACTTTTGTTGTGCTCGCGCAGGTCGAGATAGTCGGGATAGGAAAATGGCCGCGGATCGAACGACGTCCCGCCCAAGCTCAGCGACACCACTTCGCCGCTGCCTTTCATTCCGGGAATCGGATTCAGCATCGTCGAATTGATCCAGCTGAAAATCGTGCTGTTCGCGCCGATGCCCAGCGCAATCGTCAGCACCGCCACAGCCGTGAAGCCTGGCGACTTCACAAACAGCCGCAGCGCGTGCGCTATATCTTCCCAAAGCGATCGCATCGCCCCACCTCCGAACGCTTTACGGGTTGAAAGTAGCACGCAGAATACCTGTTTCCAAATCCTTACAAGTGATGAGATTGAACGACTTATCCAAAAGCCAGAGGATCGCATTTCGTGAGTCCCGTCCGATCTTGGGAATTTTTCGCACCCTAGCGGACAGCCCAATTCTACGCCGACGAAGCCTTGAAGGCGTGCCGCTCTCGATGTACTCTCAAGAAACTTACTCGGATGTTTATGAAGTGCCATCTGCAGGTCGCAGCTTTTGCTCTCGCAATACCTGTACTCTGTTCCGCAGCTCAATCGAAGGGACCAACCGACGCAAAAGCTCAAATTCGCTCAGCCAAATCTGTCTATTTCGAAGATCAGATCGGGGATTCTGCCGTCCGCCAGGAAGCACTGCAGCAACTCAAGAAATGGGGACGGTTCAAGATTGCCAAGGATTCAAAAGAGGCGGATCTCATTCTCGTTCTTTCAGCTGACCCCCGCAAAGGTGGCTACGTCGTTTTCTCAGGCGGCCAGACCGGCACAGTAGATAAGAATGGGCAGATCGAAGAAGATGAAGTTCCCACTTACAACAAGGCAGCGCCAATTCGCTATGCGTACTTGACGGTCTACGACGCTAAGACTGGCGCGAATTTGTGGAGCGCGGAACATCAGTGGGGCGGCGCTCTCACGGGGTTTCACAGTGCCGGAGCGCGGCTCGTCAACAAGCTGCGAAAAGAAATAGAAAAATAGCCCTGCGCTATCCCTCCGCCAGATACCGATGCACGAACATCACTGACATCGCGCCCTCGCCCACCGCCGAAGCGCAGCGCTTCACCGAGCCATGCCGCACATCCCCCGCCGCAAACATTCCCGGCACATTTGTCTCCAGGTAGTAAGGACTCCGTCTCAGCGGCCACCCTTCCGGCGGCTTGCCGTTGTGCATCAAGTCGGGTCCGGTGACCAGATAGCCTGCCTCATCCCGCACGATTCCCACTTCCTTCGCCCAATTCGTGCGCGGGTCTCCGCCGATGCAGACGAATAGCCAATGCGTCTTGCACGTTTGCTCTTGCACCAGTGACGCGGTTTTTCAGCGTGATCGCTTCCAGCACCCTGTCGCCGTGAAGAGCCGTCACTTCAGTTTCGGTCAGCACTTCCATGTTCGGCGTGGACTGGATTCGATCGATCAGATATCTCGAAAGCGTCGCCTTCAGCGACTCCCCGCGCACCACGATCGTCACTTTCTTCGCGTACTTCGCAAAATAGAGGCTCGCCTGTCCCGCCGAATTGCCGCCTCCCACCATGAAGACGTGCTCGCCCCCGCAGAGTTCCGCTTCGCTCGCGCCGGCTCCGTAGTAAACGCCCTGGCCGTAGAATTTATCTTCATTTGCGAGACCCAGCTTGCGGTATTCGATCCCGGTGGCGCAGATAGCCGCGCGCGCGATGATCTTCGTGCCGTCAGCGAGATAGCCCACGCGCTTGGCGGTGGTGAATTCGCCGCGCACTCCGTCTCGACCCAGCAGGATTTCGGCTCCGAATTTGCTCGCCTGGTGGCGCGCGCGCTCGGCAAGTTCAGCGCCGGGGATGCCGCCCGGAAATCCGAGATAGTTTTCAATCTTGGGACTGCTGCCCGGCTTGCCCGCCGATCGCCCATTTCTCGATCAGCACCGTCTTCAATCCTTCCGAAGCGGCGTACACGGCGGCGCTCAATCCAGCAGGGCCTGCGCCGTAAATCGCCAGATCGTATTCCGCCAGCAGGGGATTGTGGAACCATCCCAGCTTCTCGATGATTTGCCGCACCGTGGGACATTCCATCCGCGTGCCATCCGGGAAAAAGCACACCGGCGTTCGCAGGTCCTCTGTCGGCTCCACTCCGATCGCGCGGCACTGATCGTCTGTGCGCAGTTCGATCCATTCAAACGGCACATCATTGCGGCGGAGAAAATCCCGGATCGCATACGCTCGGGAACACCCCACCTTGCCGTAGATTTTCATCGGTGGTCCGGAGTGAGATGTATCTGGTGCCAAGTCCGTCATAGTGTGCCTCCCAAGGTGTGACCGCGCGGGCCAAACGCGAAAAGGAAATTCGAAGCGCCATCGCCCAGACGTTCAGACGCTTCGTCACTCAAAATACAAGATTACACCCACCGGCGAATCGAAGCCAAAAGCCGCCACTTGCATCTCGCCGTCGACTAGGTGATGGTCGCGGTGATACATCGTGAAGCTAAACGCATATGATCCCGGTCGGATACATGGCCAAAGAGTGTGTCAGAAGCCCGACTGGCTTCAGGAGGCCGGGATCTCGCGCTTCCAGATCAGCTGCGTCCAATGACTTTGCCGATTATGTGGGCTACTGGAAGCACAACGGTTATTGGCTGTTCAACTCACCAGATGTCAATAGATCGATGCCGCAAACGCAATCGATCTCGCCGGAACGTCCCTGTCATCAGGAAGCGTAAGAGCTCGAATTCTACACTTCGTAGAGCTGGAAGTTACGAGCACATACTTTTGAGACAAACAGTCGATAATGTCCGAGCTCTGACAAGACAACTCGATTCTTGGGATTCGATGTAGTCACGTTTTATCCCAAGAATCAGCTCCGTGCTCTCCTCTATCGTGCAACTACATGGCAATAGGAACTTAGAACAAATTCTCACTGTTTATTTGATTCCTTCGAGGAAGCCGAAATCAAATCTTAAGCAATGGGGCATTCCGTAGTTGCGAACCGGGTCCATATCGAATTTTTTCCGTGTATTCGGTAGATTGGCCATAGCGGCAGGGCAACAGTTTCCACGTCGCCGCCACTTGCATCTCGCCTCCGCTCGTGCGAGCCTGAATATCCTGTGACCGAATCCGAAAATCGCCTGAAAGATTCCGCGAGCCCTTATCTTCGTTCCGCCGCGCACCAGCCCATCGACTGGTACGAATGGGGCCCGCAGGCTTTCGAAGCCGCGCGCGCCGCCGGCAAACCGATTCTGCTCGACATCGGCGCCGTCTGGTGCCACTGGTGCCACGTAATCGATCGCGAGAGCTACGAAAATCCCGAAATCGCGGCGATGATCAATCAGCTTTACATTCCCGTGAAAGTGGATCGCGACGAGCGTCCCGACGTCGACGCGCGCTATCAATCCGCCATCAGCGCCATTTCAGGGCAGGGCGGCTGGCCGCTCACCGCCTTCCTCACGCCCGAAGGCAAGCCATTTTTCGGCGGCACTTATTTTCCGCCCGAAGACGCGATGGGCCGCCCCGGCTTCAAACGCATTCTCCTCGGCGTTTCCGAAGCGTTTCGCAATAAACGCGCCGATGTCGACAACTCCGCTCGCGCACTCGAAGAAGCCGTCGCCAAAGCTGAATTGCACCACTCCGCGCGCGGTTCGCTCGATCCCGGCATCGTCGACTCGGTCATTGAATCCGCGCTGCGTCTCTTCGACGATACAGCACGGCGGCTTCGGCACAGCCCCGAAATTTCCGCACGCGAGCGCCGTCGATCTGATACTCGAACGCTACCAATCCACCCGCGATCCGCGCCTGCTCCACGTCGCCGAACGCACGCTCGAAGGCATGGCCCTCGGCGGCGTTTACGATCAACTCGCCGGCGGTTTTCATCGCTATTCGGTTGACGAGCGCTGGTGCGTCCCGCACTTCGAGAAAATGTCGTACGACAATTCCGAGCTGCTGAAAAATTATCTCCACGGCTATCAGGTCACCGGCCGCCCGCTCTTCCACGAAACCGCCGAAGGAATTATTGCCTGGGTCAACGAAGTTCTCTCCGATCAGGAACGCGGCGGATTTTACGGCAGCCAGGACGCCGATCAGACGCTCGATGACGATGGCGACTATTTCACCTGGACGCTCGACGAAGTTCGCGCGGTGCTCTCGCCCGAGGAATCGCGCGCCATCGAAATTTACTACGACGTGCAGCCCCGCGGCGAAATGCACCACAACCCGGCGAAAAACGTCCTCTGGGTCGCGTCCACGATCGAAGATCTCGCTGCGAAGCTCCAACTCGACGAAGCCGCCACTCGCATTCTGCTCGCTCGCGCCAAAGGCAAACTGCTCGCCGCGCGCCGCGAGCGCCGCCCTGTTCCAGCAATCGACACCACTCTCTACGTCGCCTGGAACGCGATGTTCATCTCCGCATATCTCGAAGCCGGGCGCGTCCTCCGCCGCGAGGACTGCGCCGCCTTCGCCCTGAAAACTCTCGATCGCATTCTCGCCGAAGCCTGGGACGAAAAGATCGGCGTGTTGCACCGCGTCGGCGGCCCGCGCCTCGATGGTTCGCTCGACGATCTCGTATTTTTCAGCGGAGCGCTTCTCGATGCCTGGGAATTGACGCAGCAGCAGGAATACCACCACAAAGCCGAGCACCTGATGCGCATCGCCATCGAGCGCTTCGGCGATCCGGAAGCAGGCGGCTTCTTCGACCGCGCGAAAGACGCCGCTCCGATGGGCGGCCTCGAAGTTCGCCGCAAGCCGATTCAGGATTCGCCCACGCCCGCCGCAAATTCCGTCGCCGCCATCGTTCTCGATCGTCTCTACGGCTCAACGGGCGAAAAACTCTATCGCGAGTGGGCGGAAAAAACTCTCGAAGCCTTCGCAGGACTCGTTCCGCAATTTGGCCTATTCGCCGCGACCTATGGCTTGGCCGCGCTGCTTCACGAGCGCCACACGCTGCAAATCGTGATCACCGGCGCGATCGGCGATCCTCACGCCGCCGCACTCAAGCGCGCCGCCAGCCGAAATCTATCGCTTCGGCAAATCTGTCCTGCGCGTCACGCCAGAAAGAATCGCCTCCGTCGAATCGCTGCCACCCGCCCTGCGCGACACGCTCCCGCACCTCGACACCACCAAAGCCGCAAGCCCTAGTCTGCGTCGAAACCACCTGCCACCCGCCAGTCACAGATCCCGCCAAACTAAAATCCTTGCTCCTGGATGTCGCCGCCACCTCAGCAAGCACCAATCGCTAAGCCTTTGCATTTTGTAGCGCTGGTCTTCAGACCAGCAGGGGTCGCTCTTACTTGTGCTGGAGACGGCGCACCCCAATCCACCATTCGACCACCACCGCGCGAAAATGTTACCCTCTCGCCGGTCAGCACACATGAACCCTCCGCATCAACAAACAAAACACCTCCGTCGCATTGCCATCGAATTTCACAAGAGCCTCCAAACGCAAGCACCGCCAGCAAATCACCACAACAAAAGCGGCCCCATCCTCCGCCGCGCTTCGAACGAATTCATCCACCTCAGACGAAATCTCGATCTGGCCAATCACCAACATCCCCGCAGAAATGTGGCAACTAGCCGCAATCTGCATCACCGCCTGCATTTCGCTCCTGCTCATGGAGTTCGTCGCCAACGAGGGAGTCTTCGCGCAATTCTTTCCGCCCCATCCCGGCCCGGCCGATTCCTATTGGGTTCTTCGCTTCAAAGTCTGGTGGGTGGCATGGGCGCTGATTGCCTATATCGCGTTGCCGGCGATCGTCATGCTTCTCTTACCCGGCAAGCGCCTCCGCGACTGCAATCTTTCCTGGCAAGGCTTCCGCCAGCATTACAGCGTCTACGTCGTCCTCTATGCCGCAGTGTTACCGGTGATCTGGGTCGTCTCGCTCTCGCCCGATTTCTACAATTTCTATCCGATGTACGGTCAGGCTGGCCGCTCCTGGTTCGACTTGCTCGCGTGGGAAGGTCTATACGCGGGCCAATTCGTCGCACTCGAATTTTTCTTCCGCGGATTTCTGGTGGGAGGACTTTCGCGATACATCGGAATCTTCGCGGTTCCGGTCTCCGTGATGCCCTACATGATGATCCATTTCACGAAGCCGTGGCCCGAAGCTCTCGCGTCCATCGTGGCAGGATTGGTTCTAGGCAGTCTTGCGTGGAAGACGAAATCAATCTGGGGCGGCGTCTGCGTCCACTGCGCTGTCGCTATCACGATGGATCTACTGGCGCTCTCGCACAAAGGCCAGTTACCGTGGCTGCACAGTTAGCAGGATCTGAGGTCAACCGCTCGCCGAAAAAAAATCGCTTCTGGCTTCCGATCAAGAAGCGACGCCGACCAGCGATTGACCTGTTCCTGAATCGCGTTACTTGCTCGGATCCTTGGCTGGATCCTTCGGCGGAGCTGCCTTATCAACTGCGCCAGGTTCTGCGCCAGGCGCGGGAGCTGCCTTCCAGGCTGCGCCGCGGCGCTGCTCTTGATCGAAACCAATTCCACTTCAAAAATCAGCGTCGAATTCGGCGCGATCCCGCCGCCCGCGCCGCGTTGCGCCATACGCCAGATCCGACGGCACAAATAGCTGCCACTTCGATCCCACCGGCATCAATTGCAGCGCCTCGGTCCAGCCCTTGATCACCCCATTCACCGGAAATGTTGCGGGACCTCCATGCTTCGCCGAACTGTCGAACTCCGTTCCGTCAAGCAGCGTTCCCTTGTAATTACAGACGACCGAATCCGCAGCCGTAGGTTTTGGCCCAGCGCCTTCGCTCAGAATTTTGTACTGCAATCCACTCGGCAGCGTAACCACTCCCGCTTTCGTCTTGTTTTCAGCTAGAAACGCGTCGCCGTCCTTCTTATTCGTATCCGCCATCTGCTGCACTTGCTCCTCTTGCTTCTTCCGCATGCTCACCTGAAGGGTCATCAATGCAGCCTTCGCCTCATCTTCCGTCATCAGCGTTTTGTCACCGGCCAGCGCATCCTTCATGCCCCGCTGCACGACGGTTGCGTCGATCACTTCGCTCTGCTTCCTCAGGTTCTGCCCGATGTTCATTCCAATCGCATAGCTCGCCTTGTCTTTGTCAGTCTTGAGCTCGAAGGTATCCGGCTTTTTTGCCGCGGCAGCCTGCCCGGATTTCGCTGAGGGAGTAGTCCCTGATTTCGCCGCGGGCGCCTGCTGGGCACTGGCCGCCGGCGTCTTACTAGAGTTCGGAGTCGCCGCCTGCTGCGCTTGCGCGTTTCCAACCGTCAAGATAGCCACAACGCAAAAAATTACTGCAATTTTGATTGTATTTTTCATAGACACGCATTCTCGCATTGCTCCCCTGAATCCGCAAACCAGTGCCCGCCATAATCCGCAGAAAGATTTCTCCGCAACCCGCGTACCTCCGCGCCTCAAATCGGACGTCGAATTCCCAGGGACTCAGATAATCGCCCTATGTTTTGTGCGCCGCCAGCGCGCCGATAATGCTATAGACTGACGAGGTCCTCATAGGAGACTCCGCGATGCGAAGAAATGCCCTCAATGCCTGGTCTGCTCTGCCGATTGCCCTTGCTTTGCCCGTCCTCATCTCCGCGCAGTCCGCGCCGCATCCTCAAACCCTCGTCGTCAACGGTCAGGCCGGCAAGACCACCGTCGTCCAGGTGAACGGCCGCTCCTACGTCGACGTCGAAGCCCTCGCTCAAATTGCGAACGGCACCGTCGCCTTCAAGGACAACCAGATCACTCTTAATGTCCCCGCGTCCGCATCCGCCGGCACCGCCGGGCAGCAATCGCCCCCAGGTTTTTCGAAGGAATTTCTCTCAGCCGCGATTGAGTCAATTGCTGAAATAAGGGAATGGCGCGTGGGAATCGCCACCGCAGTTCAGAATTCCATTTCGATCACCGATTCCTGGGTCTCCACCTTTCAGAGACAAGCCAGTGACAGCCTTCGCCAGGCCTCCGTCGCCGCCGTCACGGCCACGGATCGCGCCGCGCTTCAACTCCTCACGAACGAATACAACAACATGCGGACGTGGAGCGATCAGCTCATTGCCGCCCGCAAAACTCTTCAATACATGTCACCCGATCAAATGAACAGCGACCCGCTATTCCAGCAAGTTCTAACCTGTTCCCATTCCCTCGCCGCAATCGTTGCAAGCGGCCAGTTTCAAGACGATCCATCCTGCGCGGTACCCGCCCACTAGTTCTGGTTTTCGGAGAATGAGGGCAGCTCTTAGAAATTTCGGCCCAGGTAGCCGCGACGACGCTTTCATCGTCGTGGTTATTCGCTCTCCCCAATAGAAATCGCCCCGCAGAATATTTTTCGGAGTATAGTTGCCGAAGTTTCTGCGCGAATCCGACCAGACGGAGCCCGCCCTTGGCCCGACTCGTCCATAAGACCCGCCAAGTTATTCTCAGGCTCTTTTGTGTCTTCTCATTCCTGTATCTCTTCAGCGGCCATCCGATCTCCGCGCACCCATCGCCGCAAGACAACAGCCCACACGGCATGATTGAAGTTCGCCTGCGCCTGGCCGACGGAACGCAATTCAGCGGGCTCGCGCGAGTGCGAATACTCACGCAGGGCGGTCCGGCAATTTCTGAAAATACAACCGACATGTCGGGCAAGACCACCATCGGCGATCTTCCGCCCGGAAACTACATCGTGGAGGCCAGCGCCCCCGGCTATCTCGCGGTAACGGAGGACGTCCATCTCGAGATGAAGTGGAGCTTCGTAACAATTTCTCTCACTATGAAGCCGGATAATCGCGGGCTGCACACAAGCGAAAACGACTCCAGCCGAGCCGCTCCTCTTCTCGCGCCCGCCGCTCGCAAAGAAGTTCAAAAAGGTCTCGAAGCCTTCGAAAAATCAAATCTGCCGCTGGCCCGAAAGCATTTCGAGAAAGCTCTCGCAATGGCTCCGGGCAACCCAGACGTTCAATTCCTGATGGGCGCACTGGAAGCGCAGGAGAAAAACTTCGCCGTGGCCGAGCAGCATCTCGAAAAAGCAATTCAAATCTATCCGAATCACGTGCGCTCGCTTCAATTGCTCGGTGAGCTCTACAACCAACAGGACGAGGCCGGGAATGCCATCCCGCTGCTTGAGAAAGCCGTCGCGCTTCAAGATGGAGCGTGGAGATCGCACTGGGCTCTCGGCGTCGCCTACCTGAAAACGAACGATCCGCGCAAAGCTCGCGAGCAAGCCGAGCGCGCCATCGCTCTCGGAAAATCAGCCGCCGGCGTAGCCCATCTCCTCGAAGCGCAGGCGCTGTTGGATCTCAGGCAGTTCGACGCAGCAGAAATATCGTTGCAAGCGTTCATTCAGGACGATCCCGCGAACCCCTACTCCACACAAGCCCGTGCAGCACTCGATCTCGTTCACCAGCGCCAAAAAGACGAGCTCACCAGCATGCCGCTCGCCATCAGCGATTCCCAACGCTTCCTCGCCATTTCCGATTTGAACGTTGGCGTCGCCCCATCGAAGGATTCTGTCTGGGCCCAGCCTGGAATCGACGACTCCGTTCCAAGCGTATTGCCAAATGTTTCTTGCAACTCATCCCAGGTTCTGCAGCGCGCTGGTAAGCAGGTTGAGGAGTTGATGTCCTCGCTCGAAAAATTCAGCGCCACCGAGCGCGTGAACCATTTCACAGTAAACAATCGGGGAGAGTTGCGTGACCCGCAAATCCGCTCCTTCGAATATGTAGTCGCGGTGAAGCAGCTCCCGCACGGGCTGATCGAGCTCGACGAATACCGCAACGGCAGCCTCGATCCTTCGCAGTTTCCCGCATTGATCGCCACGAACGGTCTGCCCGCCATGGCTCTGGTTTTTCATCCGCAGATGAGCTCCGACTTCAATTTCGTGTGCGAAGGCATGGGCCAGGTTTCAGGTAGCCCCGCATGGCAGGTTCATTTTCAGCAAAAGTCGGATCGCCCCGGCCGCATTCACGCTTACGTGATCGCCGGGAATTACCATTCGGTTCCGCTCAAGGGACGCGCCTGGATCGACGCGGCCACCTATCAACTCTCGCGGCTCGAATTCCAGCTCGTCAAGCCCATGCCCGAAATTCATCTCCTGCGCGAACGCGTCTCCATCGATTACGCGCCGGTACAATTCCGTTCTCGCGACGTGCAGCTCTGGCTCCCCTCGCACGCGGATTTGCTCATCTCACGCGACAATAAGGCCTTCTTCCGCACTCACTCCTTCAGCAATTTCCAGCTCTTCAGCGTCGGCGCTGGGCAGCAACTGCAAGTCCGCAAAGAATCCTACAGTTTCAAAAATCTCACCGATAGCGACGTAAGCGGCCAGCTCACGATCACTCCGAAAGAAGGAAGCACACTCAGCCCCGTCTCCATCACCTTCACGATCCCAGCCCGTCAGGTTGTGATTAAGCTCGTCGGCCCAGGCAAAGATCTGAATATCTCCCCCGACTCAATTGGCTCAGCCCGTTTCGTCTACTCAGGTTCCCCCGGTGCAGTCCAAGCGGACGCGATGCTTACCCGAGAAAGCACCCTCGAAGTCGTACCCGACTTCCGGCCCGTCGCCGCCGCTCCGTAGCTCAAGCTAATTCGAGGTCTTCTTCGCGGGCGGTGGTATCACGATGATCACCGCATCGGGCTGGCCGGCGCGAATCAAATGCGGCATATTGGCGGCTGCGGGCGGCTCGCCGATATCCTTCTCCGTCGCATACGGGTCGTAGAACATCAGGTGCGCCGGCAGACGCACCATCTTGTTTAACTGCGCCACGTAAAGGTACCCGGCGTCGGACATCATGTAGACGATCCCCGGTTTTTGCGGCGCGCGAAATTTTCCAGATTTATAAGCCTCCGCAATCGCAGCATTCACCTCGTCCTCGCTCTTGCCTTTTGCCCGCAACTCTTCCGCCAGAAATCTCGATTGCAAAGTCGTCGCGCTACCTTCGGCGTCAAAACAAGTCGGCTCGAGGTTCAGCGGGTCCTGCCTATCCACAAAGCACGAAAATCCGTTCGAGCCATCGCGCACTTTCACGTAGCCGCTGCGTTCCAGTATGTATACCGTCGCCTTTCCTGAAATTTCCGGCGGCGCGGCGCTCTCCGCCAGCTTGATCTTTTCTTCCCGCGGCAGTGAAAAATCGTAGGTGGCTTTTGGTTTTTCCGCCTGCGCAAACGCGGCAGAATGCGTGCCGAAGAGAATGCCCGTCAGGAGCCCGACTGCGAGTGTTGTGCGCACGGATCGCCTCCCGCGCGGAACCACGCCCCGGTGCAAATCCCGCACACTGTATGACGCGATAGACGAAGCCTTCGTTCTTCCGTTAGCCCTTGCTGTTGAAGTTGCTGGCCTTCCGCCTCGGTGACATAATGAGTGATTCCGATCAGCCTCAAATCAGCTGAATCGCGAACGGGGGGATGTTATGGCGATGAGGGATGCTTGGATTGAAAAGCGGACTGCGGCCATGAATGGCGGTGGCAGAAACTTCTCGCAGATGCACTATGCGCGCAACGGCGTCATCACCGAAGAAATGGAATACGTCGCCCGCCGCGAAAAACTCGAGCCCGAACTCGTCCGCAGCGAAGTCGCGCGCGGCCGCGCCATCATCCCCGCCAATATCCATCACCGCAATCTCGAACCCATGGGCATTGGCGTCGCCTTCTTCTGCAAAATCAACGCCAACATCGGAAACTCCGCCACCACCTCGCATGTCGGCGACGAACTCGAAAAGCTCCATCGCGCCGTCCACTACGGCTCTGACACCGTGATGGACCTCTCCACCGGCGGCGATATCCCCGGCATCCGCAAAGCCATCATTGACGCATCCCCGGTTCCCATCGGCACCGTGCCGATTTACGAAGCGATTTCCCGCGTTCGCCGCGCCGAGGATCTCAATATCAACGTCATGCTCGAAGTGATCGAAGAGCAAGCCGAGCAGGGCGTCGATTACATGACCATCCACGCCGGCGTCCTCCGCGAATTTCTCCCGCTCGTGCGCAACCGCATCACCGGAATCGTCAGCCGAGGCGGCGCTCTCCTCGCGCAATGGATGAGCGCGCACAAGCAGCAAAATTTCCTCTACGAGAATTTCGACGCCATTTGCAAAATTTTCCAGAAGCACGATGTCAGCTTTTCGCTTGGCGACGGTCTTCGCCCCGGCTGCCTTGCCGACGCCAGCGATGAAGCGCAATTCGCCGAACTGAAAGTCCTCGGCGAGCTCACCAAGAAAGCCTGGGAATACGACGTCCAGACGATGATCGAAGGCCCGGGCCACATCCCGCTCGATCAGATCGAGCTGCAAGTGAAAAAAGAAAACGAGCTTTGCTACGAAGCTCCGTTCTACACCCTCGGCCCGCTCGTCACAGATATCGCTCCAGGCTATGACCACATCACCAGTGCTATCGGTGCCGCTATGATCGGCTGGCACGGCGCTTCGATGCTCTGCTATGTCACGCCGAAAGAACATCTCGGCTTGCCGAATGCCGACGATGTTCGCCAGGGCGTGATTGCCTACAAAATCGCCGCGCATGCAGCCGACGTCGCCCGCCATCGCCCCGGCGCACGCGATCGCGACGACGCGCTCAGCTACGCCCGCTTCCTCTTCGATTGGAACAAGCAGTTCGAGCTTTCGCTCGATCCCGAAACCGCCCGCGCCATGCACGACGAAACTTTGCCCGACGATTTCTACAAGGAAGCAAAGTTTTGCAGCATGTGCGGCCCGAAATTCTGCTCGATGAACGCAACGCAAATCGCCGACATCTACCAGGGTCACGACCAAAAAGATCGCGAAGAAAAATTCGCCCAGCTCCTAACCAAAGTCGAGCCAACGCTAGTCAAACTAGAAGTCCCGGCACCAGGCCAAGCGGCGCAACCAGCCGCAAAATCATCAACGGCCTCGTCCTAACGGAACCGCGCCCCGCGCGTCGGTTGTCTGTGGCTTGTGCAATTCATCTAGGGTTGCTGGGGTGAAGATCATTGGACGTAATGTAGCTCACCTCTTTAGAGGTGAGGTTTCTGCTTTTGTGTATGCTGCGTGAGGACCCAGGGTCGTGCATTCGGAAACGCCCAAACGAAGCCGTTGACAATAGGCGAACAAAAAGCGAAACTACGCAACGCATCAAATCACTAATGACTAAACCTTAAAGGAGGGCACACCATGCCAATGAACCAAGCATTCCTAGCCGAATTCGATCAGGAGTTTGCCAACACCCGCAAAACCCTCGAACGCGTCCCCGACGACAAATGGGACTACAAGCCCCACGCCAAGTCCGGCACGATGGGCTGGCTCGCCAACCACATCGCGATGATGCCCGGCTGGGCCGCCTCCATGTTTCAAACCGATAATTTCGACGTCGCCCCAGGCGGCAAGCAAGTTGAAATGCCCAACGGCAAAAACCGCAAAGAAATTCTCGCCATCTTCGACGAAGGCGCCAAGCAAGCCCGCGCCGGCCTCGCCAGCTCCACCGACGAACAGCTCATGAAGCCGTGGGCCCTGCTACAAAATGGCCAGCCAATCTTCTCCATGCCGCGCGCCGCCGTCCTCCGCGGCATGATCATGAACCACCTCATCCACCATCGCGCCCAGCTAACCGTCTACTATCGCCTGAACGATGTCCCGGTCCCCGGCCTCTACGGCCCATCAGCAGACGAAGGCCAAACAACAAGCCGCCGCCAAGTAGCTTCTTGTTTTTAGATGAGTGCCGCCTCGCCCTGGCGATCCCGGGGCGAGGCCCCAAAATCCTACAGTAGGGGCACGGCATGCCGTGCCCGGTGCGGCGTAGCTAAGCCACGCAAAGTTCAACACCGAGCCAACGAATCTCTCCACCCGCCAATCCTGCTAAACTCGAACCATGCCCGACGCAAAACCCCAAAATCAACTCCGCGAAGAATTCAACCGCTGGGCCGACGCCGGAAAAGGCGAATCCATGGAGCACGACCACTGGCCCATCACCAAGCCAGTCCTCGAGCTCATGCAAATCGCCCCCGACGAAAACATTCTCGACGTCGGCTGCGGCTCCGGCTGGCTCTCGCGCACTCTCGCCAAAGGGCGTCCCCGAAGGCCGCGTCGTCGGCATGGACATCTCCGACGAAATGATTCGCCGCGCCCGCCAGGCCAGCGTGGATTACGCCAATCTGGTTTTCGTCGTCGGTGAAGTAGCCGAAATTCCCTGGGAGCAAAATTTCTTCACCAAAGCAATCTCCGTCGAGTCGTCCTACTACTGGCCCGATCCCGCAAAAGGTCTCCGCGAAATCTATCGCGTCCTGGCCGAGCACGGCTCCGCCTGGATCCTGATCAATTTCTACCGCGACAATCCCCACTGCCATCAATGGGCCGAAAAACTCGAAATCCCCACGCACCTTCTCTCAGCCGAAGAATGGGCCCAACTTTTCCGCGACGCCGGATTCCAGGACGTCGCCCATCGCCTGATCCCCGACCCCACCCCCAACCCCGAAGTCTACACAGGCCGCTGGTTCCGCGACGCCAAACAACTAGCCGAATTCCGCGCCATCGGCGCCCTCCTAATCCACGGCACAAAGAAATCATAACGACGCTGCAGGCCTCTTTGGTTCTTGCCATCGCGCTTCAATTAGCGTATATACATAAATATGTTCTCTTGGGATGCCGCGAAGGCTCTTCATAACCTTCGCAAGCACGGCGTTTCCTTCGAGGAAGCGGCAACCGTTTTCGCCGATCCCGGAGCTCTCGATTGGGCTGATACGGTGCATTCGGGCGATGAGCAGCGTTCCAAGCGCCTCGGAAAATCAGGGCTGAGACGCATACTGCTGCTCGTTTACACGATCCGGAGGATGAAAGATGGCAAAGAAACGATCCGCATCATCAGCGCCCGCCAGGCGAGCCGCAAAGAGCGCGCGGCATATTCCGGACTCCCGGATTGATTTTTCCGATATTCCGGAATCCACTGATGCTGAACTCAAGCGCGCCCGCCGCGTCGGTCGGCCCAAATCACCCTACGCAAAACAGCTCATCGCGATCCGCATCGATCCGCGACTACTCGCGCGCCTTCGCCGTCTCGCGCGCCGCCGTCAAAAGCCTTACCAGACCATGATCCACGAGCTTCTCGAGCGTGCCGCCAAGGCCTAGGCTTTCATCGCGCTGCCCAGACGCGAGGCTCGCTTCGTTTGGTTTTGAACGGCTCACCCGCCACACTCGCAAGGGGTAGAATCAATGGCTCCGTTACTCAAATAACGATGATCAGTCCGCTCGGAACAAATTCGCCTTTCCGCAACCGATTTAAGCAACCACCTGGCCTGCCGCCATCTCACCGTTCTTGATCTCAGGTCGCCCGCGGCACAAGGCCCTCTCCCGGTTTCAGTTCTCCGGATCTCCGGGTAATTCAAGAATTGGGACTCAGACACGAGGCTGCCTACCTCGCATCGCTCACGAAGCGCGGTTTCTCAGTCGCCGACCTTCGCGGTTTTCGAAATGACGAGACGGCCGCAGCCGAAACGCGGACGCGTATGGAATCCGGCGTTGACGTGATTGCGCAGGGAACTTTGGCAGTCGGCAGGTGGTTTGGACGTCCTGATCTCCTGCGCAAAGTACCAAAGCCGTCCGTCTTCGGCGATTGGTCCTACGAAGTTTACGATTGCAAACTGGCCCGCGAGACAAAAGCAACCACGATCCTTCAATTAGCTCTCTACTCGGACTTACTCGCTACCGTGCAGGGTCAGGCTCCCGAGTTCATGTACGTTGTACCTCCCGCGATCGACTTCGCAGAAGAGGCTCACCGAATCGCCGACTACGCCGCCTATTTCCGCCATGTCAAAGCGCGCCTCGAGAAATCCTGCGATCGAGGTGAAGCGGGACCAACGTATCCCGAACCGTGCGCCCATTGTGATGTCTGTCGCTGGTACAAGGAGTGCGATGCGACGCGAAGAGCCGACGACCATCTCTCGCTCGTCGCGGGAATCTCGCGCTTGCAACGGAATCAATTCGTTGCGTGGGATGCAGACAGCGTGGCCAGTCTCGCGGTATTTCCGATTCCTCTTAAGCAAAAACCACTCCACGGATCACGTGAGTCTCACGAGCGAGTGCGCGAACAAGCGCGCATCCAGGTAGATGGACGTGTGCGCAGCAAGGCTGTTCACGAATTGCTCGCGATCGCAGAAAACACTGGTTTTTGCAGATTGCCAGCGCCTTCGGCCGCAAGACATGTTCGTCGACCTCGAGGGCGATCCATTCGTAGGCAGCTGCGGACAAGAGTACTTGTTCGGTTTTGTCGCAAGCGCTGAAGGACAGGGCCTCACCTACGAAAAACGCTGGGCGCTCACCCCCGAACAGGAAAAAATCGGTTTCGAATGGCTAGTGGACGAAATAATCCGGCGTTGGAAGATAGATCCCGCAATGCACGTCTACCATTTCGGATCGTACGAAACCGCCGCCTTCAAGCGCCTGATGGGCGCCTATGCCACCCGCGAAGATGAAATCGATCGCATGCTCCGCGCCAAAATCTTCGTTGACCTCCACACGATATTCAAGCAAGCGGTTCGAGCCAGCGTCGAAGAGTATTCGCTGAAAGCCCTCGAGAGTCTCACTCATTTCGTCAGGCGCACTCCAATGTCAGAATCGCGCGCGGCGATGAGATACGTGGAGCATGCGCTCGAACTCGGCCGCACAGAAGACGTTCCCGACGAATTCAAACTGTCGCTCGAAGGCTATAACTCCGAAGACTGCTATTCCACAGCCACCCTGCGCGAATGGCTCGAAGGTGAACGCCAAAAACTGGTGGACGGCGGGCAGAACAATTCCAAGGCCGGAGCTTGGCGATGGCGCGCCGTCCGAAGAACTCGACGAGCGCCAGAAGAAAGTTGCTGCCCTGGTCGCTCAACTCACCGCGGACATTCCGTTCAACCCAGCCGAAAGATCCGACGAGCAGTCCGCCCGCTGGATGCTCGCCCAACTCCTCGATTGGCATCGCCGCGAAAACAAGGCGAGCTGGTGGGAAGGCTATCGCCTCGCGGATCTCGACGACGAAGATTTAATGGACGAAAGAGCAGGCCTGGCAGGCCTGCGTTTCGTGAAACGAATCAGCACCGAGCGAGGAATTCCAGTAGACCGCTACGCGTTCGAAAAGCAGGAAACAGAAGTCCGCGCCGGCAAGGACGTTCACATTCGCAAACCAAAGATTTGGCGAGGTCGCAGCAATCGACATTCTCGCCAGAACAATCGACATCAAAAAAACAAGGAAGACCGCGGAAGTTCATCCGCCCGCGCTGTACGTCTGGGACCGGCCGATGAACGTGGATAATCATGCCGATTCTTTGTTCGACCTCGGCGAGTGGGTAAGAGACAACGGCATGGACACGGGCATGGACAGGAGCATCGACGCGCCCGGCCGCTTTCGAGCGGCTCGAGATCTGCTGCTGCGAAGGCCGCCTCGGCTTTTGCGCGGAGAAACAATCGCAGCGAAGCTGGGAGAGGAGCCCAAAAACACGGCGAGCAGAATTGCCTGCGCGCTGGACGAATCCGTGTTCGCGATCCAGGGACCGCCCGGCGCCGGGAAAACCTACACCGGCGCGCGAATGATTTGCGAACTCGTCAAACAGGGAAAGAAAATCGGAATCACAGCGCTCAGCCACAAAGTCATTCGCAAATTGTTGGACGAAGTCGTCGAGGCCGCGCGTAAGAAGCAAAACTCCGGGAGTGAGATGTCTTCAGAGAGTTAAAGATCGAAGAGCCTGACGATGACGGCGAGTGAGATCGAAATCACAACGGACAACAACGCTCCGCTCGATGCATTGCATTCGGGCGCGGCCAACGTGGTCGGCGGCACATCGTGGCTTTGGACGCGCCCCGAATATTCGGATGCAGTAGATGTGCTGTTCATCGACGAAGCGGGTCAGATGGCGTTGGCGGACGTCGTGGCCGTCAGCAGATCGGCCAAAAATATTGTTTTGATTGGCGACCCGCAGCAACTCGACCGCCCGCTGAAGGGAAGCCATCCGCCGGGCGCTGAAAGTTCCGCGCTGCAACATCTGCTCGGCGACCACCAAACGATTCCCGACTCGATGGGATTGCTCCTGCCGGAAACGTGGAGACTTCACCCGCATATCTGCACATTCACTTCCGATCTTTTCTACGAAGGACGCCTGAGCCCCAGAGGTTTTACGCGCAACCGCGAAATTTCCGGCCACTCCGTGGTTGAGCGGAGCGGGCTTGTGGTTCGTCCCGGTCGATCATCAGGCCAATCGCAATTCGTCGGCCGAAGAGGTCGACGTGATTGCTCGCATTGTCGAGAGTCTGCTGCGCCCAGAAGTGAAGTGGAGCCGCAGCGAAGGAAACCTTCGGCGCTCTCGCCGCAAACGACATCCTGATCGTCGCGCCATTCAACGCCCAAGTCGCCGACCTCACCGCGCGCATGCCCGATGTACCAATCGGCACGGTCGATAAATTTCAGGGCCAGGAAGCGCCGGTCGTCATTTATTCGCTCACCACATCCTCGCCCGAAGACGCCCCGCGCGGAATGGAATTCCTCTACAGCCTCAATCGATTGAATGTCGCCACCTCGCGAGCCATGTCCACCGTAATTCTGGTCGGAAGCCCGCGCCTCTTCGAGCCAGAGTGCCGCAACCCCCGCCAGATGAAGCTGGCGAACGCGCTCTGCCGCTATCTGGAACTGGCCAAGGTCGTCGACGCCAAGAAAGCCACCGAGCGGCAGCTCTGAACTCAAGCCGCCATCGCGAAGCTGACCCGTGAAGGGAGCGCAGCGGCGCGCGTCCTACTTAAGCCCCCGTCATCCCGATTTAAGCTCTCTGTCATCCCGAGCGCAGTCGAGGGATCTCTCTTCGCTCTTGTACCGCCGGCATCCTGCCGGCTCTCTTGCACTCTCTTCGTTAGGACCACGACCCGCCCGTCATCCCGCTTGTCCTGAGCCGCTAAGGGAGCGCAGTCGAGGGCAGGGATCTCTCTTCCTCCCGCACGCATCTCGACGGCGGCGAGCATGCCAAATCGCCCGCCCTTGTCTCCTTTCACTTTCGCTTGGCCTTTCACGGCGCCGCGCGCCGCGCGATTGCCAGATTCAGCGCCGGAGGCGCGGCAGAAGTTAGCCCACTCCGTAAGGAGTGGGTCCGTGATATATAAATTCCCCAAGCGCCGTAGGCGCGACACATGTCTCACACCTACACCCAAAACACGATCCACCTCGTCTTCAGCACCAAAGATCGCCGCAAGCTGATCCCAAAAGAATTCAAATCCCGGCTCTGCTCCTACCTCGCCGGCATCTGCAAACAAGACGGCATCTTCGTCCACGCCATCGACGGAATGGAAGATCACATTCATCTCCTGATCCAGATTCCTGCCACGTTGGCGCTCGCCAAATCCGTCAACACCTTGAAATCAAATTCCTCCAAGTGGGCAAATGACGAAGGTTCTCCGCTAGCGTGGCAAAAGGGCTACGCGGCCTTCAGCGTAAGCGCCTCCAACATTCCTGCGGTCGTCCGGTACATCCGCAATCAGGAATCCCATCACAAGAAAATGAACTTCGAAACGGAATTTCTCGCCCTATTGAAGAAGCACAACGTGGAATTCGATCCGAAATTTGTGTTCGGTTAGGTGTCGCACCTACGGCGCTTCCCAAATTCTTGTTCGAGCTTACCCAGCCCTTACGGGACTGGGCTAACTTCTGTCGCGCCTCCGGCGCTTTGCGGGCCTACATTTTGAGCTGCGTTTTTGAGCTGTTGCGTTTTTGAGCTGCATATGAGGACCAACAGAGCTGCTGTGCGTTGACTTGCATGTGTGGGCGACCTAAGATGGGCGCCCAGCATGCCTGAGTCTCAGTCGCCTATTGGCCGTACCATCTCGCATTACCGCGTGATCGAGAAGCTTGGTGGCGGTGGGATGGGTGTGGTGTACAAGGCTGAGGATACGAACCTTGGCCGGCATGTGGCGCTGAAATTCCTTCCTGATGAATTGGCGTCGGATGCGCAGGCGCTCGAGCGATTCCGGCGAGAGGCGCGTGCTGCGTCGGCGTTGAACCATCCGAATATCTGCACGATTTACGAAATTGGCGAAGACGGCGGGCAGACCTACCTGGCGATGGAATTCCTCGATGGGTCCACGTTGAAGCATCGGATTGCGGGACGGCCGATGGATTTGGAGCTGCTGCTGGATATCAGCGTGGAAATTGCGGACGCGCTGGAAGCGGCGCACAGTAAGGGGATCGTTCACCGCGATATCAAGCCGGCGAATATTTTCGTCACCGAGCGTGGGCACGCGAAGATTCTGGACTTCGGGCTGGCCAAGCAGGTGGAGCGCGCTGCGATTCATACGATGACGCAAGATGTGACGCGCGCGTCGCAGGGCGTGACGGGAGTGAGCGTGGCCGATCTCACGAGCCCAGGCACGGCGGTGGGGACGGTGGCGTATATGTCGCCGGAGCAGGTGCGCGGGAAGGAACTCGACGCGCGGACGGATCTGTTTTCGTTTGGGGTGGTGCTGTACGAGATGGCGACGGGGGCGCTGCCGTTTCGCGGGGAAACGTCGGGCGTGATTACTGACGCGATTTTGAATCGCGCGCCGGTGGCTCCGGTGCGGCTGAATCCGGATCTTCCTGCGAAGCTCGAAGACATCATCAACAAGGCGCTCGATAAGGACCGCGAGATGCGGTATCAGGCCGCGTCTGACATTCGCACGGATTTGAAGCGGCTGCGGCGGGATACTGACTCGGGGCGAGTTTCGTCGTCGACGGGAACGCGGACGACGCAGGAGCAAGCGCAGGCGCCAGCGTCGGATGCGGCGAGCAGCGGCAGCAGTTCGGTGAGCGCGACGGCGGTGCAGCCTACTTCGCCGCCTGCGACGAAATCGGCGCGCACGAAATATATCGCAGCGGGCGCGGTGGCGATGTTTGCGGCAGCGGTGTTCGCGATGTATCACTTCAAGGGCGGTTCGACGGCGCCCAGCGGCCCTGCGAAAATTACGCAAATCAGCCACTGGGACAAACCGATGGAAGGCGCTCAGCTTTCTCCGGATGGCCATACCGTGGCGTTCAGCTCGCCCGTAGGCGGCATTGAACAGGTATTCGTCATGCTGAGCTCTGGCGGCGAGCCGCTGCAACTCACAAATGACGACGGCGACAAGATTGTGAGCAGCTTTTCCACCGACGGGACCGAAATCTATTACGGCAGGTTTCTCGGGAAAGTGGAGGCCTGGGGCGTTCCCACCCTCGGTGGAAAACCGACTCGTGTCGTCTCGGGTCACGCAGTGGCTCCCTCCGCCGATGGAGCCTCCATCTTTTACACAAAGTCAGGGGCCGTCTTTCGCGCTAACAGATCCGGACTGGGTGAGGAAGAAGTCTTTCGTTTTGGTGCGGGCGTGAAGCCGGTTCGGCGGATCTTGCCATTCCCCGATGGCAACCGGTTGCTGGTGGTGTGTCAGGACACAGTTAGCTTCCTGGAAGGTGGCGAAGCTTACGAAGTAGATCTGGCGAAGCGAGCGTCCGTTGATTTAGGGCCGATACAGGGGGATCCGGCCAGCGTGGTGTGGGCCGAAGCTGGAAAGACCGTAATGTTCGGCCGCACGGTAAGCGGGTTGACGAATATCTGGAAGTACAGCCTGGGCGACAAGGTGTTGACGCAGGTGACTCTCGGGACGGGACCGGACACTTCGCCCATGCCAGATCCGGGAGGAAAAGGAATTTACTTCGTGAATGGAAAAGCCACAGGGTTGCTCACGGTTTACAATGTGCATTCGAAGGAATCCACGGACATCGCGTCGCAAAACGCCACGCAGCCGGTGGTGTCGCGCGATGGCAAGCGCGTGATGTATATCACGAACCCCTCGCAGGACCGATCTGAGCTCTGGGTATCGAACATCGATGGCAGCAATAAGGTGAAAATCGCCACGGGGACAGCGATTGCCACCGGTTATTGGTCGGGGGACAATTCTCATCTGGCTTTCGTGGAGGAGAAAGCTGGATCGCCCGACAAGCCGTATGTCGTGGGAGCCGATGGCAGCGGTCTTCACGAACTTCAATGGTCTGGCGGGAGCATCCAAGCCGTACTTTGGAGCGAGGATCAGAAATCCGTATTCATCAACAGCGTTGACGTGGCCGCCAAGGCGACGTCGATCTGGAGAGAGAGCGCTGCTGGTTCGCCCGCGGAGGAACTGGCTGTTGGTTGCGGTTATGCTTTCGACGTAGCGCCCGGCGGAAAGTATCTGCTGACTCTAATCGGCGCCGGAGAACGGAATGGAATTTACGAGTTCTCGCTAGCGGACAAGAAGTGCACTTCGCTTTTGCCCGGCGTCGTAACGTTCGGACTTTCGTTCGCCCCCGATGGCAAGTCGTTCACCTACGCCGTCCCGTCGCAGCACGATGTTACGCTTTACCGCCAAGGCTGGCAGGATGGGAAACTGATCGGCCAGCCGCAGGTGGCGCTGAAGCTTCCCTTTGCATTCCCTCTGCTCGCCGGCGGCAACGCGTACGATTATTCGCGCGATCTCTCGAACATCGTGTATGCGCGCGTCGGCGGCCACGCCGACCTGTATCTGATGAGCCAGAAATAATTGTGTTGCTCGGGTTTGAGTCTTTGCAGGCTTTGATATACTCGCGGGTCTTCGTGAGGGCGCTGCGTACCGCAGCGGTCTGTTGAGATGCCGGTCTGAAGACCGGCGCTACAACTGCGTGGCGAAAGTGATTGCGAGGTAAGATAGAAGCATGGGCGTAATTGATAATCGGTTTGAACGTAGCTATGTGCTGTCGACGGTGGACTATGTGTTTAACTGGGCGCGGAAGAGCGCGATCTGGCCGCTGACGTTTGGGCTGGCGTGCTGCGCGATCGAGATGATTGCGTCGACGACATCGCGATTCGATATTGCGCGATTTGGGGCGGAGGTGTTCAGGCCGTCGCCGCGGCAGGCGGATTTGATGATTGTGGCGGGGACGGTGACGCTGAAGATGTCGCCGGTGCTGAAGCGGGTGTGGGACCAGATGCCGGACCCGAAGTGGTGCATTTCGATGGGGGCGTGCTCGAGCGTGGGCGGGCCGTTCAATGTGTATTCGGTGCTGCAGGGCGTGGACCGGATTGTGCCGGTGGACGTGTATGTGATTGGGTGTCCGCCGCGGCCCGAGGGGCTTTTTTACGCGCTGCTGAAGCTGCAGGACAAGATTGACACGATGACGCTGGCCAAGCGGCCGACGGAAGTGCGCCTGGAGCCGCGGATGGTGGAGGAGTTCAAGCGCGGCGTGATGGTGGCGCAGACGCCGGAGCCGCGGTAGGCAAGCGCGGGTGCGGAGGGCGCGCGGTTCGCTCGTGTCGACCGGGCGCAAGGCGGAGAGAGATCCCTCGACTTCGCTCGGGATGACCGCGGGCGGCGCTCGGATGTCTCGTCGCGAGCGTGGCTAGCTGAGGCAACGTACGGTTGCGTATGGAGGCCGGTGGATGGCTTTTTTGCGGACTTTGAAGAAGGCTGAAGTGCCGGATGGGACGATTCGCGAGTTCCAGCTCGAGGGGAAGACGCTGGCGATCTCGAATGTGGGCGGTAAAGTCTGCGCTATCAATAATGTATGCCTTCACCGCGGAGGGCCGCTGGCTGAGGGCGAGGTGGCTGGGGACGTGGTGACGTGTCCTTGGCATGGGTGGCAGTACAACGTGTGCAGCGGCAAGTTGGTGACGAATCCTACCGTGGGAGTTGAGACCTACCCTGTGGAAGTGCGCGGCGACGATATCTTCGTTGATATTGGGTAGCCCGCCGCTTCGATCTAATACCGCAAAAAACTTTGGCTCGGATTAGGCCGGGTCTGCAAAAGTTTTCCACTTTTGGGCGCTTCCGTGTATAGTGCGCGCGACGAATTCGACGAATGATCCAACCTCCGGCTAAACCAAGGCGATGGCTCCTGGCCGTCGACCCTCGGGTCTATCACTGGGACACCCTGTTCGTGAAGGGGAAAGAAATGTGGCGGCACGCGGGGAGCCGTCCTGACACGCTGCGGCAGTTGAAGCAGGTGCACAAGGGCGATCGCGCGTTGCTGTATCACGGTAAGGCGGAGCACGCGCTGTATGCGCTGGCGGAAGTGAGCCGCGACCCTTACCCCGACCCGCACGAAACCGACACGAAGAAAATGGTGATGGATCTGCGCGCGATTGAGCGGCTGCCGCGGCAGGTGTCGTTGGTGGAGATGCGCGACAACAAGCTTCTGCGGAAAATCAAATTCATGAAAAATACGCGGCTGACGATTTGTCCGTTGACGGACGAAGAGTACGCAGAGATTTTGCGGATGGCGGGCGTGGTCGCGTCGCCCGGGATTCCGCTTCCTTGAATCAGAAAATCGAAAATTGAAAATAGAAAATAGAAAATAGAGACGGCGTCTCCTGAAATCCTGCTTTTCCGGGCGTGAGATTCGCGGTGAAGCTGCCGCGCCTCCGGCGCTGAACAAACAACTCACCGTCAAGCCGAACAACCAGCTGAACAACCAGCTGAACGTCCAATTGAACGAGCCGAAGGTCGGCGGGCGGATTTAGGCTGACATTCCTGCGCGATTCGAAGTGCAATAATCGAAAAAGATAATTGAAAATGGGAACTCGGATAGAATGTGCGCCGGGTGGGAGGAGCTTTGATGCGAAAAATTATTCTGGTGGTGTGCGTGTTGATGGTGGGCGGAGCAATTGCGGCTCTGCATTCATCATCGGCTGTGGCGCAGAAGCACAAGGCGGCTGCGGAAGGGAACTGGATTGAAGGGGTGAGCGACGGGCGAAATCTCGTGGTGGATATGACGTATCCGGTGAGCGAGAAATTTCCGGCGTGGCCTGGGGACGATCATGTGTTCGAGGCGAAAGCGAACGCGACGGTGGAGAAGGATGGGTACTTCACGCGGAGCTTCTGGATGCTCGAGCACTATCGGGACGCATATGGATGCGCCGGCGCATTTTCCTCCGGGGAAAATTACGCTCGACCAGATTCCGGAGGCGCATTTTTTCGGGCCGGCGGTGGTGATTGACGTTCGCGACGAGGTGGAGAAAAACGCGGACTACCGGTTGACTGTGGTGCGCGTGAAGAAATGGGAGGCGGAGCACGGGGAGATTCCGCACGGCGCGATTGTGGTGCTGAGGACGTCGTGGGGCGGGCGAGCGTCGAACGCGGCGAGCTACCGGAATATGGACGCGAACAAAGTGATGCATTTCCCGGGATATTCGGTGGAGTCGGCGAAATTGCTGATCGAGCGCGGGGTGGTGGGGCTGGGAATCGACACGCTGAGTGTTGATTACGGGGCTTCGAAGAATTACGAGGTGCATCGCGTGGATTTGCCGGCGGGTTTGTACAACCTGGAGAATCTGGCGAACACGGAAAGTCTGCCGGAAGCGGGCGCGTACATTATTGCCGCGCCGATCAAGCTTGAAGGGGGATCGGGAGGGCCTTGCCGCGTGTTTGCGGTGCTGCCGCCGAAGTGAGCGTGACGACGGTACGAGCGGTAGTAAACGGGAGCCAGGCTGGTGTTGGTGAGAAGACAATTGCGTGCGCGCGGATTGCGACGGGGATTATCTTTTTTCTGTTTGCGGAATACAAAATTGTGGGGAGCGAATTTACTCCGGTTGGTTTTGAGCATTGGGTTCGCGGTTGGGTGGAGCAGGGGCAAGCGGTGGGATTTTACAAACCTGTTCTGGTGAATATCGCGTTGGGGCATCCGGTGCTTTGCGCGCGGTTGGTGGCGTGGGGCGAGTTGGGGATTGCGGTGAGCTTGATTCTTGGTTTGCTGGTGCGGCCGGCGGCGATTGGCGGCATGATCTTGATGATCAATTTCATTCTGTCGACATGGTTCGCGCCCGGGCATGGCGCGCCGGTTTGGCAATATTTCGGCGCGAATCTGGACCATATTCCGCTGCTATTTCTTGTTCGTGATTTTTTATGCGACGCGAGCGGGCGATGTTTGGGGATTGGACGGGCGTTTGCGGCGGACAAGGGAACGAGCGGGATAAGGCGCGAGCAGAGTTTGGTCAACATTTCCGCATTCTAATCCGCATTCGAACTCGACTGTGCTGGGATGCCCTTCTGATCCGGCTCGGACCAATTATGTTCTAGGGCATTCCTTTTACTTTCTTCAGTGCAGCCACCAGTTGCTCGTGCATCCCAAGTTGATAATCGCCGTCTGACCGGTAGGAGCCCACGGCGGACGCGATTTCGTGACGCAATCCGTTCTCGAGGCCGAAGATCAGGTATGTGGCCAGGGCTTTGAGAAAAGATGTGGAGCCGAGAACGGTCAGCCGGTAACAGATGTACGCCAACATCAATAATACGAGGATCTGAAAGGGGGTCATTTGGTCACCATCCGCCTAGGTGAAGATCAGGCAAACACACGTTAAGTATCAGGTTGGGCTTTTTGAATTGCACCTGGAAATTGGCGGGGTGGGTGCGCTGATAGAACGCAGCTGGAGTTTAGGGGCTGAAGCCCCTGTTTTTTGGGCTTGCGTGATGTCGCCCCTAGGGGCGAACCACAACGACGCTTCGATTGACTCGCTTCCTCCAAAGGCCTCAGGTCAATTCCGGCCGGAAGCTTGGCCGGAATGGGACCTGAGCTACGGGTAAAGGTGCCCGGGCTGAAGCCCGGCGGTACAAATTCGCCGTTGCGACGTGGAATGCTCGGCAGTCGGTCGATCGGGCACGGCATGCCGTGCCCCTACTGAAGAAAGTACGGAGGCGAAAAGAACGTGGTCGCGCGGGAGCCAAGCATCAGGAATCGTGCTGTAGCATTACGCTGGGCACAGGCAGGAATGCCTGTGCTACTGAAAAGCTCTTTATTTTTTGGGCGCTTCGTTTCGGATTACTGCGCCGTTTTTCATTACGAAATTTATTTTGCGCATGGACTCGATGTCGTCGAGAGGGCTCGAGGGCATGGCGATGATGTCCGCGTAGAGGCCGGTGGCTATGGCGCCGCGCTCTTTCTGGATGCGGAGGAGTTCGGCGGCGTTTGTCGTCATTGCTTTGAGAATTTCATTTGGTGGGACTCCGGCGGCGCGCCAGACGGCGAGATAGTCCCAGGCCATATCGGCGCGGGTTTCGTTGGGCATTTCGGTGACGGTGTCGGTGGAGAAGGTGAGCTTCACGCCGATTTTGTAGGCGCGGGTGAGGCGATCGACGATGTTGGCGCCGATTTTGTCGGCGTTGTGGTAGCCGGCCGCTTTGAGATGGATCGCCGGGAAATCGGTGCCGGCGAGAAACACTCCTTTTTCCTTCATCAAGCGCATCAGGTCGTCGTCAAGATTCCAGCCGTGCTCGATCGAATCGGCGCCGCCCATGATGACATTGCGAGCGGCTTGTCCACCGAGAACGTGGACGGCCACGGCGCGATTTGCGTTGTGGGCTTCGGTGGTAGCGGCGCGAATTTCTTCTTCGGAGTAGTAGTAGGCGCCAGTATTGTCGGAGACGAGCTTGATGAGGTCCGCGCCATAGAAAATATTTTCGCGAACGGCTTTGCGAATTTCTTCGGGGCCATCGGCGTCGATATATTCGTAGCGCCAGATTGGTCCGACTTCCGGGGGGATATGTTTTCCCTGTCCGCCGAAGGGAGCGATGATTTTTCCGGAGGTGAGAATCGTGGGGCCGGTGAACCATCCGCGGTTAATTGCGTTGCGGACATCGACGGAGGCGTATTCCGCTTCATTTCCGACATCGCGAACGGTGGTGATGCCCGCGTTGAGAAGGATTTGCGAGGTCTTCAGGCCGAAGAGCACGCGGGTGCCTTTGCCCTCGATGAGGTAGTTGGTTTCGAGAGTGTGTTGGAGATCGTGTTCGAGGAAGGTGACGTGGGTGTGAGTATCCATCACGCCGGGCATGAGCCATTCGTTGGAGAGGTCAATCACTTGCGCGTCGGAGGGGATGGAGACGCTGGGGCCTATCTCGGCAATTTTCTGGTCTTTTACCAGGATGATTTGATTTGTGGCGACTTTTCCTGTGGCGGGGTCGATGACGTGACCGGCGCGGATGGCGACGGTTTGGGCCCAGAGCGGAAATGCGAACAGGATTGCGATCAGAGCAGTGATAGGACTCCGAATCGGCGCATGCGATTCTCCTTGGTTTGTGGCGAATGCCCTCAGCGGCTAAAGCCGCATTTCGTTGTTGCTTTCTTGCGGCACGGCTGAAGCCGTGCCCTGACGCAAAAATGTAAGAGTGATTCTAAAACGGCGGGAGTCTAGCACAACGTGAGGGCGCTGCCGCGTTCGGATTTGTGTGTGCTACCTTTGTGTACGAGATGCCGGAATTACCTGAAGTGGAGACAGTGGTGCGCGGCTTGCGGCTGGTGTTGCCGGGGCGGCGGATCATGGGCGTGCGTTTGAGTGCGAAGACGGATTTTATTGATGATCCTGCGTCGCTGGAGAGGGAATTGCCGGGGACGCGCGTTACTGGCATCGAACGATTCGGAAAATTCATGGTCATTGGTCTCGAGCGAGAAGGGGGCCGACGGAAGGGACGGACGGGGGAAAATTGCGTTGCTGATGCATTTGGGCATGACCGGGCAGATCGTGGTGACTCCTGCGGAAGCTCCCGTTCCGCCGCATACGCATTTCTTTCTTGCGCTGGATGATGGGCGCGAGCTTCGTTACACGGATATTCGGCGATTTGGGCGGATACGGATTCTGCTCGATGGGGAGCGCGAGGCGCTGATCGGCCGGTTGGGACTCGATCCGCTGGAGATGAGCGAGAAGGATTTTCGGCAAACGATCACGAGCAGGAGCGCGCAGATCAAGGCGCTGTTGATGGACCAGCGCGTGCTTCGCGGGATGGGGAATATTTATACGGATGAGAGTTTATCGCGCGCGAAGATTCATCCGAGGCGGCTGGGAACGAAATTGAGCGAGCGTGAAGTGAAGGCGTTGTATAAGGCCATTCATGGCGTGTTGACGGAGGCAATCCGGTCGCGCGGGTCGTCGGTGTCGGATTATGTGGATTCGGATGGGCAGCGTGGGGAGTTTCAGTTGCGGCATCGGGTGTATCAGCGCGAGGGGAAGAAATGTTTTCGGTGCGGCGGGGTGATACGGCGGGCGATTGTGGCGGGGAGGAGTAGTTTTTTTTGTCCGAGGTGCCAGAGGGCGCCGCGGGGTCGGCGCGGGCGGTGAAAAACGGAAACAAGGAAAAGGAACGCATTTATAGTGCTTGCAGGATGGATTCGGCTTTCTTGAAAGTTACGGTGGCACAGGCAGGAATGCCTGTGCTACTGGACACCTTCTACGATTCTTAGGTCGCGGTCGGCGGCGTTGCCCAGGACTTTGAGGGCGGCTTTGTAGGCGTCGCTTTCGTAGGTGGCGATCGCGGCGTTGACGCTAGGGAATTCGACGACCACGGTTCGTTCGTTTAATCCGTTCTCAAAAGCTTTGGCCGGGGTGCCGCGCACGAGGAGTTTGCCGCCGCCGGCTGTGATGGCCGGGAGCGATATTTTTGCGTAGGACGCGAGTGCGGCGGGATCCGAGACCGAGCGATACGCGACGATCCAATAGGCTTTGGGCATTTTCATCCTTCCATGCGAAGTTCATCTTCCAAGGCCTCAGGTCAATCAGGCGGCCGGAATGGATGGCTATTCCGTTGATCAACAGCGCGCCCTGATCTGAAACTTACTTCAGGGGCTAAAGCCCCGGCTTCTTGTTTTGTTTAATGTCGCCCCTAAAGGGGCGACCTACAACGACGGCTCGGTTCGCACGTTTCTTGCAGAAAACAAAAGCAAAACAAGAATCTGCCTTGAAGCTTGCCGGGTACATCTTATTTCACTGTGGGCTGGGGTGTGAAGAAATAGATTAGGGCGGCGCCGAGGCCGGTGAAGATGGCGGCGTAGAGGAAGCCGGCGGCGGGGCTGACGGCGGACCAGAGTGCGCCGACTACGATGCTGGAGACGAGGTCGCCGACGCCGTTGACTGTGGCTAGGACGCCGAAGCCTGAGCCTCGAATGCGCTGGGGAAGGAATTCGGCGGCGAGAGATTTTTCGAGGGATTGTTGCACGCCGGAGTGAATGCCTGCGAGGCCGAAGAGAACGATGAGGACGTGGAGCGTGGGCGGCTCGAGGATGAAGGCGGCGAAGGTGATTGTGGCGACGAGGTAGCCGGCGGCGAGGAGGCCGCGTTTGCCGATGCGATCGCCGAGAGCGCCGGCTGGATAGGATGCGGCTGCGTTCATGACATTGTAAAAGGTGTAGAGGCCGACTGAGATTGCGGCGGCGCGTCCGGCGCCGACTCGCGGGGCGAGAATTTGAGAGGCGCGAAGAATCAGGAGCGTGGGGGCGAAGTCGCCGATGCCGTGGGCGAAGACGCCGGCGAGAAAATGCCAGAAATTTTTCGGGAGGTCGCGGAAGCTGGCGATGAAATTTCGCGCGTGGTGCGGTTCTTCGTTTTTGGAAGATGGCGCGAGAGCGGCGAACGCGACGGCGGCGGCGAGGCCGGGAGCGAGCGACCAGAGCAGAACGCCGCGCATGCCGACGATGCCGATTAGCGCGGTGGCGCAGAGAGGGCCGAGGACGGCGCCGATCGTGTCCATGGCGCGCTCGAAGCCGAAGGCGCGGCCTTCGGTGCCGGTGGCGACGGCGTCGGCGAGAAGCGCGTCGCGCGATGGGCCGCGGCCACCGCGTCCGACCCAGCCGAGTGCGCGGATGATGAGAACCGCTGGCCACGTGTGCGCGAAGGCGTAGGCGAAGGTGGAAAGTCCTGTGGCGAGATAGCCGATGATGCCGACGGGTTTGCGCAGCGCGGGGCGATCGGCGATCCAGCCGCCTGCTAATTTTGCGAAGCTCGAGAGGCCGTCGGAGACGCCTTCGATGATGCCGAGCGCGTAGGCGGGCGCGCCGAGACTGGCGAGGAATGCGGGGAGGATGGCGGTGGCGGCTTCGTGGCCCCAGTCGGAGAAAAGGCTGGCGAGGCCGATGCCGAGGACGCCGCGGGTGAGCCAGCTGTTTTGATTGGGGCGGCGGAGTTGTTTTTTCAGGCATGCGGATTTTGTGGCCTTCATTTCTCGGCGAACAGTCACTGCGAGCACTCGCGAAACATTCCCTCAGCGGCTAAAGCCGCCCTGATTTGCATGCGTTGCGGCACGGCTGAAGCCGTGCCCTGACGTAAAACCATCTGGTGTTCAGCGCGCGGTGGCGTCGCGGGCGGCTGGGGCGGATTCGAGTAACGGCAGAGCGGCGGCGAAGATGCGCTCGGCCCAGAAGCGGCGCTCGCTGGGGTCGAGCCAGAGGATTGGGGCGCGCAGATTGTTGAATGGCGGCGCGGCGAGAAGCTCGTTGAGCAAATCGTGGATGCGCTGCTGGAAGGCGCGATCTTCGGAGCGGAAACCGTCGGAGGGAATTTCGAAAGCGACGGGCGGGACGCCGACGAGAAACGAGTAGGAGTTCATCCACCAGGCGAGCCAGGGTTCGAGGTGCGGCTGGCGGCCGAATTTGTTGACGAGGTAGCAATAGTTGTCGAGGACGGCGCGATCGCAGATGACGTGGGGGGCGCGGCGGGCGGCGTCGAGTTCTGCGACGATTTGCGCGTGGAGAATCCAGAGCTGGCCTTCGAGAGTGGTGGCGGCGTTGACGGGGAAGGGAGATTGGCGGGCGACTTCGGTGACGAGTTCGACGTTGTAGGCGGATTTTTTCAGGAGCGAGCAGATTTCGTAGGCGAGGGTGGTTTTGCCGACTCCGTGAGTGCCGATGAGGGCGAGTTTCATTTTGTTGGCGGCGCGATGGTGACGATCTTCTTCCGGCGCACTTTTTCCAGCACAGTTCTTCTAGCACACTTTGTGGGTGTGAGAACAGTTTGGAAACGAGGATGAGTGGTGGCACGTCTAGCGTAGAATCGGATGTTTTCAGATAAGGCCCTGACTGGGCGGAGGATTCGGAGACGATGAGAGCGCGTCGCGTGAGCGGATTGGTGGCGATTGTGGTGGCGGCAATGATTGTGTGTGGCGGTGGCGTGGTGTTGCGGGCGCAACAGGGCGCGCCCCCTGCGAAAAATCCGTTTGCGGCGGCGGACGAAAAGATTCTGGCGGAGGTGCATGACCACAACGAGATCATGTCGAACCTGGAATATCTTTCGGACATGATCGGGCAGCGATTGACGGGCTCGGAGAATTTGAAGAAGGCGAATGACTGGACGAAACAGAAATTTACGGACTATGGGCTCGGGAATCCGCACCTGGAATCGTGGACGATTGCGCACATCTGGACGCGCGGAACTGCGACGGCGCGGATTTTGGCTCCGACGGAACATCCGCTGACGATTGCGTCTTATGGATGGGCGGCGAATACGGAGGGGCCGGTGCGCGGGCCGGTGGTGTATGTGAAAGCGGAAAAGCTGGAGGATCTCGATCAGTACAAGGGGAAATTGAAAGGCGCGATCGTGATCACGAGCGAACCGCTGCCATTGCCGGCGCCCGATGAGCCGGCGACGAATCCTGTGCTGGTTCCTTATGGCGATTCGTTCTTGTTGATGCGGCCGTTGCGGCCGGGGGAGAAGCCGCGCGAGTTCGATCCGGCGTTTCGCAGATTTATTATGGCGCGCAATGAATTTTTCAAGAAGGAAGGAGTGCTCGCGGGCCTGACGGATTCGGGGAAGCCTGACGGGTTGCTGAATATGACGAGCCTGGGCGGACGGCAGTATGGGATCGCGCCGATTCCGGCGGCGTTCGTTACGTCGGAGGGCTACAGCTTGATTTGGCGGTTGATGAAACGCGGGCCGGTGGAAGTGGAGATGGATATCAAGAGCACAATTGCGGATGGGCCAGCGACTGTTTACAACACGATTGCTGAAATTCGCGGAAGCGAAAAACCGGATGAAATCGTGGTGCTCGGCGCGCATTTGGATTCGTGGGATCTGGGCACCGGGACGACGGACAACGGAACTGGTTCGATGGTGGTGCTGGAGGCGGCGCGGGCGTTGCAAAAGTCCGGTTTGAAGCCGAAGCGAACGATTCGATTTGCGCTTTTCTCAGGTGAAGAGCAGGGGTTGAACGGGTCGCGCGCCTACGTGGAAGCGCATCACGACGAGATGCCGAGAGTTTCAGCGGCGTTGATTCACGATACCGGGACGGGACGCGTGACGAGCATCAGCTTGATGCGGAATTATGCGGCGCGCGAGGTGATGGATACGGTGGTGGCGCCGCTGCGGTCGCTGGGGCTGCTTGAATTGACGGAGCGGTGGATGACGGGAAGCGATCACGTGCCGTTCGATGAGGCGGGAGTGCCGGGATTTTTCTGCTTGCAGGATCCGGCGCAGTATTTCGAGACGCACCATTCGCAGGCGGACACGTTCGATCAGGCGCATGAGGCGGATTTGGTGGAGGGTGCGCAGGTGATGGCGGCGGTGGCGTATAACCTGGCGGAACTGCCGGAGCTTTTGCCGCGGAAGCCGGTGAATCCAAGCGCTGCGGCGCAATAATTGCGATGCGAGCCGTGGTGCAGCGGGTGAGTCGGGCGAGCGTGAGTGTGGATGGGCAGAGCGACCGGCGAGATTGGGCCGGGGTTCGTGGTGCTTGTCGCGGTGGGGAAGGAAGATACGGCGGCGACGGCTAGCGCGATGGCGGAGAAAGTGGCGAATCTGCGGATTTTTGGCGATGACGCGGGGAAGATGAATCGTTCGCTGCTTGATATGGGTGGGGCGGCGCTGGCGATTTCGCAGTTTACTTTGTATGGCGATGCGCGCGGGCAGCGGCGGCCGAGTTTTATTCAGGCGGGGCCGCCGGAATTGGGGAAGGCGCTTTATGAGGAATTTGTGCGGGCGTTGCGGGGGCTTGGCGTGCGGGTGGAGACTGGAGTGTTTCAGGCGCACATGGCGGTGGAGCTTGTGAATGATGGGCCGGTGACGATTTTGCTCGATTCGGAGAAGGTGTTTTGAATTTGATTGGTGCGAGCCTCGGGTCGGTCGCGGCCTTGTGGCCGCTACGGGACCTGGGCTACGGTTTTGTTTGATGCTGGGAGTGCTACAAGCATAAGAAAATCAGAGATTGCCTGAGTAGTGGCTTTCGCGAGGTCGGGTTCTTGGCGATTTTGAACGGGTGCTGCGAGGAACGGCGCACAGGCCCTTGGTCTCAGGGTAAACAGGAGTGCCTGTGCCACTTGAGGCGATGCGGGGTACGGTTAATGAGCGAGATTTCTAGGATATTGGACCAGATGGATCGGGCGATAGCTGGAGAGGCGTGGCATGGGCCGGCGTTGAATCAATTGCTTGAGGGGATTACGGCTGAGCAGGCTTCGATGCATCCTGTGCGTGGCGCGCATTCGATTTGGGAAATTGTGAATCATCTTGCGGCTTGGAACCGGATCGTGCATCGGAGATTTGCGGGAACTCCCGCAGGACGTGACGCCGGAGATGGATTGGCCGCCGGTGTGGGAAGTGAGCGAAGTGGAATGGCGGCGGTCGCTCGAGAATTTGCGCGAAAGCCGGGCGCAATTTCGCGCGGCGGTGGCGCAGGTGCGTGAAGAGGAATTGTTGGCTCCGCCGGCTGGGACGGAATGGTCGCGCTATGCGACGCTGCACGGCGTGGTGCAGCACGATTTGTATCACGGCGGGCAGATTGCGATTTTGAAGAAGGCACTTGGGTAACGGAGCGCGACAGGACATGAGCACCGCAGCGCGGCCTTTTGCAGGCGAGATTCGTTTAGCGCGGCCGGCCGACTATCCGCGAATGGCGGAACTGGCCGGGCAGCTCGGCTATCAGTCGACTCCCGGACGACATTGCGCGGCGGCTCGCAGGATTTATTACGACCGGCGAGCACGTGGTGTTCGTCGCGCAATTGGCGGATGGAACCATCGCGGGTTGGATTGGCGCGTTTGTGTACCGCTGCGTGGAAGCGGATGCGCGTGTGGAAATCAGCGGGCTCGTGGTGGACGAGCGATTTCGCTCACAGGCGGTGGGGCGATTTCTGCTGGATCGCGCGGAAGCATGGGCGCGCGAAAAGGGATTCAGCGCGACCAGTTTACGGTCGAATGTGATTCGCGATCGGGCGCATGCGTTCTATGAGCGGCAGGGTTACGAGCACACGAAGACGCAAAAGTCGTTTCGGAAAAAACTATAAGCACGATGCCGAATCCGTTTCTAATGCAATTCAAAATGGACGGGCCGGCGCTGCTTGATGTTTGCGTGCTGGCCGCCTGCTGGGTGGGATTCGGCGTGATTCTCGTGATCGGGAAGCGCGGAGCTACGAAGACCGACGCGAAGCGCAGCCCGATTTCGCACCTGGGATTTTTGCTGCAGCTTCTCGGTTATGCGATTTGTTTTGCGTTTCCCCGGCCTGATTTGTCGCCCATTGTGCCGATGCCGAAGGTGACCGAGTTGCTTTTGTCGGCCGTGATTGCGGCGATGGGAGTGATATCGATTGGCATTTGCTATGCGGCTGCTCGCGCGCTTGGCAAGCAATGGGCGCTCGTGGCGCGCGTCGTTGATGATCACGAACTGATCACCGCAGGCCCGTATTCGCATGTGCGCAATCCGATTTATCTGGCGATGTTTGGAATGCTGGTGGCGACCGGGTTGACGATAAGCCGCTGGCAGGCGTTACTGGCGGGTATTTTGGTGTTTCTCATCGGAAATGAGATTCGGATTCGCAGCGAAGAGAAGCTTTTGCGCGAAACTTTCGGCCCCAAATTTGACGATTACGCGTCGCGCGTTCCAGCGGTCTTTCCCCGGCTGTTCTAGCTTGGTTTTCTTTCAATACCCAAATGAAACCACTCTGCTGCGAGTCCGCTATTTCTCAAACATATCGTAATACGATATAATATGCGGTGCCGATGCGGAGCGATAAACAACAGGCAATCGATTACCGTTCGCTCGCGGATTTCCGTTATGAGATTCGCCGATTCCTGAATTTCAGCGAGCAGGCAGCGCGTGAGGCAGGAATCGAGCCGCATCAGCATCAGGCGTTACTGGCAATCAAAGGTTTGATACCGAGTCAAAAGGCGACCGTGGGCGCGCTGGCCGAACGACTCCAGGTGCAGCATCACACAGCCGTCGAGCTAGTGAATCGTCTCGAAAAGAAGGGATTAATTCGACGCTCCCGAAATGGGGCGGACAGGCGCGAGGTGATTCTATCGCTGACCGGGCGCGGCGAACGGGTGCTGGCCGGTCTCACACTCGTTCATCGGGCTGAACTTCGTTCTGCGGGACCTGTGCTCTTGCGGGCTCTGAATGGGGTCTTGGCGCAAGGACGCTCAAGTTTGACGAAGAAGCGACGAGCCACCCGGAGACGGACCTAGGGGTAGAGAAATGGCGAAAGAGAGAAAGTTTGTGGGACGTGATGGCTCAGCAGAGGGAATGGCTGCTGCGTTTTTAGAGCCGCTGGAGGGTTTCCGGCTGGGATTTATTTCACTGCTTGCCGCTCTGATTGGAATTCTTGCCGGGCTGATCGCGTACGTCTTGTACGACTTGATCGGGCTTTTCACGAACCTCGCTTACTACCACGAATGGTCGTTTCATTTTCGGAGTCCCGAGAATACGCACCTTGGCCTGTGGATCATTGTTACGCCTGTGATCGGCGGATTGATCGTGGGATTCATGGCCAAGTACGGCTCGGAAAAAATCAAGGGACATGGAATTCCGGAGGCGATGGAGGCGGTGTTGACCTCGCGCAGCCGGATCGAAGCGAAAGTGGCGATTCTGAAGCCGCTTTCGGCGGCGATTGCGATTGGAACGGGCGGCCCGTTCGGCGCGGAGGGCCCGATCATTCAGACGGGCGGCGCATTTGGTTCGCTCGTGGGGCAATTTATTTCCACGACGGCTGCCGAGCGAAAAGTGCTGCTCGCGTGCGGCGCCGGCGCGGGAATGGCGGCTACGTTCAACACGCCGATTGCGGGCGTGATTCTCGCGATTGAGCTGTTGCTATTTGAATTTCGCTCGCGCTCGTTCATTCCGCTGGTGATTGCGTGCACGCTGGCTACGAGCGTTCGGTCGGTTCTGCTGGGGCAGAAGTCGATGTTTTCGATGGGCAACGTGAATTTCGATGCGTTGCGCGGTTTGCCTTTTTACGTTGTGTTGGGCGTGCTCTCGGGAATCGCGGCGATCGGATTTACGAAGTTGCTGTACTGGGTGGAAGACCAATTCGACCGACTGCCGATTGACGATCTGTGGCATCCGGCGATTGGCGCGCTGGGTCTTGGAATTATCGGATATTTCGTTCCGCGCGTGCTGGGCGTGGGCTACGACACGATCTCAGACATCCTCAACAATAATCTCGCATTGAAATTGCTGCTGCTCGTGGCGGTATTCAAGGCGCTGGCGCTTGTGATTTCGCTGGGCTCAGGAACGTCGGGCGGATTGCTCGCGCCGATGTTTATGTCGAGCGCGGCGATGGGAGGGGCATTTGCGATTGTGGTGAACATGATTTTCCCATCCGCGCATCTTTCGCCTGGAGCATACGCGCTGGTGGCGATGGCGGCGGTGTTCGGGGCGGCGTCGCGAGCCACTTTTGCATTCATCGTGTTCGCCTTTGAAATCACGCGCGATTACAACGCGATTCTGCCGCTGATGCTGGGCTGCGTGATCGCGGACATGATCGCGCTGCGTTATTTGCCGAGTTCGATCATGACGAAGAAGCTGGCGCGCCGCGGGCTTTCGGTGCCGGAGTTTTACGAAGCGGGCGTGCTGAACGTGGTGCGAGTGGACGAAGTGATGCGCAAAGATGTGCAAGCGATTCCTCCCGAAATGACGGTGGGAGAAATGGCCGAGCGGATGGCGCAGCGCGAACCCGGATACGACATCACGGAAGGTTTGCCGATCGCGGGTGAAGATGGGCGGCTGGTGGGAATCGTGACGCAGGGGGATTTGTTGCGCGCGCTCGAGGAGGATCCTGCGGGGCGAATGGCGGTGAGCGAAGCGGGCACCATGAACCCGGTGGTTGCGTTCCCCGATGAGCTCGTATACGAAGCGCTATTCCGGATGCTGAAGCGCGACATCGGCCGGTTGCCTGTGGTGAGCCGGGAAGCGCCGGAGCGAATGGTCGGATATTTGAATCGCGCAAGTATTTTGAGCGCTTGGACGCGGCAGCTGCATGAAGAGGGCGTGCGCGAGCATGGGTGGCTTCGAAAATTTCGTGGAGGTCTGAAAGGTCCGGCGATAGCTCGGTCGGGTAAGTGATTTTGCGGAGTGTTTATGATTGGGCGAAAAGCGCCGGCGGGACGCCCGCGTTACGGAAGTGCATCATTGCTCGTAGGAACGGGATCTTCTGAGTTTGATCGTGTCTAAATCAGACTAATTTTACCAGCCGCCGCCGCCACCGCCACCGAAGCCGCCGCCTGAGAATCCGCCTCCGCCGAAGCCTGAGCCTCCGGAGCTGCTGCGTGGAGCCGATGCCATCACGTTGCTTGCCTGCGCGGACATCACGTTGAGATCGTTGACGAACATATAGGGCACGAATCCGCTGCCATATGGCCCTGAATACCATTGCGGCGGTTGCATTGCGATACCGGCGAAGGCTGCCACCCACTTCTTTTCGCAACGTAGCGCCATCGCATAGGGCAGGAATTTCTCGAACATTTCCGGAGTTTTCACGATGCGTTCGAGGCGGTCGCTTTCCACGCGTTCGAGGAACTGTTCAAAGCCGAGAACCTTTTCAAATGTGCGGGCGCCGGTAAGTGTGCGCGCCGGCATGAACCAGCCGAAAATGCAGATCACTGCCGCGGTAAGGATCGCTGCAATGATCCAAGTGAGATGCGCCACGCCAGTGGCAGCTCCGAGCGCGCCACCAAATACGAAGAGCAGAATTCCAATCACGATGCCGGCGCCGATGTAGCCCTGGCGAACCGTGTCTGGGCGATGGAGATAATAGCCGTCCGCCATCAAGGCATCGAAAATGCGGGTGCGGATCGCGGGCAGATGCGTATAGAAATGATTCTGCAGCTCGGAGAGCTTCACGGACGTGAGCGAGCCATCGTCAAAAAGCGCGGAGAGCATTTCGAGTTCGTGCGGGCGGGCAGCGCTCCATTCGGTGGAAGGCCGCTTGAGGTGAAAAATGTATTCCTTGCTGTGCGAGAGGCCGAGGAGATGGCTCTCGTCCTTTTGCTCGATCGTGAGGTAACCCTTCACAGCGAGATCGACGAGAGTCGCCGTGATGTCACGCATCGCGGCTTCGTTGTCGACGAGCGTGCCGCATTCGCCGGGCGTGAGCTTATCGGGAGGCTCGTATTGCACGGCGATCGAGCCGCGCGCGGGGTCGCGGCCGCGCGTCCACCAGAGCCAGAGCATGATGAAGAACGCGACGACGGGAAGAAACAGGGGCCAATTGCTGCGGAAGAAAAGCGCGAGTTTCGCGGCAGCCGATGGCGGATGAACGAATCCCTTGTCCCAGCCAGCCACGACTGTAAGACCTTCGCGATACGAGAGCGGATGGTTGGCGCTGACCTGGACGACGTTGCCTGTCGTTTCCACTTGCGCGTCGCTTTCTCGCGAGCCGTACGCGCCGGTGAAGGCGATCGCGTGCAAGCCGGTGACGCCGTCGGGGAGCTCGATTTTCGCTGAAGCAGAGCGGATCGGCGCATCCCATTCGCCGCCGGTAACATTCCAGTAGAGCTCGTCGTGATCATCGAAGAATCGAATCGCGTTGAGAATGCGATAGTGAAGCAGGACGGTCTTCGTCGTGTCCTGCGCGTCCGGTACCGTGATTTTGAATTTCAAGTAGCGGCCTTCGCGCTTCTGCTCGTATTTCAACGAATGGCCGTCGTCATCGGTGACGGAGAGCGGCTCGAGAAGCAGCGAATAATTGAGGTGCTGCGGCGAGTCGTATTCGACGGGAATCGTGCGGTAGATTCCGTGCCAGAAACCGGTGAAGCGTGCTTCGATAATTTCCGTCACTTCGATGGTGCCATTGGGATTGACTGTAACGGTTTCATCGAAGCGTTGAATTGTGAGGTCGCGGGCCTGGGTCGTTGGCGCTGCGAATAACAGTGCGGCGATAAACGCGAGCAGGCAGAGCGGGAATCCACGGCGTAGGCGAAGCATGGCGTGCGAGCGGCTTAGGATGTGGCGCCGCCGAAACTGACTTTCGGCACTTCGCGTTCAGCAGGCGCGCTGATTTCGAAAAATTCGCGCGGCTTGAAATTGAACATGCCGGCGATGATGTTGGAAGGGAACTGCGCGATTTTCGTATTCAGGTCGCGGACCACGGCGTTGTAATAGCGGCGGGCATTCTGAATGCTGTCTTCGATCTGATTGAGCGTCGCTTGCAGCTGGTTAAAGCTTTCAACGGCGCGCAGTTGCGGGTACGCTTCGGCCAGCGCGAACACCTGGCGCAATGCGGCGGTAAGCGCGCCTTCCGCTTCGGCTTTGGCGGCGGGACCTTCGCTGCTCATTGCGCGATTGCGGGCAGCGACGACGCCTTCCAGCGTGCCTTTTTCATGAGTGGCGTAGCCTTTTACGGTTTCGACGAGATTCGGGATCAGGTCGTAGCGACGCTTCAGTTGCACATCGATGTCAGACCAAGCGTTATCGCATTGCACCTTCAGGCTGACGAGGCCGTTGTACATCGCCACAATGAAGAAAACCAGCAGCACCAGAATTACAGCGGCAGCAATCAGCATTGCGCGCCTCCCAGACAAGCTGGAACGGGCTTTCGGCCGCGATCCTTGCGGGTCAGAATACGGCGGGATGGAGATGGAGTAAAGCGCATAGCGTCGAGCGGGTTTTCGCGAGCGGCACTATTTCGGTGGTTTGAGGCTGGGGTCGAGGCGCGCGGCCTCTTTGAATTCCGCGGCTGCCTCCTCGTCATTGAGCCACTGCAGGCAGATTGCGAGATTGTAGTGCGCGCGCGCTGAATCTGGCCGCAGACGAATGGATTCGCGATAGGCATCCGCAGCAGGGGCGAACTGGCGTTTGGTGAAAAGCGCATTGCCGAGATTGAAGTAGGCTTCGGCGTTGTTCGGTTGTTCCGCGATCACTTTTCGATAGGCGGATTCGGACGCTTCGGCATCACCGGATTGCAAAAGAGCCGCGCCGAGTGCAACCTGCGCTTCGGTTAGGCCGGGCTGCGCAGCGAGCGCTTTGGTGTAGCTTTCAATCGCGCGCTTCGAATCTTTCTGGCTCATGTAGGCATTGCCCAGATTGTAGAGTGCGTGCCCATCCTTGGGATTCAGCGTGAGGCCTTTTTCGTACGCAGCGATTGCTTCGGGGAATTTTTGCTGTTCCTGATAAGAGCTGGCGAGATTGAATTCCGCTTCGGCCTGGTCAGGCTTCAGTTCGAGGCTCTTCTGCAGGCTGGTAACGGCTTCGTCGAATTTATTTTGGCCGTGCAGCAGGTGGCCGAGTTCGAACCACGCATGCGCGTCCTTGGGATTATCGGCGACCACCTGGCGGTACGCGGCGATAGCGTCATCGGTACGGCCCGCATTCTGAAGGGCGGAGGCGTAGTTGGCGCGGACATCGGAGGCTTTCGGTTCGAGAACAAGAGCTTGCTCGTAAATTTTTATCGCGCCGTCCCAATCTTTCTTCGAAGCGAGAGCGGCAGCGAGATTGTTCATCGCGTCGACATAGTTCGGAGCCAGGGCGATGGCCTTGCGGTAAGCCTCGATGGCATCGTCAGCGTGGCCCTGCGTGAACAGCACAACACCCATTCCGTTGTAGGCTTGTGGAAAGTTGGGCTGGAACTCGAGAGCTTTCCGATAGGCGGCGAGCGATTCGTCGAGCTTGCCTTTGTGGAAGAGGGCGAGGCCCAGATTGCTTTCGGTGATCGCGTCGGTCGGCTTTAGGGCGAGAGCCTTGTTGAAATCAACGATGGCTTCGTCGTCTTTGCCCTGGGCGTCGAGTGCGAGGCCTAGATTGCTATCGGCTTCCGGGAAGTTTGGGTCTATAGCGAGCGCCTGGCGGAATTGCTTGATGGCTTCGTCGATTTTCCCGGCTTTGTAGAGCTCGAGGCCGCGGTTATTGAATTCGACCGCTTGATTGTGGGTGGCGACCTGCGATTGGGATGGCGTGCGGTTGGCTGACGCAGGCGAAACAATTGCGAAAAGCAGCAGAAAGGCGCCGCAAATCGAAGTCGTCTTCAACCTCGTCCTCCGAGAAGCCGCCGAAAGCATAGCACAGTCAAAAGGATGACCGCCCAAGACAGGCGAGTATCGCTAGTGTTAAGGTCCAATTTCAGTTACGCTAGCGGCTCACAAGGCGCACAAGTGGACGGACCCCTTCCAGCCACTTGGGATGCTTTTCAAAACATTCAGCGCAGCGGTATTCGGCATCGACGCATACCTCGTCGAAGTCGAGGTGGATATCGGTCCGGGCTTTCAGGGCTGCTTCAGCGTCGTCGGTTTGCCGGACATTGCCGTCAAAGAAAGCCGCGAGCGGATCAAGTCCGCGGTGCGCAACTGCGGTTTCGATTTTCCCTTCACTCAAATTGTAACGGTAAATCTTGCCCCGGCGGACATTCGCAAGGAAGGGTCGGCGTTTGATCTGCCGATGGCGCTTGGAATTCTGGGCTGCCAGGGCACTTTCTTCGGCAAAATCCTCGATTCGTACGTTTTTCTGGGAGAGCTGTCTCTAGACGGAAGCGTTCGTTCCGTGCGTGGCGCACTTTCGGCGGCGCTGGCGGCGCGAGAGCGCGGAATCAAGAACGTAGTGGTCCCGGAAGCGAATGCGCGCGAGGCGGCCGTGGTGGAAGGCGTGAAAGTGTTTGCGGTGAAGTCGCTGCCGCAAGCGGTCGATTTGATGAACTCGCCGGAATCGTTTCATCCGATCGAAGTGGATACGAAGCAGATGCTCGCGGAAGCCAGCCAATATGGGGTGGACCTGCGCGACGTGCGCGGACAAGCTGCAGCCAAACGCGCGCTCGAAGTGTCGTGCGCCGGCAGCCACAACATTCTGCTGATCGGCCCACCCGGCGCGGGAAAGACGATGCTTGCGAAACGGATTCCCACCGTCCTGCCGCCAATGTCGCTCGAAGAGGCGATCGAAACCACGCGCATTCACAGCGTGGCGGGAATTCTCGAAGACAAGCGCGGATTGATCGGGACGCGGCCGTTTCGCTCGCCGCATCATACGATCAGCGACGCAGGCTTGATCGGCGGCGGCGCGATTCCGCGGCCCGGCGAAGTATCGCTGGGACATAACGGCGTGCTGTTTCTCGATGAGTTGCCGGAATTCCAGCGCAATGTGCTGGAAGTGATGCGGCAGCCGCTCGAAGACGGATGCGTCACGATTGCGCGCGCGGCGCTTTCCGTGAGCTTCCCGTCGCGGTTCATGCTTGCGGCGGCGATGAATCCTTGTCCCTGCGGATTTTTTGGCGATCCGACGCGCGAGTGCCATTGCTCGCCGGTGCAAATTCAGCGCTACGTGTCGAAAATTTCCGGGCCGCTGCTCGATCGCATCGATATCCACATCGAAGTGCCCGCCGTGAAATACAAGGAACTGCGCGGAAATGCGGAAGTGGAATGTTCAGGCGCGGTGCGAGAGCGAGTGTTGCGCGCGCGGGAGGTGCAGCTCGATCGCTACCGCGTCGAAAAAGGTTTGTACGCGAATTCGCAGATGCCTTCGCGCCTGCTCCGGAAACACTGCGCGATTTCCGCGGACGGCGAAAAGCTACTCGAAACGGCCATCCAGCGGCTCGGCCTGTCAGCGCGCGCGCACGACCGCATCCTGAAAGTATCGCGCACGATCGCGGATCTCGAAGGCGCTGAGTGCATCCAACCGAAGCATTTGAGCGAAGCGATTCAATATCGCACGCTAGACCGAACCTATTGGGCATAAAGCAGTTTAGAAGGAAAATCGCTTCGACCGATTGTGTTTCAATAGTAGGTTGCGGTAATGCACGGCACGATGGATTGACTTGTGCGCGCGCGGTATGTTACGCATACTGCTCTTTTAAGGTGCCCCTCGGCGTCGGATGGCGGCTAAAACCCAACGAATCGAGATTACGCTGGAGACGCTGCTCGAGAGCGTGGATCTCGCCGAAGTGATTGTGATGCGCATCGCGGAAGCCGCAGGTTTCAGCGAAGAAGACATTCACAAAATGGGAATGGCGGTTCGCGAGGGCGTGATCAACGCGTATAACTACGGAAATCAGCAGATTCGCGACAAAAAGATTTTCATGACCGTGGAGCTCGAGCCGGACAAGATGATCGTCCGCGTTCTCGATCAGGGCAAAGGATTCGAGCTTACCGAAGTGCCCGATCCGCTGGCGGAAGAGAACCTGCTGCGCACCTCGGGGCGCGGCCTGTTTCTGATGCGCGCGTTCATGGACGAATTCAACGTGCACACCGCCCCGGGAGGCGGTGCTGAGCTGGTGATGGTGAAGAAACTCCCCGAACCGGTTTCCGGCAACGGAAGCTGACAACCGGAGTAGAATTAAAGCAACGAGGTTCAACCGTGGCCCTACAAGGCACTTGCCGTGAGATTAATGACGTCGCAATCATAGACTTCAGCGGAAAGATCACCCTGGGCGAAGGCAGCTCCACTCTGCGCCGGACGATCAAAGAATTGATCGACAAAGGCCACCGCAAGATCGTCCTGAATCTCTACGACGTGGACTACATCGACAGCTCGGGAATCGGCGAGTTGGTCAGCGGCTATACCACGGTTCGGAATGCAAGTGGCGAGCTGAAACTTCTTCACCTGACGAAACGGGTGCACGACCTTCTGCAGATCACCCGGCTTTTCACTGTTTTCGATGTGCAGTCGGACGAGGACAACGCGCTGCGTAGCTTCCGCTAGGCTCCGCTCGTGCGCTCAAAACGCAGGCTGCGAGTAGTTCGCGCGCGTCTTTGTGGTAACATCTTTTTTCCGGAATTTACTTACGGGGAGTGGCTTTGGCGCATATTTCCAGGAAAGAATTAAAGAAGGACGAGCTAAGGGACACGCTGGCGCAGGGCGCCGAAGCGGTGCTCTCTCACCAGAGTCTCACGCTCTACATCGTGATAGCCGCGGCAGTGATCGCCCTGGGCGTTTTTGGCTGGCGATCCTACACCGAGCGGCAAACGATCAAAGCAGCAGCGGCATATAACGACGCGATGAAGGTGTTTCAGTCGCGCGTGCGCGCACCGGGCGAGCCCTCCGAGCCGAACGAAGTGAGTTACGTCGATGAAAAAAACAAATACACCGACGCGGCAAAGAAATTCCAGGATGTAGCAACGAAGTACGCGCACACGCGGCCGGGACAGCTCTCGGCTTACTACGCCGGCGCTCAGCCTCGAAAAGCTGGGCAAGAATGATGACGCGAAGAAATGGCTCAAAGGTCTGGCCGACGGCGATTCCGATTTCGCGAGAATGGCAAAATTCGAGCTGGCGCAGCTGGCGGATCGCAATGGCCAGGGCGACGAAGCCGTCAGTCTCTATCAGCAGTTGATCGCCAAGCCGGGTGTGCTGGTTCCCAAGCCGGTGGTGATGCTGGCGCTCGCCGGCCACTACAGCCAGAAGAATCCCGCCGAAGCTGCAAAGCTCTACGCGCAGATCAAGTCTGAGTATCCCGATACTCCGATCGCGAATGAAGCGGACCAGGAACTGGCGCTGCTGCCGGGCAAGTCATAAGCGTCGTCCCTCGTTGAACCTCGCGCGTTCTTTCCCAACGCAAGCCGACACGCTAAACTGACAGCAATGCAACTCGCTCCTTACGCAATGGACGTGCGCCATTCGCGGGGCCGCCGCTACCCGGAAACAGCGCATTCCTATCGCAACGACTTCGCGCGCGACCGCGATCGCGTCATCCATTCCCGCGCTTTCCGCCGGCTCGAGGCAAAGACGCAGGTTTTCACCACGCGCTTCTCCGATCATTTTCGCAATCGCCTCACGCACACGCTCGAAGTTACGCAGATCGCTCGCACAGTGGCCGGTGCGCTGGGACTCAATACGGACCTGACGGAGGCGCTGGCGCTGGTCCACGATATCGGGCATCCGCCCTTCGGTCATGCGGGTGAAAAGCAACTCGACAAACGAATGCGCGAGCACGGCGGGCGGTTCAACCACAATCTGCACGCGCTGCGCATCGTCGAGCAGTTCGAACAGCGTTACCTCGATCATCCGGGCCTGAATCTCACTTTCGAAGTACGCGAAGGCATCATCAAGCACTCGCGAGACTATTCCGCAGCCGAATTTCCGGAACTGGCGGAATATCTGCTCGAAGAGCGGCCTCCCCTCGAGGCGCAGCTCATCGATCTCGTTGACGAAATCGCTTACAACACAGCCGATCTCGACGACGGTTTCGAAGCGCATCTGCTCGATCTCGAGCAACTGCGCGAGGAAGTGCCGGTCTTCGAAGCGGCCTATCGCGAAGTGGACCGCACGCACCCAGACGGATTGCAGAAGCTAAAATTCAATGAAGCTCTAAAGCGCGTACTCGACCGGCTCGCGACGGATCTGATCGAGAACACGCGCGCGGCAATTAAAAGCGAGCGGCGCGAAATCCGTAGACGACATTCGCCGCATTGCCGAAACGCCTCGCATCGTTCTCGCCGCAAATGGCCGAGCAGAACGGACGCCTGAAGCGCTTTCTTTTCTCGCGCCTCTATTCTCATCCGGCAATCGCAGACGACCGCGACCCGCTCCATTGCGGCACTTGACGAGCTGTTCCGGTTCTTCCTGGAACATCCCGAGCGCATGCCGGAACACTACGCGCACCTGGCAAAAGAAGAACCGCGCGCATGTTGTGGTCTGCGACTACATTGCCGGCATGACCGACCACTTCCTGCTCCGCCAATGCCACGAACTGCTTGGCACTCCAATCACTTCCGCGACGCCCGCCCCGTAAAACCAGAGCAAGTGTGTCATTGCCCGTTAAGCGTCATGCATGGAATCTTCCACAGGTGGCTTCCTTGACATCGCGCTCAGCCGGACTTATAATGGAATTTCGCTGCAATTTGCGGGGAAAACGATGTTTCTGGACGTTAACGAACTCGCCCTCCGTAAGACCCGAATCCGCAAGAGCTATTCGCCGGGTACGCTTGATTTTCACTCCGGCGAGTTCCGCCAGGTGGAGCCGCTGGAGGTGCGCGCGACGGCGGAACTGGTGGAAGGGCAGATCCGGATCTACGGGAACTTGCACACCCGCGTGGAGTTAGTGTGCGCCCGGTGCCTGGACACGGTGGTGGAAGAAATCAGCCGCGACTTCGATCTGTACTACCGGCCGATGACCTCCATCGCAGCCGACGAAGAATTTCACCTGAACCTGGACGACACCGAAATCGCGTTCTTCGAGGGCGACGGGCTTTTCCTGGCCGACGTGCTGGCCGAACAGGTGAATCTGGCGCATCCCCATGAAGGTCATCTGCCGCAGCGATTGCCGCGGCCTTTGCCCGCACTGCGGCGCCAACCTGAACAACGAAGAATGCCGCTGCGAAAAGCACGGCTCTGATCCCCGGCTCGCCCCCTCGCCCGCCTGAAGCAGGACTGGTTCAAAAAGCAATAAAACGCTACACTATCACTTTCCATTTTGGGCCGCCTTGAGTCGCGGCCTGTCATGAGGAGTTGTAATGCCGAATCCAAAACGACGTCATTCGAAGCGGCGCACGAGCAACCGGCGCGCGCACGATCATCTGCACACGCTTGCCGCTCACCGAGTGTCCGAACTGCCACGAAAAGAAGCTGCCCCATCAGCTGTGCCGCGCCTGCGGTTATTACAAGGGCCGCGAAGTGATTGACACTAAGGGCAAGACGGCCTAAGTTTCCCTCGCCTGTATTTCCAAGCTGGCACATTGATGACTACCATTGCTCTGGATGCTATGGGAGGCGACCATGCGCCTCGCGCGGAAGTCGAAGGCGCGGTGCTGGCGGCGCGCGAGCTGGGCGTGCGCGTGTTGCTGGTGGGCATTGAGGCAACGTTAAGACAGGAACTGGGCCGTCACCGGCATCGCGGGCTGCCGATCGAGATCGTCAACGCCACGGAAGTGATCGACCATGAGCGATTCTCCGGCGCACGCGTTCCGCCGCAAGAAAGAAAGCTCGCTGCACGTGGCCGCGCGGCTGGTGCGCGACGGCAAAGCGGATGCGCTGGTGAGCGCCGGAAACACGGGCGCGGTGATGACCGTGGCGCGATTCGTGCTCGGCACGCTGCCTTCGGTGGACCGCCCGGCGCTGGCGGCGCGTTTCCGAATATGAAGGAAAAGATCTCCGTGATTCTGGACGTGGGCGCGAACGTGGATTCGAAGGCGGAGCAGATCGAGCAGTTCGCGGTGATGGGCGAGATTTATTACCGCGCGATTTTTGGCACCGAAGCGGCCCGCGTGGCGCTGCTTTCGATCGGCGAAGAAGAGATGAAGGGCAACGAAGCTGACGCGCGAGGCGTTCAATCTTCTGAAGCACTCGCCGCTGAATTTCGTGGGCAACGTCGAAGGGCGCGACGTGTTTCGCGGCGACGTGGACGTGATCGTCTGCGACGGATTCATCGGCAATATCGCGCTGAAGATCAGCGAAGGCTTGGTCGAGCACATCGGCGGCATGCTGAAGAAAGCGATCAAGAGCAGCCTCAAGTCGCAGATCGGCTACGCGCTTTCGAAAGGAGCGTTCGACGATTTCCGCAAGCGCACGGACTATTCCGAAGTGGGCGGTGCGCCGCTGCTGGGCGTTCGCGGCATCACCGTGATCGGCCACGGCCGGTCGAATGCCAGTCGCCATCAAGAACGCGATGCGCGTCGCCGCCGAACTGTGCCGCATCGCGTGAACGAAAAAATCGAACAGGAGCTTTCCGCTGTAGTTACCGCCGCCAACGCCGCGCGCGGCTGAGCACTAGCGGACATCGCACGACATGAGCAAACTTGCATTTCTTATTTCCCGGACAGGCTCGCAATATCCCGGCATGGGACGCGACCTCGCCGAAAAATTTCCGGAATCGCGCGCCGTGTTTGACGAAGCGGACGCCGCGCTGGGCTTTTCGCTCTTCAAGCTGTGCTTCGAGGGCTCCGAAGAGGCGCTGAAGCTGACGGAAAACACGCAGCCGGCGATTCTGACCGTTCCGATGGCGGCCTATCGCGCGCTCGAGAAGCGCGGCATCACGCCCGATTTCGTGGCGGGGCATAGCCTGGGCGAATATTCCGCGCTGGTGGCCGCAGGCGCGCTCGATTTTGCGGATGCCGTGAAGCTGGTGCGCAGGCGCGGGCGATACATGCAGGAAGCCGTGCCGGCCGGCGAAGGCGCGATGGCCGCGATCCTGGGCCTTTCGCCGGCGGAAGTGGCGGAAATCTGCAAGAAAGCCGCTGAGCACGAAGTCGTCTCGCCCGCGAATTTGAATTCGCCGGAGCAGACCGTGATTTCCGGCGACGCGGCGGCGGTGAAGCGCGCCGTTGAAATTGCGTCGCAGAGCGGCGCCAAGCGCGCCGTGATGCTGCCGGTTTCCGCGCCGTTTCATTGCGCGATGATGGCGCCCGCGCAGCAGCGGCTGGAAGCCGACTTGCGCGCCGCGCAATTTCAGCGACGCTGCAATTTCCCGTGATCACCAATGTGGACGCCGAGGCGGTCACCACAGGTGATGAAGCGCGCGAAGCGCTGATTCGCCAGGTGACGCATGCCCGTGCGCTGGCTCGATTCGATGCGCGAAATGATCGAAGCGGGCGTCACGATTTTCGTCGAAGTCGGTCCCGGCAAAGTGCTCAGCGGGCTCTTGCGGCAGATCGATCGCTCGGTGCGTGCTTTCAACGTGGAGGATTCAGCGAGCCTCGAAGCCGCGCTCGAAAAGATCGCGCAGGCCCGCGCGCGAAGCGGCGGAAGGATAATTCAAGCCTGATGTTTTCACTCAAAGATAAAGTAGCGCTGGTCACCGGCGCGTCGCAGGGAATCGGCCGCGCCACCTCGCTGGCGCTGGCCGAGGCCGGCGCGAAGGTCGGCGTCGCGGCGCGAAGCGCCGACAAGCTGGCGTCGCTCGTCGCGGAGATCGAAGGCGCGGGTGGCGAGGCGCTGGCCGTCCCGATGGATGTGGCGGATGCCGCGCAGGTGAAAACGGGTTTCCAGCAGGTCGCTCGCGAAGTTCGGCCGGCTCGACATTCTCGTGAACAACGCGGCGATCACGCGCGACACGCTGGCCCTGCGCATGAAGCTCGAAGACTGGGACGCGGTGTTGCGCACGAATCTCACCGGCGCGCATCTGTGCATCCAGCAGGCGCTGGGCGCGATGCTGAAGCAGCGCTCCGGCCGCATCATCAATATCATCTTCGGTGGTCGCGCGAAACCGGAAATGCCGGCCAGGCGAATTACGTGGCGTCGAAGGCGGGCTTGATCGGACTCACGCGCGCGATCGCCGTGGAAGTGGCTTCGCGCAACATCACCGTGAACGCCGTCGCGCCGGGCTTCATCGAAACGCCGATGACCGACGTGCTCTCGCAGGAGCTGAAAGACAAAATGAAAGCGCTGATTCCGCTCGGGCGCTTTGGCACGGACCGCGAAATCGCCGCCGCGATCGTTTTTCTGGCCAGCGACGAAGCCGGCTACATCACCGGGCAAGTGCTGGACGTCAACGGCGGCATGCACATGGGCTAAGGCAAGCTTGCACGGCGTGCGCCTTGTTACGCGTCGCGTGGTTGAAACGTAGCCAGATTAGATCTATGCGGCGCAAAGGTTGACCCAGCATCAGGCCGCGCATAGAATGGGCAGGTCAATTACTGGGCGCGACCCCCGCCGTCGTGCGGCCCAGAGGGTTCCAGATACGCCGATATCGGAGGAACAATCAGAATGGCCAGCGTCGAAGAACGCGTGAAGCAGATTATTGTCGAGCAGCTCGGTGTGGATGAAGGCGAAGTGACTCCCACGGCTTCGTTTGTGGACGACTTGGGCGCCGACTCGCTCGACACCGTCGAGCTGGTGATGGCTTTCGAGGAAGCGTTCGGCATCGAGATTCCGGACGAAGATGCCGAAAAAATCGCCACGGTGAAAGACGCCATCGAATACATCGAGAAACACGCCAAGGGCAAGTAAGTAGTCTCGCTCGGCCGTCCCATTCCGAACAGGAGAATTCACTTTGAACCGCCGAGTTGTCGTGACGGGCGTTGGGCTGGTCTGCGGTTGCGGCATCGGAACCGAAGAGGTCTGGCGCAACCTGCTGGCCGGCAAGAGCGGCATCGGCCCGATCACGCACTTTGACGCCACCGCGTTCGATTGCCGCATCGCCGGCGAAGTCAGCAATTTCGATCCGCTCGAACTGGGTCGAGAAAAAAGAACTGAAAAAGATGGGCCGGTTCATTCAGCTCGCCCTGGCCGCTTCGGATTTCGCGATGCAGCATGGCCGGGCTTGGAAGTCACGCCGGAAATCGCCGACGCCGACCGGCGTCTACATCGGCTCCGGCATCGGCGGATTCGACGTGATCGAGCGCGAGCACTCGAAATATCTGCAGGGCGGCCCCGGCAAGATTTCTCCCTTTTTCATTCCTGCCGCGATCGTCAATCTCGCCTCCGGGCACGTCTCGATTCGCTACGGCGCGAAGGGCCCGAATTCGCGCGACGGCCACGGCTTGCTCGGCTTCCGCGCACGCCATTGGCGACGCCTTCAAGATCATTCAGCGCTGCGACGCGGAAGTGATGATCGCGGGCGGCTCGGAAGCGGCCATCACGCCGATGGGCATCGGCGGATTCGCCGCCATGCGCGCGCTTTCCACGCGCAACGACGAGCCCGAGCGCGCCAGCCGTCCTTTTGACGCGCAGCGCGACGGCTTCGTCGTCGGCGAAGGCGCCGGCGTGCTGATTCTCGAATCGCTCGAATTCGCGCAGCGGCGCGGCGCGAACAATCTTCGCCGAAATTGTCGGCTACGGAATGTCCGGCGACGCGTACCACATCACCCAGCCCGCCGAAGGCGGCGACGGCGGCTATCGCGTCACGATGGCGGCGCTGAAGGATGCGAAGATTTCGCCGGACGACGTCGAGCTACGTCAACGCGCACGGCACTTCGACGCCGATCGGCGACGCGATCGAAACCATCGCGCTCAAGCGCGTGTTCGGCGAGCGCGCGAAAAAAGTTCCCATCAGCTCGACGAAATCCATGACCGGGCCATCTGCTCGGCGGCGCGGGCGGCCTCGAAGCGGGCATCAGCGTGCTGGCGCTGCGCGATCAGATTCTGCCGCCGACGATCAACTACGAAAATCCCGATCCGGCGTGCGATCTCGATTACATTCCGAACCAAGCGCGCAAAGCGGAAGTCGAATACGCGCTCTCGAATTCGTTCGGCTTCGGCGGCACCAACGCCTCGCTGCTCTTCAAGCGCTGGGACGAAAAGTAAGCCGAGCGCGCGTGCTAGAGGCACGGCATGCCGTCCCGCAAACTTGCTGAGTGCCATTTGCCATCGTACGTTCATCGAGGACTCTTGAAAATCGGCGTTTGCGTCAAGCAAGTTCCCGCGAAAGATGCGCCGCTCGCCATCGCCGAAGGCGGCGCATGGATTCGCGAATCCGACATCGGCTTCGAAACGAACGAGCCCGATAGCTACGCGCTCGAAGAAGCGCTGCGCCTGAAAGAAAAACACGGCGGCGAAGTGGTCGCTATTTCGATGGGCCCGGAGCGCGCCAAGCAAACCATCAAGGAAGCGCTGGCCAAAGGCGCCGACCGCGGCATCCACATCTCCGACGACCAATTTTTCAAGCTCGATCCGCTCGGCTCCGCGCGTTCGCTGGCCGCCGCAATTCAAAACAGAAAATTTCGATCTGATTCTCACCGGCCTGCAGAGCGACGACCAGGGCTTCGGCCAGACCGGCGTGCTGCTCGCCGAATTGCTGGGCCGCCCGCACGCCACGATCATCATGGCAATCGAAGTGACCGACGGCCGCATGAAACTGAAGCGCGAACTCGAAGCGGGATGGTTCCAGTGGGTCGAGCTGCCGCTGCCCGCGGTGCTCACGATTCAATCGGGCATCAACAAGCCGCGCTACGCCACGCTGAAAGGCATCATGGCCGCAAAGAAGAAAGAAATTGCGACCGTCGAGCGCGCATCGCTGGGCGTGCCCGATGCGCCCACGCAGCACGTCGAACGCATCTACGTGCCGCAGAAAACCAAGAAGACCGAATTCATCACCGGGCAGCCGAAAGAAGTCGCCGCGAAGCTGATCGAAAAACTGCAAGCACGAAGCGCGGGTGCTCGTAGCACATGAAAATTCTCCTGATCACCGAGCAGCGCGAAGGCAAATGGAACAAAGTCAGCTTTGAGACGCTGGCCGCCGCGCAGCAGATCGCCCAGCAGACGAAAGGCTCGCTCTCCGGCCGTGGTCATCGGCAAAGGCGTCGCGCGCTCGCCGACGAGCTCGCCGGCTATCAGCTCGATGAAGTGCTGCTCGTCGAGCACGATCTGCTCGAGGAATACACGCCGGACGGATTCTCGCATCGCGCTGCGGCAGGTGATCGAAAGCGCGAAGCCCGATCTCGTTCTGCTGCCGCACACATACCAGGTGCGCGATTTCGCGCCGAAGCTCGCCGCGTCGCTGCGGCAAAGGCATGATCGGCGATTGCATCGGCTACCGCTACGAAAACGGCAAGCTGATTTTCGTGCGCCAGATGTTTCAAGGCCGCACCGCCGCGGACGTGGTGTTCGCCGGCGAGCCGCCGTGGATCGCATCGTTTCAGGCCGGCGCATTTCGCGCCGACCTCGTCAGCGAAGCACGCCAGCGGCAAAGCGCCGGTGAAGACCTGTCACCGTCGATCTGAAGCCCGAGCAGATTCGCACCAAGCCGCTCGAGCTTTTCCGCGAAGCGAAGCAAGCCGTGGACCTGACGCAGGCGCCCATCCTCGTTTCCGTCGGCCGCGGCATCAAGGCGCCCGAAAATATTCCCATGGCGGAAAAACTCGCCAAAGCTTCTCGGCGGCGAAATCTGCGCGTCGCGCCCCATTTGCGACGAAGGCTGGCTCCCGATGGACCGCCAGATCGGCAGCTCCGGCCAGACCGTCGCGCCGAAGCTCTACTCTCGCGCTGGGAATCAGCGGCGCGATTCAGCACGTCGTGGGCATGAAAGGCTCGCGCACCATCGCCGCCATCAACAAGGACCCGAACGCGCCCATCTTCGAAGTCGCCGACTACGGCATCGTCGGCGACCTCTTCGAAATCGTTCCCGCCCTCATCGAGGAACTCGAAAAAACAAAGTAACCACAGCACATCGGTGTTCGCTTTCGAGAACCCCGCTCCCACGTTCGAGCATCAAGCCGCGCCACACTGGCTGTTTACGTTCTGCAACATTCTGTCCCGGCGTCACTTACTAACCAGAGTCACTGGCAACGGAAGTGCGGCGCTGAAAGCATTTGTACGCCGGGGTGTATTTCGCCTCTCCAAGCAGCTAGCCGTGTGAGGAAGGGGTCTCCAAATGCAAACGCTGCTGCAAGATTTGAAGTACGGCGCGCGAATGCTCGCGCGAGCTCCTGGCTTCACCGACCATCGCGGTTCTCACCCTCGCCCTCGGCATCGGCGCAAACACGGCCATATTCAGCGTCGTAAGAGCCGTCCTCCTACATTCGCTCCCATTCAAAAATGCCGACCGCCTGGTTGTGCTCCACGAAGATGTGAAAGACCACGGCGCGGAATCGGTAGCCTTCGCAAATTTTCAGGACTGGCAACAGCAAAATCATGTGTTCAGCCGCATGGCCGCATATAGCGACGCCGAGTTCATCGTCAGTGGCGATACGAGCTCCGAGCGGATTTACGGTGAAGAAGTAACGAACGGCTATTTCGAAATGCTCGGTGTCCCCGCCGAAAAAGGTCGCGTCTTCCTTCCCGAAGAAAATCAGACGCCAATGAAGGATATGGTTGCAATGATTGGCGAGGGCCTGTGGCAGCGCCGTTTCGGTTCGGACCCCGGCATCGTAGGCAAGACGATCACCTTGAACAACGCAAGATTCACAATCATAGGCGTGCTGCCAAGAGGATTTCTCGGATTTTCGGATCAGGCTGAAGTTTGGATTCCGGTTATGGCCCGCGATGCCGCATGGCCCGCATCCGCAAAGTTTGACTTCCTCCATAATCGTGGCGTCCATTGGCTAAAAGGAATTGCGACTCTGAAACCAGAAGTATCAATCGCACAGGCGCAGACGGAAATGAGCACAATCGCCGGCCGCCTCGCTGGCGAGTATCCCGAAGAAAATCGCGATCGCGGCGCCATCGTCAAATTTGCGAAAGAGGAATTCACCGGCTCGTTCCGCTCACCGCTGTACATTCTTCTAGCAGCAGTTGGATTCGTCTTGTTGATCGGCTGCGCCAATGTCGCAAATCTCGTGCTCAGCCGCACTGCCTCTCGTGAACGTGAAATGGCCATTCGGCTTACCCTTGGAGCAGGCCGCGCTCGTCTCATCCGCCAATTCGTTACAGAAGGCTTGCTGCTTTCAACCGCCGGCGCTTTTCTTGGATTTGTCATCGCAGAATGGGGATTGAATCTCCTGGTCGCAGCTTTGCCGGTTACGTTTCCGACATTCACGCGCGTACAGCTCGACGCCGGAGTCCTCGTTTTTACTTGTTCGCTGATGGTTGCCGCCGGCGTCTTGATCGGGTTGCTTCCTGCGCTCACCGCCGGTCGAGACGATCTCACCGAAACACTTAAGGAAGGTGCCAAGGGAAGCGCTGGCCTTCGCGGCAGCAGAATCGGTTCTATGCTCGTCATTTCTGAAGTTGCGCTCGCAGTCGTCCTTCTCGCGGGTGCAGGGTTGCTACTCAAGAGTTTCGATCGTCTCCTGAATGCGAATCCCGGTTTCCGGCCGGACCATTTGCTGACGATGCGTTTCTACGTTCCCGATCATGACTACAAGGGTGATGAGCGCAACCGTTTCGGCCCCGCGCTCGCGCAACAAATCGCAACCGTTCCCGGCGTGGAATCCGCTGCTGTTACCTTCATCGATCCGTTCGTCTGGGGCGGTTTTTCGCGCGGCTTCACTCTCGAAAATCATCCAGTGCCCTCCACCGCCGCGCAAGATTCCACCACCTACCAGGAAATCGGCTCGAACTATTTTCGAACGATGGGCATCCCGATTTTCTCCGGGCGTGATTTTACGATGGCAGAGGGCCTCGATAAACCCCGCGTCTTGATAATCAGCGAGGCTTTCGACCGAAAATTCTATCCAGGTGAAAACCCAATCGGAAAACGCATTAAGTATGGTTCTGCCGATTCGAAAAATCCTTGGATGGAAATCGTGGGTGTGGTCGGCAACATCAAGTTCAAGTCACTGCGCCAGAACGCCGATGCCCAGCCCGTCTTTTATGGCCCACTCCTGCAGAGCGAAGTAATCATCAATATGAGCGTGATCGTGCGCACTCGCTCCGCTCCTGAATCGATGGTCGATCCGCTTCGCGCGGCAATTCAAAAAATCGATCCGGACGTGCCCGTCTACAACATCGCCACGATATCGCAACGCATGCGCGAAGATACCGCCGAGACTCGCTCATATACCCTGTTGCTCGCGCTCTTCGCTGCGCTCGCTCTTGCGCTCGCGGCTATCGGTATCTACGGCGTGATGGCGTACGCGGTGACGCAGCGAACGCACGAAATCGGTATACGTCTAGCGCTTGGCGCACAGCGAAAAACAGTGTTCCGTTTGGTCGTAGGGCGTGGACTGTGGATGGTGCTCGTGGGCGTCGCCGCAGGGCTGATCGGCGCGCTCGCTTTGACTCGCGTCTTGTCCGGCCTGCTCTTCGAAGTGGCGCCCACAGACCCATTCGTACTCGCCAGCACCTCGCTGATGCTCGCCGCAGTCGCGCTGCTCGGCTGCTATTTGCCAGCTCGCAGGGCAATGCGGGTCGATCCGATGGTCGCGCTGCGCTACGAATAAATGCACGAAGACTGATGAATTCTGTCTATCGAAACCGCGAATTCATAGTCTAAGAAATTGGCGCAATTCGTTCGGAGAACACGAATATGCAGACACTTCTCCAGGATTTGAAGTATGGCCGCACGAATGCTCGCGCAAATCGCCGGGATTCACGATCGTCGCCGTACTCACCCTCGCCCTTGGCATCGGCGCAAGCACCGCCGTCTTCAGCATCGTCAACGCCGTGCTCCTCAAGCCGCTCCCGTATCCGCACGCCGAGCGCATCGTCTTCCCCTGGCGCCAGACGCCGCCCGGCATCGACCTCGGCTACAACGAAATTCCCTGGGGCGCCCGCACATTTCAGGATTTCCAGCGCGACGCAAAAGGTTTCCAGGATGTCGGCATATTCGAAGCCGCTGGTTTCAATCTCACCGGCACGCGGCGATCCGGTTCGCATTGACGGCGTCCGGGCCTCCGCCGGATTTTTCCGCACCATGGGTATTGCGCCGCTTCTCGGCCGCACATTTCTCGATGAAGAAGACCATCCAGGACATGACCGTGAAGTGATCCTCGGCTACGGCCTGTGGCAAAGAAAATTTGGCGGCGATCCCGGCGTCGTCGGCCGCACTCTCGAATTGAACGGCGAGTCCTACTCCGTCGTCGGCGTGATGCCCAATGGTTTCGCGTTTCCTCGCGGCGAAGAGATGCCCGGCAGCTTTCAATTCCCGCGCCTCCCGGAAATGTGGGTCCCCGCGATCACAGATATTCCGGCGGACTCCACTGCCCCGGACGAATTTGCAGTCATCGCGCGCCTGAAGCCCGGCGTCTCTATCGCCCAATCCCAGTCGGAAATGAACGTACTTGCCAAGGAATGGGAAAAGATTCCGCATGGCGCTGGCTGGTTCAGTTCCAAAATCACGCCGCTCGCCTCGCAAGTTGCCGGTGACACGCGCCGCCCGCTGTTGCTTCTCCTCGGCGCCGTCGGCGTGGTCCTTCTCATCGCCTGCGCGAACGTAGCCAATCTTCTTCTCGCCCGTTCGCTCGGCCGTCGCAGGGAATTCACTCTTCGCGCCGCGCTGGGTGCCGCGCAAGGCCGCCTCGTTCGCCAGCTTCTCACCGAGAGCGTGCTGCTCGCGTTCCTTGGCGGAGTCGCCGGGCTTCTCCTCGGCGCAGCTCGCGATTCAATTCGTGAAAACCTTCGGCCCGCTGAATATTCCGCGTCTCCATGAAATCCGGTTCGATCCCGGCGTATTTGCGTTCACGCTTGCTCGTCACGCTTGTCACCGGCCTGCTCTTCGGCCTCGCTCCCGCGCTCGGCGCCACGCGCGAAAATCTCGTCGAGACTCTAAAAGAAGGCGGCCAGCGCTCCGGCTCCGGACCAGCCCGCCAGAAAATCCGCAGCGCGCTTGCTCGTCTCCGAGGTTGCGCTCGCCCTCGTTCTCGTCATCGCCGCCGGCCTGCTCGTCCGCACATTTTTCCACCTGCTCAAAGTCGATCCCGGCTTCAATACCACCCGCGTCCTGATGTTCGAACTCACGCTTCCTGGCGCGCGCTATCCAGACAAAGACAGCCTCGCAGGCGTCTATCGCAAAGTCCTCAATCGCTTGAACGATATTCCCGGCGTCCAAGCCGCCGGCCTCGGAAGCCCCATGCCAATGAGCGGCGGACAAGAATCCTCCGCATTCGCAATCCCCGGCCGCACTTTCGATAAAAGCTCCGGCCGCAATCCGATTGCGTCTTACACGATCGCCTCGCCCGGCTATTTCTCCGCCATCGGCACGCCGATTCTCCGCGGCCGTCCTTTTCTTGATTCAGACACCGCCGATTCGCAACCCGTCGCAATCATCAGCAAGACGCTCGCAGATCAGTTCTATCCGGGCGAAGACCCCATCGGAAAATCAATCAAGCTTCCTCCCGCGAAATTTCCCACTCTAACCATCGTCGGCATCGCCGCAGACGTAAAACATTTCACCGTGCGCGAATCCACCGGCCCGGAGTTCTACGTCGTCTACACGCAAAAGCCCTATCCCGACATGCTCACGATGCAAGTCGCCCTGCGCACGCAAGCCGACCCTCGCGCCATCATCGGCAGCGCGCGCGAAGCGATTCGCTCCGTCGATCCCACGCTGCCCATCGCGAAAGTCTCCACCCTGGCCAGTCTCGTCGACGACTCCATGACCCAGCCCCGCTTCTCGATGCTGCTCCTCGCCGCATTCGCCGCCCTCGCATTGCTGCTCGCCTCAATCGGCATTTACGGCGTGATTTCTTACGCGGTCGCCCAGCGCACTCAGGAATTTGGCATCCGTCTCGCCCTCGGCGCTCAGCCGCGCAACGTGTTCTCGATGGTTCTCGGCCAGGGCGCGCGTCTTGCGCTGCTCGGTGTCGTGCTGGGATTTATCGCCGCATTCGCAGTCACCCGGCTGATGACGAGCCTTCTCTTCGGCGTCCAGCCCACCGACCCCCTCACATTTATCGCCGTGCCCTTTTTGCTGATGGGCGTCGCGCTGCTCGCCTGCTACATCCCTGCTCGCCGCGCCACCCGCGTCGACCCAATCATCGCGCTGCGCTATGAATAGCTTCTAAACAGCGCCGCGATCTTGTTTGCGCAAACTCGCCCGTTATCCCGAAATCCCCAAAACTGATACGATACGGACGGTCGGCTTGGCATTCGTCGCGCCGCTTTCGCTCTCTCAGCCCTGCCGAAACGGACCAATGGCCAAACCCGTAAAAGTTTTCCGCGAGCCGCGCTGGCCCGCTTTCGTCGCCATGTTCGCCGCCGCTCTCGTTCACCGTTCGATGCCCGAGCGGCTCTCCGTCGGCCCCAGTTGGGGCCTCCTCGTCATCACCGTGATTCTGCTCATCCCGCTCATCTACTCCAATCATCGAGGCCATTACAACGTCTCCCGAATCCTCACTTTCGTGGCCACTGGCATCATCACCGCCGCCATGATTGCGTCTCTCGCTCTTCTGATTACGGGCATACCGAAGCACCTTGATTCTCCACAGACGCTCCTCCGCTCGGCGGTCTCGCTTTGGCTCACCAACGTGGTTGTCTTCGCTTTGTGGTACTGGAAAATCGATGCGGGCGGCCCGCTCGGCCGCGACACGGCCCGGGGTGACTTCGACAGCTCGTTTCTCTTCCCGCAGATGATCATGCGCGAGGAACCCGAAGAAATCTGGTCGCCGCAATTTCTCGACTATCTTTTTCTTGCCTTCAACACGAGCACGGCCTTCTCGCCCACTGATACCGCCGTCCTCTCGCGCTGGGCCAAAGTGGTCATGATGGTGCAGTCGATCATTTCGCTGATGATCGTGACTTTGCTCGCAGCTCGCGCCGTGGGTATCCTCTAAGCGCACTCGCGCTCAGAGGGGACTCTCGGAACTGCGTTATGATTTTAATTCGAACGATGGAGGGTCAGCCCGCTCGAAAACGCCTGCTTCACATCGGGCTTCGCGAGATATGCAATCGACCAGCCCGCCGCGCCAATCACAAGCGCGTGAACAAAAATCATCGGGCCGAGCGGAACTACGGGGTATCCGATAAAAGTAAGAATGCTGATGATCGTGCACAGAATTCCAATTCCGATACAGCTGATCGCCAGAATTCGCGCCCATTCGCACAATTGCAGCACTCCCAGCGCCAGGCAACCCGCCACTCCCGCCAGCACCAGAAGCGAAAATCCTCCAGCCACTCCCATCCCCGCAATCGACGCGGAAACCGGATCGCCTCCGTCTCCTCCGCCGATCGCCATCACCGCCACAAAAAAGAACGCGAAAGCACCCAGAGCCAGAATCGCGGCCCCAGTAAACGTCGCGATCCCGATGATTGTCACTCCGGCAGGTCGTTTCATGCTCGGCTCGGCTGAGACTTCTTCTGATCGTCGAGCGGGAAGCTCGCGCCGTCCATCAGCCCACCAATTCTGCGCTTCAGACCGGCGGCGAGACATTATAATTCTGTGAATATACGAGTGCAGGCTTTCTAGCTTGAATCGTATGAATGGCCGTGGCGCCGTCGCCACAAATCTTTCTGCCCTTTTTCTTCCAGTTTCCACCACTCGCAATATTTCCCGTGACGCCCGGCTAACCGTTGCGCTAAGCGCGATCTTCGCGTTTGTCGCCAATGTAATCGCCCGATTGGAATAATCTGTCATTTGTCTGTCGCGAGGCAGACTGCGCCACGCTTGCTCTTCACTATGATGATGGCTCACTCAGCGTTTTTCGGGAATACAGCGCAACCTGTAGGTCACTAGCGCGGGTCTTCATTGCTCGAACCTCTAAAATCTTTCCGGTAAAACATGCCGCACCGCCCATCCGACCCCGGCATTATAACCTTCAGACGAGCGGCGCGACGTTATCGCCCTGTGAATATTTATCCGTTCATCCTGTTATCCTGGCGACTCCAAACTCACTAGTCCGGATGGCTGTGCCGCCAGTTCCAATAATCCCGCTGCTCTTTTTCCTTCAGCTTCTCGTACTTCCGGTACTGCTCGTGCCGCTCTTCCATGTAGTGCCGGTAGGCATGATCTTCGCGTTCATCCCAGTTGTGATAATCCTTGTGGCCCGGGTCGTACACTCGCACCTGCACTTCCTGCGGTTTCGGCGTCGCAGCCACCACGGAACCGGTGGTCGCAAGTGCCGCCGTCAAGACGAAAGCGCTAAGGCATCGCCGTGCTGCATGCATCGGTGTTTCCTCCAAGCCGCAATTCATGCCCGAGGTTGCGAATTGCGGCATTCATTTGAATTAAATGCCGTCGTGCCGATTGCTGAAGTGATGCGGCGGGAAACGCACCACGATTTGCTTCTCCACAATGTTGCTGCGCCCGGCTTTTTTCGGGAATACAGCGCACCCTGTAAATGACTCAGCGGCAGCGCTTTACTCTCGGAACGTTGTAGATGCGGCGGTTGCCGCCGTCAACGGGCTAGCCGGGTAGCTGATCGACGTCTCTCTGATTCTGGGCGTGGGAATATTTGCGAAGCCTCAGATGTAGTAGTATCACGCCGCGCAAGTCCCGCCGCGCCGTACGAGAAATCAACGGTAACCGCTTCCAATTCGAGGCTTCTTCAGCCCACCGCCGTAACAACGAAACGTGGCGGCCTGCTCGACCAATATTTCTACTTCTTCATGTCGCTCCTGATTCCCGCAGTGGTGGTGTACGGCTTCAGCTTCACCGTGGGCAACAATCTGATTCACCCAGCCATTCCGCGGCCCCCGATTCTGTATCTTCACGCCGCGGTCTTTTCCGGTTGGCTGCTCTTTTTCATTCTGCAGTCCGCGCTGGTGCGCACTCACAACGTGCGATTGCATCGCCGCATCGGCTGGTTCGGAGCCGCGCTGGGTGCGCTGGTTCTCGTGGTCGGCGTCTCTACCGCCGTCGCCATGGGACGCTTCAATACCTTACAAATGCATGCCACCGACGCGGAATCTTTCATGATGATTCCGCTCTTCGATATGGTCTGCTTCTCCAGCACCTTCGCGCTGGCGATTTACTGGCGCAAAAAACCGGAGTTCCATCGCCGCCTGATGTTCGTCGCCACCTGCGCCCTGACTGCTGCGTCTTTCGGCCGCTTTCCGGAGCGCCTGCTACCCCACGATTTCTTTTATGCCGGAGTCGACTTCCTGATTCTCTTCGGCGTCGTCCGCGACATAATCGTCAACCGCAGAGTGCACCCGATTTATTTTTACGTCCTCCCCGCCTTCATCGTCGGCCAAACCATCGTCATGCACACCGTCATCCACAACCTCCCGTACTGGACCAGCATCGCCCACTCAATCCTCTGGTAACGGTTTCCACCACCCGGCAACTCGCCTAGTAACACCTGCATCGAGTTCCTCAGAGAGTCCCAGCCTCCTTCAATGGAGGTCAGAAATGATCCGCCGGAATATCGCTTTAGCAGTCTTGCTCGCCGCTACATTCACGCTCTTTCTTGCGGCGCAACCCACAACAGTCCGGGCGTAGGCATGGGCGGCAGTATGCCGGGACAGTCGCCGTCTCCGTCACCCAATCCGATGCCCCCCCAATGTCACATCCGCGTCCGCACCCGTAAGAGGTGCGCCGGCCAGCATGCAGAATGGGGTGTCAGCCTCGTCTGATTTAGGTAGCCACGACGACGCCTCGCTTGTCATGTGGGCCTTTTTCCGATGGTTACTGCAGCTTCGCGTACTCCGGCTTTGGCTTCCTTCAGGATGGGAATGTCGGGACTGAGGCTGATCTTACCTTTTGCGCCGGATCACCCACAGATGCCTGGCAAGCATTGAAAGCAATCTCAATCACGCCCACATTCTTCATGTCATATACCACGTGCGATGGGATTTGAAACGCTCCACTTTTGCGTACTCCACGCGGAACGTAACATCCGTGGGGGCGGCTGGAAGGAGGTTGATTCACTCGGGACGCATACAGCAGAAATAATGAGTCCGTCCTCGGTTCTCGCATAAGTTGGTATTGCCACAACTTTCATTTGAGGGCCGTCAACCACGGCTTCGGGTGAGCAACACGTCCTTGTCGAAATCCTCGTCAAAGTTCACATCACCTGGCGTTGCCATGCAGGTGAGATTCCAACTCCTGCTGTCGTAACTTCGACGCTGTTATCTGGAAGCGGCACCATGGAACCGTTCATGTAGCCGTTCCAGGTCGTGGAAGAAGCCGCCAACCATCGTTTGCAACCCGTCACGCATCTGCTTCGCGGCCCGCTTCTTTTCCCTCAGGTGGCACGGCTGTGTCGTTCCATTCGAGCGAACCTTTGCCCTTCAGTTGATCCACCACGGAAAGATGGACTGTCACGCAGATACTCTACAGCATCGGATTGTCTTCAGGGATCTCTTTTTCCGCTAAAGCGCGTCAACATGGCCTTCCAGTCAATTGTGGCGTCACAGCGGAACGACTTTCAAAGCCCGTTGGTCGTCCAGGCGTGTAATACTGCGCATGCGCCGCGAACAACCGGTCGCGCGCAGCCTTATCCTGCGCGCTAATCTGCGTGCTACACAGAAAAGCCATAACGAAAAAAGCAAAAAACTCGGTAGGTCAATTTACGGTTTCATAGTTGGAACTGTAATATGGATTTCGACTCCTAGCGCCATAAGCTCCCGCTCAACAACTCTAATAGGTAACTGCGAATTAGCTCAGGTCCCATCTTCGCGGGCCGTGCGAAATCCTTTCCCGTAGCTCAGGTCCCATTCCGGCCGACCTCGGCCGGAATTGACCTGAGGCTGCCTGCCTGAATCACTATCTGCGTGTCGCTATGACGAAACTATCGGGTCCGCAAAGTATTTTCGATCGTCAAAAGTAACGCTGGGAATTGACCGCGACCTGAAGATAGCTCTTCTGTTCTTTCCGTTCTGTGTCCGTTCTGTGTCGGCTCGACTGCATGTAGTGATACAGTTCACCATCTGCGCGGCAGGATGGTGCCCCCTGCCGCACTCTCCGGAGGCGCAAATGCGAGCATCTATCTTTTATCGAATCGCCGCTGTTCTCCTTCTGCTCTTCGCGGCAGGACACACACTCGGTTTTCGCCAGTCCGATCCCGCATGGGGAGTTGATGCGCTCCTCGCCTCCATGCGCTCAATTCACTTTGACGTGCAGGGCTTCAACCGCTCGTATTGGGACCTCTTCCAGGCAGCCGGATTCTCTGTCGGCGTGTTTTATCTATTCGCCGCGATTCTGGCATGGCAGCTAGGTGGCCTCCCCGCAGCAAGCCTGACGCTCATGCGCGGCACAGCATGGGCGTTCGCCCTCTGCTTTGCGGCCATCACAGTCGTGAGCTGGAAATACCTCTTTGTCTTACCCATCGCATTCTCGATCGTGATCACACTCTGTTTGGCCATGGCAGCATGGCTCTCAGCAAACCAGGTCACGCCAATCCAGTAGGGGCGGGTCTCAGACCCGCCCGCGTCGCCCACCGCTATCCCGAGCCACTCACCGCCAGCACTATTCATCCGTCGGAATTTTCGTCCGTTTCCAATAACGTCGCCATTCACACACTTGCCATGGATAACACGCGGAATGAAATCACAGGGAAATACCAGGTGGGGAAAAAGGAGAGAGGCGCTCGGTACTTCACAAGCGCCTTCTCTACTGCGTCAACGTAAACCGTACCTCACTGGATCACCTCCTTCTCGGCAGGGACGCCGATGTCGACATGAATGTCGAGTACTCCAGAACTATAACGCGGGATCGGGAGATGTCAGAAAGCAGTTCCTTGACGTTATGGTTTCGCACACGAAGGTACTTACCGATAATGCGTTTCCATCACCGTTCCTAGATCCTGGTAAATGCAATTTGCAATCGGCGATATGATATATGGATTGAAATCAACAGAGTTTCCATGCTACCGTGACCACGGAGCTATGAAGACTAGCTACAGGACGCGCAGTGAGACCTCAAAGAGGATAAACGTCGAGCCTCGCCTCGTCGCGAGTCGCACCCCTCGGTTTCTAATCTACGGTTCCGCGATTAAATCTTCCTCTAAGCCCTCTAAAATCAATGAGATATAATTTTCTAATAGGCGGTAAACGGCACCCTGGCGGCGACGCTCACAGGCCTGTTTCACCCGCGGTTCGGATAGGATAACGCGTGCCCATCGAACGCGAACAACTCGAAGCGGACGTCCTGATCGTCGGCGCGGGGCCGGCGGGGCTTGCCTGCGCGCTGCATCTCGCGAATCTGATCGAGCAGCACACCGCCGCGAAAAAATCGCCCGCGCTTTCCGCCGAAAATATTTACGTCCTCGAAAAGGCGCGCGAGATCGGCGCGCATCAACTTTCCGGCGCGATCATGGATCCGCGCGCGCTGCGCGAACTGGTTCCCGATTTCGAGAAAACCGCGCCGCTCGATACGCCGGTCACCGGCGACGCCGCTTACTACTTCACCGAAACCGCTGCGCTACAAACTTCCGATCACTCCTCCGCCGCTTGCAGAATCACGGAAACTACGTCATCTCGCTCAACAAGCTCGTGAAATGGCTCGGCGGCCTCGTCGAAAAAAAGGGCGTGAATGTCTTCACGCAATTCGCCGGCAGGGAACTGCTCTACGAAAAGAACGGCATCGCCGGCGTGCTCACCGAAGACAAAGGCGTCGACAAAAACGGCAAGCCGAAAGACAACTTCACGCCCGGCTACGAACTGCGCGCGAAAGTCACCGTGCTCGCCGAAGGTCCGCGCGGCTCGCTCACCAAAGATCTCGTCAACCGGCTGAAGCTCGACGGCCTGAATCCGCAGGTCTACGGCATCGGCATCAAGGAATTGTGGGACGTGCAGCCGGGCCGCATCGACACCGGCTACGTGGCGCACACGCTCGGCTGGCCGCTCAGCTCCGACATCTACGGCGGCGGCTGGATTTACGGCATGCGCGACAATCGCGTCTCGCTCGGCATGGTCGTCGGCCTCGAATATCACAATCCGCTTTTCGATCCGCACGAAGCGTTTCAGAAATTCAAGACGCATCCGTTCGTGAAGAGAATTCTCGAAGGCGGCAAGCTGGTCCGCTACGGCGCGAAGACGGTTCCCTACGGCGGCTGGTATTCGATGCCGCGCAGTTACGTCGACGGCGGCCTGATCATCGGCGACTCCGCGAGCCTGCTGAATTCGCAGCGCCTGAAGGGCATTCACACGGCGATCAAGAGCGGAATGCTCGCCGCCGAAACAATTTACGAAGCGCTTTGCGCCGGCGACACTTCCGCCGCGACGCTCGCCGCGTATCCAGCAGAAAATCGAGCAGAGCTGGCTGAAGAAAGAACTGTGGGCCGTGCGCAATTTCCATCAGGCATTTCACGACGGCTTATGGGAGGGCCTGGTCCAAGCGGGCTTGCAATTCGTCACCGGCGGGCGCGGCCTGGTCGATCCGATGCGCACGCGAGGCCGGCTACAAGGAATACCACAAGCTCAATCGCGATCGCGCGCTCGTCGATCAATCCACGCGATTCAAGGGCGACGGCAAACTCACCTTCGACCGCCTCACCGACGTCTATCATTCCGGCACGCGCCACGAAGAAGATCAGCCGTGCCATCTGCATCGTGCTCGATCCCAATATTTGCGTGCGACCGCTGCGTCCGCGAATACGGAAATCCCTGCCAGTATTTTTGTCCCGCGGCGGTCTACGAGATGGTGATGGAAAAAGGCCCGCCCAAACTGAAAATCAATGCCGCGAATTGCGTCCACTGCAAGACGTGCGACATCGCCGATCCCTACCAGATCATCAATTGGGTTCCGCCCGAAGGCGGCGGCGGCCCGAACTACGAAGGAATGTAAACCGCGCACCGCTCACGTTTCGCGCTGCGCTTGATTCGCGATAGAAAAAATTATCGCGATTGGAAATTATCGCGGCGGCGGTGAAATTCTAAAAATCGTTTCCGATTGCACCGGTACGCCGCGGCAAGTCGCCGGCTGATTTCGAAACGCGCTCAATTTATCAAGCATCAAAAATGCAGCTTTGAAATCTGAGCTTTCGAGCACACTCAAATCGCTCCAGAAACCATCCTTTGCGATCACTCCGTAAACAATCGCGCCAATAATTGGCGTCGCTCCGGCCGGCGCGTTCGGATCGGGAAGCGCCGCGTTCTCGATCGCGTCGCTCATCTGCGCCGGCTTCATATCCGCGCACCATTCGCGCTGCGTCGCCTCCGCCGGCGGCGCAATCCATTTCGCTTCCGGCGGCGCGCTCGGCCACATTCGCGATCTCGATCTGCATCACCGCTTCGGTTCCCGAGAGTCCTTTGATCGTTCGCGGATACCAGTGATTGCCCCATTGCGCCCAGTCAGCAAACAGATACTGAATGTGCAGCGTCGAATCGTACTGCAGCAGCGGCAAGCCGGTCCGCGTATCGAGGCAAAGCTCCTGCGTCACACGCACGCCGCCGTTTCTCGCGCACACCACGTTGCGTCCGCTCACCTGCGCAATCTCGACGCGAGTCCGGGAGTCGAAGTGATAGACGACGCCGCGCATAATCTCCATCGCATTGTGCGTCCACCAATAACTGAAGGAGGGAAAGGGAGCGTTGCGCTTCGTCCACAGCGTATTGCCATTGGCGATCTCGGTTTGCTTCAGGTGCAGCAGTTCAGCATCCTCGCGCCACTTGTCGGCAGACTGCCACGTGAACGTGTAGCTGCCTCGCGCGGGAGGAACGCGCGGATCGCCGCTCGGGTCATTGAAGAACAGCGACGCGCGAAGGATGAAAGGCGCGCTGCCAATCGCGGTGAGGTTCGTCAGCTCGTGTGATTTCGCGACGAGCCTTTCAGTATCGGTTTCGTCGTCAAATGACGCGTCAGTGTTTCCTGCAGGATACGACGGTTCTGGCCGCCGCATCGCAAGCCGCGCGAACGAAGCGCCAGGCGCGCGGTTCGCTATTGCCGCGCGAGCGCATTAGCGTGACCGCCGCCGTAGATTGTGGCGGCCGCGAGAAACGCCGCCAGTGTGGTTGCGAAGTGCATCAGGAGCGGCGCAAGACGCCGTGGCGCCGCGTGAATTATAGGGGCGGGAATTCAAAAGCGGAAGCGCTGCGATAAATTCCGTTCAACATGCCGGACTGGTGCGCCGGCGTTGCAGGTCAGTTCCGGGTTTCGTCACCGCCGCCTCCGAACGCGCGTTTCAGGGCGGCCCAGAATCCGCCCTTCTTCTTTTGCGAAGAGTGCGGCGCCGACGGGCTTCGGCTCGGCTCGCGCGCGGAGACCTGCTCGAGCTGAGGAGCTTCGACGCGGCCTTTGAACTGCCATTCCGGTTCCACATGCGCGATGCGCACGAGAAGGATCATGTCAGTGGAAGGTTCGCCGGGAGGCGCGGGCGCATTGGCGGAAAACGTAAGCGGTGGCATCACGACTTTATAGATCGGAATCGAGAGGGCCGGCGCATCAGGAACTTCGTTCGCTGGCGCGGGCGGATTGGGATGAAGCTGGTTGGCGTCGGCGAGCTGGCGGATTTGAATTGCGGGAGGCGCGGCATGAACTTCAGCAGGAGGCGGCGGCTCAGGTCTGCGGCAGCACCGGCGGATTTGAAGCAGCCTCGGAAACAGGCGGCGGTTCAGGTTGCGGTTTCGACGTGAGGCCCATTTCAGGCGATCGAGGGAGCGGCTGCGACGGCGGCGCCGGCGCGGTGTTTCGAGCTTGCAGTGAAGCACATTGGCAACTGCCCGCGACTCCTGCAACCGGCAGGAGTTTTCCGGCGGCGAGAAAGAATTCGCCCGACTGCGGCACGATGAGGCCTTCGCCGGTGAACTGATGTTCGAGGCGAAGCGCTCCGCTTGTGGCGACGACGCAGAGCGAATCGCTCAAATCGAGCCCGACGGTGAAATCGCGCGGCGCGCCGCCGATATCGATCGGCGTGGCGACGATGGTGGGCGTAAAATTCGGAGTTGCGCGGCGGCGGGGAGCTGCACGCGCATGCGGCCGAAATTCAAGCGCCAGCGTGACGGCCGCGACCGGATTGAAGCAGAGTAAATTTCGCGGGGCCGCAGATATCGATCTGGCCTCCGGCGGCAAGAGTCATGCGGGCTTGGCCGGAATGGACGGTGATGACGCTGCCGTTCACGACGAACATGCTCGGCGCGCTCGTCGCAGTTCCGTTCGAGGCAGCGGAGCCGCCTTCGACGGAAACGTCATTGCCTTCCACGCGGCCAATTGCGCCGGGCGGCGCTTGCTGAGCGCTAGCTGGCGCGAGGCAAGGAACGAGACAAGCGAGCAGCAGGAAGAACAGCGGCAGATACCGGCGGGCGCTCGAATGCGCTGGCGATTCTCGTGCGCAAGCGAATTGGAGACTCAGCTGCGCAACGGACACCTTCCCGGTTCGCCTATACTATACAGCAGTGAATAACGCCACGAAATCTGCCCCAGCCGAAATGGCGCCGAATTCGAACGTCCTGTCCGCGATTGAGATGCCGAAGCTCTCGCGCTGGCGGCGAATGCAGATTCCCGTCATTGCGTGGGCGGCGTATTGGTTGGTCAGGCTGCTTGGTCCGACGCTGCGCCTCGAAATTCTCGGCGTGCAAAACGCGGTGCAGATTCGCAATTCGGGCGAGCAGGCGATCGGCGCGTTCTGGCACCGCAGTATTTTCCCGGCGATCTGGATCTGGCGGAATCGCGGAATCGTGGTGATGAACACGGTGAATTTCGATGGGCAATGGACGCGGCGCGTGATCGAGCGGCTGGGATTCGGAACGGCGCAGGGAAGCTCGTCGCGCGGCGCGATTGAAGGGCTGACGGTGATGGCGCAGCGGCTCGAAGAAGGGAAGCATGTGGCATTCACGATTGACGGGCCGCGCGGGCCGCGCTACGTGGCGAAGCCCGGGCCGGTGATCCTGGCGCGGCGGACGGGAAGCCGATATCGGTTTTTCACATCGGGCTCGAAACGGCGCACACGTTCAAGAAATCGTGGGATCTGTTTCAGATTCCGTATCCGTTTTCGCGAGCGGTGATGTTTGTGGCGCCGCCGATTTATGTGCCGGTGGATGCGGATAGCGAAGTGATTCACGCGAAGCAGCGGGAGATGCAAAGCGCGCTCGAGCGCGTGCGCGACGCGGCGGAATCGTGGTTCAGCTTGAGCGCGGAGGAGCAGGATCGTCTGCGCGAGGAGTGGAGCGATCGGCGAAGCGTAGCCAAAGGCCGTTTAGAGGAAAGCCAACCATCGAGCGCTGCCAAGCCATAAATCTATCTTCGGTCAAATCACCTTCTCTCACGCAGTAAAGAAGCAATGATGCGGGGATTGCGGCGACCGTGGAGTATCGCCAGGACGAGGAGTGGCTTCTGATCTGGCGCGTAAGCGATTAGCATTTCCCGAACAATTTGAAATCGCAGAGGCTTTGAAGTTAGGTCGGGTCGGCCATGACCCAGAACGGAAAAGAAACAAGAGCCTGAATCGCTTCGTAAATCTCTTGAAGAATCTTATCGGCGGCGTGCAGATTTTCTGCGGCGATGAACTCCCAGATTTCCTCAATGTCTGTGATCGCTTCGGGGTGGAGTAAAAACCCACTCATCAACGGCGGCGGTCTTTGCCTTTGTCGCGAAGAAGGCGGAAGGCTTCCTCGCCCTCGACAGACTTGGTCTGACCGCTCGTGATCTCGTCGTAGCGGCGGTCCAAAGTGGTGCGGAGCTGTGCAAGTTCGGCGAGGTAGCCTGCCATCGCATCTTCGACCAGATCGTCGGGAGCGCGGCCCGTGGCCGCGGCAAGTTCGTTGAGACGGGACTCGGTTTCAGGCTTCAGATGGACGACCATGCAGACGAGTTTAGGACGGGCGGGGCAGACTGTCAAAGTTCCGCGATCGGGAAACGGCGGGAGAACGAATGTAGTGATGCGCGTCAAGCATTGCGAGAAATGCTGACGGTTCGACAGTAGTGCAGGAATGCCTGCCCGGAAGGCAGGCTGAATCTAGGCTATTGAAAGGCAGGTGCGCCGGCCGGAGGCGAGCCGTACGAAAAACGGCGAGGAACGATGTGGTGATGCGCCAAGCATTGCGAGCTGTGGCGTGTTTTTACGTTGGCGCAGGCTGGAAGCCTATGCTACTGAAACCTACTGCGTTAGGGTGTCGTGGCCTTCGCCTAGTTTTACTGGGACTGTGATTTTCTTTCCGTCGCGGATGAGGCTGAGGGTTACGGAGTCGCCGGGCCAGGCGCGATTCAGCAGGAGGTTCAAGTCTGTTTGGGTGGCTAGTGGCTTGTCGTCCCAGGCGACGAGGACGTCGCCGCCTGTGCGCAGTTCCTGCAGGCCAGCGAGCATGGAATGTGTGCCGCCACGGATACCCGCTTGCGCGGCGGGGCCGCCGGGCGTTACTCGCTCGACGAGGATTCCCTGCTGCACGGGAAGATGCAATGCTTCGGCGAGGCCGGGCCACAATCCGCGACCTTCGATACCTAGCGTGGCGCGGCGGACGCGGCCGGTTTTTATCAGATCTTCGGCGACGCGGCGCGCGGTGTTGACCGGGATTGCGAATCCGATTCCGGCTGTGGTGCCTGTGGGCGCGTAGATGGCGCTATTGATGCCAATCACTTCGCCGTGTGAATTCAGCAACGGTCCGCCTGAGTTTCCTCGATTGATTGCTGCGTCGGTCTGAATCGCTTCGTCAATGAAAGTGTTTTCGCCGGTTTGGACGGTGCGTCCGAGAGAGCTGACGACGCCGGTGGTGAGGGTGCTTTGAAAGCCGAAGGGATTGCCGATGGCGAGGACGCGCTGGCCGACGAGGAGATTGCGCGAATCGCCGAGGGGAAGGGTGGTGAGTTTGCGTCCGGCGGGATCAATTTTGACCAGCGCGAGATCGTTGCGCGTGTCGACGCCGATGAGTTTGGCTTTGAAGCGCGAACGGTCGCCGAGGGTGACTTCAATTATTTGCGCGCCTTGAATCACATGGTAGTTGGTGAGGATGTGGCCGTCGGTGTCAATCACGAAGCCCGAGCCGGCTCCTTCGACTGGGACCGGATTGAAGAAGAAATCATATTCGACGGTGCGTGTGACCACGTTGGCGACGGCGGGTGAGGCCTGGCGGTAGATGCGGACATTCTCCGCTTCGAAAGCGTCGAGCGTGTTATCGGATGGGGTGGCGTTGAGATGTAGCGCATCGACCGAGCGCGGAGACGGCTTGCCGTAACGCGAACCGAGCCAATAGGCGCCAAGCCCGATGATCAGGCCAATGGCGAGGAGGCGGATGGCGCTTCGATCATTTTTCCCGGTTGTCATGAACCAACCTTCAGTTCGGCCTTCAGCCGCGCGCGTGTGGTAGCTCGAATCATCTCACATATTTTCGGCTTGATGCGAGAGGCCGTCTCGTATTGGTACGCGCTGAAGCGGGAGAAAGTTTCGTCAGGGCGCGGACAATTGCTTGAGATGCTTGACCAGGTTTTTCACTTGACGCTCGGTTTCTTCCATTGAGCCTGAACAGTCGATCACTTCGTCGGCGAGCTGGCGCTTTTCTTCTCCGGGCATTTGCGAGGAGATGCGGAGCTGGGCTTGTTCGCGGGTGAGGCCGCGCGCGATGAGGCGCTCCATTTGCTGCTGGGGAGTGGCCCAGCAGACGATCAAGTTATCGAGCTGCTTGTGAAAGCCGGACTCGACAATAAGCGCGGCTTCGACGACGGCGAATTCCGGGCCGCCGGGACGATCGAGCGCGGCAAACCATTTGAGGACGACGTCGAGGATGCGCGGGTGGAGGATCTGGTTGAGGCGCGCGCGTTTCGTGGCGTCGGCAAAGACGATGGCGCCGAGTTTTGCGCGATCGATTGCATCGCCGGGGCCGAGGATCGAATCGCCGAACTCGCGAACCACTTCGTCGTAAGCAGATTGGCCGGGCTCGAGCAGTTCGTGGCCGAGCGGGTCCATTTCTAGGACCATGCAATCCTGGTCGCGGAGCAGGGAGGCGACGGTGGATTTGCCGGAGGCGATGCCGCCGGTGAGTCCAACTTTAAGCATGATCGTGGGGGCGGCGCGGCATTTCGTTTAGTTGCGGGCTGCTGCGGAGATTCGGGCGCCGCGTCGCAGGCGCGCGGCTCGCACTGTGTTGCTCATGAGCATGGCGATGGTGAGCGGGCCGACGCCGCCGGGAACAGGGGTGATGGCGCCGGCGATATTTGCGACGTCGGGATGCACGTCACCTACCACGGCGGAGCCTTTCGCGCGGAATGATGCGAGGCGTTCCGGGAAATGCGCGAATATGCTTTCAGCTTGGGTCTGCGTCGGTGATGCGATTGATGCCGACGTCAATTACGGTGGCGCCGGGCGCGATGTAATCGGGGGTGACCATGGCGGTGCGTCCCATGGCGGCGATGACGATATCGGCGCGGCGGACGGTTTCGGGCAGGTTGCGCGTTTTCGAATGGCAGACGGTGACGGTGGCGTTCGCGTGCATGAGGAGAAGCGCCATGGGCTTGCCGACGATGTCGCTGCGGCCGAGGACGACGGCGTTTGCGCCTTCGATTGGAATTTCGCTGCGGCGCAGGATTTCCATCACGCCGAGCGGGGTGCAGGCGACGAGATTGGGGCGTCCGGCGACGAGGCGGCCGACGTTGAGGGGATGGAAGCCGTCGACATCTTTGGCGGGGTCGACTGCTTCGAGGATTTTCTTGGCGTCGATTTGCGCGGGGAGCGGAAGCTGGACGAGGATGCCGTCGACGTCGTCGCGGCGATTCAGATCTTCGACGATGGCGAGCAGTTCGCCGGTGCTGATTGTGGCGGGCGGCGTGAGGTTGAAGCTGGCGAGGCCGAGTTTTTCGCTGGCGGCGATTTTGCTGGAGACGTAGATTTTGGAGGCGGGATTTTCGCCGACGAGAACGGCGGCGAGGCCGGGGCGGATTCCGGCGTCGCGGAGCGCGGCGATTTCGCCGGCGAGCTCCGAGTAGATTTGATCGCGGATGGCGTTGCCGTTGAGGATGCGAGCGGGCAAATCTGGCTCCCAATATGGCATATGTAGTTGCGGAAGCGCCATGATAGCACACGGGTTTGAAGTCAAAATGATGTCGACACGTGGATGCATTATCTGGGACAGCGGGTGGAACCTGATGCTGGCATTGGTGCAGAGTGGTGCATGATGGTGTAGAATGAGAACCTATGGCTAAGACAGAAAAATCCGTTCGGCAGAGTATCTCGCTTCCGCATCGTATCGCCAAGCACGTGCAGGCGATTGCCAAGGTGCGAAAAACCAGCGCCAATCGCGTACTCGTAGATTTGATTGAAGCAGGGCTGGAATCTAAGGAAAGCGAGAAGGAAAGGTTTTTCGCGCTCGCGAACCGGCTCTCTGAGGCGACGGAGCCGAGCGAGCGAGAGCGCCTGAAGAAAGAGCTGGCTCGCATGACGTTCGGTGATTAGTGCCGAAGATTCAATGGACGAATCTTCCGCCAGGCGCTGCGGGAACATCTCTTTAACCGGCTCGTCGAACGCCAGATCACCGCTGAAGATCTCTATCAACTGAAGGTTTGGCGAGAGTCTGAGCCAGATGCGCCGGAGGGTGAGTGGTATAAGGAGTTTGGATCGTTCAAGATTCGCGGTGAAGGCAAGTTTCCAAAAACATTTCTTATGAAGGGACAGGCTGCAAGAGGGCGAGCACTCTAGCGAGATGGCAAGGAGATGACAGTGTTTGGTGAGGGGAGCGAGCGAAAGATTCAGGAGCGGGCGATGCGCGAGGCGGGGCGATTGCCGCCGGGGCAATCATTGACGCTGAAGTGGCCGGTGCTGCATGAAGGGAGTGTGCCGCGGTTCGATCCGGCGACGATGGGATTTTCAGGTGACGGGACGGGTGAATAAGCCGCTGCGACTGACCTGGGATGAATTTACGCGGCTGCCGATGAAGCAAGTGACGGCGGACATGCATTGCGTGACGCGCTGGAGCCGGTTTGACGTGCGGTGGGAAGGCGTGCCGTTTACGGAAGTGATGAAGCTGATTGATGCGAAGCCGGAAGCGAAATACGTGATGGTGCTGGCCGAGCAGGGATACACGTCGAATGTGCCGCTCGAGAATTTGATGCATCCTACGACGCTTTTCGCGTTGAAGCACAATGGCGAGCCGTTGCCGGCGGAGCATGGGTATCCGGTGCGGCTGGTGGTGCCGGAGCTGTATGCGTGGAAGAGCGTGAAATGGGTGCGGGGATTGGAATTTATGGAGAAGGATGCGCCGGGATTCTGGGAGCAGAACGGGTATCACATTTACGGCGATCCGTTTAAAGAGCAGAGATTCGATACGGACTGAGGCGGGCCTCGTTGCTAGCGGTGTCTTTCCTGTGGTGCTTCCCGCTGAATCTACTTCCGTAAATCTTACTTTGAATTTCAAGGACTGAGGCGTGCGCCGGTTTTGAGTTGCAGCAGCGACGATAAGCGACGCACCGCCCATGCCTACGGCGACGAACAGGCTGGTCCATTGGGCGTAGTTGTTGAGGTGGGTGGCGACGAGCGGTGCGTGCAGCACTATGACCCAGAGGAAAAACATAGCGGCAAGCATGAGGCACGCGAAGCGCGCGTAGATGCCGGTGAAGATTGCGAGAGCGACGGCGATCATGCCAACGCCTGTGAAGTAGGTCCAGTAGAGTTTGAAGGGAATCCAGGACGTGATCAGGGTGGCGATGAACTCCGCGTACATGAAATGCTGAATGCCGAAGATGAGGATGCAGAAGGCAAAGATGCACAAGCCGATTCTGGCCAGGATGAGGGTGAAATTTCTTCTGTTGGCGGGAGATGGGGCGGGTGAGGAGAGCGCTCCGGCCAAAACCCACGCGGCAGCGGCAAAGGCGAGCGGTTCCAATGCTCCGGTGCGTTCGTTGCCTTTGTGGATCACCTGGGAAATGTGCATTGCGTGGAGGATCACTACGCAGAAGAACAAGACGAAGCCGAGAATCGTTGCGGAGAGCTGAGCCTTTCGGTTGATCAGAATACTTACGCTGAGGACTATGAGAATCACGCCCATGAGGTAGGCGAAAAACGAACCGCCTGGAGCCCAGGGAGGTACGGGGGGAAGTCCGGTTCTGAATTGGCCGAACAGCAAATATTCGACGCCGAAAACGCCGATGGGAATTGCCAAAAAGACGCGGCCGAAATCGAGCAACGTGTTCATTCTTGCCTCTTGTCGTTCGCCGTGGGAAGGCGGGGTTTGCCGCGCGCGGTTGTTAGACGTTGGAAACGGATGAAGGGTTTGCGAGCGGGGCGCGGAGGCGCGGTACGCAGAGGTGAGGTATTGTCGGGGGCCGTCTCTGGATTACAATGCGCGCAGGGCACACAGGAGGCACAAATGCGAGCAGACGAGGTAGAGGTCTCATGGGACTCGGCGAAGTCGAAGTGGCTGGTGCGAATTGTGGTGGGCGAAGAAGTGGTGAGGCGGTATTGCGACGCGGGGAAAAATGCGGACGACGCCTCGCTGCGATCGGCGGCGATGAAGACGCTGCAGGATGAAGGGTATGAGGCGGACGCATCTATCGTCGTGATCAAACGTTAATGGGCGTTAATGGGCGTGAAGGGCGCTAGTGGGCGCTGAAGGCAGTGGCCTCAAATTCGTGAAACATCAATCCCTTAAATTCTTGTGTGTATTTGTGTGCGCAGTGATGGCGATGGCGGCATTCACAGCCGGCGCGCAGAATACATCGCAGAAGTCCGTTTCGAAGCCGTCAGGCGCGTCTGCGGCGGAAGAGCGGACGGCGAAATATCTGGCGTCAGTGCGAGAGAGGCCGCTGGAGCTGATGGGTTTTCTCGATCGGATGCCGAAGGGCGGCGACCTGCACAATCACCTGACCGGCGCCGTGTATGCGGAGAGCTACATCAATTACGCGGTGGAAGATGGGGATTGCATCGACCGCACGACGTTCAAAATATTGCCGCCGCCTTGCGATGCGGCTCGAGGATTGTTGCCGGCGTCGCAGGCGATCAGCGATTTTGTTTTTCGCAACCTGGTGATTGACGCGTTGTCGATCCGGAATTTTCATCCGACGGCGGAAGACCGCGATGTGCGGCTGCATTTTTTCGCGGCGTTCGGGAAATTCGATCTGGTGACGAACACGCACTGGGGCGAAATGCTGGCGGAGGTGAGGCATCGGGCGGGGGCGCAGAACGAAGTCTACCTCGAGACGATGCTGACGCCGGATCAGGGCGAAGCCCTGCAACTCGGTAAGCAGGGGTGGGCTGGAACGACGATTTTGGCGCGATGCGTTCGCAGATGCTGGCCGGCGGAATGGCGAAAGTAGTGGCTGATGGACGGAAAAACCTGGACGACGCCGAAACGAAAATGCGGCAGGTGCTGGGCTGCGACGCGGCTCAGCCGGACGTTGGATGCGGGGTGACGCTTCGCTATTTGAATCAGGTGCTGCGCGCGTTTCCCGAAGGAGCAGGTGTTCGCGCAGATGGTCGCGGGATTTGAGATTGCGAGCGCTGATCCGCGCGTGGTGGGAATCAATCTGGTGCAGTCGCAGGATGAGTTCAACGCGCTGAACGATTTCGATTTGCAGATGCGGATGCTGGATTATCTGCATGGCGTATATCCGAAGGTGCATATCACGCTGCATGCGGGCGAATTGACGCCGGGCGAGGTGAAGCCGGAGGAGCTGTACGCGTCGCACATTCGAAAATCGATCGAGATCGGGCACGCCGAGCGAATCGGGCACGGTCTGGACGTGATTTACGAGCAGGATCCGGTTGGCCTTGTCGCGTTGATGGCGCGGAAGCACATCTTGGTGGAGGACTGCCTGTACAGCCATGAACTGGTGCGCGATATGAAGGGATCGGAGAACGTGCTGCCGACATATTTGCGCGGGGGCGTGCCGGTATCGCTGGCGACGGATGACGAGGCGATCGTGCGGTCGGAGCTGACCTGGTATTTCCGGCGGGCGGTGGAGGGTTACAACGTCGATTACAGCACGCTGAAGCGAATGGTGCGCGACAGCCTGGAGCATGCGTTTTTGGCGGGCGCGAGTTTGTGGGTGGCGCCGGAGGATTTCACGATGGTGTCCGCGTGCGCGAATGAAAAATTGAGTGACAAGCCTGCCGGTGCGCCATGCCGGGAGTTTCTGGCGGGAAGCGAGAAGGCGCGATTGCAGTGGAAGGAAGAGAACGAGTTCGCGCGCTTCGAATCTAAATTTTAGCCGGCGGGCGCGGCGTTTGGAACTTACTGGGAATTAGCGAGCGACTGCTTCGCCAAGGCTTGCATGTCGTTGAACAGATAGATGTGGCGACCGGGCGCGGCGCGTTTGACCGCTGCGATCATAGCTGCAGCAACCATGGAAGCTGGAATCGGGCGATACTTGCTTGAGCCGCCGATGAACGCGAATTGCAATGCTTTCGCGAGAGCAAGGCCGATGCCTTCACCGGCGCGTTGTTCGGTGCGCGAGCCCATCAGGAAGCTGGGCTGGAAGATGTGAACAGAAGTGAATGGCAGCGCGGTGACTGCTTCTTCGAGTTCGCCTTTCGTGCGGAGATAAAAAGTCCGCGAACGAGCGTTTGCGCCCACCGACGACACCAGTGCGAATTGTTGCGCGCCTCCTCCTAGAGCAAATTCCGCGAACGCTTTCGAATAGCCGAAATCGATCTTGCGATACGCTTCATGGGAACCGGCTTTGGCATTTGTGGTGCCCATGGCGCAGAAGGCGTCGTTCGCGGCAATCGGAGCCAGCTGGCTGAGATTATCGAAGTCGACGAGTTTCTGGACGAGCTTGGGGTGCGATTCAGATGCTGGCCGGCGCGAGATCGAGATCACTTGCGCGTAAGCGGGATCGTCGAGCAGCTGCTTCAGACAGAGGGAGCCAACGAGGCCGGTGGCGCCGGCGATCATTGCGGTTCGCTGCGGCATGATTTGAGGGTATCGAAGCTGCGGAAGAAATTCTAGCGCTTGCCGCGGCGGACGAAGGGCGTGTGCTCGTTGTCGAGTTCGCGCGGGACGCGACTGGGGCCGGGCTTGGCGGCGACGAATTTTACTTCACGAATCAGCTTCCCGCCCCAGGCTTCATTGATGCGGGCGCAGAATTCCGGCTTCATGTCTTCGAGCTGCTTGCGCCAGGCTTTGTTATCGGCGGCGATTTCGAGGCAGCCCTTTTCGCAGCGCAGGGGACGAGTGCGAGCGGCGAGAGCTTTGCCGACGATTTTGGGCCACGAGCTTACGAGCCAAGCGAGGGCGGCTTCGGGGCGATGAAGGCGTCGCAGTGCACCGCCGAGAGCTTGTCCGGCCTTCTCCATAGAGTTTGCGGATTCTAGCACAAGTGCGCGTGGAAATTTTTCTTGTGATGACTTTTGCTTTGAGGGGCTCACTCGATGCGACGGGCGGCGTAGACAAGAACAGGAGAACCGTCGGCGATAAATGCGGAGCGCGGCGGCCGCGAGAGAACGCCGCCCAATTCAGATCCGTAGAGAGCCGCGCCATTGCCTTCAAATGCGGCATTCGGCGCACGCCAGATTCGCCACGGTTTGTGAGCGACGTGATATTCGAGTGAGCCGCCGCCGCGGTGGCGCGAATAGCCCCAATAATGTTCAGAGATAAATTGCTCAAGGCTGCCGTCGGCCGCAAGAGACGGGCTGCCTTCCGTTTGACCGTGGAGCCGAAACTTTTGGCGCTTCAGGTCCCAGCTGTATTCGATGGAACCCCCTGAGTCGTCGAGGGTGATCGAATGGCGCAGCGGCATCGTCCTATAGTTTTCTGCGTATGCCATACGCGCCAGAAACGTTACAGCGGGAAGCGAAACGATTTCACGGATGAACATCACGCCGCGGCGGATTTCGCCGCCTTCGCGCCGGCGAACGTAGATGCGGAGATTCACCTCGTCGAAATCTGAATGGAAGGGAACGGAGATTAAGCCGAAGAGTTTCGTACGGGCGAAGCGAAGGCCGACGAGGCTGACGTAAGTGGTTCCGTCGAAGGAATCGAGTTCGGTGCCGCGCGGGACAAACGGCCGGAGCAGAGCGGGATCGATCTCGTAATTGAGCATTAGGAGATCGCGCCACTCGGTGGATAAGAAGACGCGACCGCGCGTGTCGCGCGCCGCATCTGCTGGCAGGCTGCAATTCAGGAGCTGGCTGGACCATTGAGGCCGAGCTGTGGGGCGACGCCGCGAAGGGCTTCGATGCAGAACGCGATGTGGTCGTCGAGGGGGACGCCGAGCTCTTGAGCGCCGTTGTAGACGTCGTCGCGACTGACGCCGCGCGCGAACGCTTTGTCTTTCAGTTTTTTCTTCACGGATGCGGTTTCTACCTCGTGGATGCTTTTGGAGGGTTTGATGAGCGCGCAGGCGGTGAGGAAGCCGGCGAGCTCGTCGCAGGCAAAGAGGGTGTGATCGAGTGGCGAAACGCGTGGCACGCCGGAGTAGCTGGCGTGGCCGAGGATTGCGTGAATGATTTCTTCGGAGTAGCCGCGCTCGCGGAGAATCTGCGAGCCTTCGTAGGGATGTTCTTTCGTCGGGTGATGTTCGGCGTTGGGCCAGCGTTCGTAATCGAAATCGTGAAGGAGACCGGCGAGGCTCCAGGTGTTTTCGTCACCACCGAGTTTTTGGGCGTAGGCGCGAACGCAGGCTTCGACAGCCAGGGCGTGCTTACGAAGACTTTCACTTTGAGTGTATTCGCAGAGAAGATTCCAAGCGTCGTCTCGATTAGGCATTTTTTCCTCGAGAGCCATATTAATGCAACTGCGAGTGGTGTAGTAGGCGGATTGGGGACGGGGCGAGAGCTATTTTGGCCGGCAATCGTACGACTGCGAGAGACGAATGACGAAACGGCAATTAGAAAGACCTAAGAAAAAGGCCCACGACGAGGAACGGCGGCGTCGTGGCTACCGGCGCAAATTGTGTCTGATGTTAGGTGATTTCGGACGATAGACAACACGTCGGGCGTCGCAATCTGAGTTCGGCAGATTTTCTCGTCATTGATTGAGCACGGAATCGGGATCGCCGGGTTTTGAGACCGCTGCGACGGGAAACTGGCGCGTGAGGTCGCGAATTTGACGAAAATGACCAGACCACCGGTGGACGCTTCCGAGCAAGCGGTTAGAAGGGCGGCGGCAGATCGTCGGGACTGCGGCGGAACGCAAGATGAGACGCCGAAGCGCCCAGCGAGACGCGGCGTACCATTTTGAGACGGAATCTGAGGGAAAGCGTCGCAAAATGATTTTCGGCGTTTGTTCTCGTCATGTATTGAACACAGGGGGTTTGGGAAGCGATTTGGGGGCTATCGAACGGAAAATGCAGGGCAAACCGGGGCGAAGCGGCCGAAAAAAGCAGGGTGAGGGATTCAGAAAATTGCGTGGCATGACGATTGCAATAAGTGGACGAGTAAGGCCGATGTCGAATGTGTTTCGATACGGAAATTGTCACACAGGAAAGAAATAGTCAGTTTTTGGCTGGGGTGGGAAGACGCGAAGTGTCAGGCGAAGAAATTTAGAACCGGTCCAAGCACGGCGAGCAGATTCGAAGTGATTTTGTTTGTGCGTCGTGGGCGGGATGACTAGACTGAACGGGTAGTCCGGGGAATAAATATCGCTTGACAAGAAGTGGCACGATGGGGAGAATCACTCCCGCGCCGGTCCTGCCTTCCCCCTGTTGTGACGTTCCTCCCTTTCGCATCGCCGGAATAGTGTGCGAGGAGATCCGGTGGCAGATAAAGATGCAGTGGCAACCAGCATGGAACTCGATCGAGAAGTGATTCGCTGTCAGGTATGCGGACTGGTGCAATACCGCACGCGCACGGGCAACTGCCGTCGTTGCCTGCGCTTAATGCCTCCTAAGGTGGCGTTTGTCATTCCGACGCCGTCACCGCAGGATCTACCTGGTGATGACCGCCAGCTGTTCGAGAACTGGCCGAATCGCGAGACTGTCGAGAACATCGGCCAGCGAATCCGGCAGTTGCGGGAATCGCGCGGGATGACGCAGAGCCAGTTGCAGGCGCGCTCACGCGTATCGCGCTCGTATTTGTCCCGAATCGAGAGCGGGCAGATGACGCCCAGCCTCGGCACGCTAGAGAAGATTGCCGAAGCGCTGGGAGTTGGTCTGAACCGGTTCTTCGTTCCGGAGACGAATGGCGAGACGGTGCTCGAGGATCCGTTCATTCAGGGTCTTCGGCCGTTCCTGCGACAGCTCGATTGGGCACAGTGGCAGGGGATTCTGAAGAGGCTGCAAGCGATCAGCGAGCACGTGAATACGAACCACTCGCGACCGCTTGTGGCGCAGGCTTCGGATCGAATGGCGGCGCACGCGGCGCATTCGATTCCTCGAAGACAGAATCCTGGACTTGGCCACCTTGCGGCGGCGATTCATCGGTAGTTGAGAATCGCAGAGGACTAGAAGCACACAACGAGATCTGGGTCAGCCCGGCCCAACCCGTACGGCGGACGAATGTTTGGTTCCGTCGGCGACAAGCCGGGCGACTCGAATCGCCGGGACGAGTTTCGAACGGCGAATCCCCGCAGTCCTTCCTGAGAAAACCCGATCCGGCAAACTTTATTGGACTTCTTTTTTCCCGATGCGGAGGAGCTCGATTTCGACTCCTTCGGACTTTTTCGTCAGCGCTACCAGGCGAGTGGTGTCCCCCTTCTCGTAGACGTAGGCAACGTCTGCATCGGAGCTGACATGCTCGCGATGCGTTGCTGAGCCGTGGTCTTCACGTTTGTAGCTGGGGCCGAGTTGCTGCTTGTACCACTCGGAGACTTCGTCGAGATCGTCGGACGTGAGGTACTTTTCTGTGGCGAGTCCCAGGCCGGCGCCGCTGATGGCTGAGAGCTCTACTGTCGAGCCTTCGGATTTGTCGGGTTGCGCGCCGGGATAGACGGGCAGGCCGGTGGCATGGGCCTGGTCACCATTCACACGCAATGCGCCGGCAGGCGTTTCGATTTCGACTTGCTTGCCGGTCTGGCTCACGTGGACGTGGCGGAGAAACATGCTGGCGACTAGCAAGCCGCCGAGAACGAGAACAACGAAGCCGCCGCCGACGATGGCCAGGATCCAGAGGACTGCGTCATTGCGTCTTGGGGGAGGTGGTTGTGGCGGAGCAGATGCGCCGCTGGGCGGGCCGATTGGTGCGGTTGACATACTTCACCCCTTGCGTGTTTCTCTCTTGAAGATACGCGAAATGGGAGCAAAAAGTTTCCTTGCGATGAGCGCCGTAGCTCGGTGCCCAATCTGCGCTTCGCGATACCGCGGCAGCCATGCGTGGCGCTCAAAGGCCTCAGGTCATCCCGATCCAAAATCGATCGCCAGGGACCTGAGCTACGGCGACTGGCACTGCGATCCGGAACAGCGAAGCGCGGATTAGTAGAAGACGACTTTGATGTCGTCGCGCTTGTAGAGATGCACCGTGTCGATGAAGCGCACCTGGCGATCGTCGAGGTGAGAATCAACGAGTGCGTGCGGGTGCCTTCGCCGAAGAAACGCACGCCGCGCAGGAGGTTGCCGCCAGTAACTCCCGTGCACGCGAAAATAATTTTCTTGCCGGGCGCGAGTTCGTCGGTCTTGTAGATCCTTTTCGCGTCTTTGATTCCCATTTGCGCGATGCGCTCGTGATGCTCGGGTTTTGAAACGACGAGCCGCGCGAGAATTTCGCCGTTGAGGCAGCGCAGCGCCGCGGCGGTGAGCACTCCTTCGGGCGCGCCGCCGGTTCCCATCACGGCGTGAACGCCTGTGCCGATGACGGCGGCGCTGATGCCGGCGGAAAGGTCACCATCGGAAATCAGGCGGATGCGGGCGCCAGCTGCGCGGATATCGGCAATCAGTTTTTCGTGGCGCGGACGGTCGAGGACGATGATGACAAGATCCTCGACCCTTCGGTTCAGGCGCTTCGCGATGGAATGGAGGTTGTCGGCCACGGGAGCATCGAGATCGACGGCTCCTTTGCACGAGGGGCCGACGATGATTTTTTCCATGTAGAGATCGGGCGCGTGAAGCAAGCCACCCGGCTCGCTCGCGGCGAGGACGACGATGGCGTTGGGTTCGCCGGTGGCGCAGAGATTAGTGCCTTCGAGCGGATCGACGGCGATGACGACCTCGGGATACTTGCGGGATTTGTCCTTTGCTGCCGCGCCGACTTTCTCGCCGATGAAGAGCATGGGCGCTTCGTCGCGTTCGCCTTCGCCGATCACGATGGTGCCGTCCATGTGGACGGTGTCCATCTCCGAGCGCATCGCTTCGACGGCCATATGGTCGGACTTGTGGCGATCGCCGAGACCCATGGTGTGGGCGGAGGCGATGGCGGCGCGTTCGACGACGCGCAGAAATTCCAGGCTAAGTTCTTTTTCCATGATGGCTCCTGAGTTCGAGGCTAGCTCGGGGCGAGGGCGCGTCCCGTTGCCGCTATCTTATATCCAAAGGCAGACGATGATTGTCGAGCGCAGAGTCGTCATGGCAGCGGTTGGATTTTGGCGTTTACGAGGAATGGGTCGTCGAGCTCGGTCATCTCGCCAGCTTTTTTGCCGGCGATCGGCAGCAGGCGCGCTGAAAGCGGCTTGTGCCATTTTACGGAGAGGCTGGCGACATCGCCCAGGATGCGGACGAGTTGGTCTTCGGAAATATCGCCGGGGAGCGGGATCGTGTCGAGGCCCGTGCCGCAGACCGCGGAATAGGAGAGCAGGGAATCCATTGTGAGGCGGCCTTCGCTCCAGCGTTGCGCGATTACGGAATCTTCGAGGACGGGAATCATGAGACCGGAATAACCGGCGTGAGTGACCGGAATTTCTTTCAGGGCGCGGGTGATGATTGCTGCGACGGTGAGCGTGCCGCTCGAGCCGAGCGGGGCGCCGTAGAATTTTTCGATGGCGCCGCCGATGGAGATTTCTTTCAGCGGTGCGGGCGAGAGATCGATGCCGCCATATTTCCAGCCTGTTTGTGCATCGATCTGTTTCGCGGTGGCTTCGATTTCCTGCGCGTAGCGGCCGAGCGTATCGCGGAGGTGCGTTACGGCTTCGTCGGGAACGTGCGTAGACGCGAAAACGTCTGCCACGACGTTTGCGGATTGCAAGCGCGATTGCGAAATGCTTTTCTTCGCCGGTGAAGGATGCCGGGTAAAACGGCGTGTTGGGCGGAACCAGCGCGGCGGCGGTGAAATTGAAATTGCCCTGGCTGTGAGTCGTGTGTGCTGCGAGGTATTCGATGACGCCCGCCGTGGCGTGAATTGATTTCCAGTGGATGCCGTCTTCGCCGGCGATGCTGACGCTGCCTTCGAGGATTTTGGAATTGGCGATAATTTGGGCGAGCAGGTCCGCGTTGCGCGGGTCGTCGGAGTCTTTGGTCATGGCGGGGCCGATGGAGGCGTCGAAGCCTTCTTTGACGGCGAGAGCGTCGTAGGCGCGGAAGAAGGCCAGGGCATCGGCGGTGGACATGCCTTGCGTGTATTCGGGAAATGGTTGCGTGGTGATGCGGATGGTTTGGACTTCGTAGCCGGATTTTTCGAAGGCGGATTTTGCGGCGCGGAGGAATTTCAGAATTTCCTGGATTTGGGAGTCGTAGTGGGCGCGATCGAGGCGGATGAAGGCTGTGACGGCGCGGATTTTGGGTTTTTGTGCGATAGCTTGAGCTGAGGTGGATTTGGGGATGGTTGCCGCAATTAGTAAGAGCACAGGCAGGAGTGCCTGTGCCACTAAAACCGTGCGTCTGCAATCACTTGTGGTGGAGGATGCGAAAGTGAGTTGATTCCTGGCTGACTGGATTCTCATGCGAAGGCCGCAATTCCGGTGATGCGTTCACCGATGATGAGTTTGTGGATGTCGTGCGTGCCTTCGTAGGTGAAGACGGATTCGAGATTGTTCATGTGGCGCATGATGGGGTAGTCGTCGACGATGCCGTTGGCGCCGAGGATTGCGCGGGCCATGCGGGCCGTTTCGAGCGCCATCCAGACGTTGTTCATCTTCAGCATGGAAATGTGCGATGGATGGACCTTGCCTTGATCTTTCAGGCGGCCCACTTGCAGGGCGAGGAATTGCGCCTTGGTGATTTCCGTGATCATCCAGACGAGCTTTTCCTGCACGAGCTGGTGCGAGGCGATGGGCTTGTTGTCGAATTGCTTGCGCTGCTTGGAATAATTCAGCGCGCAGTCGTAGCAGGCCATGGCCGCGCCGATGGCGCCCCAGCCGATTCCGTAGCGCGCCTGATTGAGGCAGGAGAGCGGGCCTTTCAGGCCCTCGACGTTGGGGAGCAGATTCGCCGCCGGAATTTTGCAATCGTTCATCGCCAGGCCTGAAGTGACCGAAGCGCGCAGCGAATATTTTCCGTGAACGTCCCAGGCTTTGAATCCGGGCGTGCCTTTTTCGACGAGGAAGCCGCGGATTTTTTCGTCTTCGCATTTCGCCCAGACGACGGCGACATCGGCGAGCGAGCCGCTGGTGATCCACATTTTTTCGCCGTTGAGGATGTAGCTCATTTCCTTTCTTCACGGCGCGGGTGAGCATGCCGCCAGGATTCGAGCCGAATTGCGGCTCGGTGAGGCCGAAGCAGCCGATGGCTTTGCCCTGCTGAAGGAGCGGCAGCCATTTATCTTTTTGCGCGTCGGAGCCAAAGGCGTGGATCGGATACATCACCAGCGCCGATTGCACGGACACGAAGCTGCGCAGTCCGGAATCGCCGCGCTCGAGTTCCTGCGTGACGAGTCCGTATTCGACGTTGGACATGCCCGCGCAGCCGTAGCCTTTCAGGCTCGCGCCGAAAAGCCCGAGTTCGGCCATTTGCGGAACAAGTTGCACGGGAAATTTTCCTTCGCGATTGTATTGCTCGATGATGGGCATGATTTCAGCGTCGACGAATTGCCGCGCGGTCTGGCGGGCGAGTCTTTCTTCGTCGCTCAGGAGCGAATCGAAGTCGAGGTAATCGACTCCGGGGAACGATGGCATCCGATTTCTCCTTGCTTGAAAATTGCATGCGGGCCGAAAGATGCGATGCCAGACAGGAAGCAGTTCGCCGGACCGTCAAACCGGCCTATTCTATCGGAGATAACCCTCGGCGCGCCAGTTTACCCAAGTTGACGGACGCGCGGAGTGGATGCGATAATCACGGGCTTTGTTTGCAGTCCTAGAAGTGTGTTCCGTTGGGGAAACGGAATAGCCAAGAGTAGACTGACCCGGAGCGCGGCGCCCAGCACCAGACTAATCGGAAATGGAAATTCTTCATCAACTCGGCGAGTTGTTTCTCCAAGCTGTGCCTACCGTTATCATTGTTTTTCTCTTCTATTTTTTCATGCGCTGGGCTTTTTTCACGCCAATTCTGAAGGCGATGGATGAGCGTAAGGCCCGCATCGAAGGAGCTCAAGCTGAGGCGGCCAAGGCGCGGGAAGATGCGAAGAAGGAGCTCGAGAGCTACAACCATGCCATTCGAACCGCGCGCGGTGCGATTTATGCCGAGCAGGAAGCGGCGCGCCAAGCTGTGCTCGATGAGCGCCAGCGTTTCCTGAAGGCGATGCGTTCGCGCGCGCAAGAGGATGTCGCGAACGCCAAGAAAAAAATAGCCGGTGAAAGTGACGCAGCACAGGCTGAGCTTGAACTCACCGTTCCGACGATCGCCGCTGAAATCGCGCACATGATTCTGGAAAAGCCAGCGCCGCCCGCGGGAGGCTGGCCAAGGTAATGAGACTCTTCCAGCGGATAAGCTTCCTTGTGGTGTTTCTGCTGATTGCAGTGGCCCCCGTGCTGGGGCAAGAAGGAGACAATTCGCCGGCGGACACTCCGACCGGTTGGGCGTTCCGATGGCTGAACTTCGCGATCGTGTTTGGCGCCATCGGATACTGCGCCGTGAAGTTTGGCGGCCCGGCTTTCCGCGCTACTGCTGAAGAGACAGCGAAGAAAATTGAAGAAGGTGCGCGGGCGCGCGAAGAGGCTGAGAAACAGAAAAAGGAAATAGAAGCCAAGCTCGCCAACCTGCCGCAAGAGATCGAAGCGATGAAAGCGGAGGCCAAACGCGATACCGCGGCGGAAGGCCAGCGCCTGCGAGACCAAGCCAAAGAAGAAGCTCAAAAGATAGAAAAATCGGCGCTGGCGGAAATTGCCGCGGCAGAGCGTGCCGCGCGACTCGAAGTGAAAGCCCTGGCAGCGCGCATGGCTGTGGATAAGGCCGAGGCGCTGTTGCGACAGCAGCTGACTGCAAAAGCCGAGCAAAAATTATTTGAGACGTTCGTGGCTGAGCTGGAGAGGAGCGTCAATTGAGCGTTATAGCAGAACGCTACGCAGCCGCTCTGGCGGATGTTGCGGTCGAGCGCAAAAATAGCGAGGCCATCAAACGGAATCTCGCGGCGTTCGTCGAGGCGTTCTCTTCGGTAGCGGATTTACGAAACGCGTTGCAAAGTCCCGCGCTCAATGCCGAAGTAAAGCGCAAAGTGATCGCCGAGATAGCGGGGAAAATGGGCCTCGACGACGCCGTGCGGAACTTTATTTATCTCGTGGTGGACCACCGTCGCACGGAAATCCTTCCCGAAATGGAGGAAGCGTTTCTTTCGGAGCTGAATGAGCGGCTCGGAATCGTAGAGGCGGAAGTGACTTCCGCGCATGAACTTAACGATGATGAGAAGCGGCAGTTGCGTGCTGTCCTGGAGCAACGCACCGGGAAAAAAGTGGAAGCGCGATTTCAAATCGACGGCGCTCTGCTGGGCGGCGCGATCGTGCGGTTGGGCTCGACGATTTACGACGGTTCGGTGCGGGATCAGCTGAAACGGTTGCGCGAACAGCTTGAAACAGAATAGGAGCCGTAATGGCGAACATCAAAGCGGACGAGATCACAAAAATACTGAAACAGCAGATTGAGAATTACCAGCAGACCGTCGAGGTGGACGAGATCGGCTCGGTGATTTCGGTCGGCGACGGCATCGCGCGCGTTCACGGCCTCGAGAAATGTATGGCAGGCGAGATGCTCACGTTCCCGCATGGCGTGACTGGGATCGCGTTGAATCTCGAAGAGGATCAGGTGGGCGTCGTGCTGCTCGGCGACTACACGGAAATCAAGGAAGGCGACATCGTCAAGCGCACGAACAAAATTATGTCCGTGCCGGTGGGGGATGCTCTGATTGGCCGCGTGGTTGATCCGCTGGGGAATCCGCTTGATGGCAAGGGGCCGATTCAGACCGAGCGAGCGGCTAGCCGATCGAACGCCTGGCGCCGGGCGTAGTGGACAGGCAGCCAGTGCGCGAGCCGATTCAGACCGGAATTAAATCAATCGACTCGATGATTCCGATCGGTCGCGGACAGCGCGAATTGATCATCGGCGACCGGCAAACCGGCAAGACCGCGATTATTCTCGACACGATCATCAATCAGCGCGGCGGCGACATGATTTGCATTTACTGTGCGATCGGGCAGAAGAGGTCGACCGATCGCGCAGGTGGTGAAGACGCTGACGGACAACGGAGCGATGGAGTACACGATCGTGGTGGCGGCATCTGCCACCGAACCGGCGACGATGCAGTACATCGCGCCTTTTGCGGCATGCGCGATGGGCGAATATCTTCCGCGATTCGAAGCGGCATGCGGTGTGTTTCTACGACGATCTTTCGAAGCACGCGCAGTCGTACCGCGAAATTTCGCTGTTGCTGCGGCGGCCGCCGGGACGCGAGGCGTTTCCGGGGGACGTTTTCTTTTTGCATTCGCGGCTGCTCGAGCGCGCGGCGAAATTGAACGACAAGCTGGGCGCCGGTTCGCTGACGGCGCTACCCGTGATTGAGACGCAGGCGGGCGACGTGTCCGCGTATATTCCGACGAACGTGATTTCGATTACGGACGGGCAGATTTATCTCGAAGCGGATTTGTTCAACGCCGGCATCCGGCCCGCGATCAACGCAGGCATTTCGGTGAGCCGCGTGGGCGGCAACGCGCAGATTAAGGCGATGCGTCAGGTGGCAGGAACTTTGCGGTTGGACATGGCGCAGTATCGCGATCTGGCGGCGTTCGCGCAGTTCGGAACCGAGCAACTCGATAAAGCGACGCAGGCACAGCTCGCGCGCGGCCAGCGGCTTGTGGAAGTGCTGAAGCAGGATCAATACCAGCCGCTGACAGTGGAGCAGCAGGTATTGATTATTTTTGCCGCTTCGAACCGATATTTGGACGATATTGAAGTGGCTGAAGTGCTGCGCTTTGAGAAGGAATTGTATCCCTTTATCGAAACGAATTATCCCAACGTGATGAAAACGCTGCGCGACAAAAAGGCCATCGACGACGGCTTGCGCGGTGAAATGAAGAAGGCGCTCGACGCTTTCAAGGAAACTTTCGTGGCTACTCTGGAGGCGGCGAAGGCTGATAAGGCGGCCGCCGGAAAAACCGCCGCGGAGATTGCAGAAGCTCCGTCTGCCCCTAAGGCTCCGGAGAAGGTGGCTGCGCACTAACCGCAACGCCCGATGCCCACACTTCTCGATTATCGGCGGCGCATTCGTTCCGTGAAAAGCACGCAGCAGATTACGCGCGCCATGAAATTTGTGGCGGCGGCGAAACTGCGGCGGGCGCAGGAAGGTGTGTTTGCGGCGCGTCCGTATGCGCGGGAGATCAAGCGCGTGCTGCGCTCAGCGGCAGCGCGCATGGAAACGCCGGCGCACCCCTTGCTCGAGCGGCGTCCCGAAGAGAGAATTCTGGTTTTGGTGTTGACGGGCGACCGGAGCTTGGCTGGCGCGTTCAATACGAACGTATTGCGTCGAGCGATGGAGTTTTTGCGCGAGCACTCTTCGAAGAAA
>CAVYDF010000013.1:0-20429 GCA_963767205.1 uncultured Acidobacteriota bacterium
TTTCTTCGAAGAGTGCTCGCGCAAAAACTCCATAGCTCGACGCAACACGTTCGTATTGAACGCGCCAGCCAGGCTCCGGTCGCCCGTCAGCACCAAAACCAGAATTCTCTCTTCGGGCCGCCGCTCGAGCAAAGGGTGCGCCGGTGTTTCCATGCGCGCCGCCGCCGAACGCAGCACGCGCTTGATCTCCCGCGCGTACGGCCGCGCCGCAAACACGCCTTCCTGCGCCCGCCGCAGCTTCGCCGCCGCCACGAATTTCATGGCGCGCGTGATCTGCTGCGTGCTTTTCACGGAACGAATCCGCCGCCGATAATCGAGAAGTGTGGGCATTAAGCGTTGCGGTTAGTGCGCTGCCACCTTCTCCGGAACCTTAGGGGCAGGCGGAGCTTCTGCAATCTCCGCAGCGGTTTTCCCGGCGGCGGCCTTATCAGCCTTCGCCGCCTCCAGAGTGGCGACGAAAGTTTCCTTGAAAGCGTCGAGCGCCTTCTTCATTTCACCGCGCAAGCCATCATCGATGGCCTTCTTCTCGCGCAGGGTCTTCATCACGTTCGGATAATTCGTTTCGATAAAGGGATACAATTCCTTCTCAAAGCGCAGCACTTCAGCCACTTCAATGTCGTCCAAATATCGGTTCGAAGCGGCAAAAATGATCAGCACCTGCTGCTCTACCGTCAGCGGCTGGTATTGATCCTGCTTCAAGACTTCCACGAGCCGTTGGCCACGAGCGAGCTGTGCCTGCGTCGCTTTATCCAGCTGTTCGGTTCCAAACTGCGCGAACGCCGCCAAATCGCGATACTGCGCCATGTCCAACCGCAAGGTTCCAGCCACCTGACGCATCGCCTTAATCTGCGCGTTGCCCCCCACGCGGCTCACCGAAATGCCCGCGTTGATAGCGGGCCGGATTCCGGCGTTGAACAAATCCGCTTCGAGATAAATTTGCCCATCTGTAATCGAAATCACGTTCGTAGGGATGTAGGCGGATACGTCGCCTGCTTGCGTCTCGATCACGGGCAGAGCCGTCAGCGACCCAGCGCCCAGCTTATCGTTCAATTTCGCTGCGCGCTCGAGCAGGCGTGAATGCAAAAAGAAAACGTCCCCCGGAAACGCCTCGCGTCCCGGCGGTCGTCGCAGCAACAAAGAAATTTCACGATACGATTGCGCGTGCTTCGAAAGGTCATCGTAAAAACACACGGCATGCCGCTTCGAATCGCGGAAGAATTCGCCCATCGCGCAGGCCGCAAATGGCGCGATGTACTGCATCGTCGCCGGTTCTGTCGCAGACGCAGCCACCACAATCGTGTACTCCATCGCGCCGTAGTCGGTCAGCGTCTTCACCACCTGCGCGATCGTCGACCTCTTCTGCCCAATCGCGCAGTAAATGCAAATCATGTCGCCGCCGCGCTGATTGATAATCGTGTCGAGAATAATCGCGGTTTTGCCGGTTTGCCGGTCGCCAATAATCAATTCGCGCTGTCCACGACCCACTGGAATCATGGAGTCGATTGATTTAATTCCCGTCTGAATCGGTTCGCGCACGGGCTGCCTGTCCACTACGCCCGGCGCCAATCGTTCGAGCGGTAGCCGCTCGCTCGTCTGAATCGGCCCCTTGTCATCGAGGGGATTCCCCAGCGGGTCAACCACGCGCCCAATCAGCGCGTCTCCAACCGGCACGGACATAATCTGGTTCGTCCGCTTGACGATGTCGCCTTCCTTGATTTCCGTGTAGTCACCGAGCAGCACCACGCCAACCTGATCCTCTTCCAGATTCAGCGCGATCCCGGTCACGCCGTGCGGGAACGTAAGCATCTCGCCTTCCATGCATTTCTCGAGGCCGTGAACGCGCGCGATGCCGTCGCCGACTGAAATCACCGAGCCGATCTCGTCCACCTCGACGGTCTGCTGGTAGTTCTCAATCTGCTCTTTCAGTATTTTTGTGATCTCGTCCGCTTTGATATTCGCCATTACGGCTCCTATTCCGTTTCAAGCTGTTCGCGCAACCGTTTCAGCTGATCCCGCACCGAACCGTCGTAAATTGTCGAGCCAAGCCGCACCACCGCGCCGCCCAGCAGAGCGCCATCGATTTGAAACCGCGCTTCCACTTTTTTCCCGGTGCGTTGCTCCAGGACAGTACGCAACTGCCGCTTCTCATCATCGTTTAGTTCGTGCGCGGAAGTCACTTCCGCATCGACGATTCCCAACCGCTCATTCAGCTCCGAAAGAAACGCCTCCTCCATTTCGGGAAGGATTTCCGTGCGCCGGTGGTCCACCACAAGATAAATGAAGTTCCGCACGGCGTCGTCGAGGCCCATCTTCCCCGCTATCTCGGCGATCACTTTGCGCTTTACTTCGGCATTGAGTGCGGGACTTTGCAACGCGTTTCGCAAATCCGCTATCGAAGAGAAAGCCTCGACGAACGCCGCAAGATTCCGTTTGATGGTCTCGCTATTTTTGCGCTCGACCGCAACATCCGCCAGAGCGGCAGCGTACCGTTCTGCTACAACGCTCAATTGACGCTCCTCTCCAGCTCAGTCACGAACGTCTCAAATAATTTTTGTTCGGCTTTTGCAGTTAGCTGCTGTCGCAAAAGCACCTCAGCCTTATCCACGGCCATGCGCGCTGCCAGGGCTTTCACTTCCAGTCGTGCGGCACGCTCTGCTGCAGCAATTTCTGCAGCGCCGATTTTTCGATCTTTTGCGCTTCTTCCTTGGCTTGGTCTCGCAGGCGCTGGCCTTCCGCCGCGCTATCGCGTTTGGCCTCCGCTTTCATCGCTTCGATTTCTTGCGGCAGGTTGGCAAGCTTGGCTTCTATTTCCTTTTTCTGTTTCTCGGCCTCTTCGCGCGCCCGCGTGCCTTCTTCAATTTTCTTCGCTGTCTCTTCGGCGGTAGCGCGGAAAACCGGGCCGCCGTACTTCACGGCGAGGTACCCGATGGCGCCAAATACGATCGCGAAATTCAGCCATCGGAACGCCCAACCAGTTGGAGTGTCAGCCGGCGAATTCTCTCCTTCTTGCGCAAGCAAGGGGGCCGCGGCTATCAGTAGAAACATCCCAAGGAAGCTTATTCGCTGGACGAGTCTCATTACCTTGGCCAGCCTCCTGCGGGCGGCACTGGCTTTTCCAGAATCATGTGCGCGATTTCGGCGGCGATCGTCGGAACAGTGAGTTCAAGTTCCGCCAGTGCTGCATCGCTTTCACCGGCGATCTTCTTTTTGGCGTTCGCCACATCTTCCTGCGCGCGCGAACGCATCGCTTTCAGGAAACGCTGGCGCTCCTCGAGCACAGCTTGGCGCGCGGCTTCCTGCTCGGCGTAAATCGCACCACGCGCGGTTCGAATGGCGTGGTTGTAGCTCTCGAGTTCCTTCTTCGCATCTTCCCGCGCCTTTGCCGCCTCAGCTTGAGCTCCTTCGATGCGGGCCTTACGCTCATCCATCGCCTTCAAGATTGGCGTGAAAAACGCCCAGCGCATGAAGAAATAGAAGAGAAAAACAATGATAACGGTAGGCACAGCTTGGAGAAACAACTCGCCGAGTTGGTGAAGAATTTCCATTTCCGATTATTCTGGTGCTGGGCGCCGCGCTCCGGGTCAGTCTACCTTGGCTATTCCGTTTCCCCAACGGAACACACTTCTAGGACTGCAAACAAAGCCCGTGATTATCGCATCCACTCCGCGCGTCCGTCAACTTGGGTAAACTGGCGCGGCGAGGGTTATCTCCGATAGAATAGGCCGGTTTACGGTCCGGCGAACTGCTTCCCGTCTGGCATCGCATCTTTCGGCCCGCACGCAATTTTCAAGCAAGGAGAATTCGGATGCCATCGTTCCCCGGAGTCGATTACCTCGACTTCGACTCGGTTCTCAGCGACGAGGAAAGACTCGCTCGCAACACCGCCCGGCAGTTCGTTGACGCCGAGATCATGCCGATCATCGAGCAGTACAATCGCGAAGGAAAGTTCCCAGTCCAGCTCGTACCCCAGATGGCCGAGCTCGGACTCTTCGGCGCGAGCCTGAAAGGCTACGGCTGCGCGGGCATGTCGAATGTCGAATACGGTCTCGTCACCCAGGAACTCGAACGCGGCGATTCCGGATTGCGCAGCTTCGTTTCCGTGCAATCGGCGCTGGTGATGTATCCAATTCACGCCTTCGGTTCCGACGCGCAGAAAGATAAATGGCTGCCCCTCTTGCAGCAGGGCAAAGCCATCGGCTGCTTCGGCCTCACCGAACCGCAATTCGGTTCCAACCCCGGCGCTATGCTCACCCGCGCCGTGAAAAAAGGAAATGAGTACATCCTCAACGGCGAAAAAATGTGGATCACCAGCGGCTCACTCGCCGACGTCGCAGTAGTCTGGGCGAAATGTGAGGACGATAAAATCCGCGGCTTCCTCGTCGAAAAAGGTACGCCCGGATTCAAAGCCTGGGACGTTCACGGAAAATATTCGCTGCGCGCTTCTGTCACCTCTGGTCTGGCGATGAACGACTGCAAAATTCCGGCAACGAATCTGCTCCCCAGCGTCGAAGGCCTGAAAGGGCCTCTCTCCTGCCTCAATCAGGCTCGCTACGGAATCGGCTGGGGCGCCATCGGCGCAGCGATGGCCTGCTACGACTGCGCGCTCAATTACTCCAAGCAGCGCAAGCAATTCGACAACAAGCCCATCGCCTCGCACCAGCTCGTGCAGGAGAAACTCGTCTGGATGATCACAGAAATCACCAAGGCGCAATTTCTAGCGTTGCAAGTAGGCCGCCTGAAAGATCAAGGCAAAGTCCACCCATCGCACATTTCGATGCTGAAAATGAACAATGTCTGGATGGCCCTCGAAACCGCCCGCAGCGCCCGCTCAATCCTTGGCGCCAACGGCATCGTCGACGATTACCCCATCATGCGCCACATGAACAATCTCGAATCCGTGATCACCTACGAAGGTACGCACGACATCCACAAACTCATCATCGGTGAACGTATCACCGGAGTCGCAGCCTTCGCATGAAATCTCCGCGCGGCTTTTTCACCCGTCAGGGCACGGCTTCAGCCGTGCCGAAGCGTAGGTTTGAAAATGCGGCTTCAGCCGCTGAGGGGTTCTCGCCCAACTATGCGCTTTGCTCGACCTGCCGTCGCAAGAGCACGGTTTTAGTGGCACAGGCACTCTTGCCTGTGCTCTTACTAATTGCGGCAACCACCGCCAAAACCGCCTCCCCACAAGCTATCGCACAAAAACCCAAAATCCGCGCCGTCACAGCTTTCATCCGCCTGGATCGCGCTCAATACAAAACTCAAATCGCCGAAGCGCTCAAATTTCTCCGCCAGGCCAAAGCCGCCTACGAAAAATCCGGCTACGAAGTCCAAACCATCCGCATCTCCACGCAGCCTTTCGCCGAATACACCAGGAGCCTCAGGCACCGACCAGGCCCTCGCATTCTTTAGGGACTACGATGCTCTGGCCGTAAAAGAAGGCTTCGACGCCTCCATCGGTCCAGCCATGATGAAAGATTCCGACGATCCCGCCGAAGCCGAACTCGTCGGCAAGATTCTCTCCCAGTCCAAAGACTCTCAACGGTAGCGTGATCATTGCTGGCGAAGACGGTGTGCATTGGAAAGCCGTGGTCGCCGCAGCAGCAGTCGTCAAATATCTCGAGGAGCACACTCCTCACGGCCAGGGAAATTTCAGCTTTACCGCCGCCGCCCTCGTTCCGTCCGGTACGCCCTTTTACCCTGCGTCCTACATCACCGGCCCCGGGAGAGCAATTCGCCATCGCGCTCCAGTCGGCCAACGTGATCGCCGAGGCGCTCGATCGCGCTTTCCCCGGCGCTGCAGAACTGCGCATTCCCGCTCTGCTCGGTAAGTCCGCGCAGGAAATTGAAAAAAACGCCGAGCAGCTCGCTCTTCAGACCGGCTGGAAATACGGCGGAATTGATCTTTCACCCGCGCCGCTCAAAGAAATCTCCATCGGTGGCGCTATTGAAAAATTCTACGGCCTGCCCATCGGCTCCAGCGGCACACTGACCGTCGCCGCCATCGTCACCCGCGGCCTCCGCGCTGTTCCTGTGACTCAAGCCGGCTATTCCGGTCTGATGTTGCCAGTTCTTGAAGATTCTGTCCTGGCCCAGCGCTGGAGCGAGGGCCGTCTCACCATGGACGCGCTACTCTCCTATTCTGCCGTCTGCGGCACCGGCCTAGACACCATACCGCTTCCCGGCGATGTCTCCACAGAACAGATTGCCCGCATCCTCGGCGACGTCGCCAGCCTGGCCTTCAAATGGCACAAGCCGCTCTCCGCGCGTCTCTTGCCCGCTCCCGGCCGCAAAGCCGGAGAGATGACCGAGCTCGACGATCCATTCCTCGTAAACGCCAAAATCCAACCGCTGCCATGAAGACTCTGCGCTCGACAATCATCGTCACCTTTGGATATAAGATAGCGGCAACGGGACGCGCCCTCGCCCCGAGCTAGCCTCGAACTCAGGAGCCATCATGGAAAAAGAACTCAGCCTGGAATTTCTGCGCGTCGTCGAACGCGCCGCCATCGCCTCCGCCCACACCATGGGTCTCGGCGATCGCCACAAGTCCGACCACATGGCTGTCGAGGCGATGCGCTCGGAGATGGACACCGTCCACATGGACGGCACCATCGTGATCGGCGAAGGCGAACGCGACGAAGCGCCTATGCTCTTCATCGGAGAGAAAGTCGGCGCGGCAGCGAAGGACAAATCCCGCAAATATCCGGAAGTCGTAATCGCCGTCGATCCACTCGAAGGCACCAATCTCTGCGCCACCGGCGAACCGAACGCGATCGTCGTCCTCGCCGCAAGCGAGCCGGGCGGCTTGCTTCACGCACCCGATCTCTACATGGAAAAAATTATCGTCGGCCCATCGTGTAAAGGAGCCGTCGATCTCGATGCTCCCGTGGCCGATAACCTCCATTCCATCGCGAAACGCCTGAACCGAAGGGTCGAGGATCTTGTCATCATCGTCCTCGACCGCCCGCGCCACGAAAAACTGATTTCAGATATCCGCGCAGCTGGCGCCCGCATCCGCCTGATTTCCGATGGCGACCTTTCCGCCGGCATCAGCGCGGCCGTGATCGGCACAGGCGTTCACGCGGTGATGGGAACTGGCGGCGCGCCCGAAGGAGTGCTCACCGCCGCGGCGCTCCGCTGCCTCAATGGCGAAATTCTCGCGCGGCTCGTGGTTTCAAAGCCCGAGCATCACGAGCGCATCGCGCAAATGGGAATCAAAGACGCGAAAAGGATCTACAAAACCGACGAGCTCGCCCCGGGCAAGAAAATCATTTTCGCGTGCACGGGAGTCACTGGCGGCAACCTGCTGCGCGGCGTGCGTTTCTTCGGCGAAGGCACTCGCACGCACTCATTGATTCTCACGCTCGACGACCGCCAGGTGCGCTTCATCGACACGGTGCATCTCTACAAGCGCGACGACATCAAAGTCGTCTTCTACTAACTGCGGCAACTCAGGTTCCTCTCGATCGATGCCGGATCGGGATGACCTGAGCCTCTGATCGCGACGGATTATCGAAGGAAACTTTTAGCTTCCATTTCGCGTATCTTCAAGGGAGAAACACGCAAGGGGTGAAGTATGTCAACCGCACCAACCAGGCCGCCCAGCGGCACGCCTCTACCGCCACAACCACCTCCTCCAAGACGCAATGACGCAGTCCTCTGGATTCTTGCCATCGTCGGCGGGGGGTTCGTTGTTCTCGTTCTCGGCGGCTTGCTGGTCGCCGGCATGTTCATCCGCCACGTTCACGTGAACCAGACCGGCAAGCAAGTCGAAATCGAAACGCCTGCCGGCGCATTGCGTGTGAATGGTGACCAGGCCCACGCCACCGGCCTGCCCGTCTATCCCGGCGCGCAACCGGACAAATCCGAAGGCTCGACGGTAGAACTCTCAGCCATCAGCGGCGCAGGTCTCGGGCTCGCCACAGAAAAGTACGTCACGTCTGACGATCTCGACGAAGTCTCCGAGTGGTACAAGCAGCAACTCGGCCCCAGCTACAAACGCGAAGACCACGGCTCAACAACGCATCGCGAGCACGTTAGCTCCGACGCAGACGTTGCCTACGTTTACGAGAAGGGCGACACCACGCGCCTGGTAGCGCTCACGAAAAAGTCTGAAGGAGTCGAAATCCAGCTCCTCCGCATCGGGAAAAAAGAAGTCCAATAGAATTTGCCAGATCAGATTTTCTGGGGAGTGAACTGCGGGGATTCGCCGTTCGAAACTCGTCCCGGCGATTCGAGTCGCCCGGCTTGTCGCCGGCGGAGCCAAACGTTGTCCGCCGTACGGGTTGGGCCGGGCTGACCCAGATCTCGTTGTGTGCTTCTAGTCCTCTGCGATTCTCAACTACCGATGAATCGCTGCCGCAAGATGGCCAAGTCCAGGGTTCTGTCTTCGAGGCATCGAATGCGCCGCGTGCGCCGCCATCCGGTCCGAAGCCTGCGCCACAAGCGGTCGCGAGTGGTTCGTGTTCACGTGCTCGCTGATCGCTTGCAGCCTCTTCAGAATCCCCTGCCACTGTGCCCAATCGAGCTGCCGCAGGAACGGCCGAAGACCCTGAATGAACGGATCCTCGAGCACCGTCTCGCCATTCGTCTCCGGAACGAAGAACCGGTTCAGACCAACTCCCAGGGCTTCGGCAATCTTCTCGAGCGTGCCGAGGCTGGGCGTCATCTGCCCGCTCTCGATTCGGGACAAATACGAGCGCGATACGCGCGAGCGCGCCTGCAACTGGCTCTGCGTCATCCCGCGCGATTCCCGCAACTGCCGGATTCGCTGGCCGATGTTCTCGACAGTCTCGCGATTCGGCCAGTTCTCGAACAGCTGGCGGTCATCACCAGGTAGATCCTGCGGTGACGGCGTCGGAATGACAAACGCCACCTTAGGAGGCATTAAGCGCAGGCAACGACGGCAGTTGCCTGTGCGCGTGCGGTATTGCACCAGTCCGCATACCTGACAGCGAATCACTTCTCGATCGAGTTCCATGCTGGTTGCCACTGCATCTTTATCTGCCACCGGATCTCCTCGCAGACTATTCCGGCGATGCGAAAGGGAGGAACGTCACAACAGGGGGAAGGCAGGACCGGCGCGGGAGTGATTCTCCCCATCGTGCCACTTCTTGTCAAGCGATATTTATTCCCCGGACTGCCCGTTCAGTCTATTCATCCCGCCCACGACGCACAAACAAAATGACTTCATATCTGCTCGCCGTGCTTGGACCGGTTCTAAATTTCTTCGCCTGACATTTCGCGTCTTCCTACCCCAGCCAAAAACTGACTATTTCTTTCCTGTGTGACAATTTCCGTATTGAAACTCATTCGACATCGGCCTTGCTCGTCCACTTATTGCAATCGTCATGCCACGCAATTTTCTGAATCCCTCACCCTGCTTTTTTCGGTCGGTTCGCCCCGGTTTGCCCTGCATTTTCCGTTCGATAGCCCCCAAATTGCTTCCCAAACCCCCTGTGTTCAATACATGACGAGAACAAACGCCGAAAATCATTTTGCGACGCTTTCATCTAATTCCGTCTCAAAATGGTACGCCGCGTCTCGCCGAGTGCTTCGGCGTCTCATCTTGCGTTCCGCCGCAGTGCCGGCGATCTGTGCCGCCCTTCTAACCGCTTGCTCGGAAGCGTTCATCCGTGGTCTGGCCATTTTCGTCAAATTCGCGACCTCACGCGCCGGTTTCCCGTCGCAGCGGTCTCAAAACCCGGCCATCCCGATTCCGTGCTCAATCAATGACGAGAACAGCGGCCGAACTCAGATTGCGACGCCCGACGTGTTGTCTATCGTCCAAAATCCCCTAAGCATCAGACACAATGTGCGCCGGTAGCCACGACGACGTCGTACCTCATCGTGGGCCTTTTTTCTTAGGTCCTTCTAGTTGCCGTTTCGTGATTCGTCTCTCGCAGTCGTACGATTCCCGGCCAAAATAGCTCTCGCCCCGTCCCCAATCCGCCTACTACACCACTCGCAGTTGCATTATTATGATTCTCGAGGAAAAAATGCCGAATCGAGACGACGCCTGGAATCTTCTCTGCGAATACACACAAAGTGAGAGCCTCCGGAAACACGCCTTGTCTGTCGAAGCCTGCGTTCGCGCATACGCCCAAAAACTCGGTGGCGACGAAAACACCTGGAACCTCGCAGGCCTCCTTCACGATTTCGATTACGAGCGCTGGCCCAATGCCGAACATCACCCGACGAAAGAGCACCCCTACGAAGGCTGTCAGATTCTCCGCGAACGCGGCTACTCCGAAGAAATCATTCACGCAATCCTCGGCCACGCCAGCTATTCCGGCGTGGCGCGCGTTTCGCCCCTCGATCGCGCCCTCTTTGCCTGCGACGAACTCGCCGGCTTCCTCACCGCTTGCGCGCTCATCAAACCTTCCAAAAGCATCCACGAGGTGGAAACCGCATCCGTGAAGAAAAAGCTGAAAGACAAAGCCTTCGCGCGCGGCGTCAGTCGCGACGACGTCTACAATGGCGCTCAAGAGCTCGGCGTCCCCCTCGACGACCACATCGCGTTCTGCATCGAAGCGCTTCGCGGCGTCGCTCCACAGCTTGGCCTCAATGGTCCAGCCAGTTCCTGAATTGCAGCCTGCAGCGGATGCGGAGCGCGTCACGCGCGGTCGCGTCTTCTTATCCACCGAGTGGCGCGATCTCCTGATGCTCAACTATGAGATCGATCCGGCTCTGCTCCAGCCATTTGTCCCGCGCGGCACCGAACTCGATTCCTTCGAAGGTAAAACATACGTAAGCCTCGTCGGCCTTCGCTTCGCCCGCACTAAGCTGTTCGGCGTAATTTCCGTTCCCTTCCATTCGGAGTTCGACGAGGTTAATCTCCGCATTTACGTTCGTCGCCGCGAAGGCAGCGAAATCCGCCGCGGCGTGATGTTCATCCGTGAAATCGTTTCGCTTCCCGCCGTAACGTTTCTGGCGCGTATGGCATTCGCAGAAAACTATAGGACGATGCCGCTGCGCCACTCGATCACTCTCGACGATTCAGGGGGTTCCATCGAATACAGCTGGGACCTGAAGCGCCAAAAGTTTCGGCTCCACGGTCAAACGGAAGGCAGCCCGTCTCTCGCGGCCGACGGCAGCCTTGAGCAATTTATCTCTGAACATTATTGGGGCTATTCGCGCCGCCGCGACGGCGGCTCACTCGAATATCACGTCGCTCACGAGCCGTGGCGAATCTGGCGTGCGTCGAATGCTGCATTTGAAGGCGATGGCGCCGCTCTCTACGGATCTGAATTGGGCGGCGTCCTCTCGCGGCCGCCGCGCTCCGCATTTATCGCCGACGGTTCGCCCGTTCTTGTCTACGCCGCCCGTCGCATCGAGTGAGCCCCTCAAAGCAAAAGTAATCACAAGAAAAAATTTCCACGCACACTTGTGCTAGAATCCGCAAACTCTATGGACAAGGCCGGACAAGTTCTCGGCGGTGCACTGCGACGCCTTCATCGCCCCGAAGCCGCCCTCGCTTGGCTCGTAAGTTCGTGGCCCAAAATCGTCGGCAAAGCTCTCGCCGCTCGCACTCGTCCCCTGCGCTGCGAAAAGGGCTGCCTCGAAATCGCCGCCGACAACAAAGCTTGGCGCAAACAGCTCGAAGACATGAAGGCGGAATTCTGCGCCCGCATCAATGAAGCCTGGGGCGGCAAATTAATTCGCGAAGTAAAATTCGTCGCCGCCAAGCCCGGCCCCAAACGCATCCCGCGCGAACTCGACAACGAGCACACGCCCTTCGTCCGCCGCGGCAAGCGCTAGAATTTCTCCCGCGGCTTCGATACCCTCAAATCATGTCGCAACGAATCGCAATGATCGCCGGAGCCACTGGCCTCGTTGGCTCCCTCTGTCTAAAGCAGCTGCTCGACGATCCCGCGTACGCGCAAGTGATCTCGATCTCGCGCCGGTCAGCGTCCGAAGCGCACCCCAAGCTCGTCCAGAAACTCGTCGACTTCGATAATCTCAGCCAGCTGGCTCCGATTGCCGCGAACGACGCCTTCTGCGCCATGGGCACCACCAATGCCAAAGCCGGTTCCCATGAGGCGTATCGCAAAATCGACTTCGGCTATTCGAAAGCCTTTGCAGAATTTGCTCTGGCAGGAGGCGCGCAACAATTCGCACTGGTGTCGTCGGTGGGCGCAAACGCTCGTTCGCGGACTTTTTATCTCCGCACGAAAGGCGAACTCGAAGAAGCGGTGAAAGCGCTGCCGCTTCGATTCCGTTAACATCTTTCAGCCCAGCTTCCTGATGGGCTCACGCACAGAACAACGCGCCGGTGAAGGCATCGGCCTTGCTCTCGCGAAAGCATTGCAATTCGCGTTCATCGGCGGCTTAAGCAAGTATCGACCGATTCCAGCTTCCATGGTTGCTGCAGCTATGATCGCAGCGGTCAAACGCGCCGCGCCCGGTCGCCACATCTATCTGTTCGACGACATGCAAGCCTTGGCGAAACAGTCGCTCGCGAATTCCCAGTGAGTTCCAAACGCCGCGCCCGCCGGCTAAAATTTAGATTCGAATCGCGCGAACTCGTTCTCTTCCTTCCATTGCAATCGCGCCTTCTCGCTTCCCGCCAGAAACTCCCGGCACGGCGCACCGGCAGGCTTGTCACTCAATTTTTCTTTCGCGCACGCAGCCACCATCCTGAAATCCTCCGGCGCCACCCACAAACTCGCTCCCGCCAAAAACGCGTGCTCCAGGCTGTCGCGCACCATCCGCTTCAACGTCTGGTAGTCGACGTTGTAGCCTTCCACCGCCCGCCGGAAATACCAGGTCAGCTCCGACCGCACAATCGCCTCATCATCCGTCGCAAGCGACACCGGGACGCCACCGCGCAAATATGTCGGCAGCACGTTCTCCGATCCCTTCATATCGCGCACCAGTTCATGGCTGTAGAGACAATCCTCCACCAGGATGTGCTTCCTCGCCATCAATGCGACAAGGCCAACCGGATCCTGCTCGTAAATCACGTCCAGCCCGTGCCCGATTCGCTCGGCATGCCCGATCTCGATCGATTTTCGAATGTGCGACGCATACAACTCCTCCGGCTTCACCTCGCCCGGCGTCAATTCGCCCGCATGCAGCGTGATATGCACCTTCGGATAAACGCCATGCAGATAATCCAGCATCCGCATCTGCAAATCGAAATCGTTCAGCGCGTTGAACTCATCTTGCGACTGCACCAGATTGATTCCCACCACGCGCGGATCGGCGCTCGCAATCTCAAATCCCGCGACCATCTGCGCAAACACTTGCTCCTTGGGAAAAGCGCGCAGCACCTGATTCAAATAGCGAAGCGTCACCCCGCATCCCACGTCCGGCTGCCCCGTGTCGCAGCCCAACACCTGCCGCATTTTCGTTTCGGCGTCGTCCAGGTTCTTCCGTCCATCGGCCACCACTTTCGCCATTCCCCCGGCCAGCATCTGCGAACGCATCGCGCCAAAATCGTCGTTCCAGCCCACCTGCTTCCCAAGTTGGATCGCCTCGCCCTGATCCGGCGTCAGCATCGTCTCTAGATACACTTCGTTTGCGCTCCCGCCCGATGCGTCACCTCCGCCAGCATTTCTCCCCAGTGCTTGTTCGTCACCAGATCGAATTTCCCGAACGCCGCGAAGAAATGCAGTCGCACGTCGCGGTCTTCAGCCGTCGGATGAAAATTCCGGATCGACAACGCGTCAATCACGAGGTTGCGAAACACAAAATCGCTGATCGCCTGCGAAGCCGGCAACAATCCTCGAGCCGGATCGCACGGCGGCGGCAATATCTTGAACGTCGCGCGGTCGATGCAATCCCCATCTTCCACCGCGTAGTTGATATAGCTCTCCGCGTACACGGCGCCAGTCAGGTGATTGTGCAGATCGCCGCCCTTCGGCATCCGATCGAGAAAATCCATCAGCTCCAGCGGCTTTTCCCGCACTGACGCCAGATATTTCGCCGTCCGCTCTTCCGTCGCGGACGCGCCTGACGGCTTCGAAACGGACTTCCGCGACGTGTTCTGCGCGCCGGCTGCGAATGCCGCCATCGCCATCGCTGCGCACACAAATACACACAATAATTTAAGGGATGGATGTTTCACGAATTTGAAGCCACTGCCTTCAGCGCCCACTAGCGCCCACTACGCCCATTAACGTTTGATCACGACGATAGACGCGTCCGCCTCATACCCTTCATCCTGTAGCGTCTTCATCGCCGCCGACCGCAGCGAGGCGTCGTCCGCATTTTTCCCCGCGTCGCAATACCGCCTCACCACTTCTTCCCCCACCACAATTCGCACCAGCCACTTCGACTTCGCCGAGTCCCACGAGACTTCTACCTCATCTGCTCGCATTGTGCCTCCTGTGTTCCCTGCGCGCATTGTAATCCAGACACGCCCTGCACAACACCACTCGCTCCGTTCGCAACCCGTTTTTCCATTTTGAGCGTCTAATAACCGCGCGCGGCAAAATCTCGCCTTCCCAAGGCGAACGACCAAGAGGCAAGCATGGACACTTTGCTCGACTTCGGCCGCGTCTTTCTCGCAATTCCCATCGGCGTTTTTGGCATTCAATATTTTATCTACGGACATCTCGAAGGAGGCTTGCCTGTCGTCCCTCCCTGGATTCCAGGCGGTTCCGTTCTCGCCTACGTCGCCGGCGCAATCCTGCTCGCTCTCAGCGCAGGACTCCTGACCAAGAAATACGCCCGCCTGTCCGCGATCCTCTTGGGCGCGTTTCTATTCTTCTGCGTCCTGTTTCTTCACTCCCTTCATCTGCACGACGTAATCCACCGCGGAAACGATCGCACGCGCGCAGTCGAGCCGTTGGCACTCGCCGCCGCAGCCTGGGTGCTCGCCGGAGCTATCCCCGCAGCAGCCTCTAGCTTTCGCGGACGAGAAAATCTCATCGCTACTCTCGCCAAAATCGGACGCTGTGTCTTCGTGTTCGCATTGATCGTCTTCGGCATTCAGCATTTCATGTACGCAGAATTCATCGCCACTCTCATCACCTCCTGGATCCCCTTCAAGCTTTTCTGGACCTATCTCACCGGCGTCGGCATGATCGCCGTCGCTCTCGCCATCATCACCGGAATTTACGCGCGCTTCGCCTGCCTCATGCTCGCAGCCATGTTCTTCCTGTGGGTCTTGGTCCTGCACGCCCCGCTCGTCGCCACCCACCTCAACAACGGAAACCAATGGAGCAGCCTCTTCGTGGCAATGGGCATGGGCGGCGCTTCGCTCATCCTCGCCGCTTCAACTCAAGGCCGCCGCCCACTGCAGCGAAGCTGATCTTAAATCATCCTCCAATCGATCTTGGCGCGGCGTGAAGCACGCGCCATCGTGCTTTGCGAAAATCCTGGCCAAGCACTTCACAGCCGCAGCCCGTCGCGTCTGAAGTATTCTATTGATGTATGCGTGTTCTGATTTCTGGCGCCGGAATTGCCGGCCCCACACTCGCCTACTGGCTGGTTCGCTACGGATTCGAGGTCACGCTCGTCGAAAAAGCGCCTCAGCTTCGCACCGGTGGCTACGTAATCGATTTCTGGGGCGCCGGCTTCGATATCGCCGATCGCATGGGACTGGTGCCGGCGATTAAGGAACGGGGCTACGCGGTCCAGGAAGTCCGCGTCGTAAATCGAAACGGAAAGCGCGTTTCCGGTTTTCCTGCAGCCGCGTTTATCCGTACGACCCAGGGACGCTACGCCAGCATTGCGCGAAGCGACCTGGCCGCCATGATTTACGAAAAGATCCAAGGCAAGGTCGAAACGATGTTTGGCGACAGCATCGCGCAGATTGCACAAACCGAAAACAGTGTTCGCGTCGCTTTCGAAAAAGGACCTCAGCGTGATTTCGATCTCGTCGTCGGCGCCGACGGACTTCATTCACGCGTACGCGAATTCGTTTTTGGCCCGGAAAGCAATTTCGAGAAATATCTGGGTTACAAGGCCGCGGCTTTCACAGTTTCAGGCTACAAGCCGCGTGATGAACTCACCTACATGATGTATACGGAAGTCGGCCAGCAGGTAGGACGCTTTGCCTTGCGCGGCGATCGCACTATGTTTCTATTCATATTCGCTGACAGCAACCCCTCCGGCACCGACGATCTCCAGTCCCAGAAGGCGATGTTAAGAAAACGCTTTGGAAATAGCGGCTGGGAATGCCTTCAGATTCTGGAAGCGCTTGACGGCGTGTCTGACCTCTACTTCGATCGCGTCAGCCAGATTCGCATGAATCCGCAATGCGGCCTGTGGACACGGAATCGAGTCACCCTCGTCGGCGATGCGGCTTTCTGCGTCTCGCTCCTCGCCGGCCAAGGTTCGAGCCTCGCCATGGTAGCTGCATATAATCTTGCCGGTGAGCTTCACCGTTCGAAGGGCAATTACGGCGAGGCGTTCGAGCGCTATCAAAATTTGTTCGCGCCCTTTATCGCTCTCAAGCAAAAAGCTGCTCTTCGCTTTGCCGGAACGTTGGCGCCGAAGTCCGAGCTTAGTTTGTTCCTGCGCAACCAGATCTTCAAACTCCTCAGAATTCCCTGGGTAGCAGACCTTGCTATGGGGCGCGATCTCGCCGATAAAATCAAGCTCCCGGATTATGAACAGGTGATCACTCGGATTTAGCGTGGCCGCCTCAATCCGTATCGAATCTCTGCTCTTTAAACGGATCGCCATAAATGTGATATCCGTTCTGCTCCCAGAATCCCGGCTCATCCTTCTCCATGAATTCCAATCCCCGCACCCATTTCACGCTCTTCCACGCATAGAGCTCCGGCACCACCAGCCGCACCGGGTATCCATGCTCCGCTGGCAGCGGCTCGCCATTGTGCTTCAACGCGAAAAGCGTCGTAGGATGCATCAAATTCTCGAGCGGCACATTCGACGTGTATCCCTGCTCGGCCAGCACCATCACGTATTTCGCTTCCGGCTTCGCTTCAATCAGCTTCATCACTTCCGTAAACGGCACGCCTTCCCATCGCACGTCAAACCGGCTCCAACGCGTCACACAATGCATATCCGCCGTCACTTGCTTCATCGGCAGCCGCGTAAATTCATCCCAACTTAGCCGCAGCGGCTTGTTCACGCGCCCCGTCACCTGAAAATCCCATCTCGCCGGATCGAACCGCGGCACAGTCCCCTCATGCAGCACCGGCCATTTCAGCGTCAACGATTGCCCCGGCGGCAACCTCCCCGCCTCGCGCATCGCCCGTTCCTGAATCTTCCGCTCGCTTCCCTCGCCAAACACTGTCATCTCCTTACCGTTCCGTTAATCACCGAACGTCATGCGAGCCAACTCTTTCTTCAGGCGCTCTCGCTCGCGCGGCTCTGCCGCCTCAGAGAGCCGGTTCGCGAGCGCGAAAAATCTTTCCTTCTCGCTTTCCTTCGATTCCAGCCCTGCTTCAATCAAATCTACGAGAACGCGATTCGCGCTGGTTTTTCGCACCTTGGCAATCGCCTGCACATGCTTGGCGATTCGATACGGAATCGAGACACTCTGCCGAACGGATTTTTCTGTCTTAGCCATAGTATGCATTCTACACCATCATGCACCATATTGCACCATGCCAGTACAGGTTCCACCCGCAGGCCCAAAGAATGCATGCACGTATCGACATCATTCGACTTCAAACTCGTGTGCTATCATGGCGCTTCCGCGGCCAAATATGCCGCATCGGGAGCCAATTTGCCCGCTCGCATCCTCAACGGCAACGCCATCCGCGATCAAATCTACTCGGAACTCTCCGGCGAAATCGCCGCGCTCAGCACCGCCGGAATCCGCCCCGGCCTTGCCGCCGTCCTCGTCGGTGAAAATCCCGCCTCCAAAATCTACGTCTCCAGCAAAATCGCCGCCAGCGAAAAACTCGGCCTCGCCAGTTTCAACATCGCCCCACCCGCCACCATCAGCACCAGCGAACTTCTCGCCATCATCGAAGATCTGAATCGTCGCGACGATGTCGATGGCATCCTCGTCCAGCTCCCGCTCCCCACACAAATTGACGCGAAAAAAATTCTCGAAGCAGTCGATCCCGCCAAAGACGTCGACGGCTTCCATCCCCTCAACGTCGGCCGCCTCGTCGCCGGACGCCCCAATCTCGTCGCCTGCACTCCGCTCGGCGTGATGGAAATCCTCCGCCGCAGCGAAATTCCAATCGAAGGCGCAAACGCCGCCGTCCTCGGCCGCAGCGATATCGTCGGCAAGCCCATGGCTCTCCTCCTCATGCACGCGAACGCTACCGTCACCGTCTGCCACTCGAAAACGCGCAACCTACCCGAAACCGTCCGCCGCGCCGATATCGTAATCGCCGCCATGGGACGCACCACCATGGTCACTCCCGATTACATCGCGCCCGGCGCCACCGTAATTGACGTCGGCATCAATCGCATCACCGACGCCGCCCAAGCCGAAAGCATATTCGCGCATCTCCCGGAACGCCTCGCATCATTTCGCGCAAAAGGCTCCGCCGTCGTAGGTGACGTTCATCCCGACGTCGCAAATATCGCCGGCGCCATCACCCCCGTTCCCGGCGGCGTCGGTCCGCTCACCATCGCCATGCTCATGAGCAATACAGTGCGAGCCGCCCGTCTGCGCCGCGGGGCCCGAATCTCGGCTGCAGCCCGCAGCTAAACGAAATGCCGCGCCGCCCGCACGAATATGCTTAAAGTTGGACTCACAGGCGGCATCGCCTCCGGCAAATCCACCGTCGCCTCCCTCCTGCGCGACCAGGATTGCATGGTCCTTGAAATGGACCCGCTCGGCCATGAACTGCTCGAGCCCGGCCAGGCCGCCTACGACGAAGTGGTTCGCGAGTTCGGCAAATCGATCCTCGCTCCGGGCGATGCAATCGATCGATCCAAACTCGGCGCTGTCGTTTTCGCCGACGTCACAAAACGCGCCCGCCTCAACCAGATCCTCCACCCGCGCATTCTCGACGTCGTCCTCAAATGGTTCGCAGCGCTCGACCGCCCCGGCGGCCCGGAATTCGCCGTCGTCGAAGCCGCGCTCATCGTCGAAACCGGCTTCCACAAGCAGCTCGATAACTTGATCGTCTGCTGGGCCACACCCGCGCAACAAATGGAACGCCTCATCGCGCGCGGTCTCACGCGCGAGCAAGCCCAGCTCCGCATCTCCTCGCAAATGCCCGCGGAAGAAAAGCGCGCACTCGCCGACGGAGTGATCGACTGTTCAAGCTCAATGGAAGAAACCGAACGCCAGGTGAAAAACCTGGTCGAGCATCTCAAGCAATTATCCGCTCCCTGAAGAAACTTTCTCCCGCCTCAGCACGTACCAATTCGAGACGGCTCTCGCATCAACCCGAAATTATGTGAGATGATTCGAGCTACATTCGCGCGGCTAAGGGCCAAACTGAAGGTTGATTCATGACCACCGGAAAAAATGACCGAAGCGCCATCCGCCTCCTCGCCATCGGCCTGATCATCGGCCTCGGAGCCTATTGGCTCGGCTCGCGATACGGCAACCCATCTCCGCGCTCGGTCGATGCGCTTCGGCTCAACGCAGCCCCATCCGACAACACGCTCGACGCCTTCGAAGCCGAGAACGTCCGTATCTACCGCCAGGCTTCACCCGCTGTCGCCAACGTCGTCACGCGCACCGTCGAATACGATTTCTTCTTCAATCCAGTTCCGGTCGAAGGCGCCGGTTCGGGCTTCGTCATCGACACCGAGGGCCACATCCTCACGAACTACCATGTGATTCAAGGCGCGCAAACGATTGAAGTCACTCTCGGCGATCGTTCCCGCTTCAAAGCCAAACTCATCGGCGTCGATACGCGCAACGATCTCGCCCTGATCAAGATCGATCCCGCTGGACGAAAGCTCACCACGCTTCCTCTCGGCGATTCGCGCAATCTCCTCGTCGGCCAGCGTGTCCTCGCCATCGGCAATCCTTTCGGTTTTCAAAGCACGCTTACCACCGGCGTCGTCAGCTCGCTCGGCCGCACGGTGCAAACCGGCGAGAACACTTATATTGACGAAGCGATTCAAACGGACGCAGCAATCAATCGAGGCAATTCAGGCGGACCATTACTCAATTCGCACGGCGAAGTGATCGGTATCAATAGCGCGATCTATGCGCCCACAGGCACCACAGCCGGAATCGGATTCGCGATTCCAGTTAACACCGCGCGCCGCGTCGCCGAAGATCTCATCAAAACCGGACGCGTCCGCCGCGCCACTCTGGGTATCGAAGGTCGCGGCCTGTGGCCGGGTCTCGCAGAGGCATTGCATCTTTCCGTGCAGCAAGGAATCCTAGTCGAACGCGTCACCCCCGGAGGCCCCGCGGCGCAAGCAGGCATCCGCGGCGGAACCCATTCGATGGTAGCGGGCCTGCAGGAACTGCGCACAGGCGGCGACGTCCTAGTAGCCTGGGACGACAAGCCCCTCGCCAACCAAACAGATTTGAATCTCCTGCTCAATCGCGCCTGGCCAGGCGACTCCGTAACCCT
>CAVYDF010000014.1:0-36194 GCA_963767205.1 uncultured Acidobacteriota bacterium
ACCACGACATTGAAGTGGCTGAAGTGCTGCGCTTTGAGAAGGAATTGTATCCCTTTATCGAAACGAATTATCCGAACGTGATGAAGACCCTGCGCGAGAAGAAGGCCATCGATGATGGCTTGCGCGGTGAAATGAAGAAGGCGCTCGACGCTTTCAAGGAAACTTTCGTCGCCACTCTGGAGGCGGCGAAGGCTGATAAGGCCGCCGCCGGGAAAACCGCTGCGGAGATTGCAGAAGCTCCGCCTGCCCCTAAGGTTCCGGAGAAGGTGGCAGCGCACTAACCGCAACGCTTAATGCCCACACTTCTCGATTATCGGCGGCGGATTCGTTCCGTGAAAAGCACGCAGCAGATCACGCGCGCCATGAAATTCGTGGCGGCGGCGAAGCTGCGGCGGGCGCAGGAAGGCGTGTTTGCGGCGCGGCCGTACGCGCGGGAGATCAAGCGCGTGCTGCGTTCGGCGGCGGCGCGCATGGAAACACCGGCGCACCCTTTGCTCGAGCGGCGGCCCGAAGAGAGAATTCTGGTTTTGGTGCTGACGGGCGACCGGAGCCTGGCTGGCGCGTTCAATACGAACGTGTTGCGTCGAGCTATGGAGTTTTTGCGCGAGCACTCTTCGAAGAAATTGCAAGTTTCTGTGGTGGGAAAGAAGGGCCGCGACACGCTGCGAAAGCGTGGCTGGAAATTTGCGGCTGAGTATTTGAATGTGTCGAACGCGGTGGAGTTTTCGAAGGCCAAGGAAATTGCAGCGAAAATGGCGGAAATGTATGTGACCGATGAAGTGGATGCGGTCTACGCGATTTACAATGAATTCAAGAACGTGATGGTGCAGAGGCTGTGCGTCGAGAAGCTGCTTCCGATTGATCCCGCGGTGTTGAAAGAAGGCAAGTCGGAAAAGGGCGAGCCGTCGGACGTCGTCCACGACCCGGCGAGTGAATCCTTGCCAATGAAACCGTCGCCCGATGGGACCGTGAATCTTGTGGACTACATCTACGGGCAACCGGTGGCGGAGCTTTTTGGCGGGCTCGTGCCGCGATATCTGGAATCGGAAGTTTTTCGAATCCTGCTTGAGTCGGCTGCCGCGGAGCATGCGGCCCGCATGACGGCGATGGATTCGGCCACGAGAAACGCCTCGGAATTGATCGACAAGCTGACTTTGCAGATGAATAAGATTCGGCAGGCGGCTATCACGAAGGAAATTATTGAGATTGTGAGCGGCGCGAGTTCGGCAATGTCGTAGCCTAGCACTCGGTCACTAACAGCGAGTCACGAAGACATGGCAACGGATCAAACGAAAATCGGGCACGTCGTGGAAGTGATCGGCCCCGTGGTGGACGTGCTTTTTCAGGAACACCATCTGCCGGCGATTCACAGCGCGGTGCGCATCACGAGCGAGGGATTCAACGTGCCGGAGCCGCTCGACGTCGTAGCTGAAGTGGAGCAGCATCTCGGCGAGGGGCGCGTGCGATGTGTGGCGATGAAGCCGACTGAGGGCATGGTGCGCGGCATGAATGCGGAAGACCTCGGTGAACCGATTACGGTGCCGGTGGGGCGCGCGACGCTCGGACGCGTGCTGAATGTGCTGGGCGAGCCGGTGGACAATCTCGGGCCGGTGAAATCCGAGAAGCGCTATCCGATTCATCGGCCGGCGCCGAGTCTCGAAGATCAGTCCACCACGCTCGAAATGTTCGAGACGGGAATCAAAGTGGTCGATTTGATCGAGCCGTATCTCAAGGGCGGAAAAATCGGGCTCTTCGGCGGCGCGGGCGTCGGCAAGACGGTGCTGATTCAGGAATTGATTCACAACGTGGCCATGAAGCACGGCGGCGTTTCAGTTTTTGCAGGTGTGGGTGAACGCACGCGCGAAGGAAACGACCTTTGGCTCGAAATGCAGGAATCAGGCGTCGTAGTTCCGGGCAATTCGGAAAAATCGCGTTGCGCACTGATTTACGGGCAGATGACGGAGCCACCCGGCGCGCGGCTGCGCGTCGGCTTGACTGGCCTGACGGTGGCAGAATATTTCCGCGACGAAGAACACCTCGACGTGCTGCTTTTCATCGACAACATTTTCCGCTTTGTGCAGGCGGGCTCGGAAGTATCGGCGCTGCTTGGACGCATGCCCTCCGCGGTAGGTTATCAGCCGAACCTCAACACGGAAATCGGCGAACTTCAGGAACGAATCACGTCGACGAAGCATGGTTCGATCACGTCAGTACAAGCGATTTACGTTCCGGCGGACGATTACACCGACCCGGCGCCAGCTGCGACGTTTGCTCACCTTGACGCTACGACAAACTTGAGCCGGCAAATCGTCGAGCGCGGCATTTATCCCGCGGTCGATCCGCTGGCGAGCTTCTCGCGCATTTTGGATCCACGCACTGTGGGACAGGAACATTACACGGTCGCCCGGGCGGTGAAGTCGGTCCTTCAACGGTATAAGGAACTGCAGGACATCATCGCGATTCTGGGAATCGAAGAGCTCTCGGACGACGACAAGCAGACCGTGGCGCGCGCCCGAAAAATCGAGAAGTTCCTCTCGCAGCCGATGTTCGTTGCTGAGCAGTTTACCGGCTTGGCGGGGAAGTACGTAAAGATTGAAGACACGGTGCGCGGCTTCAAGGAAATCGTCGAAGGAAAACACGACGATCTTCCCGAGCAGGCGTTCTACATGGTAGGCGGGATCGAGGAAGTGCGCGAGAAGGCAGAAAAGATGGCGGCGACGGCGTAGTCGCAGCGCCGCCAGCGCGATTCACGGCTCGAAAGAAAAATGCTACCTGAAAAAATCGAACTCGAAGTGGTCACGCCCCAACGGCATGTGCTCGACGAGAAGGTGGAGTCCGTCGAGATGCCGGGCAAAGACGGCTACCTGGGCATTTTGCCGGGTCACGCCCCGCTGCTCACCGAACTGGGCCTCGGGATTCTCACGTACCACAAAGGCTCGGAGGTTCGCAGGCTCACCGTGCTGAATGGCTACGCAGAAGTGCTGCCTGATCGGGTGATCGTCCTGGCGGAAGCGTCTGAGCGCGCGGAAGAAATTGACGTGCAACGGGCAAAAACGGCAGCCGATCGCGCCCAGGCTGAGCTTGTGAAAGCCACAGGAGCGCCAGAGACAGATTGGGAGAGCGCCTCGGCAGCATTGCAGCGGGCATTGGTCCGTGTCGAGGCCGCATCCAAACAATAGATATTAAGGGAGATAACTCCCAGCGCACATGGAATCGTCCCATTCTTTGCGGCATCGAATAAGTAAGGTACAAAGATAAAGGCTCATGGCTGAAATCACAGTTTATTCGACTTCCTGGTGCTGCGACTGCCGCCGCGCGAAGCAGTTTTTGCGTGAGCGGGGAATCGCTTTCAAGGAAGTCAATATTGACGACAAGCCGGACGCTGAAGAATTGGTGATCCGCGCAAATAACGGGCTTCGGAAGGTCCCAACTCTCGAGATCGACGGGCATTATGTCGCGTGCAGCCCGTTCAATCCTTATCTGCTCGCCGAAGAATTGAAGATTCCGCTCAACAAGTAGGACTGCGTTCCTCGCGGCGGCCCAATTAAACTTTTCAGGAAAGCCCCGCGCCGCGTGTCATCACGCCCGCTAGCCGCAAGTCAGAATTCAGGATCACGATGTCGGCATCCGCGCCAACTGCTATCACGCCTTTCTTGCCACCGAGGCCGAGCCGGCGGGCGGGCAGCAGCGTGACCATACGCACAGCCTCCAGCAGCGGCACTCCAAGCGCGACGATATGCTGAAGGGCTCGATCGAGACTGAGAGTGCTGCCAGCGAGCTTTCCTTCTGAATTACGGACGACGCCATCCGTCACGCTCACCTCAAAATTTCCAAGCCGGTAATTTCCATTGCGCATGCCCGTAGCGGCCGTTCCATCGCTAACTAGCAGCACGCCCTCAAGCCCTTTGGCTCGCAACAGGATCTCGACAGCAGGAGAATCGACATGATGCCCATCGGCAATCAACTCGGCTGTCACTGCCGGGTTCGTCAGCACCGCACCGATAACGCCCGTATCCCGGTGCGAAAACGGCCGCATGGCGTTGAACATGTGAGCGGCGTGGGTTACGCCGCGTTCAATGGCCGCGACTGCTTGTTCGTAGGTTGCGTCGGTGTGTCCTATAGAAGCAACGATGCCATTGGCCACAGCGCGTTCGACCAAATCGAGCGCGCCGGGAAGTTCCGGCGCAAGCGTGACGATGCGGATGAACCCGTCGGCAGCGGCGATGAATTCTTCGAAGAGTTCCTTCGAGGGTGGCGTGATCGCATCGAGCGGATGCACGCCTCGCCGCGCTGGATTGATGAAAGGCCCTTCCAGGTGGATTCCCAAAACTTCGGCGGCGAATCGCGAATCGGTATTCCGCGCGCTGCGGATATACCGTGCGATCCCATGGAGGCTCTTGCAGGTCTCTTCAGCCGGCGCAGAGACGGTAGTTGCAACCAGCGACGTGGTGCCACGCCGAGCGACCGTGGAAGCGACCTTTGCGATCGCCTCGGCCGTGCCTTCCATCACGTCGTGGCCACCGGCGCCGTGAATGTGCACGTCCACGAAGCCTGGAATCACGATTTTGTCGCCCGCCGCGAAGTGTTCCGAGTCATCGGGGATGCGAACTTCGTCGCGATGGCCCATCTGCGTGATCTTGCCGTCTTCCACGACAATCACGCTGTCGGGAATTTCTTCGTGGGGAGTGAGGATGCGGCTGGCGTAAATAGCGGTCGCGGCCATGGCTCGTTCATGCTACCCGAACTCAGAGCGAAAAACACAAGCGAGCCTTGCATCCTTTTCCTTCTCCGCTACAATCATGATGCCCGAAAAATTCAATTGAAATGGAACGGCAGAAGGTTTGGAGGAATTTGCATGGCTTATGACAAGCGTTATGTAGCGCAGAAACGGCAGCGGCGTCGCCGTAAGACCGCCAAGGCCAAGATGCATCTCTACGAGCAGGGAAAGCTTACGCACGACAAGCTTCCTGCCCTCGCGAAGAAATTCCTGAGCCGAAAGACACGAGCGCTGAAGCGCGCCAGCTAGTTTTTTTAGCAAAAAAAAGGGCGTCCCTTGGGACGCCCCTTTAGTGCGCCGCGCCCGCCAGCTCGCGGCTGATTTTGTTCCAGGCTAGTTGCCAGATGCCTGCGCGTGTGTGTTGGACGCTGACTTAGGCACGCTCAGATAACCGGCAATCTTGTCCTTGCCCACCTGATTCACCGTCAACTCCATCGGTGCACGAGTGCCGCGCGAGAAGAAGTAGATTGGCTCGTTCACAGAGCGGTTCTTCTTCTCATAGCGGGCATCGTCGATGTACATCGCGATGGTGTAGACGTTCTTCTTGGGATTGACGTTGCGGAGTTCGAGCATCAGGTCGCCCACTTTCTGGCGCTGGTCCTTCTTGTCGATCGTGAACTCGTAGTAGTCGCGCTCACCAAGACGCCGCAGTTCTTCCACTTCGTCATGGTTCTTCGCGATCAGCGTGCCGAATTCACCGCGCGTCATGTTCAGACCGTTCTTCGTGGATTCGAGGTCGGACTTGACGCCGTTGACGTCGGTGCCCAGTTTATTTACATCATCGACGCCGGCCTTGGTCGCGAGTTCTCCGTTCACATTGTTCTGGAGATCCGCAAGCTGCTTGGCGTCTTCTTCCTTGATCTTGTTCGCTTGCGCGCGCGCTCTCGTAAGCTCGCCCTGAGTCAATTTCATCTTGTCAGTGACGATGCTCAACTCACCCTGGAGCTGCGCATTTGTGTCCTCTGCCTTCGCGAGACGCTGGCTCAGCACTTCGTCTTGCTGCTTCTCTTGTTGCTGAGCGGTGGCGAGGTTTTGCGCCAAGTCCTTGGAGTGGTTCGACGCGCTCCACCCGGTTCCCAGAGCTGCCAGCGAGACGATCGCTAGCGCTATCACCACAATTCCAACCCAACGCGGTGCTGCGGCTTCGGCCGCTACATATTCCTGCTTATCATCAATACTCATATTGCTATTCCTCCGTGAACGCCCTTGCGAGGATGGAAAGAGCAAAAGGGACGCCAATCGTGCCAAACCGGCATAGTGCCCATATGTGCATGAAATGCAGTGGCTTATCTTCTACGTGGTGGAGGGATATCAGCGAGCGCTCGGCTCAAGGACCTGCAATTTTTACCCTATTTCACGGATTTCTTCGCGGTACTACTTACACACTCCCTATGCCGGAATCTGGCCGGAGTCTGAGAGGAGAACATAGCCAAAAGCCTCCCGCCATGAAGAGTAAATCAGCGAGTCACGGTCATCGCGCGGAGCTGCGCGATTCGATCCGCGAGCGGCGGATGCGTGCTGAAGAGGCTCGAGAAAATCTGGCCTGCTGACAGCGGTTGCACGATCATCAGCGCCGAAGTTGTAGGAGGAATATCCATGGGAATGCGCTTGTTGTAAGCGCCTAGTTTTTCGAGCGCGCGGATTAAGCCGTAAGGATGGCCTACCATTTTTGCACCGGAGGCGTCTGCCTGATATTCGCGTTGCCGCGAAATACCCATCTGCAGCAAGAGGGCGGCGAATGGGGCGAGAATCAACATCAGTATTCCTGTGAGGCCGCCGCCTCGCTGGCGGTCACCACCGCCGCCGAACCAGAAGCCCATTCTCGCGACCCATGTGATCGCGCCTGCGATTGTGGCCGCGATCGAGGACGTCAAGATGTCGTAGTTGCGCACGTGCGACAGCTCATGCGCGATTACGCCTTCGAGTTCCTCGTCGTCCATCAATTCCATCAGGCCTTGCGTGACGGCGACCGACGCGTGACTCGGATTGCGGCCGGTGGCGAATGCGTTGGGCGCGGCTTGAGGAATCAGAAACATCTTCGGCATGGGCAGATTCGATTTCGCAGCGAGACGCTCCATCACCTCATAGAGCCGGGGCGCCTGTTCTTTGCTGATAGGCTGGGCGCCGCTGGACATCAGCGCAATCTTGTCTGAGAAAAAATAGGCGGTTCCGTTCATCAGGACCGCGAAAACAAGAGCCATCGTCATGCCGCGCTCGCCGCCAAATGCCAATCCAAGAAAAAGCAGCAGCAATGTAAGGCCGGTCAGCAAAAATGCAGTTTTTAGTGTTTTCATTTGCGATACTCCCCAAACGCGATTCTTATGCAGCGCCCGCCTTCGCGGTCTCCGTTGCGAATTTCATTTCGTCGCTTCGCGGATCGGCATCAACAATCACCGTATCACCGGGCTTCACCTCACCGTCGAGAAGCTTGAGGGCCAGCGGATCTTGAATCAGCCGCTGAATGGCGCGCTTCATCGGACGTGCGCCATACGCCGGATCGAATCCTTCGCGGAACAAAAGAGTTTTAGCCGGCGGCTTGAGCTTCAACGTGATTTTTCTTTCGCTTAGCAGCTTCACCACGTTGCGCATTTGCAGCTCGATGATGTGCTCGATCTGGTCTTTGCCGAGCGGCAGGAACATCACGATGTCGTCGATGCGGTTCAGAAATTCCGGGCGGAAAAGTTCGCGCAGCGCCGCCATAGCTTGCTCGCGCGCCTTCTTCGGATCTTTCGCCGCGAGTTCGAAAATCGCAGTCGAGCCGATGTTCGACGTCATGATGATCACCGTGTTGCGAAAATCCACGGTGCGGCCTTTTCCGTCTGTGAGCCGGCCTTCATCGAGGATCTGCAGCAGGACATTGAACACATCCGGATGCGCTTTTTCGATTTCATCGAGCAGCACGACGGAATAGGGGCGCCGGCGAACCTGCTCGGTGAGCTGGCCGCCCTCTTCGTAGCCCACGTAGCCCGGAGGCGCTCCAATCATGCGCGCCACTGAATGCTTCTCCATGTACTCGGACATGTCGAGACGGATGATGGCGCGCTCGTCGTCGAACAGAAATTCGGCAAGAGCACGCGCGAGCTCCGTCTTGCCCACGCCGGTGGGGCCGAGAAACAGGAACGAGCCAATCGGGCGATTCGGGTCGCTCAAGCCGGAGCGGTTGCGGCGGATCGCATTCGCAACGATAGCGAGAGCGGCCTCCTGGCCCACCACGCGCTGGCGCAGCCGCTCTTCCATGTGAATCAGCTTTTCGACTTCGCCTTCGAGCAGGCGTCCCACCGGAATTCCAGTCCATTTGCTGACGATTTTCGCGATCTCTTCCTCGCCGACTTCTTCCTTCAGCATCGGATGATCTTTTTGCAATTCGGCGAGGCGGTCCTGCGCGGTCTTCAATTCTTTTTCGGCCGCGGACAATTTGCCGTAGCGAATTTCCGCCACGCGGGCCAGGTCGCCGGCGCGCTCGTAGCGCTGTTCTTCCGTTTTGAGCTGGTCGATCTGCTCTTTGATTTTGCGAATTTTTCCGATGGCTTCTTTTTCTGTTTGCCAATGGGCCTTGAGCGTATTGGATTGCTCGCGCAAGCCGCTCAGTTCCTTTTCGATTTGGCCCAGCCGCTCGCGCGAATGCGCATCGGACTCTTTCTTCAGCGCCTGGCGCTCGATTTCGAGCTGCATGATGCGGCGTTCGATTTCGTCGATCTCGGAGGGCAGGGAATCAATTTCCATGCGCAGGCCGGCGGCGGCTTCATCGATAAGGTCGATGGCTTTGTCCGGCAGGAACCGGTCGGTGATATAGCGTTGCGAGAGCATCGCCGCCGCGACGATTGCGGAGTCCTTGATGCGCACGCCGTGATGCACTTCGTAGCGTTCTTTCAGGCCGCGCAGAATCGCGATCGTGTCTTCGACGGACGGTTCGCCGACAAATACCGGCTGGAAGCGGCGCTCGAGCGCAGGATCTTTTTCAATGTATTTGCGGTATTCGTTGAGAGTAGTCGCGCCGATCGCACGGAGTTCGCCGCGCGCAAGCGCCGGCTTCAGCATGTTCGAAGCATCCATCGAGCCTTCGGCAGCGCCCGCGCCGACGAGCGTGTGCAGCTCGTCGATAAAAAGAATCACCTGGCCTTCGGATTCCGTGACTTCTTTCAAAACGGCTTTCAGGCGATCTTCAAATTCGCCGCGATATTTTGCACCGGCCACTAGCGCCGAAAGATCGAGCGTAACAATGCGCTTCGGCCGCAGAACTTCCGGCACGTCGCCCGCAACGATTCGTTGTGCAAGGCCCTCCACAATGGCGGTCTTGCCAACACCGGGCTCGCCGATAAGGACAGGATTGTTCTTCGTGCGGCGCGCGAGAATCTGCATCACGCGGCGAATTTCTTCGTCGCGGCCAATCACAGGGTCGAGCTTGCCCCGGCGCGCGAGATCGGTCAGGTCGCGTCCGTACTGTTCAAGCGCGCGATAAGTGGATTCCGGGTTTTGCGACGTGACGCGGTGGCTGCCTCGAATCGCGGCCATAGCCTGCAGGATGGTTTCGTGCGTCACACCGTGCTTCGCGAGAATTTCACCGGCGGAGTCGCGCTTCGCGGCGGCGATGCCCAACAAGATGTGCTCGGTTGAGACGTATTCGTCTTTCAGGCGCTGCGCTTCTTCGAACGCGCGCTCCAAAACCTTGTTCGCTTCCGGGCTCAGGTATTGTTCCGAGCCTCCGGAAACTTTCGGCAGGCGCTCCACTTGTTTCTCAACTTCACTTGCGAGTTGCGTGGGCGACACACCCAGCTTTTCGAGCAGGGGAGGCACGACGCCGTCACCTTGCGCAAGCAGCGCCCAAAGGACGTGCAGCGGCTGAACCTGCTGCTGTCCATAGCGCGCAGCCATTTCCTGGGCGGCTTGCATCGCTTCCTGGGCTTTTACAGTCAGTTTGTCAAATCTTGGCATTTCGCAATCTTCTCACTTTCGCGGAGCAACAAAAAGGGCCAGCAGAATCTGCCGGCCTCCGTCACGTCCTGCGATTTTAGTTCCGCGCTTTTAGAGTCGAGAGGTGAAATGGGCCGATCGGGGCATCGTATTCATGTAGCCTATCCCTGGAAGTGTATAGAGTTCTAAGTATCTTAGCGCATGCAGATAATAAAATATGCGCGTTTTATTGTCAAGTATATTCGAGATACGCTCTTCGATGTGCCATCTGTCATTCATTATACTCATTCTAATACCCTTACTACTAGGCATTTCAGATAGTGCGTTTCTGGCATGGTCAGCAGAATGGGATGATCTTTTGCCTGTGTGCGGCGATCTACGACAACCACGCTCCGGCGAGCGTCGATTGCTGCCTCTGCGAGGATCTGCAGGAATAGCGGCCTCTGGGATGTGGTAGGAGCAGGAACACGTTACGAGGAAGCCGCCAGGCTTCAGCAGCTTCAAGGCGCGAAGATTGATCTCCTTATAGCCGCGCTGGGCGGCGGGGACGCTATCGCGATTCTTGGCAAAGGCAGGCGGGTCGAGGATCACCATCTGGAATTTGCGGCCCACGTCGTCGTACTCCTTCAGGATGTCGAAGGAATTGCCTTCGCGAAAAGTGACGTTGGAGATGGCATTGAGCTCTTGATTCCGGCGCGCGGCTGCGATCGCGGCGGGAGCCATGTCAGTGGCCTCCACATGCTCGCAGTGGCCGGCCACCGTTAGCGCGAAGCCGCCGTTGTAACTGAAGCAGTCGAGCACTTCGCCCGAGGCATAGCGGCGAGCGGCCAGATGGTTCTCGCGCTGGTCGAGGAACGAGCCGGTCTTCTGTCCTCTGCGCAAATCGTAAACAAAACTGATTCCGTTTTCCTTGGCGATAACTTCTTCAGGAACTTCGCCTTGCAGAACGCTGACGCTTTGCTCTAGGCCTTCGAGCAAGCGCACCTTCGGATCGTTTCTTTCGAGAATGCCTTTGGGCGAGAAGAGTTCGACCAGGATTTGTACGAAGAGATCCTTCAGGCGCTCGGTTGATTGGCTCAGAGTTTGTACGACGAGATAGTCGCCATAGCGGTCGACGACAAGCGAAGGCAGATGGTCCGCTTCGCCATAGACGAGCCGAAAGGCATCCGTGTTCTCGACCACGATTTTGCGATAGGCGGCGGCGCTGCGAATGCGTTCGGTGAAAAATGCGCGATCAATGGGCACATCTTCGCGTGTGAGCAACCGGATGGCGATTTGGGATTTGTCGCTGTAGAAGGCGCGGCCCTGGAAGCGTCCGCGTTCGTCGGTGAGGCGGACGATGGCTCCGGCTTCCGCGTTGGCGCTGCGGACGTCACTTCGATAGACCCAAAGATGGCCCGAGCGCAGCCGGTCTATACCCCGCGGGCTGATAACAACGGAACCTTCTGCCACAAATATTTCCTTCCCTCAAGCGTGGTTCAGCGAATGCGCCCGGATACGAGCGTCTCAACAAATCAAATCGCCGCTCATCCGCTACAATGTTGACAAAGATACAGCAGAAATATACATGCCACAAGACACGCCGATGAATTTGAGCGATTTCGATTACGAACTTCCGGCCGGAAGTATAGCCCAGCGGCCACTCGCAGAACGCGACGCGTCGCGAATGCTGCTGCTGAACCGCGCTACCGGCGCGTGGGAGGATCGCCAGTTTCGCGAATTGCCGGCGGCTGCTTCGGGGCGACGAACTTCTCGTGTTAAACGACGCTCGCGTGCTGCCGGCGCGTCTGTTCGGGCATCGTGCCGGTCTGCGCGCCGAGCCACCCGGAGCGAAAAGCCCCGTGCGAGATGAATTTCTCACGTCGCCTATCGAGGTGCTGCTGGTTCGTCAGCTTGCGCCGGACACCTGGGAGGCGCTCGTCCGGCCGGGACGCAAAATTCCCGTGGGCGAGCGAATTGTGTTTGGCGAAGGCGAACTACAGGCTCGGGTGGAAGCGCGCGCCGAATACGGCCTGCGCGTGCTGCGGTTCGAATCGAAGAATGGTTTCCACGAAGCGCTCAACCGGCTTGGTCACATTCCGCTTCCGCCGTACATCAAGCGCGCGGACGAGCCGCTCGATCGCGAGCGTTACCAGACCGTTTACGCCGGCAGGGAAGCGCAGTAGCGGCCCCGACCGCGGGACTGCATTTCACGCCGGCGATACTGGAATCGCTGCGCCAGCGCGGCATCGAAATCGCGAACGTGACTTTGGACGTTGGGCTTGGGCACATTTGAGCCGATTCGCACCGAGTCACTCGAAGAGCATAAAATTCACGTGGAGTCTTACGAGATTCCGGAGGCTACTGTTGAATCGATCGCTCGCGCGAAACGAGAACAACGGCCTGTCCTTGCTGTCGGGACTACGGTTGTGCGGGCGCTGGAAGACGCAGCCGAAAAAGCGGCTGGCGGCAACACGCTTCTGAGGCAGGGCGATTTGAGGCCGAGCATTTTCTTATTTCCCGGCAAGCCGTTTCGCGTTGTCGATCAACTTCTCACGAATTTCCATCTTCCGAAATCGAGCTTGCTGGCGTTGGTCGCCGCGTTCGCCGGGCTCGAAAACACACTCGCAGCTTATCGCCATGCAGTCGCGGACGGCTATCGCTTTTACAGTTACGGCGATTGTATGCTAATCCGCTGAAGCATACTGGGCGAGCCGAATTTCTGGGCGAGATTCGTGCATCACGCCTCGCGTTCGACTATAATCCGCAACCTGCCAAATAAGGGCAGGCTTAAATGCGCTATCTGATTCTAAGCGATATTCACGCCAACCTCACAGCGCTCGACACCGCGCTCGCTGCCGCCAAGGGCAAGTGGGACAAAGCGGTGTGCCTGGGCGACGTCGTGGGCTATGGGCCCGACCCGAATGAAGTAATCGACCGCATCCGCGAAATTGATGCGATCACGATTCGCGGCAACCACGACAAAGCGGGAAGCGGCCTGGCCAACGCCGAGGATTTCAATCCTGTCGCGCGCAATGCCGCGCTTTGGACGCGCGATAAGCTGCGCCCGGAACTTCGCGAATACCTCGAAAAACTGCCGACTGGGCCGGCTACGATTAACGGTTTTACCATCGTTCACGGCGCGTCGCGCGACGAGGATGAATACGTGTTCGCCCCGGCGCAGGCCCTCGACAGCTTGATCGAAGCTGCGACCCCGATTACTTTTTTTGGTCATACCCATCTGCAAGGCGGGTTCACGCTCGGGGGTGAGGACGACAGGGTTGGCGTGCTGCACTTCAAGCCGGAGGGCGAAAATAAATTCTCGCCTCTGACCATCGAACCGGGCACCACCTACCTGCTGAATCCGGGTTCCATCGGCCAGCCTCGCGACGGGGACACGCGTGCGGCGTTCGCGATCGCAGACGTCGACAACAAGGTTGTGGAATTCTGGCGCGTTCCCTACGATATAGAAGCAGTGCAGAAGCGCATGGCCGCGGCGGGCCTTCCCGAGCCGCTGATCCTCCGATTGCAATTCGGCCGCTAAGGCAGGCTCTTTCGATGTCTCCGGAAGAAATTCCCCAGCGAGAACAGCGCAGCCAGTTTCCTATCGCGTTCGCGGCAGGGGCGGTAGTTGTGCTGTTGCTTTTGGGCGGCCTGATTTTGCTATCGCGTGGTTCGCATCCCAATGGCGCGGGCGCCGCTGCGAAGTTGCCTTTTGGTCCCACCGAGCAAGCGTATGCCGAGCACATCCACTTCAAAGACATCCAGATGGCGAAAGCCAACAATTTTCTGAATCAGGAATTCACCTACATCGCGGGAACGCTTTGGAATGATGGCGCGCATACCATCCGCGCGCTCGACGTGACCTTCGAATTTCACGACCCATTCAATCAAGTAATCCTGCGCGAGACGGAACCGGTCGTCGGCCCGAAAGATGCTGCCCTACAGGGCGGGCAGCGGCGCGACTTCCAAATAACGCTGGAACATGTTCCCGTAGAATGGAATCAGCAGTATCCTTCTATCCGAGTGACAGGCCTTATCCTGGGCGACTGACGCTCACCCCTTACAGCTAAATCTGATTGCTCGGTGGTTCGATGGACGATTGGGCAGAACTCGATCGCGCATTGGGTGAATTTGTGCGTTCAGGCGCCGTGGAAGTTCGTGAAGACGGCCAATGGCTTGCCGGGCTCGCCGATCTTCAGTATGAAATGCGGCGCGCGGGAAAAGAGCCGCTCGTTCACCTGTGGTCCGACGAGAAAAATCTGACGCGGCGAGTAATACGCCTCAAGGAACAAGCTGCGGACAGGATCGTTCTCGAAGTGCATCGGCTCGGGCAAGTCGAAGCCAGGCCGGCTCGAATTTCTGCGGACGGATTCACCGCGTCCAGCGGGCCGGATCACGCGAGAGCAATTTCGCGCGCGCTTTGACCGCATCCTGGCGGAAGCGTTTCCTGACGCGCACTCCGAATCGTTGTCCGCGGCTCCGGACCTCGAGCATTCATTCTCGGGGATGTACGTGCGCGGACGCATGCATGAAGGGGCAAGCGACTGGGCGTTCCTGGCTGCAGTCGCCCTCCGAAAATGCCACGGCCATCGACGGAATGCTCGCTTTCGGTCTTCTTTGGCTGGATTGGACCCGAGGCCACTCGGATAGGCGCGCCGTCGAGGGATTGAGACTATTCGTTCCCGAAGGCTCCAGCCGAATCTTGCGCGAGCGCGTTCTTGCGCTTTCATCAATTGCCCGCACGGAGATTTACGAATTCAGCGAGCCGGATTCGCAAATGAAAAAAATCGATCCGGCAGACGCGGGAAACCTGGACAGTTCCCTGATTTCGCGGCGAGACGTGGAGTCAACTCTGGCGGCTGCCCGCGATTGGCTAGCAAGAATCCGCGCGATGATTCCGGGCACCGCCGGCGCCATCGAGACGCGCGTCCCGGGAAAAACGAGTGAACTCGTATTCAGCTTCCGCGGCCTGGAATTCGCGCGTTGGACGCGAGAGGGCCTCCTGTTTGGCATCGGCGAATCCACCGAGAAATTGACGACCACAAAGATCCCCGCGCTCGAATGCAACATTCGACAACTCGACCTGCATCGCAACTCGCTCGCTACGGACACCAAGAACTATTTTTATCGTGCGGCTCCCGAACGCTGGCTTGAGACTCTGGTGCTCGAAGATCCCTCACGCCTGGACGCGCAACTTGATCCCAAGTTCCTCTATTCGCAGGTTCCTGCCTTGAGCGGCGGAGATCGAGGCGTGCTTGACCTGCTTGGCGTCACGCGGCGCGGGCGGCTTGGTAATAATCGAATTGAAAGCTTCGGAAGATATTCAGATGCCGATCCAGGCCGTGGACTACTGGCTGCGAGTGCGCCGCCATCAGCGCGAGGGCGATTTTCAGCGCTTCGGATATTTTAGCGGAATAGATTTGGACCCGAAGCCTCCGCTCGTCTGGCTCGTCGCGCCCGGTCTGCGATTCCATTCCGCCACGGAGATCCTTTTGAAATATCTCTCGCCCGAGATTCAAATCAGCAGGATCGGCGTCAACGAAAACTGGCGGCGCGGAATCAAGATCGTTTTTCGTCAATAAGAGCTGGTGTAGACAAAAAAGAAGGGAAGCGGTCCGGATTAGATCCGGTGCCACTTCCCGGGGTGTGTCCTAGAAGTGATTTGTAAGATTAGACGGTGGGACGCCGAAAAAGGTTGCAGCAAAAAAATCGCAGCGGAGAAAATCAGTAGAAGAGATACTTGCGCCACTTCTCGTCGCGATGGCCGATCAGGCGCATCAGTTGCCGCGAAGTGTGAAGCGTGAACGGACGCGGACGCCGCTTCAGCTTCAGGCCCGCTTCTTCGGGCGTGCGATCGCCTTTATTGTTGTTGCAGGAATAGCAGCAGGCCACGAGATTTTCCCATGACGAGCGGCCACCGCGCGAACGCGGCATCACGTGGTCGAGCGTCAGCTCAGCAGCCGGGAATGCGCTGCCGCAAAACTGGCAAGTATTCCGGTCGCGCAGCAAAATATTCTTGCGCGAAAGCGCGCGGCTCTGCTGCGGGATGTGGCGATAGGTGAGAAGCCGGATCACCGAAGGCACCTGAATCGCTTTCGAAGTGGAGTGCACTTCGGCGTGATTCGTCTCTTCCGCCTGGGCCACGCCCTTGAGCATCAGCACCAGCGCGCGACGAACCGCCGTGACATTGATGGGCTCGAACGTGGCGTTCAGCACCAGCACGGGAGCCTGCATCAGCGAAGGACGCTTCGTAGCGGGGAGCTGCGAATTGGGCGCACCAGCTCCCGCAGTCGTCTTGGCCAGGCCAAGATTAGGCCGCGGACGTAACACGTTCTTTAGCCGGTTTTCCATCTGCGCCGCCTTTGCGTCGCTCGACGAGTTTCCCTGCTACTAAGGATGCCAACCGCACCCTGTTGGTTTCAAGGGCTTTGTAACTTTATTCGCTGCTTAGAAGCCGTGAGCGACGAGCCCAGAACGACCCGCGCCACCGTCAGCCCCAAGACGCTTGCGGCTCCAGCCTTCTTCAGCACCCGCGAGCACGCATCCAACGTCGCGCCAGTCGTCAATACATCATCTACCAGCAAGATGCGCAGCTTGTCAACTCGCGCCCCTCGCCGGGTCGCGTAGGCGCCACGTACTGACTTCCAGTGCTCGCTGCGCGAGAGGACCAACTGAGCTGGGCGGGGCTTCGTACGCATCAGCAGGTATGACCCGAGCTTGAGTCCCAGGCGCTTGGCGAGGGGCCTCGCGATCAATTCCGCCTGGTTATACCCGCGCTCGCGCTGACGGTCAGGATGCAGAGGAACGGGAACCACCGCGTCAGCTTGAAATTCTTCTCCTGCGTTTCGAATCACGTCGGCCAGGCGTTCGGCAAACCAGTGACCCAGCCGGGTGACCTCCTCGTATTTCAAAAGCACGATCGCGCCAGCCAGGGCGTCGTTGTAGTAAGCGAAGCTGCGGGCCCGCTCGAAAGCATAGAAATTTGCGCGGCAAAGGCGGCAAAGTCCCGGAGCCTTCTCAACCTGCGGTGCCAGCTCAAAAGGCCGTCCGCAGCATGAGCACATAGGATCAACAATCGGCTCTATCGAGGCAAAGCATGAAGCGCAGATGGGAATTCGATTCGCATCCGTGAGCGTAGCTCCGCAAATCCGGCAGGGTGCCGGCAGGAGCACAGACACAACGGCATCAAGTGCGGCGCGAAAGGACACAAATCCGCTCTTTTAATTCTTAGTGCTAGCTGTAAGGGGTGAGGAGAAACTACTCCAATTCAGGAACGGAAGAAAGGCAAATCGAAACGGCGGCGCGGCGGTCGGCGAATCTCCGTGTCAGCGTGAGTTCGCGCACCTCTAGTCACGTTTAGACTCAAGGCCCTTTTGGCTTTCGCGCAGACGTCTCGATGGCTAACGAGGGGACGAAACGGGGCTACAGAAGCCCCTGTTCCATTTTTTCCTGGCAGATGATGCAGTAGCGAGTCCACGGCACTGCTTCGAGGCGCTTTTGCTGAAGTTCCTCATGGCAGGAGACGCATTCGCCAAAGCCATTGTCCTTGTTGATCCGCGCCAGCGCGTCATCCACTAATTGGAGCAGCGATCGGTCATTGTGCGTCTGTCCGAAGAGGAACTCCTTGGTGTAGGAGTTGGCGGCCTTGTCCGCGAGATCCACTGTGGGATCCTCGTCGGCTTCGCGTCCTTCTTGCTCCGTGCGGGCGATGCCGCGTACGAGTTCCTCGCGTCGCGTCACCAGTTTTTTCTTGTAGTAGTCGAGTCGCTTCTTGTCCATTGTTAGTTCCCATTGTGAGGCGCAAAGCCTCACCTAGAGCCGGAAAGTTTACCGGCATGCCCTTTCCTTGTCAATTAAGGCAACTACCCGAGGGCCGCAGGTTTGATGCTGTAGGCGTGAGGAAGATGCAAGCGGCAAAAAGGAGCGCGGAGAAGCGCCCCTCTTTAGAATTCAGGACGTGCCGCGAAGGCTTTGCCAGTATCGGTTCCAGTGTGTCCGATTGCGGTGGGTTTCGCGGGAAAAAGAAAATGAATAGCGATCGCCCAGAGAATCAGAACGGCAAATACGAAAACGCTGCCTTCGGGGCCGACGCTACCGCCCGTCAACCAGTCCGGTCCGTGGAATGACGAGTTGAGGAAATGCCCCTGCGCTACAATGCCGCTGTCGGGAGTGCCGTAAAAATACGTTTCTCCCCAATCAAAGGAAGCATGCATCCCGATGGGCAGCCAGATATTTCCGGTTCGCCACAATGCAAACGCGGCAACCAGTCCGAAGCATCCCGCCATAAATGCGCCGATCTTGGCTTCGCCGGTGTTCCCAAGGTGAATCGCGCCGAAACCGATCGAGAGAATGATCGCAGCGGGCCAGAATCCGATGCCTGAAGCGAGGGTTGACTGCATGTACCCGCGAAATGAAAATTCCTCGAAGAGCCCGACGAGGATGAATCCGATGAAATACAAAATGGCGAGACTGAGCGCAGCCGTTCCGCCAACTCCGATGCCGTCTATGGAAAATCCATGCAGGGCGCCGATAAGCAAGAGAAGAAGTGACAACATCACGAAGCCGAGTGGGAACTCCCTGCCAGAACCGCTTGCCGAACGCTTCTTGTAAGGGCATTCCATAGTCGGCAAAGGACCTTTTCTCGATAAAGGTCATAACTCCTGCGGCCAGAAGGAGCGGCAGCAGATTGAGCAGACCTTCGCTGAACAGCAAACCTTTCGCGGTGAAAATTTGTTGGGAAGGCAGGGCCGACCGAACGCCGGGGATGTGCACGATTGCGTAAACGAATGCAAAATCCAACGCCAGGAAAATTACGAGCCGCCATCCGGCGCGAATGCCGTTGGGACCGACGAAAATGTTGTGCCCAGCGGATGGCTTCGTTGGGACCGGATTCGGAGCCACCGGCTGCGACGCCGGACCAGCAGGGCTGTAGTCGTCTGCCATTTTGAATCCTCCTGAGTCATCCGCGTCTTAGGCTATCGAAGCCAGCAACAGTATCGCGAATTTCATTCTCGCTGAAAGCCGAATGTTAGCTCGGCAGGCTTTCTTGGCGGATAAGCCCAGTTGAGGGCCAGAAATCCGATTGCCATTACCACGAAGGCCAGCGCGCTGCCTTCCGGGCCGATCGTTCCGCCGGTCAGCCAACGCGCTCCGTGAAATGATGAATTCAGCATGTGGCCTTGTGCGAGCATGCCGCTGTCGGGCGTTGAGTAGATGAAGGTTTCCGCGTAGTCACTCGCGGCATGGAATCCCACCATGAACCAGAGATTGCCGGTTCGTCGCAGCATCATGCATCCCAGCATTCCGAATGCGAAGACCGCCAGCGCTCCCACCCAGCCTTCCCCTGGATTCGAAAGGTGAACCGCGCCGAATGCCGCCGAAAGAAGAAATGCTGCAGGCCAAAATCCGATTCCGCTTCCCAGCGTAAATTGCGCGTACCCGCGAAACAGAAATTCTTCAAAAATTCCCACGAGTACAAACCCGATCGCCCAAAGCACCGCATATTTCAACAGCGCTGCACCGGCCAGGGCAAATCCTCCGAAGGAATATCCGCCGAGCGCGAAGATCGCCAGCATCTCGAGCGATTCAAAGCCCAGTCCCCAAAGGGCTCCTTGCCAGAATAATTTTCCGAAGGCGCCATCGGCGGGCAGGCCGTACACACCTAGTGAACGCTTTTCGATGCGGCTCATGATCCCTGCAGCGAGAAAAACGATCAGGATCGCGACACCTTCGAATATGAGCTCGAATCGCGGAGTCAGAACCCCGCTGCGCTGAGCCTGCTTCATGACTTCTGTGACGCCCGGAATCAGCCGCAAGCCGCGCTGGATGATCAGGTATTGAAGGCCGAACACTAAGGCGAGGTAGATGGCGAGCCGCCAACCGGCGCGGAGCCCGTGCGGTCCTAAGAAGATGTTATGAGGGCCGCTCGGTTCGGGAGCAGCCGGCGTGGATTCGACAGTCGGTAATATCGCTGCGCTTGAAGTCGGCTCGTTATTCATGTGTTCCTCTCGAATCTATACGGTTTGTAGTCGGATTTAGTTGCGTGACTTCGGGCTATTTCCTTCGAAATGCTACTTAGCGAGTCAGACGCGCCCGCTTGCGATTCGATAGCGCGGCCCTTTGTGCAAAGCGCTCAACCGCGGGTTGCAGCGGCTGGAAACGGCTGCTAAACTCTTTAGTCTGCGCACTTGGTAGAGTCGCAGTCGTAACCACCCTTCCATGCATCTATTGGTTCCGGCTGAAATACCAACCGAAGGGGAGAACCAGTTTGGCTAAATACGATCTCGCGATCATCGGGAGCGGACCGGGCGGCTACGTCGCCGCGATTCGCGCCGCACAGTGGGGATTGAAGACGGTCGTCATCGAGAAAGATCCATTTCTCGGCGGCACGTGCCTCCACGTGGGCTGCATCCCTACCAAAGTTTTTCTGCACCATGCCGACATTTACGACCATTTCAAGCGCGCCGAGGAATTTGGGTTCGAAGTAAAGGACGTGAAAATAAATTGGCCGGCGATCCTGGCGCGCAAAGACAAAATCGTTAAAAAGCATGCCGGCGGTATTGGCGCGCTGTTCAAAAAGAACAAAGTCGAATCCATCACCGGCTGGGGGCGGATTGCCGGGCCGGGGCGAGTTGCGGTGGAGAAAGACGGCAAGACTACCGAAATCGAAACCACTTACACGATGCTCGCCACCGGTTCCGAGGCGCGATCGCTGCCTGGCGTCGAAATCGACGGCAAGATAGTGCTGACAAATCGCGAAATTCTGGGGCTTCAGGAAATTCCCAAGTCGATGATCGTAGTCGGCTGCGGCGCGGTCGGCGTCGAGTTTGCTTCCATCTTCAAAACATTCGGCACGGATGTGACGCTGCTCGAAGCGCTGCCGCGTGTGGTGCCGCTCGAGGACGAGGAAATTTCCGCCGAACTCGAAAAGATTCTCCGCAAGAAAGGCATGAAGATCGAGCTCGAAGCGAAAGTTGAATCGGTGAAGAAGGATGCCAAGGGCGCGACGGTCACATACAAAGACAAAGCAGGGAAATCGCAAACCATCAGCGCCGAAAAAGTTCTGATTGCCGTTGGCCGGCGTCCGCTCACCGAAAATATCGGCCTCGAAAAAACCAAAGCGAAACTGGACCGCGGTTTCATCGAGACAAATGCATTCCTTGAAACGGCGGAGCCCAAGCTCTACGCCATCGGCGATATCGTAGCGGGTCAACCGCAACTCGCACACGCCGCTTCGATGGAGGGCATCATCGCCGTGGGCCGCATGGCGGGCAAAGAGGTGCTGCCGTTCGACCGCAAGCGCTGTCCGAATGCCACTTACTGCGAGCCGCAGGTCGGGTCGATTGGTTATACAGAGAAGCAGGCGCGCGAAGCCGGTTTCGACGTGAAGGTCGGCAAATTCCCGTTCCTGGGCAACAGCAAAGCCACGATTCTCGGCCAGCACGAAGGCTTTATCAAAGTGGTTGCCGATGCGAAATACGGCGAAATACTTGGCGTTCACGCGATCGGCCCGCTCGCGACGGAAATTATTGCAGAACCGGTGGCTGCGCTCGGCCTCGAAGCCACGCTCGACGATATGGCAGCAACGATTCACGCTCACCCGACGGTGTGGGAAGCGATGGGCGATGCGTTCAATTCCGTGCGCGGGCTTTCGATTAACTATTAGGGCGGTCAATTATTAGCGCCGCGCGTTGACCTTGATGAATATTTCGAAGGATTTGTGAATCGAGTCACGAAAAACTGCTGGGTGGTTGACCTGGGACTCATGCCCTACGCGCCCGCCTGCGAATTGCAGCGCGAGCTCGTCGAAGCGCGCAAAGCGAACGCAATTCCCGACGTTCTGCTCTTCTGCGAGCATCCGCACGTGATCACGCTCGGGCGCAACGGCAAGCGCGAACACCTGCGCGCGAGCGATCGTTTGCTTGCGCAGATGAAGGTGGAATTTCACGCGACCGATCGCGGCGGCGACATCACCTACCATGGCCCCGGGCAAATTGTCGGTTATCCGATTCTCGATTTGGCCGAGCATCGCCGCGACATTCGCTGGTACGTGGAACAACTCGAAGAAACGATGATCCGCGCGACCGGCGATTTTGGCATCGAAGCGCATCGCGTGCCGGGCAAGCACGGAATCTGGGTCGGCTCAGCGAACGGCACAGCCGCGGCAGAAGAGAAACTTGCGGCGCTCGGCGTCCACCTGAGCCGCTGGGTCACGTCCCACGGCTTCGCGTACAATGTTTCGACCGACTTGCGCTATTTTGACTTGATCGTTCCGTGCGGGATCCAGGACGCGCGCGCCACATCGCTTGAGCGCATTCTGGGCCGCGAAGTCGAAACCAGCGGAGCGAAAGCGCGCCTGAGCGCGCATTTTGCCGATGTCTTTGGATACAGCCTTACGTCAATATCGCGCGGGGAGATGGAAGCAACGCTCGCTAGCGGCCGCCGCATGGTAACGGAACCAATCGCAGCCGTGGTCTGAGATTCCCTGGCTGCTTTATGAGCTTTTATAAGCATAGTGGAGACCATCGTATGCACGTCGCAAACTCGGTGAAGGAAACGGGAACCACGGCCGCAAAGCTCACGCGCGCAGCAGTATCTCGACCTCTACTACTACATGCAGCTCAATCGCCAGCTCGAAGACCGCATGGTCCGGCTCTTCCGGCAAAATAAAATAGTCGGCGGACTTTATTCCAGCCTCGGCCAGGAAGCAGTTTCGGTAGGCACGGCCTACGCGCTCGAGCCGAAAGACTGGCTCGCTCCGATGATCCGCAATATCGGCGCTCTACTTGTGAAAGGTTTCAAGCCGCGCGATATCTTCACCCAGCACATGGCGAAATATACTTCGCCCACCTTCGGCAAAGACGGCACCAGCCACTTCGGCGATTTGAAAGTGCATCACACCATTTCGCCGATTTCGATGCTCGGAGATTTGATTCCGGTGATGACGGGAGTCGCGATGGCCGGCCGCTACCTGGGCCAGAATATTGTCGCGCTCACGTGGATCGGCGACGGCGGTTCTTCCACCGGCGCATTTCACGAAGGCCTCAATCTCGCGGCCTCGCAGCGCGCGCCGTTTGTGCTCATCGTCGAAAATAACCAGTGGGCGTATTCGACGCCGGTTGCGCGCCAGGTGCCCGTCAAGAATCTCGCCGACCGCGCGGTGGCCTACGGCATCACCAGCAAAATCACGGATGGCAATGACGTGGTAGCCGTCTACGCGACGACGAAAGAAGCGGTCGAAGAGTGCCGCGCCGGTCACGGGCCGGTGCTGATCGAGGTCAAGACGCACCGCATGAAAGGCCACGCCCAGCACGATCCCGCCGAGTACGTGCCGAAAGAGATGGTCGAATATTGGAAGGCGCGCGACCCGATCGCGCGTTACGAAAAATTCCTCACCGAAAATAAGATCTGGGACGCCAAGACGAAATCTGAAATCGATTCGCGCATCGAGCGCGAATTGGATGAAGACCAGAAGTTCGCCGAGGAGTCGCCTCTTCCGCCGCCCGAGCTCGCCGAGCAGGGCGTCTATTGCGACGGCTGCCACACGATCGAGGCCGATTGGCAGCGCTCGAAAGAGGAACTGACGCCTCCGAATTGCAGCGTCGATGCGACGTGGGAGGTGAAATCCTTCGGCTCGCTCGACCCGGATGCCGATGCCGAAATGAAAGCGGCTGCGCAGACGAAACTACCGCAGCCAAGCGCGGGAAACGGCGCGCCATCGGCGCGCCCGGAGAAAACCGCTCCCAAATCGCCGCCGAAGGCATCCGCAAATCCGCCAGCCGCAAAGACTACCGCTGAAGAAAAAGACGCCCTCGAGACAGCCGCCGCCTTGCGAGTCCCCTTCGGCCGCGGGCCCAAGGATCGAGCTTTCCGCGAGGAGCGCGCGCAGAAAGAGAAAACCCGCCGCGGCAAGCGAGGACGACGCTGATGGCCACGATCACCATGCTCGAAGGAATCCGCCAGGCCATTTTCGAGGAGATGGACCGCGATCCGGCCGTCGTCGCGCTCGGCGAAGATATTGGCGTCTACGGCGGGGCATTTAAGGTAACCGAAGGCTTGCTCGCGCGGTTTGGCCCTGAGCGCGTGATCGACGCGCCCATCAGCGAAACGGCCATTGTCGGCGCAGCCTGCGGCATGGGCTATCTCGGGCTGCGTCCCATCGTCGAAATGCAATTCATCGATTTCATCGCCTGCTGCTTCAATCAGGTGACGAACTTCGCCGCCAAGTCCCACTATCGCTGGGGCGCGCCCGTGCCGATGGTATTGAGAGGGCCCTCGGGCGGCGGCGTGCACGGCGGCCCGTTCCATTCCGCGAATCCGGAAATGTATTTCATGCACACGCCGGGACTGAAGATTATTTATCCCTCCACCGCCTACGACGCGAAGGGGCTGCTGAAATCCGCGGTGCGCGACAATAATCCCGTGCTCTTCTTCGAGCACAAATATCTCTATCGCCGAATCAAGGAAGAAATTCCGGCGGAAGAATACACGGTTCCGATCGGCAAAGCCGCGGTGCGGCGCGAAGGCAAGGACATCACCATCCTGAGCTACGCGGCGATGGTGTACACGTCGCTCGAAGCCGCTGAAATACTGGCGAAAGAAGGCATCGATGCCGAGGTGATCGACCTGCGCACGCTTCTGCCGCTCGACCGCGATGCCATTCTCGCGTCGGTGAAGAAAACCAACAAGCTCTTGATCGTTCACGAAGACACGCGCACGGGCGGCATCGCCGGAGAAATCGCGGCGCTTGTCTGCGAAGGCGCTTTCGAAGATCTGGACGGGCCGATCGCGCGCGTCACGTCGCTCGATACGCCGGTGCCCTATTCGCCGCCGCTCGAAGAGCGCTTTCTGCCCAACGCGGAAAAAGTTGCCGCTGCCGCGCGCGACTTGGCAAAATACTGACTGGCGGAAATTGGTTGGCGGAACATTGACAGGAAATTTTAACTAGAAAAGTTCGACCACGGAGAGTGCCATGGCTGACGTCATCATGCCGCAAATGGGCGAAAGCATTTTCGAAGGAACGATCACGAAGTGGCTGAAAAAGCCCGGCGACAAGATCGAGCGCGACGAGCCGCTCTTTGAAATCTCGACCGACAAAGTCGACGCCGAGATTCCGTCGCCCTCCGCCGGCGTGCTGAAAGAGATCAAAGTCAACGAAGGCCAAACGGTGCCGATTCAGACCGTCGTCGCGGTGATCGACGCCGACGGCGCAGGTGCATCCGCTGGCGCTTCGGCTTCTGCCTCAGCTCCCGCGCCCGCCCCGCCGAAGACAGAAGCACCCGCACAAGCGTCCGCGCCGCCAAAAACCGAGGCTCCCGCGAAATCGGCCCCGTCACCTGCCCCGAGCGCGCCTCGCGCCGCCGCTCCATCCGCCACACAGGCGCCACCGCAACGACCCAACGGCCAGAAAATTCGCAGCTCTCCACTTGTCCGCCGCATCGCCCGCGAGAATAACGTCGATCTCTCGCAGATTCCCGGCACCGGCGCCGGTGGCCGCATCAGCAAGCACGATATTCGCGCCGCTATCGAAGGCGGCGGCGCTTCACGAAGTGCATCCGGTGTTTCGGCAGCCGCCGCCGCGCCAGCGCGCGCAGCCTCAGCTCCGCCGCCTGCCGCAGGAGGCGCCGCTGCATCCGCCGTTCTCGAGACGGCCGTCCCGCGCGAAAAAATGTACTTCGGCCACTACGAAGTCCAGCCCATGTCGGTGATGCGCCAGCGCATCGCCGAGCACATGGTGCTTTCGAAGCGCGTTTCTCCGCACGTATACTCGGTGGATGAAGTCAACGTTTCCGGAATCGCCGCGCTGCGCTCGAAAATGAAAGACAAGTTCGAGCAGTCCAGCGGCACGAAGCTCACCTTCATGCCCTTCTTCGTGCGCGCCGCTGTCGAAGGCCTGCGCGCGTTTCCCGACTGTCAACTCTTCCGTGGACGGCACGAACATCGTCCTGCACAAGGAGTGCAACATCGGCATCGCCGTCGCGCTCGACTGGGGCCTGATCGTCCCGGTGATCAAGAACGCCGAAGAGAAAAATTTCCTGGGCATCGCTCGCGCGCTCAACGATCTTGCCGAACGCGCCCGCGCCAAAAAACTCAAGCCCGAGGAAGTGGCCGAAAGCACTTTCTCGATCACGAATCCCGGCGTCTTCGGCGGCCTCTTCGGCCTGCCGGTGATCAACCAGCCCAACGTCGCCATCCTCGGCCTCGGCACGATCGAGAAGCGCCCGGTGGTTGTCGACGACGCGATCGCGATCCGCTCGATGGTCTACCTCACGCTCTCCTACGATCATCGCGTGGTGGACGGCGCCGTCGCGCACCAGTTCATGGGCAAGGTGAAGCACACGCTCGAAAACTGGACCGAATCGATTCTGTAGCGGGCGGCACGCGGTCGCCGTTATCAACTGGATGAAAAAATGCTGGATGAAAAAACGCCCGCGGCTCATTTGCTTGCAACCACGCTGAGTTGGCAACGGGGCCGAGATGGCAACGCGCGAAGAAGAACAATCCCGTAGCTCAGGTCCCATTCCGTCCCGCCTCTGGACGGAATTGACCTGAGGCCTTTCGGCCATCTTCCGCGTCTATGTCCACACCAAAATCACATTCAGCGCAGCCGCTTAATTCTCATTCGAATCCGCACCCGCACTGGGGCGCTCCGCCCTGGCACATCGATTTCGCCGTTCGCAACAAACCGGTTCCTCCGTCGGTCGATTTCGCGATCGTGGGCGGCGGTTTCACGGGTCTTGCCGCGGCTGCCTGGTTGCGCCGTCTCGCGCCGGAAAAATCCGTCGCTGTATTCGAATCGGATCGTATAGGCGCGGGAGCCAGCGGCCGTACCGGCGGGATGGCCCTCGCGGAATCCGCCGCGGGCGATCTGCCCGGCCTCGGAAATGTTCTGGGCGGCCTCGAACGCATTCTCGCCGAACTCGACATCGATTGCGATCTCTCGCTGCCCGGCGCTTTTGAAATTGGCCGCGGCAAGGCCCTGAAAAACTCCCCGATTCAATGGAACGATTCCGGAACCTTGCGCGTGGTGAAAAAAGTTCCGGGAGGAACGCTCGATCCCGGAAAACTCGTGGCCGGCCTCGCGCGGGCTGCAGACGAACGCGGCGCCACCATCGTCGAAAGCCGCCCGGTCACGCAGATCGAATGGCAGCAGCGCCCTGTCGTTCACGCTGTGGTTCACGCAGGCGGCTCGCGATGCTCCGCCGGGAAAATCCTCTTTGCCACGAATGCGCTTGCGCTCGAACTCACAGCTCTCGCCGGTCGCGCCGAGCCGAAGCTTACGCTCGCAGTTCTCACCGAGCCGATGGATGAAAAGCGGCTCGAAGCCATCGGCCTTGCCGGAGGAAATCCCTTCTACACGGTCGATCTGCCGTACCTGTGGGGCCGCTGCCGGCGCGACGGAAGCGTCGTCTTCGGCGCTGGCCTCGTGGATGCGGACGACTCGCGCGATCTCCGGCAGATTGACATCACCACAGGCGACGCGAGAAATCTCTTCGAGTCGATCGAACGGCGGATTCACAATCTGCACCCCGAGCTGCGCGAAATCAAAATCACGCACAGGTGGGGCGGCCCGATTCTTTTCCGCGAGAACTGGCGCCCGGTCTTCATGCCGCATCCGCAGAGCAAAAATGCAATCGTGCTGGGCGCCTACGCCGGGCACGGCGTGGCGCTTTCCGTGTATCTCGGGAGCGTGGGCCGCGGAAGCATTGTTGGGCCGGCAGGAAACTTCCACCCTGGGGTTCGCTTCGGAAATAAAGTGTGGCGCGTACGCGCGTCATCTCCTCACAAAACCCTACGCACCGTAGCTCAGGTCCCGTCGCGGCCGTCAGGCCGCGACTGACCTGAGGCCCTCAATCAACACCGCGCGCCGCTACTGCAATCGCGCCCGCAAATCCTCCGCAAATCTCTCCACCCGATTGAGCGGCACCACCGCAATCCGCTGCTCATCGAACAGCTTCACCATGAACTGGTGCCGCGAATTGTCCCGCGCGGGCTCAATCTCCGTAATCGCGGTGAACTCCACATCCGGCACGCGCGCGCGAATTCTTTCCGCCGTGTAAGCGAGAACTTTTGCCTGTGCCGTATCGCGGCCAAGCGCCACGGCCTGGATGTACCCTTGCACGCCGTTCCGATAGCCATAGTCGAGGCGCAAGGGATCGCCCGGCTGCGTGAACTCTTCGACGCGAATCGCGCGCGCCAGCTGCGGCACGCGCCGCCTGCGGAACACGTCGTTCAGCCGCGCCTTGATCCATGCGCGGGTACTTTCAATGATCCCGCCACGGGCCCCGGCCGGCGGCGCCACTTGATCTTGATAGAGCCGGTCGAGTTCGGCGTCGAAATCCTCCGCGTAAACGCCTTTCACCGGGCCGAACTGCACGGCGTTCGAGAGCGTCTGGTCGAGTTTCTCAAGGTAGGCCGCCACGGCCTCGTTCGGTTTGCGAAGCTCGGCATCGAATGTTCCGGCCAGCCCTCGCAACAGGGAATCGTCCATCGCTGGATTCAGCCGCCGCACGCGCGCGAATTCAGAATCTTCCTCGATGAGCTTGATCGCGCGCTGCGCGCCCGGGCCGTCTTCGAGCAGCACCCCGATATTCACCCACTCGTCGCGCATGAGATTCGGCACATAGCGAAGGATTCGATAGGTCAGCATCTTTCGTTGGTCGTTACTTTCGTCATTCGGCCTGTGATTCCGCATGTCATTCCGTTCGTCATTTTCTTTGCCGTTCCATTCGTCATCATGTTCAACGACTCCCGCAAACGTGTCTGGCACTTGGCCTTGGCCCAACCCTAGCTCCACTTCACGACTACCTTTCGAACGCCCCCCGCGATTCAACCCGATTCTCCGGCTTACCGGCTCGCGCTCACTTCCAGTTCGGAAACGGCTGCGCGGACGATTTCTTCGCCGCCACGATCAGGTCGGCCACGAGTTTGCGCCTGCGCAGCAGCTGCTCGAGCATCTTCTCGAGCGCGTCCGCCTTGTCTTCATACCACTCCGGCGGAATTTCGCTCGCCGCTTCCTCCACCGCCCGTTCGCCGATGCGCTCCTCGAGCCGCGAAAGCCAGGGCTCGAACGCCTCCATCCCGCGCACGCCCTCGTACACGCGGTGCCGCGCATAGATTCCCCGCAGCGGCGCATCCGGGAAATTCCACTCGCCGGCATTGAAACAGAAACCGTTGTCGATCATCAGCGCCCGGTAGTGCGCCTCTCCTGTACCGCGAAAAAATATCGCCTGCCGCCCATTCGTGTTGCAGGTCCATTTGTCGAACACGAGCATGCCGCAGAAATCGCCCAGGTTTTGGACTTCGCGCAGTTGTTCGTCGGGAAGGAAATCGTAGACGACAGTTTCGGCCGGTGAGCCCGGGTAGCGCGACCCGAACTGCAGCCCGGCCCGGCAGGGCGCGCGCCCGCGCCCCAATTGCATCACCAGGTCGGCCGTGTGCGCCACCAGTTCTTCGCGCACTTCGACCACAGCCACCGGCGGCGCAGGCAATCCAATCCTCGCCGCCAGCCTCGTAGCCAGCAATTCGTTCGCCAGGATCCTCGCTCCCTGTGGGTTGTTCTGAAACTTGACCACGTAATAGTCGTATTCCTCGCGTTTGCGAGTGCTCGATACGCCACCAGGGCTGGAAGAAGGAATGGGACTCGACGCTGTTCTTGATGCTGTTCCTGACACTGAACCCGAACTCGCTGCCACGCAACGCATCAAGTGCGACTGCGCTCCACCCCGCATTCGCCGGATCTGCTCCAAAGCAAGCGCCATCGGTAGCCTATGCTAGCCACCAACCTGTGTTTACCGCAAGTGGAACATATCAAATCGGGAACGGCGCAGGACTTTTCTATGAGACATCAGACTTAAATATGCAAAGAGGACCAGTTTCGGAGCGAAACGACCGTCGAACTCTCGTGCGAAGATTGCCAGTGTGCTCGAAGTCGTGTTCGAAGAGGAACAGCTGCCGAACGGATTGCGTGGAGTGTTTTTAACCGAATTTCCGGCACGATAAGGGAAAGAAAAAAAACAAGGACTGCGCCCGCAATCGCGCGAACGCAATCCCCGTTCACAATCCCATCTGAATTTGGAAAACAGCCTTACCGCCGCTTGCGCTTCGCCGGTTTCTTCTTGGCCGCTTTCTTGGGTTTCTTGGCTGCCTTCTTTGGCTTCGGCTTCGACTTCTTCCGAGCCGGAGCTTTCTTGGCCTTCTTCGCAGGCTTCGACGGCCGTGCGGGCGCCGAGCGGGGCGCAGCCGCCGGAGTCGGCTCGCTCTCATCTTCGTCCGGCTCTTCCTCGATCGTAATTTCTTCTACCTCGACCGCGCCGCCCAGGGGCTGCTCGCCCTCTTCTTCTTCCTCTTCGAACCGGGGCAGTTCGTCGTCTTCCTCATCATGCGATTTCGAATAGAACATGGGACCTCCCTGGATGTCTTTCAGGATTGCCGGACGGCTTTAGCTCCTTCGCGCATATAAACGGAGTCTCGGAAGTTTGTCAAGGAGCAAGCGGCTGAAAATGTTGCGTGCACGGAAAGAATCCACAGGAGAGAGTTCCGAGCGGTGCCCGACAACGCCGTATCTATAAGTAAATAAGCGCTTTGATTTTGATCGCGCCGCGAAACCCTTCCGATATTCCGAGGCGTTATCGCTGGATGGTGAGCACGTCTCCGGCCGCCAGGGGCCGGTCCGCCAGAAAAGGGTTCGAGTTCTTCAAGGCCGTCACGGTGGTGCCATAGGCCCGCGCAATCGAGTACAGCGTCTCGCCCTTCTTCACCCGGTGCTGCACCGCTTCGCTCTTTTCCGGATGCGCGCTCGAGACGTTCTGTACCGCCGCGGGAGCCGCGTGGCCCGTGCCGCCGCCTTCGCCCGCGCCGCTCTGCGCGGATTTCGACTTGCCGTGCGAAGCCGCCACAGGTTCGCCGCCTGCATAGATTTTGAGACGCGCCCCGCGCGGCGCCTTCGGTCCGCTGATATGGTTCCAGCGCCTGATCTCGGCCACGGTCACGTCAAACCGCTCCGCGATCCCCTCGAGCGTATCGCCCTTCTGCACGCGGTAATGCACCAGCTTCACCACCGGCGGCGCCGTCGGCACATTCAAAAGAAATCCGGCCGGTAAAGTCGCGTGCGCCTCCAGATGATTCGCATTCTCGATCGCCGGCACCGTCACGCGATAGTGCCGCGCCACATCCGCCAGCGTCTCGCCACCCTCCACGGAGTGCAACCGCCAGCTCGTCCACTTGTCAATCGGCACGCGCTGGATGTTATCCGCGAATTTCTGCCCCGTGCCCTTCGGCAAAACCAAAATGAAAGCAGAATCGTTCGGCGTCACGCTGCGCAGCAAGGCCGGATTCAGCAGGCGCAGATCTTCGAGGTCCGCCCCGGTCGCGTCGGCCACCAGATGCAGATCCACCGGATGCCCCGGCTTCACCGTCTCCACCGCCGGCGGCTTTTCCGGGATCACCTGCACGCCGTAGAGCACCGGATCCTTGGCTACGAGTGCGAGCGCAATAATAATCGGCACGTAGTTCTGCGTCTGCTTCGGCAGCGCATGGCGCTTCTGCAATTCCCAGAAATCCGCGTACCCCGTCCGCTCCACCGCCTTCGTCACGTTCCCCGGCCCCGAGTTGTACGCCGCCATCACCAGGTACCAGTCGCCGAACATCGCATACAAATCCTTCATGTGCTGCGCGGCCGCATGCGTTGCTTTTTCGGGGTCGCTGCGCTCGTCAATCCAATAGGTTCGGTCGAGACCATACTCCATCCCGCGATAGGGCATGAACTGCCAGATTCCCCGCGCGCCCGCCCGCGAAACCGCTTGCGGCAGAAAAGCGCTCTCCGCCTGCGCCAGATAAATCAAATCCTGCGGAACACCCTCCGCCTTCAAGGTTCTCCGGATCATTTCGTTATAACGCCCCGCCCGCTCGAGCCCATGCTCCACCACAGCCCGGCCCCGCGAAGTCGAGAAATAGCTCAAGTACTGCAGCACCGAATCATTCACGGTAAGCGGCAAATCGTGCGGCACAGCGATCAATTCCTGCTCGGCCTTCGAATAAAGACGCGGGTCGCCGGGAGGCAGCGTCAGGTCGGCAATCTCTTCAATCGGAGCCGGAATCCCCGGATTTTCCTCTTCCTCTTCGGCGTTGTTTTGAGCCTGCGCTTGCTCGTAGACCTGCGTCGCATCCCCAATCTGGTCAACCAGCTTCGAAAGCCGCGGGTCCGATTCCATCTGGAAACCACTGGCCTGGATCAGATCCACCGCCCGGTCAAACTCGGCCCGCGCCTTTTCCGGATCGCCGGCCTTCAGATACTTTTGCCCCGTGTTGTAAGCCGCTTCCACCTTCTCCACCAGAATGTCGATAGACGGCCGCACCATGGGCTGCAAAGCGGCATAGTCAGGCAATGCGCGATCGAATGGGAGCGGTTCGCGAACGAAATCCGGTTTGGCCGCCTGAGCCACCGGCGTCGCCGCGGGTGGCCGAGCCTTTACCTGCTTAGTCGAGGTAGTGCCATTGCATCCGGCAAATCCGAGCTGAAATGGCGACGGGGAGCCCCAACAATCCCACTGCGATAACGGCCCGAGTCCCAGGTTTCGTGTCGAGTTTCGTGTCGAGTTTCGTGTCATCGTACCTTCATGTTGTGGCCATCAAATTCCCGTCAAAGACAGTAGCCACACGATTTCTATCGGGTGAGGTCTCCAAACACTATCAGGCTGCCCCCTGCTCAGATGTCCCAAAAATCTTACGAGTTACCCGGCACTCGGTCAATGGAACTCGCCCCGCCGACGTTTACGAAAAGAGGACACAGTTTCGCGTGACGGATTCTGTTACGGTTCGACGCAATGCATTCCGAAGGGAAATCACGCAGCCAATCAGTCATAGCCGGGAGCCTAAAGTGAAAAAGCCGTGGATCGCATTTCTACTCAGTTTTCTCGTTGCCGGCGCCGGATTCCTATACCTGGGCAAGTGGACGTGGGCGCTCCTCAATTTCTTCGGCGCCATCGCGGTCGGCCTGATCGTCTACCGTTTTAGTCCTGACTCGCTTAGCATCGCTTCCACAGCCGTCGCTGCGGCGAGCGGCAGTCTCGCCATGACCGCCGCCAAAACCATGAACGCAAAGCTCATGCCGCCGCCTGTCACTGCACCCCCGAGCCGCTGAACAGGGGCCAACTTGGAAGGTTTTGTCGCCTGGGTTCGTGGCAACGTTCTGCAGAGACTGGACTACTTTTGCACTTGGATCTGGTTCGGCGCGGTAGCCACAATTTCCGGAATTCCCAGGTAGATGGTGATCTTACCCGTCACGCATAAGCTCTTTATCTCGATAGATCTCTTCCGGGCGCCCGAATTTCGGCCGGTCGCTCCCCCAAATCACCAGCGTAAATATCTGGTCCGGATACGGCTCATCGAAGTGGATGAACGTCGGCTGCCCCTTGCCGCTCGAAACAAAATGGATTCCCACTACCTTCCCGCAAACCGTCGCCTTCTCCCCCACATGATTCTTCGCTTCTTTCGACGTGAGGTGCGCAGCCTGCGCCCCAGCCACGCTTGCTGCACCCAGCCAGAGTATGACGAACATCGCAGATCGAAACGTTCGCACCATCTCAATCCCTCGACGTGTATCGTTCGTGCGCACACCCGCTCCTAGAAGCGATCGTGCACACCAGTACAGTCTTATCGGCGAAGCGCGAGACACACTTTAGGAGAGAACCAGCTCTTGCGGACTTAAACGCCGTGAAGGATCAGTCGAGTGCAGATACTCAGATCAGCCGCGATGAATGAACTCAGCCCACTACTCGTAACGCAGCGCCTCAGTCGGCGCAATCCGCGACGCCCGCCGCGCCGGCACATAAGCCGCCAGCATCGTCACCAGCAGCAGCGTCGGCACCACCACCACATAAGCCAGAATATCCACGCCGCCCGAATCAAACAGCATCGAATTCATCAGCCGCTCCACCATGAAACCCATCGCCAGCCCCACCCCCGTTCCAATTCCCACCAGCACAAGCCCCTTGCCCATCACCAGCCGCAACACATCCGATCTTCCCGCTCCCAGCGCCATGCGAATCCCGATCTCGCGCGTCCGGCGAATCACGTTGTACGCCACCAGCCCGTACAATCCGGCCACGGCCAGCAAAAGTCCCACCAAACCCATGCTGCCCACCAGATCGATCGCAATCCGCGGCCCATACACCGCCTGGTTGAGGTAGAACTCCTCATACGCCCGCGTCTGCAGCACCGGCAGATTCGGATCGAGTGAACGAACAGCATCCTTCACCGGCGGAATCAATTGCCTCGGGTCTCCGCCTGTGCGCAACATCAAAACCATTCGCGCCACAGGATGCTGAGCCACCGGCATGTACACGAAATCCATCGGGCTTGCCGACGATTGATACTTCACGGTCTCCGCCACTCCCACGATCTCCACCGGCGTCCCGTGCTGCTATCGAGACGAATCCGTTTGCCCACCGCGTCGCCTCCCGGCCAAAAGTGCTTCGCGAAGCGCATGTTCACAATGGCCACCCGCGGAGCATCGGCACTATCGGACGCCAGAAAAGCGCGGCCACGCAAGATCGGAATCCCCATCGTCTCGAAGTATCCCTCGTCCACCGTGTCCATCATCGAACTGAAATTCGCGCGATCCGGCGGCATCTGGAACGCGTCCGGCACGAAAGTCACTCCGTCAAAGTCGGTCTGCCCCAGTGGCACGTTCTGCGTCAGAGCCACGCTCTGCACTCCGGGAGTTCCGCGCATGCGTTCAGCCAGCACTCTGTAGAACTGCTGCGTCTGAGTTGCGTTGTACTGAATAAGCCGCGGATCGAAACTCGTCATCAGCAGATGGTCTTTCGTGAAATTGCTGTCCTGCATCATGTCGTGCTGGAAACCGCGCGCCATCAGGAACGACGCGGTCAGCAGCATCAGCGACATGGCCACCTGCGTCACCACCAGCATATTGCGGCCCCACAAGCGTTTGCGCCCGGGGATGTCCACATCGGCAGACTTCAACGCGTTCACCAGGTCTACGCGCGTGCTCTGCAGCGCGGGCGCCAGGCCGCAAAGAAGCGCGCACAACACCGACAATGCGACGCACGCGATCAGCACGCGTGTGTCCATCTGCATGGGCACCGCATTCGGCAAGTCGGTCGCAAAAACGATGCTTTGTTTCGAGTGGAACCACTCTATGACGCCATATCCCACCGCGATCCCAGCCAATCCACCGAGGGTCGCCAGTATCAGGCTCTCCGTTAACAGCAGCCGGATAAGCCGCAGCCGCCCCGCGCCCAGCGCCAATCGCACTGCAATCTCTCGCGCTCGCGCCCGGGCACGGCTGAGAAGAAGTCCCGCAACGTTGGTGCAAGCCACCAGCAGCACCGCCAGCGCCAGGATCACAAACACCACGCCAAATTTCCAATTCTCATCCTCTATCGTCCGCGCCTGGAATTGCGTGTAGACGGCTGCGCCACGCCCGCGGCTCACGTTTGCATATTCGCTCTCGAAATTCTTCGCGATCACCGCCAGTTCGCTGCGCGCCTGCTCGAGCGTCGTCCCCGGCTTTCAAGCGCGCCTTTACGTTCAACTCGCGATCGTCGCGGTCCTCGAAGAAATTCTTCTGCAGGTTGGTCGAAAACACAGGCGCCATCGCCAGCGGCACGTAAAGGTCGGGATGCCCAAACGTCAGCAGTCCTGGGAAAGTTTCCGGCGCCACTCCAATTACGGTGAAATCTTTTCCGTTCAGGCGAACAGTCCTGCCGACCACCGTCGGGTCACTCGCGAATTGATGCCTCCAGAAGTCCGACCCCAGCACCACAACCGCATCGCGGCCCGGCACCTTGTCTTCGTCCTCGCGAAACGCGCGCCCCAGCCGCGGCATCACGCCCAGCGCATCGAAGTAGTTTCCGGAAACCATCATTCCGCCTCTCACCTGCGGCGTAGCTCCCGGTTGGGCGCTGAAGCCCACCGCCTCCATATCGGTGTAGGCAATCACTCCGTCGTAACTCGTCGTCTTGTCGCGTATGTCCCGATATTCGCGGTAGGAGAAATCATCGAACGGCGTGTCGCGCGTCGTGCTCACCAGCGTAACTATGTTCCCCGGATGCGGCACAGGATAAGGGCGGAAGATCAGCGCATCCACCATGCTGAATGTCGCCGACGTCATCCCGATTCCCAGCGCCAGCGTGACGACGACAAACGCCGTCAGCCCAGGCGTGCGGCGCAACCCACGGATCGCGAAGCGCACATCCTGCAGAAAATTCTCCACCAGCGGCAGTCCTCGCTTGGCTCGATAGTCCTGCTTGATCCCCTCCACGCCGCCAAACTTCAGGATCGCCCTGCGTCGCGCCTCGACAGGCGATAAACCCGCGCGAATATTTTCTTGAGTCTGCAGCGCGATATGTCCCTCAATCTCTTCCCTCAACCGTTCGTCCTGCGCTCGTGTCGCTCCCAGGTTCAGCACTCGCGCGAAAAACCGCCTCAGCGATTTCATGGCAAATCCTCCGCCTTCACTTCGAAGAACCGGCCAAAACTATTCATAACGCAAAGCCACAAT
>CAVYDF010000015.1:0-290180 GCA_963767205.1 uncultured Acidobacteriota bacterium
GATTACGATTCACATAGGGCCCAAAAACATCGCCGCCTTCTGGAAGGTCCCGGATCCAGTAAATCGTGCCTCGGGACGTAAAGTACTGGATGATTCCTAGCAGGCTGACCGAAAACCCCAAAAGAACGAGAAACCAAGCCAGCTTCACGAAATCTTCCCGTTCCCGAAAGGCCTGTGCACAGAGGAAGAAGACGATGAAATAGGCGCTGAATCGAAGCATTTCGACACGAGTGAAAAACGGATTCGCGCTCCAATGCAGGGAGAGTTGCAGCAATCCGATCCCGATGAATCCCAGGAAGGGCCAATTCAGCGGGTTCCATTGAGTCTTTATTTCCGGATCTCGGTAGGCAAGAAAGATCCAGGTAATAAAAAGCAGTGAAGCGCCAATTTCGAAAACCGATTCCGACCAAACTTCTACAACGCCATGAGCCAGAACGCTGAAAGCGAAAAGGACACAGAGCCCGATGCGGATAACTTTCATTTGGGGCGGCGGCGCAGGGCTCGGCGTAAGCGAAACGTCGCCAATCCAAGCGGTTCCGCTCAGCTTGCTCTCAAACAGGTGACTTTGAGCCCGGTAAGCACCCGAAGCGACCAGAAAATGTGTTTGAGGGCCCGTCGTATAATTCACGTCCGTTGAGGTCCAAGAGTGCGAACCGGTGAGATTTTCAGTGGACACGACCGCGGCGCCGTGATGCGGGTCACCAATTGAAAAGAAAAGTCCGTTCTCGGTCGTGATTCCTTCCGTACGCAGCACCACGTGAAAATGGTAACTGTGGCTGGGCTCGACCGGAACGAACTCGAGGGGCTCGCTGAGATCCAAATTTGCACCCCCGCTGAAATCGAGTCGCAATGATCGGCCCCCGGACGAAGGAGGCGGCGCATCGAAACCGAGCGAAGCGCCAAAAGGTGAATTCCAGCGCCAATCCAATGCGCCGTTCAAGAAATCCCTGGCGAAATCCCCGTTCCAAATGAGCGATTGGTTCGTAGGCTCGCTATGTGGAAGTCCCGCCGCAGCCAGGGCTTCTCGCCACACGCGGCTTGTATCTTCCGCGCGGTCGCTTTGGATCAAGAACTCAATAAAAGGAATCGAACGCCGCAGCTCGACGGGTTTCCCCAGCGACAACAGCCGCTGCCAAATCGCGAGAGCGGCCGCCGGTTGGCCGCTAGCCGCCATGAAGTCAATCGCTTGAAAATAAGCGTCCTCGCTAGGGGGCAGCACCTGATTCAAGAGCACGTCTGCGTCCTGGGTCTTATGCCAGGCTTGAGAAACGGCGGGCAGCGCGAGACTTGGATCTGCTTGGACGGCATGATTGATTTGGGCAAAGCCCGCATCGTTGTCGTCCTGACGCAAGAGAAAATTGCCGTAGCTCCACGCTACCACCGCTGACGCAGGATACGCGGCCCGCGCGCGATTAAAAGCTTCCTGCGCGCGTGGAATGTTTCCGGCCGATTCATAAGCGCCCGCCAGGTCCATCCAATATGTCGCGGACAGGGGAACGCGCGCGACCGCCTTCTCAAAATCCGCGACTGCTCCTGCCGGATCGGGATTTACGAAATCCGTCTCTCGAGCGCGGCCGAGACGATCCCATGCGGAGGCGTTTTCAGGTTCGAGGCCCACGCCGCGCTCCATCTGGTCGATCCGGCTGCTATGGACGCGATAATCGGCGATCCAGATTCGAATCGCTTGAAATATGAGAATCGCGGCGACGACGAGACATCCCAACAGCAGAGATCGCCGTCGCTTCAAATGTTCTGGCGGAATCTTCATGTCCCCCGTAATCTCCTATGGAAATCGGCTCCTCGGCAAGCGGTATCTGAAGGCAAGGAACCGCTTCACAGCCTGCTTGGCTTGAGGCAGTTTCGGAGGATGTCGCTGTGGCTGGAAGCAACGAATAAAACCGACCGAGTGCGAAGAGCACCAGCTATCTCGGCTTGAGATTGCTATGCTAGATTGGGTTCTTCGAATCAGAGGGGCGCGTGATGGTCGAGTCGCCGCCATCTGACTTCGGATTGACGTACTGATGTTTCACGGTCCCCTCGCTATTGATTGAAGACGTGGTATTCGTAGCAGCCGGGGTTCGTGATGAACGGCGTCACGAGAATAGTAAAAGTTGTTGCGGCGCGGGACGCCTCCTACGGCAAAGGATACGAGGGGGTAGCGGACCGACTTACGAACAAGTTTAACCATATGAAGCTGTAGAAAAATTCGTCGGAGGGACAGTTTTGGTACAGGCGTCCAATGAGTTAATTTGATTGGTGAGCCATTGACTGCACGGCCAAAAATGAACGCAGTTATTCCCACGCTTTCTGTCCGACCAGGCCGAGAAATATACCAAGCGTGATCGGGCTCGAGAACGCCAGCTTGAGTCGCGCCAAAACCGCAATATTTCGGCACACTCGACTGGATGGCGAGACAGCCGATTTACGGGCGGCCTTCGCGGATCCGGGTGGAGAAATCAGGGTCTTTATCTAACGTGTGCGCGACTGGATTGATGTATGCGCGGGCTTTCAATTCCGCAAAGGGAAAATTTCCAGCGAACGCCCCCTCACGGTATGCCTTCTCGTCCAGCTTTCCATTTAGCAGGATTTGCCAGTCCCATGGGGTCAGCTTCTTGTATGAGCTGCGTGACGCCTCTCGTTGGGTAAAAATGCTCGTGGTGCAGTTCCTTGTCAGCGCGTTGTACCACTCCGGTTGCTTGTTCAAGTCGTTCAAGCGGTCGATATACTCCAGAAAGCGCGCACGTGCCCGCATCGGATCCATATTGAGATGATAAAGGTACACGTCTTCGCCCTTGCGGTAGTTGGTACGCAGACGAACGACGTCGCGCTCGTCCGACACAATGTAGATCAACTCATACTGCCGAAAGAATCCCCTTATGGCGGAATAGAACTGACCAATTTCCTTGCGCGTTTCGATCGAGAAAACGATGTACTGATCCTTGCCAAACTCGAAACTGAGCATTGTATGCGCAATCCAGGGTGAGCCCCAGTACACGATGTAAGCGTCGACGCCGCGCAATGAGAAAGATCGTACGTACGCGTCTCCCACGGGCAGGTGTATTCGAATTCGGCGCGATAATCACAATTGCGGACGTTATGGACCGTGACCAGGTCGCCGTGCACCTCCGCCCAGGCCGTCTGGGAAACATCCGCCTGCCAGGGGCGATTGTTCGATGGCTCGATAGAGAGCCACCAGAGCAGAACTATCGTGGAACATGCTGCGCAGCCGGCCAGACGGAGCCACGTCCCCTTTGCGAAAATGAAAACGGCCAAAAGGGATAGAGCGAAAACCGATACCGCTGGAATCCGCAGCCAAATCCTCCGAACGTCGAAACATAGGGCGGCGACGGCCCAGAGCGTGAACAGAGAAACGACAAACCAGGCCAAACCGGTACCAAGAAGCCGTGCGAACCTGTGCCAGCCGTGCTCCGTGCCAGAATTTTGGATCACGTGTTCTACCTTTTTCTTGTCGCCACCGCCTCGAAACGCGAGCATCAACGGGCTAGAATACCCGACCGAGAGAAAAGAACCACTTGGCATGGCCCGTGTCTCCGACGCTGCCCCCGACGAACAACGGCCCAAGGAACGTTTGTGCGATCACCCCAGCCGCCCCGTCGGTGGGGAGTCTGCTCACCCCTGGCGCGTTAAACATTTTCCCGATCTCGAAAAGCGTGACGGCGTAAACGCCCTGGCCGATAAAGGGCGGAAGAGTGAAAAGATTGTGTAGGTATCCAGCGCGGAAGAGATAGTACTGATCTCCTCGCAGCTCGTTCTGACCGTACGCAAGCCACCCGGCTGTCGCTCCGAGAAAGTATTGCGGAATGCCGGTAGCGTCGGTGCCTAGGGTGGATCCGGCCTGAGCGAGCAGGAAGACGGAAGCGGGGCGCGAGACGCGTTTGAAGAATTCGGCTTTCAGCTCCAGACTCGGAAACGCAGCCGGCGCTCCCGGGCTTGTATCCACCCAGTGAAAATTCAGCTCTCCCAGATATCCCTGGCGAGGAATAATCGGATTGTCCGTATGGTCGGTTGCAAAGCGGAATCGCGTAGCGCCCACTCTTCCGCTGACCGATGAAAATTGTGGCGTGCCGAGCTTCAAATGCGCATTCAGGTATCCGATTTCATAGCCGGCGCGGAGTTCACTGAACCTGCTAATCGCGTAGCCGATGTCGAAACTGAATGCCGCCCGCCCAAGGCGATACTCTGCCGTTGGGTCCCCGTTGGAATAGATCCTTTCCTGAGCATTGCTTGCGCTAACCTGTGGCGCGAAAAACCACTTCGAGGTCTGGCTAAATCTCCGGTAGAACTCCACGCCAATCCCGTAGGTATTTCCAAATTGAAAGCCCGCGCGCAATTCCGAACCGAAGCCTGCGATGTCGATAAAGGTCAATCGTCCTGCCTGCGTAAAAGTTACATTGTCCGGCTGCGACCCGTCGATCTCTGCGCCGAGTTGGAGAACCGGCGGGGCGTAACTCTTTTCGTGGACAGTGACCAGCAGGCCCACTTCACCGTCATTCTCCGTCAAACCATAGGAAACGCTCTCGAAGAGGCCCACTCCGGTCAAACGGGTAAGAAGGGTGTCCAACCGGGGCGTGTCGATTGGCTTGCCCACGAGTGGCTGGAGAAATTTCTGTATCTTCTGCTCCGTATCGGCATTTGTCCCTTCCACTTTCACAAACTGTGGGATGCCCGCAGTTCCTCTCTTCCGCGCATCGCGCTGTGCGACGTATTCGTCCCACGCGTTCTGGTCGAGGGAGTAAGGCCGCAGAATTTGGGATTTTTCCTCCGCAGCTCCCATTCCCTTCTCGATCAGCTCTTCTGCCTTGTCATACTCCAAGCTGGTGAATTTCTGAACATCTGCTTTGAGTACGATGTCTGCACCTTCCATGCCCCGAAGCTCTGTGCTTGCGATGCCGACTGTGATGGAGCGGGTGAGGACACTGAAAAGAGACTGGATTTCCTTCGCGCTGGCGGGAGATACCTGGAGATGAACCGCGATCACGACATCCGGGTGCATCTGGCGCACCAGGTCAGTGGGTAGGTTGTCCACCAAGGACCCGTCCACATACAAGCGATCTCCATCGCGCACGGGTGCGAAGATTCCCGGCAGGGACATGGTGGACCGCATCGCTACGCCGATCGGACCATCATGGAACACATGCGCTTCCCCCGAAACCAGCTCCGTCGAGACGCAGCGGAAAGGAATCGGCAGATCGTCGAACGATCTCACAGCCGAGTAAGCCAGCGTTTCGTGGTCGACGATCAGGCTGATTTGATGCCCTGCATTCAGTCCTGATGGAAGGGACACTCCTCGCTTGAACCCGATGACCAAGTTGGTGGGAATCGCTCGTGCGTCTTCCTTGCGACGGAAAGAAAGGTCTTTGTATGGTGTTTCACCTCCAATGATAAATGGCCAGTCCATCCCTTTCACGAGCCGTTCGAGATCGTCTGGGCTCTTGCCAGTAGCATAGAATCCTCCCACCAGGCCGCCCATGCTTGTCCCAGCGATGTAGTCCACCGGAATGTGGTGCTGCTCAAACCATTTCAGCACGCCGATGTGGGCCAGGCCTAGTGCTCCACCACCTTCCAGCGCAACCCCGATCTTCAGCCGCTTGGGAGCTTGCGGCCCTGCCTGCGCAAATGTGGTGAGTGCAGACAAGATAACGACGATAAGACTTAGCGAAAAGAAATGCGCAGGTGAGAAATTGCTTCCGGCGAAATGATTGGAGTTCATGCTGTCCTCCTGGTTGCTTGTGTCCAACGACTTACGAATGGAGCCAAATAGAATGGATTCTCATTTCGAGACAGCTGGTGGTAAGAGGATTTTTCAACATCTACTGTCAACACTTCCATCTGTAGACGGGGCCCAGCAAGAAACTTCAGGCCGGTATTCTTTGAGGACCATAGGAGGCCCGCTCACAAGCTTACCTTTAAGGTGAACAGTCACCTCGACCCGATCGGCGATCTCAATGAAGGGAATGCCGCTGTTCATTCCTTAATCCTTGCGGTCAAAGGCCATAGTCCCTGTAACGTCCCCTTCACCTGTTACCCTTACCTGAAAGCGTAAGGTTCAGCACTTCGGGCTTAGAAAATCCACGAATTGTAAACGTCCCCTGAATGTCAAACGTGTCGGGGCCGGTCTGCACGACCTTGGTGGAGTGAAACGTGATGAGAGGATCGTCCTTGACGTTAAAGAAGTCTTTACCCTTCAGCTTGCCGTCTTTCATTCCGTTTCCCAGTGTCGACGCTCGCGGCCTGGATCTTCACGTCCAAAACTCCCGTCTCGACGTGCGGGGACGTGTACGTCAATGTCGCGTCCCACCCGTCAAAGCCTCGTCGATAGGGACCGACACCTTAACCCCAAATTTGATCGAGCTTTGGTCGTGGACAATCTTGACCACGGGAATCCCTTCAGGCGCCTGCGCTTGGCCAACTAAAAGGAACCCGAGAAGGACGAACAAACAGATTAGATGCAATCGCATACTTGATTCCCGATTTACATGTCTCTTACTGCTCCGAAAAAGAATTACAAGGATAAAACAGCGCAACGCAAATACTAGAATCGGGGATTCCTTCCTTTTCTATTAGCTCGCGAACCGCCTTCGAACGATGTGAAGCGAGTGAACTTTTTGGAGGCGCTTCGCCAGTTCTGTACGAACAATGAGCTCTACAATGCCCTTTTGGGGTGAGTAGAGAAAGCAATCTCCCGAAGTGTCGTGCGCTAGCTGCTTCAAGCGCTTCCTCGCGGCCGCTAAATTTTTAACGGTTTCCACATACCGTGCGTGACCGCCGGCAGTAATAAAAATGTGGAAGGTGGCACCCATTTCTTCCTCCATGAGTCAACGTCACTACCACGAATGATTGCCTTCCTTCTTCTCTGCTTGCCCGCCTTTTGCGCCCGCGCTCTGCCTTCATTGCATCTCGCGCCTCCTTAGGCGTCCCAGTCAAGGCGTTCAATTGGGCTCCCCCCCGGGGATACGGGTCAGGTCAAGTTGCTCTGAAAACGCTTTGCGATTGGTTGTGAGGGACGCCACAAATACCTTCAGTTGTTTGTCGTTTGCGGTAAGGAGATATTGGCCGGAGTCATCCTGGGCACTTGGCACCGTGATGAGACGGGACTTTAAGTCGCCTTGTAGCCATTCGTTATCTATGTTTCGAAAATGTAGGTAATTTTGCTCAATCTCTAGCTTTCCGATAATGTGCATTGGCACCCAGAAGCCTGCAACGATATTGACGGCAAAGCCCTCGCCCACAATAAATTCGGGTGGGAGGGTCGACTCGTTACCCGGTCCAAGGATCTGGAAGGTTGCGTCGTAAAATAGCTGGCCGTCAATATGAGCCGCACATATTTCGAGGACTAGCTTCTTGCCTGTTGTTAAGTCTGCGTCGCGATCTAATATCCAGTATTTGTTATGGTGGCTCTCCCGAACGGAGTAAGTAACGCCGGGAGATGTCCACGATCCTAGGAGCGCGGGCACCACTTCGCACTCGTCAGACGAGAATAGTCCTCGCAGAGATTTTGCACCAACGCCAGCGGTGGCAAGGCTTGGAATACCTGCGATGAGAAGCGCGGTGTTCATGAACACTTGGAATCGACGCAATTTTGAGTCCTCCATCCTTACGTGCCCGGAAGGCGCGAACGGCCTATCATGCGCGACGGTCGCTATTGCTTAAAGACCACAGGGGGTCCGCTGACACGTTTGCCCTTAAGGTCAACAGTAACTTCAACGCGGTCGGCGATCTTGATGAAGGGAATGCCGCTGTTCATTCCGTATTGTTTGCGGTCGAAGGCCATCGTGCCTTTAATGGTGCCCGAGCCGATTCCTTTGCCGGTAATCGCAAAGATCAGCCTCTCTCGCCTGGTCACTCCGCGAATGGTGAAATCGCCGTCGAAAGCAACTGTGTCGGGGCCGATTTGTTCCACTTTCGTAGAGTGGAAGGTGATCAGGGGGTTCTGTTCGACATCGAAGAAATCTTTGCTCTTCAGTTTGCTATTTTTTGCGCCGCTTCCCGTATCAACGCTGGCAGCCTGGATCTTGATGTCCAAAACGCCGGTGGAAAGTTCAGGGGACGTGAAGGTTATAGCGGCATCCCACTTATCGAACTTGCCGACGATAGCCACGGACGCCTCGACGTCAAACTTTATGCTGCTTTCTACCGGCGTAATTTCGAAAACGGGAGCGTCTGCTGGACTTGGGAACGAAAATACGGCGGACGCAACGATGCCAAGAATTGCGAGGCGCATGAAATCCTTCCTTACGTATCAGGCCCAGGGACCTCAACCCTCCGATCCGCATGACCGATAGCTGATTTTCTAATTGTGGCTGTATTGACGGCTACTAGGAATATCCCTAGTGGTGTCCGGAGTAAATCAAGTCCTGGTAAACGCCGTACTCGGAAACTGGCGCGTTTCCAGATAAGTGATGACATAACGAAGTCGGCCTCACGACGAGCCGAGTAAACTGTGCGGTATCCAACGTACAGAGCTCGGATCGAAGGAGGCCGAGATGCGAATTATAGGATGCGATCTACACGCTCGACAACAGACGATCGCGATGTTGGATAGCGACACCGGTGAGCTGGAAGAAAAGATCCTCGAACATGAAGGCGACACCGTCCGGGAGTTTTATTCCGCACTGCCTGGTCCGATTCTGGTGGGGATCGAAGCGACCGGCTCGATGCAGTGGTTCCTGGAGTTGATGGAAGAGTTGGGAATCGAATGCCGCGTCGGTCATCCGGCGAAAATCCGCAAAGCAGAAACACGCAAACAAAAGCATGATCGGCGGGATGCGCGATTGTTGCTGACGTTGCTCGCTGAGAATCGCTTTCCAACGATCTGGATGCCCTCGAGCGAGCAGCGCGATCTGCGCACGTTGCTACGTCACCGTCATCAGTGGGTGCGCCTGCGATCCCGAGTCCAGCACACGCTGCAATCGATGGCACTCAACCATGGTCTCAGGAGAGGCCACTCGTTATGGAACCAAGCGGGCCAGCACGAACTTCGAGCGTTGCCTCTGGCTCCTCACGCCAGCGAGCGACGAGCCGCATTGCTGACTTTGTATCCTCGCTTGCAGGGATCGATCGAGGAACTCGACCAAGAAGTCTGGGAAGAGGTCCACCAGCATCCCCAGGCAAGACGATTGCTAACGCATCCAGGAGTGGGGCCGATCACCGCGTTAGCCACCGAAGTGTTTCTGGGTGATCCGCTGCGGTTCGCGGATGGGAAAGCACTGGCGAGCTATATCGGGATGATTCCGAGTGAGCACTCCAGTGGACGCCGGCAGCGGCTGGGTGCGATGAGCAAACAAGGGAACGCGCTGCTGCGTTATCTGTGGTGTGAAGCGGCGATGCACGCAGTCGGGCGGGATCCGGAGTTGAAACGCTTCTATCGGCGCAAACTGGTGCAGAAAGGGCTTGGGAAAGCGAGAGTCGCTGCAGCCAGGAAACTCGGAATCCGACTCTGGATCATGATGCGTGATCAGATTGATTACCAAGAGTTCTGCCGTCGCGGAAAAGCGCGGCAGGAAAGCGGTAGTGTCCGTGCGGGGATGCCTGATCTCGACAGTGGTCCTGCAGCGCAGTGACCGGATCAAGTGAATGGGCTACCCGCCTCCCCCAATTGCGGGGAGTTCGAATACATCATCATGGTCTGGAATGATCGGAGAGATGTCTGGTGGGCAACACCGAGTCGATGAAGTGACACGAACCGAGTCTCGTAGGTTGGACAGGAAGAACAATCCGAGAATTGCGGCGCATCGCCCGCCGAAGGAAACAGCGGGACTGCGCAATGCAGGAGTCTGTGCGAAAGGAACAAAAAAAGAGTTAAACATTCTTGACGTGGCCGACTTCGTTAGAGATGTCGAGAACATCTCTACGTCGCCCTTTCTCAGACCTTAGGGAAATCCCTAGTTCCAATACGTTCGGGACGGAGTCACTCTGCGGCGTGGGACTCTCTCCTGCGACAGGATGTCTCGTGTCCAGGGCTGGGAACGCTGCACCTTACGCGCCGCCCGTAAGACCTTCGCAAGTACCTGTAGGTTTGGAAAGAACGCTTCGATGAAATTTTCGCTCGGTATCGTCCTGGTTATTTCTCTTGTGCTGGCTTCTTGCGCCAAACACCCCGTTACGCAAGTTACCGTGAAGGTAGCCGATACATATTTTGGTCATATTCGGCCGACACCCTGCATACAAGTCGCGCAGGAACCTGTGGTGATCGATGCCTCGGGTAATAGACACACAGGTGCCTCCTGTCCGTTGGGAGGTGTACGGACTGTCGTTGTTAAGCCATCCAAATCACTAGATATCGCGCCCGAAAATGTTCATGTTCGGAGAAGTGGCGATGGGTCGTCCTGTCATGAGTATTGCCGAGATTCCGTACGTGGGTTTCGCACAAATGAGCGCACGGCAGAAAGACAGCTCTGACTTGCGCACTGACCAACACTGAGGAATCCTGTTTGTACTCCTTCGGGGAGAAGCAACTATGCCTTCCGAGATTGATGCTGCATTCCAGAACACGAAATCCCAGTTTTTCGACGGGTTGGCTCGGCCTGCACGAAACGCAATCCTGGCGGGTGCTACAAAGCGCCAATTCGCCGCGAAGTCCGTTGCGATAAAACAGGGTCGTCCTGCAGATCGCCTTTTCCTGCTAACGAAAGGGTGCGCGAGACATTTTTACGTTACAGAAGAGGGCAAGAAGTTTATCCTCGAGTGGCTGGGGCCAGGGGATTTATTCGGCGCGCGGACAATTTTGTCGACTCCGCCTTCTTATCTTGCCAGCACAGAGATGGTAACGGAAAGCTCGGCCTTGGTTTGGGATCGCACCACAATCCGACGCCTTGTCGAACATTATCCGAGGCTGCTGGAAAACGCGTTGTTGATTGCGTCAGACTACGTCGCATGGCATCTCATGTCCCACATTGGTGTAGTTTCCTATACCGCTCGGCAGCGGCTAGCAGAAGTTCTCATTACGCTTGCCCGCACTGTGGGCCAGGAAACCACCAGCGGTGTCACAGTAGATATCACCAACGAGGACTTGGCAGATGCTGCGAACGTTACGGTTTTCACCGCGAGCCGCCTTATTAGCGAATGGCAACGCACCCGCGCCCTGGTGAAGCGTCGCGGCAAGATCCTGCTTCAGTCACCTGATTGGCTGTTCTCACGTCCAACATAGGCGAGCTTCATTTCATCCCCTTCCCCTCTGCGGTTCCATTCCGTAGTTGCGCTTGAGCAAGCTTACGGTTGGGTTGCTCAGAGGCAACGACGGAATCAACCTCATGGGAATAATTACTTCGGGCTCCATGTGAGCGGAGCCTGCTATCTTGCCTGCATTCTTATTTGTAAGACTGGCATGAAAATTGCTCAATCAATACAATCTTGAGTCCTTCTCTTTCCTATCGGGGGTAGGTTGATGCTGCGGGGATGTGCAGGTAGTAGCCAGGACTGGCGTCTTTTGCATTCTGCAAATGACGAGCGCCTACATCACCTCAGAAGCCGCGTTCAAATTGAGGTGTTCACACCGCGACGCTTGGCAGCCAACAGTCGATTCGAGCGAAGAGATTAAAAGGAGACTAGATGCCTGCGGGTTTGATCCGGGTTCTGGTAGTGGAGGATTACGAACCGTTTCAGCGTTTTGTCGCGTCCATACTTCAGAAACAGCCAGAGTTGCAGATCATCTGCTACGTCTCGGACGGATTAGAAGCAGTTCAGAAAGCGGAAGAACTGCGACCGGACTTAATTCTGCTCGACATTGGGCTTCCTTCGCTAAATGGAATCGAAGTCGCTCGACAAATCCGCAAGTTTTCCCCTAAATCCAAGATTCTTTTTCTAAGCCAAGAATCTTCTGCCGAGATGGTGCAGGGAGCCCTGGGCACGGGGGCCCAGGGATATATCCTCAAGAGTGATGCCAAAAGAGAGCTACTGGAGGGTGTGAACGTCGTTCTTCGGGGTGAGCGGTTTGTCAGTGGCAGATTTACGAGCCACGATTTCACCGGGACTTCAGACCCAGGAGCCTCCCCCGGTGTCCGAAGCAATGTCGTTGTCGGATCGCTTCAACGAGACCTAAAGATCGCCCACCACGAGGTTGGCTTCTATTCTGATGATCGAAGCCTCTTAGATGACCTTACGCTGTTCATCGGGGCTGCTCTCAGAGCCGGGAACGCAGCTATCGTTGTCTCGATAGAGTCACACCGAGACAGTCTTCTTCCACGATTGCAGGCGTACGGCTTGGATGTCGACGCTGCGATTGAGCAGAGCAGGTACATCGCGTTGGATGCCGCTGACGCGCTCGCGATGTTCATGCACAATGGCGTGCCTGATCCGGGTCGATTTATGAAGGTCTTGGGTGATCTAGTTGCGACAGCGGCAAAAGCCGGGAAAGGAGAACAAGCCCGCGTAGCAGTTTTCGGAGAAATGGGCCAACTCCTGTGGGCACAAGGTAACGCAGAGGCGGCGATTCAGGTCGAAAAACTCGGCAACCTGCTAGTCAAGAGATACGACGTGGATATTCTATGCGGGTATGTGCTGAAAAGCTTTCAGCGTGAACCGGAACGCCACATCCACGAGAGAATCTGTGCAGGGCATTCGGCGGTGTGTTCGGATTGGACGGGGACGGGCTTTTAATAGCCTCAAGCACCGCTTCCGACGCTCCCTGTAAAGCCGAAACCTAAACAAACCGCGAGCTCTGGGAACCAACATGGGGTTCGTGCGGACCCTCCGGGACGGGAAAATGGATGTTAATCTCCGCGCCAAACTCTGTAACGTTTTCTGCCTGCTACGATCTACAAACCATGAGCAATTTTCCTCCCCGCCTGACGCGCTAACAAGTTCGATCAGTCAACCTTCGATGTTTATCAGGAGCCGTTCGTCGGTCTGGACGTCGTTGTCATCTTCCCTTCGGGAGCGAGATCAATCCCTGCTTCAAGTCAATAAGACCAGGACAGCGTTGCTCTCAAGGTTGAAAGCTTTCATGATGTGGTGTTTGTGGAACTCCGCAGCGTTTTCTCACTTATTGACAAGAGACCGGCGATCTCCTTCATGGATCGCCCCTCACCGAGCAACTGAACGATGCCCCTTGTCGCGGGGTCATTTCCTTCGAGAATTGCCGCGCCCGAGCTTTCGTTTCGACCCGGTCTCCAGCTCTCAGCTTGGGGTTAGATAGGGCTTGCCATGCAAGACTTGATCGACGCCTTACAGCTCCTGTCCGGCCGAGTGTCTCAGCACAAATCCGATTGGGTCGAGTTCGAGAGCCGCGGCAGCAAGATTTGAATCGTCTCGCATCGTCAGGAAAACGAATTTGATGTCAGGAGCTTGTACGTTGATTTTCCGGACCGCATCGAGCCCATCCAAGAGCCGCATACCGACGTCCACAACAATCTAGCGACACAACCCTCAACAGGAAATCAGACTTTGAGCCCGACAGCTGCGTTGCTGAGGTCCCTTTCCTAAACCTAGGGAAATCCCTAGTTCCAATCCTGTCGGGACGGCGCAACCCTTGCGGCGCGGGACTCCCCTCCTGCGATGGGGTGTCGCGTGGGATGCAGTGCCCAGGGCTGGGAGCGCTGCACCCTACGCGCCGCCCGCGCAGGCAATGCAGCTACGATTGGCGGTATCTTCGGAGAAACGACGCTTTAGACTTAGCCTTCATGACGTTTTGCAACGTGCTGGGGAAATCCCGAGAAGAAGTCATCAAGAGAATATTGATTGACCAGGGTAGTTGTGCTTACTCGCTTTGCTGGAAGCCACTCAAGACAGAGAGCAAGATCGCGTTGAATACTGGGGAAGTGACGAAGGGATGTCTCGATGTTTCCGATAGCATCCCGCAAAGTGTGCCCGATAAGGCGCACCGTGTCGTCATACTGTTCTCCGTCCTGAAGTTTGCGATCGGGATTGCCAGTAGCTATGGCCACCCTGCCCGCACACTGTACAAGGGAGGTAGACATGCAGCGTCACTGCAAAAGAGTTTTGCTTCTTGCGATGTTTTATATCTCGCCGTGTGCCGTCGCACAGCAGGCGCAGCAAGAGGCCTCCGCCTCGGATACCGTCAAAAAGACCGTGACCGCCATCGGATATCCGGCGGGCAAGACCATTGAAGTAGATCTTACGGGCACGGGACTGATGGCTGTGGGGAGCGGCCAAGCAAAGGTTAAAGCGGGAACCGGAGCAACAGGTGTGGAGGCTGAATTTCTGAACATGGCGCCAGCCACGGCACTTGGGACCGAGTTCTTAACCTACGTGCTTTGGGCCGTTTCTCCGGACGGGCGCAGCAATAACCTCGGGGAAATTATCATCAACAGGGATGGCAAGGGCAAACTGGGCACCACGACAGCGTTCCAGACATTTTCTCTCTTCGTGACAGCGGAGCCTTACTTTGCCGTTCGCTTCCCAAGCGAAATGGTAGTTCTCCAGAATGAGCTTAAGAAAAACACCAAGGCAAGAATCTTCCCCGTGAACGACTACCCGCTTATGAGACGTAGTCAGTACCAGAAAATGGGAAACCCCTTGGCCTTGACGCTAGATCTCAAAAACGTTCCACTGAATATGTATGAAGCGCGTAATGCAGTGGAAATTGCTCAATCGCGCGGGGCCGATACGTACGCGCCGGAGATCTTTTCCAAGGCGAAAGGCAGTCTTCAAATGGCAGAGAACTCTCTCGCTCAGAAAGCTGACGACAAGGTCGTCATTTCGAACGCCCGCCAAACCGTCCAGTTTGCAGAAGACGCGCGCCGACTTACGGAACAACGCAGAGAGGCGGAGCGAGTCGCGGACGAAAAGACGGCTGTCGCAGCGGCTGCCAAGGCGGCAGCAGAATCCAAGGCGGCAGCAGAAGCGGCCGAAGCCAAGCGGAAAAGTGATGCGGAGGCCCAGCGCCAGGCCGATCTCGCTGCGGCAGAGCAGGCCAAGTTGAAAGCGGCGCAGGATGCAGCACAAGCGGATGCCGAGCGGAGCCGCAAGGCTGCCGCGGACTTACGAGCTCAACTTCTCGAGCAATTCAATCGTGTCCTGGAAACTCGCGACACCCCTCGAGGATTGGTGGTCAACATGGGAGATGTGCTTTTTGCGACCGGCAAATACGATCTACGGCCAGAAGCCCAGATCGTACTCGCTAAGCTGTCCGGCATCATTCTCTCTCACCCGGGTTTAAATCTTGCTGTGGAAGGGTACACCGATAGCGTGGGCAGTGACGATTTTAACCTGAAGCTATCGCAACAGCGTGCCGATACCGTGCGCGACTATTTGGTCGCTCAGGGATTGCCCGATAGTTCTGTGACGGCGACAGGGTTCGGCAAGTCCAACCCCGTTGCAGATAACGACACCCTAGCTGGGCGCCAGCAAAACCGCCGCGTCGAGATAGTCGTTTCCGGAGAAATCATAGGCGTAAAGATTGGCAAATAGAACGGAGACGATTCCTTAATTTGCCTCATTAAAGCGGGCGCGACCAAGCCCGCGTGGTCCGTAAGTGTTGGTAAGAGGGATTTCGCAACATCTATCCGCCAGAGCGTCCCGGCTCATCTGCAAAGGATAGTTTTCGACTGCCCGGTTATTCTTCTCCCGTGCTCTAGTCACACGCCGCTTATGGATGTGCAACCAGGAATCTAGTTGTGACGGTTCGCTCGAGTTTTTTCTAAGAGAGAACTTGTCAGTGGACTGATTTTTTTGCTTGCCTTAGGATGGCCGCCGACCGCCGGCACGGTCTCTGACCAACTTCGGCCTTATCCCGCCTTGCTGACGCCCCGTTCACGGCTTACTCGCGCAGAATGTATATTCGGCTTCGCTTGTAGACTGGTTACAGGTGCAGCCCAAGGATCGGGTCTCTTTGAAAAACACAATCGGATCAACAGATTAGAGGCGTGTTGCATCGACCGGTTGAGCCGGAAGCGTTTACCAGAAGCTGACTGAAGAAATCTTCTCTGCTGACCGGAGAGTATGGCGAACTAGGGATTCCCCTAGTGGACAGAGTTCCCACCGATAGCCATAAGTGAGGCTGTTCCATCGATTGCGCATGATCTATTGATCAACGTTCTTTGAAATTGTTGGTCCGGCCGACGCTGGGGAATACCTTCGATGCACGGCTGGAAGTCAGGTTTGGGTCTGATACACAGGCTAAAAGGAGGGATGGCTCTATGCAAGGCAAGCGAATGAGAATCATCCTAGGCTTGTTTACAGTCTGCGTCGTGACGCTGATGTCAGCCTATGCGCAGGATGACACGATTAAGGTTAAGGGGCTGATCACCGCCCGCGGGGGCGATACGATCGTCCTGAAGGCCACCGATGGAAGTAGCATAACCGTTACCCTTAATGATGACACCAAGGTGCAGAAGCCGAAGGGACTTGGACTGCGCAAGGAAAAAATGTCTGCCGCTGTGCTAATTCCGGGACTCAAAGTGTCGGTTGACGGCACAAGCCAAGACCCGACACATGTCCTTGCAAAATCGGTTTCCTTCAATGGAGACGATCTAGAAACGGCCGAGATGATCCAGGCTGGTTTAAATCCTACCGAGCAAAAGGTCGATGCCAACGCTGAGGAGACCAGTAAGCGCTTTGCGGATTTGAGCGAGTACGAGATCAGGGACCAACTAGATGTCCACTTTGCAAGCGGGAGCGCCGAGATCTCCGCAGCGGATCAAGAGGCGCTGAAGGAGTTAGCCCACACTGCCGTCAACCTCACGGGGTACATCATTCAGGTGAAGGGCTTCGCAGATTCGAGCGGCGACGCAGCGATGAACCAGAAGCTGAGCATGGAGCGTGCACAAAACGTAATCGCTTATTTGCTCCAGAACTGCAACGTGCCTGTTCGGCACATTGTTGCGCCTGGAGCCATGGGGGAAGTGACCGCAGTCGCGTCCAACGAGACCGCTGCCGGACGCGCAGAAAACCGTCGCGTTGAGGTCAAGGTTCTGCTGAACAAAGGACTAGCCGGCAGCTAAGACCCCGTGCGGTTCCGACCATCGAGTAGGGAGCCGCACCCGTTCTTATTGCTCTCCGGGAAGTTCAAGGCAGGCAAATCAGCGACCTACAGAGCCCATCTGAATGAACATCTTGTGAGTCGTTTGCTTTCTAGGGAGAAACGCAATGGCGCCTCCATCACCTGATACTCTTGAATTGGAACTCTTGATTTACCCAATTGCCGTTTTGATTTGCCTCGGCTCGTTTCTGGCACTACTCCTCTTCTCTGCAATTTTTGGAGTGGGTCTTATGCGACTTCTGTACGTCAGCGGATGCTGGTGCGCGAGGAAAATCCACCATGCATACTTACCCGACGACACGGGCACGATGAACGCTTTCGGTCGAATCGTGCCGCATCACTGAAGCGTTGGGAATGGATCCCATCCTCCGGCCGCAGGCCTAAACTCCATTCCGTTTCAAAACGGGCACAAGCGTGGTAAATTCCATTTATGAATTAGCCTCACCCCTGCGGTTATACTTGTTTGTGTTTCAGACTGTCATTTGCTTTGGGCTTTTTGCGACCCGCATGAAGGCGAAGCGCCGGCCGTCGGGCAAAAAAGTGACCCGGCTATCAACCGCAGGGAGAGGATGTCTCAACACCTATTCTTGGTTTGCAGTCGGATCAACTTCTGTTCCAGGCCTTTGTTGCGGCAAGTACACCCAATGCAATGATGATGCCCGTAGTAAGCAATCCCAGGACGGCTATGAGAATGGCAATGATCCTGGGTTTTCTCTTGGTTGGACGTAAATCACCGTACCCAACTGTCGTTGCTGTAACGAATGCCCAATAGAAACTATGCAAGCGAGACCAGCCCTCCGCTTTGCCGGCGAGATATCCAAGCAGCAAGATTACCAAGACCAAGGCGAACAAAAGAGGTGAAAACAGCCAGAGACCGATAGCTAGCTGCTTGAGGAATCTGAAAGTCAGCCCCCATGGAAACACAATGATTGGCATCCTTTTCGGTTGATTTAGAGCAATCAATCCTGGCCATCGGGAATCTTCAGAAGCGACGCTCGTTCAAACACCTCACAAAAGGAGGCCGCACTCAACTTGTCGCCATTGAAATCTCCATCCCGTCCACCAGGGTTTTTGGACCGACGATACGATGAATTCAACAATAAATATAACGTCGGGCAACATTTGAGAGCGGCCCTCTCAGTCACTGGAAGGGCCGCTCATGTATCAAGTAACCTAGCAACCGCTTCTCTCACAGCGACTCAGGCTGTGTTTTCAGCCAGGTAGTTCACGGACTCATCAAGCGTCGTTATGCAGTGGCGCCCTTTGCCGCCAGCTTGGTCGCGACGAAGTTCCTGATGAGACGTCGCGTTCGTTCTACAAACGCGAGCTTGTCTGCCAGACAACTCTCCAGGAGAACACCAACGGCATAGTGCCCAGTTACGTCAGCCGCTGCTACCAGCGCTACATACTCGGCAATCCGAAGATGGATTAGGTGGTTAACTTTGGCTAAGACGAAGATATGTTTTGCTATCGGGTTCTGTATCTCCGCTAATTCTTTGCGGAAGTCCTCAATAAACACCTCTTGGAGACGCCCGCTGAGCTTCACTGGCTGCTCGCCGATCAGTTCGAAACACCGATCGATCGCGCTCAAATCCTTTTCCGCGATCCAGGACCGCGATTCCAGTGCTTCTTTAATGTCTGGATCCTGGGCTGCCAGGCTGATCTCCTGATAAAACTTGGTCGACCGCTCGGTGCTCTGCCGTGCGTCACTAAGTAGCATCACGAATAGTTCTCTTGGGTTTTTTACTGTCATGAAATTTCTCCTTACCAGCGTGTGTTGTTCGCTGGCCGAACGTTTGTTGTTCTCCGAGAATCGAATTTGGCTTCTTAGCTTGGTCTTACGGCCTGAAGTCAAAATCATCAGCTTGGCCTTAACTGACAACGGCTCGGGCCTGTGTCGGGCAAGGCTTATTGGAGGGGCAAGGTCCAAAGGTTAGCGCCCTCAATAATGAATCCATCGTCAAAACCTTGTCGGCACCCACGAACGAGATCCTGCGATGGGGTGAATAGAGTTGTTGCCTGACTGCGGTTTGGGGCCAGCGGAGGTGATCGCAGCGCTTAGAAACACGGCGATGAACAGTGTTTGCAACTTTTTCAAAGGAGGCTCCTAAGAGAAAAACAGTCGCTCGCACCTCCACCCTTTTGAGGCGCAGCCGTCAACGACTCAGTCGTTGGAGGAAAACCATCACTCTCACAACCTACGTTTATCTCGATCTCTGCACAACTAGGGGAATGCCTAGTTCCGATATATTTGCGAAGGAGTAATTTCTAGAACATGCGGACGGCTCAGCGGAGGTGGGCGTGCTTCCAGTGGACGGGCTTTAAATAGCCTCAAGCACCACTTTGCAATCTTTCTGCTAGCTGACCCAACTCAGTTTATGGAAGCTCAAAATTCCTAAAGCCGCAACCTAAACAAACCGCGAGCTCTGGGAACAGCAACAGGGGGGCTCGTCCAGACTCTCCGAGCGGGAAAATGGATGTTAATCTCGGCGCTAAACTCTGTCACGTTTTCCACCTGACACGATCTACAAACCAGGAGTAATTTTCCTCCTGGATCCGGCTGCTGATTGGCTCTTGGGCCAAATGCCGGAGAGCGCCCTGCACCGACACCAATAGCTCCGCAACCAGGTTCACTTCGTCCGTACTTTTGACGTTACACACAAGTTCGATCAGGTAACTTTCGATGCTTATCAGGAGGCGTTCGTCGGTCTGTACGTCCATGTCATCTTCCTTTTGGGAGCGAGATCAATCCCTGCTTCAAAGCAAATAAGACCAGGGCAGCGTTGCTCTGAAGGTTGAAAGCTTTCATGATGTGGTGTTTGTGGTACTCCGCAGTTTTCTCACTTATGCCCAAGAGACGGGCGATCTCCTTGATGGATCGCCCCTCACCGAGCAACTGAACAATGTCCCTTTGTCGCGGGGTCATTTCCTTCGAGAATTGCCGTGCCCGAGCTTTCGTTTCAACCCAGTCTCCAGCTCTCAGCTTGGGCGTCAGATAGGACTTGCCATGCAAGACTTGATCGATCGCCTTTAGCAGTTCCTGTCCGGCCGAGTGTTTCAGCACAAACCCGATTGGGTCGAGTTCGAGAGCCGCAGCAGCAAGATTTGGATCGTCTCGCATCGTCAGGAAAACGAATTTGATGTCAGGAGCTTGTACGTTGATTTTTCGGGCCGCATCGAGCCCATTCAAGAGCGGCATACCGACATCCACAACAATTACGTCCGGTCGAAGTCGAATCCCCTCCGTCACCATGGCATGACCGTCCCGCACCAGCCCTACGACGGTATGAGTTTTTTCCAGAAAGGCCCGCAATGCTTCAGCGAACATGGCGTGGTCATCTGCGATAAGTAATCGTGAGCTTTTCCCGTGTACAGATACGTTTTCCATAAGTATCTTCCCCTCAGCATTTCCCTCCTGGGGGAATCGTGACCGTGGCTTCGCTGGCTGAACCTAAGAGGCGATCCGCGCTATGTTCGGGGACGGAGTAAAGAATGAGAAGTTCTGAGGAATGCGGTGCTGCTTTTTTGAACGGGATCAGACTTGGGGAATACAACGTGGACCCAGGATGGCTGGAATCTATATCAGCGATTCGAAAAGGTCCGCCAGCAGATGGGAAAATGCGTGCGACCACGATACTTGTTGTGGGGACTGTAAAGTCGTTTGCGGTGTTATCTACTAGAGACAGATGTTCTGGGAACTCTGAAGAAACAATGCCAATTAACAGGAGGGAAACTAGCACCGAAAGGAAAATCTTCCCGACTTTGGTTCGTGCTGACATGACTCTGCAGTCAGCAAACCAACTTAGACTGATACCCAATTTCATTGAAACACCATAAGAAATAATGACTATCAGAAGCGCGAAATTGAATTATGAATCGCTTTTAGAGGATTGCGTTGTGAGCTACAACTAGGGAAATCCCTAGTGTTTTGGCGACGTTAATGGAAATCGATGAGGATCGTCCTCGCTATCGAATAGTTAGGCCCACAAGACCCGTCCGAGATCACACCTTATCCTGAATACCTGAAGACGAACACGAAGCTCGTTACTGCGCTGGGCGATGAAATTGATGCGACGATCGATGCGGGTGCAGCAAAGGCAAAGGAAGAGGCGCTGTCGAAGCAGCTGGATGATTTAGGGAAGTGAACGCGTTGGAATGACCGCAACAAGGAATTTTCCGTTGGCTAGGCTCCTCGCTGAACGAGGATGCAACAGAGCCGGTGGTAAGCCCTAACACTCGGTCTACCGGATAGGTGTCGAGATCTCTATCCCCAATAATCTGGCATCATCTAATGTGTACCGAGTCGCTCACCAAGGAAGTTGCGGACAGAGTGACAAAACCGAGTTCATGGAGCGCGTAGTATTCGGCATCTGCCTCGTTTGAGGCGATTATGAGCGCTATTGCGTGCCCCGTGAGTTTCTGGCCCATAACAGAGAAGAGATTGTATTCTTGTTTGTTGGGCTTGAGCGGGTCGTTTTGCTTTACCACGATGCATCTCCTTACCGTTCTTGCGTGGCGAAATGAAGGTTAAGCAAATTGTGAGCGTCGTAGGCGTCGCGGGATATTGTCAAAAGTAACAGGCTGGGTCGACATCAGTTAACCAGCCAGACGGGCCAGCGACAGAAACCTTTCTGGGTGAGCCCCAGCAGTTCGTGCATGGAAACCCGGTATCCCGCTACGTGGGACTTATTCCCAGCGAGCACTTCAGCGGAGGCCGGCGGCGATTGGGTTTGAGGAAACAAGGAAATCCGGCCAGCGGTAGTGACAACAGGAGTCCACCAAACCACAAGACTGGCCTAGACTGACTCTTCACGACGAGGAACCCCTCTACAAAGAGAGTTCAAGAACCATGGTGCAGCCGTTGACGTTCAACGACTCTCTTCGTGAGTGCCGGCCTTATGCCAGTCGATTATGTTGACTAGCTTCCAGGGATTTTGGTTCAGCTGGAATTCTAGTTGTCCTTCTTTGTTGATAATCAACTGCACCGCAGGATAGAGCACACCAGAGCTCTTATCCTTGTCGGAGTCGTTTATCTCAACCTCGCCGGCGGTCAAGTTATAAGCGGTGCTTTGGGTGTTGTAATAGTGTTCACCGAATCTGAGTAGGCGGTTTGTGACGAACCGAATCTTGCGGCCGGTTGGGGTGGGCATCAGGCGAATGTAACTGAGATCGTACCCGCCGCAGCGACGTGCTGCAGAAATCCCGAGTGGAAGTCATGAAGAGAATGTTGACTAGCCAAGGATAGCTCTCTTACTCGCTTTGCTGTTCTGCTCCCGGTATTGCAATTCGCGATCGGAATTGGGGCGGTTATGGCCGAGGAGTCATGACGTACCGCTCACATCTAGCGCAAGAACTAACCCCGTACTTGACAAGTTTCAGGAGGCAACGGTGGTACAAGCAAAGCAGTCATCCCCTTCCCTGTCAGCATTCCTGCCACTCGCCGTTGCCGTCTGTCTCATCTGGGGATGCGGCGGCGGCGGCCATCATGCTGTCCAAGTCTCGCCCGTGCCGTTTCAATCGGCAAGAGCCCTCAACGGCAGCGACTCACCTGTTGGCGGCAACGTCAGCAACATCTGGGTAGTGAATCTGGACGGTTCCTCTGCCACTCCGTTGACCAGCCTCACTACCAGTGGCGCAATTGCCCAGAATCCTATTTTCTCACCGGATGGCAACCAGATCGCCTTCGAGTCCTCCGGCTCCTTCAATGGAAAAGATGCCGTCAATACCAACGACACAGGCAATGTCTGGCTGACGAATTCAGACGGGCGAAACACGACCGCTTTGACCCGAATCACCGCGCAGGACGCCAACAGTTCTGTTCCCATCTTCTCTCCTGACGGTGGTACGATCGCGTTTCAGTCAAGACGCACCCTGGACAGTAGCGACAATGCCAATACCAATATTACAGCCAACATTTGGGTTAATGAATTCGGACGGCTCTCATGTCATCTCCACTCACCCAGATCACCGCCATCGCAGCGGACAGCGTAGCCCCGGTTTTTTCTCCCGATGGCACCAAGATTCTGTTTGCGTCTGGACGAGCTTTAGATGGAAGCGACGCAGCTAACACCGCCGGCCGTTCCAACATTTGGCTGATGAATACCGACGGCTCGAGTGCCACTCCACTGACGAGCCTTACGGCTGCACTGGGATCTAGCGACCCCGTATGGTCCCCGGATGGAACGAAAGTTGCCTACGATTCGGATCGGGCCTTTGACGGAAGCAATGGCAGCTCCGGCCTGATCAGCTAACATCTGGGTGTCGAACGCGAACGGTTCAGGAACTGCTCCCCTCACAACTCTTCTCGTTGCGACCGCTGTGCGGCCTGCGTATCTCACCAGACGGAACGAAGATTGCCTTTCAATCCAACCGCTCGTTGGATGGAAGCGACAGTATTTCTCCAAATAACACGCTGAACATCTGGGTCATGAACTGATGCTGATGGCTCAAGCCTGATCGCTGGTGATGAAGCTGACTGCCAGTTGAGCAGATAGTTTTGGCACTGTAATCTGGTCGGCGAGCAGTACCCAGTATCGTGTTCAATTCCAGCCGCGCCTGCGCCGGTAACCGATGCTGCCAATTCCAACGGAACTGTCAATATCTGGATCAGCAACGCGGACGGTACTGGCGTTATGCCGCTGACAAACCTTACCGCGGCTGGCGCAGACAGCTTCTTGCGCCTGACGAACTGATGGCGGAACCTATGTAACCACGGCAGTTCAGTGCTCACCCTGAACGAGCGTCAGGCCGTAATAGAAGCCAATCTTTCTCTGATCATTCGCGCGTTTGAGGACCTTTGCGGCAATCTTGAGGGGAGACTTCTGGAGGCCCTCACACGTCTCTTCGCACAGAACGTCCGCATTTACGCTTATCTCATGGACGCCACGCAACAACGGGAAAAGCTGACGGGCGTCCCCGCTGGCGGCTGGGAATCGAGTGAGACGAACGGGGAAAACGCTCCGACGGACTGTTTTGGTGATCTACTGCGCGCCCAGAGGGCCCACAGCCTCCTTCGATAGCGATTTCACCCGCTCAGTGAATCCATATCGCAGACTCTTTCTCAACTTTTTGGACAAAGCCGTGTCCCTGGGCAGCTAGGGAAATCCCTAGTAGCAGCGGAGACCGGAACACTATAACTTCCGAAATCTGACGTGACTATTACCGTCCGAAATCAGACCCCTGTTGACTTTTGGGTGGAGGAGGGCCGCCTTTTCCTCTTCGGTGAGCGGCGGCCATAGGAAAGAGGACAAATGGGTATTTGCCTCCAAACTTACGACACTCCTCGAGAATGTAGCCAGTTCCCCTTCCCGAGGAAGATGATGAAATGCGAAGCCAAGTCGCCCCACCTTCGTAACAGAAGCACCAAGGTGATCCCGCGAAAGGAAGTTCCCGAAGTTGTTGACTCGGTGCTTAGACTAACCGGTTTAATGGCAGTAACGCTGGTGATTTTGAGTTTTTTGTTGACGCCCTAGCGTGCTATGGAAATGACCAAATTCAGTTCGCAACTTTTTCTCGCTTCGAAAGAAGTGACGGTACATCTTCGGCGGGCACTGAACACGCTCACGGAATGGGGAAAGAATATCCTCGAAAAAACCCAAAGACTACAGGATGCACGTCGGGGAAGGGTGAATGATTTGCGGGAGTTGCCGACAAGCTCCCTCGATGGAATTGTTGTGAAGAAGGGCAAGATCACCAAATTCAGTTCGCAACTTTTTGTCGCTTCGAAAGAAGTGACGGTACATCTCCGGAGGGCACTGAACACGCTCACGGAACGGGGAAAGAATGTCCTTGAGAAAACCCGAAGACTCCAGGATGCACGTCGCACAAGAGAGAACGATTTGCGGGAGTTGCTGGCAAGTTCCCTCGATGCAATTGTTGTGACGAACGTTGATCACCGATTTGTTTCCGCAAATCCGAAAGCCTTGCATTTGTTCGGAGTCTCGGAAAAAAATATAAGGCAGTTCACCATTGACGCCTTTCTTTTAGAAGATGAAATTCTATACCCTGACGAAAATGGTTTGCCTTTCATAAGTCGAGAGGAGAGCTAAGGTGAATGCAAGATCAGCAGACTGGGACTAAGCTTCCGGTTCGCAGAGTATATTTTAGTAGCTAATGTTATCCCTCGGCTGGGTACTTTATAGATATTCCTGAACGTTGGTCGACCTGGAACTACTCAGTGGTTCTCGGCCTTTCGAATCGTCGTTCGAGAATCTGGATTACAGATTGGGATGCTTCCACCAGCCCGAAGGACAAACCGCAGGGTTGAAGGCCCGATCACCCATTTATGCCTTCTGTAGCAGCGGCGCGGGGATGCCACTTCCGAGTCGCAAATTCTGGCACGGCCCGCCCTCGGGGATTGCCCTGGATGTATAAGAGATCGCATCGCAGTTTACATACTGAGCGAGTAATATGTTGACAGGAGGAATCGCCCTAAAGGATTTAGCCGTGAGTGGACCCGGGGTTCGGAGAATTAGAAATGAAGATTGATTCCAAGCGGCCCTGTCCATATTTCCTACGTCCGATCGGAGTCCGTCCGTTCCGCTGCCTCAATTGCGACGCCCGATTCTATCGGCTTAAGCGCTCAGACGGCTCCGAATCGCCGGATATGAGGGCGGCCTAACGAACCGGTTCTTTCAGTCTTTTGGAAAACACCTGATCACCCTCTGCCCAGTGATTGCCACAGCGATATCCATTGCGCCGACAATCGGATCAAATACGATGACGGCGCAGGTATCTTCTGCAAAGCTTTCCTAAAATAAAATAACGGAGAGGCTCCTACCGCTCGAATTTGCTGTTCCGGAAGAAGAGTTGCGCCAACTCGCAAAGGGAGACGCCGCCGCGGCAGGTTAACGTAGAATTGAGTCTTACTTCTCACCAAGAATAAGCGGCTGAGTGTTCCGCACAGATGCTCTCGAAAATGTGCTCGTGTTCCTCGCCGTGAAAGCTGCTCAACGCATACGCGCAAAGAACATCAAACTCGTAGATTGTAGCTAGCCGGTTCAAGAGTTGTTCAAGCCGGATCGCTGCGTCCACTTTGTCTTCCGCCCACAACAAAGGCCCGCATTCTCCCCACATCGCAACCCGGGAATGCTCTCCTTTCCCTGCCTTGGCGGCTCCACTGACAAGACCACCCACAACCTCGAAAAAGCGTTCCCAGTCGGGCATGTCATTGACCATGAAGGTGGAGAGAGTTTTGGCAACATCCAACGAAATGTACCTTCCGTGTTTAATTTCTGCATCAACATCCAGGCCCTCTGCCTTCAATCTTTGAAAAAGACTATCCCTGTGCGATTCGGTAGCAACAACGGCTGCCACATTACCGGCATCTAGAGCGGCAGCAATAAAACGAGCGCAGCTGTCCAGAAAAACCGCATCATCAGGATAGAATAGGACTTCATGGCGGTGAGGGGCTTTCGTTGCTAGGACGTGTGCAGGCGCTTGTAGCCTTTTATGCTGCTGCTTACAAATTGCCTACCCTGCAGAACAGCTTCGATAGCAGGCAAAAGATCCCTTAAGACGTCTATCTTATGAACGTAACCGTGGGCGCCCGTGCTCAAGGCTGCTCGGACGATGTCGAGATCAGTGTTCTGACTTAGGAAGATAATGTTGGAGCTCGGGGAGAGTTGTCGTATCTGCCGGGCGGCTTCGATTCCATTTAATTTGGGGAGACCAATGTCCAACAGAATTAAGTCCGGCTTCAGGTCTTGGGCTTTCTCAACAGCTTCTAAACCATCCGACGCCTCGGAGATGACTTGCCATTCTGGCCGCGCCTGAAGCACCGAACGGATTTGGCGTCGCCAGTCTGCGTAATCATCAGTTATGAGAATTCGGATTGACGACAACGGTTGCCCTACTCTTGGACGAAATAATGTCTCATTATCGCCTCATTATGCAACAACACCCCTGTGCAAATAAGTTGCAAGTCGGGAGTTTTATAAGGCGCTACATGCAAAATGGCCACGTGCAGATTGGCAGGGAGGAGTGGAGCTAGTTTTCGTAGAGTCCTCTGTAGATGTTGATAACACTATCACTACCTATCTCATTTTGAGATAGGTAGTGATAAGAGGGGTGGTCTCAATGGGTCGACGCAGCACCGGCCCGAAGTCCAATCTGCAGGTGTTTCAACGGCTAAATTCGTTCGAGAGCGCTGATTCAAAGAAAACACAGCCCTGTCTAGGTTTAATTGAGTGCAGCCGGAAGGATCAGGTCTCTTTGAAAAACGCAATCGGATCAACAGATTAGAGGAGTGTTGCATCGAGCGGTTGAGCCGGCAGCGGGCAACTGGACACTGTGATTTCTCTTGCACGTTTTCGTTCATCATCGCTGTCTTTTCTCGTCGTCGGGTAGTTGTCGTGGTGTGAAACCTTCGGCCTGTTAGGCAAAACATCCTAGGCGAGTCGTTAGCAGTCGAAGAAGTCGACCGTCAAGAACGTTATGTCGTCCTTCTCGACCTCGCCCTTCAGGCCGACCGGAAAAGACTGAGAGAATTCGTACTATTGGAGGTGTCCGTGACCTTCTATAAGGTTGCGGAGTAGGACTGGGCTCTGGGGTGGCTCACCTGGGAGGCGGAGCCGCCCTTTTTTTGTTTTGCGCACGAACCGGTTGTGTTCCTTCATTCTCTCGCCGTTCACTTCATCTTCCATGCCAGTGCGATTTGTACCGGAGCAGACATGGCTAGGATTCTAATTGCAGATGATAGTAAACCTTTCAGAACTTTTCTAAAAAACGCTCCTGGGAAACGGCATGACGACTGATCAGTTTGCGGATTGGCGAAAAATCGAGATGAGGCTGTACAGAAAGCCATCAAGCTAAAGCCGGCGGTGGATACTGCTAGATATTGAGATGCCCAAGCTTGACGGTCTCAGCGCCTGCCGATTAATTCGGGAAAAAGTTCCGACGTCAGAAATTCTCATTCTTACGGTGTATCAGTCGCTTGAGCTCGCGCGTACCGCTGCAGAGTCAGGTGCTTGGGGTTACGTTTCTAAAGCTCTCATCTCCAGAGACCTAATACCGGCAATTGAGGCGATGGGCTGAGCCCCTCGACCCCGCGCGCAGGTCTGATATCTAGTGCTGGACGATTTCCTGCATATTCCACCGAATCTAGTGTGAAAATATCCAGGAGTCGGTGAGAAGGTGGAAATATCAAGAAATTAAAGAAGCTGGCGCCCGGGACACGACTTGGTAACAACCAAAACGCCTTCCTCGGCGGCTTCCGCGTGTGGGCGGAACTCTCAAACTGCGTCGAACCCCAAGAACGCCTGAACTGGCACGTTCAGATAACCTTCAAGGCTCGCACAGATGTTTGGGAAGTTTGGTCCTTAATTAAAAGCAGAGGGGATAGCATCGTCGTGAGACACTCTCGAAAGAGGAGCCACGGCGATGCGATTTAGTCATGTCGCACAGTAACACGTTTCCCACCGTTACGGGCTGGGAAGAGCAAACCTGATTTGAGTTAGCCCTGGCACTTCATGCCAATTCGTCGGGTTCTGAAACTTTTGTCGGTCGGCCGCTTTTCCCCTCTAATAAGTCTCTCGGAGAATATCGGGAAACATTCTCTTGAATAACTTCGCCTCTGATTTTGTCAGGGTTCTTCTTGCGGTGAGTCGTCCGGTTGAGTTTCTTCGTCGTTCTTAGCGGAGGGCTCAGCGTCGGGAGGTTTCACTTCCTCAGGAATCATCCCAGCACCACTTACATATGATGGCAGATCAAATCGTCAATTCAATACCGCACATCGCGTAGAACCCTTTAGGACTGCGGCAGCGTAATCGGTTTTCGAATGCGAGCGTTCGTCCCTACAAATTAAAGTTTCCTTTTTCCCGATGGGCGTGCTGAGCCTCCTCTCGGGCAGGTTCGCTAGTGCGGGTAATGCGTAAATTTTGCCAAGCATGACCCCGATGATTTTCGTGCTCAGGGTGTATTGCCTGTCATTCGCGACCAGTTGCCCCTGCTGATCGGATCGAGGGACGGTTTGAGCGGCGCAACTCATAGAACACACAAGCGCACCGGAAGGAATCCCTGACAGCGCAGAGGAAATCAAAGTGGCAGACTGAAATTTGTTCCCCGCAGCTTCGGTCCAATATCAAGCCAGGATGTGGTCGATTAGGATGATTTACCGAATACGAGAGCTTGGCTCATACCGGCGAATCGAAGTTCAAGAAGGGTCCGCGATCCATCAGAATTCTTTCTGTAGACAATCGCATCGTCTTCATACTTAACACTGCGTTTCTCCCACTTTCCCTCTGTTGTGCCAATCACGCTCCCGTCCTTCTCAAATTTCACAATTGCATCCGGTACATAGGATTCCCATGTGATAACGAAATCGCCTACAGGCAGGCGTGCGCCATTGACCGTCAGCCCAGAGGAAAACGTAAGAGACCGGGAGCCCCTTTCGTAAGATCGGGGCTTAAAGCCGCGGGACACTAGATTCGCGTGTGCCAATTCAGCCTCGGCTTCATTGCCGTACGGGCCTACAAGTACTTGGTAAGAATTCATCCACAGGTGACCTCGATGAATTACAGTCGCATGAAATCCGAGCTGTGTGAGTTTGTCCGTTGTTTTATTAGCCCATATTGCGTCACGAAACTTTCCGACTTCGAGAAACTTTGTCGACAACGATCTGGCATCCTCTGCCCTGGAGTCCTCAGTGTGGGCACCGGGATGGCTCGTCGATCCGAGCTCCGGAACCGTGCCAGCTTTCTCCGATATGTGGCTAGCGTTGGGCTCGATGGCGGTTATCGGCAAAGACGTCGGCGGAGGCTGTGATGGAATCGCGGGAGTCGAAGGGGTAGCGGTAATGGTGGGCGCGCGGGCAACATTGGCCGGCGGCGGGGGCTCGATCTTCTCCTGCAGAGGTCTAGCCGATTTTGCCAGGGGCTGCGTTAGGGCCCTTTCCTTAAGCGGAGACACTGGCGACGCGGGTGGTGTTATTGTGCTCGACGCCGACGACACCGTTGGCGCCTCATATCTTGCCCCTAATCGTTCGCCCCACCGAATAAGCGACCTACCGAACTCGCGACGATAGGTGTGAAGCAAGAATGCAGCCGCTAAAAGTGCGGAAACAAGAATTCCGAAGATCAAACCACCAGAGAACCCGCTCAAGAGCGCGCGTGCTTTTAAATTTTGTGAACGCACCTCGCGCGGGACAGAACTATCCCGCATAGGACTTCTGTTTAGGTGACTTAGCACTGAAGGTTTGCAATTCAGACGTTGATGAGTGCGAAGGGTGCCGACCTCCCGCCAGCGGTACGCGGCGCCGCAGGTTGGCTTATCCAATCACGAATTTGTAAGCGAGCCTCCGTGGTCAGAGCAGTGAATTGCAAGCCCCCTGTCTTTTGCGTCTCATCCATCCATGCCAGTTTGCCGTCCGCTTCGATTCGGTGATTGTGGTCCAGGAACCAGAAATGAATTGTCTCGCTCAGTCGAACAGGATCAACGGAGTGAAAACAGAGTCCACCGTCAGAAACGTTCAACACGATAGCGCCGTTATTCGACTCAAGGTTGATATAGGCGAGCCTGTTCAGTGTGGTCCGTGGAGTTTGGCGGCGTTCTGAATTCATCGATGGCGCTATCATTCCTTGTCAACCATTAGCAAAATTGGTCCGCTGGCGGCCACAGTCACAGGCAGAGGATGCTCTTAAATCAGCCGCTGAAAGTGGGTAGCTCTTGGCTAGCCGCCGTCCAACCCACAGCTGGCCGTCGATCTTTCGATCACAACATTTCATCAGCAGAAAACATCCGAAGTGATGAAAGTGCGAACAGTTGCATTATTAGCCGAGCAGAATAATCGTCAATGGTACGGAAGGTTCTAGTACTTAGGCTCCGGCGGATCACCCTCGACGATAGATAAGTGCAAGGGCTTCAACTGATCGACGACTTCAAGAACTCCGTCTGCCGGACTTGGCCTCTTCTATCGTTCAGGTCGCGCAATGTCCGTGCGCCCCCTAGGTGTGCGTCGTCATAAGCGTAACAGCCCGGACATTTCAAGGGGCATTTCACGAGTGATTTCTATCGAAAGAGAGGGTTGCTGACCATTGAGGATCCTGCCCCATGCTTGGAAAATTTGATAGGTGTACACCGCTGACGACCCTTTTTCCGACGGGAGCCGGGCTCGAATCGGCCAGTATGCTGGAAGTTGATTGACGAACCCGGCCATAATCGGGTCGGCTGCTCGCTCGCCGGCATTGCAATAAACCTCAGCCCTGCGTCTCCTCCGCGGGCTCTGGTCCTGGCTCAACCCCGCGGCGCGCGATGATCCGCTTCGCGAGTATGACTTTTCGTCCTGTGCGGCGGATGCGGCGTGCACCCTTACGTGCAACATGACGTGCTTGGCGCGCGATCCTCCGCCCCGTCCGGCGTGTCCGGCGCGCAACCCGTCGCGCAACCCGTCTCGTCTTGCGGGCCGACCTTCTTGCCTGTCGTTTTGCTTTAGCCATTAGCTCCTCCTAGAATTCACTGCCTTCACGCACGATTTGAGTCCGGCTCTCCCAGTCGCCCGGAAGAGCCGTTCGCAGGCTTCTTTTCGCGGCGATTCAGGCTGCATTCGCTTATATGAGAGTGGAACGAAACCGACCACTAGGGAATTCCCTAGTGGTGCAGACACGAAATCAAACCTAAGTTTGTTTTCAAACTCGAGGTGATTGCCTTGCAACGACACAACTCAATCCGCGGTTCTCGGAATTGGTTGCTCCCAGCAAACGGAAGGGCGGGATATCACTGTGATTCCTTAGGGGCTCACCTTCAGATTCCTCCAGCAGCTGGCTATCGGCCTGGCGTGCCCAGAGTGCGGCTTCATCGTTTCCCGCCTGGATAATCCGGCCCCGGGCCTCCTGTACGACATCTGCATTCTCCGGGAGGGGTCATGAAAAAATCCCTGTTGGTTCTAATATCGATTTCCAGTTTGCGCGTCCTCGCGGCGTGTGGCGGACACCCGCCGGCTACTCACTTCTCCGTCACCGCTCCGGCCACCGCCGCCACCGGAACAGCTGTCAGCTTTATAGTCACTGCACTCGATGCCTCGAACCGCTCGACAACCAACTACTCTGGTACAGCGCACTTTACGAGCACCGACGGTCAGGCTGTGCTTCCAGCCAACTCGATGCTGGCGAACGGAACGGGGACCTTCTCGGCTACGCTGAAAACCGCCGGCAGCCAAACCATCACGGCGACCGACACAGTCACCGCTTCAATTACAGGCACTTCGAATTCGATCAGTGTCAGCGCTGCAGCGGCTACTCACTTCTCCGTTACCGCTCCGGCCACCGCCACCGCCGGAACAGCTGTCAGTCTTACAGTCACTGCGCTCGACGTCTCGAACCACCCGACAACCAACTATTCTGGTACAGCGCACTTTACGAGCACCGACGGTCAAGCTGTGCTTCCAGCCAACTCAATGCTGACGAACGGTATGGGGAGCTTCTTGGCTACGCTAAAAACCCCTGGCAGCCAAACCATCACGGCGACCGACACAGTCACCGCTTCAATTACAGGCACTTCGAATTCGATCAGTGTCAGCGCTGCAGCGGCTACTCACTTCTCCGTTACCGCTCCGGCCACCGCCACCGCCGGAACAGCTGTCAGTTTTACAGTCACTGCGCTCGACGCCTCGAACCACCCGACAACCAACTATTCTGGTACAGCGCACTTTACGAGCACCGACGGTCAAGCTGTGCTTCCAGCCAACTCAATGCTGACGAACGGTATGGGGAGCTTCTTGGCTACGCTAAAAACCCCTGGCAGCCAAACCATCACGGCGACCGACACAGTCACCGCTTCAATTGCAGGCACTTCGAATTCGATCAATGTCAGCGCTGCAGTGGCTACTCACTTCTCCGTCACCGCTCCGGCCACCGCCACCGCCGGGACAGCTGTCAGTTTTACAGTCACTGCGCTCGACGTCTCGAACCACCCGACAACCAACTATTCTGGTACAGCGCACTTTACGAGCACCGACGGTCAGGCTGTGCTTCCAGCCAACTCGATGCTGGCGAACGGAACGGGGACCTTCTCGGCTACGCTAAAAACCGCCGGCAGCCAAACCATCACGGTGACCGACACAGTCACGGCTTCAATTACAGGCACTTCGAATTCGATCAGTGTCAGCGCTGCAGCGGCTACTCACTTCTCCGTCACCGCTCCGGCCACCGCCACCACCGGAACAGCTGTCAGTCTTACAGTCACTGCGCTCGATGCCTCGAACCACCCGACAACCAACTACTCTGGCACGGCGCACTTTACGAGCACCGACGGTCAGGCTGTGCTTCCAGCCAACTCGATGCTGACGAACGGTATGGGGAGCTTCTTGGCTACGCTAAAAACCCCTGGCAGCCAAACCATCACGGCGACCGACACAGTCACCGCTTCAATTGCAGGCACTTCGAATTCGATCAATGTCAGCGCTGCAGTGGCTACTCACTTCTCCGTCACCGCTCCGGCCACCGCCACCGCCGGGACAGCTGTCAGTTTTACAGTCACTGCGCTCGACGTCTCGAACCACCCGACAACCAACTATTCTGGTACAGCGCACTTTACGAGCACCGACGGTCAGGCTGTGCTTCCAGCCAACTCGATGCTGGCGAACGGAACGGGGACCTTCTCGGCTACGCTAAAAACCGCCGGCAGCCAAACCATCACGGTGACCGACACAGTCACGGCTTCAATTACAGGCACTTCGAATTCGATCAGTGTCAGCGCTGCAGTGGCTACTCACTTCTCCGTCACCGCTCCGGCCACCGCCACCGCCGGAACAGCTGTCAGTCTTACAGTCACTGCGCTCGATGCCTCGAACCACCCGACAACCAACTACTCTGGCACGGCGCACTTTACGAGCACCGACGGTCAGGCTGTGCTTCCAGCCAACTCGATGCTGACAAACGGAACGGGGAGCTTCTTGGCTACGCTAAAAACCCCTGGCAGCCAAACCATCACAGTGACCGACACAGTCACGGCTTCAATTACAGGCACTTCGAATTCGATCAATGTCAGCAGCGCTGTGGTGGCTACTCACTTCTCTGTCACCGCTCCGGGCGTCGTCACCATTGGGACTGCAGTCGGCTTTACGGTAACGGCGCTCAATGCCTCGAACGATGTGGTGACCAGTTACTCGGGGACAGTGCATTTCACGAGCACCGATGATAAAGCTGTCCTGCCCGCCAACTCGACGTTAACGAACGGAGTAGGGAAATTTTCGGCAATGCTGACCGACGGCCGCTGGACCATCACCGCGACCGACACGCTCAACGCCTCGATTACTGGTACTTCCTTGCCGATTAGCGTTGTGGTCCCTCCAACGGCTACTCACTTCTCGGTTACCGCTCCGACCACCGCCACCGTCGGGAGGGCTGTCAGCTTTACAGTCACTGCGCTCGATGCCTCGAACAGTCAAGTGAACGGCTATACCGGGACAGTTCATCTCACGAGCGGCGACCCGAAGGCCGTGCTGCCGGTGAACTCGGCGCTTGCAAACGGCTTGGGCAGTTTCTCCGCTACATTGAACACGGCGGGCAATCAGATCATTGCGGCTGTCGATTCCGAGACTGGTTCAGTCAAAGGGACCTCGTCGTCGATTCAGGTTTCCACGTCGGCTTCGGATTTCACCTCGACGGGCAGCATGGTGATCGCCCGGGAGGATCACACAGCGACCCCGCTATACGACGGGAAAGTGCTCATAGTCGGAGGAGTGCACTGGACGAAGGTGGAGGGTTGCGCGCGATGTAGTCCGCAATTGAGCGCTCTTGCGTCGGCGGAGCTATACGATCCAGCAACAGGAAAATTTACTTTGACTGGAAACATGAGCGTCCCGCGCGTCTTCCACACAGCAACCTTGCTTGGCAACGGCAAGGTCATCGTCGCTGGCGGAGACAACAGAAATGACACTATCTACTCTACGGCGGAACTATACGATCCGGCCACGGGGCTCTTCACGCTTATCGGAAATATGATGACTACCGAGCGTAGTGGTCATACAGCAACGCTGCTCGAGAACGGGAAGGTACTCCTGGCAGGAGGAGCTAGTGTTGGCGGCTCCTCTTCTTCAGCGGAGGTTTTCGACCCTACCACAGAAGAATTCACACCGACCGGAAGCATGAGCGTCGGCCGGTTCTTCTTCGCGGCCACTCTTTTGAACGGCGGAAGAGTCTTGGTGGCGGGAGGAGTTTGCGATGATAATGGTCGCACTGGTGCTGGCACTTCGTCAGCGGAGCTATTCGATCCTGCTACCAACACTTTTGCGCTTACGGGAAGCATGTCTGTCGAACGCTCGGCACATGCGGCGACCTTGCTGACGAGTGGTGCGGTTCTCGTGACGGGAGGAGCAACTTCAAATGGTGTCGCTGCGACGGCGGAACTTTTCGACCCTGTAACCGGCACCTTCGCGCTCACAGGGAACATGCTGTCACCACGTGAATTCCATACAGTAACGAGGCTGGATGACGGCAAAGTCCTAGTGACCGGCGGATTCGAAGGCAACGGGACGCTATCCTCAGCAGAATTGTTCGATCCTGCCAGCGGAAGTTTCACGCTGGCGGGGAATATGGAAACTGAGCGCTCTGAGCACACGGCCACTTTGTCGACCAACGGCCAGGTTCTCATTAGCGGAGGCATCAACAACCAAAACGGGGGCTTAAGTTCTCTCGCGACTGCGGAACTGTTTCCTTAGCGCGAAACCGCGAATCTTGTCCTAGAGACACGATGCGGTGAAATTTATCTTTCGAGAGATACTCTCGATTGAATTTCAATGTGGCTCGTCCTCCACCATTTCCTTCAACTCCAACCGGCTTAAGAACCACACGATTCTTGCACATCAGGCCTGCTATCCGGGAAGTGTCCCGTTCTGAGATAGTGGTGATAATCGCTGTGGCCATTGAAAAACTCGCTCTCCACGAATTCGCAGAAATTGCTTCGCGTCAGGAAGCTCTACGGACGATTTTCTCCAGTCTCCTGGGCAGCTTCTATCACTTGATTTATTGACTGGAGCCTTTCACAAAGTGCAGAGAATCGGCTAGGCCGACTCCGGTCGGGAAAACGCTGAAAGCAGTGGCTACGCGAGGATCTTCTTCCGCGCGAAGCCAAGCAAAGAGAGCAACCCGCTGCCCATCAGAATTAAGCTGCTGGGTTCAGGAGTGGAGACGGAGGAGGTGGAGATAATCAGCTTCCCTAACAGACCTGCGGGGCCGCCATTGTTCAGTTTGTAAGTGCCTGGCACAAACGTTGGGGCATTCTCCATACCGCTATATAGTTGTGCGCCAAAAGTATTTGCAGGAGACGTAAGGCTGGACGTGATGATCTCGAACCCTCCGCCTTCTTTCGGAAAAGAAAAGAAGTCAAATTCGGATGGGGTCTGGTCTACGCCGTTTTCAGAATACGGCACATCGAGAATCGCAAAACTACCGTCGAGTTCGAAGTCTCCCTCCCCGATCGGCGGCGAAGATGCCAAATACCAGATAAATGTGTTGCCGTCGAAGGTGTACTTAAAGGTGTCGACACCGTCCGCCTGTGCTCGACTTGCCGAGATCAGCCCCAAAACAGCGATCAGAAGGCCACTCAAAATGAAGCGACGCATCGTAGTTTCCTCCATGCGATTTACCATTCCCAAAGACGAATTAAACCTGCTCGCTAAGAGTGACGCCACTAGGGAAAACCCTAGTTACGCGCGAGCCACGCACTGCCGTAAATTGCGTATCGTACGTGACTGGTTTGGTGACCTCCTTGGGCGGTGGTCATCAGCAGTCCTCATTAGATGAGTCAGTTTGTTGTGAGTAACCTTGGGAAGCGACACTCCCCTCACAGAGTGGGAGCGCATGCGGATGTGCGACATGAATTGCGCGACGCGAACTGTATTTAAGTGCATGACAATATTAGCCACAGTCGGCCTTTTCGCTACGGCGCACGCTCAGACAAATCCGTTCACAAAGGCGCAGGTTGGCGACCGCATCCGTAAAGTGGAAGACGGTGTGGACCAATTTCGTAACTATCTCGAAAATCGGGGAGAAGACGCTAAGGACCGCGCCGACTCGGCTAGGAGCAGCGGAGCAACAGCTCGCCGCCAAGGTTCGAATTCAGCGAACACAGACGCTCGCACGAACCAAGGTAAGCAAACAAAAGACGACCTCGAAAATGCTATGGACGACTTGAATCGCACGACAAACCGTCTTCGACGCAAGTTCGATCCTACGTCGAATTATCTCGAAACAAAGGTGCAAATGGAGCAGGTCATGGACAGCGCACGCCGCGTCAACCAGGTCATGGTTAAGGGGAATTACGGGACTCAGGCGGAACGATACTGGGCTGCTTTGCGCGCGAATATCAATGATCTTGCGCGGTGTTACAACTTGACGCCTATGGGCGCGTAGACACGCCTTGCGTGAAGGTCTGATAAACGCGCGAACCGGACACGTTACGCGAAATACCTACGTGATTAACGAATAATCGGTATTCAGCTGTAGGTGCGAAAACAAAATATATACAATAAATTCTGTATGGCAACTTAGGTATTGCGGCGAGTAACTTTTTCAGTCGCGCGAATCGTTATCAACTGATCGTAGCCGTGCGTATATTTAGTGCATGTATAGTGAGGAGAATTTGGAAATGGAGCCCGATTCCAAACGGCCCTGTCCGTGCTGCGGTAGTTCTGAGGTGTTTCGGTCGCATCGGCGCGGCACCGTGGAGAGGTATCTCCTCCGCGCAATCGGAGTCCGTCCGTTCCGCTGCGTCAATTGCGATGCTCGATTCTACCGACTCAAACACTCCGACCGCCCGGCGTCGCAGGATATCAGAGCGGCCTAAGGAAGCAGTTCTTCAGTCTATCGGAAAAACCTGATTGCTCCATCGCAGCTGCCTTAAGTCGGGGTGAACGAGGAATCGGGAGCCGCCTTCCCCGCGAAAATAACCTACGGTCGAATCGATCTTTTCCGTCATAGCTGACCTCCGATTTCGGAAGTTCAACCTCCTCGCGTCTTACCCATGTTCACGGTCTTTGTAATCGCGCCAGAGGCCTCGCAGGTGCGAAGGTACCATATCTCATACGATCCACATGCGGCGCCCGTACGTCTTCCACGCGGAGGGCCACGAACGTTCTTATGTCTTCCTCGATCCCAAGCGGGCTCTAGAATTAGGCAAGCAGGCCGCGTTCACCGAGAAAGCTCGCAGCCGGATTTGACGCCGTGTGGTTCATGGGCGCGCGGGAACGCTGTCCTGCGGGGATTGCAATCTCAATGCGAAACAAGGTCTTAGTCCCTCTTCGCACCATCCAATCTTGAGTTGTATCGACGTTCGATCGCCACTCGGCACACTCCCGGAGGCGACGTGGGCTATTCGACTCCCGGCTACATCGCAAATCTATGTCTTGCGGAGTTTGGCGAAAGAGCCAAGCGGCTCCGAGTCCTGTAGAAAGCGAGATGATACTGGCAGGCTCGGGAGTCGAAATTGGAGGTGGGCTACCAGGCGATGAAGATTCGCCGCCCGTCAGCGGAATTATAGGCACAGCCCAAATAGCCGCCCCCCCGATCGTTCCGCCGCCACTGCCTGCCGCACCGGTGAGTCCAAAAAACAGAGCGCCAGCGGGTAAACCGCCCCTTTCGATCTCGCCGGCGATGGGCGGGACAAAGGGCTCAATGATTTGGGAGATGACCGGTCTATCAAGTATCTGCGGCTCCGGATCGCCGGCCAGTGATACGGGCATACGCGGAGCGTCGGAGATTTGGTTGCCGCAGCGAGTCCGCGAAATATGTTGACCATCAGTGATCAATGTTTCGCCAAGCGCGAGGCGTATCTTCTTCGAGGTCCAGAAGACCTCATCACCTCTGCGATAGGAGACGTACTCGGACCGAGCTGCTTGCAGCCGGAAGACACGCGCTTTCGTGAGATCAAATGCCGCGTAGTGCGCGGCGACAACCGGATCATGCGCCATCGCGCTTCGCAGCTCGGCCGCACTCACTATGCCGCCAGGAATAATCGAGTATGGATAAACTGCCCGCTGGCCGGTTGCGTCGAGTTTGTGGAAAGCCGTAACGGCTGCGAGAGGAGAGAGCTCGACTGGCGAATCCACGGCGCCGTTCCGCTGAATCGATGGATTTCCGCTGCCGGCGCTTGGCTTCACAACTGACCAGCCGAGAAGGCTTACAAGAGCCAGCACAGCCAGAACTTCGAATCGCGAGAGATAAAGCTTCCTGCAAAACCCATTCCCAAGGCTGAGCCCCAAAATCCGTGTCCCCTTTTCCAAACAGATCCCGCATAATGCGTGAACCCCGACCCAGTAATGACGAAGCAATTGCGGGACCAACGTGCGTCAATGATTCTTAGAGAATTAGAGCGACGAAAAGAGTCAGAGATGTCAGCAAAAGATATCTTTTGCCCAATACGAACCCGTATTTTTGCGTTACGCTACCTTTGGTGTACTAGATCTTGTGGTAGTACGAGAACCCCGGCCCGGTTCCGAGAGGCTTCTGAGAAAAGCCAAGCCTACATCAGGCTGCACCCCTAGGCTTTCAGACTCCTGCGAGTAGACTTCGAGCTAGTGTTGCGTCCACCCATTGAGACGACCGCGTTTATCAGGCACTTGGACCAAAATCACTCGTACCGATGGCGGAATTCGATTTACTTCTTTGCGAAAGGGAAAATGAATCCGTGCTTATAGTCAAAGATTGAACTAGATCCCGGAGTCCTTTCTCGTCTATGCCAAGGTATTTCGTAGATTTGAGTTGTTTGTGAGAGTATGTCAAGTTTAACGTTGGAGTCGGTGGGCAACTATGGCGGACGACAAATATCCAATTCAACAAAAGCTCGCCGATCTAAAGAAAACTCTCGATTCCGACCCCACTAATGTCGAGTCGGCAATTCTCTATTGGTCCGGACTCGCCTCCTTTGGGGGGAATGACGTCAGAAGTGGCGGGTTCGTCATTGAAGCATTTAGAGGTTCCGCGCTAGCGTCTGACGCAGGCGTAGTTGCTTTCGCACGTGCATATCGCGAACTCTTCGAGAAGAACGGAGAGAAACCCCAGGCTGAATTATTCGATGAAGAACTCCTCCAAGCACTGAACACGAGACTTCCCCACCTGTCGAACGGCGTTCAAGCAATTGTCCAATGGCTTATCGGATCGATTGAGTAGGTCGCCTTATGCCGATGCGTCCTACCTGAAGGTCGACCACAGCAGCGGCTTAGAGGCTCCTGCATTCAGCGTCACCGTAGCTAGGGGTTTCCCTAGTAGTCCGGCATTCATTCCCGCACGTACCCTTAATCGCGAGCGTTTACGCTGTCCGGTTTGCCGCTCTGTAAATTAAGCCGAGTGTCTTAATGATGCTTTGTGGAGGACACTCTGATTCGCCCGCGCATCCTATTAGCCGATGACCATCTAGCTATGCTCGAAGCCGAGATAGCTCTCTTGTCTCCACTTTTTGATGTTGTAGGAACCGCAGCAGATGGTGCGGCATTGGTATTGAAAGCCCATAGCCTCAGTCCAGACGTCGTGGTCACTGATATCAGCATGCCGGTTTTGAACGGAATTGACGCTGTGCACAAACTCCGGAAGTCCGGTTCCAGAGCAAGGTTCGTGTTCCTAACGATTCATTCGGATAACGAGTTCGTCGACGGTTGCATGGGAGCCGGGGCGTCCGGCGGACTAATCAGAGGTAACCGGTAATGAGGGCCTATGAAGATGAATTCTGCACCCTAATCAGGGTGATTGTTTCCCGAGTCCAGGTGCTCGAGCTGCGATAGTAGGGTTGGAGGTGCAATCATGATGTGGCGTCAATCTCATCGGATGAAGCTATTGTTGCTTCTTTGGCTCCCTGCGGCTTGCTTTGGCCAAACTACAAGAACGGAGTCGAATCTTCTCAACGTATACGCCCCGGCTTGCATTTCCCAGGTTAAGCAGTACATCACGGTCAGTTGCCAAATTACACCAACAGGGGGTGCGCAACCATACAGCTATGCGTTTACCGGAGGCTTCCCAACTGGGATGTCTATGTCCACCGGTGTGGGCGGTGGCTTGATCAATGGGACGCCCACAGGGATAACTGGGCGTTCAGGCCACAGTGAAGGTGACAGATGCAGGAGGGAGGACCGCAACAACTTCGTTCATGATCACGCCGGCAGGGTTGACCGGCTTGGGCCCGTGCGGGAGCGCAATCTGCGTCACCGGAGCCGGTTACGCGATCAAAACGGCTGAAGGTTATACGATCACAACGTCAGCCACGCTGCAGATGACGGCCACGAGCTATTGGAGTGATGGCACGACCCTTGATCTAACTCCCATAGCGACCTGGGCCTGCACTCCGAGTCCGGCCTGCGGTTCGCTATCAGCAAACGGCCTTTATACCGCTGGAAGTTCCGCCTCCACCTACCATGTGACGGCAACGTTCTCCGGAGTGACGGATGATGGCGGGTCGGGAGTCGCGGTTACTGCGGCCACAATCGAGGTCCACAGCAAAGAGAGCGACCGAGTCGCAAATTCAGGGATGGTGATGAGGGAAGTTCTACAGTTGAAGAGCGGGATACCCGCGGCGGTGTTACAGAAGGCAGAATGCGTGATCGTTGTGCCTTCAACCCTGAAGTTCGCTGTCGGAGTTGGTGGAAGCTACGGGCGGGGAGTAATGACTTGCCGCAGAGGGACCGACTTTCAAGGACCGTGGGGGGCTCCGTCAATGATGGCGCTGGGGGGAGGCGGCTTTGGTTTTCAGGTCGGCGGGCAGGCCACGGACTTTGTTCTTCTCCTGATGAATGACCGTGCTGCGACCAGCATTCTCAAGAGCAAAGTGAAGCTCGGCGCTACTGCGTCGGTTGCCGGCGGCCCCGTTGGACGGGAATCAACTGCCGCCACGGATCTATTCCTACGTGCGCAGATACTTTCGTACTCACGGGCTCGGGGGCTCTTCGCTGGGGTTTCGCTTGAAGGCTCGACGCTACGGCCCGATAAAAGGGCGAACAAAAAGCTTTATGGAAAAGCTCTGGATGCGAAAGCAATTGTGCTTGGGGGTGAAGTGTCGCCGCCATTGTCCGCGCTGGAACTGCTATCGGTACTGAACAGCAAGTCACCCACCAACAGGTCAGCGGGCGGTGCTCCCCCCAATCGTCCGCCAGTGGCGTCTTGTTCAGCTGATCCGACCCATGTTATCGATGGAAGTGGCGAGACCGTTTTGGTCCGAGCCGATGCTAGCGATCCGGACAATGATCCGCTTACCTATACGTGGACTACAACGGGTGGGGCCATTGAAGGTACAGGATCGCAAGTGCGATGGAACCCCGCAGGCGTGGCACTGGGCACCCATTCTGTCACAGCGCGAGTGGATGATGGTCGCGGCGGGAATGTGAGTTGCGTGGCGGAGGTCCGAGTGGACCCGCGACCCAACCGGCCGCCCGCGATCAGTTGCTCCGCGAGTCCAAGTTCGGTACAACCGGGTGGCCTCGTACACATCACGGCGGTGGCAAGCGACCCCGACAATGATCCGCTAACATTTAGCTGGGAATCGACCGGCGGGCAAATCGTCGGATCCGGTTCGGAAGTCGAACTCGACACCACCCACGTTGCGCCCTCGCACTACACAGTGACGGGCCACGTCAGCGATGGACGCGGCGGCACCGCGGTTTGTCATACTAAAATCACCTTGGAAGCTCCGGCGGTGGAAGCCAAACTGGCCATCCGAAGCATCTATTTCCCTACGGCCCTGCCTTTATCCACGGCTCCAGATAAGGGCTTGGCGGAAAGTCAGCAACGGACCCTCACGTCGCTAGCGAGCGACTTCAAGGAATATCTCGCAAGCAAACCCAATGCGCATCTCGAGTTGCAAGGCCATGCAGATCGCCGCGGAAGACCGAAATACAATCGAGCTCTTTCCGAGCGCCGCGTCGAAATTACAAAACGCTTCCTTATCGGACTTGGTATACCGGAAGCAAATCTTTTGACCAAAGCGTATGGGGAAGAAGTCAACATGACGCCGGAGCAGGTAAAACAGTTGGTGGAGGAACATCCCAACTTGAGTCAGGAACAGAAGGATAAAATCCTGAAGAACTTGAAGGTGGTGACGCTGGCGCAAAACCGGCGTGTGGACATTACCTTGAGCAGTACAGGGCAACAGTCCGTTCGCCAGTTCCCGTTCAATGCTGAAGATGCCTTGACGCTGCTCAGCCCCGGGACGAAGAAAAAACAGTAGACCCGTAGGTTGGACAAGCACAAGCAATCACCTTCGAAGCCTACTTCGAAACCACAAGTTGCCTTTGAAACTTCGATTCGTCCAAGGCCACATCTCCTTGAACAAACGCGGAAATATTTGTTCCCTTGGGAATCGTCACAGGAGCAGCCGGCCACACGATGACTGAAGTCGCAACCGTTGCCTCCACCATCGCTCCCGTATGACCGCCGCCTTTGGCGTCCTTTACCGCGCGGAGCATTGCTTTCTCGCCATCAGCAAGACGAACCTTGTCAATGCTTATATCCAAGTCAATGGTTATCTCCAACTTTCCGGCCCGACCCATCCGTCTCTTGTGTTCTGCGTCGGTAACAGTGGCCCAAGCGGTCGCCCCACGTGGAATCACGACGAAACCATTGACAATAACGTCGTCTACGACCTCGAACGGAACCGTTTGTCCGGTTACAGCGTCGGCAGATGAAAGATTTTTAGACAGGACAAGATGAACAGGTGCCCCATCTTCGAGCACAAATCCTTTCGGTGCAGTCGCAGCAGTTGCCGGCGGTGCTCCTGCTTCAGGAGTGGCTACGGGATTTTCCTGCTTGGGCGTTTCGGTCACACTATTCGATGGAGAAGTCGCAGGAGCGCTCGCGGCGGGTGCGGTTTGCTGGATCGGCCGACATGCTTGAGAGCCAAAAATTGTTTCACCCTGATACAAGAACCCGCTCGATTCCGAGAGATTTCTGCACATCCACTTTGATGGATCGGGGTTTTGTGCCGCTGCCACGCCAGAGAACATGAGTAGGGCCAAAGTCGCTGTGACTGTTTTCATTTCTTCCTCGTGTACTTAATCTTGTGAATTCTCTTACCGCGGTCGGCACTCGACCCGCCTTCTCTTGCGAAAACGGAGAGTCGTCGGATTTGTCCGTCGTTGTTAGATTTGCGGGAGCGGAAGGTTCCGGTCAATGGTTCTTGTTCAAACAGTTATGCGCACACAGGAATATTCCGGCTCGATGGGATTAGGGGTTCAGCTGAGGGATGCGAAGCAAAACGTGAAGCCCTTGATCGCCCAGGGGCACTTTCCGTGTTGGTTCCGCGGTTGTGAGTGTTATCGCGATTTTTCGCCAACAATCCTCAGCCCCATTTGCTAGGCTGATCCGGGGACAAGAATGTTCACTGACCTGAATTCATCCCTCCGGCCTTCCTGCTCGCAACTGTGTGTGTTGCGTTGCTGCTGATTGCCTGCGGCAAAAAAGAAGCTACGCCGCAAGGTACCGACCAGACCAAGCAACAAGGGGCTGCCTGCGGTCCGACATCGTCCACCGCGACGAATGCTCTGTTGTTACCGCTTCACTTCGACCACCACACCGGCGATCTCGACGAAATGGTGAAGAGGCGCAACATCCGTGCGCTTGTCATTCTTAATCCCATCGGCTTCTTTTATGACAAGGGACGGCCCCGAGGTGCCATCTATGAATCGCTGGAGGAGTTCCAGCGGTTTGCCAACAAGAAGCTTAAGACTGGACCCGTGCAGCTGAAAGTCACATACCTGCCGGTCGCACCGTCTCAAGCGGAAGCCGCTCTCAGCGAAGGAATGGGTGACTTCGTCGCGAACGCCACTGCTGACACTCCTGAGCGTGAGAAGCGGTTTGCCTTTTCCGTCCCTATTCAGACCAATGTGACCTGGATAGTAGTGAGCGGACCCGGATTCGGCTCGTTTTCCACCCTCGACGAACTTGCAGGGAAGGAAATCTATGTCAATCCGCTCACGATCGCCTACCAGGAACTGCGGAAGTTGAACGACTCGCTGCAGAAAGCAGGCAAGACGCCCATACACGTTCGGGAAGCTGACAAGAATCTCACCGACGACGATCTGGTCCAGATGGTCAACGCCGACCTGATCCCCGCCACGATCACTACGCGGGACCGCGCCGAACTGTGGTCAAAGGTCCTCGATAACTTGAGGGCGTATCCCGACGTGCCGCTCGTCACCGAGGGACAAACCGCGCTGGTAATGCGCAAGAACAATCCCGAGCTCAAACAGCTCCTGGATGAATTCGTCGCCAGCCATGGAGTAGGTACGTCTTTCGGAAACACGATCTTGCGTCGCTACCTGAAGAATACCAAGTGGGTGAAAAATTCCACCTCCGGCAAAGAGATGGAAAAGTTTCGCGCCACCATTGCGCTGTTTCAGAAATATGCCGCGCAATACGATTTTGATTACCTGATGCTGGCCGCACAGGGCTACCAGGAATCCATGCTGAACCAGAACCTGCGCAGCCCGCGGGGTGCGGTGGGCATCATGCAGGTCATACCCAGATACGCCGCCGCCCCACCCATTAACATCGCCAACGTGGGCGTAGCCGACGCCAACATTCACGCCGGGGTTAAGATGCTGCGCAACATCGCCGACACCTATTTCAACGACCCCAAGCTGAATCCTGTCGACCGCACGATGTTCGTCTTTGCCAGCTACAATGCCGGCCCGACCCGCGTCGCCCGCCTGCGCAAGCAGGCCGCAGAAAGCGGACTCAATCCTGATGTCTGGTTCGAAAACGTTGAACTGATAGCCGCCAAGGACATCGGGCAGGAAACCGTCACCTACGTCCGAAACATTTACAAATACTACGTAGCCTACAAGCTGGCCGTCGAACAGACAGGGCTACGGTAGAAGACAGCGAAAGGCCAAATGCGCCCGTGTTCTCGGCTCGAGCGGCGCGGATCGTGGCTCTGCATGCGTAAACCGCATGGGATCCCACGACAACTCTTGCGCAGCCGGTCCGCATCCAACCGTGAACCTTCATTGCAAAGCGAGAAGGAGCAAACCTATGCCTATTCGAGTCGGCTTGTCCATTTTGGTTGTGGTCTCGGTATTGGCGGGCCTTGATTGGCCTCGCTCGGCTTTCGGCCAGGATAAAGGTGGCCAGGAAGGCGCCTTTCACAGCCAGGTGGATCTCGTGTCCGTATATTTCACGGTACGCGACGACAAGAAACACCTGGCTAGCGACCTGGCGCAGGACAAGTTCAGCGTCTCTGAAGACGGCCAGCCGCAGGTTATCAAGCTGTTTGCCCACCACAGCGACGTGGTCTTGAACGTGGGAGTGCTCTTGGACACGGGCACTAACATGTCCTGGATTCTCGGCGAGGAGGCACAGGCCGCGAGGCTATTCATGAAGCACGTGGTAAGGCCCACAGACCTGGGCTTTATTCTGAGCTACGCCTCGCGGGTTGAAAATGTGCAGTTGCCGACGTCAGACGTTGCGCTTCTGGAGGAGAAGGCGGATACCGTTGGGAGTGGAGCGGCGATTGGATTGCCAGACCAAGGCCCGTCCCCCGAGCCGAGGATCGGGATGCCCGGGAGCGGAGGGACGGTGGGCATCAACGGGCGACCCATCAACGAGAACCGCGAAGCCCACCTGTACGACGCGATCCGCGTGTCCACACTCCGTTACCTGGCGGGCGAGGTGGGACGCAAGGCGGTGGTTATCGTAGCCCTCTCCGGCGATTCCCGAAGTGAGTCTTCGATGGAAGAGGCCCTGGAAACTCTGCTCGAAAACGACGTGATCGCCTATATCCTGCAGATTTACGATGCCTCAAAGCGGGACAATTGCGACGTGCTCCACATCTACGGAGAAGACGGGCACGGAGAGTCGCTGCTCAAGAAACTCGCCGAGGCCACCGGCGGGCGGATGTTGGAAGTCCGGGGTATTGGTAAACTCGAAGCCGCGCTTGACGAGATCTCCGACGAACTGCACCACCAGTACAGCCTAGGCTACTACCCCGAAAACAAGAATTGGGACGGGAAGTTTCGCAAGATCCAGATTTCCGCGGGGGAGAAAGCCTATAAGGTTTATGCTCGGAAAGGCTACTACGCCAACCCTCCGGCGGGGAATGTAGCGGCAACCCACTAACAAAGGCATCTCCTCCGTCCAACTGGGGTCCGTCCGTTCCGCTGCGTTAATTGCAATGCTCGATTTTATCGTCTTAGCCACCCGGAAAGGCCGGAGGCGCAGGATACTTGAGCGGCCTAACGAACCAGTTCTTCAGTCTCTCGAAAAAAATCTGATCACCGGTCCCGCCTCGAACCTGAATTCTTCTACCTCTGGAACTGAACCGTGAGCACCATGTGTGTTGCAGTCGGCTTCCCGTCCGACAGTCCTGGTTGAAATATCCGTAGCGCCACCGCTCTTTCGGCCGAACGTTGCAGTAAGCGCGGTCCAGACATTGGCTTTACTTCCGCCACATTCCCGTTTTCATCGATTAGGGCGTCGAGTTGTACAATCCCGTCCACGTCGAGCCCTTTCGCCCACGGAGGAATGGATGGCAGAGATTGCGACAGAATTTTTGCCGGGATGATTTCCCCGGCATTCAGCTCATTTAGCTTTCCAGATTTTGCCTGTGCTGATGCTCCCTTAGGCGAACTGAGTGTGCTATTGCTTGTCTCCACTTTGGGTGTGGCGGACAAGGCAGAATCTGGGACGACGCTGATGGCCACAGCCGAACCTCCTGTTGGCGACGACTGCCCAGTGGAGCGAACCGCGTGTTGCCTTGATTGAGTGATGGATGCGGATGGTCGGTTGCTGTGAATCGAACTACGTCTAATGTGCCACGCGATGCTCAAGACTGCTACGATCGAGACGAACGCGGCGATTCCTACAGTAATTGGATTCCTGTATGCCGTGAACTTGCACGTTCGCCAAATCCGGGGCGCCGGCGTCGAAAATACTTCCGCATCGCTTGCGGCGTCCGAAAGTGTCTCGCTTTGCTCTGAAGCACCCTCGGACGCCACCTCTCGTTCGAACTTGGTCGCTTTTCTCTTGTCGGATTCTTGCTTGGTCGGCTGCGTGGTGTCTATTGCAATCAGCGCGGCCACGAGCTCCCCATCTTTCGCATCATTCCATTCTGGTTGATTTGTCGACTCAGGGCAGACGGGCGCCGCGGTATTAGGTTCCAGAAAGGTCAAAGGGATGTCACCGCCGGGTCCTGAGCTCGGCTCCATCGTCGGCGTGGCGACCGGACTCGACCCGCCCGAGTCTATTTCTTGAATCTTCGGCGTCTGTCTGGCTGCCACTGGTTGTTCAGCAGGGACATCCCAAAACTTCGGATCGCGATCGATGAATTCTAGGTTGGTGTAGTGAGCGAGTCCTCCTTGCCGCGACTCGAGTACTTTGCACAGAATCTCTTTTCCGGAGTGCTCATTTCGAAGAAAAACACATTGCCCCGGGCAGGACACTCGACTTCAGGCAAACTACCGCACCGTTCTCGAAGACAATCGTCGTTTTTGTGGCCTCGGTGAATAGTTCTCGTCGGTCGGTCCCCTCCGCAAGCTTCGACGCTTGGATCGTAACCGGAATTTGCAGTTCGCTTACGTGGGCACTGTGTACAGAATCAGGCCTTCCTTTTCGCACTGCTCGACGGAACTTATGACGCACCTTTCTGCCTAGGGTGGGATTATCACCTTTCCTACGCAACGGGCCGGTCAGACAATGAACGTCGTCGGCCCCGCCGTGCTGTTCATCTTGGAGCCCAAGGACGTCGGCAGCAATAGTCGAGAGGTACTGTTTTTGAACTGCAACGAACGCTCCACAATAGCCTCTGATCAAGCACGGTCTGCTGTTATCGAAAAGCGACTGATGGATTCTTGTCGACTGCCCTTATTCTTTCTATCGAGTTAGCACTTGCACGGAGAAATCTCCCTGTTAATTCCCTGTTTCCGCATAGCGCTGGTGTTCGCGCTGCTCTCAAACTAGCGACAACAAAGGGTTTTTCACTACGACGTGCGAAAACTTTGAATTACCCTGTTATTTTCCCTGATAGTTCGGCGAGAACGGTCGAGGGGGCGGAAACGCTGAGAACTATTTCTCGGTCGCGAGCGAGCCATACCCGCGGGGCCACTTTTTTCGCCAAGCCCAGGCCGAATCGACGATCGCATTCAAATCTGACATCGTGGGATGCCATCCTAGGAGAACCTTCGCACGGGAGGGACCAGCGACGAGCTGGGCGGGGTCGGCCAAACACCGTTTCGAGTCCTGAGGTGGTGCAGTTAGAATGAGTTGATCCGGTTGGGGCGTGGTCCAATTGGTAGGACACCTCACTGTTAATGAGGACGGTGTTGGTTCGAGTCCAACCGCCCCAGCCAACCTACCTATTTCCATACGTGCAAAATAACCAATGTTTTATTGGTTGTTTTGCACGTAACGAACCCGCGATTTACTTCTAAAAACAATTGGGACGGATTTGGGTGCTTCGTTTTTACCATGTGCGGCGAATATCGGCATCGAGCAATTCCTGCCGCTCCTTAATCCAAGGCGAATAATGCAGTGCTGTGATCCGCGTGGAGGAGTGACCGAGTATTTTTGAGACGTTTTCCACGGGAACGCGCTTCGTCAGCAGGCGGGCAGCGAAAGTGTGGCGGAACTTGTGGGGATAGGACTGCACCGGGGAAGGCTGAACTCGGGGACGATATCCGTGTTCTTGACGGCCAGTGCCTCCTCGAGGTCTTGCCGTTGACCAGTTCGGCGGGAAGGGAAGAACTGGCAGGTGCCGGACCGCAGCCGACCGTCTTGCACTCCGCTTCCTCGATCATTTGCGCCTCGGAATTGATCCTCATCTGGAGCGTCATCACATCGACTCGAGGGCCGGTCAGGCTGATGCCCCCATTTGGGTCATCCTTCGGCTGGCTGCCGATGTTGCGCGAGCGTGATCGATCACTTCGTCCGAACGAGTCGCGTTGCCTTCGATCGCGTACTTGCTTTGTTTTCCAGATGTTTTCTGCAATTCTCGAATGATTTCACCAGCCAAGTAGAAACGGGTCCAGGGCTCGCTTTCGAATCGCAAGGATTCCGCCGTAAGGGCGTCTTCTTCGATCAGGGTGGTCTCCGCTTTGATTGTGTCTAGCATTGGCGTCTCGCTTACGTTTGCGGTGGCGCTCAGATCACCGCGCTCACAGCCTTACGGTGACTTGCTGGGCCTAGGTCCGATCTGTTGTTGGAACTGTCGAAAGTCCGAACCTCGTGTTTTCAGAATCAAGGCCAGGACAATCGTGAAGGCACCCGCACAGACCAAGAAGTCCACCGATGGTTGGTGACTTGCGGAGGAGCGCAATAACACCACCAGGAGCATCGCTGTGATGAAAAGCCACTTCAGGTTTCTCGTAACCATTGGTAACCTCGTTTCTCCGTCCAGTTCCCCTTCGCCAGAACGTGCGGAGGCGAACTCGCGTCGCCTCCGACCGAAAGGCCTATCCATTTTCGGCTGCTTCGGAAATCCGGGTCGGCAAACCGCGGAGTCTACTGTCTCGCTCGCACCACTTGCGAGACAGGACGAGTACTCACACCCCGGGGCGTCAATTAATCCTGCTATCGCCTGCTTGGGCGGCCCTCGTTTTCGCTATTCCCGCGACAGGTTCGTCGCTCAGCTCTGTTTCGGCTCTAACCCAATCTTCGACATCTTTTCCCTGTTCGCTGCCGCGCTGAAGATACAGCTCATAAGCTCGGCAAGCGATCTCTTCTCTAGATGGTTCTCTATGTCCAAACATGGCAATCTCCCTGGTTGTTAGCAGGGGCCGGAGCGCCGACCCCGGCATAGTTAAGATCTGGTTTACTTGGCGTTCCCTGAGACGCTGATCTTTATCTGCTTCGGCTTCGACTCCTCACGCTTCGTCATGTGCAGAGTCAAGACGCCATTGCGATACTCGGCCCGAATGTTCTCGGAGCTAACCGTGTTCGGCAGGGAAAAGCTCCGCATGAATGAACCATAGGAGCGTTCAACTCGAAGGTAATTGTCCTGGTTGACGTCCTTCTCAAACTTCCGCTCTCCGCGAATGGTCAACGTGTTGTTTTCGACGCGTACGTCAATGTCTTTGTCTTGGAGATCCGGCAGGTCGGCCTTGACGACCAATTCGTTCTCGGTTTCGTATATGTCGACTAGCGGCGCCCAGGTTGCCAGTTCGGCAGGACCCGAGCGGTCGCGACTAAAGTTGTCTTCGAACAAACGAGTGACTTGGTCTTGTAAAGATGCCAAACCGCGGGACTGGTCCCAACGTGTGATGGTATTCATGGCAACCTCCTTGGTTGTCTTGCTTAAGTAAGTATTGGAAGTCTTGTGCATTTTGTCGTTTCCGCTTCGCCGGACAAATGCGGGGGCGGACTGATCCCGCCCCCACACCCGAACGAAAAGAACTGCCGGCCTTAGACTGCTACGGCAGCAGCGATCTTGTGGAAGGTCGAGTTGGAAACCTCATAGGTTTCAACCTGAGGAGTTCCCTCAATTACTCCCGCCAAGAACTTCTTCACTTCGGCATACGTTCCGCGGTTGTAGGTTTCTGCGTTCTCTTTGTTTTCCCACAAACTGATTCCGAACGCTTCCCCCGGGGTGACGCACGTAATCTCGTCTTGGAACCCCTTCTGTTTACGGAGCAGGGGAAGAACGTCCTTTTCGACCCTTTGGGTGAACTCCGCAACGCTGTTCGGCTTCAAATGCATGGAAACTTTGCGTGCAAACATGATGGCAACCTCCTTGGTTGTCATGGCCAAGGGTGAATTCTAGATAACCAACTTTAGTTTAGATTACCGTATGACTCCCTCAGTCGTTAACCATATTGAGTTAATTAACTTGACGTGTCAAGTACAATCTGCGATTATTTTATTTGGTTTAATAACCGAAGTTAAGCGAGCGGAGGCACCCTGTGGATGTTTGTCTAGTGATCAAACAGCGGCTGGAAGAATTGGGGTTTGAGCAGAGAGATCTTGCGGCGGCCGCCGAAGTTACGGAGTCTTACATTTCCCAGCTGCTCACTCGGAAGAAATTGCCCCCCTCGCCTAGCCGAACAGACATTTATGACAAAGTGGGGAAATTCTTGAGACTCCCGAGCGGTGAGCTTTCAAAACTAGCTGACCACGAGCGTAACGAGGAATTGAAGAAAACCTTGGGGCACGCACCCCCGCCCTTATTTAAGGAAGTTCGAGAGTTGGTTCTCCGAAAGTGCGTTCCCGACAAAGAAAAACAATTTCGCGTCATTTTCGAGAAGCATCCCTTTGGTGAAGTCGAACGCCTAGTCATACAAAAGCTTCTAGACGTTGCTAAGAGAGTCGCCAAGGAAGAATTGGAAAGCGAAACCTGGGTCCACCAAGTGGCTCGGCTCACCGGCCGAAGCTATGAAGAAATGCGAGTCAGTATCCTCGAGTTCCTAGACACGGATGCTTTAAACCTATCAGTCGAGAACAGCGTTACCTTTCTGGATCCGCTGATCGAATCCTGGGACTTCGATCTTGCAACCTTTGGTATGGAAATTGTGTTAAACGGGAGACTAGCCCCAGGGGATCCAAAGAAATTTGAGTTTGTCGAGAGGGAACCTGGCCAACCTGAGGAAGAGCGTGGACTGAAAGAATTCCTTCGTGACGCTTCCCTGAGCGGTGGTGCGACCGAGGAAGAAATTGAGTTTCTAAAGAAGCTGAGGATCAAGGGAAAACGGCCCGCGGCGCTCTATTATTATCGGGAATTGCAAAACCTAAGAGACCCGCTCAATTTTCGAGAGCTCTTGGCCCAGACTTCGCAAGCAAAAATACAGGGCGAGTCCCAACCGGACGGTTCAATTCCTCCGACGCACAAATATCACGTGGCTAACGGCACTCAGAAACAACTGCAGCTTGACGGCGGGAAAAGAGCAATACGGCACTGGGCAGAAAACAAAGGCGGTCGCGGCAAAAAACAAAAGGCAAAGTCGTAGCAGGGTGGGAACCAACACTTGGTTTGGCTCTGACTGCGCCGCTTGCGCTTTGGGCCAGTCTGCTCATCTGCCCGAAGGCCGAGCCATCGGTGAACCTAGCGACTGGGGTATGAAATCCAAACACAAAGCCCAAAAAGTAGCCGAGTGGATGCTCAAAGAATTGAAACGACTGGGTAAACTCCACCAGGATACCGCCGTCTACGAGATAGCAGAAAAATTCGGCAGCCGGTTCACTTACGACAATGAGGACGGGAACTTAGCTATCCGAATCGACATTCTCGCCGCATTTAGGGACCTAACCAAAGACTCCGTAGTTTGGGTGCACGAGGACCGCTACTGGCGAATGCGCACGCCGGGTGACGAGCCAGGCAGACACCAGGCTAAACTCCTATGAGCAACGAAACCTTCGAGCTTCGACTTGAAAGCTGCGGCCACACGATGAAAGTATCGCCACGTTACCTTAAATCGAAATTCGCAAGCCGCTCATCCGAAAGAACGACATTCGCGAATTCGACATAGCCACGCTCGTGCAGCACGCGTGATCCGGTTTTCAAGTCGTCTGCATCGATGTTGATGACGTACAAAAATCTCAGTAGCTCTGCCTCACCGACAATGGCTTTGGACTTCTGAGCATCGAATTCCTCGGGAGGTTCGTAGCATGCGAAAGTGACTCTGTATCGCGGGGGTGCAATTGTGTCGTTTGAGTTGATCCATACAACTCGCACGTGACCTTCTTGATTCATTTGTATCCTGAAGATTTTTGACTGCGGTGTATTGTACGACTGAGCAAAGTCACAGCCAATTGCTCCCACCAGCAAGAACGGTTCGTATATCCATTCCGGCGTAACGCGCGTATCATCGAGTTGTCTCACTAGCATCCTGCCGTGCCCCGCGCTGTTTACCCCGGCTCCTTGCAAATCAGACGCTCGGGAATTTGAACCAATCAGATTAGGGTGAAGGAGACGGTTTTAATGGCACAAACCATCGTCGAAGAACTGTCCACTTGCAGCCATTGCCCCAAGTGAGTGACCGCAAGCCACAATGCTTTGGTTCAAACGGTCGTTCTGGAGCGCATCTGGCGAGATGTAAGTCATGTTGGCGCGCGCGGCGACATATTTATCAGCCAATTTCCCCATGTTCTGAAATAGGTTGCTCAATAACTGATAGGCACTGCGGTCGGAGTCGGTCGAGACCGCAGCCGAAGCTAAACGAAGGTTGGTCGTCGCTTGAGCACGGTAGGGAGCAAGAGCGGCGGCCGTCACCGAGTATCCATTTTGTATGGCGCTAGCAAGAGCGGCGTGCCATTCGCGAAGGGTCGCTCCCTCCTCTATTGCCGCGTTCAAGAATCCTCTTGAGAATCCGGGATTCGATGCTGGAGCGGGCGTGGAGTCTGGCTTTGCGGTAGTAGCTGCTGGCGCAGCGGTTGCGGAGCCGAGGGGCACGCTCAACGCGATTTGACTTCCCGCGACGCTCAACGAGCCATTTATCGCGCTCGCCAACGCCTCCAGATCAACGTAGGAGCGACCTTTCACTTCAGTCACGGACACCTGCGTGGATTGGCCGTTGATAATAAGAGTGCGATTCTGGCCTGCGTTTTGTGACAACACGATTCCGGGCACAACAAGGAATAATACCGTCAGCAGGCATGTAATTGATGTTTTTGCAATCATTAAGTCCCTCCTGTCTTCAAGCTTCAGCCGGCTACGACATGCCGGAATGACAACGCCGTTGCCTCCGGCCGCGACCGAGGGCGGATCATCTACGAACGTATCCCACGAGTGACGCATCAACTCGCTTTTCGCTGATTGAAAAATTCGGGTCTTCGTCTCGTTATCCATGAAAATTGCTTCTCCTAGCTAGGTGGCTTTTACGTCTCACGGTTCTGATAGGATGACAGAACTATCATGCTGTCGATTCCGCATCTGCATGAGCTCATCTATTTCCTGCATACCGCTCTTACGTTCATCGGCGGCAGCGCGGTTATCGCATTTCTCGGTTGGATTTACAAAAGACGACAGGAGACTTTTGACGACAAGGTTCTGGAAATGTTTGCTGACGGGCAACAACCGTGGCGTACTGCTGATGGCATTCATAACGACTATCGTGGGAAGTACCTCAAAGACGTTCCAATGTGGGTCATCCTTCCTATACAAAACAAAACCCGATGGGGATAGCCTCAAGTGGCGGCTTCGCACGATACCGTACCAAATGCGGCATGTCTGGCGAATGAATTTCTTGATGCCCAACAAGAAGAAAGTCGAACGAACTGTGCTGCATTTATGGAAGCGCGGGCTGCTGGTTCGAGCGAATGACCCCCAATACTTCCGGCTGAACCGCGAGCCGTAACGCTGGCTGGGGTAAGATTACATAAATGGACGCACAGATGCGCTTAGGAACCTCCGATTCACCGCGGCCAGCTGGCCCGGCGCTTTCTATCCGCGCGGCATAAAATCCGCGGATTATCTCGCCTACTAGTAAGGTAAGGGGGCCGCCGGAGTGCCACAAATCTCGGAGCAAGAGTTCGAACGTCTTCCGCTACGCGTACACACGTTTCTCGCGGGCGTGCCGCTCCACGACGTGTGGGCCACCGATCTCCCCCGCTGGCGCGCCGGAATCATGCTAGACGAGTTTGTCCGAGTCGCGAGCGGGCGTTTATTCACGCCCTCGCCGGTCGTGCGCGCGCTGCTGAACATGCGCTTTTTTGTCGGGGGGCTGTTCGGTTGGGATCGCACAAAGTCCAAGGAGACCACCACTGAAACGTTCGCGGATCGGCTAACGCCTGCGGATCGGGCGAGATCGCTCGTGCCGGCGGGCCTGAAGGACGGGCACTTCCGCGTCGTCTATCGGTTCGAGAACGAACACTTAATGGAGCTGATCAATCGCACGGCCCACGCTGCGGCGCTAAGCGCTCTAGTTGAAACGGCGAGCAGCTATCGCTTCTACTTCGCTGTCTACGTCCGCAGTGTCGGCCGGCTAACGCCGCTCTACATGGCGCTGATCGATCCGTTCCGAAAATTCGTCGTCTATCCGTCGCTGCTGCGCAGTTTGCGCGCAAGGTGGAAGCAGACTGTCGGCGCGGGCTGACCGTGCTTGCGCGTCCCTGGTTACGCGCCGACAACCGTGGAGCTGTTCCGATCGCCTGTGCAGAGTGCCGGGGATTGAGACGCCGTTGAACGTGCAGTTGCCGGCAGTGATTGAGCCTACGCTATTCGATATTTCGCCGAACTGACGAGGCAACCCAATCGCCAACGTCGCTACATCAGTTCCGGGCACATTTGCGAACAAATTCTTTGCCAGTGTGCATCGACGCGCGGCAACACGCCGCCGTTCCCGTCAATCAGGTGCCTGAAGACATTACAAAACAACGGCACGCTCGCCGATACGAAGCTTGGTTACCGAACAGGTACACGCACCCGAAGGGCCTCCCGAAGCTATTTCCTGCCGCGATTTACCCTACACACTTCCACCGTCGAATAAGCTCACAACGGTCCTGTTTCACGATCCATCTGGTTATGATCCAGATGGTTTCGACAACCTTCCCAAGCGTGCGCGCCCATACCTGCAAAAGATACTCATTCCCCGTTCCAAGACCGCCGAGATTGAAAAACGTCTCGCGGTAGCAGGGATTGATGAGGTGAGCGTTTATCCCGACCTTGACGGTTTGGGACGCTGGCTTGCGATGGTGCTGCGAGACGAAGCCGCTGAATCGGCCATATGAAGATTTGGAACAATTTTGGGACAAGTTTCTGCGTTAGGGGCGACATCGGCGGTATGAGCGTCATGCAGAATCAGTAAGTTACGTAGATACAGTACCCGCACATAGACCGAGTCCAACCGCCCCAGCCAATTGTCCCGTTCGCACTCGCGACAGTTTTCTGGGATTAGTCGCGAATCGTAGGAAAGCCCGCTTCAGTCCAGCCGCGCCAGCCGCCGTCCATCGAAATCACGTTGCGATAGCCCATTTTCTGCAGATTGTCTGCCGCCAAGTGCTGAACGGTAGCCGCCACCGCAATATAAAACGAGCGTGGCATCTTTATCCGGGATGGCTTTTTCGATGTCGCGCTCGATCACGCCTTTTCCGAGATGAACGGCATTGGGAATGTGGCCGCGAGCCCATTCGTTGTCTTCACGCGTGTCGATGATGATCATGGGTTCGCCCGCGTCGAGCTTCTTCTTGATGTCGCGGAAATCTTCTTCCTTGATGCGCGTTTTCGCTTCCTTCACGAGCCTGAGAAATCCTTCGGGATGATCCGGCATGATTTACCTCGCAGTCGCTTAGCGATTCAACACAGAAAATTTAGCACAGCAGACGCCCTGCGCCGCTCACAATCACTTCATGTCGCGCCAGTTGGGCCCCACTTTTGTTTCCGCGACGATCGGCACGCTCAGCTTGTGCACACCTTCCATCACTTCTTTTACCAGCTTTCGAAGGCTCGGAATTTCCTCTTCGGGCCCCTCGAACAAAAGCTCGTCATGCACCTGCAAAATCATCTGTGACTTAAACCCGTCTTCGAGCTTGCGGTGAAGCTCGATCATCGCCAGTTTAATCAAATCGGCCGCGGCTCCCTGCATGGGCGTGTTCATCGCGGTGCGTTCGGCGAAATTGCGAATGTTGGGCTGAGGCGAATTGATCTCCGAAATTTCGCGGATGCGGCCGAAAAGAGTCTTCGTCTGGCCGGTCTTGCGGGTTTCTGCGATCTCGCGGTCGAGGAACTTCTTCACACCGTGGTAGCGCTCGAAATATGCAGCGATGAATTTAGCTGCTTCCTTCTGTTCGATATCAAGCTGCTGCGCCAAGCCGAACGCCGAAAGCCCGTAAATCACGCCGAAATTGATCACCTTGGCCACTCGCCGGTGTTCACGGGTTTGCGCCAAGGGCGGAACGTTGAACACTTCCTGCGCGGTGCGCGAATGAATGTCTTCGCCGCGGCGAAATGCATCCATCAAAATTGGATCTTTCGAAAGGTGCGCCAGGATCCGCAGTTCGATCTGCGAATAATCAGCTGAGAGCAACAGATTTCCCGGCGAAGCGATAAACGCGGCGCGAATCTCTCGACCCAGCTCCGAGCGTATCGGAATATTCTGCAGGTTCGGATTCGCTGAGCTAAGCCGTCCAGTCGCCGTGCCGGTCTGATCGAAGCGCGTGTGCAGTCGTCCTGAAAGGGGATGGATGAGCCGCGGCAACACATCGGCATACGTGGATTTCAGCTTCGTGAGTTCGCGATATTGCAGCACTTTCTTGGGAATTTCGTGCACGAGCGCAAGTTCTTCGAGTATATCCACTGCCGTGGAGCGCGATTTCATCCGGCTTTTTCGCGGCGGCTGCAGATTGAGCCGGTCAAAAAGTATTTCCGCGAGTTGCTGTGGCGAACTGATCTTGAACTCGCATCCTGCGAGATCGAAAATGCACCTCTCGAGTTCGCTGATTTCCTGCTGCATGTGGTTCGAGAGGCGGTCGAGCTCCTTCGGATCGACGCGAACGCCAACCGCTTCCATACGCGCCAGCACAGGCGCGAGCGGCAAATCGATTTTCTCGTAGAGGTGAAGCAGGCCCTGCTTTTCCACTTCCGCGCGAAGAACGGGCGCAAGACGGAGCAAGAAATCGGCGCGTTCGCCCGCCGCTCCTGAAAGCGTGCAATTCAGGTGGCGCAGAACTACCTCCGCAAAGGCATGGTTCGCAGTGGTGGGCCGCAGTAGATACGAATAGAGAGCCGTCGCGTGGCGAATTCCCGCCACACCGCAGCCGTTCGTCACAGCATCCGGCGCGGCGAGCAGGCATAACAGCTTCGGATCGTGAACGATCTTCGGGTGCTTCTCGTCCGCCAGCCAATCCTTCATCGCGGCCACCGCTTTGTTCTCAACGTCATTCGCAGCGGTTCTGGCCATGCCGGCCTTCGTTGAAACTTCCACATCGAGCACTCGCGTGCCGAATCCTTCGTCGTCCGGCTCTTCGGAATCGAGACTGAGCCAAACGGCCGCTTCCTGGTTGCGGGGTACCGCTTCGAGAAATTTTCCGAGCGCCGTATGCGAATCCAGCGCCGCATAGTCGGTCTTGCGCTCGTCTCCCACAGGCGCGAATTCGCGCAGCAACGACGTAAATTCGAGTTCACCAAAAAGTTCGCGCAACGCGGCAAGGTCGGGCCGAGGCAATTTCAGATCTTCGAGAACAAGTGGTACCGGCACGTCTGTCGGGATCGTTGCAAGCTGTTTGCTGAGTTTTACGAATTCGCCGTACTTTTCGAGCGCCTCGCGATAATTTGCCCTCTTCACTTCGCTCGCATGCTTCAGCGTCTCCTCAGCGCTGCCGTACTGCTGAATCAATTGCCGTGCGCCCACTTCGCCAATTCCGGCTTTCCGCCGCTCGCCGGGCGCCGGCTTTTCGTTGGGATCGCGCGCGCCGGGAACGTTGTCGATCGAGTCGCCCATCAGCGCCATCACGTCGGGAACCTGGCTCGGCGGCACTCCCATCAACTCTTCCACTTTCTTCGCGTCGATCAGCAGGTCGCCCTTGGCCGGGTTCAGCATCTTCACGCGCCCGCCCACCAGTTGCATCAGGTCCTTGTCGCTGGTGACGATGTAAACATCGAGATCTTCTTTCTCGGCTTGCTTGGAGAGCGTCCCGATTACATCGTCGGCTTCATACCCGGCGATACTCGATCATGGGCAGCCGCATCGCCTCGCAATAGCGCCGGACAAACGGCAGTTGCAGCGCGAGTTCATCGGGCATGGGTTGCCGCTGCGCCTTGTATTCAGCAAAAAGTTTGTCGCGAAAAGTAGGCGCCGAGACGTCGAACACCACTCCGATGATAGTCTGGCTTCCAATCCTTGAGCAGCTTGCGAATCATGTTTGCAAACACGTAGGGAACGTTCGTCGGAATGCCGGTCGCAGTTCGCATGCGCATGGGCATAGGGGCGTAGAAAGCGCGAAAGATGTAGCCCATCGCGTCAATCAGGAACAGGCGTTTTGGGGTTTCTGCAGGCATTCAGTTCGGAAATTGTGCCACTCGCACGTCCAGCGTCTTCAGTGGCAGGCCGCGAATAGACCAGTATAGCAGACGCCGCGAAGCGATTCTGGCAGGCTGATGGGTCCCATCGATAAAGTGCGCTTGACTCTCTAACTCCTTGCGCTTATAGCTATTGCATCGCGTTTGTTTCGGGGGTTGGGTCTGAGGGGCTCGATGATGGCCTGCTTCATGCTTTCTGCGGTCGCTCCGCGCCTGTGCCGTGCGTCTGTCTTTCAATCCTGGAGGGAAAGTGTCATGGGGAACCTGCGTGGTTGTGGCGTTCGCGTCGTATTGTTCTGCGCTGCACTGATATTCACCGCGGCGGTGGCTGCGAGCCCCGCCTCAGCGCAAACGTTTCGCGGCACGATTCTCGGCACGGTGACGGACACAAGCGGCGCCGCCGTCCTCAACGCGAAAGTCACTGCGCACAACGTCGATACGGGCGTTGACCGCAGTACGGACACCACGTCAGACGGTGGCTACTTGATCCCCGAACTGCCCGTAGGTACATATGACGTTACGATCGAGCTGGCGGGGTTTCAGAAGGTCAAGATCGCCGGGGTAGCGATATCCGTCTCTTCCGAGAGACGAGTGGATGCGATACTGAAGCCCGGCGCAATCAACCAGCAGGTGGTTGTTTCAGGCGAATCGATACCCGTAGTAGATGCGACGACAGATACGTTGGGCGGCACTTTCGAAAGCAAGGCCTGGAGGATCTTCCGATCAACGGCCGCGACTACACTAAAATGCTGATTTTGGTTCCGGGCGCGACTGGTGAACCAAACGGCGGCGGCGATTCGCCCGGATCCTACGGCCAGTTCAGCGTGAATGGCAGCCGGGGGCGTGCCAACAATTATCTGCTCGATGGCACGGATATGAATGACGGATATCGAAATCTTCCGGCGATCAACCAGGGTGGCGTATTCGGCGTGCCAGGAACGATTCTCCCTGAAGATTCCATTCAGGAGTTGAGCATTCTTTCTAATACGGAAGCCGAATACGGGCGAAATTCGGGATCTGTAGTCAACATCATCACGAAAAGCGGGACGAATGAATTTCACGGGAGTGCCTTTGAGGATTTCCGCAATGCGGTTTTGAATGCGCGAAACTTTTTTAACACCACCGACCAACCGAAAGACGCTTTCAGGAATAACCAATTCGGCGGAACGATCGGTGGCCCGATCGCCAGAAACAAGCTTTTCTTTTACGGTTCCTACGAGGGCCAGCGCGAAGGGATGGCCATCACTTCATTCAATTCTGTGCCCCAACTGAGCGATTACACCACGGCGATAGCCGCCCTGGGCGGAAACACGGCATTGTGCGACACAATTTTCGATTGCGTGACGCAACAATCTCCAGCTGTGGTGAACCCCCAAATCGCCAAGCTCTACACCGTCTGCAATCAGTCCGGCCGGTGCTCCGGCTTCCAAAACGTCTGGCCCACAACAACAGCGATTGGCGGCCCAGCGACAAACAATCTGGACAGCGCGATCGCAAAGATTGACTACAACCTGGATGCAAACAACCAAATTTCGGGGCGCTATTTCTTCGGAAACAGCAATCAGAGCTTTCCACTCGGAATCGGAGGCGGCAACAACCTGCCGAACACAAATACCAACGCCCCAATCCGTACGCAGCTCGTGTCGTTGAGCTGGGTGAAGACGGTTTCTCCGGAGAAAGTAAACGAGGCTCGGTTCGGATGGAACCGTTATCGCAACGGCTTCTTCCCGCAAGACGCTTCCATCTTTGGCGATCCCAACGTGTCGCTGGGGATTAATACGCTGAACCTGCTCGGACCGAACACGGCACTGCCGCGCGATTTCGGTCTGCCGACGATTGATGTCTCCGGCTTCGCGCATCTTGGCTCCTCGGCATTTTCCAACCCGCGCAACCGCGTGGACATGAACTATCAATTTTTCGACAATTTTTCGTGGAAGATCGGAAAGCACGACATAAAGTTCGGAGGCGAATACCGCCGCACGACTGTTGATTCGTTCAACGATCTCGTGGGGCGCGGCGTTCTCAAATTCAACAGCCTCGCCGAGTTTCTGGGTGGAGGCTTGAGCGGTGGCAACGAGAATTTTGGGAACACTTCGCGTTACGCCCACCAGAACTTCACGGCGTTCTACATTCAAGATGGATTCCACGTTACAAGCCAATTGACGGTTAACGCGGGTTTGCGCTGGGATTATTTTGGAGTCATTGGAACGGATGGCAATCAACTCAGCATTTACAACCCGGCTGTCGGTCTGGTGCGGCCGGGTCAGCTCTATCCGAAGGATTACAACAATTTCAGCCCGCGTCTCAGCCTGGCCTACGACGTTTTCGGGAAGGGCAAGACGGTCGTCAGAGCCGGATTTGGTGTCTTCTACGATGCCTTCTCGCAAGACTTTTTTACCGGCCAGCTCGCATTGAACACATTCAACACGGGACCTGCCTACAATGCTATCGGGCCGAATCCCATATTCGTCACATCAGCGCTGAATCCGGCCCTTCCCATCGGTGCGGCCCCACCGCTCACCGGCGACCCCATCATTCAGCCCAACGTTCCTATTTTTAGTCCCGTTTCAGTCACACCCGGAAGCGCAACGACCACCGACGCGTTCACAGTTTCCCAGAAGCTTCGAACTCCATACGTCTACAACTACAACCTTAATATTCAACAGGAATTGTTCCCCAACACGGTCTTGGAAGTCGGGTACGTCGGATCGGCAGGGCGAAAGCTGTTTCATTTCCTGGACATCAACCAACCAACGCAAGCCGAGATCACGGCGGCAGATCTAGCGTGGACTGTATCAATTCCTTCGGCGTGCCCAGGCCGTTCGATACAGCCGCGCCGCTAAGCCCGCTGGCTCCGAATCAACCGTTTTATGTCAACGAACTGCAAACTAGCGCGAATTCGAATTACAACTCACTGCAAATATCGCTGAACAGCGGAACTGGCACCACTTCAACACACAGCTGGCGTACACATGGTCGCACTCGATCGATACCGCCAGCGATGGCCAAGACTACGTGCCGAATGCCTCGCAGCCGAACGACAGCACAAATCCCAACAGCAACAGGGGCAATTCGAATTTCGATACGCGCAACCGCTTCGTTTTGACCTCGACCTACGACATTCCGGCGTGGCAAGCACTCGGAAAGTTTGGTTCGCGGGTGGGCGCTCAGCGGAGTGCTGACCGTATTGAGCGGGCATCCGTTCTCTTTGAACTACAATTTCGAAGGCGACTACAACGGTAGCGGGGAAGGGTTTGGACGGCCTGATGTAGTGGCTCCCATTCATTACAACTACGGAAATCCAGCGCAATTTCTCGACCTGTCTTCGTTTGCTATACCATGCACTCTGGATGGCGGAGGCACTGCCGACACGAATTGCGTCCCAGGGACGCGCCATTTCGGAAATGAGGGGCGCAATTCTCTTCTAGGACCCAATTACCGGAATCTTGACTTTGCCATCAGCAAGACGACTGCGATTAACGAACGCTTGAAGGTGCAGTTCCGCACTGATTTCTATAACATCTTCAATCATCCCGCTTTTTCCAGTCCGTTGTTGCCGGCCTTCTTCGCCGACGCCGCGTTTAACGGATTCAATCCGAACGGCACCAGCCACGGCTTTTACCCTCTCCAAGCAACTTCCGACGTGGGATTGGGCAACCCGGTTCTTGGCGGCGGCGGGGCGCGCAGCATCCAGTTCGCGTTGAAGCTGCTTTTTTAAAGCTGTTTTCGAACCTCTGAAGAAGCGGTCCGGCGGCATGATCTACGACTCAGCCGCTGGGCCGCACCTATTTTGAAGCATTCCAATCTCCAGCGCGTCTTGCTAGGCTGAATCTCGCAATGTGCGCTCGCCGGAATTTGACGGCGGCGCCGATGGCTCTTAGCCAAGCCCATCTGCTTGTAACTGTGTGAAATATTCTTCCTGGTCCCTGCGTATTAATCCATGGAGAGGCGAAACATCACCGGAGAGATGAGCGCCGCGGAATTGGCGGAGGTGCTTTCGAACGTCCGGGCCGGTGACTCGGAGGCCTGGGGAGAGCTTTATCGCCGATATGCTCCGGCGATGTTCCGCTTTTGCCGGCGCGCGCTTCCCACGCCGGAAGACGCAGAGGATGCCACGACGGAAATCTTCATGAAAGTGCGGCAAAAACTCGGCACCTACGATTCCTCGCGGCCATTCACCGCTTGGCTCTACAAGGTGGCCAGCAACCACTGCTGGGACTTGCTCCGGCGACGCCGCATCCGTCAGGACCTTGAAACTGGAGACGTAGAGACGATGCCACTCGAGCACCCTGATCCAGGCCAACTCGAGAAGCTGCAAGCCGAGCACAGCAGCAAAGAAGTCCGTACGGGCCTCGCCAAGCTGCCTGATCGCGCGCGGATGGCGCTCGTCCTGCGCTATTACTCGGATATGAGCTACGACGAAATTGCTGAAACTCTAGGTGTGCGTCGCGCGTTTGTGGGTGTGCTTGCTGCTGCGCGCGCGCCATCAATTGCGCGAAATTCTGAGCGGAAGCGCCGGCTCAGGAGAGCTTGGCGCTGCGGCGGGGAGAAGTTGATGAATCATTTTGACGAGATGACTGTCCTGCTCTACCTCGAAGGCCAGCTCGATGCCGAGCGCGCGCGAGAAGTGAAGGAGCACGCGGCGTCGTGCTCCTCGTGCCGAGCGTTACTGGGTGCGCTCGAGAGCGAGGGCGTCTGGCTTCGCGAATCGCTGAGCGCTGAGGACGAATCGGTTCCCGCGCGGCTTGTTGCGGCTCCCGAACGCGGCGCTGCGCCGTGGGGCTGGCTCACCGCTCTTGGTCTCGGCGCCGGTGGTGCATATACGTTGTGGACTGGATTCGTCGAACCGTGGCAAGCGCAAGCCGAACAAGCAGGCTTCACGCAGGGAAATTTGCTCACGATGCTTTTCTTCAGCGGTTCATTTTGGAAAGGATGGGACGCGATGCGAAGCACAATGGAAATCATGGCAATGGCCACTCTGGGGCTCATAGTGATGTGGCTTGTGCGCCGCCGCTTTCGGCGCGCGACCACCTTCGCCGTCGTGATGGCGGCTGCTCTGTGCGCGGTTGCGCTTCCCCCTCCCGCTGCTGCTGCAGACACGGAGCACGGAAACCCGAACTACACGCTCGCCGCTGGGCAAGTGGTGAAAACTGACCTGATCGTCGCTGCTGATCGCACCGTGATCGATGGCGATGTAGACGGCGATCTGATCGCCTGGTCGCGCAACGTAACCGTCAACGGCCACATAAAGGGCGACGTTCTCGGCTGGGGGCAGCTCGTCACCGTGAACGGAACAGTCGACGGCAACGTGCGCGCTTTCTGCCAGACGCTTTCAATCACGGGCACGGTCGGCAAGAACGCGATGGCCTGGAGCGGTGACGTAAATCTCGATCACAAAGGCAAAATCAGCGGAACCGTCACGCTCGGCGCCGGCGATGGAGAATTGAACGGCAGCATTCGAGGCGACGTTCTCGCATTCGTTGGCGGACTCGAAATTGATGGCCCGATCGGCGGCAATGTCCGGGTACGGGCGGGCAATCTTACTATCGGGTCCGGTGCAGTTATCAGCGGCACTACTAAATACGAGGGAAACAAGACGGCGGAAGTTGCTGCAGGAGCTAAGCTCGCCAGCCCGATAGAATTCACGCAGCACAAGCGCGGTGCCGACCGCGCGTCACCTCGCTACTACTTGCACCAGACTTTACGCTGGGGCGCGAGCTTCGTTTTCGGACTCGTATTGCTTCTCGTAGCTCCAGGATTTTTCTACGATGCCACGAACGCCTGCAAGAAGGTAGCTTCAGCGTGCGGTATCGGTGTGTTGTTCCTGCTTGCCTTGCCGGTGGCGGCTATACTCGTCTGCATCACAATGGTAGGAATTCCCGTGGGGATTACAGCTCTGTTTCTGTACGTGATCGCCCTGTACTCTACGCAGGTGTTCGTGGGGGCGTGGCTGGGTGAGAAGATTCTGGGCGCCGCGGTCGGTTTTGGGCCCATGCTTGGAAGGCTCGCGCTGGGTCTTGCTGTTATCCGGATAGTGCGCCTGATTCCCTACTTAGGTGCGCTCGTAGTGGCGTTGGTGGTCATTTGGGGCCTGGGCGCGCTGATTCTGACGCTCTACCGATACATGCGGCCGCAATTCGCGCCTGCGGCAGCCTGATTATCTGCAACTACACGACGCCGATTTTCTTGCCGACGCGTCCGATGATTTCGGCTGCTCGCTCCAAATCGGCGCGCTTGTGAGTGGCCGTCACGATGGTGCGCAGCCGTGCCTTGCCTTCGGGGACTGTCGGGAATCCGATCGCCATCGCCAGCACACCTTCCGTAAATAGCTCGCGCGAAAATTCGAACGCCTTTCCAGCATCGCCCACCATAATCGGCGTGATGGGAGTTTCGCTGTCGCCTGTCTTGAATCCGAGTTTTTTCAGCTTGCGCTTGAAGAACTTCGTGTTGGCCCAGAGTTTCTTGATCAGCTTTTCGCCCGCTTCGGAATCGAGCAGTTCAAACGCCGCCTGGCAGGTTGCAGTCACTGACGGCGGATGTGACGTTGAAAACAAGAACGGCCGCGCGCGGTGATATAAAAATTCAATCAAATCTTTCGAACCGCACACATACCCGCCAATCGATCCAATCGCCTTGCTCAACGTCCCCACTTGAATATCCACGCGCCCGTGAACTCCGCAATGATCGATCGTCCCGCGCCCGCGGCTTCCCAGCACGCCCGACGAGTGCGCATCGTCCACCATCATGATGCAGTTGTACCGCTCCGCCAGATCGCAAAGCTTCGGCAAATCGGCGATATCGCCTTCCATCGAGAACACGCCGTCGGTGATCAACAGCTTCTTCCCCGGCCAATTCTCGGTTTCCCTCAGCACGCGCTCGCAATCGGCGACATCCTTGTGTTTAAAAACTTTAATCGTCGCGCGCGACAGCCGGCACCCATCGATAATCGAGGCATGATTCAGCTCGTCCGAAATAATCAAATCCTCTTTGCCGAGAATCGCAGACACGGTGCCCGCATTAGCCGCGAATCCCGACTGAAACACGACGCACGCCTCCACCTTTTTAAATCGCGCGATCTGCTCTTCGAGCTCCATGTGAATCTTCATCGTGCCGGTAATCGTCCGCACCGCACCCGAGCCGACGCCATATTTGCGGGTCGCGTCAATCGCCGCGCGGCGAAGCTTCGGATGCGTCGTCAGCCCCAGATAATTATTCGAGCTGAGGTTAATTACTTCTTTCCCGTCGAAGGTGGCGACGGGTTTCTGCTCGCCCTCCAGCACCCGCAAATGAAAATATTGATTCTTCGCCTTCAGTTCTTCGAGCGCATCATGAAGATATTGGAGCTGCGGGCGTGTAGCAGTTGTCGCCATGATTTCCCCCAGAGATATTTACTGCAGTAGGAGCGCGTTACTTCGCAGAACCGTTGGGATAGAAAAGGATCTTCCCGGCCTGGCCGGATTCCAGAAGCGAAAACGCGTCGTCGAATTTCTCGAGCGGCATGCGCTCTTTGAACAGCGGCTCCAGGTTCAGCCGCCCGTGCTTCAGCAATTCCGTCATCTGCACCCAGGTTTCAAACATCCGCCGCCCGTAAATCCCCTGCACGGTGGCGCCTTTGAAAATCACGTCGTTCACAAGGTCCAGCGTCACCGGATCCTTCGGTATTCCAAGTAGCGACGCGCGTCCGCCCGGCCGCAGCATCTGAAATCCTTTGTGAATCGCATCGGGATGCCCGCTCATTTCGAGCATCACGTCAACGCCAGCCCCGTCCGTCGCATCGAGAACGTGCTTCACCACGTCACCCTGCGAAGGATCGAGCGCCTCGTCTGCTCCCATTTTCTTTGCCAGCTCGCGCCGGTGCGCATTCACTTCGGTCGCAAACAGCGTGGCGCATCCCGCCGCTCGCGCCACCGCGATCGCCATCAATCCGATCGGCCCCGCCCCCGTCACCAACACATTCAGCCCCGCAATTTCGCCGGCAAGCACCGTATGCACTGCGTTACCCAGCGGATCCATGATTGCCGCATAGTGCTCGGGAATCGCCGGATCCACTTTCCATACGTTGCGCGCCGGAATCCGCACGAATTCCGCGAAGCATCCATCCGCGTCGATTCCAAGAATTTTCACATTCTGGCAAACGTGCGGCTGGCCCATCCGGCACGGCCGGCAATGCCCGCAATTCACGTGCATCTCCGCGGTCACGAAGTCGCCGCTGCGAATCGTCGTCACTTCGTCGCCAACTTTTTCGACAACGCCACAGAATTCGTGGCCAAAAGTGAGCGGCGGATGAATTCGCGACGCCGACCAACGGTCCCAGCCGTAAATGTGCAGGTCCGTGCCGCAAATCGAAGCGGCGCGCACCCGCACGAGCACGTCAGTGGGTCCAATTGTGGGAACGCCTACGGATTCAAGCTGCGCGCCCCGCTGCGGGCGCATCTTGCGTAGAGCCTTCATCGTCGTGGATGGCATTCTGATATTCAGCGCGGCGAAAAGCGTCTCGCCAAACTGCTGATGTTAACACACGCGCCAAACCGCCCAAAGCACCGCCACTGAATGCTGAGACGCAGCGATCTGCGTCGATATTTAGAGCGCAGCTCAGAAACTCGATTCCTCAAGCTGGCTGCAGCAAGGCCAGCGGAAAGCCTTCGAATGCTGCTCCAACGCTTAGGCGACCCGCCGCGCTTGATATCGCAGCTGAATGGCCGGCAAGTGCATTTGCCCACGTTGCGGGCGCGCCGTTGGGTAGTATTAGCTCGGTTTGCTTCCAGAATTCGCGCCGTTCATCAGCGCCGATTACAGGCGCCTGCACCGAGGCAACGCACCGCGGGGAAACAGAAATCGCCCATTCGTTGCCATTTTTGCGAGCAAAGGCGATCACTCGATCTTTGTGCTGCCCGCGAATTTCTAATGGAAGATATTCGCCGTCCAGAAACAAATCGGGGTTTGCCGTACGCGCATTCAAAGCGCGTTTGAGGACGTGCATTTTCACCAGCCCGTCCTGCCACGACGCAAGCATCTTCTCGATGTTCTCACCGTTCTGCGATTCATACGTCTCGCGCAGCACGCCAGCCAGTTCGCGGCGCTTTTCAAAGTCAATCGTTCCGCGATTATCCGGATCGACGAGCCGCAAATCCCAAAGCTCGGCGCCCTGGTAGCAATCGGGCACGCCGGGGCACGTCGCTTTCAAAAGAGTTTGGCTGAGTCCATTCAACATTCCATACAAAGCTGTGAAATGCTGAAATTGCTCGAATTTCGAGCAGAACTCGGCGTTGCCCTTCCTGTCGAGTACGCCCGCGACAAAATCGCGCAACGCCGATTCATGAGCCTCATTCGGCGTCGTCCAGCGTGTATGCACCTTCGCCTCGCGCGTCGCCTTGATCATATAGTCCTGAAGACGCGGCACAAGCGTGGTCCATTCGCTCTCGTGGAGCGGCCAAACGCCAACGAGCGTTTGGTAGAAGAGATATTCCTCATTTCGATCCGGCACCGCCGCCGTATTCGCTTTATGGACAAATTTGTCGTTGCCAAGTGACCAACATCGCAAGGCGGCCTCCCATTTTTCAGGAATCTCGGACAAAACAGCGATCCGCGCGCGCGTATCCTCCGATCGTTTCGTATCATGCGTTGTCGTCGCGTTCATGCTGTTAGGCCAATTTTTCTGCCGCGTCGCAATCAGCTCATGGAATGCGGAAGGATCGGTCAGCGAAAGCCTCGGATCGCCTCCAACCTCGTTCAGCGATGCCAGCGGAAAGTAGATGTACAGCGCAGTGTCTTCCATGCCCTTCGCCATGATCGAGCCGGTGAATTGCTGCCAGCGAGTCACGAACGCAAGTCGCGCCTCCCGCTGCTCAGGGACGAATGTGTTCCGCCGCTGCGAGCAGCAGGACATCCGACACAAAATTGAAATATTCCGCAGGAAGTGTAGACCGCCGGGCACGGGCAAGCTCGATTGCGTCGCCGATTACCTTTCGAGCCGCCTCCGGAATTTCAATCGACTGTATGTACGTCCGATACACAGGCAGGCAAGCCGTGACTTCGACCAAGGCTTCAGCCAGTTCGGCGGGATGCAGTTCCCGCGCGTAGCGATCATCACGAGCCAATTCAGCCAGCACTCTGCTCAGCGCGCGCATTTCCACTCCCAACAGGGTGCGCATGACGAACTTTTTCTTGTCGTAGAGCAGATCCTCGAATTCAACGGTCAGGCCGATCCACTTTGAATAGACCTCTTCAAGCGCGCCCGCCTGCCGCTCGTCGACTAGTAGCCGATTTGCAAAATTCAGATAGTCATAGCCGGTGGTTCCCTCCACGGGCCAATCCTCCGGCAGCCATTCGTTTTCCTCAAGAATCTTCTCGACGATCAGATACGGATCGTCGCCCTCCGGACGCTGCGCCGAGAGTCGCTCGCGCAGGCGTTTCAGATATCGCGCAGGTTCCCGCAGGCCGTCAATGTGATCGATTCGAAATCCGCTGCAGCTTTTGCTAAGCCCGATGCGTATTGCTTTCTCGTGAGTGGCGTCAAAGACAGCCGGATCATCCACCCGCACGCCGACCAAATCCGTGATCGAAAAAAAGCGGCGGTAGTTGATGGCGTCGCTTGCGGTTTGCCAAAAAGCCAGGCGATAGTGCTGCCCGGCCAGAATATGTTCGAGTTCGTTAAAACTGCTCGGAGTGCCGGGTTTGCCGTTGAGAACTTCGAGCGCCCTTTCGACGTGAGCGTAAACTTCCGGAGATGCGATCAACAATTGATGAAGCCGGTCGCACATGCCCTCAAACTTCGCCCGCCGATCCGCAGCCGCTAATGCTCCATTGCCAAGTGCGATCGATTGCGCCACCGCAAGCACGCCCCGCCATTCCTGAGCACTCGGCGAATCGCTCTCCAGCAAGGCGCTCTTTCCGTTCACTGGCGAGTTCAAAATCTGCGCATAGGAAGTCGGCGCGATCGGAAATAGCTGTTCGCCGTATCGCAAGACGAATCGGCCGCCTTGCCAGTCAAGATGCAGCTCTCCGTCATTCAGGACCTCGCCAAACGGTCGTCCAAGAAACGGAAGCAGTAACTTGTTTTCCAGCGTGCGCGAGGGCGGCTTCCAGTCGATATCGAAATAAGAAGCAAAGGGCGAATCCGGCCCAAACTCCAGCACGTCCATCCACCATCGATTTTCTTTGCTGGCAGCCATATGATTCGGCACAAGGTCCAGCACAAGCCCCATCCCGCGTTCTTCCAATGCGGCTTGAAGCGCGGCGAATTCCTCTTCGCCCCCTTCGTCAAGATCGATTTTCGTTGGGTCGGTGACGTCATATCCGTGACCACTACCGCTGCGGCTTGCGAGAACTGGTGACGCGTAGACATGCGAAATGCCAAGCTCGCGCAAGTAATCGAGAATTGAAATCGCGTCCCGGAATCGAAAGTTCGAATTGAACTGCAGCCGGTAGGTTGCCAGCGGTGCCCGTGCAGGCATTAATGCGGTCCCTGGATATGCAGCTTTTCGCGCACCGCAATCAGTTCGCGAGCCCAGTCTTCATTGCTCGGCCCGGTTCCATTGTGGTTCGTTGGAATCTGCATCAGCGGTGCGAAGCACAGGTTTTGCGATGTCCACAATTGAACTTGAAATGGAAGCTCGGTCGCAACGTCGAGTAGCCCGTGCAAACGCTTCAGCGTTTCGAAGTCATCCGGATTCTTCCCAAAAGCCGAAGCCTGCTCCTCCATCCGCTTTCGAATTGTAAATTCGAGCGTGGTGTCATCCAGGGTCACCTTGTTCAACTCCGCCTCGCGCAGAAGCGCCTTTACGGCCGCCGCGTCAACGTCTGGCCGATCCAAAGCTTGTTGCAGCTGGTTGTTGAGGGCAACGCCCGCCAGCGAGATGAAGGCAGGAGGCACGGGAACGGACAGTGAGTTGAGGAAACGCATAAGCGGCGCCTGATGCTCATACATGCTGCGAAATGAACCCGACAGCGTGCCCAAACTGTCTTTAAGAATAAGATCAACGATGCGTCGCTGTTCGTCTCTAAATAGCGAGCGGAGCGAGAAAGTGCTCTCGTGAAACTGCTCGTCCAGGATACGAATCACCGACGCTGTGTCCGCTCGTCCAAACGCCTCGTGTAGTTTTTCGCGCAGTTCCTGAAACCGATTCTCATCATGAAACTCGCGCACGCCGCCCGTGAAGTTGTGGTCGCCAAGATGCAAAACCGCAAAGCTGAGCGTAGTTTCTTCTTTGGTGATATCAGAACGTACGCGGCCTCGGCCCACGGCGAGACGAACGCGTCCTTCGGTTTCAACGCCGTACTGCTCTCGTTCGACCGTGTAGCAATAGATCTTGGTCTTGTCGCCATACGACTCAAAGAGCGAACTGATCGCGTAGTGCCCCATCACTTTGTCCGCAGTCACAATCGCCGGTGCCACCCACTTCTTGTAAATTTCCTCGCCATTTCCGTACTCGCGCAGGTTGCTCTTCGCTTCGCGGAGCTTTTCACAGAATTGTGCTTCCAGTTGCTCGTTCCCGGTTGTTTCGCGCGCAAGTTGAATCGCTCTTCCCGCGTAGTGCACCACTTGAACCGTTTCGAGTCCGGAAAGCTCGTCGAAGAACCATCCGCAACTGGTGTACATCAGCATCGCGTGGCGCTGCATTTCGAGCATCTTTAACGCGCGAATCTGCTCCTCGCGATTCAAATCGCGAATCGCGTGCTTGCCAAGGAAGCCAGCCACATTCTCATCGGCACGGTTCAAAACCACGTCGACATAGTCATTGCGTGCAGCCCACGGATCACGGAGCAACGCCGCTGCTTCTTTTTCGAAAACGGGAGCCAGCGTGTCCCTCAACCAATCCAGCGCGTTGCGCAACGGCGTCCGCCACTCCTGATTCCACCCCGGGTGCCCGCCCGAATTGCAGCCGCAGTTGGACCTCCAGCGCTCGACGCCATGCACGCAACTCCACGATGTGTTCTCGACGATTTCCACCCAATGATCGGGCGGGTGCATCTCCAGAAATTGTCCATAATTGGTCAGCTTGGCCACATCGCCCGACTCAATACTGTTCAGCGCGTACGTCAAGGCCATCTCGCCGAAATGATGATGATGCCCGTAGCTCTCGCCATCCGTTGCAATGTGAGAAAGCTGCGGCCACGTTCGCTGGTCCGAGAATCCGCTGAGCAACCGATCGGCGAATCGTTTTCCGTCACTCAGTAAGCCTTCGAACGCTACAGCCTGCGAAATCGGCCCGTCATAGAAAAACACCGCAATCGTTTTCTTCGATGGCAGCCGAATCTGATAGGCCCGGCTCGGATCGATCCGGTCGCCCGACACGTTTTTCCAATTGCGGCTGCCAAACCGGCGCACGCGCTTCGCTTGTCTCGGAGCGAGAATAGTGAATCGGATACCCTGCGCGGCAAGCACTTCGAGAGAGGGAATGTCCACGGCCGTCTCAGGCAGCCACATGCCTTCCGGCTGGCGCCCAAAACGCGCCACGAAGTCGCGAATACCCCAGATCACCTGCGTCTCTTTATCGCGCGGGTGAGCGAGCGGCAAAATCATGTGGTTGTACACCTGGGCCATCGCGGAGCCGTGTCCGCCAAACTGCTGCTGGCTCTGTTTATCCGCTTCGCGAATCGATTCGAGAAGAGCCGGCGCGTTTTGTTCCATCCAAAGAAGCAAAGTGGGTCCGAAGTTGAAGCTCATCTGCGAGTAGTTGTTGACCAGCTTTACAATCCTCTGCTGGTCGTCGAGCAATCGCGAAATCGCGTTCGGCGCGTAACATTCGGCGGTCACCCGCTCGTTCCAATCGTGGTAGGGATAAGCGGAGTCCTGCAGTTCGATCGCTTCGAGCGACGGGTTCTCCCGCGGCGGTTGATAAAAATGACCATGAACGCAGACGTATTTCATTTCTCGCTTTCCTCGATCCCGATACATGACGAAAGAACGGTTTTGCAGAAGGGAGCCCGTCTTCGAGCGTCTTAATGGCGGCTTGTGACACCGTGACATTAAGTCGTTCGCTATCGTTTCAGGACTTACCAAACTCCGGCAAGAACAACTATTGCAGACATAGACTCACAACAATTATGCGAATGCGGCATGATCCAGAACAATACAGGAAAGTGCTTATGGAGCGTTTCAGCACGGCCGCGACGATGTCGCAGCTCCTCCAGGTGGTTCCACATGGAACGGGCCATGCTCTCAGAACACCTTCCTGTCCCGGCGGTGGCGCTCCTCGGTGTTTCTAGCCTGACATTAACCAACAGTGAGCAGGAATCGAGGTTTTAGCTAATTACGATGATAATTTAAGTCAAAGTTAGTCCTAGTATTCGCCAACCTACAGGCCACGTGCGTTTCACGTTTGAGGAGATCAGGATGAAAGCACATGCTAGCTTTTCGGCCTCCCCACCAAGCGGCACCGGTCTACGCATCATCGAATCTCGCAGCACTGGCTTGTGCTCTTCTCTAGCCTTGCTATCACACGCAACTCCTCGCAAGGGCTCAAAGCACAGTCGTTCTCGTCGGTTCCGGTTCCAGCGTACCAGCGCCTCTCTACAACCGTTGGACCCAGGAATACGGCAGTCACAAGCCTGACGTTCAGATGCGATATCTCACCGTCGGCACCAGCGAAGGCATCAAGACGATTTCTCACGGCTCAGGTGATTTTGCCGCCGGAGAAGCCCAGCTCACCGAAAAGGAACGTAAAGAGGGCAGCCTCGTCGAGCTGCCGGTCGTATTGATCGGAATCGTTCCCATCTACAACCTCTCCGACGTCCATCAGGAGCTTCACCTTTCCGGAGAGGTATTGGCCGAGATCTTCCTCGGCGAAATAAAGATGTGGAATGCGCCGCAAATCGCGAAGCTCAATCCCGAAATTACTTTGCCCAGCCTTTCCATCCACGTGATTAACCGCCCTGGTGGAAAGGGTTCCAACTATGTCCTCACCGATTTTCTTTCCAAGGCCAGCTCTAAATTCCGCGCCCAGATTGGAACCACCGCTTCACCCAAATGGCCGATTGGCGAGCCGGCAGAACGCAGCTCCGATATGGCCGACAAGGTAAAAAGCACGCCGGGCTCCATCGGATATGTCGAATACCAGTACGCCGTAAAAGGAAATATTCCCCAGGCCGCCGTGCTGAGCCCTTCCGGGAAATTTGTTCGAGCTTCAGCCGACAGCATTGCAGCGGCATGCCAGGCGGCGGAAGCGCCCCACTGGAATAATTTCTCCGCGTCTCTAACGAACGTGCCCGGAACCGATTCCTATCCCATCACCAGTTTCGACTGGATTTACCTGCGGACTCAATCGTCTGATTCCGCGCGAGCAGCGGCATTAGCCGATCTGCTGGATTGGATATATTCGGACGGCCAGCGATTTGCCGCGCAGGAAGGCTATGCCGAACTGCCGTCCCCGCTTCTCGCAGCGGTCAGGAAGAAAGTAAAGGAATTGCGATAGCTGCGGGCGAGTCTCGATTCATTCTTGCCGCGATTTAGGAATCGCCCAATCCATCATTCACAAGCGTAGCCGCCACCGCGCGCCGCCGGATTTTTCCCGTCGAGGTGGTGGGAATGCTTTTCACCAGATAAATTTTCTTCGGACACTTGTAGTCCGCCAAATGCTCGTGGCAGTGCTTGATGAGCTCCTTCTCACTCGCTTGCGATGACGGTCCCTCCTGCAACACCACCGCCGCAGCCACCTCTTCGCCCAGCGTCGGGTGAACGTAGCCGAACGTCACTGCCGCCGCCACACCAGTGTGCTGCAACAACACCTCATCCACTTCGTGTGGCGCGATATTCTCGCCTCCGCGAATGATGATGTCCTTGATCCTGCCCGTCAGATGTAGATAACAGTCTTCGTCGAGCATTCCTTCGTCGCCCGTACGAAACCATCCGTCCGAAAACGCGCGCGTGTTCGCCTCGGGATTGTTCTCATACCCGCGAAATACGTTGGCTCCCTGAATCGCCACTTCGCCCCGCTGGTTCGTCGCGAGATGTTGGCCGTCGCGGTCCATGATGCTGATGCGTAAGCCGGTTCCGACTCCGACAGATCCCGCCTTGCGATGTCGCGGCGGCAAAGGATTCGATGTCATCTGGTGGCTTGCTTCCGTCATTCCGTAAGCTTCGACGAAAGGCACGCCGAACAATTTCTCGATCTTGTGAATCAGGCTTGCCGAAAGAGGCGCGCTACACGAACGGATGAAGCGCAGCGTCGCGGCTTCTTCAGGTTTTTGGTGAGCGCGCGCCAGCAGAAGCTGATGCATCGTCGGAACTCCCGAATACCAGGTCACGCGATGCTCTCGAACCGTCCGCCAGAAGGAAAGCGCGTTGAATCTTGTGGGAACCACCACCGTGCCTCCCGAAAGCAATGTCGCCATCAGCGAGGCCATCAACCCGTGAACGTGAAACAGCGGCATGATGCACAAGCGAAACGTCTGCTTGCGAGAGAGCGTAAGAATTCGCAATATTCGCCGAAGAAACCGCGAGGTTGAAATGCCGCAACGGTACGCGCTTGGGCCGTCCGGTGCTTCCGCTGGTGTGCAGCACCAGGGCAACATCATCAGGCGTCGGCTCCTTTGCAGTAGCACCGGTAGGATTGCCCGCAAGCCAGACATTCCCGTCCTCACTCATTCCCACCGGGAACACAGGGATTTTGCGATCGGACGCTGCGCTGCGCGCGAATTCCGCGCCCGCAGGAGGGCATAGAAGAATGCGAGCATTCGTGTCGTTGAGGAAAAAAAGAAACTCCTCGTACGGATACGCCAGATTCAAAGGAGCCGCTTTTCCCGCAATGGTGGCTGCTAAAAAGCACACAATCGCCGGCAGTCCGTTGGGAAGTGCGATCGCTACGGCGTCACCTCGTCGAATTCCCACCGAAGCCAAGGCGTTCGCCATGGACAACACCTGCTGCCGCAGCGACTCGTAGCTCACCCGGATTCCGAGCTCAGGCACGATCACCGCGGTATGGCTGCTGTCGGCGAATTGCAAAACATCAAGGAGGGTTTCAACGGACTTCAGCGTCATTCGTTGGCTCCTCTACGCCCGATTACCGCGTGAGAAATTCTTGTCTTAGTGTTAACGAAATCTAGCGCCACCTGGGAGGAAAATCCTGTGAATTCTGAATCTGCGCCCTTGGTCTTCGGCTTCTAACTGAACGCCTTTCCCAATGCCCGGATTATCCCATCGCATATGTCGATGGGCAACCGGCAGCCGAGCGAACGGTCGAGGAAAGCGGGTTCTTAGCGGCCGGGATCTAAATCTCTAATCACGACGTTGAGCACCTGCCCGGTCCGCCGCGCATCGCTCTCGGAGACCGCACTCTTCATTCCGTTCTGACCATCGGCCTCGGAATGCTCGCGATACGTTCGCGCAACCGCAGGTAGCCGCGCGCATCCCCCACGTATCAGCCCCGCTTTCTCGGCGACAGCAAGTCTCGTTTCAAACGGCCAGTCCCCAATCTTCCCCGGGGGTGCGCCCGAGTTCGCCAGGGCTTGCGCTCCTTTGTGTTCCAGCGCGTCGGTCACGATGGCCTCAAGAACTCCGCAATAAGTTCGCAACGCCACGTCATATTCCTGTTGCTCAAGCGCGCGTCGGCTGTCGGCATAAGCCTGCTCCACAACAGCGCGCAACTCGGGCCTGTGAACAAACTCGAACCGGCGACGTACTGCCGAATCCGCCGGTGCGCCTGATAACCCTGATAACACGGACGAAGCTCCGCCAGCGGGAACGCCTTCCGCCATTTCGGTAAGCGACCCAACCGCCTGCCCCAGAACAACGATCAATCGCTTGACGATTTCGGTCGGCGGCACGCCCTCGGCGGCACGCCCATCCTCAGTTCGCATCAGGAATGCGTTGCTGAATGACCGCGCCAGCCAGTGAGCCTTGCTACCCCCCGACAATTGATTGATCGTCGCGCCACAATGCTCCTGCCACGCGCGAGTTTCAGCCATCACCACAGGACTGGTTGCACCTGTCGCCAACCTCTCAAGGATCTGGCGCCCGCGCCGGATCAGACCGTCCAGATGAGACTGTTGAGTCTCGATCTGCGCTCGCACACTCTCGTCCATCGCCTGCGTCTCCTCCTGGTACCAAAACGATTATCGCATTTCGTCGTCTGTCAACGACAAGGTAATACCGTCGAAATATCATCCGAACAGTATTTTGGCGAGGGGCACAGTGAAGGTTCGCTATAATTCCGTCGCTATGGCTCGCTTTCTCGACAAATTGTTGCGAGTGCTCCGTGAGCGGCGCGGCACCGACATGTTGTTCATGTGTCGCCACCTTCTTTCCGAGCGCGGTGAAGCCTCGCAAACCGCTCTCGCGCAAGAAATCATCAACGCTTATAGGGCGATGAACGACAAGCAGCGGCTGCAGTTTTACGAAATGCTGTCCCGCGATTTTGCGCCCGATCAGGCTTCCATTCTTAGCGCAGCGGCGGATTATCAAAGCTCACCCGGCCCTCACGCCTTGGCCAGGTTATCGGCAGCCGTTGAGTCTCCACGTCAGGAGTTGTTTCGGCGGATTAACACGGCGCCGCGCGGCACCGAAACGCTCGTCGCGATGCGCGAACATGTGTTGGCGTCCAGCAACGGAGATTTCGCCCCCATTGATGTCGACTTGCGGCACTTGTTCAGGTCCTGGTTCAACCGAGGTTTCCTTCGCCTCGAACGCATCAGCTGGCACACCTCGGCTCTGATCCTGGAAAAACTGATCGCCTACGAATCGGTGCATGAAATCAATGGCTGGCCCGACCTCCACCGCCGTCTGGAGGCCGACCGCCGCTGCTTCGCTTTCTTTCATCCAGCTCTCGTTGACGAGCCCATCATCTTTGTGGAAGTGGCGCTATCGCATGGATTGACGGGCGATCTCGAACCATTGCTGGATATCCAAGCACCAGTGCTAGCGCCCGAAAAAGCGGATACCGCGATCTTTTACTCGATCAATAACTGCCTGCGAGGCCTGCGGGGCGTTCCTTTTGGCAATTTCTTGATCAAGCAGGTAGTAGACGAATTGGCTGCGGAGCTTCCGAATATTCAAACCTACAGCACATTGTCGCCCCTGCCGCACTTTTCCCAAGCCTTGCGGGACCTTCAAAACGAAGACGGTTTCACGCACGATCGCCTATTACGTCTGCTAGCCGATGATGCTACGCACTCTCACTACGGCAGGCCGCCGTCGAGATCCGGTCGAAGCCCTTTTCCATCTGCTGGAGCAGCCGCTGGCGCATCGAGAAATTCTCGCACGGCCGCTGGAACGGCTGGCTCTTGCTTATCTAACTCAGGTGCGTCAAGGCGGCAAGCTCTACGATTCCGTCGCCACGTTTCATCTTTCAAACGGAGCGCGCCTCGAGAGAATCAATACCTTTGGCAACCTGAGGCCATACGGCGTGCGCGATTCCTATGGCGTGACCGTGAATTATCGCTATCTTCCCGCTGAACTCGAGGAGAACCACGAGCGCTTCGTCAGAGGCGAAATCCAGGTTGCCAATGGTCTGGCGTCAGAATACAAAGCGGTAAAGAAGGCTTGGCAGCTGCCAGTGTCCTTGCGCAGCGCAGAACACTGAAAGAGTGTCTGGCGCATCTCACCCGGATATCGTCTCGATGATCGAGCGGCTGCTGGCCGGGCAAACGTGCTTGATTCCATTCGCCGAGTTTCTCTAAGCCTGCGCGCGAACTCAATCGCCCAGCTCAAATAGTGAGGTGGTTAAAGGCGCCTGCTTGTTTTAGGCGCTCGCTGTCGACGTCCGCGCTTCCGACGCCGCCACTGCGGCTACCTCGCGAGGCCCTGGTGCCTTCAATCGCCGCAGGACAAAGAACGCCAGCACCGCCGCAATCGAGTCGAAAACAATCGCGATCTTGAACACTCCCGCCCAGCCAATGTTCGGCAGGGTGAATTTCGCCGCGAACGGGGTCCCCATCGTCGGTACCACCGTGAGACCGATTCCATACGCGACAAGCACCCCTGCCACAATCAGCACGACGATCTTGGCCATTCGACTAAGTTGGAGGCGCATCACTGTTGGCGCAAGGAACATCGAAAACAACACCATCACTCCGCCGAGCAGCAGCAAAATGTCGGCCCGGAAGTCGAAAGCCTTGCCCGCCGCGAGTGCAGACCCGATGGGGACAAACATCGACGCAGTACCCTTAGCGGTGTATAGAAAGCCGTAGTTCGTTGTGGCGTACTTGCGGCCGAAGAAGTCTCCACAGAGCGCCGGAAAGAGCGAATAAATCTCGCCCCATCCGAAGAACGTGAAGGCGCTGAAAATCACGAATAGCTTCGGGTTGTGCGCGAATTTGATGAGCGCGAATATGGCAATCGCCTCGAGGCCGAAAGCCAAGGTCATGGTCTTCTCGCGTCCGATATTGTCGGAGACCCAGCCCCAGAAGGGACGACATAACCCGTTCACTAAGCGGTCCGCAGAGAGCGCAAACGACGAGTGCCGGCATGGCAAGGCCGAAGCAGCTTGCACCGGCATTTTATCCACGCCAAAATCCTTGGCCATCGGCGCCAATTGAGCAGTTGCCATCAAGCCGCCGGTTGCGACCATCGCCATCATCCCGTACATCAACCAGAAATGCGGCGTCGAAGCCATCTCCCCTGGCTTGAAGTCCACAGGGCTTTGGCGAACTTTTACTTCTGGGCTGCCCTTCTAGCCTCCACGTCTTCGGCAACCATCCAGTCGGCGGAGCCTTGAGGAACAGCGCTGCGATTATTACGACGGCTCCCTGAATGATTCCCCACACGATGAAGGCATGTTGATAGCCCGAGCCAGCGGGCTGTCCCGGGGGACTAATCATATTTGCGATGGGCGCAACAGTGAAGGCGGCCCCGGCACCGAATCCGGCTGCGGTAAGACCTGCGGCAAGCCCTCGATGGTCGGGAAACCATTTCAGCGCGCTCCCAATGGCGGTGCCGTAAACGATGCCGGCGCCAAGTCCTGCGATCGCATACGAAAGGTAAAGTGCGGTAGAGAGTTCGGCTTTGCCGGCTTCCGTACCAACCGATCGCTGCGAGCACTCCCCCCGCCATGACCAGTAGTTTCGGCCCGAATTTGTCGACAAGCCAACCTTCAAAAGGGACGAGCCATGTTTCAAGAAGAACGAAAACCGTGAAGGTCACTTGGATCAGCGCCTGCTCCACTCCCAAATGCTTCTGCAGCGGGCTGACGAACAGCGTCCAACCGTATTGGAGGTTTGCCACCGCCACCATGCTGAGGACGCTGAAGAAGAGAATAACCCAACGGTTGTCGACAGAGCTTGGAACCCTGCGCTTCGTTCGGAAGGGGTTTCGGTCATGCGTGCATCTCCTTACCGGTTACCGTATTTCACTCCATACCAAAAAACAGAGGTCGTGCATCGCCTCGGCCCGGTCTCACGCGTAAGATTGAACAAGGAATCTAGTGCGACCGCCCCACGTGCGCCTCCCCAGGCGCGCACAAGGCGGCAAAAGAGCGCAATCCAAACTACGTTTTTTGGGATTGCGCTACTTCATCCCCATTTGATCTTTGAATCGGACAAATCGAAGTTCTTTTGCGAACCCCCACTGGTCCGCTAAGCGAACCTCTAACACCGTCTCGGAAACCTGTCAAGCACTTACTGAATTCGCAAACTGAGAAGGCTTGGCAGGGCAGCGCGCTGCCTAAAACGATATCCACTTAGTCAACATTGCGCAATTCTCTTGACACGCTCTGTTTTAATATGATAGTTGCTCCCCTGCCTTGCGAGAAAAATTTCTGCGGAGAGGGTAAATATGCGCTCGCCTAAACTTCGGGGTGTGCTTCTAGCCTCGCTTTTCGTCTTTTCCGGTCCGCTCGCCTTTGCTCAGAGCGCCAAACCCACCGCGGACCCCGCTCCTCAGAAGGCTGCCACCGAGGAAGAAGTCCAGCAGTTGCGCCGGGAGGTCGCCGAGCTCAAGGCCCAGATCCAGCACCTCGTCCAGGCCAGCACTCAGCCCCAGGCCGGAGGCGCTCACCTCGTCCAAACCAACGCCGTCGTCGATCCCGCACCGTCGGATTCCACTACCGCACCCCCTTCCGCTACGGCGGACGACATCGACAACCTCCAAAAAGAGATCGATCTGCTCCAGAAGAAGTCCAACGACGCCCCGGCGGTCACCGCAGGGTGGAACGGCGAGCACTTTTTCCTGAAGAGCTCCGATGGCAACTTCCAGCTCATGCCTGTCGGATATCTGAACGCGCAGTACGCCTTCTACAAAGGCGATGGCGCCCCCTCCGATACGTTTTCCATAAGGCGTGCTCGCTTTGGCGTCCAGGGTTACTACGGCAAACAACTCGATTACGCGTTCCTGTTCGAGACAGCCTCCACCTCCGTTCCGACAATTGCTGTCCGTGACGCTTACATAGACTTTAAGCCTTGGAGCGCCTTCAAGATCATGGGCGGTCAGTACAAAGTGCCCTTCTCCATGGAAGTCGGCACCGGCGACACGAACGTCGAGTTCGCTGAACGTTCCATTAACTCGGTGCTCTACCCCGATGCCGCGGGAGCCTTCCGCGCTCCCGGCGTTGATGCACACGGCGATCTGGTTGACGGTCGCGCTCAATATTGGGTGGGAATCTTCAATGGCAAGGGACTCTTGGCCAACAACACCACCAACGAAGTCGAAGTCGTCGGCAGGGTCCGCTTCGCTCCTTGGAAACAGTCCGACAATCCCTGGCTAAGCGGGCTATCCTTCGGCGGTTCTGCCCAGCATGGTCGCTCCAAGGCTCTTGTCGAGCGAACTCAGCTTCAGCGGCGTCCTGAACGACCAGACCTATACTTTCTTTCCCGCAGTTCCGAATCAACGGTGGAATCACGCGATATAACGGTTTCGCTGCCTTCTTCAGAGGGCCGCTGGGTATTCGTGCCGAATACACTCAGCTCCTCGAAAAGCGCAGTGGCATCGGATCTTTCGTCCCCAGCGGTGTCGGATTCAACACACTTCCCGGCATAGTCGGGCAAGGGCGCTTACATCTCTGCGACTTACTTGCTAACCGGCGAGAAAGAGCCGGAGAACGCCATCCCGCGCGTCAAGCACCCGGTGATTGGCCCCAATTCCCCCGGAGAAACAGGCGGCCCCGGCTGGGGCGCTTGGGCGCTCAAGGCTCGCTATGCCTGGCTGCAAGGCCGAGCTGGCGGCATTACGTGCGATGCCACCACCACTCCCGCCTGCCCGATTACGCCAGGAGTGGTCCCAACCTTTAGCGACCACACCGCTCAATGGACCGTGGGCTTCAACTGGTATCTCAATTACTGGGTTCTCGTGAAGACGGACTTCAACATCAACCAGCTCCATGATCCAAGCGTTCAGGGCATTACGCCCCGCAATTACTTTGTGTTCATCGAGGGCATTCAGTTCCGGTTCTAATCGAGGTCTTGAGCGCCTCGGAGAAGCCCGTTCGCTGGTTCTACGGGGGCCGGCACGAGAATCCGAGAGCGCTCAGGATCGAGACAGCTTATTGAAAGCGTAGTCGGGCCCCCGGCAAACATCGTTGGAGGAGAATTCGATGAGATCGAAAATGTTGCCTCTGGTAGCTTTCGCGATTGTGCTCACTTCCACTTTGATCTCGAACAATTGCGGAGGCCCTGCGAACTGTCCCACCTGCGGCACGGACAAGAAAGGAACCGTAGGCTTGATCGACATCATGCTCGTGCCCGAACACAACGGCAACGGCGAGCCCGGCGGCCCCTTCAACATCTTTGACATCAGCTGGATCGACCCCGTCAATCGGCTGTACTACGTCTCGGACCGCGTTGGCCTCGACGTTCCCGTTTTCAACACTGTCACCAACATAGCGCTCGCGGCCATCGGCGGTGACAACTCAATCGCCGAAGCGGGCAACAATGCCAGTGTGTGCTGGGTCGATCCCGAGTCCGGCATCACGATCCCTCCCATCACCACTCCACTGGGCAATTACACCCGCTACGGATGCAAAACTGGAAACTTCCGCCTCCCCGGATTCTTCGGCCCCAACGGTCATTTCGGCGGCTTCGACGGAGGCCAGTGCTGCGCCTCGCGTTCCAACAACTTGAACCCCCTCTCCGGCCCCAATGGCCTCGAAGCCACGGCGGACGGAAACTTCCTCTTCGTCGGCAATGGAAGCGCAAGCGTCGCCGTGTTTGACATGCGTCCAACCATCGCAAGCCCGGCGACTCCCCCTATGGTGATCGCCACTATAGTCGCTGGCTCATCTCCCGACTTTGACGGAATTCCTAACGGCATCACTGGTTGCCAGGCTTCCGCAAACGGAAGAGCCTTTTCCGATCCGAGTTGCGGCGACTTACGCTCCGACGAAATTTCGACAAGCGGCGGCTTCGTTACCGCTCCGGATGGAACCCAAAAGTATCTGATTCTCATAGCCAACGGTGACCCCGGTCTTCCTTTCTTCACTATCGCCGACGCTTCGGGCATCATCAACGGCGCCCTCAATGGAACGGGAACTCTCCAACAACAGCACTGCTTGCCCTACAGTCAGGCTAAAGAGTACAGTCCCGGTGGTCCAATGACGACTTTCCCGGCGAACTTCTCCTCCTGCATTCTCGGCCAAGTCTATTACGATGCCGCTGCGCAAAATAACATCAATACCTTGATCGACGACGCCGGTGCGAATGGCGACGCCGGTATTCCTTGCCCAGATCCCTCCCTCCAGTTCCCTGGCCCTCCCGGCATTCCCGGACCAGCGGTCCCGACCGGCGCTTCCGGTCACGCATCTGGCTTCAATCCGGATGTTGCTTGCCATCACGGACCAATGCTCACTGCAACCACCGCCACCCAAGTCGGGGGAATCTTTTGTGCTCCCGGACCTGGCACCCCGGCGGGTTGCGTCGGAGCGGTCGCCCTCGCCGGTATCGGTGGATCCGTTTTCAATCCCAACACCGGCCACTTTCTTGTAACCAACTCGAATTCCATCGGCGGCGATGTCACTGTTGGCAGCGTTGACGAGGTCGACCCCTTCCACACCTTCCCAGGCGGCCCGGTGAACGGTGTGCCGGCGGTTATCAACAGCTTCCCGGTGCCCAATTGCCAACCGAGCGGTGTCGTCGTCGGACCCGGCACAGACGTTATGGTCACGTGTGCAGGTCATGATGGAAGGCAGTTCGCCCCGCTCACATACATCATGAATGGCACCACGGGCGCCATCCTCGCAACGATCAACTTCGTCGGCGGCGCGGACCAGGGCTGGTTTAACCCCGGCGACGGCAAGTATTACCTGGCTTCAAGGGACATGATCCCATCACCCGTCCTGGGTGTGATCGACGCCGGTAGACGCCAATGGCTGCAAAACGTCCCCACTAATGGCAACGCCCACAGCGTCGCGGCTGACCCGATCAATAATCACATCTTCGTGCCCTTGCCCGCGGGCGGAAATTGCCAATCGCAAGCGATCGACGGCTGCGTAGGCGTATACGCGTCCCAGTAGTAGTTAGCGGAGCTTGTTGGAATCGGAAGCCCGTATTCACAGCCTTGGATTCGGGCTTCTGGTTTTTGAGACGGCGCCCTCTAGCGCACGACTGTTTCTTGATAGCGCATCATTTTCCAGTCGCCGTCACGATTGGTCCAAAGTTCGCCGATGAAAATTCTCCGGAAGAGCGTCGCTGAGCCTCTCGGGAATCGCATGGTGCATTCATAGGTAACAAAAGCGTAATGCGGTCCGAGTTGTTGCACCTGGAAAAGCTGAAGCGAATATTCGACAAACATGCTGTGCTCCACTTCCCGCACTGTCTTGGGCTTGGAGCGCTCCCCATCGCCATCTGCCTCCACTGCCTGGAAATCGTCGGTCAAAAATGCGGCATAGGCATCTTTGTCTTTTTTCTTAAACGCCGCCCACGCCGCTTTCACTTTCGCCTCCAGCATTTCGGCCAGCTTGGACTGTGCGCCGGTGTCCTTGGATGGTGATGACGGTGCCGCTGCGGTCGCCGGGGCCTTGTCTGCCGTCGCCGGTTGCTGCGCGAACGCATTGCCTGGTAATGCCAGCGCTATACATGCACACAAAACCCAATTTCGCATCTGTATCTCCTCAAATCCTAAGCGCCGCGCATCTTACAGTTCTCGTGGCATGCAGTCAAAGCGGACTTCGCCGCGCGCAGAACGCGCACAGGAAATTGAGGCGTCGAGATACCGGCTACAGCCGATTGCCGTGCGGGGTGCTCTTAGCTAGTATGAATTGGAAGGCCGACATCGACATATTCGACGCACCCATATCGGCCGTTGGGATTTCCAAAGAACGTTGGCAAAGGGAGATGAAGCCATGAAATCGACCACGTTACTCGCGCTTGTTCCACTGCTATGGGCGTCTCTCGCATTCCCCGCAAGAGCTCAGCAACAATCCTCATCATCAGATCAAGCCTGGCGTCAAACTCAAGTGACAGATGGAGCTCCGTCCACCCGGTTCTCGCTGACGGGTAAGTTCCTCAAAAAGCCTTCAGGTAACGTGTCGAATCCCCCCGTACTGGCTATAGACTGCGGATCTGGCAGGAGAGCCAACGAGGGCAGGTTAATCGCTGGAAATCTCCTGGTCGGCGCTCCCCTGAAGGTTAATTACGTGGAACCCACGGAGATCCATGGAACTTCCTATTATCCGAAAGTGTTCGTTCAAGTTCGCGTCAACGACGAAGCCAAGAAAGACAAACGACAATGGACGCCGGGAAAAGATAAGACCTCCGCCGTGTTTTCAAAGTACTCCCTGAAGAAGATGCTCAGCGCTCACACCGTGGAAATCACCACCCAGGATGAAGTCGGCGACGACATAGTCATGCAGTTTGACGTGCCCTCCGACTCAAAGGCCGTCGAAGCAGCCTGCAACGTCGACACGAAGAAGTAAGAGCTGATCCCGGCGGCTCCGCAGAGAATCTTCAGTTAGCTGACCTCTGTCCTCACCGGCACTGAGCTACTGAATTTTCTTCCGATTCCGAAGTGCAGAACGGCAACCGGTGTGACATGGAATGCTTCACGATCCATAATCCTTCGCTGTTCGCGAGGTAAATCAAGTGCCGCCCGTCTTCGGAATACATGCTAGTGACGCCCGTAAACGTCTTCGCGGTGCGCGGATTTTTCGGGTCGCTCATGTCCATCAGCTTTACCGTCTGCGTCGGGACAGTGCCTTCCCCCGACTGATCCGATGAAACCGCGATGGCAAGCCCAGCCCCAACGTCCGTTAACTTTCCTCCGGGCTCTACGCGATCGAAAATCTCCGGTTTGTCCGGATCGGTCACATCTACCACTGTGAAATGAACGTTTTGCTGCAAATAGAGGTACCGTTTGCCGTTTTCGTCCTGGAAAAAGATTTGCCGCACTGCGGAACCGGGCAAAGCAATATGAGCCACCACCTTGGTCATCTCTTTTCCGTTGCTTTTGGGGTCTTGGGTGGCGGCCTGAGTGCTAAGGGGCAGGAACATCGGTGATGCTAGAATCAACGCAAGGCCTAGGCATATCTGCAGCGCTCTGTGGCGACACATATTTTCCTCTCGCACACTTCCCTCTGAACGTGTTTGACGCTTTGACACCTCTTCCCTTGGGTTTTAGTCCTCCCCCAGCTTGCGAGCAATTACCTTTGGATGGGAATACAGTTGAATATGTATACTTCAGCTGATGAGTTCTGCCGCACACGAGTTTCTCCGCAACGCAGCTGTAAAGTCCGCTGACCTCACTCACCGCCAGATCATCCGCCGCGGCATCGATCAATACAGCAGCGCCAATGATCGAGGACGCTCCCGGTTTGCCGATTGGGAAGCCGCCCGCCAGCGTTGCCATGAAATCAAATGGGAAGCACTCAATAATCTCGATCGCTATCTTCTGGAGTTCGAACAGCGCGTGAAGGAACGCGGCGGTCACGTCTTCTGGGCCGCGGATTCTGCTGAAGCCTGCCGCTACATCACCGACCTTGCCGTCAGCCGCGGCGTCCACAAAATGGTGAAATCGAAATCCATGGTAGCCGAGGAAATTCACCTTTCACCCGCCCTCGAAAAAGCCGGTATCCAGGCGATTGAGACCGACCTCGGCGAGTACATCGTTCAATTGCGCAACGAGCCGCCCTATCACATCGTCACGCCCGCCATGCATCTCACCCGGAAAGACATCGCCGATCTCTTCAAAGAAAAATTGGGCGATGTGGATACCGACGATCCTGTTGAGCTTGTCGCCGTGGCCCGCCGCGCTCTCCGCCGCGATTTTTTCTCCGCCGAAATGGGAATCAGCGGCGCCAATTTCCTCGTTGCCGACGCCGGAATGATTGCCCTCACCACCAACGAAGGCAATGGCCGCCTCTGCACCAGCGTCCCGCGTATTCATGTCGCGCTCGCCGGCATCGAAAAAGTGATTCCGCGGCTCCAGGATCTCGCGGTGTTTTGGCCCGTACTCGCCACTGCTGGCACTGGCCAGCCAATCACGTGCTACAACACATTGATTGGCGGCCCGCGAAAGCCGAATGAAGTCGATGGCCCCGAGGAATTCCACGTCGTCTTGCTCGACAATGGCAGGACCGAATTGCTCGCGGACGTCGAGCAGCGCGACGTGTTGCACTGCATCCGCTGCGGCGCTTGCCTGAATGTCTGCCCGGTTTTTCGTACTGTGGGCGGCCATACCTACGGAACCACTTATCCAGGTCCAATCGGCAGCGTTCTCACTCCTCATCTGCGCGGAATTGACGAGTTCCACCATCTCTCCTACGCTTCATCCCTTTGCGGCGCGTGCACCGATGCGTGCCCGGTGAAAATCGATCTGCACCATCACCTTCTCGAAAATCGCCGCAACGCCGTCAATCATTCCGCCCGTCCCTGGGCCGAGCGGATGGCCTTCAAAATCTGGCAATGGACCATGCAGAGTGCCTCGCGTTTTCGTCTCATGGGCGGTCTGGCGCGAATGGCGCTGCGCATCACGCATGGCCTCGGTTTGAGCGGCACGGCGCTCGATCCCATGGGGCCGTGGTCGAAGAATCACGCCGCTCCGCGCGTTCCTGAAAAATCATTTCGTGCGCTCTGGGGGAAAAATGCCGGAAACTGAAAACCCCAGTCGCGAGAAAATCCTCGCTCGCATCCGCACCGCCTTGCGCGAGCCCGCACCGCGTCACGAACCTGTCAAAACAGGCCCGATCTTCGCTCCCGTCACTGATCTGCTCGATCGCTTCCAGAAAGAGTGCGGAATCAACATCACGGAATTTGTCGCCGTCCCCAATTTGCGCGCGAGCGGCGCGGCCATAAAAGAAATCCTGGCGGCGCTTCCGCCAGGAGAAATCTTCGTTCAGGATTCGCCTGATCTCCGCGAACTCGCGGCGGAATGGCAGGACGGCCGCACAATTCAATGGTCGAGCGAAGGCGGACCGAAGGAATCCGCTCAAGCGACGATCTCCGCGTGCGAAGCGCTTGTGGCGCAAACCGGATCCGTGCTCGTCTCTGCAGCATGCGGAGGCCGCGGCGCCTCGGTCGTCGCGCCCGTTCACATCGTCGTCGCAACGATCAATCAGTTGCTACCCGATATCGACGCCGCTTTGGCCCGTGTTCAGGAGCGTGGCACTGTCGCGCAAAATTCTTTTCTCTGCCTCATCACCGGCTCAAGCCGCACGGCCGACATTGAAAAGATTCTCGTCATGGGTGCACACGGCCCTCGCCGCTTGATTTTAGTTCTGGCAATGAGCTGATTTTTTCGCATCACCCGTAGCGAAATCGCAGCTCTTGCCGAGACCCACCGGAAACTGCGAAAATGACCTTGGAATCGCAAAGTAAAAGTAATTGAAGGGTTCGTCTTGCTTACCAGTTCGCCCAGCCTCCGTCAGTAGAAGAGAACTGCGTCTCGAACAAATATCCGAGCGCCGCGAATGCGGCCATCGAAGCGTAAGGAGCAATTAATGAGCGGAGTGAGAGTTCTCGTCGGCACGCGCAAGGGCGCGTTCATTCTGACGGCGGACGGAAAGCGCGAGAAGTGGGACATCACCGGTCCGCACTTTGCCGGTTGGGAAATGTTCCACATTAAAGGTTCGCCCGTGGATCCGAACCGCATTTACGCATCGCAATCCACCGGCTGGTTCGGCCAGCTGATTCAGCGCTCCAATGACGGCGGTAAAACATGGGAACCGGTCGGCAACAAATTCGAATACGCCACTGTTCCCGGCACCCATCAATGGTACGACGGCACGCCGCATCCCTGGAAATTCGCGCGCGTCTGGCATCTTGAACCGTCGCTCACCGATCCCGACACGGTTTACGCGGGAGTGGAAGACGCGGCGCTGTTTCGCACGACCGACGGCGCGCAAACCTGGGAAGAACTTCCCGGTTTGCGAGAGCACGATTCGGGATCGCACTGGAACCCGGGCGCCGGCGGCTTGTGCCTGCACACGATCATTCTCGATGAGAAAAATCCGAATCGAATCGTTATCGCGATTTCCGCTGCGGGCGCGTTCCGCTCGGACGATGCTGGCAAAACGTGGCAGCCGATCAATCGCGGATTGAAGTCCGAAGGAATTCCGAATCCCACCGCGGAAGTGGGCCACTGCGTTCATCACATCGCGATGCATCGCTCGCGTCCGAATTCCTTGTTCATGCAGAAGCACTGGGACGTGATGCGCAGCGACAATGCCGGCGACTCATGGCAGGAAGTGAGCGGCAATCTGCCCACCGATTTTGGTTTCGCGATCGACGTTCACGCGCACGAGCCGGAAACGATTTACGTGGTGCCGATCAAAAGCGATTCCGAGCATTTCGTCCCCGACGCAAAGCTGCGCGTGTTTCGCAGCCGAACCGGCGGCAATGAATGGGAACCGTTGACAAAGGGTCTTCCGCAGCGCGATTGTTATGTCAACGTGCTGCGCGATGCCATGTCGGTCGATTCGCTCGATTCGTGCGGAATTTATTTCGGCACGAGCGGCGGCCAAGTCTACGCATCGGCGGATGCCGGAAACAGCTGGAACGCGATCGTGCGCGATTTGCCGGCTGTGCTTTCCGTGGAGGTTCAGACGCTGCAATGATTCGCGTGATACTTCCGGCGCATTTGCGAACGCTCGCGCGCGTGAACGGCGAAGTGAGCGTCGAAATTTCCGGCGAGCCAACGCTGCTCTCAGTGCTGAACGCGCTCGAGATGCAATATCCTGTGCTGCGCGGCACGATTCGAGATCAAGTGACGCACGAGCGCCGCCCGTTCGTAAGATTCTTCGCCTGCGAAGAAGATTATTCGCACGAGCCTGCTGAAACCGCGTTGCCCTCCGCGGTCGTTGCGGGTAAAGAACCGTTTCTCATCGTCGGAGCAATGTCCGGCGGCTGATTTTCCCCGGCTCAATGAAACATCACCGGATCGTGCGCGCGATCCGGATTTCAAGCAGACACAGGAGGCAACATGCACTTGGATCCCTATCTTCATTTCAATGGCAACTGCGAGGAAGCATTTAAGCTTTACGAAAAAGCTCTCGGCGGCAAGATCACTTTCAAGACAACGTACGGCGAAGCGCCCAAGGAAGCGCAATCGTCACCCGATTTCAACGACAAGATCATGCATATCAGCATGAACTTGGATGGAAGAATCTTGATGGGCAGCGATGTGCCCGCAGACCGTTACAAGGCGCCGGAAGGGTTTTCGCTTTCGATCAGCACCAAAGATCCGGCGGAAGCGGATCGCGTGTTCAACGAAATCAGCAAGAATGGAAACGTGATCATGCCGATTCAGAAGACTTTCTGGTCGCCTCGCTTCGGCATGTGCACCGATCGGTTTGGCATTCCGTGGATGGTGAACACCGAGCAGCCGGCTTCGCAGCAAGCGGCGCACGGAAACTAGCTCGGAGCGCTGCAAACGTTTCGAGAACTTGACGAATCGACGTGACGAATTAAGGTGACGAATTAGCGTGACGCATTAACTCGACGACGATGCGCGGGCCGCGGCTCTCTCGCGGACTGGTTGAACATTGTTCATCAGCGCTCGGACGCGGCCCGCATCCACTTCGTTCTGCATCACTCCATCTTTTTTCAGGCTTGTTCCCACGATGATGCCGTCGGCGTGTTCGAGGAATGCGGCGACATTTTCCGCGCTCGTGCCGCTGCCAATTAGAATCGGGCGTTTCGCGTAAGATTTTGCTTCGCGCACTTTTTCGACGTCTGGGGCGCTTCCTGTAAATCGTCCTGAAACGATGAGTGCGTCTGCTCCGTAAAATTCCGTCCACTCGATGTGCGTGCGCAGATCGATTCCGGGGAACGGCACCGAGTGCTTCTTGTCCACGTCCGCGAAGATGTGAATTCCTTCGGCGTGCAGTTCTTTTCGTTTGCGCATTAGTTCGGCGGCGCAGCCGTGATCGAATTCGCCCGTGTCCCACACGCGCGCGCCGGTGAGAATGCAGACGCGAATCCAGCGCGCGCCCGCTGCCACCGCGATCGAAAGGCAGACGGTGCCGCCGTTGTGAATCACGTTGATGCCGACCGGTATCGGAAAGTTTTTCACGATTTCTGCGGCCGCGACAGCGTGCGCCGTCATTGCTTCGGGCTTCACGTCGTTGCCAACGTAGTAGGGAAGGTCCCACATATTTTCTACAGCGAGTCCGTCGACGCCGCCCTGCACGAGCGCTTCCGCGTCGCGCAGCGCGTGATCGATAATTTTCTGCATGCCGTAGCCTGTGTAACCGGGCGCGCCGGGAAGCGGCCAGAGATGCACCATGCCGATTACCGGCTTCGGGACGGGAAAGAGATCGGTGAGCGATTTCATTCGCGGACGGTCGAGCTCTTTTTTCCATTCGGGCAATTGATTGTGATCAGGCGATGTCGTCATGTGTGCCTCTCTGGGCGCGAATTGCGATTTTGAAGGCGCGCGAGCGCGCTTTGGCGCACCGCGTCCCATTTTCCGCGCAAGCGCTGCGACCGCATCAGCGCGGCGACTTCGCGCGAGCCCGGAAGCGTTTCTCCGGCGCCGACGAACGATACGGCGGCTGCGCCTCCGGCCGTTGCCGCGATGGCGGCTTCTTCCGGGGACCAGCCGCGCAGACGCGCTTGCAAGAATCCGGCGACGAACGCATCACCTGCTCCGGTGGAATCCACCATTTTCACAGCGAATGATGGAACGTGCTGCGGTTCGCCATTGCGCGAAATCAGGCAGCCGCTTTTTCCCAGCTTCAGGACCACTTCGCGAGCGCCCGCTTTCTCGAGTGCTGCAAACGCGCGACGCGGATCGCGCGCGCCGGTAAGCAGCGTCGCTTCGTCCGTGCTGAGAAGGAGGATATCCACGCTCGGAATGATTTGCAAAATTTTCCTTGGGATTTGCTGAGCTGGCGCCATTCCGACGTCGAGTGAAACCCAGCCGCCGCGAGCATGAATTTCGAGCGCGATTTGTTTGGCAGCGCGCGCGGGGCCCGGATTGAGAAAATTGTAGCCGACGAGATGCGCGGCGGCTGCTCCTTGGCAAAGCGACCGCACGTTGCGCAGATTTTTCACGTGGCCGTTGGCGGCGCGGCTGCCGAAGAATGTGCGCTCGCCGTCGGGCGTGATGTTGATGTAGAAAAAGCCGGTCATCGCGCCGCTTGTGCGCTGGACCCAGCGCGTGTTCACGCCGCCTTCCGCGAGATGCTCGAGAACGTAGTCGCCGAAGCGGTCGCGGCCGACGCAGCCGGCGAGGCGCACGTCAATGCCCCAGCGCGCGAGAGCCAGTGCGGAGTTTGCGCCTACTCCGCCGCAGTGCATTTCGAGTTGGGGCGCGAGGCAGTCTTGGCCTGGCTTCGGCCAGGATTTCACGCGGCCTAGCATGTCGACATTGATGTCGCCGATCGCGACGATCGTTGGCTTTGGGCGAGTTTGGCTACGCTTAGTCATTTATTCATCTTCGATCAATCTTCAGTCTACTGCGCACGAAGCGTTGGGCGTCTGCCCGAAACTGTTCGGCGCGGCTCTCGAAAGACCCCCTGTTTACCGCCGATTAGAAATTCTTATGCTGCATATTTTAAAGGTGTTACGCGGAGTTTTAATCGCGCCACCGTAGATTAGAACTACCTGAGTTGAGGAGCAAGCTATCGCGGTGCTGGCTGAGGAATCTGGCGCAAAAACCGCCAAAAATTTGCGATTAGAAAATTGTATGTGATTGGTTCTGCGGCCAGTTAGGCGGAGGTTTAATTCCAGATTTGCGATTAGCCGCTCGTCATATGGCGGCCAGGGAGTTCTGGAGGCTGGCGGGTCGAGGCTCGAAGCCGGGAAAGAGCCAGAAGGCGCGACGATGAATTGCCATCCGTTCGCGATTAGGAAATTTTAGTGGGCTGAGTTTGCTAGGAGTTGGGCGAACTTTTAATCGCGGATTCTCGATTAGAAAAACGGCGGGTTTCTGGGCACCAGGTCTGTTGTGCGAGAAGAGTGGCGGGCGGCGGTAGGCGGCGAGGTTGGTTGTCATTTTTGGGGGGCGTTAGCAGTGACGGGCAAGAGTGGGGGTGGCGCGGTGGAAGCGAGGTGCGCGGGGGGCTCTGGGTTTTGTTTTGAGTTTCGATTTGTCGTCGTGCGCCATGAGTGAGCGTACCACGGTGACCGGGAAAAATTCGACTGGCCGGACGTGCAGTACGCGGACAGTTAGTTCTAGAACTGGACTTTCCCGTGGAGGCATTGCGTTGCGAGGTTGGCGGCGCGGAGAGAAAATTCACGAGGCTTGCGCGGGTGAGGCTGCGCAAGCGGTGGCGCTTCGCGCTGGTTTTTCTTTCCCAGGCCTTCCGGCCTGGGCTAAATTGTGTCGCGCCTCCGGCGCTGGAGTGGAGGGAATTTCAAATTGAAAATGGCTTTGTTGACATCCTTGGCACAAGGATGAATTTGAGGCGCGACAAGCGCGGGCGGGTGGTGTTTTCTATGCGAGCAGGAGGGGCGATGCCAGAGATCGGACTCCTGCCGTTTGCGCGCGTGGCGCTGGATGTGGCGGCTGCGGTTTTGCCGCCTTATCGCAGCCGTTTCAGTAAGCATCAATTCAGCCAACCGCAGTTGCTGGCCGTGCTCTGCCTGATGCGCTACGAAGATTGGACTTTTCGTGAAACCGAAGTGCGTTTGCGCGAGCACCGCGAGTTGCGCGAGACCCTGAAACTTTCGAGCGTGCCGGACTACACCACCCTGTACCGCTTTCTGCAGCGCTTGGATGATGCGACGATCGATCGCGTGCTGGGAGAAGCGGCGCGGCGATTTAAGAGTCCCAGCGTCGAACTCGGCGCCGCGCGCGCGTGGCCGTCAATGGGACAGGGTTGAGCCACAACGCCGCCAGCACCTTTTTTATTCGCCGCATCGAGCAGCGGCCACGCGGAATGACGCGCTGGAGTTATTGGCTGAAGTGGTTGATCGTTACCGATCTGGACAAGCTGATCATTCTGGCGCAGCGCGGGCGGCAAGCTCCCTGGTGCGATTGCCGGAGTCTTCCCGATTTGGTGGATGCGGCCAGCGGAGTTTCGCCGATCGGCTTGGTGTTGGCCGACGCCGAATTTGACACCGAACAAAATCATCGGCACATTCGCGAACGGCTGGGAGCACGCAGCATCATTCCAGCCACACGTGGTCGCAGCAGCCGCGTTGGTATTCGCGGACAGATGCGCCGGCGATTTCCGCAAAAGACCTACCGGCAACGAGCCAAGGTGGAAACGGTCTTCTCCATCATCAAACCAAACTCTCCGCCCGCGCCCCAGGACGTAGCCTGTCGATGCAAAAGCGCCAAGCCTCCTTGCTCGGACTGACCTACAACCTCTATCGCTTGAGGCACCGCTTCCTCCGCAAGGATGTCAACAAAGCCATTTCAGATTTCAAATAAGGCGAAAGAAAAAGCAACAACGTGAAACCTGCCGCCCTGAAGGGCGGCGCTACAAAGGCAACGACAACGGCAAAGGCGCCGGCGAGACGCCGGCGGTACGAAAGGCGAGAAGCAAGCAAGAGGAAAGCAAGAAAGTGAGTAAGGCGTATGAAAAGGCGCCGGCCGGAGGCCAGCGGTACAAGAACGAAGAGCGGTGCGAGAAGCAAACTTGTGGTATGACCGGGGTGGAAAGTAATGACCGGTGCGGAAAGTATTGGAGGCTGATTTGGATAAGGGGATTTTTGTTCACGAGGAAGTGGCGGCGGCGCTGATGGATTGCAAGCCGGTGGTGGCGCTGGAGTCGACTGTGATTTCGCATGGGTTGCCGCATCCGCACAATATTGAGACGGCGCGGGGGATGGAGGCGGCGATTCGGGCGGGCGGGGCGGTGCCGGCGACGATTGCGGTGCTGGGCGGGAAGCTTGTGGTGGGAGTGTCGGCTGGGGAGCTGGCGTTTTTGGCGGAGTCGAAGGATGTGGCGAAGGTGAGCCGGGCGGATTTGGCGTCGGTGGTGGCGTCGGGGCGGGCGGGGGCGACGACGGTGGCGACGACGGCGTGGATTGCGGCGCGGGCGGGGATTCGGGTGTTTGCGACGGGCGGGATTGGGGGCGTGCATCGGGGCGTTGAGGAGACGCTGGATATTTCTGCGGATCTGACGGAGTTGGCGCGGACGCCTGTGGCGGTGGTGTGTGCTGGGGCGAAGGCGATTCTGGATTTGCCGCGGACGCTTGAGATGCTGGAGACGCTCGGAGTGCCGGTGGTGGGGTATGGGACGAATGAGCTGCCGGCGTTTTATTCGCGCGAGAGCGGGTTGACGCTGCAGTGCCGGGTGGATTCGGCTGGGGAGGCGGCGCGTTTGATGGCGACGCAGTGGGGACTTCTAGGACTCTCGGCTGGGATTGTGTTTGCGAATCCGGCGCCGGTGGGGAGTGCGTTGGCGTGGCGGGAGTTGGAGGAATTGATTGCTGAGGCGCTGGTTTCTGCGGCGGCGGAGAAAATTTCTGGGAAGCGGGTGACACCTTATTTGTTGGAGGCGCTGTCGAAGGGGAGTGGGGGGAGGACGCTGGGGGCGAATGTGGCGTTGCTGTTGAATAATGCGCGGGTGGCGGCGGAGATTGCGGTGGCGTATGGGAAGGTTAGTGCGGGGGCATGAAAAGGAAAATTTGAAATTTCAGAGATTTGAAATTTCAGATTGAAAGGCAATTCAAAGAGCTGGAACGTGATGGCGTATGGGGCGGCGGAGACAAAACGAAGAGAGATCCCTCGACTGCGTCCCGCTTTTCGCTCCGCGAAAGAAATACAAATGCGCGCGGGACTTCGCTCGGGATGACACGTTTACCCGTTTTTTTGCGTTTCTGTGATTCCGTGGCTAGCGGCGGCTTAGGATGATGGGGCGGCGGTGCTGAGTTTTACTGTGCTGTGGAACTTTTGCATTAGGTATTCGCCGCTGCGGACGGGCGGATACTTTGGTTTTTCGCCTGGGGCCAGGCAGGTGGGGATGCAGGTGATTTCGGCGTCCCAATTGGGTTGATGGAAGAAGGCTACGGATTGGCGGCGCGTGGAGCCGGTGGAATCGGGCGGGGGATTTACGACGCGGTGGAGGGTGGAGACCCAGCGGTCGTTGGTCCAGCGGGCCATGAGGTCGCCGATGTTGACGATGAAACCTTGCGGGATGGCGGGGACTGGTTGCCATTGTTTTTGGGGGTTGAAGATTTCGAGGCCGCCGGCGGCGGAGTCGGCGCGGAGAATTGTGAGGCTGCCGTAATCGGAGTGGGCGCCTGCGCGGAGTTGGCCGGGCTTGGGAGCGACATTTTGATGCGGGTAGTTCAGGGCGCGGACGGCGCTGATGGGGTCGTTGACGGCGGCGTCGAAGAAATTTTCGGGGAGATTCAGCGCGACGGCGAAGACTTGCATGATTTTTCCGGCGAGGGTGCCGAGAGCGCGGTAGTAGTCGGACCAGGCTTGCTCGAATTCGGCTGGCTCGGCGGGCCAGATGTTGGTGGCGTAGCGAAAATCGGCGAAGGGTTCGTTGCGGGTGTGGGGCGGTACCTCGCTAGGAACATCGAGCGGGCCGATGTTGAAAGTTTCTTTGATGTCGGGCGGGGTATCTTCGCCTTTTGATTTTGCGAGGGCTTCGGATTGGAGCGGGGAGTAGCCGTAGGGGTAGCCTTCGTAGCGCATTTTCACGGCTAGCTTTTTTTCGACGGGTAGATCGAAGAAGGCGCGGGCGGAGTTCCAGGCGCGGGTGATGGTTTCGTCGGGAATTCCGTGGCCGGTGATGGCGAGGAAGCCGGTTTGGCGGCAGATTTCGTCGACGTGTGGCCTAGGGATTTTTTTTCGTTGGGCGAGGCGTTGGTGAATTTGGAGAGATCGAAAACTGGAAAGGTGGACATTTTGTGGGCCTTAGTTGTTATTTTGATCTGTCTCTGAGCGAACCTTAAGCTAGGGCGGGTCGAGAGTCAATCTCGGTGCGAGAGAGAAAAGCGGGGTGCGTGGTTTTGTGCTTGGCGAGTTGCGAGTCTGGACTTGATCCGAGGGCGGTGGGTGCACGAATTTGGTTGCGGGGTCGTCGGAGCACAGGCAGGAGTGCCTGTGCCACTTAGGCGTGATACGATTTGTGTGCTGGTTCGATATTTTATTGCGTGATTTTGGGGAGGGCTTGAGATGAAGCAGACGGCTCTTATATTTGCTGCTGTGATTTTGATGGCTGGGGCTGGGTTTGGAATTGGGTTCGCGCATGGCGGGCAGCCGGGTGCGGATTCTGCGCTCGCGCAATCTGCTGCCGGCGTCTGGGCCTGATACCGATATTCCGGCTTATCACGCTGCTCCTCCTGCTGGGGCTTTGCCCAATACGCTTGATCCGAAGCAGTTTTCTGATGCGCGGACGCAGAAAATTTATGCGATGGCTGCGAAGGTGAAACCCGTGCTTTATCAGCAGCCTTGCTATTGCCGATGCGATCGCGAGGTGGGGCATACGAGTTTGCTGGATTGCTTTGGGGATAATCACGGATCGATTTGCGACGTTTGTAAGAAGGAAGCTGTGTATAGCTATCAGCAGACGAAGCTGGGGAAGAGTCCTGCTGAGATTCGGGCGGGGATTATGGCGGGGAAGTGGAAGCAGGTGGATTTGGCGAAGGTTGATTCGGCGCCGGTGGCTGGGGGCGCGAAGTAGTTTTTAGTTGAGCGTTTAGTTGGATATGCGGAAAGGCCCACGACGAGGAAGGCGTCGTCGTGGCTACCTCAGTTAGTTACACTCCTCGATAGCGGATTGAGTCTCCTCGAAAAATTACAACGCGACTATCTTGTGGCGGCGCGGGTTTGTGCCAGGAGTTTTGTGCAGGCGTAGACTGCGCGGGCGTGTGGCATCGGGACATTGAGGCGCTCGCCTAGTTCTACGACGGCGCCTACTACGGCTTCGAGTTCGATGGGGCGGCCGGCTTCGAGATCCTGCAGCATGGAGGTTTTGTGTTCGCCGACTTTTTCGGCGCCGGCGATGCGCTGGTCAATGGTGATGGGAACTTCGAGGCCGAGTTTCGCGCCCACGGCGATAGTTTCTTCCATGATTCTGCGGACGAGCGCGTTTACATCGGGATCGCGCGCCATTTTTGCGAGCGTGGCGCCGGTGAGCGCGCTGATGGGGTTGAAGGCGACGTTGCCAAGAATTTTCACCCAGATTTCCTGACGGATGCGCGTGGTAACAGGACAGCGCAAGCCCGCGGCGATCAGAGCTTCGGCGATTTGGCGGCTGCGATCGGAGCGTGTGCCGTCCGGTTCGCCGAGCGAGATGCGATTGCCTTCGGTGTGGCGTACGACGCCGGGCTCGACGATGTCCGTGGCGAAATAGACGATGGAGCCGAGGACACGGCGCGGTTCGATCGCGGCTGCGATTGTGCCGCCAGGGTCAACGCGTTCGAGATGCATGCCTTCATGCTCGCCGCCCCACCCTTGAAAAAACCACCAGGGGATGCCGTTTTGCGTGCCGACGACGGCGGTGTCTGGACCGAGGACGGGTTTGAGTTGCGGGACGAGCTGCGTCAAGCCCGTGGGCTTTTACGCCGAGGAAGACGACATCGACTGGGCCGACATCTTCGAGATTCTCGGCAATTTTTGGATGCGCTTCGAAATCGCCGTCGACACTTTTCACGCGCACGCCATGCTCTTGCATAGCGCGTAGGTGAGGGCCGCGGGCGAATAGCGTGACGTCCTGGCCGGCGCGGGCCATGCACGCTCCCATGTAGGCGCCAATTGCGCCGGCACCGGCGATGAGGAATTTCATGCGCTATGGCTCGGGATTTGTTGCGGTTCTTAGGATTTTTCCGCGCACGTGAGATCAGCGAGAGGCTCGCGGAACTACTTTACCACTAGTGGACCGGGCGAGGAGCGGCGCGAGTGGGCCAATCCTGGGGCGCGAATTCGACTCCCCAGAAGTGCGGGCTGGGAGAAAGAAATTCGACGCCGATGCGGGTCCCTTTTTCGGATGTGTCGCCGAGATAGACGACGCGGCAATCTTGTTCTTCTTCCGTGGCCGGGTTAATCAGCACCAGCTCCGCGCCAACTTTGAGCTCAGCCTGCAAGTAAAGAAGACCGCCGTGGGCATTGATCACGATGGTCTGGCTGGTTTCCTGAAATTTCTTTCCCAGCAGGTCTCTGCCGGTGGCGCGTACAGGAATGCGGGTGAAGACGCGCGAACTGCGTCGCTGGCCGCCTTGGGGTTCTGTCTCTAGCATCATATAAATATCGTGCAACGCGATGGCGAAGGGAGTCAACGCCCGGAAACGTCGAGGTGTCCAAAAACACAGTTCCTAAATAGCTTGCTGAAATTGAGTAAGGTTCCTAAAATGACGTGTTTGTTTTTGGGAGTTGTGGGCGGCGCACTCGAGCCGTTTGAGCTGTTCCTGGCAGATCAAAAGAACTTGGGGAGCCCAGCATGAACCTGACCGAGTATATCGATTCAAAGCGTGACGAAAATCTGAGCGAGTTGAAGGAATTTCTCCGGATTCCCAGCGTCAGCACAAAAAGCGAGCACAAGCCGGATGTGGAGCGCGCGGCGCAGTGGGTGGCGGGGAAATTGCGCGGCGCGGGGCTTGAAAATATCGAGATTGTCCCCACGAAAATGCATCCGCTCGTATACGGGGAATCGCTGCGCGCGCCCGGAAAACCCACCGTACTTTTTTATGGGCATTACGATGTGCAGCCGGCGGAGCCGCTGGAGCTCTGGACGAGTCCTGCCTTCGAGCCGACCGTGCGTGACGGAAATCTTTTCGGACGAGGCACGGCCGACGACAAAGGCCAGGTGCACATTCATCTGAAGGCGCTCGAAGCGCTGTTGAAAACCTCCGGAAGCTTGCCGCTGAATGTGAAAGTGATGATCGAGGGGGAGGAGGAGGTTGGCAGCGTAAACCTTTGGGAATTCGTGCAGAAGAATCGCGAGCGACTGAAAGCAGATGCGCTCGTGGTTTCCGATACGTCGATGCTTGCCAAAGGCGTCCCTTCGATCACGTATGGGCTGCGAGGGCTAAATTATTATCAGATCGAGCTTACGGGGCCGGCGCAGGACCTGCATTCGGGAGTTTTTGGCGGAGCGGTGCCGAACCCGTTGACGATTCTGTGCGAGACCATCGCGAAACTTCACGATAAGAATTTTCGCGTGACGGTTCCCGGATTCTACGACGATGTGGCGACGCTTTCGAAACAGGAGCGCAAGGCTCTGAATTCGCTTCCCTGGAAAGAAAAGGAATTTCGGAAGACGGTAGGCGCGCCCGGGCTGGACGGGGAGAAGGGATTTACGATCGTCGAGCGGTTGTGGACGCGTCCTACGCTTGAGGTGAATGGAATCTGGGGCGGGTATACGGGCGAAGGGGCGAAGACCGTAATTCCATCGAAAGCTTATGCGAAAATTTCGACGCGATCTGGTGCCCAAACAGGAGCCGGCGAAAATTGCGAAGCTGGTTGAAAAGCATATTCGCAAGCTGCTGCCAAAATCGGTGACTTGCAAGTTCGAAGTGTTAAGCATGGGGAAGCCGTGGGTGGCGCCCTATTCGAATCCGATTTTCCAGAAAGCGATCCACGCCCTCGAGATCGGGCTTTGGAAAGAAAGCGGTTTTCATTCGCGAGGGTGGCTCGATTCCGTTCGTAACGCAGATGCACGACACCTTCAAAGTGCCATGTGTGCTAATGGGCTTTGGGCTTCCCGATGAAAACGCGCATGCGCCCGACGAGCACATCGCGCTCGAGAATTATTTCGGTGGCATCAAAGCAGTGGCGCTTTTCTATCAGCAACTTGCCGCGCACTAAAAAAACTCCAAAAGTGACGGTAGCGAGAAACGCCCGTATTTCCGGGCTTTTTCGCGCTTTTTGCTTGCGTTCGAGGGGGAGTGCGGCTATAGTCCCACGCGGCATCCTGGGACGCCGGGGCCAACCGCAAATAAAATCCGAGGAGGAAAAGGTAACTCGATGGCAAACCCGATGAGCAAGTCGAAGATCATTTCGTACATGACTGAGAAGGTCAGCACCAAAGACAAGCCGGTGTCAAAGAAGCAGGTGGTCTCCTTTTTTGACGAACTGTTCAACCTGGCTGTAAAAGAAGCGAAGTCCGCTGGAAAATTCGTGATTCCCGGTATCGGCCGCGCCGTGAAGGCGCACCGCAAGGCTCGCATGGGCCGCAATCCGGCCACTGGCGAGGCCATCAAGATCAAGGCCAAGACAGTTGTGCGCTTGCGCGCAGCGAAAGCATTTAAAGACGCCGTTTTGAAGTAGTTAGGCCCGGCGCACAGATTCGAGGTGGAACCCTCAAGCACGCCCGGTGCGAAAAACGGACCGGAGGCTTGGGGGTTTTGTCTTTTCTGGTGGTATTTACGGCAATTCGTATGGATTCAGACGTGAAAACCCCAATGAAATGCGGGGGAAAATGAGTTCGCAGCATTGGGATGCGGAGCGCTCCGAGGCTTACGCCCAATTTCGCTACGATTTCCCGGAGAGAACGCTGGCCGGGAAGACGGTGGTGGTTGCGGGCGGAACGGGTGGGCTCGGTGCGGCCACTGTTTCGCTTCTTCTGCGAGAAGGGGCACATCTAATAGTCGGGTATCGCAAGGATCGCGAGCGCGCTGCCAGCCTTTCGAAAGCGATGGGCGAGCAGTACGGGGCGAATTTGGAGTTGATTGAGGGCGATATCGCGTCGTCTGAAGTTCGCGGCAGATACATCGAAGCCTGCCAGCGAGCTGGGGCAAATTTGGCGGGAGTGGCAATTTTTCCGGGCGATCCTGCCCGAGTGGCCTTCGAAAAGCTTGATCGCGACGCGCTGGTTGCTTCGTTGGAAGTGAATTATGTGGGCCCGGTGCTGCTCGCGAAGGACCTGGGGCAAGTGATGGAGGGAAGCGGTGTGGGAGGCAGCGTCGTGCTGCTGACTACGATGCAGGCGCATGCGGCGTTTCCGGGCAGCCTGAATTATGGCGCGCCCAAGGCAGCCCTTGCGCACGCGGCGAAGATTCTGGCGCAACAGTGGAATCGTGTGCGGGTGAATGTCGTTGCTCCTGGTGCGACGATCTCGGGAATGGCGGCGGCGAGCGTGCAATCTGGAAAATATGATCGCTACGTCGAGAGCGGTGCGATTGAGCGCTTCGGGCGAGCGGAAGATGTGGCGCGGGCCGTTCGATTCTTTTTGGAACCGGATAATTACATTACGGGTCAAACGCTCGTGGTGGATGGCGGCCTAACTCTGCGGCGCGATCGAGGGTAGTCTACCGGGATGCTCCCGGACTTTCATGCGCGAACACTCAGGACTTCTTACCGATCTCTACGAGCTTACGATGGCGGCCGGCTATCTTCAGACAGGCTTCGAGGCGCGCGCCACTTTCGAATTGTTCGTGCGGAATCTTCCGCCGCAGCGGAATTATCTGGTTGCCGCGGGCCTCGAACAGGCTCTCGAATTTCTCGAGCACGTGAATTTCAACGACGAAGAGATTGCCTACCTCCGATCCCATCACGTTTTTCAGTATATCGGGCCGGAGTTTTTCGATTATCTGCGCACGTTCCGATTTACTGGCGACGTCTGGGCGGTTCCTGAAGGCACGCTCGTGTTTCCCGGCGAGCCGATGCTGCGAGTATCCGCACCCATCAGCGAAGCGCAGATCATGGAGACGTATTTGCTCGCGACGCTGGGATACCAAACGATGATTGCGAGCAAGACCGCGCGCGTGGTGACGGCGGCGGAAGGGCGGCGGGTGGTGGAGTTCGGCGCGCGCCGCGCTCACAGCGCGCAGGCCGGGTTATTTGCGGCGCGTGCGGCGGCGATCGGCGGCGCTGTGGGGAGTTCCAACGTGCTCGCGGGGCAACAGTTTGGGGTCTACACGTATGGAACCCAGGCGCATTCCTGGGTGATGGCGCACGACGATGAGGCGGACGCGTTCGCGCATTTTCTCGACGCGTTTCCGGAGCGCGCATTTTTGTTGCTCGATACTTACAATGTGCATGACGCGGTGAAGAAAATTATCCGCATGGGACGAAAGCCTGCGGGAGTTCGCCTGGATAGCGGCGACGTGGCGAAAGACAGCCAATGGGTTCGTCGAGAGCTGGATAAGGCGGGCTGGCAGGACGTGCGGATATTTGCTTCGGGCGATCTGGATGAATACGAGATTGCGAGGCTGCTGGCGAAAGGCGCGGCGATCGATTCGTTTGGCGTGGGCTCGGCGCTGGCAACTCCCAGCGATGCGCCGCTTTTGAATCTTGTTTACAAGCTTGTGGAAGTGGATCGCGCGGGGAAGATACAGGGTGCCGCGAAGCTCACGCAAGCGAAGGTGACCTATCCTGGGCGGAAGCAAGTGTTCCGGTATTCGAATCGTCGCGGCGAATTCGAAGAGGATAAGATCGCGCTCGAAGGTGAGCCGGCAAATGGCGGTACGCCGTTGCTCGCGCCGGTAATGCGGGAAGGCCGCCGCACGGTTGCACCCGAACCGATTAGCGCCCTGCGCGATCGCTGCGTCGCGGGTCTGGCGCACCTTCCCGAGCGTTATCGGCGAATCGATAAGAGCGCGGAGTATCCCGTGCGATACAGCAAGCAATTGGAAAAGCTGCTCGACAAGATACGCAAGCGCGTACGGCGTTCGGCGCCAAAGTGACAACCGCGGCGCGATGGTGATGGGATTGAAGGGCTTGTGATGGCGACGGCCTCACGTAAGATTGTTTTTTGGGAAGTGGACGCGCAGCAGGACTTCATGCTGCCCGGCGGGAAATTGTATGTTCCCGGCGCCGAGCGGATCATTCCGAACATCAAACGGCTGGTGGACGCTGCGCAGAAGGCCGAAAGTTTATTGGTATCGAGTGCTTGCGCGCATGCTGCTGACGATCGTGAATTTGCGAGTTTTCCTCCTCATTGTATTCGAGGGACCGAAGGCGCCCGCATCGTACTTGAAGGGCTTACAACGGACTATGTAATCGTTCCGAATCGCGCGAAATTCGGGCTTCCCATTGATTTGTTCGACCATGCGCAAATCGTGATCGAAAAGCAGGAGCTGGACGTCTTCAGCAATCCGCGTACAAACGAAATCGTCGAGCGCCTTGGTGCTGATGCGACGTATGTGGTGTTTGGCGTCGTGACGGAATATTGCGTACATTTTGCTTCAAAGGGATTGCTGGACCGTGGCCGCAAAGTTTTTGTTGTCGAAGATGCGATCGAAACGGTGAAAGCGGAAGAGGGCGCACGCGCTCTCAGTGAATTGGACGCGATGGGTGCTCGCCTGGTAACGACGGGCGAAGCGATTCGAATGTTGGAAGGCGGTTCAGCGGCGAGCGCCTTGCCTTAGCGGTCAGCAAAGAACCACATGCAGCTGGGTCTTGGTCGGCAGCAACTCGCAACCGACAAGTACTCTACTCATCGCCGACCTGTGAGGTGCTCCATGCGTCTGGGGCGGCTTCCTCGAAGCGCGTGTGGCGCGCGAGGAACACGAAATTTAGGTTGCCGGTGGGGCCGTTGCGCTGTTTGGCGATGATGAGTTCGGCTTTGGCGCGATCCTCTTCGGGCAAGTCGGTCTTGTAGAAATTGGGGCGATTGATGAAGAGGACTACGTCGGCGTCCTGTTCGATCGCGCCCGATTCGCGAAGGTCGGAGAGCTGTGGCTTGCGCTCTTCGCGCTCGGGTGCGCGCGTGAGCTGGCTGAGCACGACTACCGGAACTTTCAATTCTTTTGCGAGTCCTTTCAGCGCGCGCGAAATGCTGGAAACTTCTTCCTGGCGATTTGTGCCGCGGCCGGTATTCGTGGGCACCACGAGCTGCAAATAATCTACGATCATGAGCGAGAGACCGCGGTCGCGTTTCAGGCGGCGGGCCTTCGCGCCCATTTCGAGGACGGTGGAGGAGGCGGAGTCGTCGATCCAGAGGGGCGCGTCGCCGAGGCTGGTGAGCGCGCGCGTGATTTTATTCCAATCATCGCGGCCCATGTGGCCCGTGCGGAATTTGTGAGCGTCCACGCGTGCTTCCGACGCGAGCATGCGCAGGAGCAGCGATTCTTTCGACATTTCCAGGCTGAAGACAGCCACAGGCTCGCGATTACGGACGGCTACGTTTTCGGCGATGTTGAGCGCGAGCGCGGTTTTTCCCATAGAGGGGCGCGCGGCGAGAATGACTAGCTCGGAGGGTTGCAGGCCGGCGGTTTCATTATCGAGGCCGGGGTAACCGGTGGCGAGGCCAGTGATGCGGCGGCCTTCGCTGAAGATGCGTTCCAGGCGCTCGAAATTGTCGCGGACGAGTTCTTTGACGCCGATGAGGCCGGCGCGGACACGATCTTCGGCAATTTGAAAGATGGTGGACTCGGCGCGGTCGAGAATTACGTCGGCGTCGTCGCCGGCGGCCAGGGCCTGTTCCTGAATCGCGGCGGCGGAGAAGGCGAGATGGCGGAGGACGGATTTTTCTTTGACGATGCGCGCGTAGTGCTCGACATTGGTCGCGCGCGGAAGACCATCGGCCAGCTGGGAGAGATACGCGACGCCGCCGGCGGAATCTAGTTCGCCACGACGAGCGAGGTCGTCCATTAGAGTGACGACGTCGATGGCCTGCTGATGCTCTGCAAGCTGAATCATGCGCTGAAAAATCTGGCGGTGCTGCGGGAGAAAGAAATCTTCCGAGCGCAACTTTTCGACGGCTGCGTTGAGGGAATGATTATCGAGAAGGACGGCGCCGAGGATGCTGCGCTCCGCTTCGAGATTGTGAGGGAGCGGGCGTGCTATCGAAGTGTCGGCGGTGGCCATTCGCTTTATTTTCGCCTAGGCCTCTTCGGGATGCAAGAGGCGGAATTTTCAATTGCGGCGCCGAGTTCGCGCGCGCCCGAATTATTTTCTGTTTGAAGCGCGTGGCATTTTGCGCGTGGTTCGTCGGCGCGTCAATCGTATGACCGCGTATGAACCCTGTGAATATTTCGGAAAAGTGGAAAACGTCAATTAGTCGTGAGCCGCTCGCTCGCCGCATGCGTAGAGATACCGACGACCTACTCAATTCAGCGGGGACTCTCGGCGATTTTCAGGAAAGCTGGAGCTCGCGGCGGAGAGTTTCGGCAATCTCTGCGACACGCTGACCGGCCGCCGCGCTCATTTCGCCCTTCGCGCCGCGTTCGCGTAGTACGAGCCAGATTCCGGGGCGGTAAATCTCTTTGTCGTGGCAGATGGCGCCGGTGAGCTGGGCGATTTCGAGCGGGCTGCCGGCGAGTTCGCGATCGAGAATCGCGCGCGCTTCGTCGAGAAGATCTTTGAATCCCTGCGAGGCGAGCATCGGATCCACGTCGCGCGGGATGGGCGCTTCGATATCTTCGAGATCGTAATCGGGAAGCTGGTTGGTGATCATGAGTTCAACGGATGAGGCGGGCGCGGCTTTGTCGAGCGCGATCTTGATGGACATGGCGATATTTTCGCAGAAGCGCGGCTATTTCGGATAGGGGTGACCGGCGAGAATCGCGAAGGCGCGGTAGATCTGCTCGGCGAGTACGACGCGAGCGAATTCGTGCGGCATGGTAAGCGTGGAGAGCGAGATTTTTTGTTTGGCGGCGGCGCGCAGGTCAGCCGGGAAGCCTTCCGCATCGCCGCAGAGGAAGACGAGCTCGCGCGTGCCGCGGTCGCGTAGATCGCCGAGCCATTTTGCGAATTGCTGCGAGGTGAATTGCTTGCCGGCGGCGTCGAGCAGGACGATCGTTGCGCTTGAGTCGAGTTTAAGTTTGCGAAGCGCGGCGGGGCCAGCGTCGCGGAGTTCGGTGACTTCGACGTCTGGCGTAGTGGCGGATGCGGGCGGTGTAGTCGTCGAGGAGGGCGCGGGCTTCTTCGCGGCGCGTTTTGCCGAGCATCAGGAGGCGGAGTTTCATGTGTTGATCGCGCCAAGCATTTTACGCTGAGATCCTTCGCTGCGCTCCCTTCGTTCCTCAGGGCGAGCAGGATGACAAGTTCGGAGACAGGACTGATCTATTCGAGCAGGTGGTATTTTTTGCGCTTTTCGAGGAGGGTTTTCCGGCTGATGCCCAGGATTTCGGCGGCGCGGCCGATTTTGTAGCGCGTGGCTTCGAGAGTTGCTTTGATGGCGTCGCGCTCGAGATCTTCGAGCGAGCGGAGAGGGCCGATGGATCCGGCTTCGTGCGGCGCGGCGCGAATGATTTCCGGGAAATCGCCGGGCTCCAGCAGCGACGCCTTCCCGAAAATGAGCCCGTGCTCGATTGCGTTTTTTAGCTCGCGCACATTTCCGGGCCACGCATAGGAGTCGAATAGATGCAACGCCGCCGGATCGAGCGTCGCATCCGGGCGACCGTGCACCGGACCGAGGCGCGCAAGGAAGTGCGCTGTCAGAGCGGGAATATCGGCGCGTCGTTCGCGCAACGGCGGAACCGGAACAGCAAGCACATTGAGACGGAAAAAAAGATCTTCGCGGAATCGACCCGTTGCAACTGCTTTCGCAAGGTCGGTATTGGTGAGCGCCATAAGGCGAGCGTCCATGCGCAGCGAATCCGTGCCGCCAAGCCGCTCGAAGGTGCGCTCTTCGATCACGCGCAGGAGCTTGGCCTGCATGCCGGGCGTCAGCGCGGCGACTTCGTCGAGGACGATTGTGCCGCCCTGCGCCATCTCGAGGCGGCCTTGCTTGCGTGTGACAGCGCCGGTAAATGCGCCGCGCTCGTGGCCAAAAAGTTCGGATTCGACAAGCTCAGCAGGAAGGCTGGCGCAATCAATTTTCAGAAAAGGGGCGTCGCGACGAGGGCCGTTCTGATGAATCCAGCGCGCGAGCTGATCTTTTCCCGTGCCGCTCTCGCCGGTAATGAGCAGCGTGGTGGAAGGCTCGGCGAGCTTGGCGGCAAGCTCAAGAACACGAAGCGAGGCGGGATCGGCAGCGATCCATTCAAGGCTCAATGCAACCGGTTTCACGTCATGCGGTGTTGTCTCGCGCGTGGCCGCGTCGTATGCCGTCATCGGAGCGTCAGGTATTGCTTTGATGCGATGCGCCGGATTGCGCCTCGCTGGGAGATTCTGGCGGACGCGTCGGCGCCGGGAAATCGATGCGCTCCGCGGTGCGCCAGAGCCGTTCGAGATCGTAGTACTGCCGGGCGCGCTCGCTGAAAATGTGCGCGACGAAATCGCCGTAGTCGAGCAGCACCCATTCGGCGCCGGGCTTTCCTTCGCGATGCGTCAGACGGATTCCGTGGCTCTTAAGCCGCTCTTCAATGGCTTCGCCGATCGCTTGAATCTGCGGCTGGCTATTGCCCGAGCAGAGCAAGAAATATTCGGCGAACGCGCCGACGCCCGCCAGTTTCAGCACCGTAATGTCCACGGCCTGTTTGTCTTGAGCCGCTTCGACGGCCCAGCGAATTTCGGGGCGCAGAGAAATGTTGGTCACCGGTACAGGGCCTGCCCTCGAATGTATTCCTCTACGCGCGCGGGCACAAGCCCATGAATCGTTTGATGGCGCTCGAGGCGATGGCGAATCTCGGTGGAAGAGACGTGGCTGGCGACGGTGGTGAGCAGGTGCACCGTGGATTTTCGCAGAGCGATTTTATGCGGGTCGTGGGAAGGAGTGCGGTTAAGTTTTTCCGGGGGAATCACGAGCCGCAAAGCCTCGATGCGAAATCCCGGACGGCTGGCGATGATGAAATCGCAGCAGTCGAGCAGGGCTTCGTAGTTCTTCCACGTCGCAATTTCCAAAAACTGGTCAGCTCCGAGCATGAAGTACAAATGATCGTCGGCATGCTCCCGGCGGAAGCGACGCACCGTTTCGTAAGTGTAGAAGACGTGCGGCGTGGCGCCGTCCATGGGAGCTTCCGCCAGCGATGGAACAAACGTCGCGTGATCCGCGCAAGCGAGCGCAACCATCGCGTAACGGTGAATGAAAGGCGTGAGCGCCGGTTTCGCTTTGTGCGGCGGGCGCGACGACGCGATGAAATATATCGCGTCGAGATGAAAACGCTTCTGCGCGGCTTGCGCCACCGTTATGTGGCCGCAGTGAATGGGATCGAAAGTGCCACCGAACAAAGCCACTGAGCGGCGATGATGCGTGTGCCCGTGCGGCTTATGAGAGGAGTGTGACGTCAACGATCCTCTCCGTCGTCACTCCCAGCCGGGTGGTGCTCGGAAAGATCAGGCGGTGCGGCAGCGGCTGCTTGAGTTTCGCCGCCTTCCACCGGCACGGCGGGTTTGGGGATGCGATCAAGCGCATCGGCCATGGCGCGAACGAGTTCGACGATGCCTTCGCCAGTGGCGGACGAGATGGCGTGAAATTCCAAGCCGCGCTTGGCGCAGAAGGCGCGCAATTCTTCGAGATGCGTGCGGTCGGTGGTAGCGTCGAGCTTGGTGGCCACGACGATCATCGGCTTTTCGGCGAGCATGGGGCTGAACGACGCAAGTTCATGCCCGATGATTTCGAAATCGCGCACAGGATCGCGATCGTTCGCATCGCTCGTGTCCACAAGATGCGCAATCAGACGCGTGCGTTCAATGTGCTTCAGGAAGCGAGTGCCAAGCCCGGCGCCGTCATGGGCGCCCTCGATGAGGCCCGGCAGATCGGCGACGACGAAGGTGCGGCCGGCGCCCGGTGCCGCGTCGGGATCGGCGGAGACGACGCCGAGATGCGGCTCGAGCGTCGTAAAAGGATACGCAGCGATCTTCGGACGTGCCGCCGAAATGCGCGAGATCAGCGTGGACTTACCCGCGTTCGGAAAACCAACAAGGCCCACATCCGCGAGCAATTTCAATTCGAGACGCAGGTGGCGTTCCTGGCCGGGATGTCCGTCTTCATGCTCGCGCGGCGCTTGATGCCATGGTCGAACGAACTTCGGATTGCCGTTGCCACGGCCGCCGCGTCCACCGCGCGCGGCTAAGAATCGTTGCCCTGCTTCGCGTGAAATCGAAGAGCTGTTCGCCAGTTTCGGAATCGAAGACGACGGTGCCAACCGGAACCTTCAAGACCATTTCGTCGGCCGATGCGCCGTGGCAATCGGAACCTTCGCCATGGCCGCCGCGGCCAGCTTTGAATTCGCGATTGTAGCGGTAGCGAAGCAGCGTGTTGTCGTGCGGGTTCGCTTCGATGTAAATGTCGCCGCCGTGTCCGCCATCGCCACCCGATGGGCCGCCGCGCGGGACGTACTTCTCCCTGCGAAACGCGAGGCAGCCGTTGCCGCCGTCGCCGGCCTTCACCATGATTTTCGCTTCGTCAGCAAACACGGATTGCTCGCCTAATTGTAGCTTAGAGGGCAGCTCGGAGAGAGAGCATACGCCAGGATGGAAAGCTAAAACAAAAATACGCGCCCCGATTCGTCGAGGCGCGCATTTCGCATACGGTTGGATTAATTGGCGGCCGCGGGTGCAGATTCAGCCGTCTTCTTCTTCAGCGCAGTAGCAGCTTCTTCCGCCGTGAGCACGCTGATGTAACGCCCCATGCCGCCCTTGTCTTCGAAGCGGACGACGCCGTCAATCAACGCGAACAAGCTATCGTCTTTGGCACGGCCGACATTCTTGCCCGCTTTGTAGCGAGTGCCGCGCTGGCGGATGAGGATGCTGCCGCCCGTCACTATTTGACCGCCGAAACGCTTGACGCCGAGCCGCTGTCCGTGGGAGTCGCGTCCGTTAGTAGATGACCCGCCACCTTTTTTGTGTGCCATGAAATTCCTCTATGCGAGTTGGATGTCGCTTACTTCAACGGCCGTGTAGTTCTGGCGATGGCCGGTCTGAATTTTGTATTGGCCGCCCGTCTTGTACTTCAGCACTTTCACTTTCTTGGCGCGGCCCTGAGAAACGATCTTGCCGACCACTTTGGCTTTGGCGATGTCGCCGCCCGAGATCAATTTCTTGTCGTCGTTGCTGACGGCGATGACGTTGTCAAACGTCACCTTGCCGCCCACTTTGCCTTCCAGGCGCTCCACCTCAACTGTCTCGCCCGGCGCGACGCGGTATTGCTTTCCTCCACTACGAATTACAGCGTACATGCTGCCTCCGGAAGCTATTGGGAAACCCCAATTATACGGGGCGTTCGGTATTTGCGTCAACGAAGAGTCGCGCGCTTTTTTAGGGCTTCGGCGCGCGAGGGGGCTCTGGCGGAGCGTCACTGCTGTACGGTGTCTGGCGGAGGAGCCGAAGGCTGGGCGGCCGGGGGTGGGTCCTGACGGGCTCCAATCCCGATCTCCATAGCCGTATTCTTAGGGAAGACGACATCGCGGCCGCGCGCCAGGAAATGAACGTAGATAGATCGGCTCGCGCCCACCGCTCCCATCGCCATACCAAGCGGCTGTGAGCGAACGGCCGCTCCGAGCACCATTCCCACCAGTTTGAAGCCCCCTGCGCCGCCTTCCACGCGATTGAGGCCATCGTCTCCGGATGAAGCGGCCGCGAGGCCCACCGCGATGGCTACTTGAAGATAACGAATCTTCGGCGTCTGGGCTTCGGCGCCGCCTTCCGAATCCAGCTTCAGATCCTGCCCTTTGCCCGATTGCACGCCTTCGAGGCTCGCTTCAATTTTCTGCTCGAGTCCGTCCGGCGGCACAAGCTCGTGAAAAACCACGCGAAGCTGGCCATTGCGGCTCATGTAGCGCGCAGGCTGCACTTGCACCACAGAGCCTTTCATTCGGCTTCCCTGCGGAAGGATGAGGTGGTCTCCATCGAACAAAGGCTGCGAGAGGACCGCGTCCACTTCCTCGCCTTTCGTGGCGGTTGCCGAACTGAGCGGCGTCACAAGCCGCGTGCGGACCGAACTGCCCGCGGGTGGCGGGCTGCCGATGGACTTGGCCATCTCCGGAGTGAGCGGCTCTGTGCCGAATTCGAGGGGACTCTGCAATTCGGCGAAATACACTGTTCCGGCCTCGATGTATTGCGGATGGATGGGCAGCTGCGCAATTGCATAGCGCTTGATGCGATGAACTTTGCCTGGCGTTTCCACCTGAGCCATCGCGTCGTCCCATTCGCGCTTGGCTTCCGCTTTGGCTTCTTTGGTTTTCTCGGACGCGACATCCTTGACCGATTTCTTTTGATCCTGGTCGGCGGCGGTGACGAATTCAATCACTTGGCCTGAGCCGGGAGTGACCACGGTTTGAATCGGGATTTGCGTTCCATCGGGTCGCAAAATCGTGTCGAACTCGACGTCTATTTGCCGCGCGGGCGTGAAATCGGCATCGAGCGCTTCGAGCGTGCGCTTTCCGTTCGAAACGCCGTGGATTTCCGTAATTTTCCCCGTAACCTCGCAGCCGACAGGAACCACCAGCTTGTCAAAGGCATAAACCGGTTCTGCAGTGCGCCCGTGAATCGGCTGGCCCACTTTTCCGATCTTCACCTCTTTATCGAGAACCACCTGTAGAGGAGTGCCTTTGGGGACTGTGAGTGAGACGGTTTGTGGTGGTGGCGCTTTAGGCTGAACGTCGGACCTGTGGGTCAAGACAGGATCGGGCTCAGTTGGCGATTCAGGTTGCGTTGCAGGTTGCTGCGCTTGCGCCGAGCCGGCATGGGCATACCAGAGAGAAGACTGCAAAAACGACCGTAAAAACGATTCGCCCCTTGACCATCATACTGCTCCTGCCGCAAAACCTTAGGAGACGCCGCCTTTTTCTTCGGATGCCTGAAGGAGTATTTTAGTCGCCTTTCGGGCAATTGCAGTTCGATGTATTTCGATTCGTAGCCATCCCGGCAACGAGATCACAATGGCGCCGGAAAATTCAGGAGTATGCCTGGCGGCAGGTTTCGTGCTCGCGGCAATTGCGCGGGTCGTTCGTGTGGTCGATCAGAATGTAGTTGTGGCATGCGGAGCAGACGACGCCGTAGATCGTTTCGCTGAACTGCTCGTGTCCCGCTGCGACGGTATGTTCCTTGCGAGCTTGCTCTCGGCTAATTGCCATTCGCTTTACCCCTGCCTGAATTCACCGCCCTAATCTTAGAAGCGCGGCGCAGTCGTTACAATCGGCAAATTTCATGTGAACCAGCGCATTGCCGGTTGCTATGGGCACCATCCAGATTGGCTCTTGCTGCAGGGTAGTGGAAGGCCTAGCCTCCTTCGATGAACGAATTCAAGCCCACCGAGCGCACCAAGGTGCGTCGTCTTCCGGACCGCGGGAAATATGACTCCGAAAGCGTGTATGGAATTCTCGACGAAGCTTTCATCTGCCACGTCGGCTTTGTCGTCGAAGGCCAGCCATACGTAATCCCCACGGGCTTCGCGCGCGTCAACGACACGCTCTACATTCACGGCTCGGCGGCGAGCCGCATGCTTCGCACGCTGGCCGATGGAGTGCAGGTTTGCGTCACCGTCACTCTCGTCGACGGTATCGTGATGGCGCGCTCGGGCTTTCACAGCTCGATGAACTATCGCTCGGTGGTAATACTGGGCCGCGCGACGCAAGTGGAAGGGCGCGACGAGAAGTTGGCCGCGCTCGCAGCTTTCAGCGAGCAGGTGATGCCGGGGCGGTGGAAAGATTTACGCGAAACCACGGACGCAGAATTGAAAGGCACCCTCGTGCTCACTTTGCCTCTCACCGAGGTGTCCGCTAAGGTTCGCACCGGTCCGCCAAAAGACGATGAAGTGGATTATGTGCTGCCGCTCTGGGCCGGCGTCGTGCCATTAAAGGTGACTGCCGGCAAGCCGATCGATGATCCTCGGCTTCCGAAGGGGATCGATCCTCCCGACTACGCGCGGAATTACAAGCGCTGAAGCCGATGTCCATGGCCAAGAAAGCTGCTCCCATTTTCTATCGGATGAATGCTCAACCACTCCTGTTTCTCCCGCTCCTCTTTTTGTTGGCCAGTGTGAGGCCTTCGCGCGAAAATACAGCAACCGAATCCCGCTGACGGATTCCTCGCGCGCAGCTATCACAGCGCCGGTGGCGAGACCATGCAATACCGGCTTTTCGTTCCGCCAGGTTACCGCGCGGCTAAGAAATACCCGATCGTGCTTTGGCTGCATGGAGCGAACGGGCGCGGCTCGGATAATCTCCAGCAAATTTCAGGGGGAAATTTTCTTGGCACGCACGTTTGGACCGCGCCAGAAATTCGAGCCAAAGACCCGGTATTCGTTCTCGCGCCGCAGGTGGAAAACACAAAAACCTGGTCGCGCCCCCACGTGAATGCGGGAGAACCGGTCTCGCTGCGCCTGGCTTTCGAAATTCTCGATGCGATAGAAAAAGAATATTCTATCGATCGCGATCGCGAATACATAGCGGGGCAATCGATGGGCGGAGAAGGTGTGTGGGCGGCGCTGACGCTGGCACACGGCCGCTTTGCGGCGGCAATCGCGCTGTGTTCTGATGGCTTCGACGATCAAGTCAAGCCTGACGCAAAAGTTCCCGTGTGGATTTTTCAGGGTGAAGCCGATCCGATCGTTTCCGTCGAACGGGCGCGCAAATGGGTGGCAGCGCTACGCGCAGCGGGCGGCTCGCCGAAGTACACCGAAGTGCCGGGCGTAGGCCACAACGTGTGGGATACGGCGTTCGCCAATCCGGACGCCGCGACTTGGCTTTTGTCGCAGCCGAGCACGAAGTGAATGCCGGCTATCCTTCTTTTGAAACTGTAAGCTTCACTGTACTGGTGATGTCGCGATGCAGTTTGATCGGAATCTGATATTCGCCGATTACTTTGATTGGATCGGCGAGAACGATTTTGCGCTTTTCGATCTGGAAGCCCTGAAGCGCGAGCGCGTCGGCGATATCACCCGTGGTGACCGACCCGAATAGCTGATCGTTTTCCCCCGCCTTGCGCGTGAGCGAAAGCGAGACCGCAGAGAGCAGTTCCGCGAGCTTCTGCGCCGCTTCTTTTTCCGTGGCTTCCTTTTTCGCAAAGGTGGCGCGCATTTTTTCGAGCCGCTTCAGATTGCCGGGCGTGGCTTCGATGCCGAGATTTCGCGGCAGAAGAAAATTGCGGGCATAGCCGTTGGCCACATCCACCACCTGGCCGCGAGTACCGAGCTTTTCGACGTCTTCCTGCAGAATGATTTGCATGATCGTGTCCTCTGAATTCAGTTCATTGCTTTACGCGGGCACGGCGCCGTGCGGTGCCCGAATGCCGGAAGCTGAATATCCGGCCGGTTACAGTTCCGCGGCAAACGGCAGCAGCGCGATATTCTGCGCGCGCTTGATGGCCACCGTGAGCCAGCGCTGATGGCGCGAGCAGGTGCCGGTCATGCGCCGCGGAAGAATCTTGCCGCGTTCCTGGATGAACGGCGCCAGAATCTCGGCCTTCTTGTAGTCGATGAAATCGACGCGGTCGACGCAAAAACGGCAAACCTTCTTCTTGCGAACGAAGCTGCGCTTTCCTCGCTTGGCCGGCCCGCCGGGGCGGCCGCCGCCACCTTGCGGACGCGGCCCCGATGGTCCTCCACCGGGGCCGGACGGAGGCGGTGCTTGCTGCGGTACATGTCCTTCTGACATTCGCTTTCTCCCTGATGATTACGCTCGAACTCTTCGTCAATAAATCTCGTGCTGCGAGCAGCCGTTGCTGCTTCAGCGATAATCCCGAACGCTGCTAGACGGCTGCAGCAGTCGGCTCGCCACCTGCAGGCGAGGGCGCGGCTGGAGCCGGCGCGACTTTCCGCGGGCGGCGCGCAGCGCGGCGTTCGCGATGGCGCTTGAACTTCTCCTGCCGCTTCAGCTCTTCATCCACGCGAACGGTGAGATATTTCATCACCGGGTCGGAAACTTTGAGCCGGCGCTCGAGTTCCTTGATCACTTCGCCGTGGGTGGACTTCAGAACCATATAAACGTAGTAGCCCTCACGCAGCTTCTGCACGCGATAGGCCATGCGCTTCCTTCCCCACTTGTTCACGGATTCGATCTTGCCGCCTTTATCAGCAGCGGCGTGCTCCACCGTAGCGATCACTTTGTCGATATCCGATTCCGGCGTATCCGGCCGGCAGATGAAAATCAGGTCGTACTGTCGTTCTTCCATGTGTCCTCGGTTTCTGGCTTCTTTACTTCGTCGCTCGTTCTAAAGATTCAAACTCGCAAAAGTCCATCCCGGCAAATCGGCGATGAGCTAAACATCTTCTTCGGGCGGCGGCACGCGGCGATTGAATTTCGACATCGCCTTATTCACGCCCTCGGTGATGATCAACTCCACCGCGTCGGCCGTTTCCGTCACCATCTGCCCGGCAATCTCCCGGTCAGCCCGGCTCAACTTACTCAGCACGTAATCCCTGAGCTCGCCCCAAATCTTTTCAGGCTTGATACCCAATCGCACCCGGATAAATTCGCCGCCGCCGAGCGCCGAGACAATCGACTTCAGCCCGTTATGCGTCCCAGCGCTGCCCCGCTCCCGAATCCGCAACATGCCCCACGGCAAATCCACTTCATCGGTAAGCACGATCATTTCCGCCGGATCGCACTCATATTTCTCGAGCAGCATCCGAACCGCAACGCCGCTCAAATTCATCATCGTCTGCGGTTTCGCGAGAATTATTTCCTCACCCGCAAACTTTCCGCGTCCCACATACGACTTCGCTTCCGGCCGCGTAATTCGAATCCCGGCGCGCTCGGCGATCCCATCGATCGCCAGGAAGCCCATGTTGTGCGGCGTCCACTCGTATTCGGGGCCCGGATTGCCCAGCCCGACGATCAGTCGCATATTTTATGCGGAGCGTTCGGCTACTTCTTCTTCTCTTGCTTTTCGGCCTTGGGCGCGGGGGCTTCCGCAGCTCCTTCCGCTTCGCCCTCTTCTTCCTTCTTGCCCTTCTTGATAACTTCGGGCTCGGCCGGCGCCGTCTCCGCAGCCACCGCCGCTTCCGGCGCGGGCTCTTCTTCCTTCTTCAGCACCACCACGTGCGCGAGCACGCGCAGCGGATCGGTGACGAGCTTCACTTTCTTCGGATCAAACGGCAAATCCGCGGCGCGCAACTGTTTGCCGATGAGCATCTCGCTCACGTCTACCTTGAATTCTTCCGGAATGTCGCCGGGCAAGCATTCCAGTTCCACTTCGCGCGTCACCATTTCGAATACGCCGCCCTGCATCTTCACGCCTTGCGGTTCGCCAAACGTATGCACCGGCACCTTCACGCGCATGCGCACGTCCATCGCAATTCGCAACAGATCCACATGCAGCAGCTTGCCGCTCACCGGATCCACCTGCCAATCCTTCATCATCGCGCGTTCTTGAGCGCTATCGAGCTGCACGGAAAAAATCGTGTTGTGGCCGGTTTCCGAGCGCAAAATCTTCGCCACCTGCTTCGCATTCACGGCAAGCGAGATCGCTTCTTTCTTGCCGCCGTACAAAGTTGCAGGCACCATGCCGGTCGTGCGCAAACGCCGCGCCGGCCCCTTGCCGCGTCCCTCGCGTGGTTTTCCTTCCAGCGTAAACGTTTCCATAATTGCCTTCTCCTGTCCGCGTCCCCAACGAAACAATCAGATAAACAGTTCGCTGATCGAAGTCTCTTCGTGAATCGACTGAATCCCGCGCGCCAAAAGCGGCGCCACACTCAGCACTTTGATCTTCGATACCTTTCGCGCCGCCTCATTCAGCGGCACCGAATCCGTCACCACCACTTCTTCAATTGCCGACTTCACGATGCGTTCCACAGCCGGCCCGGAAAGCACCGCGTGGGTGCATGCGGCGAACACTTTCGTCGCGCCGTGCTCCAGCAGCGCCTCGGCCGTTTTTACCAGCGTGCCCGCCGTATCGATGATGTCGTCCACCACAAGCGCCGGTCGACCAGCCACGTCGCCGATCAGGTGCATCACTTCGCTCACGTTCACATCAATCCGCCGCTTATCAACGATCGCCAGCGGCGCATCAATCTTCTTCGCGAAGTAGCGCGACCGCTCCACGCCGCCCGCATCGGGCGAGACCACCGTCATCGGCCCCAGCTTCTTCTTCTGGAAGTACTCCACCAGCACCGGCGCCGCGAACAGATGGTCCACCGGGATATTGAAATATCCCTGAATCTGCGGCGCATGCAGATCGAGCGAAAGCACGCGGCTCGATCCCGCCGTTTCCAGTAAATCCGCCACCAGCTTTGCCGAAATCGCCACGCGCGGCCGATCCTTCCGGTCTTGCCGCGCATACGGGTAATACGGAATCACCGGCGTAATCCGCCAGGCCGATGCCCGCTTGAACGCGTCGATCATCAGCAGCAGTTGCATCAGGTTGAAATCCACCGGGTGGCTGCAAGGCTGCACGACAAAAACATCCGCGCCGCGCACATTCTCCAAAATCTGATAGCGCGTTTCGCCGTCGCTGAACTGGCCGTGCTCTGCGCGCCCTCGCGTGACGCCCAAATAGCTGCAAATTGCGTCGCAGAGCGCCGGGTTCGCTGTGCCGCAAAAAATCTTGAACTTTTCGTCGACCAAAGCCAAAGTTAGTCCTTCAACCGGTCACACGCCAGCCGAGTGCCCGGGCATAATTTTTCCTGGAGACAGTTTCGACGACGAAAACCGAATCTTCCGGAAATGCACGAGCGGCTCGGCGCGCACGCGCTGGGTTTCGGAAGATTCCGAACACCGCCGACCCGCTACCCGCCAGCGCGGCATCTGCGGCTCCTCGCTCGAGCAATCCGTCCCGAATTTCCTTCAGGCGCGGATGACGGCTGAAAACGGGCTGCTCAAAGTCGTTCGCAACCCTTCCCTGCCGGCTCCAGCACAGAGCGCAGAACCCCCAAATTTTAGGGGGTTCCGCGCGATTTGTCAATTCCGCAGAAATCCATGCGTAAGCATCTTTCGTGCTTACGCCGATGTCTCGCGGCGAGACGACAACGATGGACTGCTTGCGCGTATCGGGAAGCGGATAAATTTCGTCGCCACGATTCACCGCCAGCGCGCGGCCGCCGAATAGAAAAAATGGCACATCGGCTCCCAGGCCGGCCGCGATTTCCATCAGGCGCTCGAGCGGCACGCTTTTCTTCGCGAGACGCATCACGCCGACCAGCGCCGCCGCGGCGTCGCTTGATCCGCCGCCCAGGCCGCGCGCTACCGGTATTTTCTTTTCAAGTTTCGCGTGGACGCCGTCGCCGAGCTTCAATTCATTCCGCATCGCGGCGATGGCGCGCCAAACGAGATTTTCTGGCCCAGCAGGAAGTGTTGCGTCGTTCACTTCGAGCGCGATTTTTTCATCCGGCACGAAGGAGAGAGTTAGCGTGTCGTGCAGCGAGATCGTCTGAAAAATCGTACGGAGCTCGTGGTAGTTATCCGGGCGGCGGCCCAGGACGTGCAGGCACAAATTTATCTTTGCGAACGCGCGCAGCCGCAGCGCTCGCTTCTTAGGTAAGGCCATGCGGGGGAGCTTACTGCGGTTTCGCCGAATCCGGCGCCGATTTTTGAGCGAGCGCCCGCTTCAGCGTCTTGAGTTGCGCGTCGAGCTCGGTCACTTTCTCGGTTTCGTAGTCGGCTGGAAGGGCGCGCTGCCATTCCGTTAATGCACGTTCCATCAACGCGGCGGCACGCTCGGTTTGGCCCATCTTCATGTAAACCTCGGCAAGGTGTCCGAGCACCGTCGGGTCGTGCGCGGACTTTGCTGCCGCCTTCTGTAAATTCTCTTCTGCCTCGGCGAGTTTGCCCTGTTTCAAGTAGGCCCAGCCCAGGCTGTCAAGGTAGGCGCCGTTGTTGGGTTCCTGCTTCACCGCGCGCTGAATCAACGAAAGCGCCTCGTCAAGACGGATATTGCGGTCGGCAAGCATGTAGCCGTAGTAATTGAGAACCGCCGCATTATTTGGATTCACTTCGAGGACCTTGCGAAATTCCTGCTCTGCGCGGTCGAATTCCTTTTGCCGTTCGTAAATCGCGCCGAGCATGAACCAGATTGTTTCCTTTTCCGAGGAATCCTTCGCAAGCTCCTCAGCCTTTTGCGCGGACCGTTCGGCATCTGCATACTTGCGGCTGCGTTCCTGCACCTGTGCCAGGTCGAGGTAGATTTCCTGGTCGCTATCATCGCCCTTCAGCAGTCCTGTAAGGAGTTTCGTAGCCGATGCGGAATCTGCTTTCTCGCCATAGAGCATAGCGAGCGTGACCACCAAGCTCTGGTCCTTAGGCGTATCCGCCAGCGCCTTTTTCGTTTCGGCGATGGCGCGATCGATGTCGTGGCTTTCGCGATAGGTATCGATCAGCAGCATCTGCGCCCGCTTGTGCGATTCGGGATTCAGTTTCCCCATCTCTTCGAAGGTCTGAACCGCAGCGCTGTAGTTCTCCTGCTCGCGATAGGTTCGCCCCAGCTGCTCGTAAAGAATCGCCAGCGCGCTCGGGTTTCCCTCGGCGCCGGATTGGTTCTTCATGGCGGCAATGGCGTCGGTGAGAACTTTTACGGCGTCGCTGTAACGGCCCTGGTCTTCGTACAAGAGCGCTTCGTTGTAGAGAACTTCGAGGCTGCCCGGTGAAAGCTGTTTCGCGCGCAGGAGGCTCGATTCGGATTCGTCGTATTTTCCCAATCGCCTGTACAGTTGTGCCATGCGCAAATAGTTTTCCGAGGTGCCCGGCTCAAGCTCGGAGAGCCGCTTGTATTCGTCCAAGGCTGCTGCATATTTGTCCTGCGACAGCAACGCCTGCCCCAGCCCGTGATGGTGGCCGGGGTCATCGGGATCAAGTTCGATGGCGTGGCGGTAAGCATCTTCCGCTTTGGCGAAATCTTTATTTTGCGAATACGCGTCTCCGAGAAGGTCGTAAATGTCGGGTGACGATGAACTCCCCGCCGCCTGACTCAGCAGCTCGACCGCCTCCTGTGAACGGCCCGCATCCATCAGAAGCTGGCTCAACTGCTCCAGTGCCGGCCCGTTGTCCGGATCGCGTTGCAGGATGCCCCGCAGGATTTTCTCCGCTTCGGCATGTTCGTTTTCAAAACGGTAAAGCCGGGCGAGCCAAAGCGCGGAGCTTGTATCCCGGGGATCAAGTTTCAGAATTGCATTGAACTGCTCGACGGCCTTCGTCAGATTTTCTTTCTGCAGCTCTCCTGCGTTTGCGTCGCCCAGCGTCCGCACATAAATTCGCGCGAGCAGCCGGTGCGCCGCAAGATTATCCGCGTCAATTGTCAGAACTTCCTGCGCCTGCGCCACCGCATCGCGAACGCGCTGCGACTTGGCATAAATTTCCGCAAGCCGCTCCATGATCACGGGCGATCCGGGCTGAAGCACGAGTGCCTTTTTATAGAAGTCGATCGATTCGGCAGCCTGTTCGGACCGGCCCGTGAGCTCGTACTGCTGCTCATTCAGGTGGCCCATCGCGAAATAGTAGTAAAGGTCTGCGCGGGCGCTCTCGTCGGTGGGATTTATGCCGGCTTTGGCGGCCGAAGCGGCAGCGGGTGCTGCCTTAGCGCCGGAAGACGGGGTGGCTTTCGTATTGGAATTCTGTGACGCCTGCGCCCCACCCACGGGCGCCCCCAAAACCGCTAAAATTGCGATGCCTAGAATTGTTTTCATGCGCCCGTCCCAAAATTCCATTATGGTCTAGCTCAGGAAAGGCGTCAAAGTATTCCCCGGCGAGGGTTCCTGGCCAATATCCATTTCCTTCTGACAACCCCAGTATGACGCGTGCCAGAAGCTTCTGGATACCCGAAAAAGGAATTATTAGTTGTGTTTCGAAGATAGTTGAGGGAGCATCGGCCTTGTCGTACCGGAATGCGTATATCGATTTCTGGAGGGCGATTGAAGCGCATTGGATTCAGTGGTTTGCGGAGTGGCCCTATCGTCCTTCTCTGCCTCGTTTTGGGGGCCCCGCTAGCTCACGCACAGCAGCCAACCGGCACCGGAACAGATCATGAAGCAAAGAACGGAAGCGCCTCCGCTCCGCCGGCCGCCGCCAAGTCCGCAGGCATACCAGCCGCGGAGACCTCGTCAGCAACCCAGCAAGCCAATACGGCCACAGCGCAACCTCCGACATTCGACCAATTCAGCTGGCTCGAAGGCCAGTGGCGCGGTGAATGGGGCGCGCGCATCACCGAGCAGAGGTGGCTGGAACCAAAGGCCGGCGAAATGGCAGGCCTATTCCGGATTATCGAAGGCAAAAAACCGCTCGTGCTGGAGTTATTTTCGATTGTTGAAAAGCCCGACGGAATCGAGTTCTTCCTGCGCCATCTTACGCCTGAGTTGCTGCCGTGGGAAAAATCCGATGCCACGATGTTGAAGCTGGAAAGTGTTGACGCAACTAAAGCGACGTTCGTGAATCCGGTCAACGGTGAACCGAAACGCCTAATCTTCACGCGAGTAGATGCCGACACGTATGTGCAGCGCTCTGAAATCGAACCGGCCGAGGGCGAACCGCAGGTGATCGAGATTACTTTCCACCGCCAGAAGCCGGCGGCTGCAACTGCTAATGCCGGAAGTGCCGCACACCGGAAAAAACCATAGCCATTCCCAGTTTATTCGCCGCCGCGATCACGTCTGCATCGCGCACGGACCCGCCCGGCTGAATCACGGCCGCGGCCCCAGCTTTACCTGCTTCTTCCACGCCATCGGGAAAAGGAAAGAACGCATCGGACGCCACCACAGATCCTTTCAACGAAAGCCCAGCCGTGGCCGCTTTGATCACCGCAATCTTCACCGAATCCACGCGGCTCATTTGCCCGGCGCCAATACCCACCGTCTGCCCCTCGCGCGCGAACACAATGGCGTTCGATTTCACGTGCTTGCAAACTTTCCATCCAAATAGCAACGCCCGGATTTCAGAATCGCTCGGCGCGCGTTCGGTCACCACCTTCAGGTCCGCCGATTTCAGTTCGTGGCGGTCCGGCTCCTGCACGAGCACTCCCCCGGAAATGCGTTTTATCTCGAGTTCCTCCGGAGCATCCTCGCGCGGCATTTCCAGCAGCCGCAGATTTTTCTTCGCCGCGAATTTTTCAAGCGCCGCAGCCTCAAATCCCGGCGCCACAATGCATTCCACAAACAATTTCACCAGCTTCTTCCGCCGTCGCCGCATCGATCGCGCGGTTGAAAGCCATCACCCCGCCAAACGCGGACACAGGATCGCACTCGAGCGCCTTCAGGTAGGCGTCGCGCAGAGAATCCTGCTCTGCGGCCCCGCAAGGATTGTTGTGCTTCACGATCGCCACGCCCGCGCGTTCAAGCTCCCGCGCCAGCGCCCACGCCGAATCCAAATCAACCAGATTGTTGTACGAAAGCTCTTTGCCTTGCAGTTGTTTTGCACCGGCGAGTCCCGCAGCAGGCTTGCCCGCCGGAATATAAAGCGCAGCCGACTGGTGCGGATTCTCGCCGTAACGCATCGCCTGCCGTCGCTCGAGCGCGATGTGAATCCGCTCAGGCAGCGTCTCGAGCCTGCCGATTCTCACTTCGCCATCTTCCACCGACAGTCGCTCGAGTTCCGTCGCGATCTCGCCATCGTAGCGCGCCGTCCGCCCATAAGCCTTGCGCGCAAGCATAAGCCGCGTCGCCATACTCAACTCGCGTTTTTCTCGAAGCTCTGTCGCCACCACGCCGTAGTCCGCGGGATCGGTCACCACGCCCACGCTCTGAAAATTTTTCGCCGCCGAGCGCACCATCGCCGGCCCGCCAATATCAATGTTCTCGATCAGGTCCGCAGCCGTCACGCCTGCCTTCGCCGCCGTAGCGGAAAACGGATACAGATTCACCACCACCAGATCGATCGCCCCAATCCCATGTTCCTCCACCTGCTTGCGATCTTCCGCCTTCCCGCGCTGGTACAAAATTCCGCCGTGAACTTTCGGGTGCAGCGTCTTCACGCGCCCACCCAGCATCTCCGGCCACCCTGTCATCTCCGCCACATCGCGCACCGCCACGCCCTCATCGCGAAGCAGTTTCGCGGTGCCCCCCGTCGAAACAATTTCGATTCCCAACGCCGAAAGCTCGCGCGCGAAATCGACGATCCCAGTTTTGTCGAACACGCTGATCAGCGCGCGCTTTACACCTGAATCTACAGCCACTCAGAACCTCCCGAAAAAGGAAACGGCCGTCCAGTGTAAGCGCACGGAAGAAATTACGGAAGAGGTGCCCCGTTCAAGAAAACCCGCTCAAGAAAAATGTCGGAGAGAGAAAAAAGAAGAGAACTACGCCTTCAGCTCGAAATCCGCGCCTTCAATTTCACGCGCCCTGCCTCCACACTCACCGTGTATTCGATCTCGTGCCCGCCTTTATTTTTCAGATCCATCGTTTTCTGCAGCACAAATCGCTCGAAATCTTTCAAGCTCGGCGCGCTCGCCGTATCCCCCGCCGCCGACCGCGCCTCAATCAGCTTCTTATACAGCTGCTGCACTTTGGATTTTTCGTGCTCTGGATCAGAGAACGAAAGCGCAAACGCAGCCGCATCCCGCGCCTCTTTCGCGTGCTCCATCGCAGCCGCCGCCATGTCGGAAGGGTGCGCCGCTGCATGATGCGCGGAGTCTGCCGGCGCCGCTTCCGCTGCCGCATCCGCCACTTTCTGCCGGTGAGCACCTTCTCGCGAACGCTGCGCCTCAATCGCCTTCGCCGCCGCGCCGAAATGCCGCAAACTCACGCCTCCTTCTTTCTGCATCAGCTTTTTGCGCCACAGATCCTGATACTTCGCGTAAGTCTGCGTCAGGTTGTTGTAACGGAATCGCTGCCCCGAGCTAAGCTCAGCCACCCGCTCCGCATATCGCCGCACCAGCGTATCCACGCGCCACTGCGTATCCGTGGGAGGCCGCGAACGCCCGCCGCCGAAGAACTGCTCGTACTCGATCTTCAGCGTCCGCACGTCACGTTCGATCTGGTTGAGGTCTTCGTCGATTGTGGCCATAGCCGAAATCTCCAGCGGTCTTCGTGATCCCAGCGAAGTTCGCGACTCTCCAACAATGTCCGGGAATCTCCAGCGTAGAAGGCCCCGCCCCAAGCGTCAACTTTCCCGTTTCAGCCCATGTCGCAAAGGGAAATCCCCACGCGCACAGCAAATAGCGCCGACGATTGCCAGCCCGTATCGCACTGTGCTCAAATACCTTAGCCATGACCCCTCCGGCCGATCCCGCCGCGAAACTGCAACCCAATCCCTCCGCCCGCCTCCGCGAAATCCCGTCCGTCGACGAACTTCTCGCTCGCCCGCACCTAGCAGCCCTCGCCGAAAAAGCAGGTCGCGCCGTCGTTACCCAATCCTCCCGCGCAGTTCTCGCCGAATTGCGCAACGAACTCAAACAGGAATTGTCAGCCGCGAACGCCACGACCGCCACGAGCGCGAGCGATCTCGCCGCCGCCCTGGATCCCGCCGCCATCGAGTCGCGCATCATAAAACACGTCGAACTCCTCCTCGCGCCCTCGCTCGCTCCACGTCATCAACGCCACAGGAGTAATCCTGCATACAAATCTTGGCCGCGCCCCGCTCCCCGCCGCCGCAGCAGCCGCGATTGCCTCCACCGCCACTCACTATTCGAACCTCGAATACGATATCGAACGAGGCGAGCGCGGCAAGCGCGACGTTCACACCGCCCGCCTGCTCGCGCAGCTCGTTGGCGCAGAGGCTGCGATTGTCGTCAACAACAACGCCGCCGCCGTCTTCCTCGTCCTGAATACCCTCGCGAAAAATGCCGAGGTCATCGTCTCGCGCGGCGAGCTCATCGAAATTGGCGACGGCTTCCGCATTCCAGACATCATGTCCGAAAGCGGCGCCATCCTGCGCGAAGTAGGCACCACGAATCGCACGCGCATCCGCGATTACGAACGCGCCTTCAACGAACGCACGCGCCTCCTCCTCCGCGTCCACCCTTCGAATTTCCGCATCACCGGCTTCACCGAGCGGCCCACCCTCGACGAGATCGCCGCACTCGGCCGCCGCCTGCACGTCCCCGTCTACGAGGACCTCGGCTCCGGCTGCCTCGCCGATCTCTCCGCCAGCGGAATCAATGAGCCGGTCGCGCGCGCCAGCTCCGACGCCGGCGTCGACGTCGTCAGCTTCAGCGGCGACAAACTTCTCGGCGGCCCGCAAGCCGGCATCATCGCCGGCAAGCGCGAATTCATCGAACGCATCCGCCGCAATCCGCTCTTCCGCGCTCTGCGCGTGGATAAGCTCACCATCGCCGCACTCGAAGTCACGCTCAACGCATATCTTCGCGGCGCGCTCGACGAAATTCCTACTCTTCGCATGATTCGCGCGCGCGCGGACGAAATCGCCCATCGAGCGGAAGATCTCGCCGCCAAACTTCGCCTCGCACTCGCAAACGCAAGCGTCGCAATCGAAACGCGCCCCGGCTTCTCCGTAATCGGCGGCGGCTCAACTCCCGACCAGCAGCTACCGACGCACTTAATTTCGATTTCGTCGCCGCAATTTTCCCCAGCCACCCTCGAAACCCGCCTTCGCAAACCCGCCACCGGCCCGCCAGTAATCGCCCGCATCGAAGACGATCGCCTCATCCTCGACCTGCGCACAGTCTTCCCCGACCAAGAACCCACCCTGGTTACAGCATTACTCGCGGCTCTAAATTAGAAACTCTCGTTCGCATTCAATCGCATCCAACTCTACTGCGCCAGTGCCGGCCTTGCGCGGAGACGCTGCCAAGCGCGCCGTCCGGGCCAGAAAAGAACGAGGCACCAGAAGCCGATTGGCAGTCCATATTCAAGAACGGCGCCGAAAACCGTCGTGAACGAGGACAAGACGTTCTCGATTCCTTCCACTAACGAATTCCGTATTTCAAGTAGCGATCCCTTGAAGCTCATTTGAAGCGGGGCTCGAAAGTCTTCCAAGAGCGCCAGACGGATATGTGCTTGCGCGACCGTTAAGAGTAGGCTGTCTCGTTGCCGCGTAGCGTCTCGCACCCCTGAATCCGCCTGAGCAATTTCCTTCTCAACCTCGAGCGCGTCATGCAGTTGCCCTCTACTGTCGCGCTGGAGATTCTTCAAACGGTTCAACGAAGTCTTCGCTGCTTCGAGATTTCTTACCGCGCTCTCCAGTTTCACCGTCGAGTCCTCGCCGCTTTCCTCGACGCTTTCCACTCGTCCCAGCTTCTTGAGATCAAATAGTGTTCCGTCGAGTTCGGATGCCGGGACGGAGAGTTCAGCGGAAAGCGCGCGCCCATGACCGGAATGGCTTTCGGTAACCAAACGTTCCAGGAAGCCCTGATGCGCAGCTGCAATCTGGTCGATGCTTGTTCGGCAACGCTCGAAGGCTTCCGTGTGCATGCGCAGATCCGCATTGCGAGAAATCCATTTTTCATTTCCCGTTTGCGGAAGTTGAAAATATTGTCGGTCGGTCCACATGCTGTCGACGTTCCAGGCAGCGAGTCCGGTCTGTCTCGATGCCGAGATTCCGCGAAACATCTGCATTACGGCTAAACGGCAAGCGACCACAAACAAAAGCGTAAAAACGACGAAGCCGCCTGTAAGGAAAAGAACTCTTTTAAGCAAGGAACGACGGGTGATAGCTTCGGCCATGGCAACCTCGCGCGCCGCGCATGTAACAGCGTTCGCAGCTGTATGAGATAGAGGCCGCGCCGGCGCAAAAGTTCCCACCATCACAGGAGAGACGAACGACTCGGATGCTCGCATTCACGGTTCGCAACCACGCCCTCACCGCCGTCAGCAAGCCATTGCCGCGCCTCCGCCGCAACTGGGCTCTCCTCCGCGTGCGCCTCGCCGGCATCTGCAACACCGACGTCGAAATCCTCCGCGGCTACCACAATTTTCGCGGAACGCCCGGCCACGAATTCGTCGGCGAAGTAGTGGACGTGCGCGGCGCGCGAAGCCACGAAAAGAAAAGCTGGCTGGGCCGCCGCGTGGCTGGCGAAATCAATATCGCCTGCGCCGCCCTCGGCTTCCATCCGCCATGCGAATTTTGCCGCCGCGGATTAAAAACCCACTGCGCCCGCCGCAAGGTCCTCGGAATCGTCGCTCACGACGGCTCCTTCGCCGAATTCCTCACGCTACCAATCGAAAATCTCCACGCCATTCCAAACACGGTCACGGATGAGGAAGCCGTCTTCATCGAGCCCCTCGCCGCAGCCTGCGAGATCCTCGCTCAAGTTCGCGTAAGCGCGTTCCATAAAGCGGCCGTACTCGGCGACGGAAAACTCGCGCAATTAGTCGCCATGGTGCTAAGGTCAACCGGTATTCCGCTCGTGATGTTCGGCAAACATCCCGAAAAGCTCGCCCTGGCTACCGCAATGGAATCAAAACGAGCTCTCATCCGCGGTGATGCCGCTGATCTCAAAAGCCGCGCCACGAAAGACCGTCTCCCGCTCGTTGTAGATGCCACCGGCTCTCCCTCCGGTCTCACCCTCGGAATCGCCCTCACCGAACCGCGCGGCACCCTGGTGCTGAAATCCACATTTCACGGCGCAGCCCCCATCGAATCCTGGCCCATCGTAGTGAACGAAATCACCATGCTAGGCTCCCGCTGCGGCCCATTCGCAAAAGCGATCGCCCTGCTGCGCGCAAAGCTGGTCGACCCGCGCCCGCTCATCACGCGAACGTTCCCGCTCTCCGAGGCAAGTAAAGCGATGAAATTCGCGCAGAAAAAAGGAGTCCTAAAGGTCCTGCTGAAGCCCTAAAACGAATTCCACTCGCCCCTACATTTCGCCGTCTTTCTGCCGGATACTACCCACATGAACAAAGACGACATTCAATTGCTCTTCGAATACGACCGCTGGGCAAACCACAGAGTCTTGCAGGCAGCCTCCACTCTCACCGCCGAGCAGTTCACCCGCGACTTGGGCGGCGCTTTTCACTCCCTGCGCGACACGCTCGTCCACATCGTCGCCGGCGAATGGGCATGGCTCGAGTATTGGAACGAGCCCGTTCCTGACGACGCCTTCCACGCAGATTTGGACAAGCGCCTGGGCGCCATATTCAAGCCCGACATATTTCCCAGCGTCTAGCAGTCCAGTCGAAGTGGGCCGAAGTCGAGAAAGCACAAATCGAGTTCGTGAATCGCACCACAAACGAGTCCCTGGAGAGAATGATTCCGTTCCGCACAAAGCAAGTCCGGCTCGGCCACCTGATGCAACATCTCGCGAACCATTCCACCTACCATCGCGGCCAGCTCGCCCTGATGATGCGCCAACTCAACGCCGAGCCTCTACCCACAAACCTCCACGAGTTTCTGCTGGAAGAGCCCAAGAACCTTTAGACTCGCTACTTTCTTCCTCACAACTTATTAATCACGCTCGCCACGCAGCCCGCCCCAAATCCATTATCAATATTCACCACGCTCACGTTCGAAGCGCAGCTGTTCAACATCGCGAGCAGCGCCGTCAATCCCCCAAAGCTCGACCCATACCCCGTGCTCGTAGGCACCGCGATCACCGGCGCCGACACCAGTCCCGCCACGACGCTCGGCAGCGCCCCTTCCATTCCCGCCACGCAAACAATCACGCGCGCCTCCGCCAATTTATCCCGGTGCTCGAGCAAACGATGCAGCCCCGCGACGCCCACGTCATAAATCGCCTCGGCCCGATTGCCCATAGACCGCGCCGTAACAAGCGCCTCCTCGGCCACCGGAATATCGCTCGTCCCCGCAGTAACAACCAGAATCAGCCCTTTGCCCTGCATCTTCCGGCTGCGTTCGATAGAAATCGTCCCGGAAAGCTCATGGAATTCAGCCCGCAATTTCGCCGCGCGCGCAGCCGGCTTCACAGCAGCAAAAGTTTTCTTGTTTGCCCGCGTAATCAAAATATTGTGCGACGCCTTTGCCCTCAGCATCGCCCGCACAATCTCCGCCACCTGCTTAGGCGTCTTGCCCCGCGCAAACACCACTTCCGCATAACCCTGCCGCAATCCGCGATGATGGTCCACTTTGGCAAACCCAAGATCTTCATACGGCAACCGCCGCAACTTCGCCACCGTGCTATCGACGGTCTGCCGCCCCCGCTTCACCGCTTCCAAAAGATTTCGAATGTCGCTCTCGTCCATCACTCACCTTTCCAAGTGGGGCGGCTCTAAGATGTGGTGTGCCATGACATGCGTTACAGTGTGTGCCAGGACATCCGTTACACCCCCCGTTCTTGATTTTCTGCGTGGAGAGGGCTTGTAGGGAGCCCGGAGGGCGACCGGAGAGCCCTCTCCACGTTTTCCCGCGCCATCACCAGCGCGTGCGTTTGACGCCGCTCCCGGTCGATCTCTCGCACATACATGTGCCGGTAACTCACCAGCAGCAACCCTTCCACATTTTCAATGCGCACCGGCCGTCCGGCCAGCGCTTCGCATACGAACCACCGTTCTCCGTTCCAGTCTAAACAACCCGAGGGGTTCAGCCGTCGCACGATGCTCCCGCTTGGATATTCCCACGCTCGCGGCCTGGGATCATACGCTCGTGCGCTCGCACGGTAGCGCTCCACCGGCCGCTTCATCCCCAACGCTTCGTGCGGCCGACGCTCGTTGTAGATCTTCCGAAATTCATCCAGCGCCCCCGGCCACTGGGCCATCCGTTGCGGCTTGCCGCGATGACGGATCGCTTCCGCCAGGGTGCGATGAAATCGCTCCACTTTCCCCTGTGTCTGCGGATGGCGCACCCGACAGTACGACAACTCGATCCCCTGCTCAATCAGACCTACCGATAGCCAGGTTAGTCCGTAGCCGTTCGTCGTGCTCCACCACACCGAACCGCGATCCATCAACATCGCATCCGGCACGCCGTAGCGCCCGAACGTCTCCACCAAGCAGGGATAAATGCGATCGGCGCGAAACGCCGGCAACGCATACAAACCCACCGCGTAGCGGCTGTGATCATCCAAGATCGACAGCGGATAACACTTCCCATCCGACGCGTAATACTCTCCTTTGCCGTCCATCTGCCACAACTGGTTCGGCGCCGCTCGCTCAAAGCGTGACAGCGCGGGCGAGATGGAATCTTTTTCACGCACCAGTCCGTGACGCTTCAGAATACGGTTGATCGTCCTCACGGTCAGCTGCGTGCCTTCTTCCCGCAACAACACTTCCAGCTTCTTCGCCCCCCATCCAAACTCGCGCCGCAGCGCTATCACGCGTTCTTCGCAGCGCGGAGCGGTCTGCGCAGGACTATGCACGGGCCTTCGGCTGCGCTCCACCACCGCCGTGACGCTTCCGGCTTGCTGGAACCTTCCCCGCCACCGATATCCCGTGGGCCGCGAGATCCCAAACTCGCGGCACAATGCTGTCATCCGCTCCTGCCCACTCGCCGCCCGGATTACGAACTTACCCGTTGCTCGCCCACATCCGTCCTCGCCCATGGCATCGTCCTGAGCCTCCACAGCTCAGAACTCTACCGAATCCAGGTGTAACGGATGTCCTGGCACAACCTGTAACGGATCTCATGGCACCGAACATCTAAGAGCCGCCCGCGCAGCGAACAGCTCGCCCGCGCCGCACTCCCCGGACACAAATTCCGCACGTAGTCATCCACGAGGAGCGCCATACCTCGTACCTGAGTTCTGCACTAGGCGCGCCGCCAGATTCTAGCACTCATCTTTCCGCACTCCTCTTCTACCGCCCTCCAGGAACTGTGCTAGAGTGCCGCCACTCAACACAATCAAGCTGTTCGGTTCATCGGTCTCATCTGGGCACGCGGGCTCAATTCAAAAGTTCACGCTAGGAGGCGCGACATGTGGCTGCTCTGGACAATCATCATCGGTATCCTCGCAGGTTTCATCGCCGGCAAGATCGTAAAGGGCCAGGGCATGGGCACCCTGATGGACCTGCTAGTTGGAATCGTCGGCTCAGTCCTGGGCGGCTGGATTTTCACTCTGCTTGGGACTAGCCGCCTACGGCTTGATCGGCCAGCTCGTGATGGCCACAGTAGGCGCAGTCGTCCTGCTGCTGATCGTAAGAGCCATTAAGAAATAATCGCGCATCTAAAGTTTCGTCCGGCTCCGAGCTCACAAACGGCTCCAGTGGCACAGGCACTCTTGCCTGTGCGCCGTTACTTACCGCAAACCCACAACAACTCCTCCACGTAACAATCGCTCCCGTTCCCCCCATCCACGTGACCACCACACCTTGCAAAACTCCCCACTTCTGCATACGCTCATTCGGCGATGCCAAAATCCGCCCACCAAACAATCACCATCGGCATCACCGGCGCCAGCGGCGCAATCTACGCCCAAACCTTGCTTCGCCTGCTCGACGCCGACACCCGCGTAAGCCACGTATATCTCGTAACCACGGAAGCAGGCCTTCGTCTCGTCTCAACCGAACTCGACATCGTAGCCACCGACGCAAAAAAACTCCCCACCCTCCTAACCGGCACCCCCGCAAAAAAAATCGAATACCTCCAAAATAAAGACATCGGCGCAACGATCGCCTCAGGCAGCGCCGTAGTAGACGCCATGGCCATCATCCCGTGCTCGGCAGGCGCCCTCGGAGCCATTGCCTCAGGAATCGCGAACGACTTACTCACACGAGCCGCAGACGTCTGCCTCAAAGAACGCCGCCCGCTGGTCCTCTGCCTCCGCGAGACCCCGCTAAACCGAATTCACCTCGAAAACATGGTTCGCGTCCACGACGCAGGCGCCACCGTAATGCCCGCCATGCCAGCCTTCTACTACGGCCCGAAAAAAATCGACGATCTCGTCGAACAATTCGCCCACCGCGTCCTCGCCCAACTCGGCCTGCCCCAGGAAAAGCAATACCGCTGGAAAGGCAGCAAGCCCTGAGGCCGTACAACAATTGATTGCACTCGCCGACGCACCAACATAAAATGTAAGTGCCTAAATTGGGAGCTGAGGCTGCTGGATGAATAAGGTAGCTGGCGCGCCGCGTTGCGGCGCAGTCGAAATGCGCCGAGCCTGATGGTTTAATACACGGTAGCGCGATTAAATCTCAGCGTAAGTGCCCGCAAATGAATAACATACGAAATTCTAATAGGCGGTAAATGACCCCCCAAGAACAACCCGCCACGCCAACTGAAAGAGCCGCTTCGCCCACCGCGAAGAAAGGCCGACTGCGAATCGTGCTCGAAATGATCAAGTTCGAGCACTCCGTTTTCGCTCTGCCATTCGCGCTCGTCGGCGCTCTGCTCGCCGCGCGCGATGCAGGCCGTTTCCCGACGCTCTGGCAAATTCTCTGGATCATCGTCGCGATGGTTGGCGCGCGCTCCGCCGCGATGACCATGAATCGCATCGCCGACCTCGAATACGATCGCCGCAATCCGCGCACAGCAATGCGCGCATTGCCAACCGGCGAGCTTTCCATCGGCTTTGCGTGGGCCTTCACACTTCTCGCTTCAGCATTGCTTGTAATCGCAGCGTGGCAATTGAATCCGCTGGCGCTGAAACTCTCTCCGGTCGCGCTGGCCGTCCTGTTCTTCTACTCCTACACAAAACGCTTCACCACGTGGGCGCACTTCGTGCTCGGCTTCTGCCTGGGCATGTCGCCCGCGGCGGCGTGGATTGCGATTCGCGGCTCGCTCGATTGGCGCATGCTGATTCTGTGTGCCGCAGTCACGCTGTGGGTCGGCGGCTTCGACGTTCTGTACGCTTGCCAGGACATCGAGTTCGATAAGACCGCAGGTCTTTATTCGATTCCGAAACGATTCGGAGTGGCAGGTGCGCTGCTGATAGCGCGCGCGATGCACATCGTGATGGTCGGACTGCTCGTGTGGCTGGCGCTGAGCTTTCAGCTTGGCTGGCCGGCTTGGGCGGGAATTGCCGTCGTTGCAACGCTGCTGATTTACGAGCATTCGCTTGTGAAGCCGAACGATTTGAGCAAAATCAATGCTGCGTTTTTCACTGTGAATGGCTATATTAGTCTCTTATTCCTTTTGTTCTGGGGCGCGGCAACAGTTGTCGGGCGTCCCTGAGAATTCGAATGCAAACGACGAGCGAACTTAAAATAACGGACACGCGGCTGGAGCCGGTTGCGGCAAAAGTTTTCGCCGGCGAGCGCCTCAATGCGGAAGACGGCGTCGCGCTTTACGAGTCGCACGATCTGCTTGCGCTCGGCTGGCTCGGGAATCACGTCCGCGAGAAGAAACACGGAAACATCTGCTACTACAACGTCAACCGCCACATTAATCCCACGAATGTTTGCGTCGCGCATTGCCGGCTTTGCGCTTTCGGACGTTCACCGGACGCGCCCGGCGCTTACACGTTTGCGCTGGATGAGATTTACAAGCGCGCGGCGGAAGGCGTAGCGGAAGGCGCAACGGAATTTCACATCGTCGGCGGCTTGCATCCTGATTTGCCCTTCGAATATTACCTGGAACTAATTCGCGGCTTGAAGCAGCGCTTCCCCGAAGTTCACCTGAAAGCGTTCACGATGGTGGAAGTGGGCTACTACGCGCGCATTTCCAAACTTTCGATTCGCGATACGCTTCTGGCAATGAAGAACGCCGGTGTTGACTCGCTGCCCGGCGGCGGAGCGGAGATTTTTCATCCGCGCGTCCGCAAAGTGATCTGCGATCACAAAGTAAGCGGCCAGATGTGGCTGCAGATCGCGCGAACCGCGCACGAAATCGGGCTGCGCTCGAACGCCACGATGCTGTATGGCCACATCGAGACAGCCGAAGAGCGCGTGGACCATCTGCTCCAGCTTCGCGACACGCAGGACAAAACGCACGGCTTCGTCACGTTTATTCCGCTCGCATTTCATCCCGCGAATACGGCGCTCTCGCATTTGCCCGGGCCAACCGGAATTGACGATTTGAAAATGGTGGCCGTCTCGCGGCTGATGCTCGACAATTTCGATCACATCAAGGCCTACTGGGTGATGCTGACGCCGCGGATCGCGCAAGTAGCGCTGCGCTTCGGTGCAGACGATTTGGACGGCACCGTGGTCGAAGAAAAGATTTATCACGACGCCGGCGCGACGACGCCCGAGCATCTGACGCGCGCCGAACTCGAACGCCTGATTCGAGCCGCAGGCCGAGTGCCTGTTGAGCGCGACACCCGTTACAATCCGGTCGATCGCGTGAAGATGCCGTTTCCTCCGACGGCCGGCGCCGTCCAGCGCCGCTCCGACGGATTTATTCCCGAGACCTCGCTCACGCTGAACGTCTAGCACCCCCTGCCGGGCCATGAAAAAACGCCTGCCGCTCGGCCGCTGGATAAAACGGACGCCCGAAAATAATCCGAACGAAGAGAAAAATTCTGTAGCTCCTCCTCCCGTCGCGGCAAACGATAAAAAATCCCGCCAACATGAAGCGGCGCGTCTCGAAGCGCTGATCAACTCCATCGACCAGATCGTTCTCGAGCTGGACGCCGAAGGCACTTTCCTCAACATCTGGGCGAACGACGAAAAACTTCTCTATCGCCCTCGGAGCGAATTGCTGGGGAGAAGGTCCGAGGATATTTTCGACGCGGATTTCTTCCGCTCTTCGCATGAACTCTTCAAGCGCGTGATCGCTACCGGCAAAGGAGAGGATTTTGAATATTCGCTCGCATTTCCGGAGGGTGAACGCTGGTTTCTCGCGCGCGTGAATCGCATCGAATATCCCGAAGGCGACAAGACGGTTTGCGTGGCCATCCGAGAAATCTCCGATCGCAAACGCACCGAAGAAAACTTGCGCATTTCCGAGGAGAAATTTTCCAAGGCATTCCGCGCAGGGCCGGACGCCATCGTGATCAGCACCCTCGACGACGGCCGCATTCTTGACGTGAATTACAACTTTATTCGGATGACGGGATTCGCGCGCGGCGAATCGGTGGGGCGGACGTCGCTCGACTTGGGGATCTGGCTCAATCCCAAAGAACGCGACCAGATGGTGGCCGTGGTGAAGCGGGATGGAGAGGTGCGCGATCTGGAGCTTCGTCTCTCCGTGAAGTCAGGAGAAGTGCGCAACTTTTTGATGTCGGCGCACACGATTGAACTCGAAGGAACGATGTGCCTGATCACGATCTTGCGCGATGTGACCGATAGGAAGGCGCTCGAAGAACAGCTCCGTCAGGCGCAGAAAATGGAAGCGGTGGGCAGGCTGGCGGGAGGTGTGGCGCATGACTTCAACAATCTACTAGTCGGAATTCTGGGATACAGCGAGTTGCTGAAGAAAAAAGTGCCGCCGGGAGATTTGCAGCGCATGACGGAAGAAATTAACTCGGCGGCGATACGTGCGCGCGATTTGACGTCGCGCCTGCTGGCGCTGAGCCGCCGGCAGGTTCTTCAGCCGAGAGTGCTCGACTTCAATGCGCTGGTGCGGCAGGCGGAGAGTCTGCTGCGTCCTGTGATTGGCGAAGATATTCACGTGGAGATGAGGCTCGACCAGTCGGCAGGTTCAGTGAAAGCCGATCCGGCACAACTGGAGCAGGTGGTATTGAACCTTGCATTGAATGCGCGTGACGCGATGCCGAATGGCGGCACGCTGGCGATGGAAACTTGCAACATCGAGGTGAACGTGGTGCTCGCGCGGCAACATCCGGGATTGATTCCCGGGAAGTACGTTCGGCTGCGCGTGGTGGATACGGGACGCGGAATGAGTCCGGAGGTGATGGCGAAGATTTTCGAGCCGTTCTTCACGACGAAGCAGGCAGGAGTGGGAGGCGGGCTGGGACTTTCGACCGTGTATGGAATCGTGAAGCAGAGCGGCGGGTGCGTGACGGTGGAAAGCGAACCGGGAAAAGGCGCGGCATTCGGAATTTATTTGCCGCACGCGCCCGAGATTCCGGAGAGGCGAATCGCTGAGCCGCCGGTTACGGAGTCGCTGACGGGGCAGGGAACCGTGCTGCTCGTGGAGGATGAGCCGGTGGTGCTGCGGCTCGCGCGCGATCTGCTCGCGGAAAATGGCTACCGGGTGCTTGCGGCGTCGAGCGGCTCGGACGCGCTCAGTATTGCCCGAAACGAGACTGAGACAATTCATATGCTCATCACGGATGTAGTGATGCCGGAGATGAGCGGGCCGGAACTCGCGGACCGGGTGCGTAAATTGCGGCCAGGGATCCGCGTGATTTATATGTCGGGTTATACGGATGATGAGATGCTTTGCCGCAAAGGACTGCCGGAAAATTCGGCGTTTCTGCAGAAGCCTTTCACACCGCACCAATTTCTTCAAAAAGCGCGGGCGACACTGGGAACGAAGCCAGCGCGCAATCGCGTCTAAACGTTACTTTGAATTTTCGGAGACGCCGAGGACCTGCACTTGAATCGAGCGGTCGCGCGGGCCGTCAAGCTCGGCAAGGATGATGGACTGCCAATAGCCGAGCGCGAGTTCTCCGTCGCGGACCGGCACCGAGAGCGTGTGGCCAAGAACCATGGCGCGCAGATGTGAATCGGCATTCTGACGATTGCATTCGGAGAGTTTCGGATCGTTGTGTCGCCAGTAATCGATGCGGCCAACGAGGCGCTCGAGAAAACTCTTGATATCGTCGAGAAGCGCCTGTTGAAATTCATTGATGAAAATTGCGGTAGTGGTGTGCAGCGATTGCACGAGGACGAAGCCCGCTTTCAGTCCATGCTTGCGCACCACCTCGTTCAGGTCCTTGGTGATGTTGATGAGTTCCAGGCGTTCGCGGGTCTTGTAGCAAATCGTCTCGAGGTACATTTGCAAGGCTGCTGCTTTGGGACGAACTTCCGGTATGGTCAGCGTCTTCTTAGCCGATGCAGTTTTCATCCTCAGGAGTCCTTGCTTGCTCTTCGTGTGGGGCACTTAAATTGGATGCCCAAAAACTCTGTAAGTTGCACTGCCTGCATTATAGCGATGTGGTGGAAAGCGTCGTCCATCGCTAAGATGCGCGCTAGAAGTTGAAACGATACCCGAGTATGACTTTGGCGATGAGGTGGTCGGTTGAGCCGGTTAGTCCTACGCCCAAGCCGAAATTAATTTCCCATTGCGGCGCGATGTTGAGGTCGATTGCGGGGAAAATCTGTTGCTGCTGCTGGGATACCGGATAAAATCCCGTCACCGGGCCGAGCGAACCGTAGTATTCAAGACCGCCTGCAATCTTGGGAGTGAAGTTATAGCTGAATTTGAAATTCGGTGAGAAGACGAAGCCCTGGTGAACGGTCTCGCCGTGCAACGAACGGTCGAATGTGGGGTTGATGGACCAATACCATCGTCCGATTTGTTGATCGACAATCGGGCGGATCTCCCATGTCCACGTGTCGACGGAAAATTGGCGGCGCTGGTAGCCGATTTCATTCGAGAGACTCACTCCTACGGGCCAGTGCCACTTCTCCGGAATGCGTACGCGCGGCCGAATATGGTCGCCGACCCAATCCCATCCCTGGCCGGAGCGCGCCGAAGTGAAAATATAAAATCCGGTTTCGAACCAGTCGTTCCAGCCGTGAGTGATTTCGATGGTTTCGTGAAGCGCGTGATTCGTGGGATACAGGCCGTTAACCATCTGCTTCGAGCCATCAATCGTAAAATTGCTGTGCAGTTCGACCATGGTGTGGCCGGGCTCGACGAGTCTCAGTAGCCGTAGACTTGAATTTCGTAATTATCCTGAGCGGCGGCGGTGCGCGAGAAGAGGAGCAAGCCAAGAGCCGCAAGTAGAATCAGGAGAGGGCGGAAACTTGGCATCGATAAATTTAAGCATGCGGATGCGCTTTGTCATACACATTCATGAGCTGCTGAATGCTGGCTTGCGTGTAGCGTTGCGTGGTGGAGAGCGAGACGTGGCCGAGCAGTTCCTGAATCGCGCGCAGGTCTGCGCCATCCGCGAGCAAGTGTGTGGCGAAGGCGTGGCGGAGGGAGTGAGGATGAAGGTCCCAATTAACGTCGGCGAGGCGCGAATATTTTTTCACAATCGCGCGAACGGAGCGTGCGCCCAGGCGGTCAGCATAGGGATTTAGAAATACGGCCTGGAATTCGGGTTCAGCTCCGGGGCGGTTGAGAATTTCGTCGCGAACGGGCCAATAAGCTTCAAGGGCAGTTTGTGCGCTCGACCCAAATGGCACAATGCGTTCTTTGCGTCCCTTTCCGAGGACTCGGAGCATTTGTCCGCCACGGTCGATATCGCCAAGATCCAGTCCGACCAATTCGCTGACGCGCAGGCCGGATGCGTATAGAAGCTCGAGAATCGCACGATCGCGTTTCAACATAATCTTCGCGTTATCTTGCTTTTTGCGCGGGCTGGCGGAACGCTTGTGCTTTGCAGCTGCGGGGCTGCCACCCAGAATGTTATCGAGGAAGCCGTTCATTTCCTCGGCGGTGATGACGCGCGGCACGCGCTTAGGGAGTTTGGGCGTGCTGACGAGCCGCGCCGGATTCTGCTTCACAACTCCTTCGCGAACGCAGAATTTGAAGAAGGTGCGGAGGGCGGCGAGCTTTCTGGCTACAGAAGATTTCTCGAGTTTCTGATCGTAACTCCAGCCCACAAACTCGCGGATCACGCGGTGATCGACGTGGCCGAGCGGCATCGTTTTCTCGCCGGGCGGCGTGAGGAACTGCATGAACTGGCTAACGTCGCGGCGATATTCTCGGATGGTGTTGGGAGAAGCGTTGCGCTCGTAGCGCAGGTAATCGATGAACCTATCGATGTGCTGCTTCATCGATTTTCGGCCAGCGGCAAATAACTCGCCAAATCACAAAGGTAGTAGCTCGCTTCACGCCTGCCCATTCAGGACGCAACGCCGGACGGCACGGCCGGCGGGACCGCGGGCGGAGCGGTTGACGGCGGCGTGCCCAGCGATTCGAGCGGCGGAAGCGGAGCTTCGATTTCCCAGTCGCAGCCTTCTTTGATGCACGAGCGGAAATTGCCCTGCTTCGTGCGCTTCTCGACGATGAACGGTGCGCCGCATTTCGGGCATGGCTCGTTGATCGGCTCGTGAGGCGTTGTGAAATCGCAATCGGGGTAGCGGCTGCAGCCATAGAAAATGCGGCCGCGTCCTCGTCCCTTCGCGGTGCCGCGGCGCACGAATTCGCCTTCGTTGCACTTCGGGCATTTGATGCCGAGGGTGATGGGCCGCGTGTACTTGCACTTCGGATATTTTTCGCAGCCGATGAATTCGCCAAAGCGTCCGTGGCGGCGCAGCAATTGATTGTCGCACGTGGGGCATTTTTCATCGAGCGGAACGTCCGGCTGGCGCGCTTTTTGAGTGCCCTGCACGAGGCGGCGCGTCGTCTTGCAATCTGGATATCCGGTGCAGGCGAGGAAGGTGCCAAAGCGGCCGCGCTTGATGATCATTTCCTTGCCGCAATTGTCGCAATACTGCGTGGTGGTCTCGGGGTCGGGCTGGTCGCTCGCGACGTCCGCGAGATCGCGAATGAAATCGCATTCGGGATAGCGAGAGCAGCCGAGAAAGAATCCGTGGCGGCTGATGCGTTCGAGCAGTTCGCCCTGCCCGCACTTCTCGCATTTTTCTCCGGTGGGGATGCCGGCCTTATAGGAATCCATTTGATCGGCGGCTTTATCGAGATCCACTTCGAAGCGGTCCCAGAATTCTTTTACGGCCGTGCGCCAGGGCAGTTTGCCGTCTTCGATTTCATCGAGTTCTTCTTCGAGGCGCGCGGTGAAGCCCACATCGAAAATGTCTTCGAAAGCTTTCACAAGCAGCCCGCTAACGCGCTCGCCAAGCAATGTGGGCGTAAAGCGTCCCTGATCTTTGTTCACGTATTCGCGTTCGACGATCGTGGAAATAATCGCGGCGTACGTGGAAGGCCGGCCGATGCCTTTTTCCTCGAGCTCTTTCACGATGGTGGCTTCGGTATATCGCGGCGGAGGCTCAGTGAAGTGCTGCTCGGGACGTATGGATTCGAGGCGGAGTTGATCACCCTGGCTGACTTGCGGCAAAGAGTTGCCGGCGGCGTCGCCTTCGTCTTCCTTTTCTTCTTCGTCTTTCACGGCTTGATAGGCGGCGAGGTAGCCGTCAAATTTCTGCACCGAACCCGTGGCGCGGAAAGTGTAGCCGCTGGCGTCAACGTCAATCGTGGTCTGGTCGAAAACGGCCGGAACCATTTGCGAAGCGACGAAGCGCTGCCAGATCATCTGGTAGAGCTTGAACATGGACTCGTCGAGATAGGGCTTCACGCTTTCGGGCGTGCGGGCGACATCTGTCGGGCGAATTGCTTCGTGCGCTTCCTGCGCGTCTTTTTTGGATTTGAAGAAATTCGGCTTCTCGGGGAGATATTTTTCGCCGTAGGCTGAGCCGATGTGGTCGCGGACCTGGGTGATTGCGTCAGCCGAAACTCTCACCGAATCGGTGCGCATGTAGGTGATGAGCGCGACGGAGCCTTCATTGCCGAGCTCGACGCCTTCATAGAGGCGCTGGGCGAGCATCATGGTGCGCTTGGCGGTGAAGCGCAGGCGATTGTAGCCAGCCTGCTGGAGCTTCGAAGTGGTGAAGGGAGGCGGAGCAAAGCGGCGCTTTTCTTTTTGGGCGACGCTGGCGACTTGCCAGATGGCGTGCTCGACGGCTGCGAGAACGCGTTGCGCCTCGGCTTCGTTGGGAATTTCGATGTCTTCGCCGTTGTGCTTGGTGAGCTTGGCTTCGAAGGCCGGAGGCTCGCCGGCGGCGAGGAGGGCGTGCATCGTCCAATATTCTTTGGGAACGAAGGCGCGGATTTCCTGCTCGCGCTCGACGATGAGGCGGAGCGCTACGGTCTGGACGCGTCCGGCGGAAAGGCCGCGGCGGACTTTGTCCCAGAGCAGCGGCGAAACTTTGTAGCCGACGAGGCGATCGAGGACGCGGCGGGCTTGCTGCGCGTCGACGAGATTTTCATTTACCTGCGATGGATGTTCGAAGGCGGCGCGAATTGCTTTCGGCGTGATTTCGTTGAACATCACGCGGAAGATTTTGGAGGCGGAGGTGGCGGCGGGCTCCGTCTTTGGCGGCTTCACGACTAACTTTGCGACTTCCTTGGCGGTGACCTTGGCGTTTCCGTTGCCGTCTTCTGTCGCGAGCTTCTTTTTCTTGGAGTTTTTGCCGTTGGTCTCGACTTCGACCGGGGGCCTGAAAGGCTTGCTCAGCACATGCGCGAGATGGGCGCAGATGGCTTCGCCTTCGCGGTCCGGGTCACCTGCGAGGTAGACGGCGTCGGCGGTCTGAGCTGCTTTGCGAAGCTCGTTGATTACTTTGATCTTGCCGGGAATCACCTGGTAGGTGGGCTCAAAGATATTTTCGGACGTGACCGGGATTGGCTTCGGCAGCGGTTTCTCGGGTTTGGCCTTTGCGCCGGCCTTGGCTTTCGATTTGCGTTTCTTTTTGCGTTTGCCGTTTTGCTCGCCGGGCAGAAGGATACCGATCGTCTTCGTGGGAAGATCCATCACGTGGCCGTAGGAGGCTTTCACCGTGTAGCCCCGGCCTAAATACTTGTTGATCGTTTTCGCCTTGGCGGGCGATTCGACGATTACGAGTGATCGTGCCATCTGTCTCTGTGTTCCTCGTTCCTAGGTTCCTGGCGAAATCCAATTTCCACTAGAAAGCTGCGTCTCCGCCTGAACGGAGCGCCGTACCATCCTACCTGCTGTCCCGGAGAAGACTACAAGAGGACTTTCAGGAATTGCTTCCCAGGTAACTGACGTACCACGCCTTTGAGCTCCAGGTCAAATAGCGTCGCCAGCACTTCGGACGACGTGAGCCCGGAAACCTCCATAATTTCGTCGATGTGGCGGGCCTCATCGACGTTGAGCAACCCGTACAAAGTGCGCTCGGCCGGGACGAAAGTTTCGTCGAGCAGAGCGGCTCGTTCTTCAGTCGAGGCTGATTCCACCGGCAGCAGCTCGGCGCGAACGGGCGTGGGCAGCTCTTCAATCACGTCCTCCCAGCTGGTGACTAGCTTGGCGCCTTGTTTGATCAGCTGGTTTGGTCCGAAGCTGGTGGGCTGGGTAGCGTTGCCTGGAACGCCGAAGACTTCGCGGCCAAACTCCATGGCCAGCCGCGCGGTGATTAAGGATCCAGAATACTGCGCGCCTTCGACGACTACAACCCCCAGCGCGATTCCGGCGATGATCCGGTTGCGGATGGGGAAATTTTGAGGCGCTGGAAACGTTCCCATCGGGAACTCGCTGATGATTGCGCCGCGCGTTTGCATATCGGCGAAGATTTTCTTGTTCTCCTTGGGGTAAACCACGTCGATTCCGGAGCCCAGGATGCCAATCGTGGCGCCGCCTGCTGAACTCAAGCGCGCCTTTGTGGGCGCAGGAGTCGATTCCTCGAGCCATGCCGCTGGTGACGACGATGCCTCGATCGGCGAGGTCGCGGCCCAGGCGCTCGGCCATTTGATTCCCGTAAGGGGTCGGACGACGCGAGCCGACGATGGAGATTAGGTGCCTGGTGAGAAGCTCTATGTTTCCAAGTACATACAGGAGGGGCGGGGGATCGTAGATTTCGCGGAGGCGGGTCGGGTACTCGGGTTCGTCCCAGGTGAGGAGCTTGCAGCCGGCTGCCTGGGCTGCGGCTAATTCTTTTGCGGCATCGCTGAGGGGGCGGTGGGAGTGGATGGCTTGGGCTACTGCCGCGGGGAGGTGGTGACTCTCGAGCTCTGTGAGCGAGGCGTTGAAAATCTGCTGCGGGCTGCCCATTTCGCGCAGGAGTTTGCCGGCCATGCGTGCGCCGAGGCCTGGCGTGAGTGCCAGCGCCAACCACCCCAAATAATGGTCGGAATCCATCTATAAGGAAGGCTCTGGGGCGAGGGTACGCAGTGGCGTGGGTTGATGTCAAGCATGTGGATTCACTTTGCGGTTACTACGGACTGCACGCTCCGTAATTTCACGCGAGATATGAAGCAATTAGCTACATTTTGGGCAAGACCTCCATTATTGGGCGTCCCGCTCGGTAAGTAGCACGGACCTTCGCGAGGTTGGTCGCGTCTTCTAACGGGTCGGATTCGAGAATCACCAGATCTGCGTCCATGCCTTTGGCGATGCGGCCACGTTTATTCGACTCGCCGAATCTTTCCGCCGGAGCGGTGGTGAGTGAAGCCAGGATTTGCATGGGCGTAAGGCCGGCGCGCGACATTGCCGCGTATTCCTCGGTTGGATCATAGTCCGTCATGTAGCCGACGTCGGTTCCGAATAGGATTTGTCCGCCGGCGTTTGCATAGGCGGTAAGATTCTTCGCCGCGCGGGTTTGAAATTGCAACTGGTCCTCAGGCGACGCACCTGACTTTCGCGGCTTCGTACTTCCACAGTTTGAGAGTTGGGACGAGCGACATGTGCTGGCGCCATCATCTGCGCGATCATCTGCTCGCTCCAGATGCCGCGCACCGACGTGGTGTGCGCGAGAACGTCCACGCGAGCATCGATCGCAACCTGCGCTCCTTCGATGTTGGATGGATGAGAGAAGACGAGGCGATCGTGCGCGTGGGCTTCCGACACTGCTGCAGACGCGATTGGTTCGGGCATAAGTTTTACCTGGTCCCGTTCGACCAGCGAGCCGGTGAAAAGTTTGATCACATCGGCTCCTCCAGCGATCTCCGTTTTGACAACCTGCACTGCTTCGTCGGGTGTGGGCGGTTGCGGAAGCATTTTCAAAACTTCCGGGGGAAGTGACTCGCGAACGTAGAAGGGAGCTCCATTGGGAGGAAAAAGTCCGCCGCCGGCTGTGAGGATCTTTGGGCCCGTTACTTCGCCCGACTCGATCCGTTTGCGAATCGCGACGGTGTTCTCGAGAAAAGAACCGAGATCGACGACAGTCGTAAATCCGTAACGCGAGAAGCATAACGGACAGTTGTCTGGATAACTTTGTCGGCCGGTTGTTTCGCGGCATCATTCCATTTCGGCTCGGTGAAATGTACGTGGCTATTCTGAAAGGCGGCGGTAATCACTGCGCCCTTGCAATCTATTCGCTTTGCGCCGGGAGGAATTGTCAGCGTGCCGGTCTTGCCGACCGCTTCAATCTTTTCGCCACGGATTACAACCGTGCCATTGGAGATCGGCGGATCGGTAGGGGACGTATAGATTTTCGCTCCCACGAAAGCAATGACTTCAGGCGTCAGGCGAGGCGGCAGTGGAATGTATGCGCGCCATTGAAAGCACGAGGATTAGTGCGATGAGGCCGATTGCGAGCGCCGATATTCGCCGATTCATGGCTTCTCCTGAGGGATCTTTGCTTGCCGAGATTTCTTCAAGATACGCTTTCGAGCGAGAAAAGTTGCACATCGATTCCGTTCTGCAATTTTGTATTGATACTATCCGACTGCTTCGGCTTACTGACGGGGTGTAACGAGATATGAACGCGAATTCGAAGATTTGTGCATTCTGGCTACTCACGATTCTCGCTTTCGGATTTATGCCAAAGAATTCAGGCGCTCAGTCTGCTTCCGCCGACACAGCCCGAAGCAACATTCGCAGGATCAGGCCGCTAAAAACTCCGAGATTCACACGCCGAAACCTATGGGCGCCGCCGCTAGATGTGCTTTCGCCAATCGCTGAGCCATGGGCGTTTAAGGCTGATGGCAGATGGCATCTCGTGTATGAGCTGCATGTGACGAACCTCGGCAAGTGGGATTGCCTGCTTACCCGGCTTGATGCGGTGAGTGGCGATTCCAGTGGGAAGCCCATTGCGAGTTACTCCGGCGCCGAATTGGAAGGAATGATTGCGAGGCCGGGGCAAACCGTCGTTGAGAAGGCGAAAATCGCGCCTGGCGCATTTGCCATCGTGTATATGTGGCTCAATATCGACAAGCGTGAAGATGTACCCGCGAAGATCAGCCATCGAATCGCGATGAAGATTGGCGATTACCCGGAGGCGATCACGCTCGATGGCGCTGCCGTTTCGACGGACCGGAAGCCGGTTGTGGTAATCAGCTCGCCGTTACGCGGAGAAGATTGGGTAGCCGGGAACGGGCCTTCGAACACCTCGGTGCACCGGCGGGCATTCATCCCCGTGAACGGCCGCGCATACATCGGACAACGATTCGCGATCGATTGGGTGCAACTGAATCCTGACGGCAAAACGTATCAGGGCGACTCAGAGGACAACAAAAACTATCGCGCCTACGGAGTGGAAATTCATGCGGTGTCGGACGGTATGGTGACGCAGACCAAAGATGGCATCCCGCAAAATATTCCGAACAAGCCGCCGGTGGTGCCGATTACGTTAGAAACAATCGGCGGAAATCACGTGATCATGGAAATTGGCGATGGGCTGTACGCGTTCTACGCGCACCTGCAGCCAGGTTCGCTCCGCGTGAAAGTCGGCGACAAAGTGCACCGCGGTCAGGTGCTTGGACTTCTCGGCAATTCCGGAAATTCCTCGGAACCGCATCTGCATTTTCATATCTGCAACGCCAATTCAGAACTTGGCTGTGAGGGGATGCCATACGCTTTCGCAACATACGAACTTCAGGCAAGGGCGAGGGCTGGAAACCGTCCGATTCGCACGGAGCGCTGGTGAAACAAGAGATGGAAATTCCCACCGAGGATGAGGTCATCCGGTTTCCGCAACAACCTTAATTGCGTGCGTTCCCTTATTGTACCGATCGCGATTGATTCTACGGCGCGCTCTAGAGTATCGTCGTGCGCCACTCCCAAGGCTGCGTAGTGCATTGTGTTATATTGGGATTTAACGGAACGAGGAAAACGTGAGCAAGCTTCGCATTTCAATTGTCGAATATCTGAACACAGCGCCGCTGGTGTGGGGATTCGCGGAAGGGCCGCTCGAGGGCAAGTACGATCTGTCGTTCACGGTGCCATCGCAATGCGCGGAAGCTCTGCGCCGAGGCGATGTGGACGTAGCCATCATTCCCGCGATCGAATATCAGCGCATGGAAAATGTGGTGGTGCTGCCGGATATGGCGGTGGCGGCGAAGGGCGAGGTTCGCAGCATTCTGGTTGTGTCGAAGCGGCCGATCGATATGGCGAAACGCATTGCGCTCGATTCGAGTTCGCGTAGTTCGGCGGCGCTGGTGAAATTGCTGGCGGCTGGCTACTGGGGAATCAAGCCTGAGTACGTGGAGGCCGCGCCCGATCCTTCAGAAATGCTCAAGGAGGCGGATGCCGCGCTCGTGATCGGCGATCCGGCGCTGCGCGTGGCGCTGAAAATGGAAGCGCTTTCAGCCAAGTTGCCGGGCGGCGGAGCATGCTGCCAGGGTGACCCGGAAGATATGCCGGTGCCGGGATTCGAGACCGTGTTTGTCTATGACGTGGCCTATCAGTGGCGCGAGATGACGGGCAAGCCGTGCGTGCTGGCCATCTGGGCTGGACGACGCGATGCGATTACGCCGGAAGTGGTGGCCGATTTTCAAGCGTCGAAGCGATACGGAATGGAGCGCATCCGCGAAATTTCCGAAGCCGCGTCGGTGAAGCTTGATCTACCCGCCAAAGCGCTCGAGCGATATTTGATCGACAACATTGACTTCAACCTCGATGAAGAAAATCTCGAGGGACTGAAGCTCTACTACGAGAAAGCGGCTTCGGCAGGATTAATTCCCCGCAATCGTCCGCTCGAATTCGTGAGTGTGCCCGCTCAATCCGCCACCGCCCGTCGCGGAGCGTGACGCCGTGGAGTGCATCGGCAAACTCAGCAGGTTGCGCCGATATCCTGTGAAAGGAATGGCGGGCGAGGACCTTGACGCTGCTCATGTGACATATGCGGGCCTGCTGGGCGATCGCGTTTACGCTTTCATCGATGCGGAAGGCCCCGCAACATTTCCCTGGATGACCGCGCGCAAAGGGCGCGACATGATTTTGTTCCGCCCGCGGTTTCTTAATGCGTTGCCCATCGAATCAGAGATTTTTTCGGCGAATTATGCCGCAGAAGTGACGACGCCGGAGGGTGAAACCCTGCGCGCGGATGATCCGATGCTAAAGCAGTTGCTCGAGAAGCGCTACCAGAAGACGCTGGAATTCCGCCATTCCGAGCGCAGCATGATGGACCTGGCTCCGGTTTCTGTGTTTGGCCTTGCGACGGTGCAGGCGCTTTCCGAGGAAACCGGAATCGAATTGAATCCGCTGCGATTCCGCGCGAATTTTTATGTTGAGTGGGCGACTGGCGGGCCTTTTTTTGAGGACAGCCTTGTGGGCCGCGAGCTGCGGATCGGCGAGTCGGTTGCGATTCGAATTGTGAAAAAGGATGGCCGCTGTGTCATGATAAATCTCGACCCGGACACGGCGGAGGCTTCTCCGGTGGTGCTGGAAAGAGTGGCCCGCCATCACGAGGGATGCTCGGGAGTGTACGGCGCGGTGCTGCGAGAAGGCGTTGTGTGCAGGAACGATCCCGTATATCTGGCGTAAGGTCAAGGTCGAGGTCGAGGCTGAGGAACATAATCGCCGATGAGAATCACACAAGAAGAAGCGCTCGAACTTTTTAATTCCGACGACCTGATAGGCATCGGAATGGCGGCGAACGAAGTGCGCCGCAAGAAAACCGACCCGCGCGTGGCCACCTACCAGATCGACCGCAACATCAACTACACGAATTTCTGCACGGAATATTGCTCGTTCTGCGCGTTCTACCGGCCGCTGGGTGCGAAAGACGGCTACATTCTTTCGCTTGAAACGATCTACGAAAAGATCCGCGGAGATGATCGAGATTGGCGGCACCGGTGTGCTGATGCAGGGCGGCCTGCATCCGGACCTGCGAGTGGAGTTTTACGAAAACATGCTGAGCTCGATCAAGCAGAAGTTTCCGCAGGTGCATCTGCACTGTTTTTCGGCGCCGGAAATTCTGTGTATTGCGGAGGTTTCCGGGCTTTCGGTGCGCGACACGATCGCGCGCTTGCGCGATGCCGGTCTCGATTCGATTCCGGGCGGCGGCGCGGAAATTCTTGACGATGAAATTCGCGCGCGTATTTCGCGGCTGAAGTGCCGGTCCGACGAATGGGAAGACATGCATCGCGATCGCGCATTCGCTCGGGATGCGCACCACGGCGACGATGATGTTCGGTTGCGGCGAGGATTATCGCCACCGCGTGAATCACCTGGAACGCCTGCGCCGGATTCAGGAGGATACGGGCGGGTTTACGGCGTTTATTCCCTGGATTTTTGCGCCGGAGAATACTCCGCTCGGGAAGAAAATTCCTGAGGCTACCGCTTTCGATTATTTGAAGACGCTGGCGATCAGCCGGCTATATCTCGATAACATCGATCATATTCAGTCGAGCTGGCTCACTCCTGGAATTAAGATTTGCCAGGTAGGGTTGCAATTTGGCGCGGACGATGTGGGCAGTATTTTGATCGAAGAGAATGTGGTTTATGCGGCCGGTGTGCGCAACCGGACGAACGAAGCGGAACTGCGTCGAATTATTTCCGATGCCGGCTACATGCCTGCGCAACGCGACACGCTGTATCGCTCCTACGTTCTGAAAAACGCTGCTTAGAATTTCTGCTGGAACTAAGGTTTATCACTGCGGATACTGCGGAATTCGATTGCGATTTCCGCGCCTTCCGGCAAATCGAGCGGTTCGATTGGAACTAGCACACCGTTCGCGAATCGCGCGCGAATCCTTCGTGGTTCAACTTTCGGATTGACCCCGGCGATCAACGGCGGTGAAGCTTGAGCTGGAAGCGAGTTTGCGCGCGATTCTGAAGCCGTGTTACCCGTGGCGGCGAATTTCGGCACGCCTGCTTGATCGAGAGCCACATTGGCCAGCGCGTCGGCGTCGCGATTCAATTCGCGGCGAACGTGCTCGATCGCAAAGTATCCAAGCTGCTTGGCCATCTTCGAGGCGCGCTCGTGCAGCGGCTTCAAATCGGCGCTTTTCACTTTGTAGCGGCCCTGCATCTGGCGAACGAGCAATTCGGAATCGCTGCGGATACGCAGCGAGGGAATGTTGTGGCTCGTCGCGTAGTCGAGAGCCGCGAGGAGTGCATAGTATTCGGCGACATTGTTCGTTTCGCGGCCGATATTTTTCGCGAGTTCGAGGATTGTTTTTCCGTTCGGATCGCGGATGACGACCGCGTAAGAAGCCGGGCCCGGATTGCCGCGCGATGCTCCGTCAATATTCGCAACATGAACTCCTGCGGGTGGCGCGGCGGCGGCATGCGATTCGGAAAAAAGGCGCGCGCTCGAGGGCGGCGGAGTTTTTGAAGAACGCTTCATCGGCGGCAGGCGCTCCCGAGGGTGTGGCAGGCAATCAAGATTCCGGCGCTAATTTTCACCGGTGGAAGAGGCGGACGCAGACGCGCCGGAAGTTTGCGGCTTGTGATCGTCGAGCGGCGGCACCGCAGTGGGCTCGATGTAGTAGAGAATTCGAGTGCACGTCTCGCAGTGAAATAAATCCTCGTTGTTCGCGTTGCGCATCTTTTGAAACACGTGCGGGCGGATTTGCATGCCGCAGAGTGAGCACTTTTCGTTGTCCACTTCGGCGAGGGCGACGCCGCCATGCCTTTTCGCGATGCGTTCATAGTGATCGAGCAGATCTTCAGGAACTTCGGATGTGACGCGCTTGCGATCGGCCTCGATCAGCGCCAAATCCTTTTCGGCGGCAGCTTTTTCTGATTCGATCGCGGCGCGCTGCGTGCGAACGGATTCTTGCACTTCTTTCAGTCTCTGGTCGGCGGCCTTGATGCGGCGGTCGTATTCCTCGCTGGCCACCATCTGTTCGAGCAGGCGATCTTCTGCTTTCGCGATTTCCTCTTCGGCCATTTGCACTTCGTGCTGAAGAGCTTTATAGGCTTCGTTGGTTTTGATCTGGGCGCTCTGGTCGCGGTATTTTCGGACGCGCTCCTTGTGCTGCTCGACGTCCAGTTCATATTTCTTGCGGTCTTTTATCGTGGCGAGCTGTGCGGCCTTGCTCTGCTCGAGTTCGGTTTTCGCGGCCGCGATGCGGGCATCGAGATCAGTGATTTTCTTTGGGAAAGCGGCCATGCGGGTGCGAACGTCGTTGAGCCGCACGTCTACGCTTTGCAATTCGAGGAGGTTCTGGAGAACCTTGAGCACAGAAAGCCATTCTAGCATATGCGTAGGGATGCTCGCAGAGGCGCCAAAACGCGGGCGGCGGCTCTATGTGAGGCTTGATTTAAGGAATGCGATCGCGCGGCGCCAGGAGTCGGCTTGCGCTTCCGCGTCGGCCGGGGCTGTGCCGCCGAACGAATAGCGCGCGTTGCGGAGATGAGGATTTCGCGAGGCGCGAGCGGTGGTTGGAAGGTAAGGATATCGCAGCATGTGGCCGGCGTTCGGATAGTGGAGGTGCTCGACGCGGTGAGTAAAACTGTGCTTTTTCAGGCGCGCGACGATTGCTTCGCTCATTTCCTCTGCCGGCCAGAGGTGATCGTCGCCGCTCAAGATGAGCATGATGGGACCGTGAATCCGTTCGACTGGAATTGCGGCTGCCGCCACGGCTTTTGAATTTCGCAGCCCAGCACGGAAGAGATCGCGGAACATGACCGGTCGTTTCAGCAGGGCCACGGGGATGGCGGAGCGAAAAATAAATTGGCGAAGAGGAAGCGGTACGAAAGGAATCGCCTTACTGCCGTGCGTCCACGACGGAGGCAACTCACCGTTTTGCTTGTCGCGTCCGCCAGCTGCCCAGACCACGCTGCTCGGTGCATAGGCGACAACCGCGCGAATTTGCGGGAATCTCGAACCAAGGAGGAGAGCAAGCTCAGCGCCGCGCGAAACGGCGAGCAGACCGATGCGCTGCGCATCAACTTCTGGTTGCGCGCTAAGCCATCCGAACGCGGCCTCGAAGTATTCGAGTGGAATGTGATGAAGCCACGTGGGCAGAGGCGGCGTGCCGAAATAAGCGAGCGCGAACGCAGCGAAACCGTGGCGAGCGATTAACGCAGCCTTGTCGAGATCGAAGCCGCCGCCCGAGCCACTGAGAACGATGACAACAGGGAGGCGATCGCCGGCCTTCGCGCCGGGTGGCAGAAACAATCGTCCGACGGTTTGCGCACCGTTCGTCGCTGGTTCGCCTGGCACCTGCAATTCGCGCGTTTGAGTGCCGGGCGCGAGGTAATCCCTTTCGAAGTGCGTGGCGGCTATCACGCGCTCGGCTGATCGAATCTCCAGTGTCACTTTGTTCGCGGTGACATTCTTTTTCGCGAACGTCGCGCGGCCGCCCTCTTCCGCGCCTTCAAGATTCATCGACCAGAACAAGCCCATCGGCGATACACCGCGATAGGTGCCGCTGAGCGGTTCCTGCGATGAAACGTCAACGATGCCGGACGAATTTGCAACGAAGGTTGCGTGCGAACTCCATACGCGCTTGTCATCGTCTTCGGTTGAGGCGCGGAGGGTCACGGTTTCGCGCGGCTTCAGACCGAGAATTCGGATGCTCAATTCGTCGTCGATAAACGCCGAGGCGGGTGAGATTTCGAGGCGTAAGCCACTCGGCGCAGCCACGCTCGCGATGGAAGGTGTCGTCAAAGCATTGATTTATAACATACCTACGAAGCGAGCGTCCCACCCAGACGGCTGAGTCTTTTTCAGGTCCTCTCCCGTATTACAGATATGATGGGCACCGCTGCATTGCAATGGGAGGGAGGCGTGGGGCTCGAGGCCGATGTTGCTCAGCTTCGGCGTGGGGACCTGGATGCGCTTTCGACTCTGGTATCGCGCTATCAGAATCGGCTATTCCGCTTTCTGCTGCGGCTGGTACGGGACCGGAGCGAAGCGGAGGATCTTTTTCAACAAACCTGGATTCACGTGGCGGAAAAGATCCGGCGCTTCGATCCCAACCGAAATTTCGACGCCTGGCTGTTCACGGTGGCGCGCAATCTGGCGATTGACCATCTTCGGCGGATTCGGCCGTCGAGTTTAGATCAGCCCATTGCGGAAGATGAATCGCAGGAGACTCCGCTCGATAGGTTGGCCGCGCACGGGCCGGCGCCGCTCGATCGTATTCTCGAAAACGAGCGCGCGAGCCGCGTGGGAACGGCGCTCGATGAATTGCCGTTCGCTTACAGGGAAGTGATGACGCTACGATTCGAAGAAGAAATGAAGATCGAGGAGATTGCCCAGGTGCTCGGCATTCCGCTTTCCACCGTGAAATCCAGGCTGCGCCGTTCGCTCGAACAGATGCGCAACAGCCTGGAAACGCGCTATGCCGGGGAGAATTGGCGATGAGCGCATCGAGAGATATGTCGAAGAACCTTCAATGACCGAGCACAACAAAATTCGCGAGATGCTGGCACTGGCTGCGGCGGACGCACTTGAGTCGAACGAATCTGAAATGGTAATGCAGCACGTGCAGACTTGCCCGCAATGTTCAGCTGAGATGGAGCAATGGCAACTTTTGTCTCGCGGCCTGCGGCAGCTTCCAACGCCGCAACCGTCGCCGGACCTGGTGCAAAGAACGTGCGCGCGAGCCGAAGCGCGAGTGATTGACGAACGCGAGAACGCGTGGAACCGCCGCGTGATGATTTCTCTGGTGCTATTTGCCTGGGCGCTCACTCTAACGAGCTGGCCAATCGTGCGGCTTGTGAGCGGCGGGCTTTTGACCTTGCTTGACCCGCGGTTGAATCAATCGTGGCTGGGATTTGCGGGATTCACGTCGCTCGTGTGGCTGACGGGCGGAATCGCAGCCGTTTTGCTGGCACGCCATCAACGGCAGGAAAGGAGCTTGGCATGAGCCGCTTCAGCGAAGCGCTGAAAATAATTCCACGGACTGCGTGGGTCATTGGGGCCGTTTGCTACCTGGGTGTGGCGACCCTGGCGTTGACTGTTTTCATCCCCGGCGACAAGGAAATGAAGTACTGGCCGTTCGCGGGGAAACTAGCCATCGCCTACGGTATGTTTCTTTTCGCCTATGCCTGGGTTCTGCTGATTGGCTATGTGTACGCGGATGCAAAGCGCCGCGGCATGCGCTACGCGATGTGGATGTGGCTTGCGGCTTTGATCCCCAATGGCATCGGGATCATCATCTACTTCATTCTGCGCGATGCGCTGCCGCGACCGTGTCCGGGATGTTCGAGACTTGTAAAATCCGGATTCGTTTTCTGCCCATATTGCGGAACAGCGATGAAGCCCACCTGTCCCAATTGCGGCCGGGCTGTGGAGCACGGGTGGACGAATTGCCCGGAGTGCGGTTCAAAGCTACCGGCCGTGGCCGCGGCTCCTCCCACGACCTAGCGCCTTGCGGGTGGTGTGAAGAGAATCGTGCAACTACTATGGCGCCGGCTGCACTTGCATCGTCTGATCAACCGACCAGTTCGAGCAGCCGGGATTCGTGGCGGGCGAGCATTTTGCCGTCACTTGAAAGCCTGACGCCGACGTTTCCACTTCATACGAATATCCGTCGCGACCATCCCTCAGCATCGACATCGCACCGGCCGACTTCAATTCCTCGAGCGAGCCATACGATCCGTGTTCCGCCTGGTAGGCGCGTTCGGCCTGCGCGATCGCAAGCAGGTCGTTCTTCACGCCCACCACGCTGATCGTCTGCATAGGCGTGCCGGTCTCCGAAGATTGCATTTTTGAAAAGTACAGCTTGTAAGCCAGCACTGAAATCAGCGCTACCACAAGAAGCCCAGCTAAACTTCGCATCGTCGCCTCGCAGCAAACGCGCCATCAACTTAAGGTCCAACTCGAAAAGTCCAACTCGATACAAGTCGAGGGTACGACGGCCTTTACCCCGCCGCAATCAATCACGAAGTAGCCTTTTCCTGTTGGTATACGTCTAAATACGGGTGGCAGGCAGAGGTAATCGCGCAGAAAGCTGCGGGGAACAATCCTCCGGGCAAATTTGACAGCCGCAATGAGCGTCTAGGATACTGGAGAATCTTCTCTCGGTTGCAGGCGGTTCTGATAACGGGCTTATCTTTACCGCAGGCTTTTCCGCCTTGCGAGCATCACGCGCACTAAATCCCTCGGGATGGGAGTTATCGGTTTATGAGGACTGGAAGTCGCTTCGCTATCGCTGTGCTGTTCGTCGCAGCATTGGCTGGATCGCTCGTCGCCCAGGAAAAACAAGACAAACCTGAACAGGTCCGGCCGCCGAAACTTAATTTCACCACGCACACGCTCGCCAATGGCCTGCAGGTGATTCTGCTCGAAGACCACGCCGCTCCCGTGATCAACCTGCAAGTCTGGTATCACGTCGGCGCGAAAGATGAGCAACCCGGCCACACCGGCTTCGCGCATCTCTTCGAGCACTTGATGTTCAAAGGCTCGGCGCACGTTGGCACAGACGAGCATTCCCGCATCATCGAAGCGGCCGGCGGATTCGATAACGCCAGCACGTACGACGACTACACGAATTTCTTCGAGACCTTCCCGAGCAATTATCTGGAGCGCGTTCTCTGGCTCGAAGCCGACCGCATGGGCAGCCTCAACGTGGACGAAGCGAATTTCAAGTCCGAGCGCGAGGTGGTGAAAGAAGAGCGCCGCGTCCGCGTCGATAATCAGCCCTACGGCCTGCTCGAAGAGGATCTTCGCGCCGCTGCGTTCACGGTTCACGGCTACCATCACACCGCGATTGGAAGCATGGTCGATCTCGACAAAGCCACGATTGAGGACGTGCGCGCGTTCTTCAACACCTTCTACAAGCCGAACAATGCGACGCTGATCATCGTCGGCGATTTCAAATCCGACGAAGCGCTCGGCTGGGCCAAGAAATATTTCGAAGGTATCCCGGCCTCCGCAAAACCGATTCCGCGAATTGATAAGTCCGAGCCGGTGCAAACGGAAGAGCGCGTGGTGAACAAGTCCTATTCCAACACGCCGCTTCCTGCGGCCGTCATCGGCTACAAAATTCCTGCCCGTTACGCGCCCGATTCTTACTCCCTGGATTTGGCCTCTAACATTTTGGCCGGAGGCGAGAGCAGCCGCCTCTACCAAACGCTGGTCTACAAAGACCAGATCGCCGTGCAGGCCGCAGGCTTCGGCAATTTCACGGAGGATCCGAATCTGTTCTGGGCCTACGCCATCATGAATCAGGGACACACCGCGGAAGAGGGCCGAAAGGCGGTAGTCGCCGTGCTCGATGAACTAAAGACAAAGCCGGTCGAGGCGCGAGAATTCGATAAGGCTGAGAATCAGGAGATTTCCGGATTCATCCTGGGACGAAATACCGACGAGGAAAAAGCCGTCGCACTCGGAGCGGCGGCCGTGATTGGCAAGGATCCCGACCTCGTAAATACCGAGCTCGGTCACTATCTGAAGCTGAATCCGGCAGACGTGCAGCGCGCCGCAGCGGAATATTTTGTGCCGCAGCACGCCACTGTTCTGCTCGTAAAGCCGGCGGCACAGTGATGAAACACATGGCCGAAAACTTGCGCAATACAATTCGAGGAATGATTCCAGGAGCAACGATGAAGAGGTTCGCAGTGCGCCAATGGCTGATTTTATTCGCGCTGCTCAGTCTCACGGGCGCCGCGGTGTTCGGTCAGCAATCAGCCGCGCCACCTGCGGAAAAGCATCCCGCCTCGCAGCAGGATCAAAAAGATCAAAAAGACGGCACCGGTGTCGTTCCTCCCGGTGTGAAACTCGACCCTCACATGCCCGGCCCGGGCGCTCCCACGCCATATCATTTTCCTGCCGCTGTTACGAAGACTCTTCCGAATGGGCTGAAGGTTTTCGTCGTCAGCGACCGCCGCGAACCCTCCGTTGCAGCGCGGCTTATCATTTTTTCTGCAGGAGGCATCGACGACCCGGCAGGAAGTCCGGGCGTCGTCTCAGATGACCGCGAACCTGCTGACGCAGGGAACCAAGCGGCGGTCGGCTCAGGACATCGCTGACGCAATCGATTTTGTCGGTGGCCAACTGACGGCGCAGGCAGGCAAGGACGCGACCACGATCACGCTCAACGTCGTCAAGAAAGACCTGAATCTCGGACTCGATCTGATGTCCGACGTCGTCCTTCATCCGGCATTCAAGCCCGAGGAACTCGACCGCCGCCGCGAACAGGTCCTCTCATCTCTCACGGTGCAGTATTCGAATCCCGATTATCTTGCCTCGCTCACGTTCAATCACGTGGTGTATAGCGGTTCGCCCTACGGCTGGCCAATCGAGGGAACACCCGACACGGTTAAAAAATTGAAGAGCGAGGATCTCGCCAAATTTCACGACGCGCACTATGCGCCGAACCAGGGATTCCTCGCTTTTGCGGGAGATATCAGCCCGGATGAAGCCTTTGCGATGGCGGAAAAATATTTTGGCGATTGGGCCAAGATCGATTTGCCCGCCGCAACGCCCGCTGTGCCTGCCCCGATTTCCGGCCAGCACATCTGGCTCATCGACAAGCCCGACGCTGTTCAAACGCAGATTCGCGTTGGCAAGCTAGGCGTGCGGCGCGCGGATCCCGAGCTGATTCCGCTGCAGGTGACGAACCGGATTTTCGGCGGCGGATATAACAGCCGGCTGAACACCGAAGTTCGCGTCAAAAAGGGTCTTACCTACGGCGCGTTTTCTTCTTTCACACCACGGCGATTCGCCGGATCTTTTACCGCCGGAACTTTTACGCGTACGGCGGCAACGGTGGAAGCCACTAAGCTCGTCGTTGAGCTCATGGCCAAAATAGCCACGGGCGATATCACACCGAAGGAACTCGATTTCGCGCGCGATTATCTGGCTGGCGTTTATCCCATCGAGACCGAGACCGCCGAGCAAGTGGCGGATCGCATTCTTACAGCCGCTGCTTTCGAATTGCCCGCGGATTACAACAGCACCTATCCAGAGCGCGTCCGCTCGGTCTCGGCGAGTGATGCAAAAGCGATCGCGCAGCGTTATTTCACGACGAAGGATCTCGACATCGTGCTGGTGGGAAACGTCAGCCAGTTTCGCGATGACCTGAAGAAGGAATTTCCCGGCGCGCAATTCACGGAGATTGCAGCGGATCAGCTCGATGCCACGCGTCCGGATCTTCGCAAGCCTGCCCAAGCCTCGGCCGCACTAACGCCTGAAGCTCTCGCTAGAGGCAAAGAGATTCTGCTGGCGGGTGCGAAAGCGGCGGGTGGCGACGCGCTCGGGTCGGTGAAAAGCCTTTCAATGAACGAAACCGGCAGCATGTTCAATCAGGGCAACGAAGCGCCGATCAAAGTTTCCTGGCTCGTGTCCTATCCGGATCGCTCGCATGGGCAGGTGGAATTTCAGGGGCAGACGATCATGCAGGTTTGCGACGGAAAATCTGCATGGCTACAGTTTCCCGATAAGGTCGTGGACGCGTCCCGATTCCTTCCCGAGTTCGAGCGTGGAATTGCAATGTTCGGCGGCGCATGGGGCGCCTACCAGCGCGTTCTCGAGGGCAAGCTTGCTGGGCAATTTATCGGCGAAGAGGAAATCGACGGCAAGAAAGCTGAAGGCGTTCAGCTCGAAGCGCCGTTCAATTCAGTGAAGCTGTACTTTGATGCCACTACGCATCTCGTCGCAGCCGCGCACTACCAGTCCGAAGGCCAGCACGGGATGGTCGACAACGACCAGCGCTGGGGCGACTACCGAACCGTAGATGGAAAACAGTTCGCCTACACGACGACAATTTATCGCGATGGCGCGAAGTTTCTGGAGAGCCACGTCGTCGAGGTCAACCTCAATTCTAAAATCGACGAGTCGCTATTTGTGAAACCCGAGGCGCCTGCGGCGAAGTGACCGTTCTACTTCACCGTCAGAACCACTTTGCCGATGTTCTTCCGCTCCTGGATGAACCGATGAGCCGCCGCGGCATCCGCGAGTGGAAACGATTTTCCAATCACCGGTTTGATTTTGCCAGCCTCGTACATTCGGAAAAGCTCATCGAGTTCTTTGCGCAGAAGCGCGCCGCGGGCCTGCAAGCGCCCGAGATTCACTCCGATTACCGTCAGGTTCTCGCTCATCATTTTCAGCGGATGAAACTTCGGCGTTTCGAGCAGAGCTTTTGCTCCGCGCAACAGGCTTCGCTTTCCATCCGGGCCCGCCGCGGCGGAAAAGCCGAACACCACAAGCCTGCCCGTGGGACCCAGGCACGCCTGACTGTGCGCGAACGATTTTCCTCCGATCGGATCCATCGCCATTTCGATTCCGTCCGGCGCGAATTTGCGTACTGCCTTGACGATGTCGCCCTTGGTGTAATCGATCGGATGGTCCACGCCAATCTTTCGCAGATATTCCTGCTTCGTGGGACCGGCCGTTCCAAACGTCACCAGGCCGCGCGCCTTGGCCAATTGGATCGCGGCAACTCCCACACCTCCGGCAGCTGCGTGCACCAGCATTCTGTCGCCGGGCTGCAGGTTTCCCATCACAAACATCGAATGATAGGCCGTCAGATAGTTCACAGGAATCGCAGCGCCCTCTTCGAACGACATGCTGGCGGGCAGCCGGTAAGCCAGCGACGCGGGAACCGCAACCCAGCCGGCGTAGGCGTTGAAATGAGGGAAAGCAGCAACGGCGTCGCCCGGACGCAAAGGCTCGCCTTGTTCCGTTTCCCGCTTTCCGCCTTCCACCACCTTTTCAACAACCCCGGCGATTTCGATTCCCGGGACGAACGGCGGTTTCGGCGTGCCCGGATAAATTCCCATACGCTGCAAGAGGTCGGCAAAGTTGATGCCGACGGCTTTCACACGAATCAATACTTCACCCGGTTTTGGCTGCGGGTCGGGCACCTCCTGCGACTCAAAAACTTCCGGCGGCCCGTACCGCCTTACGACCATTGCGCGCATCTAAGCTCCTTCAAGCGATTTTCAGTGAATCTCGGCTTCTCTTGCAACCGCCGGGGAGAAAAACTGGCCCCGGCTTTTTATTTGGGAATGTACGCATCCTATCTTAAACTGTTGGACTTTGCCTGACGATGAAACCCACACCGATGCATAGAAGTTTGATTGCCGCACTCGCGGTCTTCCTGGCAGCGTTCGCGGCCTTTGCCAACGACCGAGCAGAAGTTCCTCAAAAAGACCAGCATTCCAAGGCTACCGAAGCGCCCGCCATCCTGGCCACCATGCAATCCGAGCTCGATCGCTCCATGGCAGGGTATACGAAGGCAGACCCGCCCGTTTACTTCATCAGCTACACGATTGCCGACCGCGAGTATTCCGAAGTATCCGGTTCCAATGGCGCGCTACTTTCGAGCACTGAAAATCACGCGCGATGGCTCGAAGTGCAGACCCGCGTCGGCAGTTTCAAGCAAGACAATACTCACAAGCTCGGTGACCGGCAGCCCAGTTGGACCAGCCCCGGCACGTCCACGATTCTTGACGACGATCTGCCCGTTCTCTCGCGCGAAATCTGGCGCGAGACGGACAAGCAATATCGCGCCGCGTCCCAGGCTCTGATCAAAGTGAAAACGAACCAGCAGGTGCAGGTGCAGACCGCCGAGGGCGCCGCGCCCGATTTTTCTTCGGAAGCGCCGCGGACTTTCACCGGGCCGCACGTCGAGATGCGCGTGGATCGCGCGCCGTGGGAAGCGCGCGTTCGGAAATATACGACGGCATTCAGCCAATCGCCCGCCGTCCTGAATTCCATCGTCACCTTCACCGCGCTTGCCGCGAATCAGTACGAAGTGACCAGCGAAGGATCCAAGATCGCGTTCGGACAGATTCACTACCGCCTCGAACTCTACGTTCAAAGCAAAGCTCCAGACGGGATGGACATCAATCGCTACAACAATTTCGACTGGCTCACTCCGAAAGACGCTCCCGACGACAAGACCGTCCTCGAGCACATTCAGACGATGATCCAGGAGACCGAAGCGCTGGACAAAGCGCCGCTCGTGGATCCTTACGCAGGCCCCGCATTGCTCACCGGCCGCGCGGCCGCGGTTTTCTTTCACGAAGTGTTCGGGCATCGCGCCGAGGGTTTCCGCCAGAAGGACATCAACGAAGGCCAGACGTTCACCAGCAAGATCGGCACGCAGATTCTGCCGGATTTTCTCTCCATTAAGGACGACCCCACCGAACCACTCTTCGACGGCCAGATGCTGCTCGGAAATTATCTGTACGACGATGAAGGCGTGAAGGCGGAGAACGTCCAGCTTGTGGATCGCGGTGTGTTGAAGACTTTTCTGATGTCGCGTTCGCCGCTCGTCGATATTCCCCATTCAAACGGTCACGGACGGCGTCAATTGGGCTTCGTCCCCGTCGCGCGCCAGGGCAATTTAATCGTTTCCAGCACAAATGCTGTGAGCAACGAGCAGCTTCGCGCAAAGCTCATCGAGCTGGTGAAAGCGCAAGGCAAGCCATTCGGCCTGCTGATTGACGATATCGCCGGCGGATTTACGTTCACAGGCCGCGGCCAGCCTCAGGCCTTCCAGGTGCTTCCGCTCGTCGTTTACAAAGTGTTTCCCGATGGCCGCCCCGATCAACTCGTTCGCGGCGTGGACATTGTTGGCACGCCGCTCGTCTCACTCACTAAGATAGTCGCCACCGGCAATAAGCCCGAGATTTTCAACGGCTACTGCGGCGCGGAATCCGGCTCGGTGCCGGTTTCGGCGGTCGCTCCTGCGATTCTGATTTCCGAGATGGAAGTGCAAAAGAAAGAGACGTCCACGGACCGGCCTCCGATTTTGCCGCCGCCCGCGCATGATCCCGAATCACAGGGGCAGAAGCAGTGAGAAAAACCGCGACCGCAATCTCACTCTGGATGTTCGCGTTCTCACTTCCGGCCCTTGCTGCCCATACAAAACCAGCAGTCGCTGGCGCCCCAGCCCCGGCGAATCCACGGGCTCAAGCTTCCCAACAAGCCGCCGACGACGATCAGACTCTTCGCGCCATGCACGACGAGATGGAAAGGAATCGCGCGCGTCTCCAGTTGCCCGGCGTCGAAAAGCCGTTCTATCTCGAATACAGGCTCCTCGACGTGGACGTCCGCGCCATCACCGCATCCTTCGGCAATCTTGTCTCTTCCACGACAACGCGCAATCGGATCATGAGCGTCGACGCCCGCATCGGCGACTACCACCTCGACAGCTCCAATTTCATCAGCGAAGACGGTTTTCAGGGCTTCCTCGGTTCCACCGGTGAAGTAGGAATTGACCACGATTACAACTCATTGCGCCAGGATCTCTGGCTCGCCACGGATCAAGCTTACAAAGAGGCGGCCACGCAGATGTCTCTCAAGCAGGCATTCCTGCGCAGCCTGACGAAGCCTCCCGAGATCGACGACTTTTCGCAGGAGCGTGCCATCGTCAAGATTGAACCCCGCGAATTGCCGGACTGGACTTCGCGCAAATGGGAAGAGGAAGCGCGCGCAGCCTCGGCAGCGCTCAAGAGTTTCCCGCAGCTCTACGGCACGCGGGTGAACTACTACTTCGTCTACACCACGTACTACCTGATGAATAGCGAAGGCACGGAACTTCGCACCTCGAAAAAGCTGGCCGCCGTCGAGGCGGCGTTCGATACGCAAGCCGACGACGGCATGCCGCTCCACAACTATTACGCGGTCTATGTCGCCAAGCCCGGCGACATCCCGGATCCCGCCACAATTTCCAAGGGCCTCACGCAAGCCGGCTCGGAATTGATGCAGCTCCGCTCCGCCCCGCTGGTTCCTGACTACACCGGTCCTGTCCTTTTCGATGCCTCCGCCTCAGGTTCCGTGCTCGCGCAAGTGATGGCTGCGTCGCTCTCCGGCGCGCGTCCTCCGCTTTCCATGTTGGGGGCTTTCGACCAAATCATGGATCGCATGGGCGGCCGCAGCGAATGGACCGGCCGCGTAAACACGCGAGTCCTTCCCACCAGCGTGTCGCTCATTGATGATCCTACGATGGCCGACGTTCCAGGGCCATCCTCTGCTTGGTCAATACGAGATTGACGATGAAGGCGTGAAAGGCCAGCGCGTCGAACTCGTACAAAACGGCGTCCTGAAAAATCTCCTGATGTCGCGCAGGCCGGGTCCCGAATTTCAAGCCTCAAACGGCCACGCCCGCTCCGCGATGCTCTCTGACACCAAGCCTCTCGCCAGCAATCTGATTTTCCAGTCCTCGGACGCATCCAACGCCGCCGACCTGCGCAAAAAGTTCGTCGATGCCTGCCGCCAGGACGGCCACGAATGGTGCATCGAAGTGAAGCGTATGGATAACCCGGCGCTTTCCTCGATCAGCCAGCAGGACTTCTCCGATTTCCTCGGCTCGATTGCCGGCGGCGTCGCCAGCGGCGAACGCATGCCGCTTCTCTATTACCGCGTCTACGTCGCAGATGGCCGCGAGGAATTAGTCCGCGGCGGACACATCGAAGGCCTCAGCTTGCGCTCGATACGCAATATTCTCGCGATCGGTGATGATCTCGCCGTCTTCGACTACACGCAGAATCCCGCGGCAGGTTTCGCCGGCACCGCTCTCGGCTCGTTCGGTGGAATCCAGGGCGGAATTCCCAGTTCAATCGTCGCTCCGTCCCTGCTTCTTGAAGAAGTCGAAATTCGAGGATTTCACGGCGAGCCGCGCCGCCTGCCGCTCGTCGCGGCGCCAACCCTGAAATAACCGTCTCGCGCGACATCTCCCATGCTCGCCTCTGCTCCCCGAGCCGTTGAGCGTATAATCGCCGGACGCTAATCCGATAGCATCGCCCGATAGCATCACCAGACCCGCGCCGAAATGACCGAACTTCTCGAACAAGCCACGCACGAAAAGCGCCTCGCCGCTCTCGCCTCCGTGGGCTCCGCGGTTGTTCTGGTCGGCCTGAAAATTTTCCTCACCGTAATCACCGGCAGCCTCGGAATCCTGTCCGAGGCGCTGCACTCGATCCTCGACCTGATCGCCGCCGTCATCACGTTCCTCTCCGTTCGCGTTGCCGACAAGCCCGCCGACGCCGACCACCTCTACGGCCACGGAAAAGTCGAAAGCTTCTCCGCCTTCGTCGAAACCGCGCTGCTCATTCTCACCGCGGTTTACATCATCTGGGAAGCGGTCCACCGCCTTATCTCTCATTCCATGCATATTCGCCCGAGCCTGCAAGCCATCATCATCCTCGGAATCTGTATGGTGGTGGACCTCATCCGCTCGCGCAAACTCACCCGCGTCTCTCGTAAATATCCCAGCGAAGCCCTCGAAGCCGACGCGCTGCACTTTTCCACCGATGTCTGGAGCACCTTCGTCGTAATTCTCGGCATCACCGGCGCCTGGATCGGCCTGAAATACAACATCCCATGGCTCGGCACGCTCGACGCCGTCGCCGCGTTGGCCGTCGCCGGTGTCATCATCTGGATCGGCTCGCGCCTCGGCAAGAAAACGGTCGACGCACTCCTCGACGTCGCTCCCAGCGGCCTGCAGCAGCAAATCGCCGCCGCGGTTGCAAATACCGAAGGCGTCCTGCGCAGCGAGCGCGTCCGCGTCCGCCGCTCCGGCCAGCGCTATTTCGTCGATGTCACAATGAGCGTCCCTCGCACCTGCGAGCCTCGAGCAAGCCCACATCGCAAGCGACGCCGTCGAGCAGCATATCGAGAAAATCGTGCCGGATGCAGACGTGGTGGTTCACGTCGAGCCACGCGCGCGCAGCGATGAAGATCTATTCGAAACGATTCGCGCCGTCGCTCAGCGCCGAGGGCTTGCCGTCCACGAACTTTCAGCCCATCAATTCGAGGGGCGCCTCTTCATCGAGTTGCATCTCGAAGTAAACGAAGGCTCCAGCCTGCGCGAAGCGCATCGCAGCGCCACGGAGCTCGAAGAAGACATCCGCCAAGCCACCGATTCCCGCGCCCTCATAAATATTCACATCGAGCCGCTCGGCGCGCGAATCGCCGGCGCCGAAGAAATGAAAGGACTGTCGCGCTCGGTTCAGGATTTCCTGAATTCATTGCAATCGGAGTATCACGAGCTGATTAACTGCCACGAAGTCCATGTCCGCAGCGTCGATCACAAAATTCTCGTTTCCTGCCACTGTGCAATGGACGGCGGCCTTCCGATCACCGATGTCCACGACATCACCGCCGCGCTAGAAGATCGCGTGAAGGAACGTTTTCCTCAGATTTTTCGTCTCACGATTCATCCCGAACCGGTGGAAGAAAGCTGACTCTGCCGCGCGAACGGCTGTGCTGCCAGTGCGATCACAGCCGGGAAACATTCCAGCACGTAGCGCGGCTCTGGCGCTTCCACGTATATCGAAAAGAAAATCGTGCGCACCAGAATAAACACAACAAGCAGTGCCCAGCCTCCGCGGTCGCGCGCCAGCCACGCTCCCCAGATCGCCAATGCGAGATAGAGCGCATTCACGGCTACCAGCGCCAGGGTCGCAAGCAAATCTGCCCGGTCCTCTTCCCATTCCTCTCGCAACGGCCACACGCGCGCCGAAACCGGCAATAGCTCAACCCTCGGTGTAAACCAGATCGCCAGCGTCCGCAGAAACGGGACCTCGAGATACGTGCGCAATGGGTGCCGCGCGGTCCGCTCGTGCGCGATTTCGCGAAATTGCCCGTCAAGCTCCGGGTCCATCGTCAAGCTCTCATTATATTTCTCGAAAAGAGTCGCCACCCGCTCCCGCTCGTCAGCAGAATCGAACGCCCCGGCAGGAAGGGCATCCGCCGAGATCGGCTCGTCATTCACCTTCCACGTCACCCGGTACACGTCGCGAAAGCGCCACATCCACGTGCTGGTCCAATCGGTCAATCCCAACGGCGTATACTCGCCCGGCAATTCGCTGTAACGCGGCGCAAGAAACTGCACCTTGTGCAGCACCCTCCAATTTCTCGCGGCCCAGGGCAGCAGCGGCAGCAGCACGCCCAACCCAAGAAAGATTCCCGCTCGGGCAAGCTTTGGCCAATCCTGCGGCCGCCACCATCTCGCGCACAATACGAGTCCTCCCGAGATCAATAGCAGCGGTGTTTCCGGCCGAACCAGTGTGCCGAATCCGACGACGATTCCCGCCAGCAGCCACGGATTCGTGAAGAATCCATTTGCGGCATACATCGCGGCGCTATTCGTAGCCCGCCGCCCAAGATCCGTCTCAAGCAGCACCAGAATTGCTATCGCAGTCAGAAAAGTAACGAGCGTTTCCGTGAGCACCACCGCCGGATAGTTCGCCGTAAAGGGACACAACACCGCCAGCCAAAGCCCCGCGATGAACACGCGTCGCCGCGATTCCGCCGGCGCCAGCCGCTCGGCAATCAGCGCAATCAGGAAACATCCGGCGACGTCCACCACACACTGCGCCAGCATCACCGCACGCGGCGATTTCCCCGCAAACGCGAAAATACCCGCCAAAAACGCCGGATACCCGGGCACGCGCATATCCACGGCCGTCAGATGGCCGTTCACCGGAAACCCATACACCCCGTTCTTCAGCCAATTCCACGCCAGCTCGATGTAGAATGGTGCATCGCCTGATTGCGTCACGGGAAATTTCAGCACGAAATAAATCCTCAGCATCAGCCCCGTCAGTGCGGCAAAAGCGATGTGGGTGCGCATCTTAGCTGTAGGAGTCATTGACACGTCATTGGACATGCGATTGGACACGCGATTTGACACGTCACGATCGGACGGCTAGCTTGGATTGCCCGAATGCCTGAACGCAAGCCCATTTTCTACGACGAGCAGCGCCGTCGCTGGCGCCGCACACGCCGCGTTTTCGAGCTTGCAGGCGGATTTTTCACCGTCGTCCTCATCATTTTTGTCATCAACGTAATTCGCAATCCCGATCTGCCGGATATTCTTCGCGCCGATACGCATGGCACTCTTCACGCGATTCGCGGCCGCCTGAAGCCGAAATCAATTCGCCCCGGCAGAAAACACAAAGTCTCACAACTCGGCAAAATTCCTCAGAATTACGATCCGCTGCGCGCCGCATTCTACGTCAGCTGGGATTCCAATAGCCTCGCTTCTCTCCAGGCCCATTTTCACGATCTCGACCTCCTGATCCCGGAAGCCCTGCACGCCGTCTCCACAGACGGCCATCTCGATATTGACCAGGATCCCAAGCTCGTGAATTGGATGCAGTCGATCAAAGCCAAGGGCGTCGAGCTGCCCGTCATGTCCATGGTCAACAATTACGACGGCAAGGATTGGAAGGTCGACGAAATGGCGGAAATGCTGGCCCGCCCGGCCTCACGGGAGAAACTTGCGAAGTCGCTCGAGGCCTTCGCCAATTCCGAGCACGAGCCCGGCATCGTCGTCGATTTCGAAGAAGTTCCCAAAGAAAGCCAGGAGAACTTTCAGCATTTCATTCACGATCTCGCCTCGGCTCTGCACTCGGCCAACCTGAAATTGATGGTGGCCCTGCCCGCTGCCGATTGGAGCTACGACTACAAATATTTCGCGTCGCAAGCCGATGCCATAATCCTGATGAACTACGACTTTCATTGGCCCGCTTCTGCTCCCGGTCCGGTCGTCTCCCAGGAATGGTTCGTCCACAATATCAACAACATCCTGAAGCTCGTCCCGCCGGAAAAAATCGTGATGGGCATCGCCAATTATGGCTACGACTGGCCCACAAAGACGAAGACCGATCCGCATCCCGTGGCCCAGGCCGTCACGTTCCAGCAAGCCGTGATCACCGCCGTCGAATCGCAAACCGACATTGAATTCGATCCCGAATCTCTCAGTCCCCACTATTCCTATGAGGACGAGCATGACGTGGTCCACAACGTCTGGATGCTCGACGGCATTACCGCCTACAACGAGCTCCGCACCGCCGAGCGCGCTCACGTGCAAGGCACCGCCCTTTGGCGCCTGGGGATGGAAGATCCGTCGCTCTGGTATATCTGGGACGCTACTCGCCCGGACGATGCAATCCGCAACAAACTCGAGGATGTTCCTCCGGGCTACGATTTGATCCTGGAAGGTGATGGCGATATCTGGCGCATCACTGCCACGCCGCAAAGTGGGCGGCGCACGTTTGACTACGACTCGGATACCGACCTCTTCGACGATGAAACTTTCAAAAGCTATCCGCTCACCTGGCGAATCCAGCAGATGGGCGACATGCCGAAGAAAGTCGCGCTCACATTTGACGATGGCCCCGATCCGCAGTGGACGCCTCAGATTCTCAATATCCTGAAGCAGAAAAATGTTCCCGCATGTTTTTTCGTGATTGGAGAAACCGCGAATCTCGAAACCGACCTCGTGAAGCGTGAGTACGCGCTCGGCAACGAGGTGGGCAATCACACCTTCACGCATCCCGATTTCGAAGCGATTACGAAATCTCAGCTGCAGATCGAGTTGAATCTTACCGAGCTGCTTCTTGAAAGCAGCCTCGGTGTGAAGACTCTGCTCTTTCGCCCGCCCTACGGCATCGATCACCAGCCGGAAACCGCCAGCGAAATCCAGATGCTCCCGATTCCGCAGGCCATGGGATACATCATCATCGGCGCGCGAGTCGATCCGCACGATTGGGGTGAGCCGAATGGCGGTCTTCCGCCGCCGGCAGACACGATTGTGCAGCGTGTGATCGACCGACGCGACAGCCGACAAGGGCAACATCATCTTGATGCATGACGGCGGCGGCGACCGCAGCCACACCGTCGAGGCTCTGCCGCGCGTGATTGATGGGCTTCGCGCGAAAGGTTACGAATTCGTTTCCGTTTCCGCGCTGCTGAATCAGACGCGAGCGCAAGTGATGATGCCGCTCAGCCACGAAGAATGGCTGCTTGCGCGCGCCGATGCTTTCATCTTCGATGTGTTCCGGATGTTTCGCAGCGCCATCGGTTTCATTTTTATCGCCGGAATCCTGCTCGTCAGCGGCCGCGCCCTCGTGATTGGCTTGCTCGCCCTGGCTGAAAAATTTCGGCCTTCTCCGCCGGACCATCCGGGTTACCAGCCCACTGTTTCCGTTCTGATCCCCGCCTACAATGAGGAAGCGGCGATTCTCGATACCATACGATCCGTCCTCGCCTCGAATTATCCAAAGCTCGAAGTTCTTGTGATTGACGATGGTTCCACCGATCACACCGCCGAATTGGTCCGCGAAAATTTTGGCCGGGATTCGCGCGTGCGTCTCCTGCTGCAGCCCAATCGCGGCAAGCCCACGGCACTGAACCACGGTCTCGCTGAGGAAACCGGCGAAGTCGTAGTTTCGATCGACGCGGATACGATGGTGGACCCCGATGCGATTCCGCTTCTGGCGCGCCATTTCGCGGATCCCAACGTCGGCGCCGTTGCTGGCAACGTCAAAGTGATGAACCGCAATCGCTGGCTCACTCGCTGGCAGGCTCTCGAATACATCACCAGCCAGAATCTCGAAAAGCGCGCTTTCGATCTGTTGAATTGCATTCCGGTGGTGCCGGGCGCGGCCGGCGCGTGGCGCGCCGACGTTTTGAAAAGTCACGGCGGATTTTCAGGCGATACGGTTGCGGAAGATACTGACCTCACGCTCACGATTCGTCGCGAAGGCTGGAAAATTCTCTATGACGAAGACGCCATTGGCCGCACCGAAGTTCCAGAGACCGTCGAAGCCCTGATTCGCCAGCGCTTCCGCTGGACCTTTGGCACGCTGCAAGCCGTCTGGAAACACCGCGACGCCGTAGGCAAGCCCCGTTACGGAACTCTCGGTTGGGTCGCGATACCCAATATTTTTCTGTTCCAGATTTTGCTGCCGCTGGTTTCTCCGGTGATCGACCTGCTGTTCTTGCTCTCGATCGCTCTCTGGGGACTGGCGCAACTTCGCATCGCCCGCCTGCCCCAACTCTGGACATCACAGGACGTCGAGCGCTCGCTCATCTTCTTCGCAATTTTCATGATGATTGACCTGCTCACCTGTGTCGTCGCTTTTGCTCTCGAGAAAAACGAGGATTGGACCCTTCTAGCTCCGCTGATTCTCCAGCGCTTCTACTATCGCCAGATGATGTACGTCGTTCTCTTCCGCGCCCTCAGAGAAGCCGTCAGAGGCCGTCCAGTAGGCTGGCGAGGCGTAGAACCGCAAATGCCCGCACCAGTCACCCAAGCCTGAGAGCCCGGCAGCCGGCTTGCCGGGGGACCTCCGAAAGCACCATCTCGAAATCTTGCCCAAACCATCCCGCTTCTGATAGCATCTAATCAGCTAGTGGGCTGCATCCCGAAGTCCGGGAGCGGCACCGGAGGCGAAAATGAGTGTTGCACCGCGTGCGGGCAACGGTAAAGTCACCGTGCCTGACATTCTCTCCCGCAAGGTATTTCCCGGCTCCCCCGCAACAAAAAAGATCACGTTTCTCACAGCCTACGACTATCCCACCGCGCGCCTTCTCGACGAAGCCGGAGTAGATATGATCCTCGTCGGCGATTCGCTGGGCATGGTCACTCTCGGCTACGACAGCACGCTGCCCGTCACGCTCGATGAGATTATTCATCACACGCGCGCCGTCCGCCGCGGCACGAAACGCGCGTTGCTCGTTGCCGATATGCCCTTTGGCAGCTTCCACGTTTCGATCAACGAATCCGTTCAGAACGCGATTCGCCTCGTGAAGGAAGCCGGCGCAGAAGCCGTGAAAATCGAAGGCGGCGAGCGCCGCCTCGAATTGATTTCGCGCCTCGTCGAAGCGGAAATTCCGGTGATGGGTCACGTCGGCCTCACGCCGCAATCCATCAACGCGCTCGGCGGCTTTCACGTGCAGGGCAAGACGCCCGACGCCGCCAAGCAGCTCGAACGCGATGCCCACGCCGTCGAAGCAGCCGGCGCATTTTCAGTCGTTCTCGAATCCGTCCCGCGCGATCTCGCCGCCGAAATCACGCGCCAGCTTCGCATTCCCACGCTCGGCATCGGCGCAGGCCCGGATTGCGACGGCCAGGTCCTCGTGTTCCACGATCTAGTCGGCCTAACGATGGGCCACAAGCCGAAATTCGCGCGCCAGTACGCGAATCTCTCAGCCGAAATCACGCGCGCAGCCACGGAATTCTGCAACGACGTGCAAAGCGGCAGCTTCCCCTCGGACGCCGAGTCCTACCACTCCCCGGCCGAGCTGCGCCAGCAACTGCTGGCCCGCCAACGCACCTGATCGGCAACTGTGCTGCATCGTGCGGCGCTTTGCCTTTTGTAGCGCCGGCTTGCCCTGAGTTTCGAAGGGTCTTCAGACCGGCAGGGTTTCCGTTTTACTGGTTGACGCTTCTTGCGCAGGAAATTCAAACTGTGCCAAGCTAAACCCTGCCCTGCCAAAAATCAGGAGCCTCGAATGAACCTCGAAGATTTCTGCCTTCTCTACGAATACAATTCCTGGGCCAATCGCCGCTCGCTCGATGCCTGCTCCACTTTATCCGACGAGCAATTCACCCGTGACGTCGGCTCAAGTTTCCGCTCCGTCCGCGACACGCTCTCGCACATCTGCGAAGTCGAATGGCTCTGGCTCGAGCGCTGGCACGGCCGCTCCGCGAATTCGCTCCGCCCCGGCTCGGAGTTTCCCACTCTCGACTCTCTTCGCCGCCGCTGGCAAGAAGTCGAAACGAGCCTCATTGGCTACATCGATGCGCTAAAAGCCGAGGACATTACGCGAATCGTCGAACACAAGACGACAAAAGGAGTTCCACAGGCAGAGCCGCTCTGGCAAATGCTTCAGCACCTAGTGAATCACGGCACATATCATCGCGGCCAGGTCGCCACAATGCTCCGCCAACTCGGCGCATCAGCAAATTCCACGGATCTAATTTTCTTCTATCGCGAACGCGCCGCGAAGGCCTCCGCCTGATGCCATCCGCAGCTCCGAGTCGCATCTCCCCAAACGAAAAGCTCTAATGGAAATCGTCCGCACCGTCTCTTGGATGAAGCAGATTGGCCGTGCCGCGCGCTCACGAAGACCGCATCCTCGGCTTCGTGCCCACGATGGGCGCACTGCACAAAGGCCACGCGTCTCTTATACAAGCCGCGAAGGCGCAATGCTCGCCAGTCGTCGTCTCGATTTTTGTGAACCCGAAGCAGTTTGGCCCCACCGAGGATTTTCAGAAATATCCGCGCACGCTCGAATCCGATCGAGCGTTGCTCGAAAGTCTCAGCGTCGATTATTTATTCGCTCCGCCAGCTGAAGAAATCTATCCGAAGAGCTTTCGCACGCTGGTGAACGTCGAAGGCCTCAGCAATCGCCTCGAAGGGCGCTCGCGCCCCGGCCATTTTCAGGGCGTAGCCACGGTAGTCCTGAAACTTTTCGAAATCGTGCAGCCCCGCTTCGCCTACTTCGGCCGCAAAGACGCCCAGCAATGCCGCATCATCCAGCAAATGGCCGCCGACCTGAACCTCGACACAGAGATCGTAGTCAGCCCCATCGTGCGCGAACCGGACGGCCTCGCGCTTTCCTCGCGCAACGCGTACTTAAGCCCCGACGATCGCCGCGCCGCCACTGCGCTAAATCGCTCTCTCGAAGCCGTGAAAGCCGAAATCAACGCGGGACAACGCGACACGGCGCACCTGATCGCCACCGCTCGCCGTGTGTTGGATTCAGAACCAGGAGTTAAAACCGACTACGTGGAAATTGTTGACGCAGAATCTCTCGAGCCCGTTACTGTGCTACGCAACCGTTGCCTAAGTCCTGCTCGCCGCGCAGGTAGGAAAAACGCGCCTGATCGACAACGCCCTAATCGAACCAGACGCCGACATTTTCCGCATCACAATTTAGATTAGGTTGTCATCACACTTGCAATCGTGGAGAAAACGAAGGCAAAGAGTCGGTTTGTGGGTCGCCCCTTCAGGGGCGACATAAACGGAACCAAACAGAAGGGCTTTAGCCCCTGAAGTTCGTTTATTTCCGTGAAGCGATCCTATTCCCCGCGAATCGCCGCCAGCACTTCAGCCGCGTGCCCCTTCGGGGTCACATTATCCCAAATCTTGCGAATCAGCCCGTCCTGATCAATCCAATACGTCATCCGCACGATCCCCAGGAAAGATTTCCCCAGGAAGCTCTTCATCCTCCGCGCGCCGAACGACTCAATCACTTCGAATTCCGTGTCCGCCAGCAAAGGAAAATTCAACTTGTGCTTCACTTTGAATTTCGTCTGCGCTTCCACAGAGTCCGCGCTGCAGCCCAGGATCGCCGTATTTTCCGCTTCGAACTTCTTGATGGCGTCACGAAACTCGGACGCTTCGTTGATTCAACCGGGAGTATTCGCTTTGGGATAGAAAAACAAAATCACGTTCTTGCCGCGATATTCCCCGAGCGACACTTTTTCCCCATCGTCCGCCGTCACCCGAAACGCCGGCGCCTTGTCGCCCTCTTTCAGCACTTTCGATGTTTCCGCTTTCGTCGCCATCACACCCTACGCTTCCGCGAGCACGCGTTTTAGGATTTCATTCACAATCTGCGGGTTGGCCTGCCCGCGCGTCTCTTTCATCACCTGCCCCACAAAAAACTTGAACACGCCCTCATTGCCCGATTTGTATTTCGCCACATTTTCCGGGCTCTTCGTCACCACTTGCCGTGCCACCGTCTCGATCGACCCCGCGTCCGAAATTTGCGCCAAACCCTCCGACGCGATAATTTCCTCCGCACTCTTTCCCGTCTCGAACATCTTCTCGAACACTTTCTTCCCGCTCGCCGCCGTAATCTCCCCGCCTTCCACCTTCTTCAGAAGTCCGGCCAGCGCTGCCGGTTTCACCGGACAATCGCTAATCTCTTTCCCAGCATCCTTCAGATCGCCGCAGCAGTTCCACCGAAATCCAACTCGACGCAACCTTCGCTCCCGCCCCGACTCGCACCACCGCTTCAAAATAATCCGCAAGCGCGCTCTCCGCCGTCAGCACGCCAGCGTCATACGCCGCGATTCCGTACGACTCTACAAATCGCGCCACCTTCGCCGCCGGCAATTCCGGCATTCCGCGGCGCACCTCTGCCACCAGCGGCTCCATCACCATAACCGGCAGCAAATCCGGATCGGGAAAATAACGGTAATCGTGCGCAAACTCTTTCGAGCGCATCGACTCCGTCCGTCCCCCTGCCACATTCCAAAGCCGCGTCTCCTGCGTAACAGTGCCGCCCGACTCCAGCAGACCCACTTGCCGCTCGATCTCGAATTCCAGCGCATGCGACAAATACCGGAACGAATTCAAATTCTTCACTTCCACCTTCGTTCCAAATTTCGACTCGCCCCGCGGACGCACGCTCACGTTCGCATCGCACCGCAGCGAACCCTCTTCCATGTTGCAGTCGCTCACGTCCGTGTACTCCAGCACCTGTTTCAACGTGTTCAAGTATTGATACGCTTCGGCGGGCGTCCGAATATCAGGCTCCGACACAATTTCTACCAGCGGCACTCCGCCCCTGTTGAAATCGATATAGCTCCACTTGTCCGAGTCCGGGAAGCCCTCGTGCAGATTCTTCGCCGCGTCCTCTTCCATATGGAGACGCGTAATCCCGATTTTCTTTGCTCGACCCTCAATTTCGATTTCGAGCGTGCCGCCGGTAGCCAGCGGCAGCTCGTACATCGAAATCTGGTAGCCCTTCGGCAAATCCGGATAAAAATAATTCTTCCGCGCGAACCGCGACCGCTCATGAATCCGCGCCTGCAGCGCAAGCGACGCCCTCACCGCCAGCTGCACAGCCTTGCGGTTCAGCACCGGCAGCGCGCCCGGCAAACCCAGGCACACAGGACACGTGTTCTTGTTCGGCGCGTCTCCAAACCGCGTCGAGCACCCGCAGAACGCTTTCGTATGTGTCTTGAGCTGCGCGTGCACCTCGAGACCGATGACCGGCTCATAGCGAGCCATCACCTCCGGCGAAACGCGCATCTCTTGAGCGATTCGTGCCATAAGAACGGATGACGAGCCTCCAATTATAGCATTCGAACCGCGCCGCTCTTATCCCGCCCGGACAAATTGGCTGCTAACAATTTTGTAAGGCCAATCGCTCCAGACCGACTTGCCTAACCGCCGCCCCACACATACTTCATCCCTAACCGGAAATTCCGTCCGAGCGCCGGATAGCCCACAGCCGTCTGATATTTTCGATCGAAAATATTTTCGACGCGCGCCGTCACAGAAAATCCATAATGCACCGGCAAGATCGCCGCCGCATCCCATCTCACCCATGCTGGATCGCTCGTAATCCCCAGCCCGGTGAAATCGCTGTCCGTTGCGCGTCCCACATAGGTTCCCGCCACCATCCAGTTCATCTGCCGCCACCTTGCATTCATCGTGAGGTTTGCTGAATGTAGCGGCCGATGAAACAGCCGGTTCCCAGGTGCCAGTGTCGGGTCGGTGGCATTTGGCGAGACGAGCACCTTTGAATCGTCATACGTGTAGTTTCCCGTCACGCGCAGCCAGTTCGTCACCTTGGCTTCGAAGGCAGAGATCGCTCCGAAAGCCCGCGCCTTGTCGGTATTGAAAAATGTTCCAGTGCCGAAGGGGCAGGTGGGCGTCGGAGTCAAATCCTCGCCAAAGCTCACGATATCGTGAAAGTCGTTGTGAAAATATGTGACCGTCAGCTTCAGCCGGTCCGATGCGAGCATCTGCTCGATCCCCGCATCCACGGTTGTACTACGCTCCGGACGCAAATCCGGATTGCCGGGAAAACACGGGTCGGCTTCGAAGCTCTGCACGAAAGTCGGCTCTTTGATTCCCAGTCCATAGGACGCGCGCAGCCGCGTCGAGCCCCAAAAATCGTGGCCGTATCGCGCGGCATACGATATCCCTGTGCGCGGCACCACTTTTGTTCCAAAGCTCGCATTATCTTCTGCGCGCCCGCCCGCCGTCACCAGCACGCGTCGCCAAAATTGATAGCGACCCTCGATGTAACCCGCTTGATTATTCCTCCGGACGTGCGGTGGGCCACCCGGCTCGCCATTTTCCACTTCGTACGCGTAGCCCAGCGTCACGCCTCCGCGCGCTGCCACGTAACTCGCCTGTGCGTCCAATCCCGTCCGATAAAATCGGTTCAGAGAGGTGAAAAAAAAGTCCGTGTCGAGAATCGTCTGGCGAATATACGCGTCGGTTCCCATCAGGCGATATTTCCAATGCGGCCCGTGCGCGAATTCCCAGATGAGGCTCGCAAAGAAATTGTGCTGATTGATATGGTTGGTCGGCGTCGGCGCAAACGTCTGCCCGGGCGATCCTCCATCGTTCGAATCATTTCGCAGCGACGCGTGAATTTGATTGTTCTCGCTGAATTTGTATCCGAAAGCTCCCGAAAGCGCCGTGTTGCGAAAATAGTCGTTCTGTCCCTGGCCGGCCGTTGAAAAATAGGAAGCTGACGCCGAGTAGTCGAACTTTCCGAGAATTCCGCTCAGGCTTCCGCCGCCGTTTCCGGTGCCGAATGTGCCGCCGTCGGCAAACACGGTTACGATCGGAATTGTCGTCGTCCCGCGATGCGTGAAAAGCTCCACTGTTCCGGTCATCGCGTCCGATCCGTACAGCGCGCTCGATGCGCCGTGCACGATTTCGATTTTGTCGAGATTGCCGAGATCGAATCCCTCGAGATCGATGTCGCCGCCGGGCTGGTTCGCCGGCGCGCCGTCGATCAGCACTTTCGTGAAGTTTGAATTTCCGCCGTCGAGAAACATCGTGGTGATTCCGCCGTATGCGCCTTCTTGCGCCACGTTGATTCCACCTGACGTCATCAACATCGGCGCCAGCCACAATTCCTGCCGTTCGCTGATGTCTTCGTGCGAAATCACCGCCACCGGAAACGGCGATTTGTCGGCTTCGATCGGTATCGTCGTTGCGGACACGATGACGGTGGCCGATTCCTGCCTTAGCGCGAGGCGAACGTCCCAAGTTTCCGTGCTGCCGGCGGTCAGCGTGAACTCTCGCTGCTGGCGTTCGAACGACCGATCGTTGATCGTCACCCGATAACGTCCTGGAGCAAGCCTGAGGACAAATTTTCCATCAGGACCGCTTCGCGTGGTGACTTGTGCTGCCGGAGCCGCGGAATCCACGGGCTCCGCAATTACTTGCGCGGCAGACACGACCGCGTCACTCGGGTCAGTTAGCGTTCCTGTAATCGTTGCGTTGCGGGTGGAATTCGATTGGGCTTGCGTTTGCGAAGGAACTGCGAAAAGGAATCCTAGAAAACTTCCAACTGCTATGGCCAAAAAACGCGCCAGTCTCATTTTTCCTCCTCTCCCTCTCGCGCGGGAGTTGAAGGTTGTCCGGCCGCGCATGCCCAGACGACAGGCATCGAGCAAACGCTTCCGGATTGAGGCTCCGCAGGTCTCCTGGCTCGGCGATTCGCTTCGATTGCTTTCACGTTCTCGAAAAAGCAATCAGAGCAGCGGCGCGGCCTTCCCACTCCGGCCTGAATCTCGCGATTCAGAACTCAGAACAGTGGCACGCGCCGAAAATTTCCGCCTTACAGTCGCGCGGCGGCGACGGCTTTGAACCGTCTTCCCTTGCGCGGAGTCTCTCGTGATTGTGGACGGCGCCGCAAATCACCCAGCGCCGCTTGCGAAGGCCAGCCATCCACCTCCGCGATGCGAATAAAATTCCTTGGTAGCCACGACGACGCGTTCCTCGTCGTGGGTCTTTTCACCGTACCCGGCAATGCGCCATCAGCAGGGCACGGCATGCCGTGCCCGAACACGATGCTTGGCAGAACCTATCCCATTCCGCTCACGCTTAGAATCGATGTCATCCTGAGCGCAGCGAAGGATCTCAGCTTCCGCGACGCCTGCGCCCGGCGCTAATGGCTCCCCCTCAAAATCACCCGCGGCCGCCCCGTCACTCGCAGCTCCACCTCAAGCGGCGCCTCGAACACTTCTTCCAGCAAATCGCGCTGATACACCTGCGCCGGCGTCCCAATCCGCAAAGACTTGCCTTTTTGCAGCAGCACAATCCGATCCGAAAACTCCGCCGCCAGATTCAATTCATGCGTAACCACAACCACCGTGTAGCGATTCTCATCCGCCAGCTTCCGCAACCGCCGCAACAATTCCACTTTGCCGCCGATGTCGAGATGCTGCGTCGGCTCGTCGAGCAACAGCAGCGCCGGTTGCTGCGACAGCGCCCGCGCCAGAATCACGCGCTGTTTCTCGCCGCCCGAAAGCTGCTCCATCCACCGGTCGCGCAACGCATCCGCGCCCACTTGCGCCAGCGCATTTCCAGCCATCAAACAATCTTCATCGGATTCGAATCGCAGCCGCCGCCCATACGGGTAACGTCCCTGCAGCACGTATTCCCACACGCGCAGCGGAAACAGCAGCTCGCTTTCCTGCTGCACTAATGCGATTTTCTGCGCCCGCGTTCGCAAATCGAGGCCGCCTACTTCCGCGCCGTCGACCTCGACGCGTCCTGAGAGAGGTTTCACCACGCCTGCAAGCAATTTCAGCAGCGTTGATTTGCCGCTCGCATTCGGACCCAGAATCGCTATCAATTCCCGCTGCTGCGCTTCGAATGTTACCGGGCCCAAAATAAATTTCGGCGCCGAACGGTCGGTCGCGGAATATGCGTAGCTGACTTGTTCGACTTTGAGCCGCGGGCGAGGATCGGTTTGGAATGGACGCGTGTGCGCCTGCGCGCCGCTCGACATTCCGCCTCCCGCTGTCGCGCTCATCGAACTTTCCGCCGCATCAGATAAATAAACACGGGCGCTCCGGCCAAAGCCGTCATCGCGCCCACCGGCAATTCCGTTGGAGCCACCACCGTGCGCGCCAGCGTATCCGCAATCACGATCGCAATCGCGCCGCCAAGCGCTGACGCGGGGATCAGCAACCGGTAATCCGTACCGAACAGCATTCGCATCACGTGCGGCACTAGCAGCCCCACATATCCGATCGCGCCGCTCACCGAAACCGCGAGGCCCGTGAGCAACGACGCGCCGATGTAAACCACCAGCTTCACGCGCTTCACGTTCACGCCCAGGTGCCGCGCTTCCTGCTCGCCGGTTAAAATCAGATTCAAATCCGACGACGTGGTGTAAATCGAGCCAAGCACCACGAGCAAAATAAAATAAAGCCAGCGCAAATCAATCGCAGCCGGCGACGACAAATCGCCCATCAGCCAGAACGCCATCCCGCGAAGATCGCGTCCGCTGAGCGTCGTCATCAAAAACATAATGATGGCCGACAAAAATGACGCCGAAACGATTCCCGCCAGCAGCAGCGTGGGGCTGTCGAGTTGTCCGCCCCGCCGCCCGAGAAAATAAACTGCGGTGATCGTCGCTGCCGCTCCCGCGAATGCCGCGAGCTGAATCAAGCCCGGCACGTGCGGAGCGATCACCAAGCTCACGATCGCTCCCAGCGCCGCTCCGCTCGAAACGCCCAGCACGTAAGGGTCGGCCAGCGGATTTCGCAGCAGCGCCTGAAAGCCTGCGCCCGCTGTCGAAAGCGCCGCGCCTACCAAAATTCCCAGCGCGATTCGCGGCAGCCGCAGCCCAAAAACGACAAGCCAAAATTCCGAAGGTATCTGCTCGCGCTGCCCCGCCACGCCGCGGAAAAGCGTCATCACAATTTCGCTGATCGAAATCGGATACGCGCCCATCCGCAGCGAAATCACAACCACGACAAAAAGCACCGCCAGCAACAACCCGCACACGGTCAGAATTCTTCGCGGCGTAAGCGGCCTCAAAGCGCGGCCCCCAAATACGCATCATCGAATTTCGTAGGGGCGGGTCTAAGACCCGCCCGCCCATCAAACTCCTCGATCGCCCCCACGCGCACTGAATTCCCATTTTCCACTTTCACTTTTCTATTTTCCAACGCCACTTTTCCATTTTCTTTTTTCAGGAATGCTTCCGGATGCACTTCCCGCGCCAGCTGCTCAATCGCATCCACCAATCCCGGCGACGGCCGGTTGATCTCTTCGCTGATCACCGCGATGTGCCCCAACTCCACCGCCCGAAGTTGTTTCCAGCCTCGCGTAATCGCAGCGCGCCCAGTTCCTCCGCTCCAAACCCCGCGTGATTGCTCGCAAACACAATGTAAGTCCGGCTGCAGCCTCACAACTTCCTCAAAACTCATGCGCGGCCATTTCTGCTGCGACAAAATCACCGACTCGGCTCCCGCCCATCGCAGCGCGTCCGCAATAAAAGTATTTTGCCCGATGGTGATCAGCGGATCCTCCCACACCACGAACAACGCATGCATCGGCGGCAGATCCGCAAGCCGCGCGGCAAGCGCATCGAGCCGCGCCTGCAGTCGCGTGACGAGCGCCGACCCCTGCGCCTCCGCTCCCATCAGCCCCGCAATGTGCGCCGTCGACTCCAGCATTCCGCGCACCGTCTGCGGGTCTGTCGTGTACACCGCGACGCCGACTTTCGCGAGGCCTTCAACCGTCTCGATGCGATTGATCGACGTCGTTGCCAGCACCAGATCCGGATGCAGCGCGACGATCGCCTCAAGACTCGGGTTCTGCGCGCCGCCTACGTGCGGCTTTAGTTTTGCAGCCGGCGGCGTGTCGCAATAATCCGTGTCGCCCGCAAGCCGCTCCTCGAGTCCGAGCGCATAAATCGTCTCGGTCAAATTCGGCGCAAGCGACACAACGCGCTTCACGTGCGCCGGAATCGCAACACGCCGCCCAGTTTCATCCGTGACAACTCGGGCGGCATCAGTCTTCGCCGAGCCGCTATCCTGATACAGCGCTGTTGCATGCGCGACGTCTAGCGCCCTGGCAGCTGCGTGTGCCGCAGCACAGCCAAGCATCGCGCAAAAAATCCCCGCGCAGAAAAGTTGCCGTGATCGCCACACGCGCCCCAACCCGCCTCCGCGAAACCCAACACCACCAAAACAAAAATCCTCGCGACAAGTGGCACAGGCACTCTTGCCTGTGCTCGGGCGAGCGCGCACCAAGCACCTGCGCAACTCGCGCTCGCTCCGCCAGTCGAACCAAAAGCAAAATCTCGTTACCCAACAAAAAAGCCTCGCGAGAATAGCGAGGCCATTCGCCACACTCCTTCTCGCGAAGAGTGCCAGCTTCGACCAGCCCGGGCAGGTTTCCTGACTCACAGCCGCTCGCGCCATCACTCGCGCGCCGGCCGTTCACAGTGGCGGGACCGTGGCCGATTTTCACGGCCTTCCCCTCAACCCGTGCCAGCTAAATTGTCCATCGGAAGTCTATGCGCGCCATCTCACGCTGTCAATTCGCAGCGGCCGCGCCGCACGCTCAGCGGTTCTTCCACTTCGGCGCGCGCTTCTCCACCTGCGCCCGCAAACCTTCCTGCGAATCTTCCAAATCGCCCAGCTCGTTCAAAAATACTTTCATCGAATTGCGCACGCCATCGCGCAACGGCAACCCCAGGCTCCCCAGAATCGCCTTCTTTGCCATCGTCAACACCGGCCCCGACTGCGCCGTCACCTTCGCAATCAAATCGTCTACTTTTTTCGGCAGCTCCTCTTCGCTCACCAGCCAGTTCACCAGCCCCACTTCCCGCGCCCGCTCCGCCGTCATCACCTCGCCCGTCAACACCTGCTCGAGCGCCAGCTTCGGTCCCAGAATGTACGGCAGAATCGCCGCAGCCAGCGGAGGAAACACGCCCAGCTTAATTTCCGGCTGCGCAAATCGCGCGCGCGGCGTCGCAACCACCAGATCGCCCAGCGCCGCCAGCTCCGCGCCTCCTCCATACGCCGGCCCATTGATCACCACCAGCACCGGCTTCGACGTGTCCAGCATCGCCGAAAACGCGTTGTGAAACGCGTCCAGCAATTGAAACACGCGCCGCTGGGTATATTCCCCCAGCTCGATGCCGCCGCTAAAAGCTTTCCCTGCGGAATCCATCACGATCAATTTAATTTCGGCGCGCTCGCTCAGCGAATTGATTCCCGCCGCCACTTCCGCCAGCATCCGCTCGTTCAGCAAATTGTGTTCAGGACGGTCCAGCGTCAGCCGCGCCACCTCGCCCTCCGTGCGAAATTTCACAAACTGAAAATCCTGCACCTGCGGCGCGTGGATTGCCGACATCGTCCCCAGCACTTCCGCCCCGCCATTCCGCCCACTATTTTTCTGCATCCGCATCGCGTTGGCCTCTTTGTGTTTTTCCTATCGCCGTCGCCTTTTCCCTTGTAGCGCCGGCATCTTGCCGGCTCTTTTGCCGTTGCCCTAGCCTTTACGGATGCCCCACTCTTCGCCGCCGTTGCGAAGGGTGGGGATTTCGATTTCCAGAAATCGAAATCTCCCGAACCCTAAGCCTAGCCCGTTCCACCGCCCCCCGCCACGCGCTTGCGCCCCGTATGCTCCCAATCCGCCAAGCCCGTCGCCATCCAAGTGCCGTCCCCACACCTGAAAAGAAAACTCCGCCCCCGTGCAATAATTTCGCCCCCTCCCCGCGCTCGTACTAAGCCGCGCCCGTACTGTCGCCACCCTCTAACGCGCTTTCTTTGACCGCGCGCCGTCAATCCGCCCATCGGCAAACAATCTGCGCGATTGGCCCAGCATCTGCCCAAGCCCCTTCGCCCGCCCAATCTGCCCCGCCCACATCACGAGATTCACTAGACCTCTAGGAGGCAAGGCCAATGGCCAAGTCAGAAATTCGCAAACCAACGCTTCGCAACTTTCTCTCGGGCGCCGCTTTCGCAGCATTCTTGCTTTTCGCTGCTTCAGCGTCCGCGCATCACATTTCCGCAGCATGGCATGGGGCGCAGCAGGGCAATCAGGCCAACGCGCAAGCCAACGAAGTTTCCGGCAAGGTCACCGCCATCGCTCCCGATAAAAAATCCATCTCGCTCGAGGTAACTAACAACAACAGCCCGAGCACGATGCAATTCGCGATCGACGACAATACTCGCGTCACCGGCCGCGTCAGTGTCGGCACCATGGCCAGCGTCCAATACGAAAGCTCCGACAACGGCAAACTCGTAGCCCGCAACATTTCGCCCAAGGCCGCAACCCAGTAGCGATCGCACCTTAGTCGCGAACGAACTTCACCAAACGCGCAGCCGGCCGGTCCAACGCCCCCAGGAGCCACCCCGGGAAAAACCGACCGCTGCGCGGCATTCTTCACTCTGCAAAACTCTGCGAACTTTCGGGCGGGCCAGCTTTTGCTTTACTGTAGCGCCGGTCTTTAGACCGGCAGGTGTTGATTCACGTGCTGAACTTGCGGGTGCCCCATCCTTTGCGCCTTCAGCAAGGGTGGGTCTTTTGACTCACTCCCCTCGCTCCGGCTTTCCAGCCCCCTCCCCGCCCTTGACACCATTCACCATTCGATCAACGATCCCACTTGATCATCAACACCCCCGAAACCGTGCCCAAATCCACGCCGCATCTCGCCGCCACATCCACACAAGCCCAAGCCGCGCAGCCCAGCGCCGCCGCACAGGCCCAAGCTGCCGCCCCCGATCCGTCGCGCCGAAGTCTTAGCGAAGGCGGAGCCCTCCCCGCCCCCGTCTTCCACGACCCCAAGCACCACATCAAAATCTTCCAGGGCGACTGCCTCGACATCCTCGCCGCCATCCCCCCAGCCTGCGTCGACCTCATCTTCGCCGACCCGCCCTACTTCCTCTCCAACAACGGCATCACCTGCCACGCCGGCCGCATGGTCAGCGTCAATAAAGGCCAGTGGGACAAATTACCCGGCGCCGACCTTGACCCGGTAAGGGACAGATTTGACAAAGTTCATGAGTTCAACCGCGCCTGGCTCGCCGCCTGCCAGCGCGTCCTCAAGCCCAACGGCACCATCTGGGTCAGCGGCACCAGCCACGTCATCCATTCCGTCGGCTTCGCCATGCAGCAGCTCGGCTTCAAGCTCCTCAACGACATCTCCTGGGTCAAGCCCAATCCTCCTCCCAATCTCTCCTGCCGCTATTTCACCCACGCCACCGAAACCATCATCTGGGCCGCGCGCGACAAAAAGTCCCGCCACAAATTCAACTACAAGCACATGAAAGAAATCGCCGGCGGCAAACAAATGAAATCCGTCTGGCCAATCCTCCCCCCAGACAAATCCGAAAAGCGCCACGGCAAGCACCCCACCCAAAAGCCCATCGCCCTCCTCGAACGCATCCTCCTAGCCGCCTCCGACGAAGGCGACCTCGTCCTCGATCCATTCCTAGGCGGCGGCACCACGATCCTCAGCGCCCTGCGCCTGCGCCGCCACGCCTATGGCTGCGAACTCACTGCCGAATCCGTCGCGCTCTCCCTCCGCCGCCTCTGTTCCGATCTGGTACAGGTCCAGATTTCTGCTGTTTGCCTCCACTTTGATCTTGATCCGCCATCGCGATCCGTGGATCGATCGAGTAGCGACGCAAACTGCGCCGCTCGTGTGCCCGGCCCACTCCAACTCGTCCAACAAGAGCGACGCTTCCATTTCATCGGTCGCGCCGATCGCCGCGTCATCTTCTCCGTCCTCGCTGATTCTCTCGACGAAGCCCGCGCACAATTCCGCTCCTCCGGCGCCTCCGACTCCGACGCCCTCTTCATCATCAAGACCGAAACCGAAATTTATCTCGCGTAGACAGAGTCGCCGCTGCGGCGTCGCATATCACCACACAGTCATCCCGAACCCACCCGCGCCTTTTGCGGATGGCGTGAGGGATCTACAGTTGCCTTGTAGGTCGCGGTTTTAACCGCGACAAAAACAAACCCGCGCGAAGCGCGCACCTAGAACAGAGCGGAGCGAGGGCTCGCCTTTCGCAGCGCACCTTTCGCGGCTAGCTAGAAGGTGATCTAATGCCGCCGTGCAAGTCGCCCTCCCCAGCGGCGGACTCGACGCCTACACAAGCAAAGCTCAGCGCGCCCGCATCGCCACCGAAGCATGGGCCTCAGCGAATTTATACTGCCCGAATTGCAACTCTCCTGCGCTCGATTCGTCCGCCGCAAACACGCCAGCAATCGATTTCCAATGCCCAAAATGCGCGGCGACCTATCAGTTGAAAGCCCAATCCTGCGCCTTCTCCCGCCGAATCGTGGACGCTGCTCACAGCACAATGGTCCGCGCCATCATGGAAAACCGTACTCCGAACCTATTTGCGATGCACTACGGGGTTTCAGGTTGGGTCGTAAAGAATGTCATCTTAATTCCGCACTTTGCCTTTCCGCTCTCCGCAATTGAGAAGCGAAAACCGCTAGCTGAAACGGCGCGCCGTGCAGGATGGGTCGGCTGCAACATTCTTCTGCACTCAATCCCGTCGGACGCTCGAATCAAAATTATTTCGGACGGAAAGCCGGTCACACCTGCAGCAGTTCGTCGGCAATACAACCGAATCCGCCCGCTCGCCAAGTTGGACGCCAAACAGCGCGGCTGGACCCTCGATGTCCTCAACGTAGTCCGCTCGCTCGGTAAGCCAGAATTTCGCTTAAAAGAAGTCTATGAGTCAGAAGAAAAACTCGCGAAGCTGCATCCTGCCAATCGTCACGTCCGTGACAAGATCCGCCAGCAACTCCAAGTTCTCCGCGACCTCGATATCTTGCATTTCATTTCGGAGGGGAAGTATAGGCTGGCTTAGTAAGTTTATCGATGAACTATGAACTCGGTTAGGATACCATACGTCAAATGCGTTATATTCCGCTGTCGTTCTTGATTATAATCGGTTTTGTCGGCGGGTGGCCCAGCCTTTACGTCTCTGGACTTGAACTTTCGGGTGCCCCATCCTTCGGTTTCTGAAGGGTGGGACGCTTTTGACTCTTCCCCGCATGTTGCTTCTCCAAGCGCCGTAAACGCGCCCACCGATCGCGGCGCCCTTCCCGCGAGCCTCTGCCGCATTCCTTAGCTCGCGTCCAAGAAGTTTTCGCTGTTTACGCATCAGACCCGCTGCACACCAAGGCCATCCAAGGTGGGTTATATTCCGACAAACGAGTCTGGATGCCTCAAAAAATAAAAATTGCCACCATCGCGCTCGCAGTCTTGGCCCTCGGCCTGGCGATCTTCGTTTGGCAAGCAGCCACTGGCTTCAGCGCAACGCTCAACTTCTTCGAAGGCCTGTCGCTCAGCGCTCCGACGACCACGCTTCACGTAGGCGAGTCGACTCGGCTCACGGTTGAGAAAAAGCGCGGCCTTTTCCTCCACGCGAAAATTGAACCACCCGACGCGGTGACTTACCTGACGGTTAGTGAGTCAGACGCTCGTGGTCGAGCCTGACGGCCGAGTCACCTGTGTGGGAACAGGAGGGCGCACCGAAGATGAGATTTGGGTCTCGGCCGTAAAAGACCGTGACAGCGGTCACATCAGCTTTGACCTTTTAGAGAAGGGGCCGGGTCCGACTCTGGACTTCCTCGTCCCCGAAATCTCCCGACCTGCCGCAATACCAGACGACTACGTTCGCTTTGCTCCGTGTTGCAGGGCGTGATCCGATACGTCATGAAGGAGGGGCAAACGGTTAGCTACAAGCTCGTTCGAATGGCGCGCCATCTGATGACGTCGCGGCTAACCGCGATTTACACTGTCTTTTTCGGGAGTGGTGTTCCCAACGACGCTCACCCTTCAATCATTACCGGCGGCCGCGAAGTTGTCAGCTCTCGGAATTTCCATGTCGATGCGCAACGCGGAATTATCAGCGCCCCAAAGCTCGATCGGTGCCCACAACCGGGATCGACGTGATCATTTTCGCTCGCGATGGCGACCTGGTGGGTTGGAAGTGCAGTCGTGGTCACCCACGCTGAAGAGGATGGGCGTGAGGGCCATACAATGAAATTGCACCCGGCAAGAACGTTAATGTGCGCTCGAACCCTTTCCTTTGTCCTCATGAAGGGCGTGACGGCTCCATTCAGATTTCACTGCTCACTTAAACATCCACAGCCAGTCTCACTCTAGTCTGAAGGAGTCGACGGTCTAGCGATCGGTCAACACCAAAACAACAAAGAACCGAGGAGGCCGTACTTCGAATATGAAAGTCTCGAATATGAAAGCAATACTTGTCACACTCTGCGCGCTGCTGCTCGTCGCCGGAGCATTTGCGCAACAGTCTCATCCCGCAGACAACACAGCCCACGCCACGTCCTCACAGAATCCCGCGGACGAGACCGCCGGCACTCCCGGCGTCATCACCGGCTACGTTCGCGATGTCGCTTGTCTTGTTCAGAACCCCAAAGCGGGTGCGGCAACCACCCCGGTGGCAAAGGACTGCCTGAAAGAATGTGTCCGCGGAGGCTCGCCCCTCGTAATCCTCTCCGAAGACGGCTTCCTCTACGTCCCGATCTCAAGCGAAACCCCCGATAAAAGCGTCCACTCCCAACTATTGCCCTACGCAGGCAAGTACGTAAAAGTAAGCGGCAAACTCTTCGAGCGCGGCGGCCTCCACTCAATCTCAATCGAGAAAATCGAGCCAATCACCAGACCCCCCAACTCCAAAATCCCCACATCCTGATCCGTCCGAGCCTCCGCTCCGCTTCCAAGGCCGTAGGCGCGACACAATTTAGCAGGGGGAGCTGGACTCAGTCCAGCGAAGAAGGCTTAATCATCGTCGATTCAGCCGCGGGAAGCCCCGGAGATCCGATCGCACCCGAATCCTCACGAATCGCCTCCCTTCAAGCGCCGAGGTGCACCATTTAGCCAGCGCGGGAGCGCTGGGTATTCAGTTCGCGCGCAGCGCCCTTCCTTACGCGCTGACTCACCCGCGCGTGCATCGTTTGCTTCGTCAGGGCACGGCTTCAGCCGTGCCAAAAAGACGACGGCGCGAAGCCCCCGCCGCTCGCGGCGCCGTTCCCGCGAGTTGTCTTTGAGTTTCTCTTGTCTGTTAGGACGTTCGGTGGGAGCCCCCTGCTTAGCAGGGGGAGCTGGACTTCAGTCCAGCGAAAAAAGCGCAAACTCATAATCGGCTTTAGCCGTGGGAAGCCCGCGGAGATCCGATCGCGACCCATGAATCACCTGCTCACGAATCGCCTCCCCCAAGCGCCGTAGGCGCGACACAACTTAGCCCAGCGCGTAAGGCTGGGTACACAGTTCGCGCGCAGCGCCCTTCCTTACGCGCTGACTCACCCGCGCGTGCATCGTTTCCTTCGTCAGGGCACGGCTTCAGCCGTGCCAAAAAGACGGCGGCGCGAAGCCCCCCACCTCTCGCGGAGCCCTTCCCGCGAGCTCTTTGCTGTTCATCTCTGCATTCTCGACTTGTACCCATTTTGGGAACATCGTATAATGACTCTATGCTGCGCCGGACTCGACTGTGAGGGTCATTGCCCGAAAGACTCTCCGACAGTTCGTCGAAAGTCGTAAAGGCAACAAGGACCACAGAGCCGTCAAAGCAGCCCTTGACGCCTGGTTCCACGAAGCGATGCGAGCCCAATGGAAAACGCCGGCAGATGTTCTGAAAGCATACGCAAACGCCAGCATCGTCGGATCAGATAGAGTCGTATTCAACATCAAAGGCAACGATTACAGGCTCGTCGTCGCCGTTAACTACCGGCACCAGATTGTGTTCATTAAATGGATTGGAACTCACAAAGACTATGACGAAATCGATGTCAGGAGGGTGAGATATGGCGATTAGACCCATTCGCAGCGAAGCGGACTACGAACGCGCCCTCCGTCGCGTGGAAGCCTTGTGGGATTCGCGGGAAGGTTCTGCCGAAAGCGATGAGCTCGACGTGCTCGCCACTCTCATCGAAGCCTTCGAGCGCGAGCATTATCCAATCGATCTTCCCAACCCCATCGAGGCAATTAAATTTCGCCTGGAACAAAGCGGCAAAGACTCTCGAGCATTGATTGGCGTCATTGGCGGCCGAACGCGCGTCTACGAAGTGATGAACGGTAAGCGCCCGCTCTCCTTAAACATGATTCGCTCTCTACACAAGAAGTTCCACATCCCCGCCGACGTTCTAATTCGCCCGGGACCAAAACGCGACCGCCGCTCCCGCATCCGTCGTCCGGTCCCGCGACGGAGCCCCTCCGCAAATTCACAGGTCAAACGCCCTAGCCGCTCCACAACCTAGCCGGTCCCAACTCCCAGCCAGTACTAGAACCGTATTAATACGGATACAAACACTTCCTCGATCCTGTTAGCATGAGTCGGGGAAATTTTTGACATGAGAGAAATTGGCGACATGGCAAACGGCAGCGTGACTCGGGGGCCTATTGGCCTCCGCCCGAACGCCGTCTCACCGGCAACATCCAAATTCCTAATCGCAAATCTGGAATTAGAATTCGCCTTAAGCTCCCCAGAAATCAGCACAATACAAATTTCTAATCGCAAATATTCGCCGCTTTTGCGTTCGCCGTGGCGAATCGCCGATTCTTGATCTCCGTCTCCTGCCGCTCGCCCCGCTTTTTAATCTACGGTTCCGCGATTAAAACTCCTCGTAACACTTTTAAAAGGAACACATACGAATTTCTAATCGGCGGTAAACAGGGGGTAGTGACGCCACTCGCCACTCGCCACCAGCCACTGCCTTCAGGTATTCTGCTGAGCCTATGCTGGACTTGGGATATGTGCGAGAGCACCTGGATGTGATTGAGAAGATGGCGCGGGACCGCGGCGTCACGCTGGACCTTGCTGCGTTTCGCGAGTTGGATGCTGAGCGGCGGCAGATTATCACCTCGATTGAGCGGTTGAAGGCTGAGCGCAACAACGCCAGCGGGGAGATTGCGCGGCTGGGCAAGATCGTTCACGGCGGCGATAAGGCCAAGGAGCAAATTAAGGAGCATCCGGCCGGTCACGAGGCGACGCTTGCGGCGGCGATGGAGGAGCGCGACGCGCTGCTGGCGAAGATGAAAACCGTGTCGGATGAAATCAAGCGCGGCGACGAGCGCATCGGTGAGCTGGACGAGCGGCTGAAGCTGTTTCTGATGACGATTCCGAATATTCCGCACGCGAGCGTGCCGGTGGGGAAGAGCGCGGCGGATAACGTGGAGGTGCGGCGCTGGGGCTCGCCGCCGAAATTCGATTTCGCGCCGAAGCCGCACTGGGAAATTGGCGAGGGTGCGGGGATTCTCGATTTCGACGCGGCGATCAAAATTGCGGGGTCGCGCTTCGCTGTTTACAAAGGACTCGGCGCGCGGCTTGAACGGGCGCTGGCGAATTTTTTCCTCGATGTGCATACGCGCGAGAGCGGGTTCACGGAAGTGCTGCCGCCGTTTCTGGTGAACACGGCGTCGTTGGTGGGCGTGGGGCAGCTACCGAAATTCGCGGAGGATATGTTCCACGTGGAAGGGACCGACTTGTGGCTCACGCCCACGTCGGAAGCGGAACTGATCAACCTCTATCGCGACGAAACGCTCGACGTGGACGCGCTGCCCATCAAAGTGTGCGCGTGGACGGCGTGTTTTCGGTCTGAGGCGGGCGCGGCGGGAAAAGATACGCGCGGCATCAAGCGGCAGCACCAGTTTCAGAAGGTGGAGATGTTCAAATTCACGCGGCCGGAGCAGAGCTATGACGAGCACGAGTCGCTGGTGCGCAGCGCGGAAATGCTGCTGCAGAAACTCGGGCTGCACTATCGCGTGATGCTGCTTTGCACAGCGGACATGGGGTTCGCGTCGGCAAAAACGTATGACATCGAAGTGTGGCTGCCCTCGACGAATGATTTCATGGAGATTTCGTCGTGCTCGAATACGGAATCGTTTCAGGCGCGGCGGTCGGGGATTCGCTTCAAGCCGCCCGGCGGGAAGAAGTCGGAATTCGTGCACACGCTCAACGGGTCGGGGCTGGCGGTGGGGCGCACGTGGATCGCGCTGGTGGAAAATTTCCAGCAGGCAGATGGCTCGGTGGTGATTCCCGAAGCGCTGCGGCCGTACATGGGCGTGGATCGCATCCCGAAAAAATAACCACAAAGAAAAATTCAAAAACGCCGGTGAGACGCCGGCGGTACAATAACCCGGGACAAAAACCTGGGGCAAAAATCCGGCAGAAAAATCTACGTGCCGCCGACTAGCACCATCGGGCCTGTGGGCTGCGGCATGCCGCCGGCGGGCTCGAGCGTGATCGCGAACATTTTTGGCGCGATGCCTTCGGGGACTCTTGCCATCCAGTGAGCGCTGTCGCTGGTGGCGGGATTGAAAACGCCAGCGCTGATCGGCTTTCCGTCCATCGGAACCACCCAGAGCTGATAGCTTTTGTCGTCGGGCGACGGAGCAATCCAGCCGTCGTACATCAGCAGACCCATTTTTTCGTTGTACATCACTTCGCCGTCGCCCTTGATCATGCCGGGCTTGGGGGCGAGCGCCACTTTGATGGTGTCCTTCGAGGTGAAGAGGTGGAGCATCTCCTGCGCGTCGGCTAGCTGCTTCTGCGTTCTGTCGACGGAAGTGCCGAGGACTGGCGAGTTGCTTGGTGAGGCGATCGTTTTGGCGCCAGAGAATTATCGTGGCGATCAGAAGCGCGACGCAGGCGGGCGCGAGAATTGCGAAGAGCCAGCGGCCGGCGAGGCCGCGGGGCGGCTCGGGCGGAGCGAATTCACGGCCGGTTCCACGGGCCGGCACTTTCGCGTTTTCTGAAGTGGCGCGCGAAGGCGCTTGCGATTCGGCGCGGACCTGGCGCAGCAGGCGATCTTTGACGGCGGCGGATGGCTCGACGCGCGGCGCGGCGAATGAGATTGCGGCGACACGTCCGCGGGCGGCGGCGAGTTTGCGCGTGCAATCGGCGCAGGCGGCGAGATGCGATTCGATCGCTTGCTTCTCGTCGCCTTCGAGCGTGCCGAGAACGTAGAGATCGAAATCTTCTTCGCGAGTTGGATGGCCGTTTGTCATTTCTTCTTTGTCATGTGCTCGTCTGTCATTCGCGCGTCTTCATGGCTACGTGTTCTGACTCATCGTTGACTGCAAATTTCGTTTCAACGTCTCGATAGCTGAACGAAGCCTTGTCTTTACAGTTCCGAGCGGGTCGCCGGTTCGTTCCGCTATTTCGCTGTGGGTCATGCCTTCGAAGTAGGCGAGCTCGACGGCAGCGCGCTGTTCCTTAGGCAGCGATTCGAGAGCGCCTTTGACGCGCGCCAGCAACTGCTGTTGCGCGGTGGTGGATTCGAGATCGAACGGCATCACCACCGTGTTCTCGAGGATTTCTTCGCCGGCAGCCGGATTATGGCGGCGGAGGCGGGAGATGGCGCGGTTGCGCGCGATGACCAGCAGCCATCCGGGCAGCGAGCCGCGCGCGGGATCGAAGCGCGAGGCGCCACACCAGAGCTGGTAGAAAATATCCTGCAAGATTTCCTCGGCCGCCTGCGTGTCGCGCAGGATGCGGTTCAAGACGGACGAGAGCATCCCGGCGTAGCGGTCATAGAGGGCCGCTAATGCCGCTTCGTCTCGCTGTGTGATTTTCTGAACCAGCGCCGCGTCCGTGGCCGGCAAATCCGCTCCCGTTTTCGACATCACGAGTGTGTGGCGGCTCCACTACAGAGTACGCGCGTGGTGAGTCTCCGGATTGCGCGCGAGGCGCGCAAAGCGGTTGCGCGGAATGAATTGAGCGTAACTTGGCTGGTGTGCGAGGGTCAACGAGGATAATTGGCTCCTGCCCCTCGCCACGCATCGGGCTTGCGGGGGGAAACAGGCTCGGGAGCGTTTCTCAAACTACTGTTAACAATGGCGTTACGCATCGGTTTCGTCGTCGGGAGAACCCGCGCGGCCCAGGTAGGCGGAAAAACCGGGGGAATCTTTCGCGGGAGTTTCGATTGACATCCTCGGCGGCTTGGCTAAACTTCGACTCGCGCGGGACTTACAGTCCACACAAGGCTCTACAAGTTTTCAGAAATTAGATTTGGCAGGTGAAAGTGGCGCGGTATTACGCGCGCCGGGAGGAAGTGAAGATGGCCACGCTTGCGAAGGCGGCGCCGCAGCCGATACCGCGCATTGCGCCGCGCGAGGATTTGAATCCTTACCGGATCGCGCAGATCCAGTTCGACATCGCAGCGGAATATCTGAAGCTCGATCAGGGCCTGCGGCAGATTCTGCGCACGCCGAAGCGCGTCCTGGAAGTATCGATTCCCACCAAGATGGACAACGGGCAGGTGAAGGTGTTCAGCGGTTATCGCGTGCAACACAATGTGGCGCGCGGGCCGGCGAAGGGCGGGATTCGTTATCATCCGGCGGTGACGCTGGATGAGGTGAAGGCGCTCGCGGCGTGGATGACGTGGAAGACCGCGACGGTGAATATCCCGTACGGCGGCGGCAAGGGCGGCGTGATTTGCGATCCGAAGCGGATGACGAAGCCCGAACTCGAGCGGATGACGCGGCGTTACACGTCGGAAATTCTGCCGCTGATCGGACCGGAGAAAGATATTCCGGCGCCGGACATGTACACGGACTCGCAAACGATGGCGTGGATCATGGATACGTATTCCATGACGAAGGGATATTCGACGCTCGGCGTGGTGACGGGCAAGCCGCTTTCGATTGGCGGGTCGGAAGGGCGCAACGAGGCGACGGCACGCGGATGCCTGGTGGCGGTGGAAGAAGCGTGCCGGGTGAAGAAAATGTCGATACGTGGCTCGAGCGTGGCGATTCAGGGATTTGGAAATGCCGGGTCGCTGGCGGCGAAATTATTTGCGGAGAAGAAGGCGCGGGTGATTGCGATCAGCGATTCGCGCGGAGGCGTTTTTAATTCGCGCGGAATCGATCCGCTGAAGGCGATGCGTTACAAGGAGCGTTCGGGAACCGTGGTGGGGATGCCGGGGACGTCGCGAATATCGAATGATGAATTGCTGGCGATGAAGTGCGACATTTTGATTCCGGCGGCGCTCGAGAACGTGATTACGTTGAACAATGCGGACCAGATCAAGGCGAAAATCGTGGCGGAAGCGGCCAATGGGCCGACGACGCCTCATGCGGACGAAGTGCTGGCGCGGAAGGGAATCATGCTGCTGCCGGACATTCTTGCGAATGCGGGCGGCGTGACGGTGAGCTATTTCGAGTGGGTGCAGGATTTGCAGAGCTTCTTCTGGTCGGAAGCGGAAGTGAACGCGAAGCTGGAATCGGTGATGCGGCGCGCGTTTACGGAAGTGCACGAAAGCGCGCGGAAGCATCGGACGCACATGCGGACCGGGGCGTATTGTCTGGCGGTGGGACGCGTGGCGGATGCGACGCTGGTGCGGGGATTGTTTCCCTAAGGATTTTGGATTACTCGTTACGGTAATGAATTTTTCTGCTGTTCGGACAATCGCTCGAAACCATCTTTCAAAACGTATCCGAAAGCATTCTTCCACCGGCTCTCTGTTGCTTTTGGCGTGAATCGCCCGACGATCTGGCCGGCGTCAATCGAAATCAGATAAGCTCCAAAATAGTACGCGTCCTTGCAGATGCCGATGGAAGGCTCTTCGGCAACGATCAATAAGTGCAAGGAATCGTCCATCCAATGCAAGCCAGCGATGTTTGGTGATTGCCCCGCAGTACACTTGTGGCGTCGTTCGAAATCACGTTGAATCCTTTCGTTCACATCGGCGATGGCACGAAGCTTTTGATTCTCAAGACGGTAAATGCTTGCACGGTACCCCGTGGTGTAGCCCGCACTTTCCGTGATGTAGAAAGCGCTACTATTCGGAGCCCAGGCCAGTTCCGCGGGATAGAGAATCGAAGACTTCTTGGGTCCCAAAGAGATTTTGATTTCACCGATTTCGATCCACCAATGGTCTTTGACGATGTGAGCGATTTTTTGCTTGTCGGGTGACGGGACCCGAATGTCCCGGGTTTCATAGGGCGCTTTGGTCCTGGCAGATGAGAGATCAACCGCTTCCTTTGACCATCGGCCGGGACTGCACCCTGGCGGGCAATCTACCGCTTGTCCCCAACACGAGGCGCAGGAAAGAAAGAACGTGAGAGCTAAAATCAGCGGTGTATGAAATTTGGCGGTCATACACTCCACGTCGATATTAGCTTTGGTATTTCTGCGTCCGGACAATAGCGTGCAACGCTGCGGTGCATGACTCGGCTTTTCGTAAATTGTCGGCAGAAGATTTGCCGGGGCTAAAGCCCCATTGATGAACGAGGGTCGTTTCCGCTGGACTAGAGTCCAGCTCCCCCTGCTGAAGCAGGAGGCTCCCACCAAAAGATCCCTTGAGTTGATGGCTCCCCTCTATCCCGTTCATCTTAAGAGTTGGTTTTTAGAGAACTATTCTTTGGGCAACCTTCGAAAATCAACCACGATGTCGACCCTGCCGTCTCTCTGTCTTTTGCGTATATCAAGTACTTCACTCGATTCCACGTCCAAGAAGTTAGGTATGTTCGCCTCTACGAACGTTTTCACGAGGCTATATTGGAAAACGTCCCCTGGCTTCACCCTCGACGTCAGCGCTGCCGCCTTGCCGGGCGCAAGACCCAGTACCTCCACCTTCCCGACTCGAAATTGTTTGCCTTGGTCAAGTTCCATCACTAGCGAGATACGCTGAGTAGCATCGTCTACTTCGGTTTCGGGTATCGCCACGAAATTGACGTAACCATGGGAGTCATACAACTTCTTCATCGCATCGAGGCTTTCTCTTACCTTGGTGACGTTGAAAATGTCCCCTTCCTGCAGCGGGATTAGCTTCCGCAACTCAGCCAGCGGGAAAGCTAGCGTGTCACGGTCATCAGGGTCGGATGATCGGAATCGGACGCCGCCAAGCCGGTACTGCTGGCCCGGGTCGACGTGAATTGTTACTACTACATGCTCGTACGCGGAATCGGACGACACCACTTGAGATTGTGCGTGAGCTAGTACCTTGAAGAATCCGTGTTCCTCCCAAGCAAGCCGTATCCGCACCTCCAGAACCTCGTCCAGCCCCTCTTGACCATAGTCGAACATATGCTGCTTGATCTCGGAAATAATCTCTGGTTCTTCGCTTGAATCCGGTAGATGAGCGGGGCTATCGAATTTCACGCTGTCAACGATCATTTTCGGGTAGACCTTCTTGCCGATCATTTCCCTGAACTCGCTCGAGGAAACACAAGGAGGTGAACACTTTGGGCTCTCTTCCTGCGCTGATTGAGCTTGAACCACCGGCCCGAAGAGGAGCGCACACAGAGTGGTCAAAACCACAACCCACATCCTTGGGTTGCAAACCATGGACTCAATATAGTCTTGAATGTCTCAGGCTTGCAATGTTGGATTGAGTAATTGCTACAGGACCGGCAAGAGCAAGCGCGAGGAGCTGTGTCGTTTCTCTTTTTCCAGCTTAGGACTGAAAATGCCGTGCAGGCGGTAGCACGATCCTTCTGATTTTGTTGCGAACTTCTCTCGCTGGACTATGGCTGGCGGCCGCGGGCGCCGCTGAGCCAGAGGGGCCACATGATTTGGTCCTGCATGGCTTTGTCGAGGCCGGTGTCTTTGAGGAGCTGTTCGACCTGGGCGCGGGATTGGCGCTGGCCGATGCGGTCTTCGCGATCGGCCAGGGCATAGGCGGTGACGGCGGCGATGGCTGCGTGTTTTTTGAGCTGGGGGATGTCTACTTTGTCGAATGTGTCTGAGAAGGCGTGATAGTTGAGCATGTAGTTGGCGGGTTCCTGGTTGGCGACGAGGGTGGGCACACCTTCGAGGAGAAAATCGAGATTGTCGGTGCCGGATTCGGCATCGAGGGTGAAATCTTTTACGCCCAGTGACGCGATTGGCTCGAGGGCTTCGCGAACGGCAGGCAACGCGTCTTTGCGTCCGCCGAGCGAATAGCCGGTGACGGCGCCGATTCCTGAATCGAAAATCACGGCGGCGACCATGTGGTCGAGCTCGTCGCGATGTTTTCTGGCGTAGGCCCATGAGCCGAGCATGCCCTGCTCTTCTCCTGTGAACAGGATGAAGCGGATCGAGCGGCGTGGAATCGTGCCGGAGGATTTGATTACGCGGGCGGCGTCAATCACGAGGGCTGCGTTGCAGCCGTTGTCGAGCGCGCCGGTGCCGAGTTCCCAGGAATCGAGATGGGCGCCGAGGATTAGGAATTCATCCGGTTTTTCGCGGCCGCGAATTTCGGCGACGACGTTTTCGGAATTGACGGGGCCGGTGATGTGGTTGGGGAGCTCGAAATGCACGCGGATTTTTTGTCCGGAGGCGATGAAGCGGGCCATGCGCTCGGCGTCTTCGCGCGCGAGAACGGCTTGCGGCAATTTTTCGAGTTCACCTGTGACGGAGACGTTGTGACGATAGAGGAGAAGGCTTGGTCGCGTGGCCATCCAGAAAATCGCGGCAGCGTGCGCGTTGACGGCGCGAGAAATAATTTGGGGCGCTACCTGATATTCGCCGAGCAGATCCTCCCAGGTGACAAGAATATTCTGATGGACGAGAACGATTGAACCTTTTACCGCGGCGCCCGCTTTGGCAAATCCCGCATCGTCACCGGTGCCGACGTCTACGACTTCTGTGGAAATGCCGTCACCGGGAATTGCGGGAGACCAGCCGATGGAAACGGCGCGAACGGGGAAGGGTTCGGGAGAAAGCACTTCGATGCGAGTGTGGCCTTCGCTCCAGCCGACTGCTACCGAGAATTTTTCGGCGTGGACATCATCTACGCCGGCGTGACGAAACGCTTCGACGGCCCATCCAACGGCGCGATCGGCTGCGGGGGAACCGGTGACGCGGCCGCCGATCGTGTCCGTCAGATAGCGAAGATTTTCCTCGAGCGGCGAGGCGCCAAGAGCGCTTTGAATCATGGCGGGCGCAAGTTCTGAGCAGCCTTTTTGTACCGAGCAGCCGCCCGATCCGACCGGAGGCGCGAGGGGAGCGGGTTTGGGAGGAGGAATTTGAGCGGCGATAGGGCCTGTAACTACCAGGACTGCGAAAACTAAAACTGCGTTATTGAATCTGTAATGAATCGACACACGACCTCCAAAAAAATTCACTTTGGAATTGGAGCGCGGATTATAGCCGGTCTTGAAAAGAAGGGCCAATGAAGCCGGCAAGACGCGGAAAGCGAATAAAATGCGGCAGAAATTGCAGGGTAGGTGAACTTTCTACCAGGGGTCGGGTTATCACTGTACCTCTGAAAAATCGTATGTCACACGATGAGTGTAAGTTACGAAAAATATTGGCGATGGCACAATACCTGCCAACGGTAACGCCGTAAGTCCTGGTCTTTCGTGGTACGGCGCGGATATGGAGGGGGCCGCTCGGCTTGTACCCATCTCTCTATTTCCCGCGCTTGCCGACTCTCGGGTCAACGAAGTTCCTCAGGGCTCGACGAAATTAAAACCCAAAAGGCTTTGCCGAAAGCAGTCCTGGGCAAGCAGACGGAAGGCTTATAGTGAAAAAAACGGCAGCATTTCCGAAACTCATTCGACAGGAAAAGAAGCGGGTGGAGAATCAATCCGCGAATCTGTTTGTGTTTTGCGACAAGACGACTGGCGTATCGCAGTTTCGGGCCGAGTCGGACGCAGGGCTGGAATCCACAGTAGAACGGATCGCGGGATTGCTGGCGATGCAATGTCTCGTGCGGGGACAGGAACCGCAGAGATTTCGAGGTGATGGTTCCGGCGCAGGGCATTTTGGTGGAACGGCTGGTATCGCGGGCGCAAGCGCTGCTGGAGGAAGGGCGGGCGGTTGCATGTCCTGGGTCGTTGAGTCCGCGGCAGAAAGAGATTCTGTACTCGGTTTTGCGCAACAAAGCGAATAAAGAGATCGCATCCGTGCTGAACATCACGGTGCGGACGGTGAAATTTCACATTTCGGCTTTGCTGAGCAAATTCGGAGTTGAGAATCGGATCGAGCTTGCGCGAAGAGCTGCGGGGTTTCTGCAAACGCCGGGCGGCGAAGGGCAGAGCGTGGCGGTGCAAGAGACTAGCCAGGCGCCTGATCGGCGGGGGCTGGGGCCGTTTGCGGTTAGCTCCAATCCGAATCTTCGGATGCAGAACAGGGTGAGGAGCGATCGTTTTTCTGCGGGGCGGGTGCTGACAGCTTAGTTGGGGGCTGGCGGCGACTTGTGTCGCCGCCAGTTGTTTCGTTTTATTTGTCTCGAGTTCGGCTTCGGATTTACCCTCCGTTTTGAAATCACGCACAATTCAGAAAACGCCCACGACGAGAAAAGGCGTCGTCGTGGCTACCTCACGTCTCTTGATTGAGCGTGCGTGAGGTTGGCTAAGGTGGCTTTCATCGGTCGAGCGAGCACGGCATGCCGTGCCCCTACGGATCTCTAGGCGCAAATGTGCATCCAGCATGCGCTTGGGCGCAAAACGTGTATCCAGCATCCGCCTACTTGTTGCTTAGGCGCGTGACTAGCATGTCGATGAAGCGGCGGCCGTCCACGTCGACGCCTACGTGGACATTGGGTTGAATTTTCGTGAGGCCGACTGTGTCCCAGTGGTCGCCGGCGGGGATATTTTTCTCTACAGTGCCGAAGCGGTTGGCTACGGTTTCACCGCGGGCGAATTCTCCTCCGGTTTCGACGTCGACGCGCAGGAATTTGGTTTGAAGCAAAGTTGGGTCGAACGACGGCGCCGACGGCGAGAGCGTCGTGCACTGCGCCTCCGCCCGCGGCTTCGCCGATGCTGATTTGATAGCGAGCGACGGCGGCGGCGAAACGCGAAACCGGTCCAGCTTTTTCGTCGAGCTTTTTCGCGTCGGCAGGGAGAATGGCGGCTTTCTCGGTGACGTCGAGGCCGACCATAGTGATGGGCCAACCCGCATTGAAGACGATCGAGGCGGCTTCGGGATCCTGGTAGATGTTGTATTCGGCGGCGCCGTTGACGTTGCCACCGGAAATCGAGCCGCCCATGAGCACGAATCCTTTCACGAGCGGAACGATCGAGGGATCTTTTCGAACGGCGAGGGCGATATTGGTGAGGGGGCCGATGGGAATAATTGTTAGCTCATTGGGATATTTGTGGACGAGATCGATGATGAGATCCGGGCCGAAGCGATGATCGCCCTGGCACTTGCTCGCGGGAGTTTCGGCGCCGCCCAGGCCGTTGGCTCCATTCCAATACGTTCCGGTGACGAGGCGCTGCAGAAGAGGATGCTCGGCGCCTTTTGCAACGGGAATGTCGCAACGATTCACGAGGGACAAAACTCGCAGGGCGTCGTCGTAGCCCATGTCGGCGGTGACGTTGCCGGCGACGATGCTGATTCCCTTTACATCTAGTTCGGGCGAATAGACGGCGAGAAGGATGGCGAGGGCGTCGTCGGTGCCAGGATCGGAATCGATAAGGACTTTTTGCGGAGCTCGCCGGCGGTGCTGCTGATGCGGTTCGTACGCTGGTTGAGGCGAGAAATACAAGGCAGAAGGTGAGAATCGCTGCTTGAATTCGGCTAAGGCCCGATGGCATGTCGTTATCTCCCATGTTTTTTCAGTTCGAATTTGTGTGTCTGGTGGTCGCGTGCGGCGCTGGATTGAGAGTCCGCAGGATGCAGGGCATTTACAAGAAAAAGGCGGGACGCGCAAGGCGAAAAGCGATTTTTGGCAGAATTTGAGTCGTGAAAGGACATGGTCCGCTCAGACGCGTTGCGGATCGGGTGGTTTATTACGCAGCAGTTTCGCCTGACGCGACCTGCCCTTTCGTACTACGAGGCCGAAATCTCGGCCAGATTTCTGACAGCCAAATCACACGGCGAAGATGATAAATTCGTTCAAATTGGCCTAAAATAGGGCTTCTTTTGCGACGTAAAGCGAGCTTGCCGGATTCCGCCGGGGAAGGGCCGGCGACCATCAGTGTTATCTCCTCTGCAAACGCTGTACTTCGGCCATGGGCAGTACAGTTGGCCTTCCGAGCAGTCAATCTTCGCTGTCCATTGTTTGTTCCCCTGACCAGTAGATGGCAATGCGTTGCGGTCCCTACACTGTTCTCGTCATGAAAACACAAATTCAAGTTCGCAATCATACGACCTTCGCGCCAATCTCTGCCGATCATGGCAACCAATCAACTTCGTCCGATTCGTCGTCGCGCCGTCCTTTCGCATCGCTACTGAGCCTGGCAATGGTCCTCGCAATGGTGGGCCTCTCGAGCTGCGTTGGCCTCACAAACGCGGGACCGAACGCCAAGAAAGGCTCAGGCGGCACCGGAATGCTTTCAGCAAGCGTAACGAGCCTGAGCTTCGGCAATGTCGCAGTAGGTAACAACAAAATTCAGAGTGTGACGATCACGAATAACGGAACCGCTGCGATCAATCTGTCACAGGCGTCGGCTACAGGCGCAGGCTACACTGTGGCGGGCGGAAATTCGACGACTCACGATCCCGGCCGGGCAGTCTGGAACGCTTCAGATTCAGTTGGCGCCGGCTTCTGCGGGCGTTATTAACGGTAGCCTTTCGATCGAGAGCAATGCGGCAAATTCTCCTCTTAAGATTGCATTGACGGGCACGGGCACGGAGCCGATGCTTGTTGTGGCGCCGGGAACAGATCCAATTTGGAAACGTGAAGGTGGGGCAGAGCACCACGCAGCCAGTGATGCTGATGAACAATGGAAACGTCGATTTGGTCCTGAACTCGGCGCAGATTTCTGGCGCGGGTTTCGCAATGAGCGGCCTTACTTTTCCGACAACGATTGCTGCGGCGAAGAATGTGTCTTTCAGCGTGAAGTTCGCGCCATCAGCTGCGCAAGGAATGACGGGCAACATCAAGTTTGTGGACAACGCTCCGAATTCAACACAGAGCGTTGAATTCGACGGGAACTGGTACTGGAGAGAATGCAGCGCTCGTAGCGACGCCGGGTACCGTTTCATTTGGAAACGTGACGGTGGGAAGCAACGCAAGCCAAACGGTGACGCTGACGAACTCCGGAGCGAGCGCGATTGCGATTTCGCAAGGAGCCGCATCGGGAACGGGCTTCAGCATCAGCGGACTGAATCCAATGACGCTGAATGCGGGCCAGACCACAACGTTTACGGCCAAGTTTGCGCCAACCGCAACGGGAAGCGCGACGGGCTCCGTGACCATTACGAGCAATGCATCGAATCCGACTTTGACGGTGGCGCTGAGTTGGCGTGGGGACGCAGCCACATCTCAGCGCGAACCCAGCGGCAGTGAGCTTCGGCAGCCTGGCGGTCGGCAACAGTTCGTTAATATCCGTCACTCTTACGAATACGGGCACGGCAGTGTAGCGATCTCATCGGGCTCGGCGTCTGGAGCCGGTTTCAGCATTACCGGGCTTTCTCCGGCGACGTTGAGCGCAGGTCAGAGCACGTCGTTCAGCGTGAAATTTTCGCCGACAGCAGCGGGAGCTGCGACAGGTAACGTCTCGATTGTGAGCAACGCTCCGGGTTCGCCGCTTGCGATTCCACTTAGCGGAACCGCTACACAATCGCAACCGGGTTTGACGATCAATCCGACGAACGTGCCGTTTGGAAATATCGCGGTGGGCAGCAACTCTTCGCAGAACGTCACGCTCACCAATTCCGGAAATGCAGTGGTGAACATTACTGGAGCGACAGCTTCGGGCTCAGGTTTTGGCTTGAGCGGATTGGGCGCGCAATCGATCAATCCGGGTGCGAGCGTCACTTTCGCCGCGACTTTCGCACCGACGACAGCCGGCAACGCTACGGGAAGCATCTTGATTTCGAGCAACGCTCCGAATTCGCCGGCGACAATTACGTTGAGCGGAGCGGGGATCCAGGGCCAACTGATTGCGAATCCTTCAACCGCCAGCTTTGGCACGGTGACCACGGGCAGCAGCAGCTCCCAGACGATCACCTTGTCGAATACCGGCTCCGCACCTGTGTCCATCTCGCAAGCGAACGTCACCGGCACCGGCTTCAGCATGAGCGGCATGACCGGTATGCCGATCACGGTCAATGCGGGAGCGACCAAGACGTTCAACGTGGTGTTTGCGCCGACAACGAGCGGAAGCGCGACAGGAATGGTTCAAGTGGTAAGCAATGCTCCGAACTCGCCAATCTCGATCGCGTTGAGCGGAACGAGCCAGGCATCGACTCAGCTCCTGAGCGCCAATCCGTCGAGCTTCAATTTCAACAGCGTCAATGACGGCAGCAGCGCCACGCTGAATGTGACACTCACAAACACCGGAAACGCAAATGTCATGATCTCCGGCACCACCGCTACCGGAGCGGGCTTCAGCGCCACCGGCGTGAACGGCACGACGCTGGCGCCTAACCAAACGGCAACAGTCGTCGTTACTTTCGCGCCGACCAGTGCGGGTGCGGTATCTGGAAGCGTGGCGGTAAACAGCAATGCCAGCAATTCGCCGACGATCATCCTTGCGGGAACCGGCGTACAACAGCAGACCTCGCACACAGTGGCTGTGACGTGGACTGCCAGCGACTCGAACAGATGTGGTCGGGTACAACATCTACCGGAGCACAGTGAGCGGCGGACCGTACTCGATTCTTGACTCGGCACCCGTGGCGACCGACGGATATAACGATTCGACAGTTCAATCGAGCACGAACTACTTCTACGTGGTTCGGTCGGTGGATAACACCGGAACGGAAAGCGTCAACTCCTCGGAAGTGCAAGCGATTGTCCCGTAAAGAGGGTGTGTAAAGACAAGAGGCGCCTTTGAGAGCGGGTACGACGGCTCAAAGGCGCGGTACTAAGGAAAAGTAGAACTGAGATTATAAGTGGTTGGAACGGGACAGGTTAACTACCTGTCCCGTTTATGTACTTGCGTCCAGTAGTTCCGCAACGAACCCTCCCCTCACAATCGAAGCGTCCAGCAATCTCTGGTTTGGAGGCTTTTGAGTGTTCAGGTCCGCCCTAGGAGTTCGTTGTTTCACCGCAAATCTGGCCATTCCCGTCGCAATATTGGCCGCCGGACTTTCACTTTCCGCATGCGGCTCCATTGGCGATTCTGGAGGGAGGACGCGGGCGCTGAGCATCACGCCGTCTGCTGCTACTTTTGGCAGTGTGACCGTGAAGACCGAGGCGACACAAACGATCAAAGTATCGAACACAGGCACAGGGGAACTGAAGATCTTTAGCGCCGACATTGTTGGAACAGGGTTCAGCCTGTCTGGAATGAGCGCTCCTGCGAAACTGGCAGCCGGATCAAGCGCGACTTTCAACGTGGCGTTTAAGCCGATGGCGGCCGGAGCCGAGAAAGGGACTGTCTCGATCAAAACCAACGCGAGTGAAACTCCCGCGACGGTGAATTTGATCGGGACCGGGGTGGAGGAGTCGGTCAAACTGACCGTCAGCGAGAGCAGCTTGAGTTTCGGAAATGTTCCTGTAAGCAATAGCCAGAGCAAGGACGTCACGATCACAAATTCGGGAAACGCGAACGTCAGCATTGCGGGGGTGAGTGTTTCCGGTGCGGGATTCAGCGTGAGTGGGGGATCGAATATGACGCTTGCGCCGAATCAGTCGGAAACACTCACGGTGAACTTCAATCCCAAGAGCAAGGGATCGCTGGCCGGCACACTGACTATTTCAAGCAACGCGCCGACGGTGAAAATCTCGCTGGTCGGCACGGCACTGCAGGGCGGAAATCACAGCGTTGGGCTGACATGGACTGCGAGCACGTCACCCGTGATCGGTTATTTCATTTATCGGCGGACTGGAGCGACCGGCACGTTTTCGAGATTGGACTCCAGCGTCGATTCTTTAACGAGCTTCACGGACAGCAATGTTGTCGATGGCGCGACTTACGATTACGTGGTCACGGCGGTAGCGGCGGGGGACGTCGAGAGTGCCTTTTCCGTTGAGGTTTCCGTGACAATTCCCACGTCTTAGCAATTGGTCGCCGTTCGCGGTTGGTATCGGCCGCGATCTCCTCTAACTTTCGCGGATGATCTTCAGCATACGCCGGAGAGGTTCGGCTGCGCCCCAAAGCAATTGATCGCCTACTGTAAAGGCTCCCAGAAATTCCGGGCCGAGTTTCAGTTTGTGAAGGCGGCCGATTGGAACATTGAGGCTGCCGGAAACTGCGGCGGGGGTGAGATAACGCGTGGTTGATTCCTGGTCGTTGGGAATTAATCGGACCCACGGATTGCCATTCAGAAGAACTTCTTCGATGTCCCGAAGCGGCACGTCTTTCGTGAGTTTGATGCAAAGCCCCTGGCTGTGGCATCGCATGGTTGCAACGCGGACGCAAATGCCATCGACGGGAACCGGCGGCTTGAGGGCCATGATTTTATTGGTTTCGGCCATGCCTTTCCATTCTTCGCGGGTTTGACCATCCGGCATTTCTCGATCGATCCACGGAATCAGGCTGGCTGCGAGAGGCGCGCCAAACTCACTGTGTAGGCAGGCCTGGGCATCGCTGCGCTTTGGTGACCATGCGATCGACTTCAAGGGCGTTGTCGGATGGCTTGGCGCGGGTTGGGTCCGTGATGCACTCCATTTGCTTCACCAACTCCAAGACTTTGGCTGCTCCCGCGCCCGAGGCAGCCTGGTAAGTCATCGTCGTGATCCATTCAACGAGGCCGGACTTGAGAAGCCCGCCGACGGCCATCAACATCAAGCTGACGGTGCAATTGCCTCCGGCAAAAGTGCGGAGCCCGCGCGCGAGGCCGCCGCGAATTACGGCTTCATTTACCGGATCGAGGACGATTACTGCTTCGTCGCTCATGCGCAGCGTGGAAGCTGCGTCAATCCAATAACCTTTCCAACCTTGATTTCGGAGTGGAGCGTAGATTTCAGTCGTGTAGTCGCCGCCCTGGCAACTCATCAAGACGTCGCACGTGGATAGTGTCTTTGAGGTCTTTGGCGTCTTTCAGGGAGCCGCGGTCACCTGCTTCTTTTGGTGCGGCGCCGCCAACGGCTGACGTGGAGAAGAAGACCGCGTTCGATTCCTGCGAAGTCATTTTCTTCGCGCATGCGCTGCATCAGGACGCTGCCGACCATTCCCCGCCATCCGATAAACCCGACTCGCAGCATTGGCTCTCCGGTGAGTTTCAGCTTACCTTGGTCGAACTATTTGGCGAGGAGAAAATGAGCGGGCTTGCTCTTGGGTGAGCAATTCAGGCGAGAATCTCAGCCACAAGGGCGCTTACGTGTTCAGCAATGGCAGGGGCCGACGTGAGGCCGGGTGATTCGATGCCGATTAGCTGGACCACTTGGGGAAATTCCGGATCGCGCTGAATGATGAAATCGGCCACGCGCTTTTCTCCGTGCTTGGCTGGTGGCGTGAGCTTGGCGCGAATGCCGGAGTACGCCGGAATCAGGTCGGAAGGCTCGATTTCTGGAAGCAGAAGTTTCGCGCCCTGTGCGAACTGCTCGACTGATTGGCGATCGCGTTCGTAGTTGTTCTTGTCGTCGAGATATACAGCTGTAGGGCCGAGCAGAACATTGCCCCAAACGGTCTTTGTGAAGTGGACGCCGAGGCTGACTCCTTCGGGGTGTGGCAGCGGATACACGGGGCCGCAGATTAAATGCTGCTTGGAGCGGATGAGCTCGCAATATTCGCCGCGTACCGGGTAGATTTTGTTTGCCGCGAGCGGCGAACCTAGCTTAGCCGCAATCTCGTCCGCAAAGAGACCGGCGCTATTCACCAGGCAGCGCGTTTCAATTTCACCGGCTGCGCTCACGACGCGGATTCCGTCGCGAGTGTGCTCCAGACGCTCGACGTTTGCATTGGTGACAATATTCGCGCCACGATCCTTTGCGATGCGGGCGTAGGCTTTCGTCAGCTCCTCACTGCCGACAATTCCTGTAGAGGGAACTTCGATGGCCTCGAAGCCGTTCACGTGCGGTTCGCGGGCACGAATTGCTGCGCGATCGACGATTCGCATGCCTTCGACGCCGTTGGCTTCACCATTTTTCATCAGCGCGACGAGCTCCTGGGATTCGGCGGGAGACGTTGCGACGACTAATTTGCCCGTCCTGCGGTGGGGAACACTGTGCGCCTCGCAGAATTCATGCGTAAGCTCGTTGCCGCGCACGCAGAGCCGAGCCTTCAGCGAGCCTGGCGGGTAGTAGAGGCCTGAGTGGATTATGCCGCTGTTACGCGAACTGGCGGCCATCCCGATCTTCGGCAGAGCCTCTAAAACGAAAACATCGCTCCAGCGAGACGAGAGCGCCCGTGCAATCGCGCACCCGACTACGCCGCCGCCGATGATCACAACGCTCGCTTGTTCCACGTGTGTCAGTTTATCTGGTCGCGCGAGCTCTGGTTAATCCAGTTTTTGGACGACGCGACTTACCAGTGAATCGCCGCGCGGGCTAAACGCTAGAAGCTGAAAGCCGCTTGCAAGTAAATCAGCCGGCTCGCAGACGGCGAAGAGAACGGCTGGCCGAAGATGTGATTTGGCACGTTGAAAAATGAAGAGGCTGAGGCCTGCGGCACATCTGTCGTCGGCGGATTCAAGACGCCGCTGGGAGTTTCGGAGTTAGTATAGTTGAAAAGGTTGCGGGCATTGACGCTGAGCGTGACATTGTAGCGACGGTTCGTGTTGCCACCGCCGAGTCCGCCAGCTCCTCCCGCGAATGGCCCACCAGCGCCACGTCCTCCTCCGCCGCCCCGGCCGCCGCCTCCACCGCCGGGTCCCCCAGAGACGGTTTGTCGCCCGCCAGAGCTCGATTCTTTTCCGAAGCCAAACGTTTTGCTGAGGCGGACGTTCAGGGTGAATCTTGAGGGGCTCGTCAAGAAATCGACTGGAATCGGCGCGGTATTCGCCGCGGGTACCGTATTGAACGATCCGATTCCTGGCACGGTGACGATCGTCGGCCCGACGGCGCCATTCGCAAAAGTGGGTCGCTGATTGAATTGCGCGGTGCCGATCAGATCCTGGCTGAGGGTGATGTTGAAAGGCGTACCCGAACTCACGATCATGAAGGGGCTCAGCCGGAAATTGTGCGGTAAACCAATTGTGCCGCCCAGGAAGTAACGGTTGCGAATGTCGAAAGGAGAGCGGCCATAGTCCTGCATTATGTTGCGGGGATTCGAGGGAAACGCGGTGGCCGATGACGTGTCGCTGTTGGCATATGTAAGCGTGTAGTAGCTGAAGAGCGTGAGTTTCGCGCCGGCGCGAATCGTGGCTTGCAGGAACATCTGATTTTCGCGGTAGATGCCCTCTGACTGGAATTGATAGACGTTCTCGAATCCGGCGATGGGGCGCACGCCTGGTGTGGGGCTTGTATAGAACGGAAAATCGAAGGTGCCGGGCTCAGGGCTGTTGATGTTGTTGGTGAAGAGCTGATCCCAACCGCGCGAATTCAGATAGGAAAGGGAGACGTTTGCAAACTTCGTGACTTGGCGCTCGAGGCTGACGGCGGTTTGCATCACGTAGGGTGCGCGTAAGTGCGAGGCTTGGGCGTAGACGCTCGGATTTACGGTGCTGGTCGGGACAGTGTTCGGGAAGAAGTCGGGATTCGTAAAGATGAATTGCGCCTGGCGGATTCCGTTGAGGCGGTCTTCTTGCAGAACGTAGGAAGAGTTGAAGCGATCGTAGAATATTCCGAAGCCGGCGCGCAGAACTGTTTTCGGCGCAGCCTTACCTCCACCGCCGAGGCCCCATGCGAAGCCTAGACGAGGTGCCCAGTTGGCATGATTGCTGATTTCGTTTTGTGATTCGAAACGCAAGCCGTAGCTCAACGTGATGTTCGGGCGGATGCGCCAGTCATCTTCTGCGTAGAGGCCCACGTCTACTTGTCCTACGTTCGCGTTCGGGTTTCCGGGCATTGAAGCTGTGGGCCCGGCCGTTACCAAGAATTGCGATGCGTTCTGCGCGCCGGTTGCCAAGGCGGCTTGATATGCCTGGATGGAAGGGAAGATGTACTCGCCATTGAAACCGGTTGTCGAGAAGTTGGAATCGGTGACGCCGCGGAGCCGCACGCCGAACTTGATGAAGTGGGTGCCGTGTGAGATCGAAGTGTAGTTCTGCAATTCGTAGCGATTCGAAGTGTCGAGGATCGTGCCTGCGTTGCTGCCACCTCCGGCAAACGCGCCTTGCACGTCAAGCGTCACGGCAGTGTTTAGCGGGTTCTGGCTGCTGGTTTGGTGAAGGAATTGGAAGCGCGTTTCGTTCACTACATTCGGGCCCAGCGTCTGGGTGTCGCTTACCTGCAGGGTGTGCTCAGTCGAAAGGAGATTAAAGCCCTGAGTCGGAAGGCTGAATCCACCGATTCCGTCGTTCTTGAAATCGTCTCGATAGTATTGATAGCGGACGGAAAGGGTATTCGTAGGTGTGAGTTGGTAGTCGACGCGTGGGCCGAGGTTGTAGCGTCTCTTCGGAGTTGGAACCGCATCGGAAAATGGAACGATTAGGAAACCGGGCGAGGTGGTATCCACGATTTGCGCGTTGACGATGGAGAGATCGTTGATGTCGCGAATATCTGTGGTGAAGAAGAACGATGCTTTCTTGCTCAACGGACCACCGATGTTTCCGCTGTACTGCACCGAGTAGTAGGGAGGATACGGGGTTGCAGAGCTGTCCTGATGAAAGAAGGGATTCTTCGAGTTGAAAGCGGAATCGTTGCCGTTTACGGAAATTTGTCCGTGCCATTTATCGGTGCCGGGCTTGGTGAAGATTTCGATACGGCCGTAGCCGACTTTGTCGTATTGAGCTGAGAACGGATTCTGATTGATGCGGATTTCGCGGATGGCGGATTTGGGCGGCAGCTGGCCGGCCGTAAAGCCGTCGATATAGAACTGGCCGCCATTTGGGCCTGCGGACGGGCCCGCGAGAGCGGTCAGGTCGCTTTGTAATTCGTCTGGATCGTCTGGAAGTGCTTCGAGTTCTTTGCCTGAAATGATGATTGCGCCTGCGTTGTTTGCGGGATTCACGTCCACCGTGGGAGCCTCATCAGAGACAACTACTTTTTCCTGCTGCTGTTCGATCTCCAGGGTGACCTTGAGCTGCTGCACTTTATCGGCGGCGAGTTCGACGTCGTCGTTTTTATAAATTGCGAAACCTTTCGCGACGACCTGAACTGAATATTTTCCGGGGGCCAGGCCTTTCCGGTCGAACACGCCTTGCTGATCGCTGGTGGCAACGAGAGTGTCGCCGGTAGGAGTCGTCAAGACGACTGACGCTCCCACCACAACACCGCCAGAAGGATCGAGCACTTGTCCGTGGAGCGCGCCGAGACTGGTGGTCTGGGCGGTAGCCGCGCGCGGGGTGACGCCAAAAATTAAGAGGACGATAGTCGCGAATGCAACGAAGTTTGCCTTGTAGCGGAGTCTCATTGTGTCCCTGAGTTGAACTTGGGTGCTGCGCCGACGCATGAGTTTATGGAGCGTCACCGGCCATGGCGGGAGCGCCGCCCAAGCTCCACGGCGAGAGAGTGACTGCCTGGCTCCCGGCGGGTGCGGCGGCGAGAATCGGTTCGACGCCGCCAAGAACGGTGATGGCGGTGGCTTGGCCGGAAGCGGTTCCTTCTGTGGCAACGATCATCACCGCTTCGTCTTTTTTGAAATCCGCGAGTGTGGCCGCGGGCATGCGGTTCACAATCTGCTGGAAGTCAGCTTGGCCGCCGCCGGTGCGACCGGCACCTGGAGCGCCCTCAGAACGTTGGGATGCGCCGCCGCCGGCATTTCCGGCTTGTCCCGGAGCGCCCCCTGGACCCAAGCCAGCGTGATCGCCAGTTGCGCCCGCGTTTTTCAGGCGAAAGGCAATGCGTTGGGCGGCTTCTGGCGGCAAACGGCGCAATTGGGATTGGCTTGTAATTTTCACCACAAACGGCTTCTTAGTGATGAGATCCATCACGCTCATGGTATTTACATTGGCGTCGATCGAAGAAATAGTTCCCGCAATATTACGAAAACTTCCTGAGACAACTTCTTCGGCCGCGAATTCGCTTCCGTCTGCGCTGCGCGTTCCTCGCGCTCGAAGTTGATCTCCGGGTTTGATCTGATCGAGTGGCGCGGGTTTGGCTTCGTCAAATGAAATCGAGTCCGGTGCGTAACGGCGCAGGATTGTGGCGTTGGTCGTGTGAATGGCGATCGTTTTCTTTCCGCTCGCAGTTGTGACGGAAATGGTGATCGTGCCCGTACTGGGATCGGCGGAACTCACGAGGCCGCCGATTCCGCGCTTTTGCCAGTCCTCGCGGTCGCTTTGGTGCTTTGCTTCCACATCGGAACGGCTCATCGCAATTACGCCGACAGCGACGAATGATTTCCCCTCGCTTGATGGTTGCCCGCGAACGAGGATTCGGTCACCGACGTGAAGGTCCGCAAATTGAATTGGCGTGGCGCTCTTCAGATCCGTTTGGCCTGGCGCCACGCGCACCATTTTCGCGCCGCTCACGATTTGCACCGCAACGTCCGCACCCGAATCCGTCGTTAGCGTGAGCGCGTTTCCGTTGATGCTTTTCACAACGCCTACTTGTTTCGCGACAGGGGCCTGGGCTGGCGCTTGTTGAATTTCGGGCGCGACCGCGGATGCGGAGTCAGGCGCGGCAACGAGCGCAGTTACGCCGACCCACGTAGCGCAGAGAACTATCCAGACCGCCCAGTCATGTCGCGCTAAACCCATATCTCACCCTGAATTCTGTCTTTGCTTACGCTTACAACTCCCAGCCATTCGCTGCTCCGGAATCGCTCTTCCTTAGACGTGCTCCCTTTCATTATGCGTTACATGCGAAAGACAAAGCCCGAGCCTTCCTATTCTCCGTCTTCTGCGTGGTCCGGAGATTCGTGAAGACTCTTAGGCATTCGGCTCGTTGCGAAATCTTCGAATTAGGAATCGGCACGGAGCGTTGAGGTTGCTTACTTCGGACCACTCGGGAGGGAACGGAGATAGGCGATAATCGCGACGGCATCTTCGTGTTTCAAGTGGTAGATGTGCATCGGGGGACGAATCGCTTCGCCGTTTGCGCCAATCCCTTTTTCGAGAATGTCGAAGCCATCTTTGTCCGAATATCCGGGAAAACCGGCGAGTGTTGGAGCGTGGTCCGCCCAGATGGGTGTCGGCTTCACTGAAGTGATCCAGATCGAAGCTCCTTGTAACCAGCGATCGGAATCGAGCTGATTTTGAGCGTCGCGCGGGGTATGGCATTCCGAACATTTCGCGACTTCCTCGACGAGATATTTTCCGCGCGCGACGTCTGATTCGCGAGGGTTGGCCTGTGAAGTTCTATTCTTAGCGGTCTGCGTGTACGAAGCTGAGATAGAGGTGATCAAAAGAATCGCGCAAATTGCGGGACCGATGATCAATTTCACAGTGTCTTCTCCTTCCGAATGCTCGCGCCAAGCTTCATCCCTAATTATGAAGCAATCCCCTTGGGGGGCTATATAGCGTTTTTTTCAATTGCGGGGTGGGTACCCGGTAGCGCCTGGAATACCTTTTATCGAGTTATCGAACCGGCGTCGTCGGGGCTAACCCCTTCCGTATGATGCGTTTGAGGGACGACTCCATGTAGAATGGGGAAAGATCATGTTCCTCTTCAAAGCGGGCTCGCGGGTTCTGGTTCTTGCGGTCGTTGGCGGCGTCATTCTGGCGGGACGTTGCATTGCCCAGACGCAGCCGATCAAACACACGATTAGCGTGAAGTTCGACTATAACTTTGCCGCCACGCCGGCATGCTCGCAAAAAGTGACCAAGAAATGCATCGCGAAGTTTGTCGTCTACGACATTTCGGGGGGAAAGCCTTATAAGCTGTTTGAGATTCCGGTTCCTGCTGATGCGAGCGGAGCGGTGAAGGGCATTTCAGGAGAAAGCCAGCCGCTTCTTTTCGAATCAGGAAAACACTTAGTGGCGGTGACGGCGCAGAAGGACAGCGGGGAAGAATCAAGCGCGCCCGCGGCTGCCATGTGGGTAACGATTCCGTGAGGAGCTGAGCAGGATGTTCCGAAAGCAAGAGTTTAGCCCTGTTCGAACGATTTTGCGGCGACGCGATGAAACCTGCGTCTTACGAGCGTTGAACAGCCTTCACGGCGACGCGGCCACGTATCCAACTCCAAATGCGAGTCAAATCCTCGGGCTCGATAAACAAGACATACGCGGCCAGAACATCCCATTCGAACATAGGAATATTTAGCGAGTATTCGAGCCATAGGTGGAACAGCACGCCGAGGGACAAGATGGTGTAACGAAATTCTTTGATCCAGATTAGAGTGCCCAGGGAGAATTCCAGCGCGAGCGCCATCCAGCTACCCAACTTCAGCATCGCCGGGCGGAGAAATAGTGAAGGGATGGGAAAGCGATGAAATTCATCAAGATGATACACATAGTAGAGCGCCGTGCCCTGAATCCAGGGAGCTCCCTGCACTTTCCAGCAGAACGAACTGAAATAAAGTAGCGCTAGTTCGAACTGAATCATGCGCTGCGCCCACGGCGGGCGAGGCAGTACGCTAGTCCCCTCCTTTCCGCGCCTGATTCGAATCAGGCGATCCACGGAAAGAGCCGCTCCAGCTGGAGCGAAGATCAAAAAGAACCCGGCCAGCCTTAAGAACGTGTCACCACCGCTGGTGATGTAGAGATTTCGTTGTTGGATGGAGGCAAGGCAAAGAAATACAAGCAAGCTATTGAAACGGGTGAAGAGGCCCACGGTGAGAAACGACGCCGAGGCGAGAAATATCCAGAACAGCGCTTCGATCCAGTTATCGTTTTGCGGAATAATCTTGAACAGGTTGAGTCGCAGGCCGGGCTCAAGCCTATGCATCGTCGAAAGACTCACCCATGAGTGGGTGCCAAACCACGTGAGCCAGTCAGGCCGGAGCAGAAGCAGGGTGATGATAACCAGCAAACCATACAGGATGCGAAACAAGGCGATCGGCAGAGGTGACTTTGGCTCGAAGAAAAACGCATTCCATGCGTCACCCAGAGACTTCAGCTTCACTTCAAATCCTCAGGTTGCACATCGTAGGTGAAGAAAATATTTGAATTCCATGGCCCGCGATCGTATTTGTCATCCGTTCGAGGGAGAATTTCCGACCACCTGACAACCAGCATGATCGTTTTCGGCGGGCTTGTTTTTTGGTTGTTCAGGCGGGCGATGTAGCGCGCGGCATCGGGCCACAAACCGGAATATTGGTCGTTCTGCAGATTTTCCTCGAATTTACGATAACGTTCCTTTGCGTAGCGTTCATTGGCGCTGAGGAGTTCCATTCTTGGGAAACTCCACAATGTACTCGATCCGTCTTTATAGATGACGATCGCTTCGAGGTAGCTATTAACTCTTTTCGGGTCGGGAGAAAACATGTCCCAGGATTGAAAAAGTCCAGACCATATGAAATAGGGCCGCACGAGATTCCTGAATGAGGAGATCAGTGGGTTGTTGAGCGGCAAAGCCCAGCAGGATATGGCGAGAATGTGAAAGAGCAGGAAAACGTTAATTACAGAATATTTTACCTTCTGCAGGAGACTTGAGCTTCTTTGTTGAGTCGGGCCCGGAGTTCCAGCCGGCATTAGTCACCGATCCGCTTTGTCATGTGATCCGGGACAGCTTCACGACGTCGGGCCCAGTTCATTAAGCGAGAGTACTTTCATGAATTCCTACCACAACGAAATCGAGAGTAACGCATATGCAGGCAGTAGTTGAAGCGGTATTCGACTAAGAGACAGACTCGGCGGGCTACGAGCCGTTACGGCGTGATAGCACCACGGATTACGGTAACTGATGCTTTTGGAAGCTCAAAAACCGTCGCCGGTGTCGCGCTGATTGAACTTCGCGCAAGTGGACCGTCGGGATCAGCCTTGCCATCGTCAAATCCGGGATGCCATTGATACTGTTCGCTGCCGAAGGTGATGAAATCCACTGGGCCCGACAAACGACGCGATCGCGATTTGATTCCGCGTCGTGAAAGACGATGCGAACGCCGTGCGAATTTTCCTGGTCTTTGTTGATGATGAGCAGCGACCATTTCCCATCGGGGCGTAGCGCGGCGTAGGCCGTCACGAGTGTGTGGCCGGCGTCGTCCTGGACGTCGCTCGAAGCGGCAAAGAGGTGATGAGCGGCTCCCGCGGGCTCCACCCACTCCAGATTGATGAGCTGGCTCGCGAAATATTGCGAGAGCGGCTGCTCGATCTTCAGATTCGCGTCCGTCGAAAACAGCCCGAAGGTCCCCAGAGAGTTGTTGCAGCCGCGGTGGACGCCGAGCGGAATGTAGTGAAAGAAATAGACCGCGTTACCGCCGGCGCTCAGGTACGAGCCCACATAATCGGCCAGCCAGAGCGCGCCCCAGGTGTTGATAAACGCTTCTTCCGATTGCCAGGCGATGTTCGACTCCGTGATGAACATCGGAATATTCGCGGGAACGCCGTCGCGATGCCAGATCTCGAGCATGTGCGTGACAAGGGTTGCTTCGTCGTAGAGATTGCTCCACTGAATTTTGCAGGGATCCATCGGGTAGTGCTCGAAGGAAAAGAAACTGAGATCTGCGAGGCTCCCGTGCGCCTTCAGGTAATCGACGAAACGCGCCGTCCATGACGTGCGACCCTGCGCATCGGGCCATGTCTCGATGTCCTTATTCACGCCCGTGAAGATCGGGCCGCCCAGCTGAAGTTTCGGATCGAGCTTGTGCAGTGCCCGGGCCCACTGGACGTACATCGCGGCATAATCTTCGGGCACCATGTAGTGCCCGTCGGGTTCCTCGCCCATCTCGATGTACGAAATCGGATAGCCGCGTTTCTCGACGTACGCGATTTCAGCGACGGAATCTTCCGGCGTGGCATAGATCATGGCGATGGGGATCATCGCCGGCAGGCCGCGCGTGTATCCGCTGGTGTAGAAAAGATCGAAACCTACTTGGTCGCCCGCTTTTTCGTCGAGATCGGAGGGTTCGTGCCAGGGGTCGACGGACGAGCAGTAGGTGTTGGTTTGGCCCTGATCGGCAATGTGGAGAACGAGGTCGTGGAATTTTCCGTCGGGAGTCGTGGTGCCGATGAAAAGCTCGCGAATCGCATAACCCAGACAATTGCGGCGGTCGGCAGACCCGTGCGTGTCGCAGGTATTCGACGATCGCGTCATCGAGATCCGAATGTATTGCACAGGCATCGGCGCGACGGAAAGCTGGATCGTGGGACTGCCGCCCTGACCGTCGTTGATGACACCGTTCGGAAATGCAATCCACGCGCCCTGCGCCGGCTTCTTGATCGGGTCTTCGCCGTTCCAATATTGGATCACGTACTGCTTCGCGAACGGCTCGGCCCAGGCGATCCGCATCGCGTTGAGCGGGCGCGGGGCTGCCAGGTCGACAATCACCCACTGCGGATGAAGCGAATCGTCTTCGCCCGTGTACGGCTGCGTGAGGTATGGATTGCTCTTCCAGTAGGAGTTCAGATCACCATCGGTGAGTCGCGAGTAGCCGACCATATCCGTGCCGTCATCGTGAGTGACGCCGCGATGAGGCAGCGGATATCCGTAGGAATGGCGAATAGGCTCGCCCAGGGCGGTGCTGCCGGTGAAATAACCTTTGCCCGTGGGATCGCTCCAGGTGCCCTGAGGATTCCAGTGCCATGCTTCCATGTGGAGTTCGGTGTTCTGGCGGTAGCTGATCGTCTGCCATCCGGAGGAAAGCACTTGCTTGATCGTTGGCTCGACGAAAGTTTTGTCCGTGGCGCCGTAAGGGAGCCGGTCGATGCCTGCGCCCAGGGCCTGCGCGGGGACGATCGAGTTGGTCGAATGGCTTGGCGTAGCGTCGACGCGAATCGTCTGGGCGCGCAAGGAGGGTGCGAGGAGAAAGAGAACTGCAATGAATCCACAGGGAAAGTGACCGAGCGCGTTTCTGCGTGTCAGCATTTGCCTAGAAAAGGAACTTCAAGCCCGCTTGCAGAACGCGGGGATCGTAGGCCGCGGAAATAACTCCAAAGCCGGACGAGCCGAATACGCCGAAACCCGGCGAGAGCTGGCCGGAAAATTGGGCGTGATTCCAGATGTTGAACGCTTCAAATCGAAATTGCAGCGTCTTCGATTCAGTAATTTTCGTATCCTTCAGCAGGGCCATGTCCCAGTTGTTAAGTCCGGGGCCGTAGAAGAACCGCCGCTTGGCGTTTCCGATTTGGCCGAGAGGTTCGTCACAGAATATTCCTCCGGCTCCCGGGCAGGTTACCGTTCCATCCGGATTCTGGGTTGGAAGAATGTTATTGAAGTATGGCTGCCCCGATCGTGGATTCTTATTACCGTATATCGGATTTCCGGGAACATATTCTGGCAGGTCGATGGGCGCGGAAGTGCCCGCGGTGCCGGTTAGGGAATTGTCGTTCGGGTAGGACAGGCTAACGGGGAGGCCGGTTGCAAACGTCGTAATTCCAGAGATGGCCCACCCTGAGGCGAGCTTATTCTTCCAACCCTCGGTTGTGTGGAACAGCCGATCGAAGGGTATCCTCGTTTCGTAGCTCGCAACAAAGTTCTGCTTCACGTCGAACGCGCAGAGAGATGTGCTCAGCTTCGGATCAAACGGATTGATTCCTTCGATGAGTTCCGATGCGTCGTCCATGCATTTGCTGTACGTGTAGCCGAACAGGAACGTGGAATAGTTTCCGGTGTGGCGCACGCTGGCCTGCAGCGAGTTGTAAGACGACTGCGCGATCGTGGCTTCAAAGGGATTGTTTCCGAAGACCTGAGTTCCGTTTTGAGGCGTGCCGCCCTGGGGAGCGAGAACCGTGTAAGTTCCATTTATCCCATTGCAATTCGTCGCACCACTGAAGGGCGCACAGGATTGTCCCGTGAGCTGAACGGCCGGATTCGCCACCGCCTGAGGTAAAGCTGAAAAAGGAGTTCCGGGTGGAAGCGAGTACACACTTCCTTCGCCAAATGGGCCGCAGGGAGCAGACTGACCGGCGTTCACGTAAACGGTATTCACCTCCATACAAAGGGCGGCATTTCCTGGATTCGCTTCGATCGAGGTAAGCAGGCGGTGCGCCTGGTTCCCAACGTAGCTCACCGACACCACGGTGTTTGAACCGAATTGCCTTTCTATGGACAACTCGTAGTGCTCGCTATAAGGGAGCTTATTGGTGTGTTCGAACGCCAGCGAACTAGAGATCGGTTCCACTTGCGCCCAATTAAAGTTCGGGTCCGGCTGCTTCACGGGCACCGGCGGGAAAGTAAACGGAAATCGCTGAACGGCCGATCCGTCGTTGCGGTCCATGAAAGGCGCTTGGAAAAAGCTGCCGCTTTGGAACCAAAACAAGCCAAACGGCGCATCGCCGATCTCCTGGAACCCGGTGAGGTCTTCAAACGCGGAGTAATAGAGGCCGAAGCCCGCTCGTATGCTCGTCTTTCCGGGGCCGCCGGTGAGCTGTGGCGAGAAAACCGGAGTCCCAACTGGGCGAATAGGCGATGCCGATGCGCGGCGAAAAATTGTGATACTGCGTCGGCGCGAGCGTCTTGGGCACGCCGGGATCGCCAGGAACCACCCAGCCCGTCGGAGCTCCCGTGCAGCCGTCGCACGTGCCTGCGGGGAACAGCACGGACTGCCTTCCCGGAATCAGACGTTTCTAATTTTCCTTGCGTGTCGTACCACGGCTGGCTGAATTCCCACCGCAACCCGTAGTTCAAGGTGAGATTCGGGGTTACCCTCCAGCTGTCCTGTCCATAAAGGCCCATATACTTCGAGCGGGAATCGAGGATTTGTTTGCTTGCCTGGATGAAGAAGCCGGGCGCGCCGATAAGGAAGTCAACGAAATCGGAGTTCGTCTCGCTGCCATCGAAGGTGTACGCTCCGTTTTCACCGAAGAGGTTGCGATCGTTGATCTGGTCATAGTGGAATTGGCCGCCGAATTTGATGCTGTGCGTCCCGATCACTTTTGAAAAATTGTCCTGCCATTGAAATGTGTTGTTGAACTGATTGGGAGTATCGGCGGGCACGACCGATCGTTGTACCTGAGAGGTCGCCTGCGAATGCAATATTGGGCACGCCTTCGAATTGAGGTGCGATCGGCGCGACGCCGCCGTTGAAGCTAGCGCCACTCCCCATCGGTGCAGTAAATCCCAGTGAAGTCAAGGTGATCGGCTGGCCGTTTAGCGTCAGGCCACCACTCGGAGTGAACAGGTGCGCGGCATTGCGGACGTAGCTGAATCGAAACTCGTTCACCGCGGTAGATCCGAACGCCTTCGTGTCGCTCAGCACCAAAACCTGCGCGCGCGTCATGTCGGTGGCAGTGAAAGCGCCAATATTCGGAGCGGGTACGGTCGCTCCGGAATTCGGATATGGGTTGATTGAAGTGTCGTCATCGATGTGATAGTAGGCAGAAAGCATTCCGTATTTCGTATTGGCATCCAGGCGAAAGGCGCCTTTGTCATCGCGGAGCCTTTGGTCGAAGGCGGATGAGAAAAAATTGACGCCTCCGCCCGCCACAGTCGGTACGGGTATAAAAGGCAGCACGCCAACGGATGCTGGCGAAAATGCTGCCTTGGGAATAATCGCATTCGGAAATACGCACGGCTTGAGACCCGTACCGCTGGTGCATCCGGTGAAGTAATACGGTTCGTTGACATTCACGCCGTATCCGAGGGCTGTGGAGAGATTTGTCGCCAACTGCTGTCCTTGCACGCTTCCGGCGGGTGATATATTAGCCGCCGCGTTCGCTGCCCCCGTCGCGAGGTCGCTCGACTCCGTCGGCGACAACTGATAATCACCATTGTTCAGGAACGTTCCGTCGGGAACAGCAGCCGACACGGTCGGAGCAAAAATTCGCCGCGTGCCTTGGTAATCGGCAAAGAAGAAAAGCTTATCGCGCTTGATCGGTCCTCCTACTGTGGTGCCGAACTGGTTCTGAATAAGCTTTGGAGCATCTCCCGGTGGGCTGAAATAGTTGCGGGCGTTAAAAGCCGTGTTCCGGTTGAACTCGAACACACTTCCGTGGAGCGAGTTCGTCCCCGATTTTGTGACCACGTTCACCTGGCCGCCGCTGTAGTTTCCATACTCCGCGTCGAAGTTGTTCGTGATGATGCGGAATTCTTCGATTGAATCGAGGTTGGGAATTATTGAGGTTCCGTTGTTCTTTCCCTCTTCGACGTTGGCGCCGTTGACCATGAATCCGTTGGACGTTTCGCGCTGGCCGTTGATGGATTGATTTCCGCCGTTCAAAGCACTACTGCCGCCTACCGTGCGATCGCTCAGGTTCGAATCCTGGAGGGCGTTCGCATACTGGAAAGGCACTACGCCCGGCTGGAGGGAAAGTAGGTTCGTGAAATCGCGGCCATTCAAGGGAACGGCCGTCATTTTTTGAGAGTTGATTACTTCACCCATCTGGGTGCTCTGGGTTTCCACGTGAACGGCTTGGCTCTCTACGGTCACCTTCTCGCTTATTTCGCCCAGCTCCAGCTTTACGTCAATTTTGATCGCGGAGTTGGCATCAATCACGATCCTTGCTTTGGTGGAAGGTTTTGAATCCTTGCTGCTCAACCTCGAGATCATAGGTGCCAACAGACAAATTCGGAAAATTGTAGAAGCCGCTCTTGTCTGTATGTATGGCGGCGCGAACACCGGTTTGGGTGTTGATTGCCGTAACTGTGGCGCCCACAACCACTCCGCCACTCGGGTCAGTCACAATGCCGGAGATGCTCCCAGTGATGCTCGCCCAGACGAGGGCTGAACTAACCAAGAATCCGAGCGCAACCACAGCAGCTAGAAGGATGATTCGACGCTTCCGCATCGTCGTACCCCCGAAGAAAAGTTAGTTTCCCTAAAAGTTCTAAAAATGGCCTCCGCGCGCTTGCTGTTCTGTTAGACTTCAGTTTTATTAAATTTATTGAAATTGGATTTACGTTCAGTATAGCGTTCTTGTCAAGTAGAATTATCGGGGTAAACCCGCGAGTCACGCGGACGTCAGAGCTATGAGTGGCCAGCCACAAGATTCGCCGGAAAGTTCGCGAACGGGCTCATCGCAAAGTTCTCCTGCGATGTTGCGGGAGATTTACGAACAGCCTCAAGCCTTGCGCGAAACGATTCGGCGTAACGTCGACGGTAACAAGATCTTTCCGTCCATCGCACAGTCGATCAGCAGCGCTCTCTCGGGCGCCAGAAAAATCGTCATCGCTGCGAGCGGCTCGAGCCGCAACGCCGGGCTGGCCGGCGAAATCATGATCGAAGATCTAGCCAGCGTCGCGGTCGACGTGGAATATTCCAGCGAATATTCCCTGCGTTCGTCGCGTGCTGCCGCGGATTCTTTGGTGGTCGTCATCACCCAGTCGGGCGAGACCGCGGATACGATTGCTGCGCAGCGTGAAGCGCTTCGCCACGGCGCAAAAACTGTGGCTATCTCGAATGTCGCCGACTCGACGATCGCGCGCGAAGCCAGCGCTACTCTGATCACTTACGCTGCGCCAGAATGTGCCGTGCCTGCCACAAAGAGCTTCACTGCTCAGCTTGCAATGCTCTATCTCTTCGCTCTTTTTCTTGCTCAGGAGCGGGGCCGCATTGATTCGGATTTCGTCCAGAGTTCTCTCACTCGACTGGCTCGAATGGCTGACGAAATCGAGAGGGAGCTTTCGTCTTGGGACGCACAGACTGCGAAGGCGGCTCGCTTCGTTCAGAATGCCAAGGCATTTCTATATCTCGGCCGCGGGATACATTACGCGATTGCCCGTGAAGGCGCCTTAAAGCTGAAGGAAGTTTCGTACGTACAGGCGGAAGGTATGCCGGCCGGGGAACTACGGCATGGCCCGAGCGCACTCGTCGATGAAAAACTTGTTGTTGTCGCACTCGCGACGCGAGACGCCGCCGACTACGATTCCACACTTCGGTTTCAGAAGACCCTGGGCATCCTCGAGTATGTGAAGGGTTGCGGAGGCCGGGTAATCGCCATCGCTACGGAAGGCGATAGCGAAGTTTTGCAGGTCGCGGACCAGGTGATCTTCGTCCCCCCGGCGCCTGAATTGCTTTTGCCAATTCTCGAAGTGGTGCCGCTGCAGCTTTTCGCCTATCACTTTGCGACGATGAACGGTTGTGACGTGGACCATCCGCGCCACCTCGTCAAGGCTGTCGTCCGCGAATGAACGAGCCGAGCGTTGCCACTCCGACTCGGCGCCGGTTCAACTGAAGCGAGCGCTGAAACTCTGGGACCTGATTATCATCGGCATTGTAATTATTCAGCCCATCGCGCCCATGGGAATCTACGGCGTGATCAATAACAACGCGGGTGGACACGTCGTCACGACGATCCTCATCGCCATGGTGGCGATGCTTTTCACGGCGATCAGCTACGGAAAAATGGCCCGCGCCTATCCCAGTGCTGGATCTGCCTATACCTACGTCGGAGAGGAAATTCATCCCGCGCTCGGATACATCACCGGTTGGGCGATGGTGATGGATTACATCTTGAATCCCCTGATCTGTACGGTGCTTTGCAGCAAACTGACGCAAAATATTCTGCCGGGCATGCCTTATTGGGTGCTGGCCATCGCTTATGCCACGCTTTTTACGCTTTTGAATCTTCGGGGAATCAAGACTTCGGCGCGCATTAACGATGTGCTCGCGGCAGGAATGTCGATTGTGGTGGTTGTATTTTTCGCCTTTGTTATTCGTTTCATTTGGGGTCTGCACGAATACGGCGCCGGTTTTTTCACGCAGCCTTTCTACAATCCAGAGACATTCAGTTTCCACGGAGTGTTCCGCGGCACATCGATCGCAGTGCTTACCTACATCGGATTCGATGCGATTTCCACTTTGTCGGAGGAGGTTGAGAATCCGCGGCGCAACGTGATGCTTGCGACCGTACTGGTGTGCGTGATCACAGGTGTCTTGTCGTCGCTCGAAGTTTATGCCGCACAACTCGTTTGGGGATCGAAGCCTTTTCCGCAAGACATGGTTGAGTCTGCGTTTCCGTTGGTTGCGCGGCAGATTGGCGGATTTTTTCTTTTCCACCTGCTCAACTTCACTGTGCTCATCGCGAATATAGGGTCGGGAATGGGTGCGCAGCTAGGGGCCGCTCGCTTACTTTATGGGATGGGCCGTAGCGACGGCATTCCCAAGAAATTCTTTGGGGCGCTCGATCCGAAGAATCGCATTCCCCGCAACAACGTGATCTTCGTTGGCGGGATCGCACTCATCGGTGCTTTTCTGGTTTCTTACGAGAAGGGAACCGAGTTGCTGAATTTTGGGGCTCTGCTCGCGTTTATGGGCGTGAACGCAGCAGCTTTCGTCCATTATTATTTGCGCTCGAGCGAAAAGCGCTGGACCAATTTCGCTTTTCCCGTGCTCGGTTTTCTCATCTGCCTTTTCATCTGGCGAAGTCTGGGGCCCTGGGCCATCGTTCTGGGCACGGTGTGGATGGCGGTTGGAGTTGCGTACGGCGCCGTCAAAACGAAGGGCTTCAAAACTGATCTAGTGCGCTTTGACATTCCGGCTGACGATGCCTAGAGCCCATAGTGATGGCCGCGCTCCGTCGGGTTGTGATAAAGATGGGCGCTAATTTTTGAGAGATCTGAATTCTGCTGTTCAAGCGGAGCACTGAAGATGCGTCGGCGGAGGACAAGAGGATCGGCCGTTACGTTGCGGGACGTGGCGCAGGCCAGCGGCGTCTCGATCGCGACGGTCTCAATTGTCCTCAACAATGCTCCCCTCGCGCGCTACATTCCGCCTTCCACCAAGGATCGAATCGAGAGAGCCGCGAAAAGGCTGCACTATCGTCCCAAGTCTAATTCTCATTTTCTGAACGCCAGAAGCAACCACACCGTTGGAGTGATGGTGTTTGACGTCACAGACCCTTTCTGCACGCTGATTCTCCGCGGGATCGAGAGTTCGCTCTACGAAAGTTCCTACCTCCCCATTTTTACGGACATGCACAACCAGCGCGGACGCTTTGAGCGCTACCTCGAGACGCTACTGGCTCGTCCCGTGGAGGGCCTCATCATTATTGCAAACTGGCTTTTGGTGGACGTCGATCTACTGGCCGATCTCGAAAAGAGAAATATTCCTGCCGTTATGATCGCGAGGGAATTGAAATCCGGCAGCATGAGTTCTGTGATGGTTGATAACGAAGCGGGTGCGCACCTCGCTATCGAGCATCTTTACTCGCTCGGGCATCGAAAGATCGCTTTCATTCGAGGCCCGAAGCTGCTGGCTGATGCCGCACCTCGTTGGCGAGGCGTACGTTCCTTCGCGCGATCTGTGCGGTTGCCGATCGATCCGATGCTGGTGGCAGAGCTGCCCGATTCGCTAGACCCCAATTCGGCGTTCGAAAGCGGATTCAGACTTACCGAAGAGCTGCTAAAGCACAAGAAGCGCTTCACCGCGATTATGGCCTTCGACGACATGACCGCTTTCGGCGCAATCCGGTCGCTCGCTCGGGCCGGCTTGAAGACGCCGGATGACTGTTCCGTGATCGGTTTTGACGATGTGCTTCCGGCAGGGCTGTCCGTACCTTCGCTGACCACCGTTCGGCAGCCGATGGAGGCGCTAGGCAGCACGGCAGTGGGAATCATCATGGAGGGTATCAATGCAGCAGCCGAGGACCGGGAATTCAAACCGGTTCGCCGCAAGCTGGCGCCTGAACTCGTCGTTCGAGAGTCCACGCGTGCCCTCACGTAGAAACTCACCTCGGCCGAGCAGCTAGTCGAAATCAGACTGTGGCCGCATTAGTCTTCAAAGCTTCGGGCTCCGCCTTGCATGCGGTTTTTCACCAGGTTCGTCCAGACGAATTTGATTACCCGCGCATCGTTGTAGCAATAAGCAAGATTGTGATTGAGAGTAGAGAAGCAATGCTGCTGACAAGTCTTCTTCATGCCAGCCAATTGATTTGCTTCGAACTTGTGACCGTCAATGTTTCCCCAATCGAAGGTTGAGGCGTACATAGGGAAGCACGGAGCTACCGTCCCATCCGTGCGTATGATCACGTTGTTCTGGCCGGCTCTGCAATTCCACTCGGCAAAATGAAGCTCGCCATTATCGTCCTGCACAAAACCGGGCATTCCAGCGATTCGTTTCGCGATATCGCCGTTGGTTCCCGTTCCGTCGCCATTCCAACCGAGGTGCTTCAGATCGCTGCCACTCGCCATACGTATGAACGCCTTGATCTCCTGCAGGCGCTGCACGGAATTCACCATCTGGTATCCGGCTTTGTTTTTTTCGATCAGCCAGTCCACCAGGGAATCGATCTCCGGCCAATCTTCGGGTCGGATGTAGGTGGGATTGTCGCTGAGATGCTTGAAATGCTCGTCCTGCTCCAGCATCGGAGTTTCATTGATGTGGTAGTCAGTGGCTATGTGGTTTTCGCGCGCATACTCGGTGATCTGTCGGACGTCCTGTGTATTGTTCCGGCAGATATTGATGTTGAAGAAGACCATATAGCCATACACATACTGCTTCTTCATCAGATATTCGATGTGTTTGCGTGAAGGGACTACGGCTTTGGGTAAGCTGGGCTTTTCGTCCCAAGCGTCCAGCGCGAAGTTGAAAATGCCAACTCCGGCATCTCCCAAACGATCGGCGACGTCGGGCCGCAGCAAACGCCCATTGGTGCCGACGTAAATCCAGAAGCCTTTTTTAGCTGCGTAGTAAATCACTTTGTGTGCGAAGTCCGGTCGCAACAAAGGCTCTCCGCCCATAAGTGCGAGCACGCGGCACCCGTGGTCGTACAGCCAGTCAATCGAACGGCGGGCAGCATCTTCCGTCATGCCTCTTACTTTGTTGTCGTAGGCCCAGCAATACCAGCAATCTAGATTGCATTTGTACTCGACGAAGAGATACGCCGTGATTGGATGGAAGTCGCCCGGCAAGACGCGCGAGCGAACGTAAGGAAAGAGCCAGCCGCGCATGATGCGATATGTCTGCGGGATCGACCAACCACGCTTCTCGGGAAGAACGGCAGGCCCCGGATCCGAAAGCTTTTCGGGAAAGCGAGGAAATACCGGCTCGGGAAGCGTCATTCCCTTTGGGGGTGGAACTACGACGGGCCCTGGAGCGGAGTTCATGAGCAAGTTGTGAATGTCGACGTCGATGCGGAATTTGGGTACGGAAGCCATCGTAGTTCCTCTCCTTCCAGCGAAGCTGAGTGGTTTCTGAATCAACAAAATTGCAAAACAGGTGTCGCGAGGTCACCGCTAGCGCCGCCAAGCTTGAGTTTGGATCTATTGCAGGGCGATGCTTCAGAGACTGATCCAAATTTTTATGATCAGTCTGCTGCCATTCCATTCGCAATCGGCCCGGAATTGTTTCCGGCAAGCTGCAGCTGCACCAATTCTGGCGCTGCGGCCTCCGCCATTTCTCTCCGCAACTGGGCTTCCAGCGCGGCGAGTTCGGCCTCAATGTCTTGCGATGCTTTGTGCTTGCGGATCACTTCTTCGCGGTAGCGACGCAGGAAATAATCGATCGTCTCTACGCGAATCCTGATAGATCCGGAAGGCTTATTCTCGTCGAGATCCTTGAAGCAGAAGTAAGGGGTACCGGACTGTTCCACAATGCCTTCTACAACGCCGTAGATGGGCGCATCATGTCCGCACTTGAAGCTCGAAATTTCGAGAGCCACAAGGTTGGGATGCCGCGCTGCAAACTTGGCGGCCCACACCTTGTGATTGGTGCTGCAGGAGTAGGAGTTCTTCCAGGCGTCGGTGATATCGAGCGGGCTGGTGACAACGCCGGCCCTTACCTCTTCACCGAAAAGCCTCTCGAGTAGGTCCTCGTCCAGCGGAAGGGTGTTTTGCGAAAATATGGGATAACCGAGCTTCTGAAATTCGTCGAGAATCTCATGGTTGAGTCCCGGATCGTGGTGATAGGGGCGAGCCAGCATCACGATACCGATGCGATCTTCGCGTTCCAACTGATCGAGCACCTGGCGCGCGCGCTTGCGAATACTGGATTCGTAATCCTCTAGTGCCGCGAATCCGGCCTCCACGGCGCGGTCGTTCTCCTCGGGAGAGAGCCCGAGAACTGGCTGCCAGGCCTGCAGCATCTGGTAGGCGAAGAGTTTTCGGTCGGCGAAGTTAAGCACTGGATCGATATACTTCAGATTGTATTCGGCGAAGACGTCATTTTCCTTCGTGAATGCGGCCTTAACGGTCTCTGGTGTTGCCGTCACAGTGGGGCATGCGTTCGCGCCGACGATTTTCACCAGCGGCGAATGCAGAACGTCGTACATCGGGAAGAAGATCACATCGAGCGGCTTTTTGTGATGCTTCTCCTGAATCAAATTGTAAACGTGCGAGATTCCGATCTTCGCCGGGAAGCAAGGATCAATCGCGCCGCGGCTCGCACCGGCGCGGTAGAGTTCCGAGCTGGTGTAATCGGAATAAATAATGTTCTCCGGTTGCACGCCAAGGCTCTCGAAGTAGCCGTTGAATAGAGGCGCATACGTATAAATATTCAGCACGCGCGGAATGCCGATGCGCACTTTGCTGCGATTTTGCATCAGGGTTACGCGCTCTTTGGCGGCCTTCGTCCATGCACGAGCAGGAATCGGATCTGCAACGCTCTTCGCATTCGTGGGACGGAAGACTTCCTTCGAAGCAACGTCGACAAAATTCGGATGTTTGTCTCGAATTTGGTCGAGTCCGGCCTTGATGTCCTTCATATCGCTCAGATCTTCCACTGTTCCTTTCTCGCAGGTGGCGATAATCAGCCTTTGCTCGCCAAGCATGAGTGGAACCTTGGTGACTTTCTCGAGCGGCACGAGATTCTTCGCCGGTTCGGTTCGCACATCGATGAAAGTCCGGAGGCAGTTGTTCTTGCAGAAGTAGCAGCGCGTCGCTTCATTGCGGGTGGTGCGGTACTCGATCTTGCGCACGGCCTCGAGGCCGATAAACGTGCTCTGCTGGCCATTGCGCCACACCCGCAGCGATTCCTGTGCCGCACCGATGGCTCCAGATTCTCCGCAGTGTTCGTGCACGATGATTTCAGGTTTCTTACCGGCCGCGCGAAAACTATTGCGGATAAAATCCACTTCGGCTTTCACGACCGCGAGGTTATTTTGTGTTCCGCCCTGGAGCACGAAACGAGTTCCCAGCGCCGCAAGATTGGGAATGCTCGCAACGTAGAGGAAGACGTTCTTCGGCAGCACGGCAGCGAGGCCGGCAAGAATTTCCTCCGCCTGCCAGCCTTGGCGCTGAAAATTAACGATATCCGACTGCATGAAGACCGCGCAGCCATAGCCAAATACGGGCATAGCCTGCGCCGAGAAAGCGAGGTCAGCGAATTGATTCACGCTAAGCCCAAATCCTTCAGCCGTGGACTGAAGGAAGTATCCGTTTCCCGCGGAGCACTGCGTGTTCAGCTTGAAATCTTTCACGCGGCCATTGTGCAAAATGATGATTTTGATGTCCTGGCCGCCGACGTCCACGATCACGTGCGGGTCGTCGTAAAACTTCAGCGCGGATTCGGTATGTGCGACCGTCTCAACCAAGGCGACGTCGGCTTTGAGCACATCTTTGAGTATGTCTTTCGCATAGCCGGTGGTGGCGACGCCGAGGACTTCCAGCTTGGCGCTCTGCTTCTCGACTTGGCCACGCAGGTTCTCAAACATTTCAATCGTGTCGTGTATCGGGTTTCCGTTTGAGAGCTGGTAGGACTTGCAGAGAATGTCCCCATTCTCACTGAGTAGAACCGCTTTAGTGGAAGTGGATCCGCCGTCGATTCCAATAAAACCACCTACGGTGCTACCTTTCTGAAATGTCGCGGGCGTGAACTTCTTGGGCCGATAGGATTCGCGGAAGACGTCGAGTTCGGCGGGATCGCCAACCAGCGCTTTGCCTCCGGCCTTGGCCTTTTCTTCCTGGCGGCCGAATTCGATATATCGGAGCAGTTTGTCGTAGCCCTGGTAGCAGCCAATGCAGTCGTCCTCGCTGCGGCCAAACTCGACGGCACCCAGCGCGGCGAAGTATTGTGCGTTTTGGGGAACCTTAATCAGATCTTCCGGCTTCGCACCGTCTGGAATCGCTACTTTACGCTCTTGCCACATCCGCGGAATATTTGCCTGCCATGCTTCGCGCATGCCGCGAATGAAGCTGTTGGGGCCTCCGAGAAGCAGCACGTGTGGCCGCAAGGTATGGCCGCGAGTTAGGACACTCAAATTTTGCAAAACGATAGCTTCAAACAAAGAAGCCATCAGCTCATCGGGGGGCGTCCCCACTTTCTGCAACCCGTTGATGTCGGTTTCCGCGAAAACGCCGCACTTTCCGGCCACTTTATGCAGCTTGATTCCCTGGTACTTCAGTTCGCCCAATTGAACTGCGGGAATCTTCAGCTTGGCATTTATCTTATCGATGACCGCACCGGTTCCGCCGGCGCACTTGTCGTTCATCGAGGGAATCTTTTTCTTACGGCCAGTCTCGTCGTCGTCCTTGAAGACGATAATCTTCGCGTCCTGACCTCCAAGCTCGATCACCGAATAGACTTCGGGATGAAGCTTTTCCACTGCGAGCGAGACCGCCGTAACTTCTTGGACGAATTTCGCACCGACTTGCTCCGCGATTCCGCCGCCCCCCGAGCCCGTCACGAACATGCGGGTGTTCCGCCGATTAATGCCCACCTCGGCTTCCATGCGTTTCAGGAACTCCAGGCTCTTTTCGGGCTGCTTCGTTTCGTGGCGCTGGTAATCCTGCCAAAGGACCTGGTCAGTTGCCGCATCCACGATCACTGCCTTGACCGTGGTCGACCCAATGTCGAGCCCAACCAGAAACTGAGTGACGTGGTCGTGCGGTTTCTGTGTGTGAGGGATTAGCTGAACTTGCGGTCTGAGCGGGGCAATCTGAACTAGTTGCGAAGTATTGTGGTCATGCATCGCGTCCTCATTGGCTTCTACGTTAGAGCCGGCGTTATTTTGACGCCCACGGATCCTTGTCCGCTGGGCGGCGCGAAATTGCCTCCGTGAATGTTCTTCAGTTGCAGGATGCCGCTGGTATTGCGACCCCTGAAACTCTTGCCCTCTTCCAGAACCGCGTATCGCGATCGATCCGGTCGCTCACGTGCAGGACAAATTGCGCCGCGGTTCCAGCAATCCCTTCGCGGTGCGGCACGTGATAGAAAGGTCGCTTCAGCTCGGGATGGTCCCCAATGTAAGTCTGGATCTCCTGCAGACTCTTGCCAGTCGATTTCAGGCACTGTTCGAATTCCGCCTTGGCCTTCACCTTGGCTTCTCCGAGCGCCATCTGCACGCGGCTGTGCGCGTTGACTTCGCCTTCGCCCGAAGTCTCGATGGGCAGGAAGATCATGTCTTTGAATTTGTTGATTACGGCGGATTGCACACCGTCCGACTGCGACGAAGGCATGCAGCCGAAAGGCTTCAGAGCGAGCACCATGTGGCACAGCTTGTGGATAGTGTAATAAACGTTCTTTCCCACCTCGAGGTGGCCCTCTCCTCCTCGTGCGAACTGGTTATAGAAAGGATTCGCGAGATCGGCGAGCTCGTTCTGGGGCACGAGGTGGTGGGTGATCCCGCCCATTTGTCTGATGGTGCGATGATAGAAGAAATTCCACATGCGCTGGCCGGCGCCAATGCCCCAGAGCTTCTTGTGCAAACCTATATAGTTGGCGAATTGCTTCTTGGCTTCGTACCACTTTGGATTCCGGTGTGGGCGATTAACGGGCCATTTGGCAATCGCGTGCGCTTTGGCTTGGTACATAAGGTAAGCCACCCAGGTGGCGATTGGCTCAACCAGGACCTGCGCGCCTTCGCGTTCAAGGAAGTCGAACATGTGGAAGTTGCCGTCACCTTCCGTGAGCTGGGCCCAGAACTCGCCGGTGATTTTCACCACGGGCTTCACTTTGGTGCGGTCCACCTCAATTGAATTGAGCTTTTCACGGGCAGCGTGCAGCGCGCCCAGGTAATCCTTGCCCCACATGTTCTCGTGCCATTTCCCAAAGACGTTGGCCGTGTTGCGCAGGATCTTGTTGCTCTTGAATTTCGGTTTTGCCCAATCGGGGGCCACCCGTTCGATTTCGAACGATTTGCGATTCCTTAGGTCCTCGCACAATCCATCCACAGCCTCACGGAAAATCCTATCGCTCTCACCCTTCGTCACCTCGAAGGGCCGGATTTGGTAGATGATGTCGTTGATTACGTCGCCCAAGTGCATTGCGTTCAACATACCGAAGCCGAAATCAATCGTAAATTTCAGCCCCGGCTCTCCGGACTCAGCTTTGATTCCGTCACTGTCTTTGAACAACAGGACTCGAAAGCCGTCGAATCCCGCATTCTTGAGCGCGAAGCGATATTCCGCCTCATACATGCCGAAGCGGCACGGGCCGCATGAACCAGCCGTGAAGAAGACGTAGTTGTCGAGAATCTGCTGGCGCGGCACGCCTTCTTTTTCGAGGAATTGCAGGTACTGCACGAGATTGCCAACCGTAAAATAGGTGGGATTGCATTGGCCGTTGTTACCGAACTCCTTGCCGGTTTGAAAAGCAGGGACGTCCGGAACCGGAAGCTTTTCGCAGCGATAACCGCATCCTTGGAAGACGGCGCGAATCAAGTCTTCATGTTTCCAAGTGAACCCGCCGAACAAAATCGTCACATGGTCGCGCTGTTCTGCGGTGAAGGCGCGCTCAACTGGGCGATGGAAATGCTCTGCCTTGTCAAGGCCCGCAATTTTTCGTAGCCGTGCTCGTTCCGCCTCTAAGCGCTTCTTAATCTCCATCTCAGAATCGTTACCAATCTGGACGAGGTTCGTCGCCATGAAGTCCTCCGCTGCGCTAGGATTTTTATTTTCGCTGCAAAACGGGATGTCGTAGGGTTGGTAGTGGCGTGTGGAAATTGGATTGCGCGACGCCAGGGTCTTTCAGAGGGCAGGCTGGTGCGGAGTGCTGGACGGAGTGTCCCGTCAAAACCTTCGAATCTACTAATTGACACCATCCAAACCCCGAGGACTGAGCTAGGATGCCCCACTTCTGCTTCGGAGGTTGGACGCACGCCAAAGCAGGTTGGCCACATAAACGGCGGGCCCAATTGTGCCCGCCGCCCAGATTTAAATATAGGCACGCTCACGGTTTTGATGCAACCCTATTTCTGTGGTCTCAGGAGATTTCCGGTCCTGGCTGGGTCCAGACGAAGTAAGGCTGGGCGCCTGTTTGAAGGACAAATTCAATCTGTTTTCGATGTAGAAGGGCGCACGGCTCGTGGAAGAGTTCCGGAATCGATTACGTTGCCGACCCTAGACAGGGCCTCGAAGTACAGTTCGTCGCCGGCGATTTCAATCAATATGAAAGCGCGATCGGCATCGAAACCGTTGTCTTCTATGGAGGTTCTTTTCAAATCACCCGTGCGCAGTTCACCCGAGGAACCTTCGGTGAAATAGTAGATGCCTCCTTGCGGATGGATGCGCTCGTAGACGTGGTCGTGGCCCGCAAACACCGCGTTAACGGAATATTTGATAAATATCGGCTCAAGAAGCGAACGCAATTCGACGGAAGAACCGTGCGTCTTGGCGGTCGAGTAGAGAGGGTGATGAAAAAAGCAGATCTTCCAATCTTTATTTCCAGCATTCTGTAATTGCTGTTCCAACCAGGCGATTTGATTGGCGTCCGTGTGATTGCTGTCGAGGGCAAAGAAGCTGACATTTCCTTTTTTAAAAGTGTAGTAACTAGAGCCATTCATATTGAAAAATGTGTACAGGCGCTCGTCCGGATTATCGTGGTTTCCCAGTGACGCATAGAATTTGACGCCGGCATCCAACAAGGGCTTGTAGGGAGTCTCGAACTTCTTTTCAAAATCCTTGGAACTGCTGCCCCCGTAGATGTTGTCTCCGAGCGTGATCACGAAATCGAATGGAAAGATCCGCCGGGCGTTGATCATTTGCTGGGCTACCTGATACTGCGGCTTCTCGCCGGTTCCCATATCGCCGATTGCAGCAAAACGGACTGAGTCGGGCTTGAGTGGAAAGTGAAACTGGCCAGCGTGCACGAGCGAAAGAGAAGCGCTTATAAAAATCAGAATCGGGAATAGTCGCTTCTTCACATGCCACCTTCTATCGAAACTCGAAGGAATATTTTCGCAGTCGGTTCTACGCCCCCTCGGAATCGTGCACCGCCTCCTTGACGGCTTGCTTCACGGCCTTTTTGACTACCTTCTTTACAGTGGATTTGAGGATCTTGTCGCGGAGCACTTCGTCGCCCGCATCTGCCACGACCTTCTTGACAGCCTTTTTCACAGTTTGGGCAAGCGGGCGGAGCTCATGAACGAGAACCGCGACCGCCTTCTCCGCTTTCTCTTCTTGATCTGCCGTCAGGTGGTTTTTGGCTTGTGCGGGTTGCGCCTCCGCGCCGCCATTGGTATCCCAATCAGATTCGAACGTCGTGAGCAGTTTTTTGACAGCCTTCGGTTCGCGAATGATGAGTCCGACTTCCCGACGGGAATCTAATTCGGCAGGACGCAAACTTTGACTCCCTACGAATGCTTGTTTCCCGTCTCGGATAATCGTTCTCGTATGAAGGCGCATCTTGGTCAACTTGCGTACGGACAGGCCAGCCCGACTCCTGATCTTTCCGATCACACATATTTCAATGCCCGCCTTGGCCTGGGCTTGCAGGACCCCGATCATTTCCTTATCCGAAATCTGGGGGTCATAGATGAGCAATTGTTTCTTCGCCCGCTCAAGGAACGTTCGCAGCACTTTCCGGGAGTTCGTCGGGCTGACGACGAATGTATCGGAGGAAGCCGAGTAGGGGCGTCTTGCACAGTCGGCCTCAAATAGTTTAACGGCCTCCTGGACCAGAGCCGCGTTTTTTGTAACGATTCCGAACCCACGACTATGATCGATATCCATGTGTGTAAAGTTGAATGAAAGCAGAAATAAAATGCGGCGATCGATGATGATCAACTTGTCGTGATAGCGAATCAGGTCACGGGCACTGCGTGCGACTGTGATGCCGGCTTGCAGAAATCTCATCTCGAGCTGCCTCAAATTCTTTTCGCCGCCCCGATTCACATCGGCGATAAGGGCCGTGACTTTGATCCCCTTCGAGACCGCAGTTCTTAGCGCCGTTTCGATGTCGCTTCGGTCGAAACGAAATATGGCAATCTCCACACTTTGCTTCGCATTCTTGAGAGCCGAAAGGAGCGATGACGGCCCGTCGTCAGGCTGGACAATCACTTTCACCTTGAGGTTTCCACCTTTCGCAGTGTGCCTGCACTCGCCAAGTAGTTTCTGGTTTTTGGCTGAGCGTGGCGAATCGGCGCGGATGGATCATACGATCGTCCGCGTCCTGAGACGCTACAGTGCGTTCAATGCTCCAATTCGTTTCTCCACTTCCTTCGAGTACCCTTCAATTTCATCGGGAGAGTAGCCTGCGGCGCGGAAGCAATCGCGGATCTGTTCGCTCGAGAGCTTTCCAAGCAGCTGGCCCAACCATTTCGCATCTGCGGAAGGAATATGTTTAGTCACATTTTCCATTTTGGTGCGCTTTTCATAATTGGGAAGATTGACTGCCGTGAGAACAAACGGGCGGCTGTGCATGGTGAAATCGACCTCGCCGGTCGTATCTTTCTCGATGAATTTGGAGTCCTCATATTCTTTTAAGTCGCTTTTCGAACGACCTATGCTACTGCCAGTCTTGCCGAAGGTTGCACCGACGTCGCTGACCAGATAGCGCCGCTCGTCCTCGACCACATAGATCGAATTATTGATGTCTTTTAGGTCCCAGTTATTGAGCAACGCCATCATGACGCGAAGCCCGTTTAATTCTTTGGTGCCGGCAAAAGGGTTTTTGAACCAGTCCCAATTGCCGATTTTCTTGACCCCTTTTTCCTTGCGCTCCAGGCGGACGCGACGAACGATTCCTTCATCGGTGACGAACTCTCGGCCACGATGAAGCTTCGGAAGTCCTTCTACCTTGATCTGAGGCAGATAATAATCCTCGTCAACGAAGTAACCGGCGGCCCATAGCAGTCGAGTCGCTGCAGTTTCGGCTTGAACTTCCTCTCCCAGCTTCGCGCGCCATTTGACGCCTTGCGCGTCCTTCACATCGAATTTCGGGCTTGTTCCTTGCATGATTTCTTTTTCAAAAGTATACGTTCCGTTCGGGTCGGGAGCATGTTCGCGCCCGCCTGCGCCATATATAAGATTGAAAGTTGAAATGTCGCCCGGATCGTGCCAAATCACGGCTGGGAGCTGAGATGCTTTCTCCCTTTCTTTTTGCTTGGCATCCTTCTGCGCCGTCGCCTGAATAGGAATCATCAAGAGAAACAACGTGAGGACTGCATTCAGGACGCGGTCAAATTGCTTCACTGTGTACTCCTTTCTCGACCTACAAGCACAATCTCATTTTGAGGCAGTCTGCTCAGTAAGCTTCGCCTCACCCTCGGAGGTCTGAATTCTGTAGAGTTCCGCGTATAACCCTCCTTCCGCCAGCAGTTCGTCGTGAGTACCCTTTTCCACTAATTCGGACTCTTTAACTACAAAGATGATATCGGCGCGCCTGATCGTGCTCAGATGATGCGCGACGACGATGCAAGTTTTCCCTTCCATCAGTCGCGCCAACGCTTCGATGACAGCTTGTTCTGAAGAAGAATCAAGACCGGTGGTGGGTTCGTCGAGAACCAAAATGGGGGTGTCACGGATGATTGCCCGGGCAATCGCTATGCGCTGGCGCTGACCACCAGAGAGCGTAACGCCGCGTTCGCCGACCATGGTGCTGTAACCTTCCGGCAACTGCTCGATAAACTCATGGGCATTGGCATGTTTCGCGGCGCGTATGATTTCGTGCTGGGTGGCATCCGGCCTTCCGTATGCAATGTTTTCCCAGATGGTGGTGTGAAAGAGCAGCGTTTCTTGTAGGACGAAGCTTATCTGCTCTCGGACGGACTTTAGTTTGTAGCGGCGAATATCTGCACCATCAATTTTGATCGTCCCCGACTGAGGATCGTATAATCGCGGGACGAGACTGATGATCGTAGTTTTTCCAGTTCCGGATGGTCCAACTATCGCCGCGACCTGGCCGGGCTCGATCTCGAAGCTTATATTTTTCAGAACCGGCGTCTTACCGTCGTAAGAAAAACTGACGCGGTCAAATTCAATTTTTCCTTTAAATCGCGGCGCCTTCTGCGCCCGCGGTAAATCTCGCACTCGCGCTTCGATTTCCAGCACTTCCTCGATTCGCTCATACCCCACAATTGCTTTCGAAACCGTGTCGGTACTTTTCGAGAGCTCACGCATCGGCTTGTACATTTTCCCCAGGTAGAGGAGAAACACGATCAGGACGCCGGCACTAATCTGCCCGCTTAACGCCAGGCGTGCGCCGTAGGCCAGTACAAGGCACGTTCCAGCTGCAACCATTACGTCGACGATTGGCGAGAGCTTCGCTTTGATGCTGCGAGCCTCGAGAGCGGTCTCCACGTTTTCCAGACTCTGTGATTCAAATCTGCTTACTTCAAAATCTTCACGCGCGAAAGCCTTTACCACTCGGACGGATGTCAGCACTTCCTGCACGATTGACACAAGTTCGCTTTCTTTCTTGCGCACCTCACGGGAGGCCTTCTTGATGCGGCGGGTGAGATAGTAAACAACCGCAAACAGAGCAGGAGCGATCGAAAGCGCGATGAGCGTAAAGCGCCAGTTGATGCAGAACATGACGCCCGCCATGCCGACCAGCGTCAAGATGTTGACGACGATGCCAAGCAGCGCGGAGTTGATAAAATCCTGCACCGCATTGATGTCACTTGTCACGCGACTGATCAGGTCGCCCGTTTGCGCCTTATCGTATTCGGCCAGGGACAGGCGCTGAATGTGGTTGTACAGGGTGCGTCGAAGATCGTGAGTGACCCACTGGCTGACGCTGGTGGTGAGATACTTCTCCACGTACGAACTAATCGCGCCTACCACTGCGATTCCTGCGACAGCAGCCACTGCGAAATTCAGGATTGCCAGTTTGTTTTGACCAAAAGCTCCTGACACAAATCCGTCTAACCAGAGAGGAAGCTTTTTCGATTGCAGGATATTGTCGATGACTATTTTGATAGGCCAGGGTTCGAGAACGTCGCTAAAGGTCTCTCCCAGTACCGCGACGAAGGCAAGAGTCAGTTGCTTCCAATGCGGTCTGATGAGGCGAATGACGCTTAGTTTCGCAGATTGATTAGACAACCAAAGCTTTTTAGGACTCTTGGGCATGATCGCTTCGTATGGCGAGATTAGTTTTCAAGTGCAAACGAGCGGAACTTAGAAGATCCGATATCTTTCCTTTGGGCGGCATCTCCTAGTGATGATGAAGTGCGTTGCGAATATCCGGCCAAAACTCCTCGAAGACATGCCAGCCCATGCTCGACAACAGAGCGGTGGAACCGCGCTCGAGCGCGTGAGCTGCATCGTCCTGGCTCCGAGGCTCCCAGGCGTTGGCGATAAAACCCGCGCTGTATGCGCCGGCGAAGCGTGAAAAGGCGGGCATTGAACCTCCAGTAGGTGTTCGCGATACAAACGTTCCTACGATTGCGTGGCGGGCCCGCCGCCAGATTCCCGTTTCGTTTGAGGGGAAGAAACGCGAATCTTCATGGTCAGCCGCGGCCACTCCAAATGCAATAGTGCGACTTATCACACTCCGACCAAGTCCTGATGCAAACCGTGTTCCGTAGGCGCTGGCCCCTTGTCCCCATTCAGGCGGTGTGTCTCGCCATTGACCAATGCCCGCCCCTACCGCAGGACCGATCAGAGCCTCGGGCTGGACAAAAGATCGCTCGTAAATTGTGACGCGGTCACTGAAAGACAGTGGTTGCGGAGAAATCACGGGCGCATCGATATTCACTGTGTTAGTGGATCCGCTGAATGCCGAATTATCTTGTGGTATGGTCGCCGCCGTTGCTTCGGGCTTTGAAGGTAGGTCCACGCTTTCTTGCGCGCGTAATCCAAATCCTGAAGAGAAGATAAGCCAGCACAGCAGAATAACGGATACAGGTATGACTTTATTCACGCCTGCATTTCTATTTATACGTTTTGTGTCCATTATTTGGTTTTCCTTCACACGGAGTGGGGAGCCCAACGTCAATTGATCAGAGCCGATGCACGTTTGGGGCCGACTCAAGATGCGCACAACTCAAGTTGATTCGTTTCGGTTTGAGGGCTAAGAAGAGAGGTTGTAGGGGAAATCTGCTTTAGAATGTTTGTCAAAAATAGTGGCCTGCTGGCCAACTTTACACTCACTAGTACGTCTGGAGCCCGCATACTGCAAACGCAGCAAGACAACGAGAGGCAGTAGGCCGCGCTGCTGAAACACGGTAGAATTGGTTTCGTGGGCGAGGTACACAGGCATACTTTCCAGAGGCATACGATCCCGGCATCCGAATCTGCGCATGAAAAGAGAACAGCGAGATTGAATGAGTGAGGCGGTTCGTACTACTTCGGCAGGCGACAAACCCCCAATCCCCGGCGAAACACCCCCCTCAGGGCGTCCAAGCGTCCTCCTGAATATAGTTGTGTTGGCTTTCGCAATTTTGTTGGGATGCGTAGCCATGGAAGTGGCGCTGCGCGTGATTTTTGCCCACAGCTTGGATTTTTCGATGGAAATGTGGAAATACGCTGTGAAATTAAAGCGTCCAGTGGCGAATCCGGATTTGAGCTTTGCTCATGCGCCGAATCGCTCTGCATTTCTTATGGGCGTTCCTGTTTCGATCAATTCCGAAGGACTTCGGGATCGAGAGTTTTCGCTTGAGAAGCCCACGGGCGTTTATCGCGTGATGATGCTTGGCGATTCGACTACGTTTGGATGGGGTGTGAAAGAGGAAGATACCGCGGCAAAGTTCCTGGAACGAAAACTGAACGCGGATTTACCCGCGGGCTATAACCGCGTGGAAGTGATGAATACTGGAGTCGGGAACTACGATACCGTTCAGGAAGTGACGTACTACGAAACGTTTGGGTGGAAATATCATCCAGATCTAGTGGTATTAGTTTTTTTTATTAACGATCCAGAACCAGTGCCCACAGAAAAGAAAGGGTTTCTCATTGACCGTTCGTATCTCATCGCTTTTGCGACCAACCGTATCGATGGTGTTATGCGACACGCGGGCGTACGACCGGACTGGAAAACGTACTACGCGTCGCTTTACGACGATGACCGGACTGGATTCCAAGCCTGCAAAAAAGCTCTCATAAGCTTGGCCAACTCGACTCGAAGCCACGACGCAAAGCTTCTCGTGGCCATACTTCCGGAGCTGCACCAGATTAATAACGACAGTTACCCATTCAAAGCTGCACATCAGAAAATCAAAGACGTGATGGCTGCCGAGAATGTCTCAGTACTTGAATTGATTGATGGCCTCAAAGATCACGGCCCGGAAGAAACTCTTTGGGTCACTGCTCTCGACGACCATCCAAACGCGAAGGCAAACAATCTAATTTCCGATCAACTGGAGCAATGGATTCTTGAGAATACCCGGAAATATTGAGTAATGCGATGTCTGTGGTCGGCGCACGAATCGCGGTGAGCGACGCTCGGGCTGAGTATCGGGGAAAACCCCTATTGTTCTCAGTTCAACGAGATTTTAATGTTATGCTGAATCCGAATTGAGCGCGGGAACAGGCTATGCTGCTCGGCATGCGGCATCTGAATTGGCTAGTTGGGAAATGCGTACAGGGAAGGGTTTTTGATTTAATCTGCGGACAGCCCGGCAACGCTTTCATGTTCCCCGGCATCACCATCGAGGCTAGGGTGACGCGGGCGGCTGGAAAAGGAACAATTCCGCAAAGACGGTTTTGCGCGCCCTCTGTGGACCGGCGGATTGGACCTGAAGCCCTCGCACTGTACGGCTGTAAAGCTAATCACGGCAAGATGTAGAGCCCAGAGTGTCGTAAATTAAAACCTATTCACGATCGACCTGTTATGCACATCCTCTACATAACGCTTATATTAAATAATTCTTGCATTTGTAAGTTTAGCCATTTATAGATAGATAGTTGTACACGCCTACGTGGTACTGAGGGGCGATTATGGAAAGGAAAATTAGTGTCTTCGTCCTATCTAGTAATCGTCTCTTGCGAGAATCAATCGAACGCATGGTCCGAAAGAAGCCAGATCTGGATCTGAAGGGAGCGCGATCGATCCGAGCGTGTTCCAAGGACGAAGTGATTACCTCCGACGCCGAGGTTCTGGTGCTCGATTCCCTAGAGTTCGTCCTTGAGCCGGATGGATGGTGGGCAGCAGCATCCCCAGCCGAGCGGAGAGGAATGAAGGTTGTGCTAGTGGCAATGGATGATGACAAGAAACATTTCCTTAGTGCCGTTAGACAAGGGGTGGCGGGATATGTATTACAGGATGCTCCGGCAATCGAAGTCATTGGAGGAATTCGAGCCGTGGCGCGAGGAGAGTCAATCTGTCCGCCACATCTTGTCCGTGTTCTCTTCGATTATGTCGCGTCTTTATCATCGGACTTGCCGAATACGAGAACCCGAAAGCAGTGGGGATTAACCCGACGCGAACAGCAGTTAATCCCGTTGATCGGACGCGGACTGACCAATAAGGAAATCGCGACGCAGCTAAGTCTTTCGGAAGAAACTGTTAAGAGTCACGTTCACAGAATTCTGCGCAAGGTGGGTGTGGTGGATCGGCTTGGAGTGTTCGAGGCCTATCAAGCAGGGACTGCGACGCTCTAGTTCCATTCGGACCGTCTGCAAGAACATGGGTACAAGGTACGAGCGCAACTTTCTGCCACAGAGCGGCGAATGCTGTGCGAAATACAGTGCGCGCTGTCGGGTGCTTAACGCAAAGCGCATGTGGCGCGCGGCGATCGCGCGGGCGGGCCGTCACTACCAAACGGGAATCGCATCGCATTCTGAGATAGATGGTGATAAGAGATTTCTGAACACCTTCCGGACCCGCACGCACAGCCCGGCTGCCGAACGCAGCTTCCGATTATCCGACTGATCGCGCGTTGGACAGATATTGTCAGCAGACGGCAACAAAGTTATGCAAACGGCGCAAGGGACAAAAACCAAAGCCTGGCTACCGTCTTGCTGGCAGGATGCTCATCGTCCAATGAAGTCTATCCTCTTCGCGGCTTTGTGCGCGATGACCGTCTTTGAAGGTTGCACGAGTCACACTCATGCGGCCAATCAGAGCGTTTCGATCGATTCTCAACTCTCCGAGTGCAATCGAGCAACGTGCAATCTGAAAATTCCCGCCGGCAGCTTTACCTTTTCCACCGAATTGAATCCTTCGGCCATCATTCATATCGAGGGAGCTGGTGCGAGTTACGACAACCCCGGTGCTCCTACTCCTGCGTTCCCTTTCGTGGAGCCGCATTGCATTACCACCCTCATATGGACTGGCGGTAACCGTCCGCCGTTTCTATTCAATAGTTACCATGTCCATGGATCGAAGCTGGAAGGCTTTTGCTTGAACGCAGTTGGAACGTCACCTCCTGTCTTTATTGATGTGGACAACTTTGCAGGAGACATCCAGCTCAATGACATCATTATCGACAAGCCCACTGTGAAAGCCGAAATCGCGGCAATCCGGTACGGAAACGAGGGCATCGTGGTTGGCCCGAAATGCGCCGATGTTTTCGTACGAGCGGCTGCTCCTATCGGCTTCGATGTTCTGAATGTGCAAGCGCATTTCATGGGCGAGCGCTGCCGGGCTGTCTCGAATGATGAGAACGAGTGGGTGATTGGAGATTCTGCTCACGTCACGGAGTCCTTTCATTGTCATCTCTGCACTGCGGAAGCTCGCCTTGGTAACATTCCGGTGGTTATCCGCAATGTGCTCGGCTTTTCGTGGGCGGACGGATACACCGAGGGTTTTATTGCTTTCGACATCCCGTCCGATGCCGTGAATGCGCAGCAAGTGAGCATCACGAATAGTTTCGCATCTGGCAGTGATAAAAGTGGAGTCGCCGCGTTTGTCCGGACTGCGCTCCCGGCGGCAACGCTAACGCTTATCGGGAATGAAATTCTAGGCGCAAATCCGAGCTATATCGTCGAAGACAACTCACTCGCTAGAGCAACCGTCATCGGCAACACGATGCCCTCGGCGATGGTCGCCAAAAATGGCAACAAAATATGTGTCCTCGGTAACGTCGCCACTCCCGCTCCGGCAAAGCCTGTAGCCGGCATGTGCAACTGATCCACGGCATCGGCCATCATTCACGCAGCCTGGGACCAAGAGCTTTCTCAAGTCAGCAACGTCAAATCACAGACCGAAACAAACTTCGGGCCAGTGCCTGGTTAACGCGCTAGTCGGACACTGGCGCTCAGATAACTATTGGAAACGGGGTTTATCACTACCTATCTCAATCTGGGATAGTTGGTGAGAAGAGGAATTCATTAACACCTAGCCTGACGAGAGCATTTGCGCAGGACGTGGATGAACCTGCTTACGTTTTTGGGCAATACGCGGAACGAGACCTCTGCGCACTTCTAAGGACCGGTTGCAGTGCTGATATTCGACGCAGCGTTCGCAAAAATGTTGTTTATCATCTTCGCAAGCGTTCCGATACTCGTGATTGCCCCGAGTGCGAGCAAGGCCAGCAACAATGCGTATTCCGTCAGGTCTTGTCCGTTCTGTTCTCGCCAGAGAAGTTTCAGCAGCTCTCTCATTGTCAGAACCTCAGTGGCGGTCTAAATCGAGCCCACCACCGACTCGTGACTTGCATTGGTTTGAAGTCACCGACTAAGCGCCACTCTCGCGCGGGTGCTCTAGATCATCAATACAGAGCGAATCAATCGTTCGTCATTAGAAAGTAAAGCCCGAAGTCATAAGCCAAGCGAGGGTTGGGAGTGTCGGGTGGCAAAGGAAGAAAGGGGTTGAGTCTGCAATGCCCCTTTTGAGATTGCTGGTGCGACGGGGATTTCTCGACACTATCCGGCTCGGGCCTATTTGCGGGCTCAAGTTCTAACATCTATTGCAGCTCGCGTACTCCGCTTTGGCTTCCTTGAGGATGCGCGCGTGTATTTAATTCTTAGACGTAGCCCTTTCCCAAACACCTAGGGATTCCCTAGTTCCGCAAGCCCTGCCTCTCGCGCTATTGTGACCTGAGACGAGCAGCTCGACCTAGTGCATGGGGGACGGTTCTGACTCCTCAGGCGAGTCGTCCCCTTTTACGCGATTGCCTCCTGTAGTGTGTGGGGGCGGCCTTGATCTCCCCGGTTGGGTCGCCCCCCTTCCCCGCCCCTCGAATTCCAGTTAGTTAGCCTCTCCTAGTGCTGTAAACAACTAAACTACTGGATCAAGCTTGTTTCGATCACAAGGACAAGGAGAGTCCTGTGGCACTGCTGAATTTGCTGTTCCGGAAGAAGAGCTGCGCCAACTCGCAAAGGGAGACGCTGCCGCGGCAGGTTAACGTACAATTGAGTCTTACTTCTCACTGAGAATAAACGGCTGAGTGTTCCGCACAGATGCTCTGGAAAACGTGCTCGTCTTCCTCGCCGTGAAAGCTGCTCAAGGCGTACCCACAGAGAGTATCCAGCCCAAAGGTTTTGCCTACCTCGTCCCAGAGTTGTTCAACCCGAATCGCGGCGTCCGCCTTACCTTCCGCCCACAAGAGAGGTGAGCACTCTCCGCAAGCCACAACGCCGTGATGCTGTCGCCTCTTCTCGACAATCTCTCCCGTCTCGACGTTCAACATCGCAACCGTCTGTTGTCGCGTATGTAAGTCCACGCAGGGATCATCACCATCTACCTCAGCTTGAGATAGGTGTGGGGAAAGGATTTCTCTACCTACTCGGACCGGAGCGCCCGAGTCCAGCGCTGGGTTTGCTCTCGTGGCGCTCGCCTACAACAGTGGGGGAATCGCGATTTGCTCGCTCTGCGTGATCTGAGAACAACAGTTTCGTCGAAAACGTTGGACCAACTCCCTACAGCGGTCCTGGACGCTGCCCGACTGGGACGGAGAGAGAGTTTTACGTGGACTTGCGCCGCCGCGTGAAAGCAACAGTTAATAAACGAGGTAACTCGTTCCTAACCCGGTTACCATTGTTCTGTGCGTAACCGGCTCACCCGTTTTTCCGCCCCTGTCCTCTCCCCGAAAGCCCCTGTCCCTCACCTTCTGTGATCGCTCCCCGTGTAGCGACATGCTTCCCTCGGATTTGAATCTAGCGGTCCGAACCGCATTCTCGGATACTTCGTCCCTGCTCGGGGGTGCCGGGTGGATACGATCCGAGTTCTTGTCGCGAATAGACCGCGGCTGATTCGTGAATTGATTATGGCCACAATCTCCGATCAGCCCGATATCGAGATTGTGGGAGAAGTTTTCGATGAGTCGGAGATTGAATTGGCGATCGAGCGAACTCATCCCGATTTCCTAATCGTTGCGTTGGAACAATCAGACCGTTTGCCCGGCATTTGCCAGAAAATCCTACGAAATCATCCCCAAATACGCGTGATCGCTATCGCATCTGACCGAGATAAATTGATGTTCTATTCTGCTTCCTTCCAAATTCAATCCGATCAACTCGAAGCTTCCGAAGCGAGTGTGTTGAACGTATTGAGAGGCAGATCGCAGCCGCTCGGTAGGCCGCAATGAATATTCACGCGATTATTGGCACCAACCAAACCAAGGCGGAAATATTGTGCCGCGCTCAGAAGCGTATTCGGCAAGTTGTCTATCTCATGGCCGTCTTGTGCGGTTGTTCCCCGGTATGGGCTCAGAACCAAAACGTGCGGCCGGCGCCAGTGGCCAATTCTGATCTCGGCCGCGAGAACCAGAGCCGGGTTGCGGCGGCGGCCGCTGAAATTAAGGTGGTCCTATTGAAAGATCCAGGACTCATGGTGGAACTGAAGCGCTGGGTGGCCAAGGACGCGACCGATCACGGCCAGGTTATCAGTGATCAGGATATGACCGATGACGCAATCTTCGGCCGTCTGAGCGCCGACGTTCAATTCAGGGCCATCGCGACTCTCCTCGTCCAGCGATATGGGTACTTGGTTCCGAAGCTGAATCCGGACTCCGACGCTGGCAAAGAACACGAGCTTCTCATCCAGGAGCGGGTGAAGTGGGCTGCCCAGCATGCAGAAGAAGGCAGAGCCAAAGCTCACGCGGAAACCGAGGAGGCGTTCGAAAAAGCTCGAGCGTGTGAAAATCGGGACGAACAACTTTGTCCGGATCTGCAGCGCGGTTCAACGCTACCGCCCAGGGCAGACTTTTATCAAGACCAAGACAACGGAACGACAGATTTGCCTTCTAGAAATAATCCCACACCGCCGAATCCTCCTTCCTCCGTTCCTGGTGGCTCAAATCTCCTTGACCGTGCACAGCTTATGCAAACGGCAGACGAATACGGGAACGACATCTCGCAACTTTCAGCCGGAGTGGACGTTGGTTCTGCTGTCGGAGGAATGGTGCTTCCCCCTATGCCACCGAATCTTGTGCAGCAAGCAGCAAATGGTGGAACACCGGGTCTTAGCCTTGGTGCGGGTGCTCCAGGAAACAACAGAGGTAGCGCTGAGCTTCAGGGCGCATTGCTGGGCCTTTCTATGAACGATTTCGGATCGGAAGCGCTTTTTGAAAACCCACCCAGTGGATCTTCCCTGTTCCCCAGCCTATCAGGTGGTGCACGGCAGCCACTGAATGAGCCAGTTAAGCGAAGGGAAGTTGTGCAGCCGACGATGGTCCGTCAACCTAATCCATACAACGATATCCCGTCTCTTTACGAGATGTATGTCCAGGCAGTGCCCCGCCCAGCTACGCCAAAGCGATTCGGAGTTGATGTTTTCGAAAACCGTCGCCGCGATCCCCGAATCATTCCAATGGACCTTCCGGCCGGTCCAGATTACGTCGTCGGTCCTGGTGATGGTTTGACGATCGATTTGTGGGGCAGTATCTCTCGCCGCTTGACTCGGACCGTCGATCGCGAGGGTCGAGTAAGCTTGCCGGAGGTTGGGCCGGTACTCGTGAGCGGCCGGAGCCTTGCTGACGTGCAGCAGAGCCTTCAGCAGATTCTGCGAACGCAGTTTCGCGATGCGTCCGCCGACGTTTCACTTACGCGGCTGCGGACAGTGCGAGTGTACGAAGTAGGAGATGTGACAAACCCGGGCGCTTATGACGTCAGCTCGCTCTCGACACCGCTGAACGCCCTGTTCAGTGCGGGAGGGCCGACGTCGAGAGGTTCCCTCCGGATTCTGAAGCACTACCGCGGAAATCAACTTGTGCAAGTGGTTGATATGTATGACCTGCTGTTGCATGGGGTGAAGGGTGACATCGCACGCCTCGAAAACGGTGACACGGTACTGGTGCCTCCGATTGGGCCGCAGGTGACGGTGGAGGGAATGGTTCGTCGTCCAGCAATCTACGAATTGAAGGATGAGAAAAATTTGGCGAGCGTTCTGGAACTGTCAGGCGGGCTACTGCCGACGGCGGCATTACGACATATCGAAGTCGAGCGCACTTTGGCTCATGAGAAAAAGACGATGTTGAGCTTCGATATCCCCGACATAGGTGCACAAGATTCAGGAGAAGTAACAAAGAAGCTCGAATCTTTTGAGATCAAAGATGGGGACCATATCCGCGTCTTTCCGATCGCCCCCTACAACCAAGATGCAATTTATCTGGAAGGGCACGTGATCCGGCCGGGACGCTATTCATATCGCGCGGCGATGCGGGTGACAGACGTAGTAGCTTCGTACAAAGACCTCCTACCTGAACCGGCGACTCAGTACGCCGAAATCATTCGACTCAACGAGCCGGACTTTCACCCAAGCGTAGAAAGCTTTGATCTTGCGGACGCACTTGCGGATCCCGAACAGGCGCCTGTACTGCGTCCGATGGATACGATTCGTGTGTTCAGCCGATTCGATTTCGAAGACCCGGCAGTTGTATCCGTATGGGGCGATGTACGGACTCCGGGAACCTATCGCACGTCAGGCCAAATTCGTCTTCGCGACGCGGTGCACTTAGCCGGCGGGCTCGGGCCAGACGCTCAAACCGGTGACGTGCAGATATTCCGCTATTTGCCAGACGGGAAACTGAAGATCTTCAGCGTCAATCTGAATGGTGCGATCGGCGGCGATCCCTCCGCGAACATCTTACTCGAGCCGCGTGACCGCTTGCTGATCCATCGAAATCCGGACGCTGCTGAACCGGCCACGGTCTATGTCGAAGGCGAAGTAGGGAAGCCCGGACGGTATCCGCTTACAACCAATATGACGGTGGCGGATCTTATTCGCACAGGCGGTGGACTGAAGCCTAGCGCCAACACTCAGACCGCGGATCTCACACGCTTTGAGTGGACTGGCGGGGGCACAGAACTTTCAGGCGAACATGAGAGCATTTCGATATCCGCGGCTTTGGCCGGCGATGCGAAATCGAACGTTCCGTTGGGTAACGGAGACGTGCTTTCCATTCGGCAGCTACCAGGATGGAATGATCTAGGCGCAACCATCACGATTAAGGGAGAAGTGGAACATCCCGGAACATATGGCATCCGTCCGGGTGAACGCCTCAGTTCGATCCTCCAACGCGCGGGAGGTTTCCAGCCGAGCGCTTATCCTTACGGTGCCGTGCTCGAACGCAGCCAAGTGCGGGAATTGGAGGTGAAACAGCGGAACGAAATGATCATTCAGGTAAAGAATGTCGAGAGCAACCTCCGCTTGATGCCGGATACCGACCCCCGCCAAAAGCAGGCCAAAGAAGCAGCTTTGCAGCAATACCAGACAACGCTTGATCAACTCAGCGAGAATCCTCCCGTGGGTCGTGTTGCGATCCGTATTTCCTCAAATGTGTCGCACTGGAAGAACACTGGGGATGACATTGAAGTTCGCGCGGGTGACACATTGGTTGTGCCGAAACGGCCCAGCTACGTAATGGTTAGCGGCCAGGTCTTTAACCCGACGGCAGTCTCCTACCGACCCGGAAAGAGCGCCCAATGGTATCTCAGCCAGTCTGGGGGACCGACTCAACTGGCGAACAAGAAGGCCATTTTCGTTATTCGTGCCGACGGCTCCGTAATCGGATCGAACAGCAGCATGTGGAGCGGAAGCTCGCTGGGTGCGGTATTGCAACCGGGCGACACCGTGGTTGTGCCAGAAAAGGCATTGGGTGGAGGAATTAACTGGCAAAACGTATTTTCTGCAGCACAGGTGGCGACTTCGGTGGCGAGCGTTGCTGTCATCGCTCACTTATATTGACGAGATCTGAAATGACTTCGAGGAGGGCAGAACTCTTGGTTTTTTGTCTGATGCTTTTGTCTCGAGGAGCGATGAGTCCGGCGTGTTCAGGGGAACCGCAGAACGCGGCGGTGGCCACTAGCGCGACGGACTCCGAGTCAATCTCTCGGACGGCCCTCGATCCTTTGCCGAGAGATGCCGACCAGGAGAATGTAATTGGAACAAACTTCTTGAAGCACTTTCTCGACGACCAAAGAGCGATCTGGACGAGTCCTACCGGCTTGCGTGCATCGGACGCGACGTGGTTGATGCCGCTCGGATTGGCCACTGCAGGAATGTTGGCCACGGATACTGACTTCAGCAAGCATCTCTCAAATTCCCCCAGTCGCTTGAAGAACAGCAATACCTTCTCGAACTATGGTCTCGGTTCTATGGTTGCTGCCGGCGCTGGATTCTATCTTCTGGGCCAGATCACTCATGACGATCACAAGCGCGAAACCGGCTTGCTAGCAGGCGAAGCCGCGATCGACAGCTTTGCCGTCGACTACGCGCTGAAATACGCGTTGGGTCGCGAACGCCCCCAGCAAGACAACTATCAAGGAAACTTTTGGCAGGGAGGCGACTCCTTTCCATCGGAACACGCCACCGCTGCGTGGGCGATTGCAAGCGTGATCGCGCACGAGTATCCCGGACCGCTCACTCAGATCATGGCATACGGTATGGCGTCGGCTGTGAGCTTGTCGCGGCTTCCTGCGAAGCAGCATTTCCCTTCGGATGTTTTGATCGGCAGCGCGATCGGCTGGTTCATCGGCCAGCAAGTCTATCGCACCCATCACGATCCGGAGGTTGGAGGAGGGGCTTGGGAACGGCTATTCGGAAAAGACATCAACGAGGACCGCCGTCAACCTCGCGATATGGGTTCAACCTATGTTCCCCTGGATAGTTGGGTCTATGCGGTTCTCTCACGTCTCGCGGCGCTCGGCTATATCACGACCGCGATGGAGGGGTTGCAGCCGTGGACCCGCATGGAATGTGCAACGCTCACGGTGGAAGCGTCAGACAATCTGACTTCCGGAAGCGTGATGGAGGCAACCGCGAGGTCGCTAATAAGCCGCTTGCAGGGGGAGTTTGCCCGTGAGATCGATCTCTTGAGCGGCGGACGCAATTTCTCGGCTAGTTTGGACTCGATTTATGCGCGTGGCGTATCGATCAGCGGACCACCGTTGACTGACGGTTATCATTTCGGTCAAACAATCTCCTACGACTTCGGAAGGCCGTTCGAGCAAGGGATGAACGGGCAGGGGGGAGGCTCGTTTCGTGCAGAAGCCGGCCCGATCGCCATATATGTTCGCGCCGAATACCAACATGCGCCATCGGCTCCTGCGCCTTCGGATTTAGTCCAGCAGGTGATCGCGCAGGCCGATTCGACACCAGTCCAGCCCGCTTTGCCGATTAAAGCAATCAATCAGATCCAATTTCTCGACGCCTACATTGCAGTGAACCTTGGCAACCTACAAATCTCAGTGGGCCGGCAGAGCTTGTCTTGGGGTCCGGGACCCGGAGGTTCGTTTTTATTCAGCGACAATGCGTTACCGGTGAATATGGTGCGGTTCGTAAACCCAGAACCGTTTCGCCTGCCGAGCTTTCTGAAATTCTTGGGGCCCATTCAAGTGGATCAATTTTTCGGCCAATTGCAAGACCACCCAATCCATCCGCATCCTTTTCTCTATGGCCAAAAAATAAACGTCAAACCATTCCCATGGTTGGAACTCGGATGGGGGCGCACGGTGACAATGGGAGGTAAAGGGGGCGATCCGTTTACAGCGAAGAACTTTCTAGATAACTATTTCGGCCAAGGTTCGGGGCAAGGCAACTCGATTCCCGGCGATACCCACACGAGTTTTGATTGGACGTTCTACGTGCCAAAAGTCCGGAACTACATCGTCTTCTATGGTGACCTGTATGCCGACGATGACGTCATTCCCTTTCTCGACCTATCCAGGAACCCGTTTCGGCCGGGTATCTACATAACGAGGATTCCCGGAATCCCCAAACTCGACCTCCACATCGAAGCGACCTCTACCGAAAACCCAGGTCCTCCGGGAAAGTTGAATTACTACAATTCTCTCTACCAAGATGGTTATACCAATAACCATAATCTGATAGGAAATACGGTGGGGCGGATGGGACAAGCCTATCAAGCCTGGTTCACGTATTGGATTTCGGCGCGAAATACCCTTCGGTTCAACTTCAAGGACAGCTTAGTCGATTCTCGTTTCATTCCGGGCGGCGGGATATGGCAAGACTACTCCATACAAAACCAGGTTTATACGCGATCGGGCTTCTATCTCAAATCCGATTTGCAGTACGAGCATATTGCGCACTTTCCAGTCTTGTTTAGGGGCCCACAGAACAATTTCTCGGCAACTCTTGAGGTCGGCTTCATGCCAGAGGGGAAAAAATGATTTTGGAATCCAATTCACACGCCGGCCCGCGGATCAAGGACCGCAGGAGATCAAACGCTTGAGCCAGACAATGCAGGTCCGGGAACCGATCGCAGCCGATCATCCACCTGCTGCGGAAGCGTTAGACTTTCAGCTCGTCGATACGCTCGCGCGCGAGAGGATGTGCTCGAGGTTACGCCTGTTATGGGCCGAGAGGCGATTCCTATTGCGCCTTGGGTGCGTTGCGCTTGTGATTTCTACGCTTATTGCTTTTCTGATTCCGAAGGTCTATTCCACGCAAGTTCAAATCATGCCGCCCGATACACAATCTGCGAATCCGATGGCAATCATTTCGGAGTTGACGGGAAAGGCTGGGGGGTTGGGTTCGTTCGCGGGTGACCTGCTTGCGGTGAAGACCACAGGTGCTCTTTTCATGGGGGTACTGCAAAGCCGGACAGTCCGGGATCGGATTGTACAGCGCTTTGATTTGAAAAAAGTTTATGGCGTTAGTTTAGAACTGGCCGCACGGCAGAAGTTGGCAGAAAACACAAGCATTAGCGAGGACCGCAAGAGCGGAATTATCTCACTGGGCGTGGCCGATCACGATGCGAAGCGTGCTGCTGCGATTGCCAGCGCATACATAGAAGAACTCGATGCTCTGATGGCGCAACTATCGACCTCATCCGCCCGTCGCGAACGCATTTTCCTAGAACAGCGCCTCGACAACGTCAAGCAAGACCTTGGTTCAGCAGAGAAAGATTTCAGCCAATTCGCCACTAAGAATGGAACGATCGACATAACGGAGCAGGGCAAGGCTATGGTGATAGCGGCGGCCACACTCGAAGGGCAGTTGATCGCTGCGCAGTCGGAGCTCGAAGGACTCAAACAAATCTACACGGACAACAACGTGCGCGTTCGCGCGACACAAGCACGGATCACGGAGTTGCGGCACCAGCTCGAAAAATTCAGCGGAAAAGCCGAGCCAGCCTATGACCCAAACAATGCTCCATCAGCAGAGGTCTATCCTTCGCTTAGACGGCTCCCCGTCCTAGGAGTGCCCTACGCAGACCTCTTTCGGCGGCTGAAGATTGAAGAAGCCGTATATGAAACGTTGACGAAGCAATATGAACTGGCCAAGGTTCAAGAAGCCAAGGAAATTCCGACTGTCAAGGTGTTGGATTCGCCAGAGGTGCCCGAACGAAAGTCCTACCCGCCTCGATTGCTAATCGTGTTTCTCGGAACGGTTTTTACGTTCGCGCTTGGGATCTTTTGGGTTGCAGGCAAATCTCGCTGGGAGGAAGTCGAACCCCAAGACCCAGCGAAAGTTCTTGTAAAAGACGTTGCTCACGGGCTGAAGATGCGGTTGCCATTTGCCTCTACGAATGGCAATCGAACGAAGGAATCGGCCGAAGAGCACCTAGACCGCAACCCCTCGAGCGACGTCCGCGGGGCATGAGTCGGGCCTGGGTATTTTTCTTGTAAGTAGCTGAGAGCGCTTCGGTTAAGGTCACACATACCGTGTAAGTGACGGGGCGAAGCTATGTCCCCCGAGAGGCCACCCGTATGTCAATCACTGCAGCAGTTAATACCTCCTCTTTGGTGTCGATGCCGGGATTTCCCAAGGATGCCGAGCCGCATTGGTATGCGGTCTACACGTGCGCCAATCACGAAAAGCGAATCGTCGCGCAATTCGACGAGCGCTCGATCGAGAATTTTCTGCCACTCTACGAAACAGTACGACGGTGGAAAGACCGTAGAATGCGAATCGCGCAGCCGCTTTTTCCGGGGTATATCTTTGTGCGTCATTCTCTCCGGAAGCGGCTGGATATCTTGCAGGTTCCCGGCGTCGTACGCCTGGTGGGATTCAACAACATAGCGGCTCCACTGCCGATCGAAGATATTGAAACTCTGCGGAACGGCCTCAAGCGATCGTATAACGCTGAACCGCATCCGTATCTGACCATAGGACGACGAGTCCGGATCGTGCACGGTCCATTCGACGGACTTGAAGGAGTTCTGCTCAGGCGCAAGGGTAATCTGCGCGTCGTAATCTCGATTCATCTCATCATGCGGTCGGTAGCAGTCGATGTGGATCTGTCTGATCTTCAGATCCTGCAATAGGAAAGCTGCCCGGATCCGTGCTCCAAAACACCGAAAATGGCTCCCATTAAGGCGGAATCTCTGAGGGAACAAACTAGCGGCAGATTACCATGGATCGATACGGCGACGATCGCCCAGGCTCGCGAGTACTCCTCAACGTTTCTTACCGAGTTCGCGGTCATGGCGAGCCAAATTCTCGTCTACAAACTGGCAGCTCGCGACTTCGGCAAGGAAGGCTTCTCTGAGTACGCCGTTGCCCGACGGACCGTGTCGCTTCTCTATCCCGTGGCGCTGATGGGGCTCGGCGTCGCGCTGCCCCGTTTTCTTGGGTACGCAAGCGGTCGAGATGCTGGCCAAGTCCCTAATTACTACGGAGCAACTTTGCAATGCGTTTGTAGTGTCACGTTAGCCTTCGTACTTTTCGCCAATCTGTTTTCGGCTCGTTTCGCTTATCTCTTCTTCGGCAATAGGAGCTACTCGTACCTTACGTTTCCGATGAGCCTTTTGTTAGTTGCGCTGGTGCTGCATGCGACTATCTACTCCTTTTTTCGCGGACACCTGAAAATGCGAAAGGCGAACACTCTGCAGTTCATCAACCTGGGCATGGTGCCCTTGCTCGCTTTCGGGCTCTTCGGATCGAGTGTGCGCGCCGTACTGTTGGCCGCTGGAAGCATGACACTCTGCGGTGTTTTCGTGGGGTTTGCGTTCACGCCCATACGTGAAGTGCTCAACGCGAGCTTTACCGAGATTAAAGTGCTGTTAAGGTACGGCTTACAGCGTCTCGTAGGTGACTTTGCGCTTACAGCGTTGATGACGCTTCCAGTAACTATATTGGTTCATCTTCGCGGTGTGGAAGAAACGGGGTTTGTCTCCTTTGGAATCACGGTCCTCTCTTTGATTGGCTCTGCATTTTCGCCGGTCGGGCTCATTCTTCTCCCCAAGGCGAGCCGAATGTTTGCGGAGGGAGCACGCGCAGACCTACGAGCCCATGTAATAGGAATCATGAAAGCGACCGTCGTCGTCGCACTGATCATGAATTTGGTTTTGGCAGTTTTTGCGGGACGACTCATAGAGATTTATCTCGGGCCTCGATTTCCAGAAGTGACCTTCTATGTTCGGCTCTTTGCCTTCGGAGCACTGCCGTATGCCATGTATTGCGTATTGCGGGGATTAGTGGACGCCTTCTATATGAGAGGGGTGAACGCAATCAATGCGCTTATCGCACTGGCTGTTTTCCTGATGTGGACGCTGACGCTTTGGATTGCTCGCGGCACGCCATACGTACCTATGGGTTTGCTGGTTGCAGTTTGCGTGCTCGGAGGGCTGACAGTTTTGGAAGCTTACAAAATTCTCTCTCGTTCGGCGCCGACCGGCACGATTCAGGTTTCTGTCAGCGAAATTCCTTTGGAAAGCTAGAGAGTTCTTTTGCTGGGAGATTGTTCATTCGCGGAAAGACTATGACTTTGCAACCTAAGCGGTTCACTCGTGTGGGATGGATGATGACGGCGTTCGCTACAGCGATCGTTTCACAAATCTGCGCCGGCACCGCTTTCGCAGTTTTTTCTTGTGTTGTTGTTCTCATTTCATGGGCTCTGACGCGCGGGTGTTTCGATGTGTTCGACTCGCGCCGAGTGACAATCGGAACCTTCTGGTATCTCACCTATCTAGCCATGATTTTTTTCCCAGCTTTTTTCGTTTATGCTGACCAGGAAGGCCCTTATCGGTCGACATTTTTGTTCGCGGTGGAAAGTGTGCTCATTACCGTGCCTGTCGGTTGGTGGATGGCTAACCGCTATTTCCACTTTTGCAAAGGAGACGTCGAAAGATTCTTTGCACGGCCGATTGATAGCATGGATCGTAGTCCGCAGGTCTATAAACGGGTCGGTCTTCTTCTCGTAATATTAACGCTCTTGACCGGTCTTTATATGCAAGAGGCACCAACGATTCCGCTTTTCTACTTACTCCGGAACCCGGGAGATTATAAGCAGCTCGTGCTTCTGCGTGAGGATTCTTTTAAGTTGCTGGATTCACCTCTGAAGTATGTGTACGCCTTGGCCCGTGGAGTCGGTTTCCCACTCTTGATTCTGGTTTCGTTTGGCGCTGCTCTTCGGAAACGTGACAACAAAAAGTGGCGGACAATGTTTCTCATCTCACTTACGATGGGCATCTTTTTCGCTTCTTTGAGCTTGGCCAAGGCGCCCGTCGCTTACATCTTTTTGGTCCTTACGGTCTTCCTCTACCTGTTTAGGGGAGGCTTACTAAGCCGTAGGATGGTGGCGACATTCCTCGTTCTCATTCTTCTATTTCCCATCGGTGTGATCTTAGCAGTTTCATCGGAAGACACCACTCTTGCTATGGCTCTGGCTAGCACTGGAACCCGCCTGCTCTATCAACCGGCAGCCGGCGTCTATTATTATTTTGAGGTATTTCCAAGTCACATGCCATATTTGAAAGGGCGCTCCATAGGAAAGTTATCGTGGCTATTGGGAGATTCCTACTTTGACACGCCAAACTACGTAGGCTTGTACGAGAACCCCGATGCGGTGGACTCTGTCAACGCAAATGCTGCATTCATAGCCGACCTGAACGCCGATTTCGGCATGTGGGGAGTCATACTCGGCGGAGTTCTGGCGGGATTCATTATGGAATCCATTCAGATTTACCTCTTTCGAAGACGCAAAACGGTAGTCAGTTTGGCGGTGTCTGCCTTCTTGATGGTCGCGTTCTGGAACTTAAACTCTACCTCACTGCCGGTTGTGCTTGCTTCAAACGGAGCCCTGCTCGCACTCGTTCTCGGGTGGGCCCTCGAAAAATCGCCACGTCACGCGCCGATCGAAGCGTTGCAACAGGTGTAAGGACGCAAAGGATCCGTGAACAATTGTCAGCCGCGGAGGGTGTGCCTCTTAACCTCCGTCCATGGGCCGTTCGATGTCCGAATCTTTCACAAGGAGGCGCAGTCTCTTGCCAGGAAGGGGTATTCGGTGACGATCGTCGCCCCTCATAGCGAAGATACGCGGCGGGATGGAGTCGAGATCAAGGCTGTTCCAGTACCCCGCACGCGATCGGAGCGCATGTCCTTAACGTTGTGGCGGGTGTTTCGGTGCGCACTAAGCACCAACGCGAGTGTATTTCATTTTCATGATCCAGAGTTGATTCCAGTCGGAATGTTGCTCAAGCTCCTTGGAAAGCGTGTCGTGTACGATGTTCATGAGGATGTGCCGGCAGACATACTAGACAAGAGCTGGATTGCGCCGTCACTGCGCTGGCCAATCGCTCGGGCTGCCGCATGGACCGAGACGCTTGCCGCTTGTCGTTTCGATGCAATCGTGGCGGCGACGCCACGAATTGCCGACTCCTTTCCGAGCATAAAAACGCTGACAGTGCAGAATTTTCCGCAGGTTGATGTCCAACTCGACGCAGAGACGACGCCCTACGGTGATCGGGAGCCGCTTGCAGCCTACGTGGGAGGCATCTCAGAACTTCGGGGCGCCCGAGAGATGATTGAAGCGATGAGCCTCCTCTCTGAATCAACCCCGGCGCGGCTGCAACTCGCAGGGTCTTTTGATCCTCCCGAATCCCAACAAGAACTGGCAAAGGAGCAGGGATGGAGGCGCGTGGATTTTTTGGGATGGCTTTCTCCTACAGAGGTTCGGGAACTATTGGGAAGATCGCGTCTAGGGGTTGTGGTGTTTCATCCTATCGAGAACCACACAATGTCCCAGCCGAACAAGCTGTTCGAATACATGTCGGCTGGTCTTCCTGTCGTGGCCTCCGATTTTCCCCTGTGGCGTTCCATCATTCAGGAAGCTCGCTGTGGAATCCTTGTGGACCCGATAAAACCTACCGCGATTGCGGAAGCGATCCGCTGGTTTCTCGAGAGGCCCACCGAGGCCGAGGCAATGGGCCTTCGGGGGCGCGAGGCCGTCCGGCGCATTTACAATTGGGAAAATGAAGAGCAGAAACTCGTCGAGCTCTATGCTCGACTTATGAACGAAAACCCGCTTCGCACCGATTACCAGCCGATAGCACACACTTAGTGGAGACACCTCAATAAATGTGTGGAATTTTCGCTGCCGTTAATCTTGGCGGTTTCTTCATGGTTGAAGACTACGATCGTTTTGTGAAGTTGGCAGACCTGATCCGCTATCGGGGTCCCGACGATTGCGGCTATCTCCGTCTAAACTCCAAACAGCGCGGATCCGATTCTGCAGCTCTCTTCGACATCTTCCTGGCCAACCGTAGGCTATCAATTCTGGATCTCTCGCTCGCTGGTCACCAGCCGATGACCGATGGCAATGGCCGATGGATAACGTTCAATGGGGAAATTTTTAATTTTGTCGAGCTACGCAAGGAGTTGGTGGCGAGGGGCCATCAATTTCGGACTGGGACGGACACGGAAGTTATCCTACACATCTACGATGCTTATGGGGCCGAGGGATTCTCAAAGCTAAACGGGATGTGGGCGCTCGCTCTCGTCGACCTTCCACGGCGGATGATAATTGTGAGCCGCGACCGTTTCTCGATAAAGCCACTCTACAAGTACCAATCGCCGGACCAGCGCATCTACTTCGCGAGCGAGCCCAAACAGCTTCTTCCTCTTCTACCGCGTAGGATTCCCAATCCGGAAGTGATTGCAACTTTTCTAACCCAGGGATTTGTGGACTATTCCAGAGACACATTTTTCCGGGGAATTGAACGGTTGCCGGCCAAGACAAACCTATTGATCTGCATGAACACCGGAAAGATCGTCGAGCGAGCCTACTGGGATTATCGAGAAGAACAACCAGCCGAGGCTGTGGCATGGGGGGAAGAGTTTCGGGAACTGTTGAAGGATAGCACAAAGATCCGGCTCCGCAGCGATGTCAAGCTAGGCGTTCTTTTGAGCGGCGGTCTGGACTCGTCAACGATTGCGTACGGTTCCCACAAACTATCAAGCGGGTCTCTCGAAACCTTTTCCGTTGTTTCCGAGGACAAGCGGTATAGCGAAGATCGATTCATAGATGCGTTCACCCAGGGAATAGGAATCAAGAATCGCAGACTTGTCTTCAAGGATAGTGACGCGCGACAAGCCCTGCACGAAACCATCTTGCATGCCGATGAGCCCTTTGGGAGTTTCAGTGTCGTGGCTCAATATAAGATGTTTGAGCTGATCAAAAGGGAGACGGATGTCACAGTTCTGATGAGCGGGCAAGGTGCCGATGAAATCCTGCTCGGCTACCTGAAGTTCTTCTTCTTTCATGTCCAGGAACTCCTTCGTCGTCGGTGTTACGCAAAGGCTGCGAGCGAGTTACTCTGCAGCTTCATCCGTAACACCGCTGTTCGACAATTCCAATTTGGAGACGCGAAGCGATACATCCCGTTTTGGAACGCACGAAAAGCATTAGGCTATGTGCGGTACCAACCCAACGTTCTGCCGGTTTGGGAATCCACGGAGTTGCGAGCGAGGCAGATCGCGGACATAGAGCGCTACTCCATTCCAGCTTTAACACGGTACGAAGACAGAAATTCAATGGCGCATTCACTGGAGGTGCGCCATCCATTCCTCGACCACCGTCTTGTGGATTTCGCACTTAACTTGCCCACTGAGCTCAAGCTCAACCGTGGATGGTCGAAACTCATTCTACGAGAAAGCTTTCCGGAATTGCCGGAACAGCTTCGCTGGCGACGCGACAAGCAGGGTTTCATAACCCCCGAGGAAGCTTGGCTCAAATGTGAGTTCAGTGAGTTCGTCAAGGAGACTTTTCGTAAAAGCCTGCTCGCAGACATGGGAATCGTGGACGACGAGGCATTTCTTTCATATTACGAAGCCTTCCGACAAGGCCGGCCGATGACCTCCTATTCGGAAATTGCTCGCGCAGTTATCACCGAGGTCTGGGCGAAGGAATACCTAAGTTAGTGGTTGCGAAAACGGGGATAGTCAATTGAAGGTTGCTACCGTCGTCGGAGCTCGGCCTCAGTTTGTGAAAGCAGCGATTTTATTGAAGGCCTTCGGGACCACGCAACAGATCGAGAACGTGCTGGTTCACACCGGTCAGCATTACGACGCTGACATGTCGCGGGTCTTTTTCGAAGAACTTGAGATACCAGCGCCCCAGCATCACCTTCATGTCGGTTCAGGGAGCCACGGAAGCCAGACGGGGCGGATGTTGGAGGGTTTGGAGCATGTATTTCAGCTCGAAAATCCCGATTGGGTTCTCGTCTTGGGGGACACGAATTCCACGATTGCGGGAGCGCTGGCCGCAGTCAAGCTGCACATGCCCGTGGCCCACGTGGAGGCTGGCCTGCGATCTTTTAATCGAAGAATGCCGGAAGAAATCAATCGCGTGCTAGTGGACCATGCATCAGATTTGCTTCTTGCGCCCACCCCATTAGCAGTTGCGAATTTGCTCCAAGAGGGCATTGGTGGCAGTAAAGTGCGCCTGGTTGGCGATGTCATGTACGACGCTGCGCTGTACTACGGTAGCCGTGCCGAGAGAAAAAGCACGATTCTCGAACGCTTGCAATTGGGAAAGAAAAATTACGTCTTGACCACCATTCATCGAGCCGAGAACACCGATTCGCCACAAAAGCTGCGAGCCATACTTCTGGGACTTTCCAGTGTCGCTATGCGGCTACCAGTCATCTTTCCGATCCATCCCCGTACCCGAAACGCAATATTGAGAAATGTGGATGTGGCCGAAGCAACCAAGGGCATTCGACTTGTTGATCCGCTCGGTTATCTCGACATGACAATGCTAGAGAGAAATGCGCGGCTTATCGCAACGGATTCTGGAGGTATTCAAAAGGAAGCCTTTTTCTTTTCGGTGCCTTGCGTCACCCTACGGACGGAGACGGAGTGGCAGGAATTGCTTGATATGGGTTGGAATCGTTTGGCCCCGCCTGACAGCCCTGATGTTGTATCGTCCGCGATCCTCGATGGTCTAGATCGGGAACCCAAGGGAACGCCAAATCTCTATGGCGACGGCCACGCCTCAGAACAAATCGCTCAACTCCTAATTGAGTGGGATCCAATCACATCGCGGCAGTCCCACTCGCCAAACCTCATTTCTCAAGCGATTTGATTCCGAATAGACAGATATTCGAGACGAGATTCTTGGTCCCGTCTCAACTTCCAATTTCCTTGCGGCCAGACCGACAGCTCGGACCGCATGCGAGGATTCAATGGCAATTGCCGAAACCACGAGGATCAGCGTCGAGAATTATTATCGGGACTACGGGGCGAGGAAAGGCTCCCTTAGAAACGATCTCCTGCGTAACCCGGAAGTACTGTTTCAGGTTCTAGCGGTGGACGCATCGATTGTCTCGGCCCTGCGGTCTATCCAGGCTAACCCAGCGCGAGCGAAAGTGCTGGATATTGGTTGCGGGGACGGCGCGAGCTTATTTCCCTTATTGCGTCTGGGTTTCGAGCCCTCGAATCTCCATGGCGTCGATATTCGCGGCGAACAGATCGCGCTGGCGCAAGCCAGGTATCCTGGCTTGCACTTTCAGTGTATGGATGCGAGTTCCTTGAAATTTCCCGACGCCACCTTCGACATCGTGCAGGAGTCAATGATCTTTCTGCAGATGACAGACCAGGAGTTAGGCAAACAGGTGGCGCAACAGATGATTCGGGTGACTAAACCGAGTGGCTATCTCTTGCTTTCGGATTGGCGATATGGCAAGCCCGGCACTTCGGAGTTCAAGCCTATGAATCCGGTACGGATCGCGCGCTTATTTAATGTCGGATCCCAGACCAGTATTCGCAAGGTTCTACCCGGCGCCCTCGTGCCCCCTGTGGGACGGTTTTTGTCGAAGAATTTGCCATCCATGTACTTTGCGGCAAGCAGCCTGTTTCCGTTTCTCGTCGGCCAGAAAGTAACGGTTCTGCAGAAGAACCGGTGATTACAATCACGCACGGTTGGTCCTCTAAGTGAACATTTGGATTTTCAACCACTACGCCGATCCACCTGATCGGCAAGCCACCCGGAGCTACGATCTCGCAAAACAGCTGGTGGCGCGAGGGCACCGGGTGACCATATTTGCGGCCGGGTTCAACCACTACAGCCGGAAAGAGGAGCGCATACGTCCTGGCGAGACTTACCGCGAAGAGCACATCAACGGCGTTCGTTTTATCTGGCTCAAGACGTTTCCTTATAGGAGAAACGATTGGAACCGCGTTCTGAATATGGTGAGTTACTCGTGGCGCGCTTTCCGCCTGGGTTCTCGTTTTGCAGACGCACCAGACGCAACGATTGGAGTATGCGTCCATCCATTAGCTGGTCTCACGGCAAGCTTGTTAGCGCGGAAGAAGCAAAGCCGCTTCTTCTATGAGGTGACGGACCTTTGGCCCGAAACTTTAATTGCCATGGGGAAGCTCCGTCGAAATGGCCTTCCCGCCAGGGCCTTACGAGCGCTCGAAAAGTATCTTTATCATCATGCGGAAAAAATCATCATGCTCCTTGGGCACACTCAAGAATATGTCGCCGCGCTCGGAGAGTCACCGGAAAAGATTGTCTGGATACCGAACGGTGCGGATCTCTCCCGATTTGCATCCTTGCCGTCCTACGATGGACAACTTTCTGATCCCTTCGTAATCATGTACGCGGGGGGCCTTCTCCGATCCAATCGGATTGACGTCATTCTGGAGGCGGCAAGCATCCAGCAGGTGCGTGGACGCCACAGGGTCAGGTTTGTTTTTGTCGGAGATGGGTCCGACAAGGAACGCCTCACTAAGATGGCGCAGCAATTCTCGCTTAAGAACGTCGAGTTTCGAGCACTGGTGCCAAAAACAGAGGTCGTCCATGTGATGACGGAGGCCGATGCATTCATCTTCAGCCTTACGGATTCACCTTTATACAAGTACGGCATCAGTTTGAACAAGATGTGCGATTACCTCGCGTCAGGACGGCCCATTCTTTTCGCGGGTGACTCCACTTACAATCCGATACGAGACTCCGCCGCGGGTATCAGCGTTCCTCCAGAGGACGCCACGGCACTCTCCGAAGCGATTGACCAGCTTACCTCGCTCACAGCAGAAGAGCGCGTTCGTATGGGTCAGAATGGGTTAAAGCATTTCAAGAAGTACCATGATATTCACGTCCTCGCCGATCGGCTGGAACGAGTACTTGTGCCTCGTGAAAAACTCCCCGATCCTCGAAGCTACGCTACGCCATTGTCGGATCTGAACTCGATCAGCTGAACCCGACGGAGATAATTTCCAACCAGTAATACTGACGGCGTTAAGGAGAGCCAACGCCAATGGTGTCCCGACAAGATGCACGTCAATCGCTTGGATCGCTGCAAGGCTTCCAGTTTCTAGATTTACAAGCTCAATTCGTAGGTATTCGAGCGGAAGTATTGGCCGCGGTGATAAGAGTTCTCGAAAGCCAGCATTTCATCCTCGGCCCTGACGTCGAGGCCCTGGAACAGGATATCGCCCGTTTGGTCGGCTGCCAGTCTGCGATTGGCTGTGCGTCGGGCTCCGACGCCTTGCTCCTGGCTTTGATGGCTCTTGAAATCGGGCCACGCGACGAGGTTATCACTACGCCCTTCACCTTCGTCGCCACTGCTGGTTCGATCGCGCGGCTCGGTGCGCGCCCCGTGTTTGTCGATATCGATTCCACCGATTTCAATTTGGATCCGAGCGAAGTAGTGAAAGCCATTACTCCCCGAACCCGCGCAATCATGCCAGTTCACTTGTTTGGTTCGCCCGCGGACATGGATTCGATTCTAGAGATTGCGAGCGTGCATCGATTGGCCGTGGTCGAGGACGCCGCTCAAGCCATCGGAGCACGCCACCATGGAAAAGCGGTGGGAAGCATGGGGATCGCAGGATGCTTCAGTTTTTTCCCATCCAAGAATCTAGGGGGCGCTGGCGACGGTGGCATGATCACAACAAACAACCCGGACCTAGTGGAGCGTTTGCGGATCCTACGAGCACATGGAAGTCGGACGAAGTATCAGTACGAGATTCTCGGGATCAATAGTCGCCTAGATTCACTGCAAGCCGCCATCTTGAAGGCGAAACTGTCCCATTTGGATGAATGGACGACAGCCCGTCGACGGAATGCCGATCTTTATCGAGCGCTATTCAGCGACTTCGGACTCGATGGCATAGTTCAACTACCAGTCGTAACCCGAGATAGAACGCATGTATATAACCAGTTCGTAATTCGCACTTCACGCCGAGACGATCTCCGAGAATATCTAAGGGAAAGAGGAATACCCTCGGAAATTTACTATCCACATGCTTTGCACTTACAACGTGCGTTTTCATACTTGGGCTACCAGAGAGGCGATTTCCCCAAAGCGGAGATCGCTAGTTCGCAGGTACTGGCATTGCCAATTTACCCTGAACTCTCGTTTGACCAACTGCGCATGGTGGCCGCCGCCATTGCTAAATTCTTTGCGCAATAGTTACCCCGTATCGATGAGGAGAAAATCGTGAGTACTGACAATCCGCAGGTAGCAGTCTTTGGATGCGGTTACTGGGGGAAAAATCTGGTTCGTAATTTTCACGCACTCGGTGCGTTGCGGTGGGTGTGTGATGTCCAAGAGGAGCCGCTTCGACAGGCGCAGAAAGACTTCGGTGTTCGAACTAGTCGGGATCTGGATTCGATTTTGCAGGATGACCAAGTTGAAGGCGTCGTCATAGCGGCTCCTGCCGTAGAGCACTTCGCATTGGCTCGGAAGTCGCTCTTGGCGGGGAAAGATGTATTCGTCGAGAAGCCGCTGTCCCTTCGCAGTAGTGAAGGCCGCGAGCTCATCGCCCTCGCGCGGAACGGGAAACACATATTGATGGTCGGCCATATCCTCGAGTACCATCCCGCAATCCACGCGCTTAAAGAACTCGTCCGAAAGGGTGAGCTCGGAAGAATCCAATACATCCACTCCTCTCGTTTGAATCTTGGCAAGCTTCGCACTGAAGAGAACATTCTGTGGAGCTTTGCCCCTCACGATATTTCAGCCATTCTCTACCTCCTCGGTGAGATACCGGCGCGTGCTTCTGCGCAGGGAGGTAGCTACTTGAATCCCCCGCTCGTGGATACAACCCTCAGCACTCTCGATTTTGCAAGCGGCGTGAAAGCGCATATTTTTGTTAGTTGGCTTCATCCTTTTAAGGAACAGAAGCTCGCGATAGTCGGCAGCAACAAGATGGCGGTGTTTGATGATGTCCAGTCAGAAAACAAGCTGACTCTCTACGCTCACCATATTAATTGGCTCGATCGCAAACCCGTGGCGGAGAGCGACGGGGGGCAGGTGATTCCCATTTCGAAGGCCGAGCCGCTCCGTTTGGAATGCGCTCATTTCCTCGAATGCATCAGGACTCGCCAACGTCCGCGGACGGACGGTGAGAGCGCCTTGCGAGTGCTCGAAATTCTCGAGGCTTGCGAACACTCTCTGCGAGAGAAAGGCGTGCCCGTTGAAGTCCAGAAATCGAGTCAGGGATATTTTGCGCACTCAACTGCCGTCATCGACGAGCCTTGCGAAATCGGGCAGGGGACAAAGATTTGGCACTTTTCGCACGTCATGGCCGAAGCGAAACTGGGGCGTGATTGTAACCTCGGGCAGAACGTTGTAGTCAGCCCTCAAGTCTCGATCGGAAACAATGTAAAAATCCAAAACAACGTCTCGATTTATACAGGTGTAGAACTGGAAGATGACGTTTTTTGCGGTCCATCAATGGTTTTCACAAACGTAATCAATCCCCGAAGCCATGTTGTTCGCCGCGATGAATTTCAAAGGACGCTCGTCAGGCAAGGAGCGACCCTTGGCGCAAACTCAACGATCGTATGTGGAATTACGATCGGACGATATGCATTCATTGCCGCCGGCGGGGTTGTGACACACGATGTACCCGATTTTGCTTTGATGATGGGAGTTCCCTGCAGACGGGTGGGCTGGATCTGTTCATGCGGCATTCGTCTTCCCGAGAACGAACCCGAGGCCGAATGCCCAGCCTGCCACCAAAGATACCTCATCTCCTCGACTTCGTGTTCGCTCGTCAGATCACACCACGGACGCAGTCATCGCAAGTGCGATGGCCAGTGGAAATGCCGACTGAAGCTTCATTCGATTTAGGCCGTTCAAATTCAATTCGCATTCCGTCATGACCAAACGACTGATCGATTTGTGCGGTTCGCTGATCGGATTGGCGTTGCTTAGTCCAATCCTTCTCATTCTGACGCTTCTCGTCAGGATCGATTCACCGGGACCTGTGTTTTATCGAGGAGTGCGAATTGGGCGGTTCGGCAAGCCGTTCCGAATGTTCAAATTTCGGACCATGGTCGCCAATGCGGACCAAATCGGGGGACCCTCCAGCGCCACCGACGACGTAAGGATCACTCGAGTCGGGCGCTTCCTAAGGCAATACAAACTCGATGAACTCCCGCAGTTAATCAATGTGCTTCTAGGCGAGATGAGTCTCGTCGGTCCGCGTCCTGAAGTCTCGCAGTATGTTGCGATGTTTTCGACAGAAGAAAAAGACATTTTGAGTGTAACGCCCGGTATCACTGACTGGGCCTCTATATGGAATCGGGACGAGGGAAAGTTGCTCGCTGGCAGTCGTGATCCAGAGAGGGTTTATCTCGAGCAGATCCGTCCAGAGAAAATCCGGCTACAACTCGAATACGTAAAAAATCAGTCGCTTGCCAACGATATCCGCATTCTCCTCGCGACGTTCAAAGTTTTGTTGTTCGGGCGGCCTACGAGCAACGGTTCTTCAGGAGTGAAACCATGACGCACGACGATAATCTCAATCAAAAGGGCTCAGGGAACAGATCACAGGAGAAAGCGCTTTCGCTGGAGATGTACCGGACGATGATTCTCATTCGAACCGTTGAAGAGAGGATCGCGCAGCTTGTTGAAGGCCAGCGGATTGGTTGTCCCACTCATCTTTACACCGGGCAAGAAGCCGTCGCTACGGGTGTGTGCGCTGCTTTGAATCGCACGGACTACATCTTTGGAGGCCACCGTTCACACGGCCATTATTTGGCCAAAGGTGGCGAACTGCGGGCGATGGTTGCTGAGGTGTTCGGCAAGGTGTCAGGGTGCGCCCGAGGGCGCGGTGGCTCGATGCATCTGATTGCGACAGAGGTAGGGCTACTCGGAACCGTGCCACTGGTCGCCGCAACAATCCCAATTTGTGTGGGAGCCGGCTTAGCCTCAAAGCTAAGAGGTGACGGCAAAGTCAGCGTTGCGTTTTTTGGCGACGGTGCGACCGAAGAAGGTCATTTCCACGAAGCGCTGAACCTCGCTGCCGTGTACCGGCTTCCTGTAATTTTCGTGTGCGAGAATAATTCGTACTCGAGCCATATGCCCCTGCTCGACCGTCGCGCCGAAGACAACATATACAAATCGGGCGAGGCGCACGGCATTCCCGGAATCCGTCTCGACGGGAACGACGTGTTCCTTGTGCATCAAGCAGCCGTCGATGCAGTGCTCCGCGCACGAAGCGGGGCTGGTCCTACGCTGCTTGAATGCCGCACCTACCGCTGGCGAGGGCACGTGGGCGCTTCACTCGACATGGATGTCGGAGTTAAGAGAAAGGATGAAATGCAGGAATGGTTGCCAAAGGATCCGATCGCACGAGCACGAACCCGATTGTCAGCCATGGATGTGGGCGAATCTGAGTTCTTGGAAATCGAGAAACAAGTGGCTCGAGCGGTCGAAGACGCGGTTGAATTCGCGATCGCATCGCCGTGCCCCGCGGAATCAGAGTTGTCCGACCATGTGTTCGCTCGCTAGGAGAAATCAAGATCAATGCGATTACTAACGTACGCTCAAGCCATGCGTGAAGCTTTTGCTCAACTGCTCTCAACCGATCCCAGAGTATTTGTGATCGGGCAGGGAGTGTGGAGCCCCTGGTACGCGGGAACCAGCCTCCAGAATTTAGATAAGGAATTCGGCCGAGAAAGAATCATAGACTCGCCGGTTTCTGAGAACGCCACGACGGCGGCCGCTATCGGTGCTGCACTGGCCGGAATGCGCCCGATCGTCTTTCACCCGCGGATGGACTTCATGCTCCTCGCCGTGGATCCGATCGTAAACCAGGCGGCCAACTGGTCCTATCTTTTTGCGGGTAAAGTGCCCGTTCCCCTAGTCATTCGCGCGGCGATAAATCGAGGAGGAGAGCAAGGAGCGCAGCATTCCCAGGCTCTTCAAGCGATGTTCGCTCATATTCCGGGCCTCAAGGTGGTTATGCCAGCGACTGCATACGACGCTAAGGGGCTTCTGGTGGCCGCCATCCGCGACCCTAACCCCGTCATGTACATCGACGACCGATGGCTTTACGATAATCTTTCAGACGTCCCCGAAGAAATATACGAAGTGCCGATCGGGCAGGCTGCGATCGCGCGCTCGGGCAATGATGTCACGATCGTTGCCATCTCTTATATGGCGGCGGAGTCTGTGAAGGCTGCCCAGACACTCACCGACCTAGGAATAGATGCCGAGGTGATTGATCTCCGATCGGTTAAACCTTGGGACCGAGAATGCGTTTTCAGTTCAGTTCGAAAGACAGGTCACCTCGTCGTCGCCGATTCGGCTTGGAAGAGCGGCGGGATTGCTGGCGAAATTGCAGCTTCCGTAGCGGAGGAATGCTTTGATTCTGCTGAAGGCCCCCATTCGCAGAGTGTGCTTGCCTGACATTCCCGCGCCCACGAGTGCGTCACTCGAGAAAGCTTATTACGTCCACGCGGGTGAGATTGTCAGTGCTGTCAAGGACACGGTCGGTCGAAAGGAGAAACCATGGCATACAAAGTCCCGTTTGTTGACCCACGAGAACATTACCGCCGACTAAAGACAGAAATTGACGGTGCGATTAGCGATACGCTCTCCCGGGGCGATCTCGTTCTGCGTCACCAGCTCCGTGAGTTTGAAGAAAATCTGGCCGAATTTGTAGGCGTGAAATTTGCTGTTGGCGTTAACAGTGGCTATCATGCGCTTCATTTTTCGCTGCTCGCTGCTCAGATAGGCCCGCGAGATGAAGTAATTACGGTAGGACACACTTTCGTAGCTACCGTCTCCGCGATCGTCCACGTTGGCGCGACTCCCGTTTTGGTCGACGTCCGCAAGGATTACAATCTCGACCCCGTCAGGCTCGAAGCCGCAATTACACCCCGAACGCGCGCGATCATCCCAGTTCACCTAAATGGTCGGATATGCGAAATGAACCGAATTCAGGCCATCGCGAGAGAGCACGACCTTATAGTCATCGAAGATGCTGCTCAAGCCTTGGGTGCCGACTTCAAGGGACAACGAGCGGGCTCCTTTGGGCTGACTGGCTGCTTCAGCTTCTATCCGTTCAAGATCCTCGGGGGCTTCGGAGATGGCGGAGCGGTTACGACGAACGATCCGGAAGTCGCGCGCATCGTCAGGTTACTGCGCTTTAACGGTGAAGATCGCGAGACGGGCGAGTACCACTATCACGGTTACACGGCTCTGCTCGACAATGTGCAGGCGGCCGTCCTCGACGTGAAATTGCGCCACCTTCCGGACTGGGTGAAGCACCGCCGAATGATCGCGGGATTGTACCGCGACGGACTCGAGGAAGTCGAAGGCCTGGAACTCCCACACTTCGGGAACGACAGCTGTGGAGACGTATTTCAAAACTATGTAGTTCGGACCTCTCTCCGGGATGAATTGCGGGAACACCTACGAGCTGAAGGCATTGAAACGCTAGTTCACTGGCCCAAGCCGATGTGGAAACACAAGAAACTGGCCCTAGAAAGTCCGCATCTCCCGGAGACGGAGGCGATTTGCAGGGAAGTTCTGTCTCTCCCAATGAGCGCGGAAACAACAGCTGAGCACGTCGAGATCACCGTACAGGCGATTCAGCGATTCTTTTCTTTGAAATTGAAGACAGCCGCCATGATGAATTAGCCAACGAGGGGGAGGCGCGCACAGCGCGTCGCGTAGTCCGCGATTCGAGCATGCCTATTACGCACCGCGGGCAGCGTTTAAGTGCGCATCGATCACTCTTGCGCCCCAGCATGCATCTTGCGCAAAGTCGTGCCCTGCTTTCGTGCTCTCAATGATCCCGATTCAACTTGGAATGAATAGAACCTGATCCCTCTCGTTCGCACGTTCCCGCGTAGGCCAACACGATGTTCTCAAACATGATGCTTCGACGGAGAACCTGGTTCATTACCTTGTTCCAAGCCATGATTGTCCTTGGCGCCCTCCTCATCGCCTGGCTACTACGATTTGATTTTACGTTGCCGTATCGCAGTCTATTGTTAGCGTCAGCGCCGATTCTCGTCGTGATTCGGCTCATAGCCTTGCGCATGTTCAATTTGAATCGTGGCTGGTGGCACTTCAGCGGTGTCAGCGAAGCAATTGACATCCTCAAGGCCGTCACTTTGGGATCGCTTGCTTTCTGGGTGTTTATGCGCACGCTCGGAATTCTTTCCTTTCCTCGCTCTATCTACCTTCTCGAGTGGGTGCTTACGGCAGGCTTTCTTGCCGGGGCGCGACTCTTGTCTCGTGTATTAGCTAACTCGACGCTTGAAAACGCTCAAGCTTCGAAAAAGGTGATTCTCATCGGCGCAGGCTTCGCCGCGCAAATGGTAATTCGCGAGGTTGAGCAGCCTGGGAGCGAATTCGAGGTAATCGGTTGTGTAGACGATGACCCCACCAAACTCGGTATTCGAATCCATGGTGTGCCCGTTCTTGGCCGCGTGGACCAGTTGCCGGAATTGCTGCCACGCTATTCGGCCAACGAAGTATTAATCGCCGTTCCCTCCGCAACCGGTGAACAGATGCAACGATTCGTTGAATGTTGTCATCGCGCGAGGATTCCCTCTCGAACCGTCCCTGCTCTTCGCGATGTCATCAACGGCCAGGTGAGTATCCAGCAGGCCCGCGAGGTGCGCATCGAGGATCTGCTCGGGCGTAACCCGGTCGAACTTGATCTCGATTTCGTGAGACGTGAATTAGAAGGGAAAGTCGTACTCGTCACTGGGGCAGCCGGCTCAATAGGATCTGAGCTGTGTCGTCAGATTGCGACGTATCATCCCCGGAGGCTCGTCTGCGTCGATCAAAGCGAGACGGGTATTTTTTACTTGCAACAGGAACTTGGAATGCACCCACAAGATGTTTTTGTCGTTGCCGATGTAACCGACGAGGCTCGAATGCGCGCCACCTTTCGGGAGCATGCGCCCCGTGTCGTGTTCCATGCCGCTGCCTACAAGCACGTTCCGATTATGGAGCGAAATGTTCACGAAGCTGTCAAAAACAACGTTTTTGGACTCCTCACTCTGCTGGGTATCGCCGAGAAGAATTCTTGCGAGAAGTTTGTCCTGATTTCGTCGGACAAAGCCGTGAATCCGACGAACGTAATGGGCGTAACAAAACGAGTGGGAGAGCTGATTCTAGCTTGCCGTGCGACGAGGTCCATGAAATGTGTTTCTGTTCGCTTCGGAAACGTATTGGGATCCAACGGCAGTGTGGTCCCATTGTTTCAGAAACAATTGCGCGACAACCTGCCTTTGACTGTCACGCACCCTGAGATCCGAAGATTTTTCATGACTATTAAGGAGGCTGCGGCCCTCGTCTTACAGGCTTTCACGATCGGTTCGCATGGTGAAATATTGGTATTGGATATGGGTGAATCGATGTCGATCTTGCGTCTCGCGAAAACCCTAATTCATCTTTCCGGGAAGACCGAGGAACAGGTCCCGATCCATTTTACCGGCCTACGTGAAGGGGAAAAGCTGTACGAGGAGCTCTTTTTCGCGCACGAAGAAGCGCATGTCACATCGCGGCACAAGATCAAACGTGTCCAAGGTATCCGGATGGAACAAGCGGTCCTTGCGCGGCACCTCGAGGAGCTTCGCCACTCCATGACGATCGACGGCGCTAATCCGATCCGGAAAAAGCTCCGAGAGATTGTGCCCGAGTATTTTGAGCCTAGCCGCCGTGAAGAAAACGAGCAAACGGCCAGACCTGCTGTGTTGCGACAAGTAGCGGGCCATACGTAGCCGCGCATCTGTTTCCTCTACTTACTACCTCCACCGACTTCCCTTCAATCCATCGTCTTCGCTTCTGCAATCGCGGTCTCCTACCTGCCGATCGGGTTGTCCCCAGGACATGTTGCTGCCTTGAATCCTAAGAATTAGTGTAAATCCAGAGATTTGCGCAATCAGATCGTCGGGGCGAACATCATGGGGCTTGGCGGCGCTCTTTTCGAAGCGATTGAGTTTGCGAATGGCCGCATCCTAAACTTCGCGATTTTCGCGGTACCGTGTATCCCGTTTTCGCGACGTGCCAGGGATACAAGTCGTGCTAGCTCGATCGCAAAGATCTGCCGTCTTCCGGCGCGGGCGAGACGCCGCTCGTGGGTCTCCCCCAGCCTTAGGCAATGCGATCTTCGACGCCACCGGCGCGCGGCTTACTAGCCTGCCGCTGGCGCCTCGTGGCTTTAAGACTATCGGTGTAGTCAGGAATAATCATAACTGAACTACAATGCGGTGGACGGTCTCGGCCAGCCGAGTGCGGATCCAGATTGCCTTAACGCGGTAAGTACGTCGACGAAGTCATTTCACCCTCGACGAGAGTGCCCCCGGCTCGTATGACATCGCTTTTGCGACCGACCTTATCGTTGGTGTTGTGCGACACGCAGATTTCTGAACGCGCCTAGCTGTGGAGGATTTTCTTTTTGATGATATCGGGACTCAGAAGATTGATATCGGCCTGCGTGCTCAGCGTGTTCGCGCTCGGTTCCACGGGGATCGCTATCGCAGCGGATGGCCCTTCACCGACTTTCGATAAGGAAGTAGCGCCGATCCTTTTCAAGAGCTGCGCGAATTGTCATCGCCCGGGGCAAATAGCGGGGGACTCTTCGTTTTTGTCCTACGAAAGCACGCGGCCCTGGGCTGAGTCGATCAAAGAAAAGGTCCTGAAACGAGAGATGCCCCCGTGGCCAGCGGATCCCAAGGGAAGCGTGAAATTTCGCAACGACCCCCGACTAAGCGAACAGGAAATCGAAACGCTGGTCAATTGGGTGAAGGCGGGCGCTCCGAAAGGGAATGATGCCGACCTGCCACCCGCGCCAACCTTTGCGGAAGGGTGGCTGCACCCGAAAGGGATCGCGCCAGATGCCGTCATCACGTTGCCGGAGTTTGAGGTGCCGAGCCCCTGGTGAAATCCCATACCTGAGATACCTGGTGAAGGTGCCGTTCCCCACGGACAAGTGGGTTGCGGCCATCCAGGTTCGCCCGGGTAATCCCGCCCTTGTGCACCACATGGCGTTCACCGAGTTGGCATTCCCTGACGAGCGTGACACCCGAGCAACATGATACCAGCTCGCAATGTTCGTCCGTCAGCAAGGCTTACCGGAAAGTGCGCTCGGGATTCGGCCGGCAGTGGCGGTTCCGGGAAATTCCAAAGTGTACGACATGCTGGGAGTGTACACGCCGGGCACGACGTTCGAGATGTACGAAGATGGAAGCGCCAAGCTCCTGAAGGGCGGCGATAGTTTGTATCTGAACTGCAACTTGCACTACCAGATGAGGGGGGAACCGGAGAGGGACCGGACCAAGATTGGCTTTTGGTTCGAAAAGGAAACACCAAAACACCAACTGTTTCGAGTGCCTGCTTCAGGCGAGAGCCTGATCGCCAACGGCCAGCAGTTGCTGACTGATGCTCCTGGGGAGAAAAGCTGAAGGTACCGGCGTGGCGATTCCTCCGATCCCGCCGAACACGGAGAATTATGAAGTGATCGGGATAACGGCCTACACCGAACCAGTGACAATTTACCAGTTTCAGCCGCATGCCCACTTGCGAGGCAAGGATTTCACATACGCTGTGGTCTATCCGGACGGGCGGGAGCAAAGTTGCTCAGCGTGCCGAAATACGATTTCCACTGGCAGTTGGCCTATGACCTCGAAACCCCGCTGAAGCTTCCGGCAGGCAGCAAGCTGGTGGTTACCGCGCACTACGACAATTCCATGAAGAACGAGCTTCTCCTGCATCACGAACACGACGCGCACGAGCACGATGTCCGATCCCGCGCACAATCCTGGGCCCGAAAAGGAAGTCCACTTCCGCGATCAGAACCAGAGCTGGGATGAAATGTTCAGCCCGTTTATCCAGTATTCAATCGACAGCGAGAATCCAGCTAGAGCTGACGCAGACTGTGGATCCTCAAGAGGGGATGAGCGGGAAAACCAATGCCGCTCGGCCAGGAGAGGAAAGAGGGCGCCCTTGACATCGTGGCAGTGGTCGGTTGTTTAGAGCAGAGCGCATCTGGAACGTGGACACTGACCCACGCGAGTGATCCTGTTGTGAACAAAACGCAAGCAACATCGAAGGCAGAATTGAAGGAGGAGGCAGTCAGACCGTTGGGCAAACAACAGTACCAACTCCTGGGTGCAAGAGTCTTCGATCCCTCAAGTCACAAAGGTGAGAAGGTGGCTGTGAAAGGTGTTCTGATTAAGGACGGGAATCTCAGCCGCATCAACGTCACTTCGCAGCAGACGATCGCCTCGACTTGTAATTACCACCAGTGAGGATTCGAATCGATGCCGCAAAATGCTCGTATCCGTACGGTTGCCATCGCGCAGTCGCTTGAAAAAGATGTTGCGAACAGGGGTGGCTGTGTTCCGATGAAAGGATAATGTCGCCGGGTTCGAGCGGTGCCCAGGCGCTTTCACGATTAACAAAAACTATGAGCAGACTCCACCGGGCGTTAGCGGAAGTGAGTGTCGTACAGCTGCTCTAGCCGAGACTCCTAAATGCTGCAGATTAATGCAGAAGTCTTCGTCGCAAGGCACGGGCACATAATGAGGTTCCGTTCTAGGCGGGTTGCAGGTGATGCGCCCCGTCATCGACAGTTAATCAAGCACAAACAACGTGTTGGTTCGCGCAGTGGACTTGTGCTGTAATGAATCGCCTGGGAAAATGCCCTCACGTGGGATCATGGTGCTCAACCTCTCCGCGCTTGGCCTCTATCACTTGGTGGTATCTCGAGTAAACCAGCAGATACAATCAGGTCGCAGGATTCGAACGATTTTTTCGGGCTACCTTCTGCTCTGCTTTTTCTTGATGTTGCTTGCCTCGTGCGGAGGGGTCAACTCCTGTTGAGCCGCAGCCCAAGCCTCAGCCCCAGAATCCTGCTCCTGCCATTCAGGCGCTCTCGCCGGCTACCGTCGCCGCAGGAACCTCGGGATTTACGTTGACCATCAGCGGCTCGAATTTTCTTTCGACAGCCACCCTCACTTGGAATGGCACTCAACGAATGTTCGCTTTTGTCAGTAGCTCCGAGGTAACGACTCAGGTTTCTGCCACAGATCTGGACGCCAGCGGAAATGTGCAAGTCATGGTAGCTAACCCCGCACCTGGAGGTGGCCAAGCGTTCATGAACTTCACGATCTCCTCTCCATCAGCTCCTGTTGTGGCGTCCATATCGCCCAGCACAGTCGCGGCTGGAGGTCCGGCATTCACTTTGGCTGTGACGGGAAGCAACTTCGTCCAAGACTCGGTGCTGCAGCTGAACAGCGTTGCTGAGCCGACTACCTATGTCGACAATGCGCACCTGACCGCCCTGATTCCCGCATCTGCTATTACGGGTGCAGTCGTAGGAAACTTGCCCATAACGGTGACCACACCGGCCCCTGGCGGCGGGGGCTCAAACGGCGCGCCTCTTCTCGTTGAATATCCACGTCCATCCGTGGCGTCATTAAGCCCCAACTCCGCCGTTCTCGACAGCAGCGCGTTCACCCTCACGGTGAATGGCAGCAATTTCGTGACGGGTGCCACCGTCTTTTGGGGCGGCTCTAGTCGCTCAACTCAGTTCGTTAGCTCCACAGAGTTGACAGCTTCCATCCTGGCATCTGACGTTGCGGCTGCCGCGGGCGACGTCGATATCACGGTTGAAAATCCTTCGCCATCCGCGGGGACTTCGAACGCTTCGACGTTCGCGCTGGAAACTCCACCTGTAGGCACTTTCACATTTGTACAGAAAAGCGTCTGCAACTTTCTAAACAGTGGAACAACCTGCAGTCTGCCCGTTTCTCCGAATCTGGCCCCCGGAAATCTGGATATATTTGCCTGCTTCGTCGAGGGTGTGGGAAGTCTTCTTACCGGGCCAATCATCAGCAGCGTCAGTGCCGGCGGAAAGTTGATTACCTCAAAAGCTGTGATGGGCAATCAGCAAATTGATTCCTTACCTGTGGCTGCTTATATTTTGCCGTCCACAAGCACTGGGGGGACGTCTCCGATCGTGGTTACCATATCTCAGGCCGTTCAAGCGAAAGGAGGCTCCAGCTCTTGCTATCTCGCGGAATGGAAGCCCAGTGCGAATCCCGGGGACGTCGCGATAGACAACGATGGTGGGTTGGCATATGCTAGCACGAACACGCCGCAAGGCCCCAGTTTCCAGCTCTCCGGTAAAAACGATGTTCTGCTGCAGATGTATGCGAACGCTAACGGATTCGCAGTGCCACTGTCCGTTTCTCCGCCATATGACGCGCTGGCGGATCTGGGCAGCGCTTCTTACTCAACCGCAGCTCCCGAGAGTGGGAACGGGCCTACGTGGACGCTACCATCGGCAATCGGGGTAAGCACGTTCGCAATGGCGTTCGGGTGGAATCCGACGCCATGTAGCGAGCAATCATTTATTGACTTCGCGGGAGGGGCTAACGGCGCACCGCTCACGGAAGCAGGCCTAAATAGCTCAACGCATGGATGGCAAGGAGGTCTTTGGAGTATTCAGGCTGTCGGAAGCAGCGAACTTTCTTTCTCGAGCGTTGCATCGAAGCCCCTACCGGCGCCAACCGGCAGGCTCTGTAGCGATGGCAACACCTACGCCGATGCGCAAGAAAACCTCGGGTTGGCGCTAACGCTGGACGGAGTCGCAACCGACATAGACGTGGCAAGGTATGCTTGGACCTATGATCCCAATGGTCCAGTAAGTGTTAGCTTCAACATCATGCTGGACATGGCGCAAAATGACCCGTCAAACATCGACTGCTTTGCCCTGAATAGCGTGAAAGACGGTTCCGCTCAAACCATGATGGCGGTCAATTGTTACGGAACAGGCGGGACACGCCATCTGAGTACTGAGAACTTTACGAACTGCACAAACTCGTCTGGCGGTGGGGGCAACGGAGCGAATGTGGACGTGAATGTTGGGCAGTGGTATACGGTGCAACTGCAGCTCGTTCCCGGAATTGGTACTGGAGCTGGCAACATGAGCGTGTACAACTATCCAGGGCCACTAGCTGGAGGAGGAGGCGGTGCACTCATTGGGACTTCAAATGTGTCTGGTTGCACGACTGGCCTTGCATACGGAATAGCAATGGGTAAGGGTGCAACTTCCGGTCCAATGACAGCTGGCGCTCACATCTACTACGACACAGTCATCATAGACTTGACGGGTGCGTTCCCCATTCTTCTTGCTGGAACTTCAGCCCCGGCGCTCTCCGCTGGTCCATAAGACGCATATTCAATTCAGTACACTCGCATTCGGTTTCTGTTTCCTCTCACCATGCGTTCATGTTCCCCAAGGAGGGCCAAGGTGGAGCACGCCAGCCCTCGAGTATCTCGCCAAGCAGAGATTCGTAACTCTTGTTAGCAGGGCGTGGCTGTTGAATAGACGTCACGGCCAATACTTCAGTTCGCATTCACAAAGACATATGAACGATTCGCACGATGTCGAGCTGTCTTCCTAAGATCAAAATCTCTGGAATCAGCCACGGTGCCGATCTGAGATAGAAAAAGAAAGCGCCATGCCACCGCAGGAAACAGCTACCTCAGTTCAAAACTCCACCAGGCGGCGCCTGTTTCAACAACCACAAGGATTTCTCGACGTCTATTCGCCTCTGTCCGACCTGCACTTGCCTACTCTCAAGCAGTATGAACCGCGGAGCCCCCGAACTTCTCGAGTTGGCGGTCAGCATTGATCCATATAATGCCAGCGATCACAAATAAGCCCGACAGAAAAACGTTGAATAACGAAAATGGGCGGCCACTGATCCAGACCAATAGCATTTCGAGGAGAACAGACGGCATGACAATCGCTAACATTAAGGCCAGAATCTTTGTGACGTCCAGCGTTCTCAATCGCCTTGCGGTAAGTCCAAGCAGGATGCCGCCAGGAAGGAAAACGAGGGCGTAATAGATATAGGTATACCCTTCCAATTCATTCGTCTTGATGTGTCGAATTAGCTGTGCGAGTGGCGCCCCGGGAGTGAGTTCATACCTCCGCGGATCGCGCTTGCCGTCGATATAGACTGAAAGATTCGAACCGTCGTACGAAACCAATATATCGCGAGGCTGGTTGAGGGTGAAAACGTCTGGGATGGTCGAGAAAAGGAGCTGAGCTCTCCGCACGATAAGAGGATTGCGAAACCAGAATACGAGGTTGCCATCTCGCTGCAGCAAGCTCAGATTTGAGAGCCCATCTTGCTTCGAAATTGAAATGATTCGGCCATCGGCTCCTTTGACTTGTGCTGGCGTGCAAACCACCCGCATGGAGAAATTCTTGCCCATCTGGAGAGCTTGGATCAGATCGGAAACATCTTCTCTAGAAGTTAACCAGGACTTGCCATTCAGATTTAGCACACCGCCGTCTAGGGCATCAGGGATGCTCGGAGTCCATGTCAAGTCGGGAAGAAATTGTTTCCGGTCTGTGAAGGGAAGATTGCCAGAGAACAAATATGTGGCAAGGAGACCTCGCTCCGCTTCTCCCGTTGATTTCCCCGCAGTGACTTCAATCGCCAGATTTGAAGGTAGGGCCCGACTCCAAAATTGGACCAATGAGACGTCTCCCTTCCAAGCTCTATCGAGATGACCCATAGCATCATTCCCAATCACCAGCCGTGAATCGCGAATCCAATTCGATAGCTGAGATTTTGCCTGCAATGGAGCGGACAGGATAAACCAAGTGGCAAAATAGAGCGGGACAAGCCAAAGCGCTCGCCGCAATGTGAGGAACCGCTCGAAACGGTTTTCAATTTTTACACACGGAATTCAGAATGGACTTGCCTGCCCAGTTCGAATACGAAATAGCCAACTAGAAGCCCCCGTTGCATTTGTAAACACATCTTCCCATCCTGAATCGCGCGTGGGGATGTAGATCTGCACGAGCTCGATGCAATAAGACAAGATTGCTCCAGCTACCATTGTGATCAGCGGAATAGCCGCTCTTGACTTCCCGTTCTCTCGAAGCTTTTGCGAGAGTCCAAACCCGAAGGGAACAAATAGAGACATGTTCAAGAAAGCGTCAAGGAGTCCGCCGCTTTTTACGCCACTAACAAGAAAAAATGGTGATCCATTTAAAGACGAGTTCGGGTGTGAAGAAAATCGGAAAGGGTAGAGAGTGAGGAAAAGGATGCCAGCAACAGAAAGGGCCAGAATTCGGTTTGACCGACTGGAAGCAGATTCTTCGCGCTCGAATTGTGACGCCAACCTCTTCATCGGTCTCCGTCGTCAAGTAGTTGGATCCCCTAAGTCTAACATCTCGTTGTCATAGTCGAAGTCTGAGTCGACTGTGGCATATGGCACTCGGCTTCTCGACTGGGCGAACCCGTTTGTGTAGATGCCAGTCGAATCAAGCCCCGCGCCGTCATTGCTATAACGAACGCGGTAGTTGAAGCGAGGTGTTAGCGACGCATTACGCTTAGTCCCAGCGACTCGAGCCGATTCTTCGGGACCTCGTGCGATTATGACTTCGGTAGCGGCCCTTCGTCGGGCCTGAAGTCCCGGTGAAATGTCGCTGGGGTGGGATCGCGCCTTTCCTTGAAGACCCTCACGCTGCCCCGGGGACAGTGTACGGGCGATTACGAGGTGTTTCTATATCCCACCGGGTTAACAGTTGACGATTTTTTCGCGATCCTGTTTCACGCGGCGAGTGGCGTTGCGCGTGTCAACCACCAGCTTGGCGTCGCGGGCGATGGCGTCATAGTCGTAGCTGGAGTGATCGGTGGCGATCAGGACGCAATCGTAACTCGCGAGGCGTTCGGGCGAGAGGTCGACCGAGCGCATGTTCGAAAAATCGTAGTGGCGCATCTTGAAGCAGCGCGGCGAAATAGGGATCGTTGTAGTCGAGCACGGCGCCGCGGGCGGTGAGCAGTTCGAGCAGCTTCAGGGAAGGCGATTCGCGGAGATCGTCCACATCTTTTTTGTAGGCCACGCCGAGCAGCAGAATTTTCGAGCCTTTGATGCTTTTCTGCGATCGTTGAGCGCGGCGGCCACGGCATTCACCACGTGATAGGGCATCGCGGTATTGATTTCGCCGGCCAGCTCGATGAAGCGCGTGGCGAAATCGTATTCGCGCGCCTTCCAGGAAAGATAATAGGGATCGACGGGAATGCAGTGTCCGCCGAGGCCCGGGCCCGGGATAAAAGGGCATGAAGCCGAAAGGCTTGGTGGCGGCGCTGTCGATGATTTCCCAGATATCGAGATCCATGCGCAGGCAGAGCTGCTTCAGTTCGTTCACGAGCGCGATATTCACGCAGCGGAAGATATTTTCGAGCAGCTTCACCATCTCCGCGGCGCGCGTGGAACTGACCGGAACAACCTTCGAAACAATCTGCGCGTACATGCCCGCGGCCGCGCGTCCGCTGGCCGGATTGATGCCGCCGACGACTTTCGGAATCTGCGCCAGGCCGAATTGCTTGTTGCCGGGATCTTCGCGCTCGGGCGAAAAGGCCAGATAAAAATCGGTGGCGATATTTTCGGTGCCGTCGCCGTGCGCGATGGGGCAGCGCAAGCCGCCCTTTTCGAGAATCGGCAGGACGAGTTCTTCGGTGGTGCCCGGGATAGGTGGTGCTTTCGAGAACGATGAGCTGATTGCGCTGCAGATTCGGCGCGATGGCGCTGCGCGGTTTGCTCGACGTAGCTCAGGTCGGGCTCGCGGCGTTCGTCGAGCGGCGTGGGGACGCAGATCAGAACAGCGTCCATATCGCGCAGGCGGGTGAAATCCGTCGTGGCATCGAAACGTCTTGGCCTCGACGTGGCTTGCGATTTTGTCGGCGGGGATGTGCTGGATGTAGGATTGGCCGGCATTCAGCTTGTCGATTTTGGACTTGTCGAGGTCAAAACCGGTGACGCGCTGGCCGACGTCGGCAAAGCGGAGCGCCAGAGGAAGTCCCACATATCCGCAACCGATGATGCCGATTTTGATGCCCTTCCAGTGAAAGAATTCCGGCTTGCGCTCCACGTCGCCTCCTTGATCTTGAACTATGATTAGCTGATGAAATCAGAATGGTGCGAGTAAGAGCAGTCTCTATTACCTGCTGATCGGTTTCCCAACCCGTGCAAAGGTTTTCGAAGATTCCATGTCAACTTGAAAGCACGCAGTACTTTCAGCCTTGGAGCGTAGAATAGTGTAACCTGATTGGCAGATGTTGCAGCTATGCGTCGGCGTGTCAGAAGCCATTGAATTCAAAGGTATCGGGCACCTTCACCATCAGGCGGCCTACAACAGCTTATAGCCGAGGAGAAAAAGTGTCGTCGCAAGTAGAGGTTGCAAGATTCGTTCGGGAACCACTGCGCTGGCCTTGCTTCCTATCCAGACACCCGGTATTGAACCCACCAGAAGAGCGCCCAGCAATGGAACATCGATGCTACCCAAGCCCAGGTGGCCAACGGCAGAAATTCCTACCAGAAATGAGCGCGTGAAGAATATCTGAGCCCACGATTCGCTTCATGGATAGGGCACGGATACAAAACAACCAGGCAAGCGACGATGACGCTTCCACTGCCAACGGAAGTCAGGCTGACAAGAAAACCAACGACGAATCCCAAAAGTGCAGTTACCACGACGTCGGCGACCTGTGTATGAGACTGTCGGCAGGCGGTTCCGATTGCCAACCTCGGCCCCGCGTAAAGCGCGGACAAACAAACTCAGGGCGACGCACATCAGCGCTATCGCCAACATGTCGAACAATCACTCGGTCGATCGACTCGATGCCGTGGCGCTACTCCAAGCTGGCTAAGAGAGCCAAACCTGTGACGGGCGCCGGGATGCTTCCGATAGCGAGGCGTTTGACAATTGTGTAATCGACAGTTTTTTGGCGACAATGAACAAACGCACCCACCGCCTTGGTAAGTGTTCCCCAGACAAGGTCGGTGCCCACAGCAATGACGGGGCTGCGCCAACCCGAGCAGGATCAGCGCTGGAGTCATCACGGCTCCGCCACCCATCCCGGTTAAACCGACAAGGAGCCCGACTACGAAACCCAGAATCGAAATCTTAAAATTCATGCCTTGGCTCTCTCTACGGATGAATGATTCATTTTTTTATTCACGATTCGCTTGAGCGGAATCGCCTTTAGTGCTATTTCTACGAATTCGTTCGGTCTTGTGAAGTTCGACAATTCGACCTTCGTGAAGAGTAAGCACAATGGAGCCATAGCGAATTGTGCGGAGTGCGTAAAGCAATTCGCGCATAAGCTCCCTCTCTCCGGCCGACAACACCTCGAGAGAACCCAGAGAATCCGAACTAACAGCTTCAATGGCAGCGTCGAGTCCTTCCGTTGTAACTATGTTATTTCTTGCCATGAGAGATGTCCGCGAGGGAGGTATGGTCGAGAATGCCGGCGGCGGCGTTCCTAACCGCGAGGAAAACGCTAAACAACGGGCTGTGCTTTTTATCGTGTTGTACGAGCCGGCGCAATGATTCGGCGTCCTCGAACGGCGCTAGTGGCCCATCGATCGTGCGCATGATCTCTCCAAGGAAAATCTTTGAGGGCGGGCGCTTGAGCCTGTAGCCCCCCTTTGCCCCACGGACGCTTTCAACGATTCGGGCATGTTTGAGCTCCAACAAGATCAGCTCCAGGAACTTCTCTGGCAGTTCTTCGTCTTCGGCAATTTCGCGAATCTTGACGGTGCCCTCCGGGTATCGACGCGCAAGCAGCATCAGGGCTTCCAGCGCGTAGAGTCCTTTTTGGGAGACCTTCATATTGTCAATACCTTTATATCTCGCTCGAATCTGAGTAAGTCTACCGACTAACTAGGGTAAGCATGCAGAATGCCAGACTACGGCGAGGAATGAGAAAAAACATCAATATGCTAAGAATTGAGACAAGAGTAACGACCTTCCTTACAGCTAGTTACGCGGGTTGCTTAGGAGCGCTGACTTCTCACCTGGATGCTCGGCTTGGCTCCGGTACGGAGAAGCAAGAAAATTGCATTTTCCGGAAAACCTCTTCCCCAAACTAGGGGAGGTCGGGATTAACTTGACGGTTTTGTGTGACGCCCTAAGGCACTGCCTTTCAGCAAGATAGTAGATTCCTTGCGTTTATTTCAGATATGGCAAACGTCGTGCAGGAATTGCGTGTGAAAGTCTACTAAGTCCATAGAGATGATTTAACTAATTAGAATGGTTATGTAGACCAAAAAGTTCCTACAGGCTATATCCCACCCTGCCCGGGGGAGGACAATCGCAAAGCTGCCGCCGACTGACCAGACTCCTGGAAGTTTGCCGCCGACAACTACAGGAGATTGCGATGTCCCAACCGAGGGAGTTTCTAGCAGCGATAATTACACTAGGCTTTTTCCTCCTCTCTTCAACAACCCCCGTCGCATGGGCGAATGGCGCTGAAAAAGACAAGGCGTCTGCCTCGAAGCCGGATGGCGTCGCCGCTGAGGCACCCAAGGAAGGCGGAGAGACTCCAGCCCCCGCTGCCGTCGAGCGCGAACTTTCGGAAATGAGGGAGGAATTGAGCGCGCAACGTGCAGCTCTCGATGCGCAGCAATCCAGAATTGCCGAGCTCGAAGCGCAATTGCATCTTTCGACAGCGCAACCAACAAAGTCAGCTTCTAAATCCACGCTGGGCACTGACGAGGATTCGATCGCCCCGCTGTCGGCTTCGGGCGTCGCCGCGCCGATTGCCGCGCAGTCAGGTGGGTCTCAAAAGGAGGCGAAAAGATCCCCGCTATCGTTCGAACTTGGCCCTGCTGAATTTACGCCCGGAGGTTGGGCGGATCTGACTGGGATTTTTCGCAGCACTGACATCGGCAGTGGAACAGGGACGAGCTTTGGTTCAATACCATTCAACAACACGCTTCCGCAAGCTGCTCTGTCGGAGTTTCGCTTCACGGCCCAGACATCCCGCCTTTCTATGCGGGTGGATATCCCAGCAAGTGATACGACGCATGTGACCGGGTACGTAGAATCCGACTTTAATGGATTTCAGCCGCCGAATGCCTACATAAGCACGAACAGCAGCACATTTCGCCTGCGGCTTTTCTGGGGTCAGATCCAACACGGGAAATGGGACATATTGGGCGGGCAATCGTGGTCGCTATTGACTCCGAACCGTGTGGGCCTATCTCCGATACCGGCGGAAGTTTTCACATCGTACCGCCTGGACACCAGTTATTTGGCAGGATTAACGTTCGCACGGCAGGCAGGATTTCGCGTCGTATATCATGCGACGGACTGGTGGACTTTGGGCGCCTCACTGGAAAACGCGCAGCAATATGTGCCGAGCTCAGTGGTTTTCCCAGGTACCTCGGGTTTCTTCGCGAGCCAGTTCGATAACGGAAGTGGGGCAACGAACGCGGGCAGTGCGACTACGAACCCGGCAATTCCTAACCTTCATCCAGACGTAATTGTAAAAACCGCTTTCGACTGGAAACTCGGCGGACGCCCGTTTCACCTTGAAGCAGCGGGGCTGATTCGAAGTTCCAAGGTTTTCAACAATCTCGTCACGCCCAACGAGACCAACACGGCAACGGCCGGATCCGGATCGGTTAATCTGAATTTTGAAGTATTGAAGAATTTTCGATTGATCGCGAATTCATTTTATGGCGAGGGGGGTGGTCGCTATATTGGCGGCCTTGGGCCTGACGTGATCGTGAAGCCCAATGGCACGATCTCCCCAGTACATTCCGGTTCGGGTGTGGCGGGATTTGAGTGGCAGATCATGCCACGGCTCGAGATTGACAGCTATTACAGTGGTGCGTACTTCGCGCGAAACTTTGGCCTTTTCTCGTCGACCGCGAACCCAGCGCCGAACTGCGACGGTGTCTCCGGATTTACTTGTGTGGGATTCGGGTTTCCGGGTTCCGCGAATACCAACAATCGGGCGATTCAGGAAGGAACGCTCGGTTTCACGCAAACGCTGTGGGGAAGTCCGAAGTACGGAAAGCTGCAGTTCATTACGCAATCCTCCTACGTTGTTCGGAGTCCCTGGTCGGTCGCGACCGGGAGTCCGAAAAACGCCCACGCGTTCCTGGAGTATGTCGACCTTCGATACGTTCTGCCATAGGACGCGAATTCGGGTGGAATGTTGAACCAATCAAGGAGCTGTATGACGATCGGCAAGAGGCGAGAGAGATTGCGACATCAGTCAAGATCGCGTGCAGCTCTTCTTGTCCTTAGATTAACTCAGTAAAGGAATTCCGGGCTAAACCTTTGAAACTAAGAATAACTTTGTTCCTGACCGTGGGCTTCTTCGCCTTGACGTTGGGCTGGGGAGGGAACCCTGCAACGGTAGTCGTCCGCGTCGGCCACTTCCCCAATATCACGCATTCACAGGCGCTTGTAGGAAAGGCGAGCGGGAAATTCGACGCGGCACTGGCGCCCGTCGCGAAGGTGGAATGGAAGGAATTCAACGCCGGGCCGTCTGTGATCGAGGCAATCTTTGCAGGGCCGCTCGACCTTGCTTACATTGGCCCGAACCCGACTATTACAGGCTACATCCGCTCGAAAGGCGAGGCCTTGCGGGTTGTCGCGGGGGCAACGAGCGGTGGTGCGGCGTCGTGATCTCTCGTGATGGAGAGACGTTACTCGCGAAGGTCGTGCTGGTTTCGGATGATGACCAAGACGTCGTCTACGAGTTCGTTTCGACTACGCGGGAGTCTCAATGCGAGCGTTGAGAACGTCGGAAGGTAAATGAAGCCGAGGCGGATAAGTCTTCTACGAGTGACGGCTGAGGGGTTGCAGCAGGGAGGAGATCGGAATCTTTCAAACAGGGGCCACAAGCGAAAAGGCCGGGAAGCAGGGTCTTTTTGTTATTAAACGTTGGTCGGATATCCGGAAGAAATCCTACATAGCCTCCGGCAGCTTTCACCAAAGCGACACCGGCGGCAACGTCCCATTCATTCTTGGGACTCAGCGTCCAGGTTGCGTCTGCCAGTCCCGCGGCAACGCGCGCAAGCTTATAAGCAACCGAGCCCATAGGACGTACTACAAAGGGAGCTTGTTCAAAGCATGTCCATTCGCCCCGTTCTGTCTCACTGCGGCTGGCGAGCACTTCCGCACCTTCAAAACTGCTTCTTTCACTCACCTGCACTCGCCTGCCGTTGTAAGTGACTCCGGTTTCTCTCGAACCCAGGAAGATTTCACCTGTCGCAGGATTACAAACGCCGCCTGCAATCGCGACACCGCCTTCTATCAGCGCGACCGAAATACCCCACTCTGGAATTCCTGCAACGAATTCTTTCGTCCCATCCAAAGGGTCAACAATCCAAACACGATGCGCTTTGAGACGCTCCGCATTGTCAACGTCTTCCTCTGAGAGCCAGCCTTCCTCGTCGCGCAGCAGCACTTCCCGAAGTATGCGGTTCACGGAACGATCAGCTTCCGTGACAAGCGTTCGATCGGAGTTCTTCCGCTCCGCTTTGACGTTACCAGAAACAAACTGCGAAACGACATCGCGAGCTGCTGCGAGCGCGAAGTCGATGCGATTCAGAATCTCGCTGGTAGTTGAATGTGATGGGTTCAGAGTCGTCGCCATCTCACGGGCGAAGGTTGAAACTTCCGCCATCCGCCAGCCGTGATATTACGAGCTGTTCCGCGCATTCACGCCGATGTAGTCCTTCACGCTCAAGGTAAAGAAGTATTTCCTGAGCGGCTTCTTCCGGGCTTAAATCGCTGGTGTCGATCACGACTTCGGCATCGGTGGGCTCTTCGTAGGGGTCTGAGATTCCGGTGAAGTGCTGCACAAGGCCAGCGCGCGCCTTCGCATAGAGTCCCTTGCGATCTCGCGATTCGCACGCAGCTAAGCCCGTCGAGAGATGCACCAGGACGAAGCCGCCACCCGTCTGCACGGCAGCCTCTGACTTCTTTTCGGACTGAATCGTAGGGCGCAATCGGGGCGCAGATTGCGATGCCGCCATTTTTGGTAATTTCCGACGCGACGAATCCGATGCGGCGAATATTCAGGTCGCGATGCTCTTTGGAAAAACCCAGTTCCGAGGAGAGATGCTTCCGAACGAGGTCTCCATCAAGCAGCGTAACGGGGCGGCCGCCCATTTCGAGGAATTTCACGCGCAGGATGTTGGCGATCGTCGATTTTCCTGATCCGGAAAGTCCCGTGAAAAACAGAGTAAAGCCCTGGCGGTGGCGCGGTGGATAGTTTCGTTGGAGTTCGCGCGCCACGTCCTCGAATGTAAACCAGGATGGCAGCTCTTTCCCCTCGGATAGGCGGCGACGCAGCTCCGTTCCGGAAATATTCAGAGTTCGCGTTCCCGCTGGAATCTCATTCTCCTGCATGTAAGTGTCTTGGTCTTCCACATAAACCATCACGTTGAACGGAACGGCAGTAATGCCGATTTCCTTCTGATGAGCAAGAAGGAGTTCTTGCGCCTCGTAAGGCCCATAGAACGGCTTGCCGTTTTCGTCGTTTCCCGGACCGGCGTGGTCCCGGCCTACGATAAGGTGGCTGCAGCCATAGTTCTTCCGGATGATGGCGTGCCAGAGCGCTTCGCGAGGCCCTCCCATGCGCATAGCGAGTGGGAGCATAGCGAGTTTGACGGTGCCGGCGGGATACCTTGAAAGAAGTTCCTGGTAGCACCGGACTCGCACGTAGTATTCGACATCGCCGGGCTTCGTCATACCGACGCTCGGATGGATTAGCAAATTGGCTTCTACTTGTTTTGCGGCCCGGAAGGTGAGCTCTTGATGCGCGCGATGCATTGGATTGCGGGTTTGAAACGCTACGACGCGCCGCCATCCGCGCTGCGAGAATTCCGCTCGCAGGTCCGCCGGAGTTGGGCGCAGCGCTTTAAAATCATAGTGCACAGGCAATTGAATGCCTTCCAGCTTCCCGCCCACGTACCACGGATTCGTTTGCTTTAGCAGATACTCGACGCCCGGATGACGGAGACTCGTCGTTCCATAAACGGCTTGCGCTTCCGCGTGGAGGTCCGGCTGCCAGACTTCGTCCACATGCAGCGCCGCCAGCATCACGCCCTCCGCGTCCCGAAGGGCCACCTTCTTACCCGGAGCGAGCGATTGCGCGAACTTCTCCGGTACATCCAGCATCACGGGGATCGGCCAAAGTTGACCATCCGCCAGCCGCATGCGCGAGCAAGTACTCTCGTAATCGGCGCGCGAGAGGAATCCGCGCAGCGGAGAAAATCCGCCATTGAGCAAGAGTTCGAGATCGCAAAGCTGCTTGGCCGTTAGATCCCACGACGGCCAGTCTCGGGATTCGGCCTGGATATCTGTGGCCCGTTCCGCGATCACTAAAACATTTACTAGAGTGCCCCCGTGCGGGGGATTTAGGTGGTCGGACAATTCCTGATTGCTCCTTTTTTTTGATGATCGAGTTTAGCACTGCCCTTGTGATCAGTTTGTGGCGTTCGAGTGATCGAATCACTGCCTATCCTTCCAACAAAAGCTGTGCTTTTCCGGCTAAATGCGAACTGGCGAAGCACCCTGCGGTGGCCGGCTATTTAGAAAAGGAGCCATCGGCTCCAGACCTAGCAGTTCAAGCCTATTAAAACAATATCGGAACCGGCTGGTCTCTGGCGATTAAATTTCGACGAATGCGCGAGATTGGCAATCCTGCGTCAACCCTTGGCCATCACCAGGCCCGAACCGATCAAAACCAGCAGCAGAATTTGGCGCAAGCGGACCGACGGGACCACGGCGCTCAGTTTCGAGCCAAGGTAGACGCCGGGAAGCGAACCGAGCAGCAAGGCAGCGACGAGCGAATGGTCGACCGTGTGCAGACGCAGGTGCCCCAAAGTTGTCGCGGTCGTCAAAATCACTCCGTGAAAAATGTCGGTTCCCACTAGCACTCGGGGAGAACGGTTATAGAAAAGGAGAAGGAGAATCATGATCACACTACCCGCTCCCATCGATGTGGCGCCTACGAGAAATCCTCCCACAATTCCGGTGACAACCGCCCCCATTCGGGGAGTGATCCATTCCGGGAAGACGGCTCCGCATCGCAGTCTGCCCGATCTCTTTCGATAGGACTCCGCCACATCATCAGCGACGCGATGACCAAGAGTAATACTCCAATAACCACGCTCAAAATTTTGTTGATGCTATCGCCGTAGCTCGAACGCAGATATCCCAGAAGAGCGATGCCGAGCAGACCTGCAGGCACACTGCCGGAGGCCAAATATCCGACCAAACCCCAGTCCACTTGTCTGCGATTCCAGTAGGTAACTGCAGCGCCGGTTTTCGTTATCGCTGCAAACGCGGTACCCGATCCGATCGCGATCATCGCGGGAACCCGTAGAACCACAATCAAAAGCGGAAGAAGCAGTATTCCGCCGCCAAGCCCCGTCATACCCATAAGAGCTCCGACGGTGAATCCTACAGCGATTTTGATAGCGAGAATCGTTGTTGCTCCATCTTGGAGAGAACGGTGAAGCCCGGGCACACCTCAACGGCCGAATTTACTTCTTGCGGTTCTCGGGCGTGTAGTGAGATTGGAGATAGTGGATGATTTTCTGTGTTGCATCATCGGGAATCGAAGCCCCATACGCTTTCACCATTTTGTTCACCTCGGCGGTCCAAGCATCGGCCGTCAAAGGAGGTTGCATGGCGATATACCGGGGGCTATGACACGTATTGCAGTACGACGAAACTTCCTGCTCACCATCACCCGCAGCAAGCTCGGTCCGATACAGCGGGTACGCGGCTATTTCGTAGGATGCACCCACGCCAGCGGCGCGCGGAATTGTCTGACGAATACTTCCGGAAACCTCCGGAGCATAAAATCCCGCGTTGAATTGAGCGTACAGGGCGGCACTGGCGAAGAATGCGCAAATCGCGGTGACCAATGCGAATTTTTTGAGCGAAGTCACTTGGTTACCGTCATCCGGCGGCCCCGACCATTATTTCTTGCCGCTCGATCCGATTCCACAGATATCCCCCAGGATTCCACACCATCTCATCCTTCTGGGTATGGCTCTCTTCATCCGTCGCCCGAACAGCCACAGTATGCTTGCCCGGCTTTTGGGGAATCCATGACAGCTCCCAAGTCCTAAGAGAAAATTTCCCCGTGTCTTCTCCGAGACGAGCCGTACGCCACGTCGCTCCATCATCGAAAGAAACTTCGACCTTCGTAATACCGCCGTAACCGCTGAATGCAATCCCACGGAACCGCACAGGCACACCGGAAGGAAGCTTTGAAGAGCCGTCTGGAGAAATCAGGAATGATCGGGCAGGCATCTTCGCAATCGGAACGGTTTTAACCTTGCCAGCTTTCACGTCGTCAGGAGTCGTGGATCCCCCGGGCGTATCCGGGATACGATACGCCGTTTTCATCCAAAAGTTGTCGTCCGGCTTGTCCAGAACTCGAATCCAGGAAAGTGACTTCACCCAGTACGTCGCAAAATATCCTGGAACGACAAGACGAATCGGAAACCCGTTCAGCATGGGCAGCGGTTCTCCGTTCATCGAATAGGCAACGAGAGCTTCATCCAGCACAGGGTCGGCAAGATCGAGGGATTTCATGAAACGATTCGACCCGTAGCCCTCCGGTCCTTTTCCTCGATCTAGTCCTTCGAATTGCACCTGCACTGCGTCGTTCTTTACATTCGCCGCATCGAGAATTTCTCGGAGCTTAATTCCTGTCCACAGCGCGTTTCCCATCGCTCCGTTGCCCCATTGCCCACCCGGAACGCGAGGCTGCAGCCGGCTTCGGCTGTTGCCGGAGCACTGGTTCACGGCGGCAATCGAGCTCGTCTTAAACTTGGTAACCAATTCGTTGAGCGTCAACGTGAGAGACTTAGCGACATTTCCCTCCACATGCAACCGCCATTCCTTAAGATCGACTGAATTGGGAATGGTTTCGAGATGCCAGCGCACGTAGAATGCATCGTTCGGCGTGAACTGATTCAGGAAATAGTGCCGCGGAGTTTCCAGCTGAACGGGGCGATCCGTCAAAAGAATCAGAGGCGACTTCTGCGGTTCGGTTACGAGCGGCCCCACCGAATTCCAATAAGGGTTCGCTCCCGGTCCGGTAAAATCGGGGACGCCGTGCGGAGCAGATGGCTCCTGCGCGAAAGCTTTACGCGCACTCCACTGACCAACCAGGCTAATGGCTCCCCCCACACCAAGCGTTCTCAAGAACCGCCGCCGAGAACCCTCCCACGCGATCGCCAAAGAAACGCCTCCAGATATTGAGTACTACGCGCGCAGCCGCAACGCCATTCGTATGCTGGCAGTTCGGCCAGAAGTACCGAGCGATGGTGAAGCGCCGCGCCGTTCGTCGTACGGCCATGATTCCGCCGTCGGGGCATCTACGACATTAACGATGGGTCACCGTAAGGGTGATTCCGAACGTTTGCGTTAGAGTCCCCGATGTAGCTGTGACAGTTAGCTGAGAGGTGTTAACGCTCGGCGAGCTGGTGACACCGAGCGCGCAGCCGCCAAGTACACTTCCTGTCAGAAGTATAAGTGCGAAGAGGGCGAGCGCTGCATAGCGCTTTACGATTGGAATTGCGCGCACCTGAAGATGCAAGTAGACCCACCCTAGAATCGCAACAATCCATGTCGCCAGCAGCAGTTCGAGCAGCCTCCCTGAGCCATCGGTACCCGCACTTCGTAGGGCGGCGGCAGCCAAAGATCCATTCGTTATGGTCAGCATTGTGGGCTTAGCAAGTCCGTTGAGTGTGAGCGTTGGCGGATTGAACGATGCGGTCGCACCCGCCGGCAGACCGGAGACGCTAAACGAAATTGAATTGGTAAATCCGTTTGCCGTCGGGGTTGCAGTAATTTGAATCATGGCTGGCTGGCTGGAAGTAAGAGAGGCGTCCGAAGGGCCAAGGATGCTGTAGCCGTCCACTGTGAAAATGGAGGCTGGCGACGTCCCGCCGCCCGGCGGAGCATTGGTTACAGTTACATTCACGTTGCCCGCCGCTGTTACC
>CAVYDF010000016.1:0-167135 GCA_963767205.1 uncultured Acidobacteriota bacterium
CCGTTGGCAGAGGGTCTGACTCAGAAACCCTAGGTTGTAACCTCCCTGTAATATCCCCACCAAATAATAGGCCCCCTTTTCACGTTACTAGTAGCCCGTCTGGCGTGCGAGACTGTCGGCGCCAAATCGCGATCTGGCGCAGCGAATTAATTGAATCTTGCGGTCGGGAAGTGAGGTTATGCAATGAGACGGCCAATCATTCAGATTGCGGTGCTGTCGTCCGTGGCAAGCCTATTTCTCGCCGGCTGCGGTAATGGCAAGAATGATGCGAACGCGGGAGCGCCGCCGCCGCTGAAAGTGGAGCGTGCGGAGGATCCGAATGTCTTTCAGGTGGAGCAGCCTGACAAGTTTCCGCTGGTCGCGGCAGTCGAGCATGTGGCGACTTCCCAGTTGACGACGACGGCGACGGTGAATCCGGACATTTCGCGAACTGTGCCGGTTATTTCGTTGGCCGTAGGCCGCGTGGTGGAAATCAAGGCGCGCTTGGGCGACACCGTTCAGAAGGGGCAAGTGCTGCTGCGGGTGCAAAGCGCGGACATTTCCGCGGCCTATTCCGACTATCAAAAAGCGGTGGCGGACGAAAAACTGGCGCGCACTCAGGCGGAGCGAGCGCGGCTGCTTTATGACAAAGGCGCAATCTCGCAGAACGAGTTTCAGATTGCGGAAGACGTAGAGGCCAAGGCCCAGGTCGACTTAAAGACCACTGCCGAGAAACTTCGCGTGCTGGGCAATGCCAATCTCGATCAGCCGTCTGGGATTGTCGACATCCGCGCTCCGGTGGCAGGAGTTATCACCGATCAGCAGGTTACCAATGCGGCTGGAGTTGCGGGCCTGACCTCGCCCAATCCGTTCACAATCTCAGACCTGACCTACGTCTGGATCCTTTGTGACGTGTACGAAAACGATTTGGCAGCGGTGCGCATCGGTGACAAGGCTGACATTCGCCTGAATGCGTATCCGGACAAAACATTCAGCGGAACGATCAGCAACATTGGTCCCATTCTTGACCCCAATATCCGCACGGCGAAAGTGCGGATTGAAGTGCGCAATCCGGCAGGCGTTTTTCGACCGGGGATGTTCGCGACGGTCATTTTCCATGGCCAAAAAAAGGAAAGGTTGGCGGCTGTGCCTGCCAACGCAGTCTTGCATCTGCACGATCGTGATTGGGTTTACGTGCCGATTGGCGGGAATAAGTTCAGGCGCGTCGAGGTGAAGGCCGGTGAAATGCTGCCGGGCGATACGCAGGAAATCCTCTCAGGAGTGGCGGCGGGTCAACAGGTAATAGCGAATGCGCTCGAATTCCAAAACACGGTGGAACAGTAGTGATCAATTCGCTGGTCGATTTTGCCCTCAACAACCGCTTCATCGTGCTCAGCGTGGCTGTGGTGCTTTTCGTGTGGGGCCTTATCGCTTTCAAGAGATTGCCCGTGGAAGCCTATCCCGATGTGGCGAACACGTGGGTGCAGGTGATCACGCAGTGGCCGGGTCGCGCGGCGGAGGAGGTGGAGCAGCAGATCACCATACCGATTGAAATTCAGATGAACGGAGTTCCGCATCTTGCAGCACATACGATCCGCGTCGCTCGCGGGATTGTCGGTGGTGAATCTCATTTTTGACGACGATTCCGACAACGACTGGGATCGCCAGAAAGTCCTCGAAAGGCTGTCTGCCGTGACCTTGCCCCCCAATGTTACGGCGCAGATAGGGCCTGATTTCAGTCCGATCGGTTCGGTCTATTGGTACACATTGAAGAGTACGAATCCGAAATACGATCTCATGGAGCTCAAATCGCTTCAGGACTGGACGGTCTCCAAATACATGAAGGCCGCGCCGGATGTGGTGGATGATTCCTCGTTCGGCGGGCTGACGCGCGAATACCAAGTCCGCGTGGACCCCGACAAACTGGTGGCATACGGCTTGAGCCTCGCTCAGATCGAACAGCAATTAACCAACAGCAACGCGAACGCCGGCGGCAGCTTTATCGAGGAGGGCGCGCAGCAGATCAACGTTCGCGCGGTCGGGTTGGTAAGGGATGTGCAGGATATCGAAGAGATGGTGCTGAAAACACAGAAGGGCACTCCGATTCGGATCAAGGACATTGCGGTGGTAACGCAAGGGCCGAAGATTCGCCTGGGGCAAATCGGAAAGGCGATTCATCGCGCCGACGGCGTGGTGGTTGACGATAACGACGTGGTGGAAGGAATTGTGTTCATGCGCAAGGGCGCGGACACGGCGGCAACGATGGACGGGATTCATGCCGCCGTGCGAAAAGCTCAACGACCACATACTGCCGCCAGGAGTGAAGATCGTCCCGTACCTGGATCGCGACGATCTGGTGCACTACACGACGCACACGGTGCTGCACAATCTCGGCGAGGGAATGATCCTGGTGGTGATCATTCTCTTTATTTTTCTGGGAAATGTGCGCGGCGCGCTCATCGTCTCATTCACGATTCCGTTCTGCGCTGCTGTTTGCTTCCATTTGTCTCGACCTGCGGCACATTTCCGCGAATTTGCTCTCGTTGGGCGCGCTGGATTTCGGCATGGTGGTGGATGGCGCGGTGGTGATGATCGAAAACATCGTGCGCCATTTAAATCGTCCCGAGAGGCATAACCGCACGCCGATGGACCGCATTCGGGAAGCGGCTCATGAAGTGCAGCGGCCCGTGTTCTACGCGATCGCCATTATCATCACGGCGTATCTGCCGATTTTCACGCTGCAGAGCGTGGAAGGAAAATTGTTTAAGCCGATGGCCTGGACGGTGGCGTTCGCTTTGCTGGGCGCATTGATTTTCTCGATGCTGGTTGCTCCGGCGCTGGCGAGCCTTCTCTTTCAGCTCAGGGGTGAAGGAATGGAAAAACCCTGTGATGGGCTATCTGACGGCTCATTACAGGAAGGCGGTGACTTGGACCATCCGCCACCGGCCTATCACGGTGGGGGCTGCGGCCATTCTGTTTGCGTTTGCGATGTTTTTAGGCGTTTAGCGGAGTGATCGGATCGGAATTTCTGCCGCATTTGGACGAAGGCGCTATTTGGGTTCGCGGCACGCTGGCGCCGAGCACGGGCCCACGGAGAGCGCACGTGTTGCGGAGAGAGCGCGTCAGGTGCTGGCGTCTTTTCCCGAGGTCCCTCAAGTGGTCAATCAGATTGGCCGTCCGGACGATGGAACGGACACGACCGGATTCTTCGACATGGAATTTTTCGTTGACCTTCTGCCGAAGGAGAAATGGCGGCCGGTGTTTCATCAGGACAAGGATTCATTGATCGCGGCGATGGATCGCGAACTGGAGAAGATACCGGGAGTGTTCTGGGGATTCTCTCAGCCGATTTCGGACAACCTGGAAGAGGCGGTGAGCGGTGTGAAAGGCGCGCTCGCGGTGAAAATTTACGGAGATGACCTGAAGACGCTGGAAGCAAAAGGCGATGAGATTGTCAACGTGATGCGAAATATCAAGGGCGTGGAGGATCTGGGGATATTTCGCATCCTCGGCCAGCCGAACCTCAATTTCGAAGTGGATCGCGAACAAGCCGCGCGCTTCGGCATCAACGTCTCTGACGTGCAGGATGCGATTCAAACGGCGGTCGGAGGCGGTGCGCTTAGCCAGGTGCTAATCGGAGAGCAGCGGTATGACCTGGTGCTGCGCTATTTGCCGCAATACCGGGACACGAGAGAGGCGATTGAGAGGATTCGCCTGCTGTCGCCGACGGGTGAGCGCGTTTCGCTGGCGCAATTGACGAAGAGCAGCGTGACGGACGGTGGTTCGGAGATTTATCGCGAGAAAAACTCGCGATACGTGGCGGTGAAATTCAGCGTGCGCGGAAGAGACTTGGGCAGCACAGTGGAAGAAGCGATCAAGAAGGTGAATGCCAACGTAAAATTGCCGCAGGGTTATACGATTGACTGGGCGGGCGAATATGAAAGCCAGAAGCGCTCGCAACGTCGGCTGATGCTCGTGCTGCCGGTGACGATTGTGGCGATCTTCGTGATCCTGTACGCGATGTTTACTTCCGTGAAATGGGCGCTGCTGATTTTGACGAACGTGGCGATGGCTCCGCTGGGAGGCCTGTTGGCCTTGCTCGTTACGCACACAAACCTTAGCGTTTCGTCGGGCGTCGGCTTTCTGGCGCTTTTTGGTGTGTCGGTGCAAACCGGGGTGATCATGGTGGAATATATCAATCAACTTCGCGCCCGAGGATACACAATTGATCAGTCCGCCGCGGAAGGTGCTGTGCTGCGGCTTCGGCCTATCATGATGACGATGCTGGTCGCGACTTTGGGCCTGCTCCCCGCTGCGCTTTCGCGCGGAATCGGATCGGATTCGCAGCGGCCTTTTGCGATCGTGATCGTCGGAGGCCTTCTTTCCAATCTTATGATTGGCATTTTTCTTTTGCCCACGCTGTATACATGGTTTGCGCGCGAAGACGATAAGCTTCCCGCGGCAGAGGCGGCGGACGCGGTATAGAATAGAGCGAACTTATCGATCAACGTCGCATGACGAGATTGCGGGAATTCGACAATGACAAAAAACGAGGTTTGCGCGCGCATCAGGGAACTTGGGATCATTCCGGCCGTTCGTGTTTGCTCTGCAGCGGACGCTCATTTTGCGGCCGATTCGGTGGCGGGAGGCGGCATACCCATCGTGGAAATCACGATGACCGTGCCCGAAGCAGTCGAGTTGATCGCCCATCTCGTTCATCACCACCAAAAAATGATCGTCGGAGCGGGTACGGTGCTCGATACGGAAACAGCTCGCCGATGCGTTGATGCCGGGGCAAGTTTTCTGACGGCTCCCGGATTCGACCAGGCGATTGTGGAATTTGCCGTCAAAGAGGATATTGCGATTCTTCCGGGCGCTTTAACACCGACGGAAGTGGTCACTGCCTGGAAAGCCGGTTCGGACTTCGTCAAAGTGTTTCCCTGCGCTCAGGTGGGCGGTGAGAAATACATCAAGGCTTTGACAACTGCGCTACCGCAGATTCCATTGATTGCAGCGGGAGGCGTGAATCAGCAGAATGCGGCTGGTTTCATACTGGCGGGGGCGGCCGCGATTGGGGTCGGTACTGAGTTGATTCCGCCCGGCGCCATCGAGCGACGCGAAGTGGACCGAATTCAAGAACTATCGCATCGCTTCCTCGGTTTCGTGAGTGATGCGCGTGAGCGGTTGGCCCCCCAGAAAGACAGCAACGCTGCCACCAAAACTGACTTCAGGAAGCTTCACAAGACCCTCGCGCGATAAGAAAAAAATCGACCGATTTAGATGGGTGAATACGAGGGGCTCTCTCGGGCAGAATCATTGCGCCATGATTCCGCGAGTGCCTAGCGCTATTCGTCTGGCAAATCCGGATGGTGAGTTTTCACGTGGTACCGCCCGGAATGAAATATAAGCGGCTCGCCTTGTCGCCATCGGTAGTGAATTACCTCACCGAGGAAGACCATGTGATCGCCGCCCTTGAATTTGCGAACCACTCGGCACACAAAGTGAGCTGTGGCTCCTTTTAGCAGCGGACAACCTTCGACACTATCCTTGCAGTCGATATCTGCGAACCGGTCTGTAAGCTGCGCTGCAAAGCGGCGTGAGAGATGGTGCTGGTCGGCCGCTAGGACATTAATCGCAAAGTGGCGCGCTTTGGTGAAATCTGAATACTCGGTGGAGGCTTTTCCCAGGCTCCACAGCACGAGCGGAGGATCGAGAGAAACAGACGCGAATGAATTTACGGTGAGTCCGATACATCGGCCACGCTTGGTGCGCCCGGTGACGATCGCGACGCCGGTGGCAAATTGGCCGAGGGCGTTGCGAAAATCCCGGTGGTCGAATTTGTGCGACCGTTTCACGGCTGATTCTTGATTATCTCACCGCCCTTCATCACGAAGCGAATGTGCTCGAGAGTGGAGACGTCCGCGACGGGATCGCCATCCACCGCGACAATGTCCGCAAACTTTCCGGGCTCGAGCGTGCCAACGCGATCGGACCAACCCAAGAGATCGGCGGCATTCACTGTGGCAGCCTGAATCGCAACGAGGGGAGGAAGCCCCATCTTCACCATCGTGGCGAACTCGCCTGCGTTCATTCCGTGCGGGTAGACGGCTGCATCCGTGCCGAAGGCAATCTTCACGCCTTCTTTAAACGCGTGCGAGAGATTCTGTTTCGCAATAGGCAGCACCGTATTCATTTTGTCCGTCATGCTTTGCGTGAAACCGAGATGCTGGTAATTGGCGAGCAGCCAGTCTTCGAGAAAGACGGTGGGCACGAGGTAAGTGCCGTGCTGCTTCATGAGCGCGATGTCTTCGTCATTGATGTAGCTGCCGTGTTCGATGGAGTCGACTCCGGCGAGGACTGCGTTTTTGATTCCGAGCGCGCCGTGCGCATGGGCAGCGACTTTGCGGCCGAGGCCGTGCGCGGTGTCGACGATGGCCTTCATTTCTTCAGGGTTGAATTGCTCGAGCGCGGGGTTGTCGCCTTCTGAGAGCACGCCCCCGGTGGCCATAAACTTGATGAGGTCCGCGCCATATTTGATGTTTTCGCGCACCTTGGTCATGACGCCGTCTACTCCATTCGCGACACCTTCGTCCGAATAGTTAAAATGCGGCGCGAGGAAATTTTCGTCGCCATGGCCGCCAGTGATGCTGAGCGCAGGGCCAGAAGCCAGCATGCGCGGGCCGGGGACGTCGCCATCATTGATGGCATCGCGGAGGGCGATATCCGCGTATCCTTCCGCGCCCACGTTGCGAACCGTTGTGAAACCAGCTTCCAGCGTGACGCGCGCATTGTGCGCACCGTACAGCGCGGAACGAGGATAGGAAGTGTGCAGGTGGCGCGGGCCCGCTAACCACGGAACAAAAGTCAGGTGCGTGTGGCAGTCGATCAATCCGGGAAGAACGGTGAGATTCGAGAGGTCGATGGTCTTGGTGCCAGTAGGTAGCTGTTTGTTTAGGTCAGCGGCCTTGCCTACCGCTTTGATCTTGCCGTCTTGAATCCAGATGAGCTGGTCAGACGCGTAGGTTCCTGTGCGCACGTCGAGGATTTTGCCTGCGAGGACAGCAATGGTCGCGGGTGCTTTGGGTCTTGGTTCCTGGGACCGGATCGCGCTGGCGGTAAAAATTAGAAGGCAAAGCAAAATTACGAAACGCTTCATTTTGATTCCTCCGAATTGCGCGATTCGATCCTCGTTAAGGCCAGGTACAAGAAACGCGCGCCGCGCATTGTATCTCTACTGAGCGAAAGGCGCTCAGGACAATTCACAAAGTTAATTCGTTGCATCGCTTAATTTGATTTTTGCTTGACAGGCGGTGCAGCGAATGTATGATTATACAGTGCGTTGCATAATCACGCATAAGGTTGAATGGGCGTACAGAAACGATACCGGCAAGGGCAGATTCTGAAGCTACTCGCGGCTCACGCCGTGGCGAGCCAGGACGAACTGCGTCGCCACCTTGGGCACATCGGTATGCGCGTGACGCAAGCTACGCTCTCGCGCGACTTGCGCGAATTGCGCCTGGTGAAGACGACCGAAGGCTACCGGCCACTCTCTGCCGCCGCAGCGGAAGAAGCTACGCCGCAAGCGACGCTGGCGCGGGCACTCAAGGAATTCTTGCTGGACATTCGCCCGGCGCAAAATATGCTCGTGCTGAAAACTCCTCCGGGCGGTGCGCAGCCATTGGCGGCGGCGGTGGATTCCGAACGCTGGAAAGAAATCGTCGGCACACTCGCAGGCGACGACACGGTTCTTCTGATTACTCCCTCCCGAGGCGCTCGGGCAGCGGTGCAAAAGCGCGTGGAGGAACTGCTCCGATGAACGACCCTTTACGGGTCGCCGTCGTTGGAGCAACGGGCTACGCGGGATACGAGCTGGCCCGGCTCCTTCTTCGGCACCCACAAATCGATAAGCCGACGTTCTATCTGCGCGACGGGAACGCCAACGTGCGCTGCCTGACGGAGCTCTATCCGCAACTTCGCGGCTGGGGCGAAGCACCGTGCAGGCCGCTGTCGGCGGCGGCGATTGCAGCTAGCGGCGCGGATGTGGCGTTTCTCTCGACGCCGCACGAAGCGTCGCTTGAGCTAGTGCCCGAACTGCTCGCGGCAAATCCGAGGATGCGGATTGTCGATTTGAGCGGCGCGTTCCGCTTTCGCGAACCCGAAATATTCGAGCGCTGGTACAAGCTAAGGCCAGCCGCAAAAGAAATCCTCGAAGAAGCCGTGTACGGGCTTCCCGAGCTGTATGCGGAGTCATTGCCCGAAGCCCGGCTGGTTGCTAATCCTGGGTGCTATCCAACCTCAGTAATTCTCGGACTGCGGCCGCTTATTGAAGCCGGCTGGATCGACACGGCGCGCGGGATCGTTTGTGATTGTAAATCGGGCGTGAGCGGAGCGGGAAAAGAGCCGAAGCGCGAGACGCATTTCGTCGAGGTGAACGAAAATTTTCGCGCGTATGGCTTGTTCACGCACCGGCACACGCCGGAAGTTGCGGAACATCTGGGACTCGCAGAGGGAGATTTCGTTTTCACGACTCACTTGCTGCCGGTCGAGCGCGGAATTCTTTCTACTTTGTATGTGTGGCTAAAACCGAAGCGCGATGCGGAAGAAGTCGGAATGCTCTATCAACAATTTTTTGCGGAGCGGCCGATGGTGCGAGTGTTGCCGGCGGGGCGTTTGCCTGAGCTGCAGCATGTGGCGCATACAAATTTTTGCGACGTCGGATTCGCGCTGGACGTGGAAGGTGAGCGGCTGGTGATTGTGTCCTGCCTCGACAATCTGGGAAAAGGCGCGGCGGGCCAGGCGGTCCAAAATCTGAACGGGATGTACGGATATCCCGAAACGGCGGGATTGATATGAGGCTGTTGATAAAAATCGCTGGCGCACTGCTCGAACAGGAAGACAACGTGCAAAGAATTGCGCGACAGATCGCAGAACTCGCGCGCGCAGGCCACGAGATGCTGATCGTCCACGGCGGCGGAAAGATTTTTACCGCGACTCTGGCGCGCATGGGAATTGAGAGCCGCTTTGTGAATGGTTTGCGCGTGACGGACCGCGAAACGCGCGACGTAGCCATGATGGTTTTTGGCGGACTGCTCAACAAGCGGTTGGCCGGGGCGATCTCGCTCGCAGGTCAGCCGGCGGTGGGGATTTCGGCGTCCGACGCGGCGTGCTTTCTGGCCGAGCCGATGCAAATTGATGAAAACGAGCGGCGCCTGGGGTTTGTCGGTTACCTGACGGGCGTGAATCTTGATTTCCTCCGCGCGCAGTGGCGCGCGGGAGTTGTTCCGGTGGCTTCATGCCTGGGGCTTGGAGCGGACGGCGAAATTTACAACATCAACGCCGACCACATGGCTGCGGCTGCCGCCGAATTTATCCGCGCGGACCGGTTAATTTTCTTGACGGACGTCGCCGGGGTGCTTGATGGCGATAAAGTGCTGCGTGCGCTGCGTGGCGGCGAAATCGAAGACATGATCCGGCGCAACAAAGTTTCGGGCGGAATGATTCTGAAACTCGAAGCGGCGAAGCGAGCGCTGTCGGCTGGCGTGACGGAAGTGCGAATCGTTGGCGGGACTGGACCGCGCGCGCTCTTGAACGCTGCGAATGCGGCGCGCTGCTCAGGGACCCGCGTGCTGCCTGTGCTGAGGGCTTCGGCGGCAAAAGCAGCACAAGGAACAGCGCGTTAGAAATGGCTAAAAATAAAATAGCGGCGAAGGGCGGGTTATCGGCATCACGTGCGCGTGCGTACGAAGCGCGCCACTTGATGAATACCTATAAGCGGCCGCCAATCGTATTCACGCGAGGCCGCGGGTGCCGCGTGTACGATTCGACTGGGCGCGAGTATCTCGATTTTCTTGCCGGTATCGCGGTGAATGCGCTGGGGCATGCGCATCCGCGTCTTGTGCGCACGATTCGACGCGAAGCAGGGCGCGCAATTCATACTTCGAACCTGTTTCACAATCCTTATCAAGGGCCGCTTGCGAAAAAGCTTGCGAAGTGGTCAGGCCTCGACCGCGTTTTCTTCACAAACAGCGGGACAGAAGCCATTGACGGGGCTCTCAAGCTCGCGCGAGCGTATGCGAACGCAAAAACCAGCACGGGTCGCGGTAGCAATAGCGGCGGCACCGGTGCGAAAAAGACGCGGATTCTCGCGCTCGAGAATTCATTTCACGGTCGCACTTTCGGCGCCGTTTCAATCACGTACCCTGCAAAATATCGGGAACCGTTCGCTCCGCTCGTTCCCGGAGCCGAGTTCGTGAAGTTCAACGATGTAGCCGATCTTGAGCGCAAGTTTGATGATTCAGTTTGCGCGCTTGTTGTGGAGACGATCCAAGGCGAGGGCGGGATTTTTCCGGTCAGCCGGGAATTTTGGCAGCGCGCACGCGAACTCGCTACGCAGCACGATGCTGCGCTGATCGCCGACGAGATTCAATGCGGCCTTGGCCGAACCGGCCGATACTTCGCGTATCAGGCGCTTGGCTCGCTTCCCGATGTGGTCGCCGTAGCGAAGCCTCTGGCAGGAGGATTGCCGCTGGGCGCTTTTATCGCGAATGAAAAGTTTGCGGCTGCTTTTACGCCAGGAATGCACGGCACCACCTTCGGCGGCGGCCCGCTTGTTTGTGCTGCAGCGCTTGAATTTCTCACGGTAGTCGAGGAAGAAAAGCTGCTTACAAATATTCGCGAGCGCGGCGCGGAACTGCGTGCGGGTATTGAAAAACTCGCCGGCAAATTCGATTTCATCCGTGAAGTCCGCGGCGAGGGCTTGATGCTTGGCGTTGACCTGTCCGTGGATGGCGCGCCCTTTATCGCCGAAGCGCTGCGAAGCGGACTGATCATGAATTGCACGCACGAGCATATTTTGCGGCTGCTTCCCGCCTTCATTATCAAACGGCGCGATGTGGCCGACTTTCTCGCGAAATTCGAAGCGGTGCTGGCGCGAACAGCGAAGTCGTTGGAGAAGTCTCGATCAAAAACACAAAAGACCGAAACGCATGCGCAGCCGATGAGCGTGGCTGCAGCGAGGTAAAAATGAACGCAACCGCAACAACGCTAACACTCACAAACGATCTTCTGACCGGAATGGAATGGGGACCTGCGCAGGTGCGCGAACTTTTCCACCTGGCGGCGGATATCAAAGCGCGGCCGGACCGCTATCGCGGTGCGCTCGAAGGAAAGTTTCTGGCGATGATTTTCGAAAAGCCGTCGCTGCGCACCCGCGTCACGTTCGAGGTGGGAATCGCAAGCCTGGGCGGCGCATCAGTGTTTCTTGACCATACGGCGACACGGCTTGGGGCGCGCGAATCCATTCGCGACGTAGCAAAGAACCTCGAGCGAATGGTTCACGGAATCGTCGCGCGCGTATTTTCGCAGGAGTCTCTGGATGGTTTGGCGGAGCACGGCCGCATTCCCGTGATCAACGCGCTTTCCGATCGCTTTCATCCGTGCCAGGCGCTGGCCGATTTTTTCACGCTCGAGGAGCGCTTCGGCGGGCTGCGCGGCCTGAAATTCGCATATGTCGGCGACGGCAACAATGTGTGCCATTCGCTGCTCACGATTGCGGCGCGCGTCGGGGCGCACATTCGCGTGGCAACGCCTGCCGGGTACGAGCCGGACGCAGCGGTTGTAGCCGAAGCTAAACGAGTGGCGCGCGAGACGCGCGGTAAAATTGAGATTATGCGCTCGGCTGAAGATGCGGTCGCAGACGCGCAGGCGATTTACACGGACGTGTGGGCGAGCATGGGGCAAGAAGAGGAATCGGCGGCGCGCGAGCTCGCGTTCGCCGGTTACCAGGTGAATGAAGACTTGTTTTCGCAGGCTGCTCCGGATGCCGTCTTCATGCATTGCCTGCCTGCACATCGCGGATCAGAGGTGACGGAAGGCGTGATCGATTCGGAACGCTCAATCGTGTTCGATCAATCAGAAAACAGGCTGCACGTGCAGAAAGCGATTCTGCTTACGCTGCTGAATTAAGAAATTCGCGGTCGTAACCGCGCGAGGAGAAGGAATTGGCGAAAAAAGTTGTGTTGGCGTATTCCGGAGGGCTTGACACCTCCATCATTATTCCCTGGCTGAAGGAGACTTACGGCTGCGAAGTGATCGCTATGATCGGCGATCTGGGCCAGCGCGAGGATTTAGAAGGCGCGCGTAAAAAGGCGCTCGCAACCGGTGCAAGCGCAGCCTACGTGGAAGATCTGCGCGAGGAATTCATTACGAGATTCATCTGGCCGACATTGCGTGCGGGCGCCGTTTACGAACACAAGTACCTGCTCGGAACGTCCTTCGCGAGACCATTGCTCGCGCAGCGCCAGGTGGAATTGGCAAAGAAGCTGGGGGCCGACGCGCTGGCGCACGGCTGCACGGGAAAAGGAAACGATCAGGTTCGCTTTGAGCTTGCGGCCAAAGCGCTGGCGCCGGAATTGAAAATCATCGCGCCGTGGCGCGAATGGAAAATCAACTCGCGTGAAGACGCCATCGCCTACGCTCGCGAGCACAATGTTCCCGTGGAGCAGACGACCAAAAACATTTACAGCCGCGATCGCAATATATGGCACTTGAGTCATGAAGGCGGGGTGCTCGAAGATCCGGCGAACGCGCCGGAAGAATCGATGTGGCAATGGGTGGTTTCGCCGGCGAAGGCTCCCGATCAGCCCACGACAGTAGAAATCGGATTCGACGCCGGAGTTCCGGTTTTCGTGAACGGCAAAAAACTCGGCGCGGTCGCGCTCATCGAACAATTGAATGAAATCGCGGCGGCGAACGGCGTGGGACGAATGGAGATGGTCGAGAACCGGCTCGTGGGAATCAAGTCGCGCGGCGCGTACGAAACGCCTGGCGGGACGCTTCTGATCGCAGCGCATCGCGAACTCGAGTCGCTATGTCTCGATCGCGAGACGGCTCACTATCAACAGATGCTCGCGTTGCGTTACGCGGAGATGGTCTATTACGGAATGTGGTTTACGCCCCTGCGTGAATCGCTCGACGCTTTCTTCGCGAAATCGCAAGAGCGCGTAACGGGCAGCGTCGGCTTGACGCTTTTCAAGGGAAACTTGAGCGTATCGTCGCGACGTTCGCCGTTCTCGCTGTATCGCACGAATCTGGCGAGTTTCACCATGACCGGGTACAACCCGAAAGATGCGGAAGGCTTCATCAACCTCTTCGCGCTGCCGATCACCGTACCGCAGGAGACTGAGATTCGCAGCAAAGCCGAGGCTGGATGAGCAGCGCCCCCGAACAGAAAAAAGACCAGAAGATGTGGGGAGGGCGGTTCGAGCGCGGCCCGGACGCTTCGTTCTACGAATTCGAGCGTTCGTGGCAATTCGACCGTCGCTTGCTGCCGCAGGAGCTTGCGCTCGACCGTGCGTGGGCCCGCGCGATTGCTGCGGCCGGCATTCTCAACGATGAAGAATGCGCGCGAATCGTACGCGCGCTTGACGAGATCGAGCGCCGTGCAAAATCCGAACCTGCGTGGCTCGACGGTTCGAAGGCAGAGGATGTGCACCATTTCGCCGAAAGTGCGCTCATCGAAAAGCTGGGCTCTCTCGGAGCGAAACTGCATACAGGACGCAGCCGCAACGAAATGGTTGCCACTGAATTCCGTATGTACGTGAAGGATGCCGCACTCGAAATTCAGCAGGCGATCGCGGCGATCGCGCGCGCCACGGCGGGGCAAGCCGAAAAGAATATGGACGTGCCGATGCCGGGTACGACGCACATGCAGCACGCGCAGCCTTTGCTGCTTTCGCACTGGCTGCTGGCACATGGCGAAGCATTCATTCGCGATGCAGAGCGCCTCAAAGCTGCTGCTGCGCGCGCGGACTTGTGCCCACTGGGATCGGGAGCGCTTGCAGGGTGCGCGTTTCCACTCGACCGTAAAGCACTGGCGCGCGACCTGGGATTTGCGGGCATAACCGCCAATAGCTTAGACGCGGTAAGCGATCGCGATTTCGCGCTCGAATTTCTCTTCGCACTCAGCACGCTGGCCATGCATCTCTCGCGCCTGGCTGAGGACATGGTGCTCTTTGCGACGCCTGAATTTGGCTTCATCGAGTTGCCTGATGAATTTTCCACCGGTAGCAGCTTGATGCCGCAGAAGAAAAACCCCGATGCGTGGGAGCTGATTCGCGGAAAAACAGGACGGATTTACGGCTCGTTGTTCGCATTGCTGACTACGTTCAAAGGCCTGCCTTCGAGTTATCAGCGCGACTTGCAGGAAGATAAAGAAGCGCTCTTTGCCGCGCACGATCAGGCCCTGGCCATGACGGAAATCGCCGCGGCGACTCTCGCCGCCACAAAATTTAACGAGACGCGCCTACGCGAAGCCGCACAGGATCCCGCGCTTGTCGCAACCGAGCTCGCAGATTATCTCGTGGCGTGCGGTGTTCCGTTTCGCGAGGCGCATGAGGTGGTCGGCAAAGTACTGCGCGCGGCGGAGCAGGAAGGCAAATCGATTCGGGAGATGCCGATCGAGCGGCTCAAGGAGTTTTCTCCAGCTTTCGGCCGCGATTTATCGACCGTGCTTACGCTCGAGTCGGCACTCGCACGCCGGGCAGTGGCCGGTGGAACCGCGCCAGCGGCAGTTCGGGCGGCCCTCGGCGAATTCAAGGCGCGGCTTGAGAAAATCGAGGAAGGCCAATGAAGGCGCGACGAGCCAGACCTTCAGATGCTCGCGCGATCTTTGAATTGATCGCCGGTTACGCCGAGCAAGGATTGCTGCTGCCTCGCGCTGAAGATGAAATTCAGAAAAATATAAGCCATTTCCTAGTGCATGAAGATAAAAAGCGCATCGTGGGTTGCGTGGCCCTCGAAAGCTACGGCGCAGATCTGGCGGAAATCCGCTCATTCGCGGTTGATCCGGAGCTTCGCGGGCGGCGCGCCGGCACGAAGTTGCTGGAGTTCGCGCTTGCTGAAGCGCGCCGTAGGGGGATCGCGCGCGTTTTCGCCGTAACGCATGCGCCGGAATTCTTCGTGCGTCAGGGCTTTGAGCCAACCTCGCGGCATACGCTGACTGAAAAAGTGGAACGGGATTGCCGCGCATGCCCGAAGCGGCGTTCCTGCCAGTTGGTTGCGGTGGTGGCCACCGTGATTCCCGAGCGCATCGCTCTGCCGATTCTTGGTGACTCGGCCACTCCTATTTCGGCAGCATGACCCTCTCCGTAACAGCGTCACATATTCCTCGCGGCTTCTCGTTTTCCTCTGCCGCCTGCGGATTGAAGAAATCGGGCCTCGATCTCGGGCTTCTTGTGAGCGAAACGCCTGCGGTGGCCGCCGCGATGTTTACGACCAATCGCGTGCAGGCTGCCCCGGTTCGCTTGTCGCAAAGCCATCTGCGGCGGTCGCGCGGAAAAATGCGAGCGGTAGTCGTAAATTCCGGCAACGCGAATTGCTGCACAGGCTCGGACGGATACGCGGCCTCGGAAGCGACATCTCGGAAAGTGTCGCAGGAGTTGGGGGCGCTCGAGCCTACGCAGGTTCTGGTGTGCTCAACCGGCGTGATTGGCCTGCCGCTGCGCGTCGAGAAAATTCTGAAGGCGGTGCCAGACTTGGTCCGCGCGCGAAGCGATAAAGCTGAAGCCTTCGCGCAATTCACGCGGGCGATTATGACCACCGATACTCGCCCGAAGTGGGCGGCTGCGAATTGCCGCATCGGCGGAAAAACTGTCCGGATTCTCGGGATGCTGCAAGGGCGCGGGAATGATTCAGCCCAACATGGCGACGATGCTGGCTTTCCTTGCGACGGACGCCGCGATTTCGCCGTCGCTCCTTTCGCAAGCGCTGCGAGGCGCCGTTGCCGGCACATTCAATGCGATCACAGTGGACGGCGACACTTCGACAAACGACACAGTAGCGATTCTTGCCAACGGCGAGAGTGGCGCGCGAGGAATCACAAGCGAGAACGCCGATTTCAAAACCTTCTTCGCAGCGCTCGAAAAAGTCTGTCGCACACTCGCACTAAAAATCGTCGAAGATGGCGAGGGCGCTCAACGCGTGATCGAAATCGAAGTGCGAGGGGCGCCATCGGATCGCGCTGCCACTCAAATCGCGCGCACGATCGCGAACTCGCCCCTCGTAAAAACGGCTCTAGCCGGCGCGGATCCCAACTGGGGGCGGATCCTCGCCGCCGCAGGACGAGCCGGCGTGCCGTTCGACTTTGAGCTCGTGGATATCAAGCTCGCCGGAATTCTCGTCTGCCGGCGAGGCGGCGAGTATCCATTTTCCGAGCGAGTAGCGCACAAAAAGATGCTCGCGAAATACGTGCCGATCGTCGTGGATATGCATTCCGGCAAGGGCACTGCGCGCGTCTGGACCTGCGATTTCACTCGCGAGTATGTCGACATCAACGCGAGCTACCGCACATAGCCCGCTAAGCTACATTTCCCAATTCCAGTCCGCATACGTCTCGCGCATCTTCAGCTTTAATAGCTTGCCGACCGCCGAGCGCGGAAGCTCGTCTGTGAACACAAAAGCATCGGGAAGCTGCCACTTCGCAAATTTGGCAGCGAGAAATTCGCGCAATTCGTCAGGCGTCACCTGCGCACCCTCTTTCACCACCACCACGGCAAGCGGCCGCTCCTGCCATTTCGGGTGCGCGACGCCAATCACGGCCGCTTCGCGCACGCTGGGATGTCCCATCAATTCATTCTCCAAATCCACCGAGCTAATCCACTCGCCGCCCGATTTAATGAGATCTTTGCTGCGATCCACAATTTTGACGTAGCCCTCGGAATCAATCGTCGCGATGTCCCCCGTCTTGAACCACCCGTCGCGGGTCCAGCGATCCGCAGTCTCCGGCGCTTCGAAATAACTCGCTGCCACCCACGGCCCGCGAATTTCCAGTTCGCCAAACGTCACTCCGTCGCGCGGAGCTTCGCCCTCGAGCCGCATCACGCGGACTTCGACAAACGGCGCCGGCAATCCTTGCTTCACGCGAATCTTGTATTTTTCGTCCTCGGAACCATGAGCCAGTGTGGACTTGAGCGTACCGGTGGTCGCAAACGGAGTGGTTTCCGTCATGCCCCAGAGATGCGTGATGCGGAAGCCAAATTTGTCCATGCGCCGAAGCAGCGTTTCCGGCACGGCCGAACCGCCGCACGTGATGCGGACGGGATGATTGATTTTCCAGCGCGCCGGCTCCTTTTCTAGCGCCAAAAGCACACCGAACCACACGGTGGGCACAGCTGTCGCGATCGTGACCTTTTCCTGTTCGATCAAATCGAGCAGGCTTTCGGCGTCGAGATGTGGCCCCGGGAAAATCATCTTCGCGCCGACCATCGTCGCGGTGAACGGGACACCCCACGCGTTCGCGTGAAACATCGAGGACGCAGGAAGCACCAGCTCGTTGTGGTTTATTGCGAATGCGTCTCCCAGGCACTGCGCGAAACTGTGAAGCACAAGCGCGCGATGCGAATAGACCACTCCCTTCGATTTGCCCGTCGTACCGGATGTGAAACACATCGCCGCCGCTTCATTCTCGTCGAGCACCGGATATTCAAATTCATCGTCGGCGGCGCTGAGGAAGTCCTCATAGCTTTCGTACTCTCGCGGAACCGCTTGCCCGCTGAACGGCACAACAAACACGCGCTCAAAATGCACCTGAGAGCGAATCGATTCGTAGACGGGAAGGAGAACATCGTCAACGATCAGATAGCGATCGCGCGCGTGGTTGGCGATGTAAGCAAGCTCGTTGGCGTGCAGCCGAAGATTCAGCGTATGGAGCACGCCACCGGAAGCCGGTATGCCGAAGTATGCTTCGAGATGCGACGAATGATTCCACATCAGCGTGGCGACGCGGTCGCCTCGCGCAAGTCCGGCCAATTCCAAGCGCACGAGCCAGGCGCCGCGCGCGTCGATAGATCGCGCCATAATTCGTGCGCGCGATTGTTCGATCGGGCCGGCGTGAAACGATTTCCACCTGTCCGTAAAGCTTTCCGGCACGCTCGAGAATAGGCACGAGCGTGAGTGGAAAGTCCATCATTGTTCCGAGCATGGAAATCTCCGCAGCGCTTGGGCGCATCGTACCACCGATGCCGAGGCTCGGCCTGTTCGGACTTCTTCGAACTGGACAGAAAAGCCGACTTAAGGGCTCGGACCATCCCGCGATCGGGCTGACGCCCTTTCCGAATGACGGCGATGTTGACTGCGGGGGGTAGTTGCCGCAAGATGCTCGTGCGTTCCCGGGGACATCCTGGCCGGTCTATGAGAAGGCGGCTTTTACGGCCTGGTCATGAGTAAGGTTTGTATTCCTCAGTTGCGCTGATGTGTCCCACGCAAGTAGGGACCAGGAGAACGGCCGTGAAGAAATTGTACGTTGGGAACCTGTCGTTCAAAGCAACAGAAGAGCAGGTGCAGGCGCTGTTCGCCGAAATCGGCATACAACCGGATTCGCTGACGCTGCTGCGCGATCGCTTTACCGGACAGCCGCGCGGTTTCGGTTTCGCCGAGATTCATGACGACGGCGCAGCGGAGAAGGCGATTGCAGCCCTCAACGGCAAAGACTTCCTTGGCCGCGCACTGGTAGTGAATGAGGCTCGTCCGCAAAGAGAAGGCGGCGGTGGTGGTGGAGGAGGCGGACGCGGCGGTGATCGCGGCGGGCACGGCGGTGGCGGTGGTGGACGCGGCGGTGGCGGCGGACGCGGTGGCCACGGTGGTGGTGGCGGCGGGCGCGGCGGCGATCGCGGTGGATACGGCGGACGCGACCGCTAGACTTTTCTCAGTTCGTTTTCATCCACATTTTTTCGAACGCAGAAAATTCGAGCGCATCGAATGGGCGCCGGGTAATTTGTGTGCGCTGACGAGTCGGGTCTTTCGACCTTCACGCAATAGCAGTTCGCTCTTGCTCCGCCTTCGCAGTGCGAGGCTTGGGCGGAATCACTTCAACCTTCCCGCCTCGATAATAGAAGCGCTCCACGGTAGTTTCACGCACACCTTGCGCAATTAACTCGCGTATATCCAGCTTCGATTCCGCGTCGTCGAGCTCTTCAGCGCTGGCGTAAAGGGCCGGCGTGCGCGGCATGAACACCGGGCAACAATCGTGGAACGGCTCGGATGAAGTCTCGTACGTGCCGATCTTGCGCGCCGTGGCGAGAATCTCCATCTTGTCAGTGCCTATCAGCGGACGGAACACAGGCATCCGTGCAGCGGCTTCCACCGCGATCAGATTTCGAAGCGTTTGCGACGCAACCTGCCCGAGGCTGTCACCCGTAACGAGCGCCAACGAGCGAGCGCCCTTGGCCAGAACTTGCGCGATTCGCAGCATCATCCGCCGATAAAGCAGAATCCGGTAGTCTTCCGGCGCGTAACGAACGATCTCGCGCTGGATCGATTCGAACGGGACACGATAAAGCTTGGCGTGAAATTGATAGGGAACAAGCCGGCGTACGAGTTCGCTTGCAACGAGAACAGAAGATTCGCCGGGCTGCGCGCCAGTGCCATAAAAATGCGCGAAGCTCATGTGCGAGCCGCGCTTCATCATGTGATACGCAGCGACCGCGGAATCGTAGCCGCCTGAGAGAAGGCACATCATGCGTCCGGCAGTGTTCGCGGGCAGTCCACCCGTGCCGGGAATCCGCCGCGCATACACGAGCGCAGGCCCCGGCGTGATTTCCACGTAGCAGGTCAGCTCCGGATCGGTGAGCTTCACTCGCACGTCGCGACCCTGCTCACGGAACTTATCGAGCAGGTAGCGCCCAATCGCCGAGTCGATTTCCATCGAGGTGTGCGGAAATGACTTGTCGCTGCGCTTGGCCCGCACCGCGAAACTGGCAAATCGCAACGGCGCCACTTCCTCCCATGCCGCTCGACACAGGTCTTCTAGACTTCGCTCAACGGGCTTCGCGACGGCGTAGAATGCAATCCCAAGAACCCGGCTCACCCGCGCCGTGGCCTCTTCGAGAGATGCGCCGTCACCTAAACGAACGATGAAGCGATCGCCCGGTTGCTCGATTCTCTGGACAGGCACACCCTCCAGCGCTTTGCGAAGGGCCGTGAACAACTTACCCAGAAAGAACCGGCGGTTGCGGCCTTTGAGCCACAGTTCGTGGTAGTGAACGACGATAACTGGATTATTCATTCTCTGTACTTTTGCTGCTTTGCAACGCGGCATTGATGTCTCCGCGCCACATTTCGCCTGCATTTATCCTTTCACGAAGTATAGCAGCGAACTTCGTAGGGTGTAGCATGCCGCCAGTTCAAGGAGCTTGGGCTGAGTGCTACAGGGAAACCCCTATGGCGCCTATGCCTAAAAAGCGATAACTCACTGGATACAATTTGTGTTGACTCAAGACTTTCCACTACGTGCGGGGTTAATATCGGCAGCGCTCCTGTCCCCGGACCGAATATTCGAGCCCGTGGAAAATCGGAAGCGACCGAAAGCACAGGTAGTGCATCCATATCTCTGAACCCGGGGCGTTCGGGAGGAACTCATGTGGAATCGTAGAGACTGGGACGACTTCTTCGACATCGTAAGAAAGCGCTGGCACACCCACCGGCCACCTCGCCCGCTGGATCGTTCGGGCCGTCGCCTAACCCCAGCAGAAGGCTACAGCCTTGCCGAGCTTGATGATGCGGGGATGAGTATTGAGCAGGCTGAAATGTTCGGGCTTCCGGTGGACGCCGGCCGCGTGGGTTCCTACGGACCCAACGTTTCGTCCTTGCGGGAGTTCCTTCGCGCCACCCGTTCACGCATCTGAAAAAGTCACAGACGTACTAGGATTCATAATCCCCGGGACGGAATGCGACCGTTTCGGGGATTTCTTTTTTGCGTGGAAGTTTCGCATTCCCCTGCTAGGAATTGAATCGCGTCATCAGGAATGAAGTAAGCCCGGCAACAAGGCCGCCTCCGATCACGATGGCCTCCCAGGCAATTCCTGCCGCGACCGATAGAACCGCAGGCGCTCCAAACGGCCGAAGCAGAGCAGCAAGCGCCGCTTCGCGCAAACCGATTCCTCCCTGGGTGAGCGGAATTGCCGCCGAAAGCTTTGCCAAGGGCCACGCAAACAACCATATTCGAAATGCCAGGTGCAATCCGCACGCCTCGGCTAGAGCCATATTCAAAACAATGAATACTGTCTGCGCCGATAGAGCGAGGATGAGCGCCGTGAATACCGCGCCCGGACGTCGTGGTCATGGAACGAGCAGCGATTCTCACCCGCACGAATCTTCGCCTCATGCGATAGGAAAATCGATGCGCCGGAAGAAACACGGCGATGGCCGCGGCCACCGCGATTCCAAACAGCCCAATCCCGGCGAGCGCGAGAAAAATTCGCCGGTCCCTCGAATCGAGCGAACCAGGTACAAGCAAAGCGCCGGCGCCCGCTAAAAGTCCCAGCGCCACGAGATCCACGCTCCGGTCAACCAGGCTTCCCAGCAGAACTCCTGCTTTGCTGCGGCCGATTCGCATCGCCATGCTCGCGCGAACCAGGTCCCCGCCGATCAGCGATGGCAGAAACAACGAGCCAAAAAGCCCCGCAAAATAGCAGCGCGCTGCCTGTATCCACTTCATGCCTGAACCGGCCACGCTCACCATGAGCCGCCACTTGGTCACACCGATGCAATGCGTCGCCAGATAGCCGGTGAGCACAAAAATCCACAAATGTACCGGAAGCGTTTCAAGCGTTTGCCAAATCCTGCGGCCTGAAAGAAAGCGAAACAGCAGGAAGAGGACTAGGGCGCTGCCACCGTAATGCAAGAGCGCCTGAAGCGCGGCGCGCGGCCAATTTTTTCCAGGGGTTCGCGTGTCGGATGGAGAATTCACGGAATGTTCGACACATTATGCGGCGCCACGGTTCACGCGACAAGCCTTGGAAATGCGGTTGCAGTCGGGCAAATAACCCATTAACTTAGTGAACTCGTTTTTGTGTCGCGCGAGTTGACTGGGAGAACTTCGGAGCTGTCCTGAAACCGTTCATCCCGATTCGAGGCCAAGGTGAAGAAGAAAATTCGTGTGCTGCAGTATGGTGTCGGACCGATTGGCGCTTCGATCGTCCGACTGATGCGCCAGAAGGCGGCGCTGGAAATTGTCGGCGCTATTGACAGGGATCCCGCCAAAGCTGGGCGCGATCTCGGCGAAGTCGTGGGCTCTAAGGATGCTCCGTGGGGCGTCGTGATCGCGGCCGATTCGGCCGGGCTGCTCGCGAAGCCCGTGGACGTGGTGATCCACTCGACTTCTTCATATCTTACCTAACGTGATGGACCAGTTGCTCGAATGCCTTGGCGCGGGCTGCTGCATCGTTTCCACCTGCGAGGAACTCGCTTATCCCTATCGCAAGCATCCGGATCTTTCCGCGCAGCTTGACGCGGCTGCGAAAGAAGAAGGCGTCGCTTTGGTGGGCACGGGCGTGAATCCCGGATTCGTGATGGACAAGCTCGTTCTTACGTTGAGTGCCGTTTCGCAGCGCGTCGAATGGGCTAAAGCAGTGCGCATCGTTGACGCATCGAAGCGCCGGCTTCCGCTGCAGAAGAAAATTGGCGCCGGAATGACACCCGAAGAATTTCGAGCCCAGGTGAGCGCCGGCGTGATCAAGCATCACGGCCTGCCGGAATCCATCGCGATGGTCGCCGATGGTTTGGATTCGAGCTAGATGATATTTCAGAGACGATTGAGCCGGTGATCGCAGCAGAACCCGTGAAAACCGAATTCCTGGAAGTTGCGCCCGGCCAGGTAGCCGGAGTGCATCAAATCGCGCGCGGAACGGACGGCGGCAAAGAGAAAATCTACATGGAGCTGAAGATGTTTGTGGGCGCAGAAGACTCCGCCGATTCGATCGAACTGAAGGGCGAGCCGAATCTGACGCTCACGATTCCCGGCGGCACGCATGGCGACGTGGCTACCGCCGCAGTGGTCGTCAATGCGATTCCGTCAATTCTCGCCGCGCAGTCCGGTTTGCGTACCGTGCGCGACCTGCCCGTCAGCTTTTTCCCTCCGGTTTCCCCGCCGTAGCTGCAAGTCCGGATTTATTCCAGAATCGCGCCACCGCCGCATAGTCCGGGTCGTCCTTCGACGCATCTTTCACGGCGCTGTACGTCGCAAACGCGGCTGCGGCGGCCGGCAAGTCGAGCCCTTCTTTCTTCGCCAGCTCGAGCGCGAGACGAATATCCTTGTGCATCAGCCGTAGCGGAAAGCTAGCGGGAATTCATTCTTAAGCATGGTAGGCGCTTTCACGTCCAGCACCCCCGCGCGCGCCATGCTCGACTGCATCACTTCCACCAACTTCTCGCCGGCAATACCTGCCTTCGTAACCAGGGCAAGCGCTTCAGCCAGGGCTTCTACTTCGAGTGCGAGGATCAGATTCATCGCGAGCTTCACCGTTTGCCCCGCACCGTTTGGACCCAGGAGAAAGAATTTCTTACCCATTACCTCGAAAACGGGCTTCACGCGCTCGAATACCTCAGGGTTTCCACCAATCATGAAAACCAGCTCGCCCTTTTTTGCGCCCCAATCGCCTCCCGTAACCGGTGCATCCAGAAAATCGGCACCCTTCTCGGCACAAGCGGCAGCGGCGCGGCGTGCGAGGTCAGGTGAAATCGTGCTTGAATCGATATACGTGGTGCCGCGGCGCAAACCTGCCAGCGCGCCATCCGCGCCCCATAAAATCCCTTCAACCGCCGGAGGATCGCTCACAATCGTGATCAGCACATCCACCTGCGCCGCCGTTTCGCGCGGATTCGCGCCAAACTTTGCGCCTTCTCGCACGAGTTCGTCCGCTCGATCCTTCGTTCGATTCCAGACGACCAAGGGAAATCCAGCCTTCAGCAAGTTGCCCGCCATCGGCTTTCCCATCAGCCCCAATCCGATAAATCCAACTGTCGGTTTCATTAGTCCCCCTCTGGCACCACATGCAATATATGCGTGGCTCGACGCGGAATCGTCAAGAAGAGTTTGGGAAAATCAGCAGGAACAACATCAGAAGAATTAACGCCGGGTCTTAAGGGCCTTGGCGTGAACTATGGTGGGCACTTCGGAACTCTGCACCGCCTCGGTAAGCCGTATTACGTACTCGTACGGAATCTCCACGCGCATCGTCTTCTTTCTTTCTCCCTGCAGTATCCGCTCTTCAACCACGATAGATCGCCCCGTGTCGGCCACAAGAGTGCCCACGGATTTTTGGCGGATGTCCGCCACGCGGTAGTGGGCTTCCACACGCTTTCCCATAAATGAAATAAAGCGACTCATCGAATAACCATTTCACCTTGTGGCCGTGTGAAGGGTCAATGGTACGCCAGTTTACTATAAGTGCACTTCAACTGTGTCGAGGAGAAACTGTGAGTTTCCGGCCGGTTAGTGAGTGGGGTGATGCGAAGGAGTGGGAGCGTCGTGGAGGACGGGCGCTGCTTCGATGCTTCGGAGCTGTAAGTCGGCGGTAAGCGCCAGCACGATCGGAGCAACGATGCTGAGTGCGAAGTAGCTGAACACGATCGGGAGAACCCATGCGAGCGCCCACGAATCGTGCGCGTAGTGTTTCGCAGCGGCCCACCACACCACCACCGCCGCAATCAGTCCTGTGAATGCAGCGAGGTAGCGGCTGAGCAACGAAATGTCGAGCGGTTTGGCGCAGTTGGGGCAGACCAGGTCATTCGAATAGGCAAGAACTCTGTCAACGGAAATTACATGCAAGCAGTCAGGACAAACGCGAGCCGCCACGAGCGCCTCCAGGATTCAGTGCAAGATACACTACCGTCGTCGCACAAAAAAGGCCCCAGCTAAATCAGAGAAAATTCCACGCGGTGACGCATGGGATCAATTCGCTCAGCCCTCACGCGCACGCGATCGCCCAGCCGGAAGAGTCTCTGCACTTTGCCGCCTCGCGACCCGCCGCGGTAAGGCTCGGCCACAATCACGTGGTCGCGCTCGCGAAACGTGCAGCGCATCCCGGTGACTTCTTCCAGGCGATCGATACTGACCAGCCCTTCAACAAAAATCTCAACCAACTCCACAAAAAACCCGAACTTCTGCACGGAAATAATCAGCGCCTCATACTCCTCGCCGAGATGGCCTTCCATGAACTGAGCCGTCTTCCATTCCATCAGTTCGCGCTCGGCCGCTTCCGCGCGGCGTTCGGCTTCCGAGCTTTCCGAGGCGATCTCTTCCAGCTCAACACGGCGATACGGGCCGAGCATTGCAACGGTCCCCGCTTCTTTCCCCGGCTTTGCATCCGCAAGGGTCGCGCGCAATGGCTTTATCTCCGGATTCGCAAGCGCCCACTTCAGCGCGCGATGAACGATCAAGTCCGGGTATCGGCGGATCGGCGACGTAAAGTGCGTATACTCCTTCGTCGCCAGCGCGAAATGCCCGAGCACTTCCACGGCGTAGCGCGCCTGCTTCAATGAACGCAGCATCAAATAGGAAAGAATTCGCTCTTCGGGCTTACCAGCAATTTTTTCCGTCAGACGCTGGTAGTGCTGCGGACGAATATCCACTTCCTCAGCCCCCGGCACAGTCACGCTCATCGGACGCGCGCGCCCTCGACTGGCGTCGCGCCCTCCTCGCCCTCGCGGAGCCGGCTGAACCCGCCCATGGCGCACTGCGATGCGGCGCTCCGTAAGATCTTCCACTCCCAGCGAGTAGCCAAACGCATGCGCCAGTTCTTCGAACTCGATCACCTTTTTCGGATCGGGCTTTTCGTGCACCCGATGCAACGAAGCGACGCCACGACGCTCGAGATACTGCGCCACCGCCTCGTTCGCCGCGAGCATGAACTCCTCGATGATTCGGTGCGCGATGTTCCGCACGCTGCGAATGATGCTGAGCATCCTCCCCTGGTCGTCGAACTCGATGATCGGTTCAGGAAGATCGAAATCAATCGATCCACGCCCGACGCGCTTTTTGTTCAACAGCAGCGCCAGCGCTTTCATACGCCTGAAATTCCCGACGAGCGGTGCATAACGCTCGTTCATTTCCGCATCGCCTTCGAGAATCTTGTGCACGTTGGTATATGTCATCCGCTCGGCAGAACGAATCACGCCCGGAGTGAAATCGGCGCGCACCGTGTTTCCGCTCGAGTCGATTTCCATAATCGCGCTCATCACCAGCCGGTCTACTTTAGGGTTGAGCGAGCATATGCCGTTCGAAAGCTCCTCCGGCAGCATCGGCACGGCGCGATTCGGAAAATAGACTGAAGTCCCCCTCAAGTGCGCTTCGCGGTCGAGCGGCGAATTGCGTTCCACATAGTGCGCCACATCCGCAATGTGCACCTGCAATTCGTAGTGCCCGTTCGGCAACTCAGTGACATGAACCGCATCGTCGAAATCGCGCGCTGTCTCGCCGTCAATCGTAACGATTGGCAGGTCGCGAAAGTCGCGCCGGCCTCGCAGGTCCGCCTCAGAAACTCGCTGCGGCTCAGATTTCGCTTGCGCGATCACTTCCGCTGGAAAAATGTGCGGCAGATGATGCTTCCGGATAATGATCTCAACGTCGACGCCGATGTCACCCGGCCGGCCGAGAATTTCAATCACGCGGCCCGCCGGCGCAAGGCCGCCTTTCGGATAGCGCGTGATTTCCACGTTCACCACGGCGCCATCCAGTTCCGGCAACCGTAATCGTCGGTGGCTCGCCGCCGCGCTGTCCACTTGCGCCGCGCCTACTTTCTCGCGCAACTCCGGAGTCAATTCGTCGCCCGGCGGAATCGCCACCTCGTGTTGGATTCGCGTGTCGTATGGCAGCACCACGTTTCCATGCGGACCGTAGCGGAAGAGCCCGACGACCGTCGGATTCTCGCGTTCGAGAACCTGCACGATCGCGGCCTTCTGCGCGGCCATCCGTTTTTCGTCTCTCGACGCGTGCTAGCACACGATCACCATGCATCGCGTCCGCCATGGCATCACGCCCGATGAAAAGGTCACCTTCCACGCGCGGAATCGGCTTGTCTGGCACCAGGAAGCCGTATCCATCGCGATGCGCCACGATTCGTCCGGAAATCAAATTCGGATCGGGGCTCTTACGGGCCGCGTCCGGCCCGCCAACTGACGCGGGGCCCGCATCTAGAAGCTTCTGGCTTTCTGTTGCCGCGAACTTCTTTCCCTTCGCTGCCGCACGTGACGACTGCTTGCTCTCCGCCAGCCGATACTGCCCGCCGCGAATTTCTTCCACGTCACCCCGGCTCTTCAAATATTGAATGATTCGCGGCAGAAACCGGCGCGCGTGATGTTGCAACTCCATTCCGTGCGCGATATGCCGGATGCTTTCTGGCTGCGAGATAGACGACAGGTAGGAAATCACCTGCTCTTCGGTCACGTGACTCGGATGCGGTTCTTTCTCCGAGTCTTTCGTGCCTTTATATTTTCGAGGATGTTTCATAATGGGCGAGAAGTGCCACGCACAGGCTAGCGGAATTCAAGCTGGCTGGCAAAGAGTGTTAGCGAACAACTTGCACGCGCAAGATGCTCACGGTTGCTCCACTGTTGCCCCAGGGGCGCTATTCCTGCGCCGTTACTCCTGAGATTGGCGCGCGATCGGCAGATCGACAACTCCAATCTTGCCATCCGGCTGACGCTCGAGAGCAGGCGCGTAAGCTCCCAGCAATTCGCGCCGCCACCAATCGCCGGTTTCGCGTTTAGTTTTCTCGTCTGTAAACCAATATTGATAGATCACCGCGCGAACCGCAATCGGCTGCGGCCCTCCCGCAAACGGATCGCCAGCAAACAAATGCAGCACATCAGAATCGTTTTGAAGCAGCCGTTCCTCCGTCCACAAGCACGAAGCGATTCTCGCGCCAGCCGCCCAGTGATGCGAACCACAAATTCCAGTCGAAGCGCGGCTGATACGGCGCGTAAATCTCCGGCGCCTTCTTCACGTCCTGCGGTTTGTAGCGGAACGGATAGGGTATCCACGTTTTCCCGTCGCTCGACCCTTGAAATTCAATTTCCAGGCGTTCGGGCGTCATCACCGCGAATAAGCCATAGCGATTCGCAATGCGAAAGGGTTCCGTCGCCGACACCGGCGATATCGGCAAAGGCAGAGTCGGCAGAAACATCCAGATAAGCTGCGCTGTCGTTGCATAGAAGACCACGCCCAGAAAAGCTCCGGCGATCGCCATTCGAAGAGGATGGAGCCGTTCTCGCCAAATCCAGCGCCAGCTAACGCCTTTCTCGACCGACCCAACAACCGTTTTATTTTGAATACCATCGCTTGCCGTTGCCTTGAAAAGATCTCGCACCTTCTGCGGCAAGATCCATTCAACGAACCGGTCATCCAGCAGCAGGAAGCCAAGCGAGAGCACAAGGTAATTCAAGAACGTGTAGTTCGCCGTCAAAATGATTACCAGTTCGAATGGCGTCACAATGCAAAAACAAATAATCCGGAATCGGCGCGGCAGAAAAAGCATCCACACCAGCACAAGCTCGATTCCAAGCGTGAGCGCAACCGCCCCCGCGTGAAACCAGTGCGGAAAATGTTGCACGTACCATCCGATCCATGTGGGCAGCGGACCATTCTGATAGTAGTTGTCCATTGCCGTGAAATTGCGCCATGTGGGATCGCCGCTTCGAATTTTCGCCACGCCCGATTCGAAATAAATACGGAACCACTCCCATTGCAGCAAGAACATACTCGCCCGCGACGGAGGATTGCTTCGTCCCAATCCCGGCCAGAATCCCGGCGGCGCGAAAAATAACGAGATGAAACCAGCTTCGAGAAGCATTCCATCCGATTGGTATCCGGAAAAATCCTGCGCCGCCGCCACGAAACGACAGATAGCACATGAAACAAACGAGCAGCATTCCCCGCGGCCACAGATTTAAAATTAGAATAACTGCAGCAATCAGCCCGATCCAGCAGATTGCCATCAGCATACGATTGCTCGGGTCGACCCACAGCAAAGTCGGCGCATACCAGAAGCGCAGCATTCCCGAAACCGCGGACGTTACCGCCTGAAGATAATCCTTCGCGGGAAGAAGGCCATCGGTGCCGATCAGCCCTTTCACTTGAAACAGAAGCGAATAAAATGCGGAAAAATAGACAAGGCCCAGCGCGCGAAGGAAAATCCATCGCGGCCACAGATGGCCAGGACGCTTCTCGTTGATCGGCTCGGGCCCAAGCAGCCAGTTCACCGCGAACTGAAGCCGCTCGATTCCAGTCGGCCGCTCGAACGAGTGCTCGTATGTTTTCGACTGAAACATCCCGCTTCAGTCTACGGCAGGTTCCAGCTTGGCGGAATTTAAACCGACTTCGACGCGGCCGCCACAAGCCCGGCCGCTTTAAATGGCCGCTCAGCGGCGGGAACAGACTTGAAGATTATCCCGGCCTTCCGCAACTCCGATCAAAAACTCTTGCGCGTTGAAAGCGAAACCATTGCGCATGTGCAGCAGCTTCGTGGCTTCACGAGAGCGGATGTATTTTCCGTCGGGCAAAAGAAACCGCGCCTTCGCCGTATCGGCTAAATACGGCTGGAGCACTTCCGCGAAAATCTGATGCGCCAACTCCGGGTCGCGCAGGTGGTACATCACCTCCACGCGCTCGTAAATATTTCGATGCATCCAGTCCGCGCTGCCGAGATATGTTTCCGTTGTACCGCCGTTGCCGAATACGAAGACGCGGCTGTGCTCGAGGAAGCGGCCGATCACGCTCCGCACGCGAATCCGGCTGCTGATTCCGCGCAAGCCCGGTCGCAACGCACAAGCCCCGCGCACCACCAGCTCGATCTGCACGCCCGCCTGCGAAGCGCGATAAAGCGCTTCGATAATCGTTTCATCGAGTAGCGCGTTTACTTTCGCAAAGATAAATGCCGGACGCCCCGCGCGTGCATGCGCGGCTTCGCGATTGATCAGAGTCAGGCAACTTTTTCCCAAATTGAGCGGCGCAACGAATAGCGGCGAGTAACTGGCGCGTTCGGAATACGCCGTCAGATAATTAAACACGTGGTGCACGGACGCAGTGATGTGCGGATCGGTGGTCAATAGGCTCAAATCGGTATAAAAGCGCGCGGTCGAAGGATTGTAGTTCCCGGTGCCGAGATGCGCGTACCGGCGGATCTGTCCGTTAGATTCCCGCCGTGCCACAAGCGCCAGTTTGCAATGCGTCTTCAGCCCGACTACTCCGTGAAACACCTGCACGCCCGCTTCCTGCAAATTTCGCGCCCAGCGAATATTCGACGCTTCATCGAACCGCGCCTTCAGCTCCACCACTACCGCCACTTCTTTCTTCGCTGCTGCGTCGATCAGCGCCCGCACGATCGGCGAATTTTCACTCGTGCGATACAGCGTTTGCTTCATCGACAGCACGTCCGGATCCTGCGCCGCGCTCTCAATGAAACGCACCACCGCCGAATACGAATCGTACGGGTGATGCAGCAGCACGCTACGCTTTCGAATCATCTCGAAAATCGAAGGCGCACCCTTCTTGAGCACAAGCTCGCGGGACACAAACGGTTTGAACTTCAAATCCGGACGCGGCGTCTGATCGTACATATGAAACAACCGCGATAGGTTCGGAGGGCCATTTACATGAAACATCTGCCATGGTTCCAGCCGGAAATTCGCTTGTAAGCGATCGACGATCTCGCGATTCGCTCCCGCTTCAATTTCCATTCTCACAGCCGCGCCTTTGCGGCGCCGGTGAAGCTGAGTATCGACAGTATCAAGAAGACTGCGCGATTCTTCTTCCTCGAGGTAAAGATTGCTGTTGCGCGTCACGCGAAACGGGGCCGCGGAGAGCACTTCGTATCCGTGATACAGCCGTTCAGCAAAAGCGTGGACCACGTCGTGAAGAAACACGTATTCCACTTTGCCTTCCTCGGAAGGCAGCAAAACCAGGCGCGGCAGCGCACGCGGTACCGTCACGACGCCGAGAAATGTCTGCGCGCTGCGCCGCTTTTTCTTCAGCAGAAACGCCACGCACAGCGCCTTGTTCAATACGTGAGGGAAAGGATGCGCCGGATCAACCGTCACCGGCGTAAGCAGAGGCTCAACAGTTTTGCTGTAGAAATTTTCGATGTATTCGCGCGCCGCCGGGCTCAACTCCGCCCGACTCAGCACTCGAATGGATTCTTTTGCAAGGGCGGGCACCAATATGTCGCGCCAGCATTCGTATTGCCGCCCTACAAACTCGTGAATCTTCGCGGCCAGGTCTTTCAGCACCTCTTCCGGAATCTTCCCATCGGGTCCGGGATCGCGAATTCCGTGCTCCACCTGCTGCAACAACCCGGCCACGCGCACTTCCACAAACTCGTCAAGATTGCTCGCGGTGATGGCCAGAAATTTTACGCGCTCAAGAACCGGATTCGCCTCGTCACACGCCTCTTCCAGGACTCGGTCATTGAACTGCATCCAGGAAAGATGCCGATTGAAGATGTTCTGCGGGTCCGGTACTGCATTGCTGTTCATAGAATCCCTGAGGCGCGCGAGAGTACAGCCGAAGTGTTACAGCCATGTTACGACTGGCCGTATGTCTTACTCCGCCGGGAGCGAACGGCGAAAACGATCTCAGCGCTGGATTTGCGCACCGGCCATAGAAGGGACCAGCACCACGATTGCAAATTGCGAATAGCTTTTTGATGGCTAATCTCTTGCCACCTTTCGACCTACAGAATAATCTGATTGCGGGTAGCTGGCGAAGTTTGCAGGATTAGAACTGACTTAGTCCGAGTTCAGCCCTCATCGAATAGACACTTGCGAATGTGAAGGAGATTCCTCATGGCACTGACGAAACGCTCTCTCGGTTCGAGCGGATTGGAAATCACCACAGTCGGATTCGGTTCCTGGGCAATCGGCGGAGGCGGCTGGTCCTACGGCTGGGGCCCCCAGGACGATGCCGAGTCGATCGCCACGATGCGCCACGCGATCGATTTGGGCATCAACTGGATTGATACGGCCGCGATTTATGGGCTGGGCCATTCGGAAGAAGTGGTGGGCCGCCTTCTTCGCGAAATTCCGCAATCGCAGCGTCCATTTATTTTCACCAAGTGCGGCATGGCGTTCGAAAGCGATCCCATGGCTGAGCCGCAGAGAACTTTGAAGCCAGATTCCATACGACGCGAATGCGAAGCCTCTCTGCGCCGTCTGGGTGTGGACCGAATCGATCTTTACCAATTTCATTGGCCGGACGAGACCGGCACGCCCATGGAAGATTCCTGGGCCACGATGATGCAGTTGATCAAGGAAGGAAAGGTACGCGCGGGCGGCGTTTCGAATTTCGACGTGAATCTGCTCGAGCGCTGCGAAAAAATCTGCCATGTCGATTCATTGCAGCCTCCTTTTTCGCTGATCAATCGCGCTGTCGCTGCCAGCGAGATTCCCTGGTGCGCGAGCCATCACACCGGCGTGATTTGTTACAGCCCGATGCAATCCGGTTTGCTGACGGACAGCTTTCTCGCGTGAGCGAATCACAAATCTCGCCTCCGGATGATTGGCGCCGGCGCTCGCCTTACTTTCAAGAACCGAATATCAGCCGCAATCTCGCGTTGCGAGATTCCTTGCAGCCCATTGCACAGCGCCACAATACTTCGGTCTCGTCGGTGGCAATTGCCTGGACGCTTGCGTGGCCCGGCGTCACCGGCGCGATCGTGGGGGCGCGAACTCCGAAGCAAGTCGATGGCTGGGTCGGTGCAGCTTCCTTGGAGCTTACCGATCAAGACCTCACGGAAATTGCGGCTGCAATTGAGCGCACGGGAGCCGGCACTGGCCCCATCCGCCCGTCGTCCGCGAAGAGTGCTGCTGCGCCTCGCAGCGCGTGAAAAACTAAAAAGTGAATACGGCGATCGGAGCGCAACTCGCAGTACACTTGCGGCCATATGGGACAAGTCTACGCAGGCACTTCGGGATGGGCGTACGCCAGTTGGAAGCCGGATTTCTATCCAGCGAAGCTGCCTGCCGCCAAGTTCCTGAGCCACTACGCGAGCAGGCTCAACTCAGTCGAGGTGAACTACACGTTTCGCCGCTTCCCCTCGCAAAAGCTGCTTCAGGGCTGGGTCGATTCCACTCCGCCTGATTTCAAATTTGCGTTCAAGGCGAACCAGCGGATCACGCACTTCATGCGGCTTCGCGACGCGGCCGGCCAGACATTAGATTTCGTCGGCGCCTTGGAACCAATGCAAAGAGCAAAGAAACTAGGACCGATTCTTTTCCAGTTGCCGCCCCAGCTGAAGCTCGACCTGAAACTGCTCCAGGATTTTCTGACCGCCATGCCGAAAGAAATTCGCGCCGCATTCGAGTTTCGCCACGAATCCTGGTTCAACGATGAAGTGTTCTCCGCCCTTCGCAATGCGAATGCCGCCCTCTGCCAGGCAGAAAGTGAGAACATCAGCACGCCACAGGTCTCGACCGCAGATTTTTCCTATCTGCGCCTCCGCAATGAAAGCTATTCGCCCAAAGCCCGCAATGAAATCGCTGAAAGAGTCAAACGACTGCTGCCCTCGGGAGACGTGTTTACGTACTTCAAACACGAAGAAACTGCGGAGGGCGCGATCTACGCCGAGGGATTATTAAGCTCCTGCCGCAGCTAAGCCTCGCGCCGTCCAGGGAAAAATCCATTCACCAGAAACATCGCCACGCACGCAGCAATCGGAACTAACAAACCAGCCCGTAGAGCTCCCGAATGAGTCGATATGGCCCCTACAAGCCACGGAAGCGTTGCACCACCCAGGCTGCCGGTCGCGAATATGACGCTTCCAAATCGCCGGGCCCGCGCACCATAGATTCGAACCAGCCAACCCACCAATATCGGGTACACGCACGCGAGACCCAGGCCCGCCAGCATCGCGCACAATGAAGCCGTTCGATACGTCGGCGCAAAAAGCAATGCGCCGCTCGCCATCGCCGCCAGACTAACGCCGAAGCCCAGCAGAATTTTTTCTCTCTCTTTGCGCGCGGCAAGCGAACGCAGCGCCGCGGGTGCCAGCGCTCGCCCAGCCGCCAGCCCGCACCAGAAAAATGCCGGCGTTAGCGCCGCCATCATCGCGGAAATAGATTCCACTCGATTCGCGTATGCCGCCACCCAGCCGCCAACCGCGCTCTCCGTGCCCACGTACAAAAAGAAAAGTCCGCCCAATGCAAATGCCGCCATGCCAATCAAACGGGTTCGCGGCGCAGCTCCGCCCGCATCGAGCTCATCAGTCCCTCGTTCGACTGGCTCGATGTCCCAAACGCCAATCAGCAGCGCGCAAATCGCGTGAAACAGCGCCACTCCCACCAAAAATTTCGCCAGCATGTGCAGATCCTCAGCCAGCATCACAAGCGGCCCACACGCGATCGCACCGATTGTCCACGTGACGTTCAGGATGCTCACAGCCGTCGCCCGCCGCTGCGGAAAAATCTCGGCCACCCACAAATTTCCGCCCGTCAACGCCAGCCCGAGCCCATATCCATAAAGCGCCGTTCCCGCGAGCCCGGCGTGCGCATCGCCCAAGGCGAGAGCCGCCATGCCAAGCGCGATGAGTGCGAACCCAATCGCAAACGTAAGCCTGTAACCGCGCCCTCGCAACGGAATCAGCACGCCCGTCGAAAGGCAGCCCGCAAGCTGCCCACAAAATTGAGTCGTGAAGAAAAGCCCCGCCCGTTCATCGCTCAGCGACCAGCGGCTGATAAGAATCGGAAGAATCGGCCCCAGCAGCACAGTAACGATTCCAGCCGCCGCAAACGCAGCATGGATCACAAAATTCGCGCGCGCATGGTGCGGCGCGGGATTATGAGTCGAGATCCCGATTTCAGCTACCCCCTGATTCTAAAGACTCTAGCAAAGCACGCGGCCGGGAGCTATGCTGTGCGCCTCCAACACAATGAACCCATACTGCGACAGATCCACAGCCTTCCAACTGGCGCGGCTCGAGAGCGAACGCCTGCGCATCTTGATTTTGCTTGCGGTCATCGGCGTGGTGTTCGTAGTGCGATCCTTCCGTACCCTCCTTTATCACAACAGCGAAAATATCCGCCTGTCGATATTCTTCGCGGTCTTTCTGATCCTGCTCGTCGCCTACGAATGGCTGATGTTGCGCGCCGTAGACCGCGCGATGCAGGCCGCCCGCCCGTTGCCAACAGCAACATGGGTTACCAGCATTCTTCTGGAAACTTCTTTGCCCGCGTTCGTCATCGCGTTTCTTTCCGGCAACTCGGTCGAGTTCGCTTACCGGCCGCTGGCCAACCCGGCCGTCCTCGTATTTTTCATTTTCATTATCCTTTCCACGCTGCATCTGAACCCCGCTGCGAGTCGGCTCTCTGGGTTCGTCGCGGCGGGAAGTTACCTCGCGGCGGCACTGTACGTTGGTTGGAGGCCTTCCTTCTCTCCGAACGAATCGGTGATGGCGCCGAACAAGATCGTCACCGTCTACGCAATCATAATGATCGTCGCGGGGTTTGTCGCAGGTGCGGTTGCTACCGAAATCAAGAAACAAGCGGAAGCCGCGCTTAGCGAGGCGGAGACCAAACACCAGGTGGAGCGCTTGGAGCATGACTTGGAAGTCGCGCGCTCGATCCAACAATCCTTGCTCCCCACTTCGATGCCCATCGTCGAAGGGTTCGAGATCGCCGCCTGGAATCAGCCTGCCGATCAGACCGGCGGCGATTATTTCGATTGGCAGCCCCTCTCCGATGGAAAAGTCTTAGTCGCTCTGGCCGACGTTACCGGTCACGGAATCGGCCCTGCTCTGCTTGCAGCCGTGTGCCGCGCTTACGCAAGAGCCAACTTCAGCGTGGACAATGGGCTATTCCCGGCGATGGGTAAAGTGAATGCCGCACTTGCTGCCGATCTAAAGGAAGGCCGGTTTGTCACCTTTGTGGCAGCCGTGTGCACGCCCGGAAGCTCGCGGGTCGAATTGCTTTCGGCCGGACACGGGCCCTTGTTTCTCTATTTGCTGAAGCACGATTGTTTCGAAAAAATGGACGCGCAAGGCCTGCCGCTGGGAATATCGGAGAGTTTCGATTCCGATCCGCCGCTGTGCCTCGACCTTGAGCACGGCGATATGCTCGTCCTCGCCACCGACGGATTCTTCGAATGGGCCAATGCGCAAGGCGAGCAGTTTGGCTCCCAGCGGATGGAGGAAAAGATTCGCGCATCCAAAGAAAAGCCGCCGAGCGAAATCATTTCCAATTTGTATCGCTCGGTCGTGGAGTTTTCGGGCGGCACCGAGCAGAAAGACGACCTCACCGCCATCATCATCAAGCGCACACCCTAAGTCGCAATCACCCAGGAGAGGATTGGATGAACGGACAGAAAATGTGCGGCACCTTCTGCCGCCTCGCCGTTTTGATCCTTTTTTTCGAACTAGCGGCCGCGTCCGCCCAGACCGGCCCCGCCCCGAATGGCATGAGGGAAAAGGATCACCTTCGCAACGTGCGCTACTGCGAAGTTCTTGTCGTCAGGAAGCATCTCTTTTCCACGACCGCGGACGTTTACAACACGCTGGGTTTGAACGATTGCCCCGCAGAAAAATGGGCGTCGCTCGATACCGCCAAATTGAAAAAGGAATGGAACGTAGCCGCAATCGTTCTCAACGGCCCGCGCTATTTCATAATGGATCGCAACGCGATCGAAAATCCGGGCAAAGTTGAGTCCTTCGACGGGTTCGACGCCCGCCTCCTCGCCGAACTGGAAATAACAATCCATTCGAGCAAGCGCCAGCCATACACGGACAACGGAGTGCAGCGCCAAAACCGCTATGTCTACGAACGCGGCAAGAATGTTTACGAACTCCTTGCGCCCGATGGCCACGTTTATGTGATGCAAAGCTATTCGCAGGAAGTGGACAAGGAACTAAACGAGGCGCGCCTTCTTATCTTGGCCGACCGGCTCAAATTACCTCCCGGATGGAAATATCGCACGCGCATGCTCGATGAGGATCTCGTCATCCAGAACGTTGGCGGCAAAGCCTACGTAATCCAGGACGATCTTAAGAACACCTATCAGCGCAAGCCATAGTGCGCGCACCGGCTGGAGCGCGCGGCTGAGCGCGATCGCTCAACCTGCGTCCGGCTCAGAAAATCGAAGCGATCAAAATTATTTTCCAGGGAGCTTCGCGCCGAGTACATCGACGCGATCGATCGCGGGCGGCTTTGAAAAAAGCTCACCGGCTTTGGCCATCAACGCCTTCGCAATCGGCCCGTTCAAGTGAGCCTGCCGCCCGCTTTCGTCGTCGAAAGCGTCGAAGATTCCAAAAACCGAGGGGCTCAATTGCAGCGCGAACCACACGGGAGTTGTAGTCTCCTGATTGGCCATGCCAAGCCCAGCTTCCAGAAATTGCGCTACGTCCTTTTCTTTTCCCGGTTTCGCTTCCAGCCTTACGAATAATGCGACTTTCACCATTTGCTGCCTCCTGAAACGATAGATTTCCGACGTAATTCCGAATTGCGCCCCGCTCTTCTATTGGTGGTGCTTCGAAGCCGCACAATTGGATGTCTCGAGTCTGCCAAAAGGATTGGATTTATTCCGCCGAGCCATCTATGGGCAAAACTGAAGGCCCTTTCCAAAATAGTCCGGGGACTGAACCCGACTTGCGCGGTTCATGCGTCTAATGGGATATGACCGGGCGGAAATCACGCGCTGCTTTTCGTCGTACCATTATTCTAAGCGCCGCCGTGTTGGCGGTTTGCTCCAGCCGCGCGCAAGCCGCAGGGGCGCCGATTCCTCACGGAACATTGGAACTCATCGCCGAAAAAGATTGGCTCACGCCAGGGCATCCGTTCAACGTCGCATTGCGTTTCGAACTTGAAAAGGGCTGGCACGTCTACTGGGTAAATCCGGGTGACTCGGGCGAGCCTCCTCGCGTCACATGGGATTTGCCCGCTAGCATCAAGGCTGGCGCCATCGAATGGCCCGCGCCGCGGCGTCTGGGAACGGCCACGATCGTGGACTACGGCTACGAGGACGCGGTCACATTAATCATTCCAATGCGCGCGGACGCGACCCTCTCGTCGCAAAAGCCGGCTCAAATCGCTGCAAACGTCAAGGTTCTCATCTGCCGCGAAATGTGCGTTCCAGGCAAAGCGCAAGTTTCGCTCACGCTGCCGGTAAAATCGCAGCCGCCTCCCGCAAACTCGCAAAGCACTCATTTCTTCGCGGAGGCGCGCAAAGCGTGGCCTCGACCGGCTCCGGCGAGCTGGAAATTTGCCGCCGCTCAAATGAACGACTCGTTTGTGCTTACAGCGAACCTCGGCCATAAAATCACCGACGCAATTTTCTTTCCGCTGGCCGAATCGCAGGTGTCAAACGCTGCCCCGCAAACCCTCGTGCCCACAGCCACAGGTTTCACTCTCACGCTGCGGAAGTCCGAGCAGCTTCTGAAACCAATCGCGCGGCTCAAGGGAATCCTTGTGCTTTCGGGTGAACAGCCCTACTCAATCGACGTTCCCATCGCCAAGTCCACCGACGCAAGCGCGAAGGGCTCCGGATAAATGCGCCACCAATCTCTCCAGAATCGGACTTCAAGCAGTACAATTTCTGAAGGAGGACCCACGGAAATGAAGCGCTCAACTTTTTACCTGATGCTGGCTGCCACGATTCCAATGGCAATAATTCTATGCGCTGCACCGCTGCTTCTCGCAGCGGCAAAAGTGGGCGACCCCGCACCCACGTTCACGGCCACAGCCAGCGACGGCAAGACCTACAAGCTCGGCGACTACCGCGGAAAATACGTCGTCCTCGAGTGGCACAACAACGGCTGCCCCTACGTCGGCAAGCAATACAACAGCGGCAACATGCAGAAGCTCCAAAAGCAATGGACGGGCAAGGGCGTAGTCTGGTTCACGATTCTATCCTCCGCGCCGGGCCAGCAAGGATTCGTCACCGCGAGCGACGAGAACGCTTACATATCAAAAATGCAAGCCGCGCCCACCGCCGCGCTGCTCGATCCCAGCGGCGAGATCGGCCATCTCTACGACGCGAAGACGTCGCCGCAAATGGTGGTGATCGATCCGAAGGGCGTGGTGATTTACGATGGCGCGATTGATGACAAACCCACCACCGATCTCGCGGACGTTCCCGGCGCAACGAATTACGTCTCGCTCGCCCTCGAGCAATCCATGACGGGCAAGCCAGTGGCGACGCCCGCAACGCGTCCCTACGGCTGCTCAGTGAAATATTCAGATTCATCTCACTAAAATCGCCGAACAGCGGTAACAGGACAAGTGGGTCATGCCCGCCAATTCGCACTACCCGCCGCATCGTTCGTTCCCCAGCGGCGAATTTGCCCTACTGCCGCGCAGTTCGGCCTGCTGCTAACGTAGCCTTAGCTCAGGTCATCGCCTCGTCCCTTGTAGCGCGGCATCCTTCCGGCTCTTTTGAACTCCGCTCTCTTTTTCGCCTGTCATTCTGAGCGGAGCGAAGAATCCCAACTTATCCTTCGTACTCACCCCGCCACGTTCCCCCGTCCGCGCTATACTTTCCTCCCCGGTCAATTCCCCTGGAGGCCCGCCATGGCAACACGACAAGATCGGGTGGAACTAAAAGGCAGCGCGCGCGCCGCATTTCCAAGCGGGCAAGACGTTGGCCCCGCGGATCCAAATCAGCAAATCGAAGTGAGCGTCCTGCTGCGCCGCGGATCGAAGCCCGGCGATTTCCCCGCCGCCGATCAAATGGGCTCCCGCCTCCCGCGCGATCGCAAATATCTCACCCGCGAAGAATTCGCCAAGCAATACGGCGCGTCGTCAGCAGACATAGAAAAAGTTCGCGCATTCGCCACCCAATATGGTTTAAAAGTCGCGAGCGAAGATAGCGCCAGCCGCACCGTAAAACTCACCGGCACAGTTCAAGCCTTCAACGACGCTTTCGAAGCAAGTCTCCGCCGCTACGAACACGCTACCGGCACCTATCGCTGCCGCACCGGCGCCCTCACGATTCCCGCCGACCTCGACGGCATCATCGAAGGCGTTCTCGGCCTCGACAATCGCCCACAGGCCAAACCACATTTCCGTCTACGCAAGAAAAACTCCAGCGCGCAACCCAACGCCACAGACGTTTCTTACTCGCCGCTGCAAGTCGCCAAAGCCTACGCTTTCCCGTCAGGCGCAACCGGCTCCGGCCAATGCATCGCCCTCATAGAACTCGGCGGCGGATACAACGCGTCAGACCTCACCCAGTTTTTCAGTAATCTCGGAATCTCCGCGCCAAGAGTCACCGGCGTTTCCGTCGACGACGCCAAAAATTCGCCCACCGGAGACGCCAGCGGCCCCGATGGCGAAGTGGAACTCGACATCGAAGTCGCCGGTGCAATCGCACCTGCGGCGCAGATCGCGGTCTATTTCGCGCCGAACACAGATCAAGGCTTCATCGACGCAATTACCACCGCCGTCCACGACGCCAAGCTGAAGCCGTCGGTCATCTCCATCAGTTGGGGTGGCCCGGAAGATTCCTGGACCGTCCAATCGCGCAACGCGCTCAATTCCGCCTGCCAGGATGCATCAACGATGGGCGTCACAGTCCTCGCAGCGTCTGGCGACAACGGCTCCACCGACGGCAGCACCAGCGGAAACCCTACCGTGGATTTCCCCGCATCGAGTCCGTTCCTCGTAGGTTGCGGCGGGACAAAATTAACCATCTCAGGTACTTCAATCAGCAGCGAGCAAACCTGGAATGAGCTTTCAGCGAACGAAGGCGCCACGGGCGGCGGCGTGAGCCAGGCCTTCGCGCTCCCAAGTTTCCAGCAAAGCGCAAACGTTCCGAAAGCTCCGAACGGTTTCGCAGGCCGAGGTGTTCCCGACGTCTCAGGCGACGCCGATCCCGCGACGGGTTACAACGTCGTGGTAGATGGACAGCAATCCGTGATCGGCGGCACGAGCGCAGTCGCCCCACTCTGGGCAGGCTTGTTCGCGCTCATCAATCAATCGTTGGGGACAAACGTAGGCTACGTGAACCCGCTTCTATATTCCGCGAAAGCCGAAGCTACATTTCACGACATCACTGCCGGAAACAACGGCACCTACTCGGCAGTCCGTGGCTGGGACGCCTGCACCGGCCTCGGGAGCCCAAATGGCGCCGCACTCCTAACCGCCCTGCGCGGTTCCTGATACAGCTCGATAAAGCTCTTGGCGCAATAAGCAATTCTTCCAGTACTGCACGTGAGCCTTCAAAAAAGTTCGCGCCTCCGGATCAGGCTTATTCTGCACGCATGGCGGAATATTCGGCGTTCTTTCCGGATCATCGTAATAGTTCAATTCTCCACTGATAATGTCCATCCTTGACCAAATGTTGATCCATTCGAACGTCCGCGGTCGGTAATCTTCATAGCTGACGATCAAAGGCTGTATGGACGCTGCCAGTTGTTCGCGGACCCACTCCGTGGCTGTCCTCGCCTGCATTCGGAAGATGAACGCCGTTTTGTCCAAGGGCGACCCGAACGTGATTAGGGCGCGAGTCCGTGCTACCACATCCCGCCTGTCGGTCTTTTCAGACACATTGTCGAGATTAATCAGAGCGTTGAGTGTGTCATACGCGAGAACCGATCCGAGAGAATGCCCAACGACAACGACAGTTCGGTAATGCGGAATTGTTGCCTTGGGAGCTCCAAAACCATAAATCGTTTTCCCCACATTCAGCCCTACGTTTTGAATCTCGCGCCGTATTTCGTCAAACTTGCTGTCTTTGTACGGGGAAATGTAAGCGGCCACGTCGCCTACATACTGAATGATGAAATAGCGCGCTAAGAATGCCTCTGCAATAGCCGCAATCCACAACAGCAGACATACCGCGTCTTTCAACCAGGCGCCGAGGCTTTCCGGCCGCAGCAGCTGTTCGAACCCTGGAAACAACGGGGCCAACCAACTCAACAAAACCAGCACAAAATTCTTCGAGCCGGCAGCCGGTAGTGGCGTCGCCAACAAAGTTCGATACTGCTGCGCCAAGGTGAGCAGCACAAAGGCAATGACCACTGCCTGCAGGGCGAGAAACACCAGCACGGCAATAATCCCGGCAAACGTCGCGCGGCCGATCTGCATCCGTTTTCGACCGTCGAACATCCACCGCTCAAACGAACTCGGACGGAAAAGCTTGCTCCACTGCAATCCGTTCCAGGCTGCGGAAAGAAGAAATAGAATCGTATCCCGGTACGTTACCTCTCCTTCCGTCAAAGGTGCCCAGTACGCCTCGTATACGTGAACCGCGTGGTTGACTTTTGCCTTATCCCTCCATTGCAACTCAGCGCGAGCCAGGAAAGCCCCTTTATCGTACGAGAGGTGCACTTGTACGGGTGCTGAAGTTCCCCCCAGTTCAGTGGCTTCGGTTTGGATTGCTTCGGCGATCGAACTGATGGTTTCGTATCGGACCTGCTGGCCCATCCCATGGCAGACAAGAATCGCAACCACTCCACTCGCCGTGTCTAAGGCGTCTTCGTGTGTTGCGTCTGACGTGAGGCCGTAGTGTACGAGCGGAGTGCCGCGTTGAAGCGTCGAAGCAGATACTGGAGTGGGGTCCGTCCCTAGCGTGGCCACGTCCATCGCAAAATCCTTGTGTCCGTGCGCCGATATTACCACAGCTTGTAGTAACGATGTGACTACACGTTAATAACCGGTGGTTCCATGATTGACAGGACTACCAAGCTGCTAAAACAAGAGGAAGTCACCTCCGGTTATTTCGGGTTCCTCGCTTCGGTAATCATTCGGCCCGCGCGTTCGCGTAACTCCGCCGGCAGCGGCAATGATTTTCGAGCTTCAGTATCGAAATACACGGCGACGAGATGCATGATAGCCGCCACTTCGCCCGTGTCATCGTTCGTCATCACGTGCGTCAGCCGCACCACTTTCTCTTTCACCTCATCCACCGCAGATCGCACCGTGATTACATCGCCCGCGCGCAACTCGCGTTTGTACTCGATGCGCTGCTCCACACCTGCAACCCCGCGTTTTTCCTTCTCCATCCGCGAACGCGTCAGCCCCATCGCCGCAAACATCTGCCAGCTCGCCTCGTCAAATTTCCCCACGTACCACATCACGTTCATATGCCCCATATGATCGCAATGCTCGGCCTTCACCACTCCGCGATACGTGATCGCACTGCTCACCCTCGGCCATGCATTTCTCCCGTTATAAGGCGGACCCGGCGACAGACGAGCCCATCGGCGATGAGTCACGCCCTCCGCCAATCAGGCACCGTACCGCTCGAGCGCGTTCAAGTGATCCCGGTCGGCTCGCAACCCGATGTAGCCGTCGGGCCGCACCGCCAGAAGCGTAATTCCGTCGACGCCGAGCAGATCAGCCGCGCCCTGTTCAAATTTTCCAATCTGCGCGGGCAAATCCTCGTCACTGCCGAGCGCGACGGCCGCTTCAAACAGCAACGAATCACAGTGAGTTTCTGCAAAGCGCCGTGAAGGTCCACAAGCGTCGGAATGTGCGCGCCGGGTCCAGCCAGGAGCAGCAACGTATGCCCCGCGCGGTGGCCAAGCCCGTGCAATTTGTGAGGCTGCATGCCCGCCAATTGCACCGGGATCGTATCGGGCAAGCGTCGTCCCGCAGCGAGTTTGCTGTTCGCGTCCCCGAAGACGATGGGCGATTCGCAATAATCAGCGATCAGTTCGGTCTCAGCCGCCACTTCGTGATGCAGTGTCTTTGCATCGGCGAGTTTCGCTCGGATGCTCTGATCGCGCTTGTCGCATTCGGCTGCGTCGCTCACCGTTAGCGCATATTCGAAGCCGTCGCCGGACTGCATCACCCTCTCGGCAACAGGCCGCCGTTCGATCTCGTAACTATCGAGCAGCACCGGATCGGCCGCGCCGCCGTGCACCAGCGCAAGTTTCCACGCCAAATTGAACGCATCCTGCAGCCCGCAATTCATGCCGTGCCCTTCGGATGGCGAGCACAAGTGCGCCGCATCGCCCGCCAGAAACACGCGCCCCGATCGATACTTCGTAGCCACCTTGGTGTGGCAGTGGAATCGCGTCGGGTTCTCCACGTCAACAAATGACGCAGCCGGCAGATAAGCGCGCAGAGTCGAAGCGGCATCCGCCACCAGATCCGACTCTTCCGAGATCGGCCTCATGTAAACGCGCCACCGCTGTCCCGGAAGCGCCGTCAAAATCACCGGAAGCGCCTCGAGATAAACGAACGTGCCTTCGTACGTGTCAGTCCAGCCCTGCACCGTCGCGTCGAACACGGCCCACGGTTTCGCGATGTCGTGCCCTTCGAAACCGATGCCGCTCAGCTCGCGCGTCGGGCTGTGAAGCCCATCGCATCCCACCACCCACTGCGCATCCACGTGGTACGCAACGCCGTCGCGCTCGATCTCGGCCAGCACGCCGCCGGAATGTGGCTTAAGCCCGGTCAGGCGAGACGACCGATTCACCTTGCCGCCCTGCGTCTCGAGATACTCGGTGAGAATCCGCTCGGTCACTTCCTCAGACACGCCGAGATTGAATCCATAAACGCTCCCACAGGTCGAAAGATCCATCGTTCCCAGCAGCTTCCCGCGCGAGTGAATCTTGATCACGCGCTGCCTGCACCCGGCCTCAAGAAATTTCCCGGCAAGCCCCAGCGACTCGAAAATTTGCAGCGATCGCGGATGCACCACCGTCGCGCGATCCCAATGCAGCGGCCCAGGCCGCGCATCAATCAGATGGCATCGCACCCCGCGCCGCTCGAGCTCCGACGCAAGCAGCAACCCCGTCGGCCCAGCGCCCACCACAAGCACGGACACCGGCGCGCCCGCCACGCCGCCGTTATCCTTCCCTGGCACTTTGTCCGAATTATTGGAGGAATCCGTCATCGCGTCACGAGGCTGGAAAATACGAGCGCCCGAAGTATTTCGGATTCACCGGTTGTCGTCAAGCCGCCATCCCAAGCCGCAATCTTCTCCCACGACGTTAACCTCGCAACCACCCATGCGTCTAATCGCTTACTTCTACCTCAGAGCAAACGGTCGAAGTCACGAGTGATCCAAGGCTGGTGTTCGGCGTCCATGGGAGGCGATCCGATGACGAAGACATACATTCTGGCATTTCTCTTATGTTTCCTGGCGCCCGTCCAATCGGCTCACGGTCAAGTACTCTCCGAACTCTCGCTCCCTCCCAACGGAGCCAACGAGCGAGCCGAAGTGTCGCAATGGATCGGACTCGTAAAAATCACGATCGACTATCACAGCCCCAATGTTCACGGTGGCACGGGAGCGGACCGCACCGGTCATATTTGGGGTGAACTTGTGCCCTACGGTTTTTTTGATCAAAACCTAGGCCCTTCGAGGGCGACTCCATGGCGAGCGGGCGCCAATGAAACCACCACCATCAGCTTCTCGCATGATGTGAAAATCGAAGGCAAAGAACTCAAGGCGGGCACCTACGGCCTGTTCCTGGAGCTGGAAAAAAACGGACCCTGGATGTGGATTTTCTCCCACAACTCAACCGGCTGGGGCAGTTTTCAATATGATCCAAAAGATGATGCGCTCCGAGTTCCGGTGAATCCCCAATCAGCTCCTTATACTGAATTCCTCACTTTTGGGTTTGACGACCGTCGCCCGAATTCGGCGCTGGCCTTTCTCCAATGGGAGAACAAGCGCATCGCTTTCAAAATCGATGTTCCCAACGTGAATGAGCTGTACGTTGACGAAATGGCGAAGGAGCTTCAGGCATGGCCGGGATTCAAATACCAGAATTGGCAAATCGCCGCACAGTTTTGCGCAAACCACAAAGTCAAACTGGACGAAGGGTTGATCTGGGCGGATAAAGCCATCTCAGAGCCTTTCAAGGGCCCGGCTCGAGGGCGCGAGGACTCTTCCACGCTGGCAACCAAAGCCTCGGTGCTCCAGGCCATGGGCCGAAATGACGAGGCCGATGCAGTCATCGACAAAGCACTCAGTCTGCAGGAAACGGATGTGGTTCGTATTTACGTCTATGCCGCAACTCTGATGTCCTACGGTAGAAACGATAAAGCTCTCGAAATTTTCAAAGCCAATCAGCAACACCATCCCGAGGAACATTTCTGGCCATACCTCGGTCTCGCGCAAGGCTATACAGCGGTCGGCGACAAAGAAAATGCCATCAAGAACTGGGAGATCGTGCTTCGTAATGTCCCGGCAAACGCCCAATCAGACGTTCCAACCTATGAAGCGACATTGAGGAAATTGAAGGAAGGCAAATAGGAAATCATCACCGCGGCCAATATTGCTGCGAATGGTGCCCAAGAGAGGACTCGAACCTCCACTCCCTTGCGAGAACTAGCTCCTGAAGCTAGCGCGTCTGCCAATTCCGCCACTTGGGCATTTCCTGCGGCAGGAACAACAATTCATATTGCCGCGCACTCCCGGGTTTGTCAACGAACGCGCGTTCAACAGACCAGTGCGAAAAATTCCAGCGCGCTAGTGGAGCAATCCAAGGAGGCTGAGTAGCGATGCGGAGATAATCCTGGAAGTAAAAAAGAAAAGGGGCGATTGCTCGCCCCTTCTCCTCAGTCGCGAAAGTAACAGCTGCCAGCGTTCTCACCGTTTTACCGGCAGAAGCCGACCACAGCAAGTCGCGCTAGGTCAGGTCCGTGGTTTGCGTCGCGCTTTCCATCAAGCGTTAGCCTGACGGGAGCACGTCCTGCCCACCGCTGATCCAGACCTAGAGCCTCGCCGTGACGCTGTACTGCTCCGAACTTTGCCGAAGCCGTTCTGTCCTTCCGAGCCCCGTGTAGCTCGTCAAGCCTACGCTTGCCGTGCTTTCCGAGACTCGGTCGAATCGGAACGCTCTCGCACCACCCTTGTAACTCTGCCCGCCCAAGCGGTCAATACGACCGAAGAGAATTTTTGCTGTGGAAATTTAGGAAATGTGGAAATCGCCCGGTCGGGCGTTGCCTTTCAGTAGCGTAGGCTTCAGCCTGCGCCAGCGTAACGCCACAGCACGGTTCGCGATGCTTGCGACACAGCGCCACATCGTTCTCTTCGCCGTTGCCGTTTCTTCAGTAGGGGCACGGCATGCCGTGCCCGGATGTCGCGACGTGCCCGAACGCGCTACACGCGCACCCGAACCAGCCACGCACTGTGCGCTGTGGAGCCGCGAATCCCGATCGCCCCCGTCTGAATCTAAACCGACGAACACGAATATCGCCAGCATTGGCGCCACAAACACACTCGGAGATAAAACGATGCATCTTTCCGCCTCACCCTGCTGGATCCGATGCCTACAATTCTCACGCGCAGCCCTCGTCCTGTTGTGCTCTTCTCATCCTTTCAATCGCCGGCCCAAGCCCGAGAAAACGCTCACGGAAAAAGCCTAAAGGAACATTCCATGGAACACTCGACTGCGTATCGCACTGTAAAAGTAGACGACCTCTCCATCTTCTACAGAGAAGCCGGCCCGAAAGATGCGCCAACGCTTCTCCTCCTCCACGGACTCCCCTCTTCCTCGCGAATGTTCGAGCCTCTTTTCGCCCGCCTTTCCGATCGCTATCACCTCATCGCGCCCGATTATCCCGGCTTCGGCCACAGCGACTGGCCAGACCCGAAAAAATTCGCATACACCTTCGACCACATCGCCGACGTGATGAATCATTTCACCGAAGCGCTCGGCCTCACGCGCTACTCGCTCTACATGCAGGACTACGGCGGCCCCGTCGGCTTTCGCATGATCCTGGCCCATCCCGAACGGGTCGAAACCTCATCGTCCAGGACGCCGTCGCTCATAACGAAGGCCTCGGCGAGAATTGGAAAACGCGCCGAGCCTTCTGGGCCGATCGCGCCGCCTACGAAAGCGCGCTGCGCACAAATCTTCTCTCGCTCGCGACCACGCGCTCGCGCCACGTCGGCGACGACCCCAACGTCGAACGCCATGACCCGGACCTGTGGACAGACGAATATTATTTTCTCAACCAACCCGGCCAGGGCGAGATTCAAGTGGACCTCTTCTACGACTACCGCACCAACGTCGAGGCCTACCCGAAGTGGCAAGCATGGATGCGCGAGAAACAGCCGCGCCTTCTGGTGATCTGGGGCAAGTACGAGTCCTCGTTCGACCCCTCAGAACCGGAATCCTACCGCCGCGACGTCCCCAAGGCCGAAATCCACATCGTCGACGGAGGCCATTTCGCCCTCGACACCGCAGCAGATCAAATCGCAATGCTCATCCGCGACTTCATGAAGTAGCGCGGCGTTCTCGTGGTGGTTCGCGGCTTCTGAAGAGCAGTATGCATTCATCTACGTAGCTCAGGTCCCTCCCGATCGCTTTTGGATCGGGATGACCTGAGGCCTTTGACTTTGAACTGATTTCCGATGCAGACTAAGTCAGTAGCCGAGACGCCTCTTCCCACAACTGCTGCATGATAATGCCTGCCGGTTCATTCCGCGCCAGCTTAGCCGACTGCCCCGCCCACAATTGCATACGCTCAACATCTCCAGCCTTCAGCGCCTCTTGCCGCATCGCTTGAGTCAGCCCGCGCTGCACAGGATACGGCGCTGAACGAGGAGCATCCGAAGCTGCCGCGGCCCGGACGTACGCGTTTGCGATGCTCCGTCCCGGCCGTCCACTGAATGCTCGCGTGACCATCGTTTCGTTGGCTTCGGTATGCGCGAGCCTCTCGGCATAAACAGGAAGCGTCTTCGCTTCCGGCGATCGCAGAAACCCGGTTCCTATGTGCACCGCGCTCGCGCCAAGTATCAGCGCCGCTGCAATTCCACGCGCGTCAGCGATCCCGCCCGCGGCGATCACCGGCACCGCCACCGCATCCGCAACTTGCGGCAAAAGTGCCATCAAACCGACCATTTGCCGTTCCGCATCTTCTGCATGGAAGGCTCCTCGGTGCCCTCCAGCCTCCATGCCCTGCGCGATAATGGCATCGGCGCCTGCCGTTTCCGCCGCTTTCGCTTCAGCAACCGTCGTAGCGGTGGCAAACCACAAGATTCCGCGTGCTTTCATTTCGGATACGAACGCTGGCGCATACACTCCCATAATCGAAGAGATTGCTTTTGGCGCCACAGCCAGCACGGCCTGGCACTGCGCTTCAAAGTCCGGCAGCTTCACGTCACCCGCTTCCGGTGGAACCGGAGGTCCCCACGTCGCGAGAAACTCGCTCTGCCGCTTTTCCAATTCGAAGTCTCGCACCGGCGCCGCCTCTGGAATCCAAAGATTGATCTGAAATCCTCCCCGGCTGCCCTGTCGGAATTCGTCGCTCCAAGCTTTGATTTCATCCGGCTTCAGCAGCAGCGCTCCGCACGCCCCAAGCCCGCCCGCATTGGCCACGGCAATCGACAGCGGCGGAGGGCAAGCTCCCGCCATCGGCGCCAGCAGGATCGGCAGACGAATGCCAAGGCGATTCGTGAAAGCCTCGGCGCGCGCCCGAGGAGATGAATGATTTTTGTCGACCATAGGAAAGCCTCCAACTAGATATTACATTTCGTAACACAGTTCATGCTACGTAGCTCAAGTCCCTCCCGATCGATTTTAGATCGGGATGACCTGAGGCCTTTGACTTCGAATTTGTTCCGGTTCATTGCTGCGATTTCACCGCTGGCTCACTCGACATCCTTCGGCCGAGGCTCAGAAATGCTTCCTCCACTCCCTCGTTTTCTTTGGCGCTCACCACATGCACCGGCCACCCCTTGTTCGCCAGCATCTCTAGATTCGATTTATCAATCCTCCATTTCTCGACTAAATCCGACTTATTCAGCAGAAGAATGAACGGAACTTCTCGATACGGAAATTGGAGCTGAGGTTTTTTCGCATCAGGTTGAGGGTCCTGAACCTCCTCAACGCTCGGTGGAGGCTCCTCAAACGAGCAGATCTTTTCGTAAATCTCGCGCGCGCGTTCCAACGTCGAAGGACGAGTGCCATCTGCCACCAGCAAATAACCTGACATCCCTCGCGAGTAATTCATCAACATCGCGTCAGAGGTGTTCGAGATCGGCGACGTCCCAGATTGCCATCATCACACTCTGGTTTCCGACAACGACTTCCTTCTTCGAAATCTGCACACCGATGGTCGCCGTATACCGTTCTGCCTCCGTATTATCCCGGAACCTCGACGTGAGGCTTTTCTTGCCCACGCCATGCGCTCCGAATATGCAGACTTTCTTCGTCAACATAGATTTTGTCGAGGAGTTACGAGAGCTGCTTGCGGCCTCGGATATCCGGGAAGTTCACCACAATTCTTTCCACTTCGAGCCGCCTCATCTCCCGCGCGTCCGGCAGTTCGATTTCCAATCGCGAATCTCGAAGCCACGTATGCCTCTCGTTCGAGCGCGACCAGTATTGCAACACGCGAAGGTCGTAACAACCCATCGACGCTCCGTCCTGGCAGTTGCCGTAGTTCGGCGGATCGCCATAGTGAATCTCGCCTTTCTGAATGGCTTCCGCGAGAGAGCTACATTTTCCGATGGTCTCTTGCAGCCCGGTTCCGGGAATCGAAAAGGCCACCTCGAAATGCCGCCAGCACGCCGAACACGCGATCTCCACCAGCGCCGTCTCTTGCGCATAAATATTCGCAACCTGATACGGCCCATACTCCGCGTACCGCGGAACGCCGTACTCGTCCCACCATTTCGGCGGCTCCGCAATCCTCTCCGTAATATCCTCGTAGTCGTTGAACATCTCTGTGCTGTCCCTCGGCTTCTCAATGCATCACGGTCAAAACCACTCGGAACCCGCGTCCCTGCTATGCATTACGTCACTGCGCCTCAATATCCGTCACAACTTCGTCGTCTCTCCGGTTTGTCAACGAAGCACAATCTGCGCCGGGATTGCTTGACCCTGCCCGCTCATCGCTCTAAAGTTATGATGGGCCGGCAAGGGGGCCGTGCTATGGCCACAACTCGCGCAATGATTGAGCGTCGGCGTGCAAGCCGCGTTCTCATCCGCATCCCAATCAAAGTATTCAGCAACGACTTCAACGGCGAGCCTCTCGATACGCCCGCCGAAGCGATCGCCGTCAGCCGCACCGGCGCGCTGCTGCGCACCCCATTTCAGCCCGCGCTCGGCTCGCGCATCGAAGTGCTCAACGGCATTTCACAAGAGACCCAGGAATTCCGCGTAATCCGCGTGAGCGATGCGAAATACGACGGCTCCTTCGAGCTGGGCGTCGAAATACTCTACCCCACCCGCAATTTCTGGGGCATCCAGTTTCCCGACGAACGCCTCACCGCCTAGATTTCCTCCTGACTTTTTGATTGTCCTGAATCACGTCATCCCGAGCGCAGCGAGGGATCTGCAGTTCGCTTTTCGTACCGCTATCGTCACGTCCGTCAATCCTAGACCTATCTCCCGTGCACTGTATTGGTGCTATACTCCCGGAAAAGCCAGGCCCGCTCGGGCCACTCATCCGGCCGGGGGTTTGGCTAGACGTCCTGCGGGCGCGGGAGGTAAGCGATGGGTTCGATGCATGACTTCCTCATGATTCTAATGATCGGGTGGGGCGCAGTGACCGCGATTCTGATTTGCCTTCTGATTTATCGCGGCACACTCGAAGCTCACGAAGACGATCAGGTGTTTCTGGACGCAGCCGGCGACTCGATGGCCGCCGAACAGCGCATGATTGTTGCCAAGATCGACAAACTCAGCCGGCCGATCACGCTCCTGATGATCGCGTCTGGCGCATTACTTTGATCGCGGGCGCGATCTGGGGCTTCGACGCGTACCAGAAATTCTAGCCGCGACTATTGCTGCGGTTTTGCAGGTGCGGGCGCAGCTGGATTCTGTGCCGCCGGTTGCGATTGCGGCTGCTGTGGTGGTTCCGGCGCCTGGTCGCAAACCTGCGAAGTGTGATTGTGCACGATCAGCCAGTTGTCTCCGATTTTCTGCAGGATCAGAGTCGTCTGCCCGTGCGCTGAGTACGGCTTGCTCTGATAGGACGAAAGAAACTCCCACTGGTAGGAAGCCCACGCAATATCTTCGTGCACGAACACGTCTGTATTTCGCCGGATGATTTGCATACCCTGAAACGCGGCGAGACTTCGCTTGTAGTCCTCCACGTAATTTGCCCAGCCCACAATCGGCGGAGCGTAAGCGCCGCTCACGAAGACAGCATTGTCTGAATAATATTTGTGCATCATGTCGACTTTGCCGAGCTGGAAAGCGGCGAGCATTTCGCTGATGTCCTTATCGATCTCGTCGGACACAGGCATCGCCACCTTCGGCATCGGTGACTGGTCGGCTGCTTTATTTTTCGGTTTCTTCTGCGCCCACGCAGCGCCGGATGCGAGCATGAACATTGCGATAAGTGCGGCGATTCTGCGGCTGGCGCAAGCGAATCCCCCAAGATTCTGCTTCATTCGCTCTTCCTCCTCGAACCGCACGAAGCATAGCACCGCAGAAAAGCGCGAAGCGAAGGGATGTCGGCGCATGTGTCGCGAATGCGACGGGCTGGTTGGAGGCTCGAGATTGGAGACTTGAAGATTGGAAGACGGGGTTGGTAGCGAGCTGGATTGACTGAGTGCGGCGGAACGGGAAACCCCGATCCGTTCTCGATTAGAAATTTGCAAACGGCTGGAATCGTTGCCACTTAGCTTGGGTTTTAATCGCGCATTCTCGATTAGAAATTCCGCGGCTGCGACTCGCGATTCGTGGCACGGTAGAGAAACGATGAAATCGCGAAAAATTTGCGATTAGAAAATTGTAGTTTGGTGATTCTTATGGGGTTTACGCGGAATTCTAATTCCAGATTTGCGATCAGGCCCGCCACTGGCGGCCAGGGGCTTGGGGCGGTGCCGAGAGTCCTGGAGGCTGGAAGGGAACAGGCGAGCGTAAACGGCTTGTGCAGGCGGCATCCTAATGCGGTGTAACGATTAGAATTCGAGAGGCGGCAGGGATGAGTGACCCGTAGGAGAGCGGCGAATCTTGAAGGTGAAATGAGTGCGAGTGATGCGCGAAGAGAAGTGCGAGGACGCGGTTGAGGGGCGCGGCGAGACGCGACGCCGCCAGCGCCTCGAGTTCGAGCCGCGATCTGAAATTCAGATTCTGTTTCGCAGAACATGGAGCACGGTACCACGAGGCAACGAAAAAATTCGACTGGTGAGAAGTACAGTACACGGGAGCCAGTTCTAGAACTGTACTTTTTGACGGGTGAGCCACCGTTCGCTGACGCGCATCCGAGCAAGTCAACCCCATCCCACCCTTCGCAAACCCAGCGAAGGATGGGGCACCCGCAAGGGCTAAGGCTGAACTTCGAAGTGACCTGCCTGAGTGGTGTCGTCCTCAGGAGAGCGCCGTCGATTGTGAAAACTCGACAAGAAACCGAGAAGGTTCGGCCACCCGCCACAAACGACAAGGAGCAGAGAAGTTTGACTACCCGCCTAGCTATGACGATTCGAGTGGAAATGGCTGAAGCGATGGTGATAGGTTCGGCGTCTGTGGGGAAATTATGAGAAAAGCAATTTCACTGTTGGCGGTTTTGTTTGTCGCAGCCGCGTCGCCGGCGCAGTCGTACACGTATGGCCAGATGATCGGTTGGGGCGTCGAGTCACATTTCTATCACGGGGTCACGCGAAAAATTGCCGTTTATAGAATCAGATACTCAATGACCACCTATACCGTGACTCAGGGAACCGCAAAACCCTCTGAGCTAGCCGACCAAAAACTTGTTGAATTCCGTATCTACAAAGACAAAAGCAATAAATCGGTCATGTACGTCAAAGCTAAGTCTAATGAAGAAGTGAAGTACTCCATCGTTACAATTACAAGTATGGCACGCTGATCGTCTTCGCCATCCAAGGCGCGGAAGGCGCCGTGGTCGCTGCGCTGGTGATAAGCCTTGTTATCAAGTTTCTACATATCGTACTAATGCTGAAAATCGCGGGCGACGCGGAAGCCGTAGTCTGCGTATTGAAATTCTGGGGGGATGCTGGCGCGGGCGGCGCAGCGCGAGACTTTCGTCTGGTGACGCCAGGAGCCGCCGCGGGAGGATTTGCGTTTCCCTTCGGCTGGACCCTGGGGGTTGCGATCGGGCGAGACGCGGTAGTAATCGGCGTCGAACCAGTCGGAGCACCATTCGTGGACGTTTGCGCCGATGTCGAAGAGGCCATAGGCGTTTTTTTCGGCTTGGCCTACGCGCTCGGGGGCGGTCTTCCAGCGCGACGCGTAATTTTCGAGTGATTCGAGTGGGGCGTCACCCCAGGGGTAGAGTTTCTGTTCGGCGCCGCCGCGCGCGGCGCGTTCCCATTCGGCTTCGGTGGGCAGGCGGTAATGCCTGTGCGTGAGCGCGCTCAGCCATTCGCAGTATGCCACCGCGTCGAACCACGATGGTGCGACGACCGGCTGCTCGGGGTGCGAGAAGTTTGGATCGTCCCAGTGGAGCGGCTTGCGCTGTACCTTGTCATGTTTGGTAGCGGCGAGGAATTTTGCGTAGTCGGAGTTCGTTACCTGGCAGGCGGCGAGCTCGAAGGCGTCGATCCAGACGCGATGGACGGGGCGTTCGTTCTCTTGGGCGGGCTGGTTGGCGTCGCTGCCCATTTGGAACCAGCCTTCGGGGATGCGGAGCATAATCGGCTCGGTGAATTGTGGGGGGGTTGTGGAGGCGGGATGGAGAGGTTCGTTCATTGTTGTTTTCATTTGCTCTTGGCGCGCCAAGAGGGAGCTTCAGGGGCTAAAACCCCGCTTAGTAAGCAGCGTCAATGTCGCCCCTGAAGGGGCGACCTACAAAGAGTTGGCGCGCGGGCGATTGTCGAAGAAGTGCATCGCACCTCAGCGGCTGAAGCCGCACTCCTATGGCGGCGGTGACGGCACGACTAAAGTCGTGCCCTGACGTAAAACCCGATCCTTGCGCGGACCCTGAAGGACGGCAGTGCAACGGCAACGTCGACCCCTGCCAGTCTGAAGACTGGCGTTACAAAGGGCAAAGACAAAATCGACGGCCACAGCAACACCCGGCGAGCAGCGGCTGCACTTTAATTCTGGGGCACGGCGTGTTGAGTTTGGCTTAGCAGATTTACGAACAGGCGGTAGGCGCCTGGGACGCCTGCTGGGAGCTCGCGGAAAAATGAGAGGCCTGTGTAGATGTAGACGCCTTTGCCGTAGTGGGCGTAGACGAGCGAGCCGTTTGTTTCCGGTTCGCCGGGATCGGTGAGGCCGAGCACCGGTTGATAGTGCGAATCGAATGTGCCGAGGAAATAGAGGCCGCGCTCCTGGTCCCAGCCTTCGAAATCGGCGAGCGTGATTTTGTTGGGCGAATTGAGCAGCGGATTATCGGGGGCGAGGAAGTGCACGGGCGAATTCGCGTCGGTGACGCGCGAGGTTTGGCCGGGCATCGTTGCAGTGTAAGGCATCGCGGAAACCCACTGCGGATCGCGCTGATATTGGACGACGAGCGAGCCGCCCTGCTGGACGTAATCGAGCAGACGGCGATTCGAGCGCATCAGATCGGGACGCAAATCGTAAGCGCGGATGCCGACGACGATCGCGTCGTAGCGGCTCAAATCGTTGAAGGCGAGCGCAACTTCGTCGAGCAGATCGACTTGAATGCCGATCTGGCGAAGCGTGTCGGGAATCGGATCGTTGCTCGCGGCGACGTAGCCGATGCGCAGGTGCGCGGGACGACGAGATTCAGAACGTGCACCGTTACGTCGGCGGGCTCGCTCCAATCGCGTGTGGGCAGCGAGGGAATTGGTTCGAGCGAGGTAGTGAATTTTTCGCCGTCGAGCTGCGCGAAGGGGTGCAGCGGATATGCGCCGGGTGCGACGTTTGCGGCGGGCGACGTTAAAGCGAATCAGCTGATCGCCCGCGCCGGAAAAATCGAGTGGCACGATCGGCTGAAACTGCCAACCTTTGGGCGCGTCAAGGCCGACGGAGACTTTTGCCGGTTTTGTTCCGTGGTAGCGGACGCGGGTGAGCAGCGTGAGCGATTGCGAGGCACGCTCGGCGGGCACCATGATTTGCTGGGGGTCAGGAGTGAGCGTGACGGCTGGGACGAACTCCAGTGGATACGTGTCGATACCGGTTGTGGTGGCTTTCATCGATTCAACCGTTTGTGCGTAAGCGAATGAGTAGCCGTCGATTTCCATTTTGGGCGCGATGCGCGCAAGCGGCGGCGGATACGGCAGAATTACATCGCCGGGTGGGCTCGGCGGCGTGGCGTGGGCCGGAATTTCGACTTTGAACTTGTAGTTTTTGTCGCCCTCACTTTTGTCGCCCGCGCCCTTGTCAATCGTAACGCTCCAGCCTTTGGGCACCAGCAGGCTCGATGCGTCCACGGTGTATTTCACCGGGACGGCTGGCTTTCCCAAAAAGCTCACGTCGACCGAGAATTCTTCGCCAGCTACAAGCTCGTGCCGGTCGGCTTCGACGATCATGGGGAGCGCGATGTCTTCGTTCAGGGCAAGATCGATTTTTTCTTTTACGCGATCGAGTTCCCAAAGAAGCTGGGCGCTGCCGGGCGCATTCTGATTTGAGACTTGCTCGCGCAACTTCGCAATTTCCTTGGCGGCGTCTGCGAGGTCTCTGGCCGCGTCGGAACGGCGAAGAGCGAGCACCGCAGTGCGCGCGTCCTCGAGACGCGCGTCCACACGAGGGAGCCCCGCCAGCACGCCAATTGCTTCAAGCGGTTCAGCCAGGAGCCTCGAATTAAACCCGCCTGCAGGGTCGCCCTTTTCGTTTTCGCGCACGAGAGAAACCGGGCGGCGGAAAAACGGATTGCCGAAGAAGGATGGCGTGCCTTGCGAGCGATGTAGCGCGTGGCCTTCCATGCCCATGTCTACGTAGCTTTTGCCCCAGAGCGGCGAGACATCGTTGATGGGAATCGGCACGGCGCCGGCGACATTGGGGTCGCGCGCGGGTCGCAGATCGAGCGCTACTTTCCAGGCGGGCAGGCCTTCAGCAATCTGCTCGGGAAACATTTTGGGATCGGCGGCGGCGGCGATGGCTTGCGGCGTGAGAATTCCGCTTTCTTGGTGATGCCCGTGTCCGCCGTGAACGCCAGCCCAACCGTTGATGACGACTTGCGGGCGGAACGTGCGGATCACGCGCACCATATCCTCGAGCGCAACGCCGCCCCAGATTTTTTGCGCTTGTTCGGGCGTCTTCACGTAGCCGGTGTCCATGGCACGCGTGAAAAATTGGCGGACGCCGTAATGTTTGTCCGCGGCGAGGAGCTCTTCTGTGCGGATGACGCCGAGCTCGGCGCCCTGTTCGGGGCCGATGGCGTTTTGTCCGCCCTGGCCGCGCGTGATGGTGAGGAGGGCGACGTCGGCGTTGAGGCCGCGGGAGAGGTAGGTGAGGAGGCTGGCCGATTCGTCGTCGGGGTGGGCGGTGATGTAAAGGATGCGGGTGGTGATGCGGGCTTTGTCGATGGCTTCGACGGTTTCGGGGAGGGATTGGGCGGAGGTGGGGATGGTGAGCGCGGTGGCTAGCGTGATCAGGGATAGGACGGTTCTGAGGATGCGAGTTCGGAGAATCCCGGGGCTGAAGCCCCTTCGTAGCAGGTAGCGTTTTTTCGCTGGACTGAAGTCCAGCTCCCCCTGCTGAAGCAGGGGGCTCCCACCTTGGGAGCGAGTCAAAAGAGCCGGCGAGGGTGGAGAGGACGCGGCGCGGTGGCAGCGGGCGGGTCTGAGACCCGCCCCTACTGCCGAAATTTTGCTGCGTGGATCCATTAAACAGCCTCCTCGAATGGCCATTGGTGGAGCAGGCGGGCGCGGGTGAAGTAGACGAGAATTCCGGCGAGCATCGCTGCTATGGAGGCGAGCATCGGGCGGCGCCCTGTAGAAATAAAAATTGCGATCCAGCCTGCGATGGAAAGAAACACTGGCACGGGATAGAGCCACATGTGAAAGGGCCAGCGGTCCTCCTTCCATCGCTGATGCAGCCTCATCAAGCCTACCGCCTGGGCCACAAATTGGATGAGGCAGCGCATCGCGAGGATGGAGCGTATGACGGAAAAGAGGCCGATGAAGATACAAACGAAAATCGAGGCGAGGCCAAGGGCGATGAGCGAGACGTTGGGGAAGCGCTTGGTGGGATGCACGCGGGCGAAGATTGAAAAGAAATTGCCGTCGAGCGCGGCGGCGTAGGGCACGCGCGAATAGCCGAGCGTGGCGGAAAAAACGGAACCGAAGGCGGTGACGAGAATCAGCGCGGTGGCGAGCGAGGCCCAGTGCGGGCCAAAGGTGCGTTCGACGAAAAGGCTGACTACGTAAGGCGATTTCTGCGCTTCCTGCCAGGGAACGACGGCGAGAATGCAGGTCTGCAACGCGAAGTAGAGCGCGGCGATGCCGAAAATCGAAAGGAAAATCGCGCGCGGGATATTGCGCTCGGGATTTTTCATTTCGCCGCCGAGGTTGCAGACGTTGTAGTAGCCGAGGTAGCTGTAGATCGCTTGCACGGAGGCGTGGCCGAGGCCGGCGAAAAAAATCCAGGAGAGGCTCCAGGCGCCGGCGGGGTAGGTGAAGACGAGGTCTTTGTTGAAGTGCGTGGCGCCGCCGTAGATGAGCCATGCGATCGTGGCGGCGGCGATGATCCAGAGAATCGTGGAGATTTTGCCGATGGCGGTGATGCGGCGATAGAGCAGTACAACGGCGATTACGATGAGGAAGATGGCGACGAGGCGATTGTAGTTTGCGAGAGCAAACATTAGCTGGCGCGGGTGCGCGCCTAGCCAAGCATTTGCTGCTGCGATTTTGGCTGTGAGGTATAGCGAATAATCCGCGAATCCGAGCGCGCCAGAGGAAATGCTTAGCGGACCCTGGAAAAGCGTTTGCCAGATGAAGAGGAACGACATCAGACGGCCGAAGCGATTTGGTCCGTAGGCTTCACGCAGAAAAACGTAGCTGCCGCCGGCTTGGGGCATTGCGGCGCCGAGTTCGGCCCAGACGCAGCCATCGACGAGCGCGAGGGCGGCGCCGACGACCCAGGCGAGGATGCATTGCGGGCCGTTCATGGCGCGAATGATGAAGGGGATCACGACGAAGGGGCCGATGCCGATCATGAACGTCATGTTGAGGGAGGTGGCTTCGAGGAGGTTGAGGCCGCGTTCGAGTTTTTCGGGTTCGGTCATTTCGTGGCGACGCGGTGGTGCAAAAGAACGGAAAGCATAGCAAGAAAGGGCTGCGGGGCTGGGGGTAAAAGTGGCGAGAGAGAACTGCAGATCCCCTCGCTTCGCTCGGGATGACAACGGCGAGCAGCTTGTGTGGCCGGCTGTTTGTGGATTGCCCGAGCACAGGGCGAAAGATGCAGTCGTCCGACCAGGATATCGCTGGTAGCTGATTCACGGTCGTAAGAGCACAGGCAGGAGTGCCTGTGCCACTGGTGCAGGTCATCTGCGTTAGGATTGACCGAGCATGGTGAAGCTTGGAATTGGGATTACGGCGGCGATTGTTGCGGGGTTGGTGCTGGGATACTTTCGCGTGCGGCGGCGGCGGGGATTTCCCGCGCATGGATGGCTGGGATTCGTTGCGCTGGCTGGGGCTGAGTGGCTGCTTTTTCACCATGTAGAGCCCGTCGCCACGTATTTCACGCCGATTGCGTGGAGCGCTTACATACTGATCGCCGACGCGGCGACGTTTGCCATCACCGGCCGGTCGCGCTTGAATGATGCGCCGCTTTCGCTTGCACGAATGGCGCTGCTTTCTATTCCTCTTTGGCTGATCTTCGAGGCTTACAATTTGCGGCTTGAAAATTGGGAGTACGTGGGCGTGCCTTTGCCTTGGGCGGCGGCGATGATCGGTTACGGGTGGTCATTTGCGACGATCACGCCCGCGATTTTCGAGACTTCCGATCTGGTGCAGGCAATGCTGCCGACTGTGGGCGGCGAGCCGTGGAAGATTTCGCGGCGCGTGGAAACTGCACTGATGGTTGTCGGCGCGGCGTGCTTGATTATTCCGCTGGTGACGCCTCGGGCGATTGCCGCGCGTCTTTTTGCGCTGGCGTGGGTGGGGTTTTTGCTGTTGCTTGATCCGATCAATCGAAGGCTCGAGCTTCCGTCGTTTCTTGGCGATCTTTCCGAGGGATTCCGGCGGCGCTTTTATGGTTTTCTGGCTGCCGGGTTCATTTGCGGGTGGCTCTGGGAATTCTGGAATTATTGGGCGGCGGCGAAATGGCATTACACGTTTCCGATGTTTCAGAGCATGAAAATTTTCGAGATGCCTGTTCCGGGATATCTCGGATTTCTGCCCTTTGCGCTGGAGTGCTTCACCATGTACGTTAGTGCAGCGTGGGTTCTGGGCTGGGTGAAACGAATCAAATGAATATTGCGCGCGATACAGCTTCGCGGAATTTTGTTTATGGCCGCTTACTTGGCGGCTTTGCGGCCTGCGCTTTTCTTTTTGGCTTCGCCACGGAAACGGCGCAAGCGGGGCGCGTGCAACTTCCGCCGGAAGCGGCGCAGGCGATCGAGAAAATGTATGGGGGCGATCCGGACGGCGCGATCGCGATGCTGCATTCATATGAGAGCGCGCATCCCGAGGATCCTGCCGTACACGATCGAAGCGGAAGCACGCTGGTGGAAGATGTTCTGCGACGCGGCGGAAATCAAATGGGGAATGATGGACTCGCAGAAGCGCAGCAAGAGGCCCGGAGATGATTCGTATTTTGCGCTGGCCGATCGTGCGATTCAGCTGGCTCAGGCTGCTATCGCGAAAAACGACACATCCGAAAATCATCTTTACGCGGGGATCGGGTACGCGCTGAAGACGCGGCTCTATGGATTGCGCAATGAAAACAGAAGTCGCGGCGCACAACGGCGTGGCGGCGCGCACGGAATTTCTGCGGGCGCTCGAGCTTGATCCCGACAATGCGGACGCGTCAGTGGGAATCGGATTTTACAACTATTACGTGGACACGCTTTCGCCCATCGTGAAATTTCTGCGCTTTTTTATGGGGATTCCCGGCGGCAACAAGCAGGAAGGATTACGGCAGATTCGAGTGGGCGTCGAACACGGCGTGTTGTTGGCCGTGGATGCGCGATTTTATCTGGCGCGGAATTATCGGACGTACGAGCAGCAATATCAGGAGGCGCTTAACGTAGCGGAGCCGCTTGTGACGCGCTATCCGCAGAATCCGATTTTTCTGCTGCTCGTGGGGAATTTGAATGTGGAGCTGGGGCGGAATCCGAAGGCGGCTGAGTATTTTAATGCGGTGCTGAAATTGCCGGGGGTGGCTTCGGCAAGTGATTGTTGTGCTGGGTGCGCGAATTGCGATCCGTGCCCGGCGCATGTGCGGAGTCTTGCGCAGGAATTTTTGAATTCGATTCATTGAGACATCCGTCAGGGGTTAAAACCCCTGCAACCCGCCTGGCATTTCGGCACGACTAAAGTCGTGCCCTGACGAGAACCGCCGAAAAGCCAAAGCAGATCCCTCGCTTCGCTTCGGGATGACAAACTCTCTCTCCTGTTAGTGGATTGCCCAATGGATGGCCGAGCCGATTTGTCATTCGCGCACGGCATGCCGTGCCCCTACTGTGAATACCACTCCGACGGCTACGCGGCGGCAGCTTCGCGCTTGGTGTCCTTCGTGCCGATGCGGCTCATCATCAGGGCTGAAATGCAGCCTGAGACGAAGGCTACTCCCCATAGGCCGTGCGGGCCCCGGTGCTGTAGGAGTTCTGCGCCGAGGATTGGGCCTAGCGAGAAGGCGATGCTGAACGACATTGTGTAGAGGCCCATGTATTCGCCGCGGCGTCCTGGCGGGGCGATTTCGGCGGCGTAGGCGGAACTTCCGGGCAGGAGAATCATTTCGCCGAAGGTCCAGATGACGACGGAGACAAAAATCTGCGCGGGGCGCGTGACGAAGGCGAAGGAGCCGAAGCCGATCGCGTAGAGGAGAGCGCCGAGCGTGAGGGTGCGGCGATGAGACCAGTGCGCCATGGCGGTGTTGAGCGGAACCTCGAGCGCGACGATGAGCAGGGTGTTCAGCGTGAACACGGTGCCGTAGAGCGATTCCGGCAGGCGCAGATTGCGCACGAGGAAAAGCGGCAGCGAAGAGGTGAGTTGGAAGAAAACGAGCTGCGCGGGGATCATCGCCGCGAGGAAGTAGAGCATGCGCGGATTGCGAAACGCGCGCAAATCCTGAACGGGATGCGCGGCGGCGAGCGGTACCACGGAATCGGCTTCGATCTCGCGTCCTAATTCTTCGGGATCTGACCAGTCAGGATCGTGCGAAGGTTTCAGTCGAGCTGAATCCCAGCGGGCCATTGCGATTACTACTCCGGCGAGAATCGAAGTGGCGCCATCCACGAAAAACAGCCAGCGAAATGAAATCAGTGCGAGGACGCCGCCGATCGCCGGGCCTACGCTCATTCCCAGATTTACGGCGAGGCGGCTGAGCGCGAAGGCTGCTTTGCGCTGCGGCGGGCGAACGAGATCGGAAATCATGGAGAGGCTTGGCGGGCGGACGGATTCGTTCAGGATGGCGAAGAGGAATGTGATGGCGAGGATTGTGGGGAAACTGTGCGCGAGGGGGAAAAGAAATAGCAGGACGCCAGAGAGAAATAGCGACGTTTTAATTACAGCGATGGGCCCGACGATGTCGGTGAGGCGTCCGGCGACTGGCATCGTGATGAGGGCGGCGATTCCATAGACGGTGAGAGAAAGCGCGGCGTGGGCCGGAGTGATTCCGAGAGTGCGCGTGAGGTAGAGAACGAGGAACGGGAGGACCATCGTGCCGGCGCGGTTCACGAGGGTGGCGGCGGAGAGAAGCCACACTTCGCGGGGTAGGTCTTTCAGGCCGCGCCAGGGATTCATGGAGTGAGGATTATACGTGCTTGATTGAGTTCGCTGGCTGCGCGTTGGGAATTTGAGAACTTGATCCGGCGATGATTTTGCTTGAACTGGGGATTCTGTGCTCGTCCGAGCACAGGCAGGAGTGCCTGTGCCACTTTACTTCAAAAGAGCCGGCGGGACGCCGGCGTTGCGGAATAGCATCGTAGCCACCCGCGACTGCGGAGTCTTTTTGGGTTTGAATGCTTTTTCGCTCGCGAAACGTGCTTGCGCTATTGCCGGGCGGATTCTTCTTGTTCGAAGGCGTGGTAGGAGGAGCGGACTAGCGGGCCGGCTTCGACGTGCTTGAAGCCCATTGGCTCGCCTGCGCGCTTGAATTCGGCGAATTCGTCGGGGTGGACGAAGCGCTCGACGGGCAGGTGCTCGGGCGTGGGCTGCAAATATTGGCCGAGCGTGAGGATGTGCGTGCCTTGCGCGGCGATTTCTTCCATCGCGGCGAGCACTTCGTCGCGCGTTTCGCCGAGGCCCAGCATCATTCCGGTTTTTGTCGGCAGGCCCGGCGACATTTCACCTGCGCGACGCAGGAGCTCGAGCGAGCGCTCGTAGACTGCGCCTTTGCGAACGCGGCGGTAGAGGCGCGGCACGGTTTCCATGTTGTGATTCAGCACGTCGGGACGCGCTGCCATGACTGTTTCCAGCGCGGACCATTCGCCGCGAAAATCCGGGATGAGCACTTCCACTCTGCAGCCGGGAACGCGCTCGCGAATCTGCGAGATGGTGCGCGCGAAAATTGCGGCGCCGCCGTCGGGCTGATCGTCGCGATTCACGGAAGTGACCACGGCGTAGCGCAGGCCCATGCGCTCGACGGCTTCGGCGACGCGCTCGGGTTCGTCTTCTTCCGGCGGGCCCAGCGGCTTGCCACTTGGCACGGCGCAAAAGCCGCACGCGCGCGTGCAGATATTGCCGAGGATCATGAAGGTGGCGGTGCGATGCTCCCAGCATTCGCCCATGTTGGGGCAGCGCGCGCTCTCGCACACGGTGTGGAGGTCGAGCGTGCGCATGATGCGCTTGAGTTCCTGATAATTGGGGCCGCCGAAAAATTTCACGCGCAGCCAGGGCGGGCGCGGATGCGCTGCTGTGGGTGGCGGCGCGCTGGGCGGCAGATTCGAGATGATGTTAAAGGGCGAAGCCATTCGCGTGGTCTTGAATCATGTATTTTACGCGGACGGGTGCGCGGGCACAACCGTTGTGCTGAGTGGCGCGCCGATCCCGCCACATCCTTGCGGCCAGCAATCTGGCGGCAGAAACCGCTCAAGTTTTCCCCACCGCTTGCCGATACCGCAGGTAAGCCAAAGTCCCGATCGGGGCGGGCGGCGAGCCAAATTGAAACAGTGGCTTTCGCCGGTTTTGCCAGCCCACGTGGGAACAGGCTTCGAGTTGTTTGAGTTGAGTTGCCTGAGTTGATTGTGGGCCTATCATCATGAGCGCCATCAATTTCCCGCTCCCCAGGGACATTTCGAGTGCGGCGAATGAAGTGTCGTCGCAGAACGCGGAACAGTTGCCGACGGGCGGATCCGGTCAGTCAAGTGTGCTGCGGCCGGACACCGTAACGCTTTCCGCGGTTTTTCCGCCGGCGCCGCCGGTGGACGCTGCGAATTTCGTTCAATTTCAAAGCCCCGCGCAGCCCGCGCTTGAGGCCTTTCCGCCGGCTCTGGCTGAGGCTCCAGCTCAAACCGCGAACTCGCCGGCGCAGCTCGCGTCCGCGCCGGACACGGCTACAACATCTGCGGCAGCGCCTAGCCTCAGTCAGCAGGAGCAGCTGGCGCAGCTCAACCGAGTGCTCGAACAGCTTGGCATCAATCCTCAGAGCATCAGTCTCGATAATCGCCTTGCGCTGATCAAATCGGCAAACGATCCTCCGGCGCTTTTGAATCTGGTTCGCACGCTCGGCGTGCTCAACCAGGCAGCGACGAGTGCGCAGATCAGCGCGCTTGACGCGAACAATCTCTCGAACCCGGCCCCGACCGGAACTCAAGCACAAGTCCCAGCTCAGAATGAATCTCAAGCCCAGCCTCCACCTGCACCGACTGCTCCGCTTCAAAGCTCAAGTCCGCCGGCGGGGTCCCGGTTCGAGTCCATTTCCTCGGCGGCAGGCGGGGCGGCGCCATCAGCCCCCATCGAGGCCACAGTCCAAGCTAGTGTGGCCAGTAATGCGGCTGTGCAGTTCCAGGAGCTGCAGGCTGTCTTCCAAGAGGCCGATAATGCGCAAAACCAGTCCGACGCCGCCGGTTCGGGCGCTATTCCTCAGCCGTCGCTAAGCATTCGAGTCTGACGAAGCTGTACCGCCATCCCGAATCACCACATCTCGATACCCTACTTTGTTGTATTATTACCACACTGGAGTGCCGATACGCTCATGGCCTCCTTGCATTAGACTGATTATAAAGGATTAATATTTACACGGCTCGGCCATCCGGATGCTTAGGCAAGCCCCGGCGAATGCCCTCTCAGCTCACTATTCAGCGTCCAGTGGAAACGGAAGGGATCGGGCTTCATACCGCGGTTCGAAGCCGGGTCCGATTTGTGCCTGCGCCTGCGGATACGGGCATCGTGTTCCGGCGCGTGGATCTCGACAATTTTGAAATCGAAGCGCACGTTCGCAACGTGGCGCGCGTGAGTTATGCCACGAGCTTGATGAAGCAGGGCGTGCTGCTTTCCACCACCGAGCACGTGCTTGCTGCTCTCTATTCTTGCGGCGTCGACAATGTGTATGTGGAAATCGATGCGCTTGAGCTTCCGATACTGGACGGCTCCGCGAAGCCGTTCATTGACCTGCTGGCGCAGGCGGGAATAAGACAACTGCGGCGGCAGCGGCGCTACATCAAGGTGCTGAAGCCGCTCGAATTTGCCGACGGCGATCGTTTGCTCGGAATTTATCCCGCGGATGAGTTTCGCGTTCATTGCTACGTGGATTTCCGGCATCCGGCAGTGCCTCCGCAGGGGATCGAGCTGAGCGTGAACCGCGACACTTTCAGCCGGGAGCTGGCGCCGGCGCGGACGTTCGGTTTCACGAAGGATTTTCCGGGGCTGCAGGCGATGGGGCTGATTCGCGGAGGGTCGCTCGACAACGCGATTGTGATTGATGACAAAAATATTACGAACGGGCCGCTGCGCTTTCCTGATGAGTTCGGCCGTCATAAGGCGCTTGATTTGATTGGGGACTTGGCGCTGGTTGGGCGGCCGCTGCTGGCGCGCATCGAGGCGCATAAGGCTGGGCATGCGTCGCACACGCAGCTTGTGACGCGGCTGCTGGCGGATCAGTCATTGTGGACGGAAACTACCAACGGGCATCACGCCGAGACTGGTTTCTCACCGGTTTCCGCTTCTCTCCTTTCCTGACTTTTTCGCTAACGGCTGTTTTCGATACGAATGTGTCATTTCTGTTGAGCTTGGCGTTGGCGACTGCCACTTCAACCCCTGCCGGTCTGAAGACCGGCGCTACAAAGGCTACTCCATTGGGCTTCGTCATTGCCAAAGCGGTAGTGGCACGCCACAATAACGGGCGATGCCAAAACATTCCGACACAGCCATTGTAATTCTTGCTGCGGGCAAGGGGACGCGGATGCGTTCCGAGCTTGCGAAGGTGCTGCATCGCGCGGGTGGACGCACGCTGATCGAGCACGTGATCCGCGCTTGCCTGCCGCTGAAGGCCGCGCAGGTTTTGGTTGTCGTGGGGCATCAGGCGGACGAAGTCGGCGCGGTTGCGGAAAATCTCGGCGCGCAGGTGGTTTTGCAGAAACCGCAGCACGGCACTGGGCACGCCATGCAGGTGGCGCGTCGCGCGATTCGGAAGAGCGCGAAAGTGGCGCTTGTGGTGCCGGGAGACGCTCCGCTGCTGCGGAGCGAATCGCTGGCAGCGCTTCTCGCTGCACATCGACGAGGCGAAGCGGCTGCCACGGTGCTGAGCGCGGAGCTTGCCGATCCCACGGATTACGGCCGGATCGTGCGCGATTCGGAAGGGCGCGTCGAGGCGATCGTGGAGGAAAAGGCTGCGACGCCGGAGCAGCGGTCGATTCGCGAAGTGAATTCGAGCATTTATTGTTTCACGCTGGGAAAATTGTGGCCGGCGCTTACCGAAGCTGCGACCGAACAACGCGCATCGCGAGCTGTATCTCACGGATGCGATTGCGCTGCTGCGGCAGAAGAATGAACGAGTGCTGGCGCAGGTGGCGGCGGACGCGGAGGAGATTCTTGGTTGCAACACGCGCGTGAGCCTGGCGGACGTAGACCGGATTTTCCGCGCGCGCAAGGCGGCTGAATTGATGGAGGCGGGCGCGACAATTTATCTGCCCGAGACGGTGGTGATCGATCCGGATGTGACCGTGGGAACGGACACTGTGATCGAGCCGGGCGTGCAGCTTTTGGGCGAGACGCGCATCGGCGCGCGATGCACGATTCAGACGGGCAGCGTGCTGCACGATGTGCGCGTGGATGACGACGTTACGGTGGGCGCGCATTGCGTGGCGACTGCGAGCCGGTTGCATGCGAAATCCTCGATCGGGCCGTTTTCGCGCTTGCGGCCGGGCGCTGATATTCGTTCGGGCGCGCATATTGGGAATTTTGTCGAGGTGAAGAAATCCGTGGTGCATGAGGGCGCGAAGGCGATGCATCTGACGTATCTCGGCGATGCTTCGGTGGGGCGCGGGTCGAACATCGGCGCGGGGACGATCACTTGCAATTACGATGGGGTTGCCAAATATCAGACGACGATTGGCGAGCGCGTTTTTATTGGCAGCGATACGGCGCTGGTGGCGCCGATCCGGGTGGGAAATGGCGCGTATGTCGCTGCTGGCTCGACGCTGACGGAGAATGTGCCGGCGGAGGCGCTGGCGCTGGCGCGCGGGCGGCAGGTGAACAAGCCGGGTTGGGCGCGGAAGCGGCGGTTGGAAGTGAAGCGCGAGGAGAAAACGCGCACGCGTTCGAAACGTGCGCCGCGAAGAAAGTCAGCGAAGTCCCGCGCCAAGACAAAACGCCGAGTGCGCAGCCGGTGACGTAGGCAGCGCTGAGATCCTTCGCTGCGCTCAGGATGACAACTGGCGAAGGGTGGCGCTACATACGATCTAAGAGCGGCGCGAGCGGGCTTCTTAGTGTGGGGGTGCTTAGTGTTTTGTTTAGCTTTTAGTATCTGAGAGGAGCATACGTATGCGTGCCGTGACGTGCGTTTGATCGGAGATGGGAATGAGAACGAAGCGGACGTTTTTCACGCGCTAGAGCTCGCGCTCGCGATTCCGAGTTCAGTGGATTGATGAAATCGTCCGCGGAATCACGAACATGACCGACGCCTGAATTTTCTTGAGCTGGCTCGAGGATCGTAGTTGCGGGAGGCGTTGAAGGCGTAGAGCAAATCGTTGGCGTCGAAGCCCGCCACGAGGCGTTTTCGCCAGACATCGGCAAGTAGCTTGTCCGACGGCGTCGCGCGTCGGCAGCGCTTTTCTGCATCGGCAAGCGAGCTCGTCTGCGGCGAGCAGCAAAATGTCGGCGGCGAATCGAAGATTTGGCTGCGGCTCAGTCGTGTAGTCGCCATTTTTCCAATCGGGATCTTCGCGGATGGCAGTCGATGAACATTTTGCGCAACATGCGATTGCGCCATGCGATTTGCACGGCTGCGCAAGCCGAGCGGCATCAGAGCGTCCATGAAATCTGGATATGTTTCGCCCCACACCCAGGAATGCATACAGCCCATCGAGGTGCCCATCACGAGACGTAGATGATTCACGCCAGCCCTTTCTCGACGAGCTCGTGTTGCGCGGCCACCATATCGTCATAATCGTATTGCGGAAATTTGGCGCGCAGGCCGTCGCTCGGCTTGTTGGATTTTCCGTGGCCGATGTTGTCGGGAACGATCGACGTAGTAGCGCTGATATCGAGCAGACCGTCCGGCAGCGAACAGCACGCCGGCGAAAACCGGATTTAGCAAGCTTCGCGAGCTGCCGCTGGTGCCGTGAAGGATGAGCACGGCGTTGGTCGCGCGTCCGTTGTTGTCGCGCTCGGGCTTGCCGAATGTGACGTAGTGAATCCGCAAGTCGGGTAGCGATTCGCCCGATTTGAAATGAAAATCGCGAATCACGTAGTCGGCTTCGGTTCCAGCTGGCACGGTGGTGGCTTGCGCGTGCGAGGGCGTGGCCGTTAAAGGCAAGAGAGCTGCAAGAATCAATATCAATTGGAATTTGCGGCGATTCAAGTTTGAAAATCTCCTTGGGTCGTAGTCCGCCCGGATTGTTTCTCGAAAAATAGCGTATGACCCGAGGAGGCTCGGGGTAAGAAAGTAAGGTGGTGCGGGACGGCGGCGCGGAACTCAGTGAGAGTTTCTATGTGTTAAAATAGCGGCAGGGAGACGCGCGATGAAATTTGGAGTGGTGCAATTTCCCGGGTCGAATTGCGATGACGACGCTTGCCATGCGATCGCGTCGGTGATCGAGCAGCCTGTCGAATTCATCTGGCACCAATCTGAGGATCTTGCTGGGTTCGACGCGATCATTTTGCCTGGCGGATTTGCTTATGGCGATTATTTGCGGACCGGTGCGATTGCGCGATTTTCTCCTGTGATGAAAGCTGTGGAGCGGTTTGCGCGCGGCGGCGGGCTGGTGCTGGGAATCTGCAATGGGTTTCAGATTTTGCTCGAAGCTGGGCTGCTGCCCGGGGCGATGCTGCGGAATAAGGGGCTGCGATATTTGTGCCGCCACGTGCATATTCGCGTGGAGCGGACGGACACGCCGTTTACGGGCGCGGCGCATCGCGGCGATGTGCTGAAGATTCCGATCGCGCACAATGAAGGAAATTATTTTTGCGATCCGGCGACGCTGGCTGAACTTGAGCGCGACAACCGGATTATTTTTCGTTACGTGCACCCGGACGGAACGGATTGCGTAGAGGCGGTTCGGGGGGACGCGGCTTCCGTTGAGTTCGACCGGGAGAATAATCCGAACGGGTCGCTGCGCGCGATTGCGGGGATTTGCAGTCGCGAACGCAACGTGCTTGGGTTGATGCCGCATCCGGAGCGGGCGGTGGAATCGCCGCTGGGGTCGTCGGATGGGCTTGTGATTTTTCAGTCGATGGTTGAGTACCTCACGCGCGGGGAGCGCAAGGCTTCCGGCAATCGCGTGGCGGTGACGGCATAAATTTTCCACGAGAATCCGCGAAATTCCACAGAGTACCGGGCGGTGTTGTGCTTGCCCGCGTTTTTGTTTGCTGCGACAATTTGCGTGCGTGCGCCAGCCTGAGGCGGTGCGGGTAATAGAGAGCTCGACCCGTCGGCATGACAGCCGAGAAAAATGCGCTCGCGTGGCAACCGGTCGAGCGGGACGGCATGCGGACTGAAAGGCGCTGCGGTTGCCTGAATACGGCGGCGCGATTGCATATCTAGAAAAACATGCAAAAGGCGGTACAGAGCGAGATTAAGGTGACGCCGGAGATTGCGGCCGAGCATGGGCTGACGGCGGAGGAATACGCGCGCATTCAGAAGATTCTGGGGCGCGATCCGAATTATACCGAGCTGGGGATTTTTAGCGTGATGTGGAGCGAGCACTGCTCGTATAAATCGTCGCGCGTGCATTTGAAGCGGCTGCCGACGCACCGGCAAGGGTGTGGTGCAGGGGCCGGGGGAAAATGCGGGCGTCGTGGATATCGGCGACGGCATTTGCGCGGTATTCAAGATCGAATCGCACAATCATCCGAGTTTTGTGGAGCCGTTTCAGGGCGCGGCGACGGGCGTGGGCGGGATTTTGCGCGATATTTTTACGATGGGCGCGCGGCCGATTGCGGTGATGGATTCGCTGCGGTTTGGGGAGATTGCCGGCGGCGAAAGCAACAGCAGATCCCTCTACGCCCGCGCCCGCCAAAGGCGGAAGAGAGATCTCGCGACTCCGCTCGAGATGACAGCGGCTTGCCTGACTGCGGACGCCGGCGAGAGATTGCGCGGAACCGGCGGATTCTGGACGGCGTGATTCGCGGGATCGGATTTTACGGGAATTGCTTTGGCGTGCCGACGGTGGGCGGCGAGGTGCAGTTCGAATCGTGCTACTCGAATAATCCGCTGGTGAACGCGCTGGCGCTGGGAATTGCGCGGCGCGAGGAACTTTTCTTCGCGCGGGCGCGGGGCGCGGGCAATCCGGTGATTTACGCGGGCGCAAAAACGGGGCGCGACGGAATTCACGGCGCGTCGCTGCTGGCGTCGGCGGAATTCAGCGAAGAATCGCAGCAGAAGCGGCCGAACGTGCAGGTGGGCGACCCGTTCATGGAAAAGCTGCTGCTGGAAGCGTGCCTCGAAGCGATGCGCACGGGCGCGGTGGTGGCGATTCAGGATATGGGCGCGGCCGGGTTGACGAGTTCGAGTTCGGAGATGGCGTCGCGCGGCGGAATGGGGATTGAAATTGATCTGGCGCGCGTGCCGCAGCGCGAGACGGGCATGACGCCGTACGAAATTATGCTGTCGGAATCGCAGGAGCGGATGTTGCTGGTGGCGGAGCGCGGGCGTGAGCGCGAAGTTTTTGGCGTGTTCAGCAAGTGGGGACTGGACGCCGTCGAAATTGGCAGCGTGACCGACGACGGCAAGTTGCGCGTGCTCGATCATGGGCGCGTGGTGGCGGAAATTCCGGCGCATGCGATTGCGGAAGAAGGGCCGCGGTATGAGCGGCCGATTGCCGCGCCTGCTTCGCCGGCTGGCGCCGCCGGGCCTTTCGTTGAATTTGCAGCTGGCGGCGCTGACCTCACCGAAAATTTCCGCGAGCTGCTGGCGTCGCCGGCGATCGCGTCGAAATACTGGATCACCGAGCAGTACGATTCGATGGTGCGGACGAATACGCGCTTCGGGCCGGGCGCGAGCGATGCGGCGGTGTTGCGATTGAAGGAAACCGAGCGCGGGCTGGCGCTTTCGACGGACGGCAACGGGCGCTGGTGTTTTCTTTCGCCGCGCTTGGGCGCGATGCACGCCGTGGCGGAGGCGGCGCGCAATGTGGCGTGCAGCGGGGCGCGTCCTGTGGCGGCGACGAATTGCTTGAATTTTGGCAATCCGGAAAAGCCGGAGGTGATGTGGCAGTTCAGCGAAGCGGTGGACGGGATTGCGGAGGCGTGCCGCGCGCTGGAAATTCCGATTACGGGCGGGAATGTCAGTTTCTACAACGAGACGCTGGGGAAGCCGATTTATCCGACGCCGATTCTGGGAGTGCTGGGCGTGATGGAGGATGCGGATTGCGCGGTGGGGTCGGCGTTTGACAAGGAAGGCGACGCGATTGTGCTGCTGGATGGGTTGACGCTGCGATGCTTCGCTCCGCTCAGGATGACAGAGTAAGGCAGGAGGAGTTTTCGTCGTCGGAATATGCGAAGACGATTCAGGGAATCGTTGCGGGCGTGCCACCGGCGATTGATCTGGCGGCGGAGAAGCGGCTGATCGAGTGCCTGGTGAGTCTGGCGAGCGCGGGTTTGATTCTTTCGGCGCACGACGTGAGCGATGGCGGGCTGGCTGTGACGATTGCGGAATCGTGCTTTGCGAGCGATGGGCTGTCGGCGGACGTGAACCTGACACGCGACGCTGAACTCCGCCGAAGTAGCGCTTTTCGGTGAACGGGGCGCGCGGGCGGTCGTATCGCTTTCGGCGGCTTCGCTTGCCCGGCTCAACGCGGTTGCGGCACAATATGGAGTGGCCGCAAATCGGATCGGGACCGTCACGCGCAGCGAATTTCGCATCCAATTTAATGGCACGCCTGTTATAAGAGGGGACGTGAGTTCCTTCCGGAAGGCCTGGTCTGAATCCCTGGCGGCAGCCGTCGAGAGCGCTTCGTGAGCAAAGTTGTCAATTGGGGGCACTGGGTTGTCGCGGCGCTATTCGCGGCATTGGGAGTGGGGATCTTGTCTGGCGCGGCGATTGCGAATGTTCCGCGACTGCTGCGCGAGCATCCTGACGGATATCACCTATACCGATTTGTGTCTCGATTTGTCGTAATTTGGATAACATTGTTGATTTGTGCGTGGGGCATTTTCAAATGGCGTGCACTGGGCGCGGCCGCTTGGCATCGTCTTGGTCCGTATTCTGGGATGGTAGCGATCAGTGTAGGATTCGCAATGCCGTGATCGAAGTTCGGCTTGCGAATGGGGTTCGACTATTTTCAGATTGGCTGCTTTTCTGTTTTATCGGTTTCTCGTTTTAGTTTGGTTTTTTCTTCCTGCGGTTCGCTCTGAATATTCGAGAAGGAATCAGGTTGCGTGAGCAAGACAATCCAACTCGACGAGGATCAGTTCCACGATCACTGCGGCGTGTTCGGCGTCTTCGGGAATGACGAAGCGGCGAAGCTGACGTATCTGGGAATCTACGCGCTGCAGCATCGCGGGCAGGAATCGGCAGGAATTGCTTCGACCGATGGCACTGACGTGCGCGTGCACAAGGCGCTCGGGCACGTGCAGGAGATTTTCACGCCGCGGGTGATTGCGTCGCTGCCGGGCGCGGCGGCGATCGGGCACACGCGCTATTCGACGGCCGGCGACACGACGCTGATGAACGCGCAGCCGATGGTGATCGATTGCAACAAAGGCAAAATCGCGCTGGCGCACAACGGCAACCTGACGAACGCGATCGAAGTGCGGCGGCGGCTGGAGCATCGCGGGTCGATTTTTCAGACGACGAGCGACACGGAAGTGATCGTTCATTTGATTGCGCGCAGCGCGGCGCGGAATCTTTCGGGCGCGATTGCCGACGCGCTGAATCAAGTGGAGGGCGCGTACTCGCTGGTGCTGCTGACGCGCGATGAGATGTACGCGATTCGCGATCCGCGCGGATTCCGTCCGCTCAATCTGGGCCGGATCGACGGCGCGTGGGTGGTTGGCTCGGAAACGTGCGCGTTCGATTTGATCGACGCGGAATATGTGCGCGAAGTGGAGCCGGGCGAGATGGTGCGGATTTCGCGCAGCGGTGTCGAGTCGATTCGATTCGCGCCGGAAAAGCCGCACCAATACTGCATTTTCGAGCACGTCTATTTTTCGCGGCCGGATAGCCTGGTGTTTGGGCGGCCGGTGAATCAAAGCCGCGAGCGGCTGGGGCGTTTGCTGGCGCGCGAGCATCCCGTGGCGGCGGATATCGTGACGCCGGTGCCGGATTCGGGCGTGCCGGCGGCCATCGGATATGCGGCGGAATCGGGCATCCCGTTTCGCATGGGGCTGATTCGCAACCATTACATCGGGCGCACATTTATCGAGCCGTCGCAGGCCATTCGCGATTTTGGCGTGAAGCTGAAATTGAATCCGGTGCGTCGAATGTTGGAGGGGCAGCGCGTGGTGCTGGTGGACGATTCGATCGTGCGCGGGACGACGAGCCGGAAAATCGTGCGGCTGGTGCGCGAAGCGGGCGCGACGGAAGTGCACGTGCGCATCAGCTGCCCGCCGACGATTTCGCCCTGTTATTACGGCGTGGATACGCCGCGGCGCGAAGAATTGATCGCAGCGAACCAATCGACGGAAGAGATTCGGAAGTTTCTGGGCGCCGATTCGCTCGGATATCTCTCGCTCGAATCGTTGCGCGAAGCTGTGGAAGATACGGAACGAAAATTTTGCACGTCGTGCTACACCGGCAGCTATCCAACGGAGCTGGTGCAACTCGAAGTGGAGGCTCATCGTGGCAGCTGAGGTGGGAGAAGCGGTCATCGTAGAAAAAGTTCAGGCGAAGCGCGCGGATACAGTGAGCGACCGCGTGTGGCGCGAGGTGCTTTCGTGGTTCTGGGTGATTCTCGCGTTTCTGTTGATCGAAGGCGGATTCGTGCAGGCGCGCGTGATTCCCAGCGGCTCGATGGAGCAGACCGTGCTGATCGGCGATCACCTGATCGTGAGCCGCTTCGGCTACGACATGGGCATTCCGTTCACGGATTTTCACGTGCCGCTGTGGCGGAATCCGAAGACGGCAGCAGATCATCGTGTTCCGCGCGCCGCTGCCGGGGAATCCGGATTTCATCAAGCGCTCGATCGGCGTGCCGGGCGACACGATCGAGATCAAGCAAGGCGTGGTGTACGTGGACGGGAAGGCGCTCAACGAGCCATATCGCAATCAGCCGCCGAATCCGATGGAGAATCGTCCCGCGCTTACGGTGCCGCCGGACAAATATTTCATGATGGGTGACAATCGCGACAATTCGTACGACAGCCGCTACTGGGGCTTCGTGCCGCGAGCGAATATTATCGGCACGCCGGAGATCATATATATGTCGATCGACGCGCCGGAGGAAGTGTGGGAGCCGGGGCACGTGGCGGAGCGGTTTGAAACGTATTTCAGTGCTTTGATCCATCCGCGCGAAGTGCGCTGGAGGCGTTTGTTCCATACATTTTGAGCCATTAGATTTCGAGATTCCATCGGTCCCTTCCAGAAACGGAACCTCTTCATGCGCTACGCCGATGCCGGCGTGAATATTTCGGTTGCCGACGAAGCCAAACGGCGAATTGCCGCGATGGCGAAGAAAACATTTCAGCGTGGCGTGCTCGCGCCGATCGGCGGCTTCGGCGCGCTTTTTCAGCTGGACCGCAAGCGCTGGCGCGATCCGGTGCTGGTCGCCAGCGCGGACGGCGTGGGCACGAAGCTGAAGATCGCGTTTGCGACGGGCATTCACTCCACCGTGGGCGCGGATATTCTGAACCATTGCGTGAACGACATTCTGACGCAGGGCGCCGAGCCGCTTTTTTTCCTCGATTACCTTGCGATGGGAAAGCTGGACGCGCGCGTGGTGGAGCAGGTGATCGAAGGAATGAGCCGCGCCGCGAAGAAGGCGGGTTGCTCGCTGATCGGCGGCGAAACGGCGGAGATGCCGGATTTCTATCGCGGCGGGCGAATACGATCTGGCGGGATTCATCGTGGGCGCGGTGGAGCGGCGGAAGCAGCTCGACCGCCGGCGCGTGCGGGCGGGCGATGTGCTGATCGCGCTGCCGTCGAGCGGGCTGCATACGAACGGCTATTCGCTGGCGCGCAAGCTGGCGTTTGGCGTGGCGAAGCTTGCGCCGGATACGTACGTGCCGGAAATCGGGAACAAAATCGGCGCGGAACTGCTGAAGCCGCACCGTCCTTACTGGCCGCTGTTGAAGAGAGTTCTGGCGCGCGGCTGGGTGACGTCCATGGCGCACATCACCGGCGGCGGAATCACGGGCAATTTGCCGCGCGCGCTGCCGAAGAATGTGCAGGCGGTGATTGAGCTTGGGTCGTGGCCGGTGCTGCCGATTTTTCAGTATCTGGCGAAGCTGGGGAAGATCGATCGGGAGGAGTTGCTGCAGACGTTCAACCTGGGCGTGGGGATGATTTTAGTGGTGCCGGCGAAATTTGTGGCGCGCGTGGAATCGGAATTGAAGCGGCGGCGCGAGAAATTTTATTTGATTGGGCGGATTGAGCCGGCGGCGCGGGGGAAGTCGCGCGTGATTTATTCGGGGGAGTTGGGGTTGTAGCGTGTCAAGTCTGCGAAGCGGCCATCGTGCTTGCCGCTTAGACGCACGCGTGCCCGGACCGATCGGGATTTAGCTCATGGCTGACTAACCGTCGTAAGAGCACAGGCAAGAGTGCCTGTGCCACTAAAAGCCGGCGCGATGTTTTACTCGCCGATGTTGTCGATGTCGGCTACCGCTTTCCACGAACCATTGGCTTGCTTCTTCCAGACGACCACGTACTTGCCTTTTTCGTCGGCTACCTTTCCCTTTTTCGCTTCGGTTTTCAGGTCGTAAGTGCCGTATTCGTAGGCGAGATCGCCGGAGCGCGCGACTTCGACGTAGGTGGTATCGAAAGTTAGGCCGGGACCGGGCGTTCGAGCATCTGGCTTCCAGGCCATTTTGATCGCGTCTTTGCCTTTTACCTGGCGCCGTTGTTGACGAAATAGACGGCTTCATCGGCGTAGTACGACGTGGCTTTGTCGAGATCTTTTGCTTGCGAGGCTTTGCTCCAGTCGGCGGAGGCGGTGCGGATGGCGGCTTCGTCGGCTTTGCGCGTGTCGGGCGGCGGCGCGGGTTTTTGCGCGGTCTGCTCGGCGCAGGCGATGGTGATGCTCATGGCGAAAAGCGCCGCGAGAAGAAGAAACACGGAACGAAATTGCGACATGCGAATGCCTCCTGGACGTTGAATGTTGCGGACAAGATGCCTCTTGGACGCGAATGTGTCAAGGAATCATCGGGTCGCTATGGTTACTGCACGGGCGATTTTGTGGGCTCGGAGAACTATGCTAATTTCCTGCGGTGACGAAGAAACGCATCGGAGTGCTGCTTTCGGGGCGCGGCTCGAATTTTGAGGCGCTGGCGGATAGCGTTGCCGCCGGGCGCATTCCCAATGCCGAAATCGCGATCGTCATCAGCAATCGCGAGAATGCGCCGGGGATCGAAAAAGCGCGGGCGCGAGGGATTCCGGCGCAGGTGATTCCGTCGCGGGGGCTCGAGCGCGAGGCGTACGACAAGCTGGTGATTGCCGCGCTCGAGGAAAAGAAAGTTGATCTCGTCTGCCTCGCGGGCTACATGCGGCTGCTCAGTCCCGCGTTTGTCGCGGCATTTCGCGGGCGCATCCTGAATATTCATCCTTCGCTCTTGCCGGCGTTTCCGGGGCTCGAATCGCAGCGGCAGGCGATCGAGCACGGCGCGAAATTTTCGGGATGCACGGTTCATTTTGTGGATGAGAATCTCGACGCCGGGCCGATCATTCTGCAAGCGGCTGTGCCGATTCGGGATGACGACACGCCGGAGACGCTCTCCGAGCGCGTGCTTGAAAGAAGAGCATCGAATTTATACGGAAGCGGTGCGCATCGTTCTCGAAGGGCGATATCGAATGGAAGGGCGGCGCGTGCTGCTGACAAATCTAGCGGCGAGTGCGGAGAAAAAATAGTGGCGGCAGCGAAGTTCAAGCCGGTGGACGAACAGCTCGCGTACCTGCGAAAGGGCGTGGCGGAAATTATTCGCGAGGACGAGCTGAAGGCGAAGCTCGAAAAATCCGCGAAAGAGGAGAAGCCGCTGCGCGTGTATCTGGGCGTGGATCCCACCGCGCCGGATATTCACCTTGGCCACACCGTGGTGCTGCGCAAGCTGAAGCAGTTTCAGGATATGGGCCACACGGCGATTTTCCTGATCGGCGATTTTTCCGCGATGATTGGCGACCCGACGGGACAATCGGAAACGCGGCCGCCGCTTTCGCGCGAGCAAGTGGACGCGAACGCGAAAACGTATCTCGAGCAGGTATACAAGATTCTCGACCGCGAGAAAACCGAGGTTCGCTACAACAGCGAATGGCTGGGGAAACTTTCGCCATTCGAGATCGTGCAGCTCTGCGGAAAATACCGGCTGGCGCGGATGCTGGAGCGCGAGGATTTTCGTTCGCGGCTCGATAAGAATCTGCCGATTTCCGTGCACGAACTGCTCTATCCGCTTTTGACGGCTTACGACGCGGTGGCGCTGAAATCCGACATCGAGATTGGGCGCCACCGAGCAGAAATTTAATTTGCTGGTGCATCGCGACATCCAGCGCGAATACGGCTTGGCGGGCGAAGTGGTGCTGACGATGCCGATTCTCGTGGGGCTCGACGGCGAGCGCAAGATGTCGAAGAGCCTGGGGAATTACGTGGGCATCACGGAAGCGCCGGGCGAGATGTTCGGCAAGCTGATGTCGATTTCGGACGAGCAGATGTGGACTTACTACGAGTTGCTGACGGATTTTGGTTCGCCGGTGATCGTGCGATTGAAGGAAGAAGTGCGGACCGGCGTGCTGCATCCGAAAGAGGCGAAGATGCAGCTCGCGCACACGATCGTCGCGGGTTTTCACGGCGAGGATGCGGCGCGGAAAGCGAAGGATGAATTTCAGCGGGTGTTCAGCGAGCGGAAGCTGCCTTCGGAGATCCGCGAGCATCAGGTAGCTGCGGAAGGCAGAATTAAGTTGGCAAAGATTCTTCAGCGCGACGGCGGCGTGGCGTCGCGAGCGGAAGCGGACCGCTTGATCAAGCAGGGCGCTGTGGAAATTGACGGGAAGCCGATCAGCGACGTGGCCCATGAGATCGATCTTTCGCCCGCCGAGTAAGTTTCTCGTCCGCATCGGGAAGAAACCGCCGTTTTATGTGGTTGTGAAGTAGTGCTTCAGGCTCGCCTTTCGCTTCAGCGTCGTTAACGTCAAAAGAAAAAGTCAAAAGAGCCGGCGGGACGCCGGCGTTACGGAATGGCAGCTTCCGACCCTGAGCGACTGCGATGTCTGGGACGATGCTGCTGATCGGGCGAGTCGATTCTAGCGGCGCTCGGCCAGGCGCTGGAGGCGATCGAGCCACGTGCGATCGCGTTGCGCGACTGCGAAACGCGTGAAGGCAGCGTCGATCAGGCGGCCGGACAGGCCGGGCATTTGGTAGGAGTCGCGCATATGTAGTCGCGTGCCAGTCGGCACGCTTTCCAGTTCCCAGCGCTGCAATCCTCGCACGCCGTAAGAATCCTGAAACTGCCACTCGAGCAGCTTTTCCCAGCGATAGGCTGTGATTACCACCGTAAGAGAGACTTCGCGCTTGCCGAGCTTGCCGGTGATTTGTACTTTCTGGCCGACGGCGAAATCGGAAGCGCCGCCCTGCACCTCGAAATGAGAATTCATTTCCGTGCCGTACCAGAGCGGCATGCGCTGCGGAACGAAAAACACGAAGACTTCGTTGGGCGCGACGGAAAAATCCCGGGAGAATTCGAGGTGTGCCATGGATGAAAGGAGGTTATCTCATGAAGCGACGGGGAGAGATCCTTCGGTCACGATGTTCCCTCAGGATGACATGCTGGGCATCGCATCGTCACTATTTCATGAACGCGGCGATTCAAGAGCTGCGCGTCAGTGCACATCAACGAGCACGAGCGAAACGTCATCCGATGCCGGGCCTTCGCGCCACGCCGCGACGCGGTCGAGAATCCCCTGCTTCATGTGCTTGAAAGGCAGCAGAGCCGCCTCGCGGACGAATTTCTGCACGCCTTCGACGCCCAGCATTTCGCCATTCGAATCGAAAACGTCGGTGATGCCGTCGGTATACAGCACGATGCGATCGCCGGGCAGCAGGTCCACATCGAGAGTGGCTTCGCCATCCACGGCGTTTGGAAGCGCGCCCAGCACCATGCTGCGCGATTCAAGCAGGCGAGGCTCTTCGCCCGGCTGCACGATCATCGCCGGCGGATGGCCGGCGCCCGCAAATACCATTCTTCGCGCGTTGCGTTCCACTCGCGCGGCAGCCACGGTGAAAAAGAAAACCGAGCTGCCCAGATTGTTCATCACGAAGCGGTTCAACTGCGTCAGCATGTCGCCAAGCGGGATGCTCTTGCGCAAATGCGAAATCGTTTCGGAATAGATGCGGTTCGCGACGAGCGCGGAGCCGATGCCGTGGCCGGATACATCGCAGACGAGAAGATTCAAGTGATCCGTATCGAGCGTGCTGACGAGGCCGAAGTCGCCGCCAATCGTGCGCACCGGATGATAGAAAGCTTCTACTTCGAGGCTGCCCCACGTGAGCGATTTCGGCGCGAGGCTTTGCTGCACGCGGGCGGCGAGCGTTAGGTCTTCTTCGATTTCTCTTTGCCGCTCTTCGAGAAGTTTATTCGCGGCGCGCAGCTGTTCTTCGGCGCTCTTTTGCTCGGAAATATCCGTGAAGCTGATGATGGTGAAAGTGCGGCCATCGGGATCTTCCATGTTTCTCGCGCTGGAAACCACGGGAAGCTTCGAGCCATCCTTCGTGGGAAGGAAGAACTCGTGGCGTATCCGGCCCAGCGTTTGCACTTCCCGGCGTCGCTCGCGAATGTACGCTATTTCGTCTGGCCCGTAATAGACGAGGAGGGGGTCTTTGCCCAGAATTTCCTCGCGAGATACTCCCGTCATTTCCTCGAACACCGAATTGACGAAGATTACATGCTCGCAATCGTCGACGATGAGCACACCCTCGTTCAATGTTTCGAGAATGCCGGCCATTTGCTCGAGCCATTCGGGCTGTTCGAATTCCAAGGACAAGGACAACCCCCCGCACACCCGCGCGCAGCGTGGACGTTCATCTTACCCAATCTGGCGGAAACCCACAAAGCGGCCTGCCGCGCCTGCAACTTACAGGTGAGGACCGGCTACCTGAAGTAAACTAGTCGTTCGCCGGCATGTGGGAATGAAGGCCAACGTGCGTTCTAGCGTTTGGCCGCATCTAATCAGCGCAGACCATCATCATGAACACAAACGGATCAACGCAAACGCAGGAACTCAAACGCATGAGCGCCAATGGAAACGCCTGCCGCCGGGACCGAAAGGCCTGCCCGTGGTCGGCGTGTCGTTCAATCTGCTGCAAGACCCGCTGGAATTGATGCGCCGCGTGACGCGAGAGTACGGCGACATCGTCCGCATCCCGGTGATCCTGCAAAGCCGCATCCTGCTGAACCATCCGGATTACATTCAACAACTGCTGCTTTTCCAGCAGAGCAAATTTCACAAGAGCACGCTGACGAAAGAAACCACCGAGCGCCTGCTGGGGCAAGGTCTGCTGATCAGCGAAGGAGATTTCTGGCGGCGCCAGCGGCGGCTCGCGCAGCCCGCGTTTCATCGCCACCGAATCAACGAATACGCGCCCACGATGCTCGATTGCGCGGAGATGAAAGCGCGCGACTGGCGCGACGGCGATACGCGCAACATGGCGGAAGAAATGATGGAGCTGACGCTCGAGGCCGCCGTGCGAACGCTTTTCGGCACCACGCTTCCGGGCGAGGCTCAGCAGGTGGGCCGCGCGATGACTTTTTTGATGCGCTATTCGCTGCGCCGCGCGCGTTCGCCGTTTCGAATTCCGGCTGGCTGGCCCACGCCGAAAAATCGGCGCGCCACGAAGGAATTCGGTTTTCTCGATTCGCTCGTGTATCGAATCATCGAGGAGCGCAAAGCGCAGGGAAACGGGCATCGCCACAGCGATCTGCTTTCCATGTTGATGGGCGCGATGGACGAAGACGGCACGCAGATGACGCCGCGGCAATTGCGCGACGAGACGATGACGCTGTTTCTTGCCGGCCACGAGACCACGGCGCTCACACTTTCCTGGACATGGTATCTGCTCAGCCAGAATCCCGCCGCGGAAGCGCGGCTGCACGAAGAACTCAGAGGCGTTCTCGGCGAACGCGCTCCGGGCGTGGCCGATCTCGAACGACTGCCCTATTTGAATGCGGTGATCAGCGAAGTGCTGCGAATGTATCCGCCGGCGTACATCATGGCGCGGACGTCGATCGCACCCTCGAGCTTCGGCGGCTACGATTTCCCGGTGGGCTCCACGATGATGGTTTCGCAGTGGGTGATGCATCGGGATGCGCGTTATTTCGACGATCCGGATTCATTTCGCCCGGAGCGCTGGCTCGACGGACTGGCCGACCGGCTGCCTGCGGGCGCTTATTTTCCATTTGGCGACGGGCCGCGGCGCTGCATTGGTCAGGGATTCGCGCTGCTCGAATCGGCGCTGGTGATTGGCGCGCTGGCGCAGCGCTTTCGTTTTAAATTGGTGCCGGGCACGATAGTGGCGCCGGAGCCGCTCGTCACGCTGCGCCCGAAGAATGGGATTCGCATGACGATTCACGCGCGGTAGTTCTTTTCGCTCACTTCACAAACTGCGGCTGCTCGCCTTTCGACCACGGATCGTATGTGAGGCACAGCCTTACGCGATCGGAAATCGGCGGGTGATCGTAGAACAGAAACACGTCCACTGGATTCGGGTCAGGGTCTGCGAGAAACGATTCGCCTTCCACTTGAAATGAATCGGCGGCGGCTTGGCCGGCGTCGGGAATCACGCCGTGCGTCACCTCCAGGCCATACACATCGGCCTGATTCTCGATGTAGCGGCTGAAAGCATTCGAGATCGGATCCGCCGCAAAATTGAAAATCGAGAGCAGCAATAGCAACGCCGGCAGCGACGCCAAATCGTCCGGGCCGCGAATTCCCCAGCCGCTTCCCCAGCGCTTCAGCATCCAGTCGAGACACCGGAAGCCGAGATAAAAGAGCACGAACAGCAAGCCCGCCGTGAAAGCCAGGCCCTTCCAGATATGATTCAGGACGTAATGGCCCATCTCGTGTCCGAAATCCGAAAGGATTTCTGGAATGGATTCCTTGGCGATGTTCGTGTCCCAGACCACCACTCGCTTCGAAGCGCCGAGGCCGCTGACGTAGGCGTTCATCGCGTTCGTTTTTTCGCTGGCCTTCATCCAGAACATGCGCTCGGGTGGAATCGTAAGGCCTGCGCGCTGAACCACTCGTTCAATCTGCGCGACGAGCTCAGGATCTTTCTGGCTGAGCGGCGCGAACGTAAAAAACATCGGCTCAATCACAAACGGCTCGATAAAAGTGAGGAACACGACAATCGGCAGCGAGATCAGCCAGAAATAAAACCACCAGCGCCGCGGACTGCGCCGGATCACGGCGTACAGTATCCACACAGCGAAAATTCCGCCCACAATCAAGAGGAGCTGCGCCTTCGCATAATCCAGAGACCAGGCGCCCCAACGCTCCACCGAGATGCCATAGGACAGCGATACCCAGTGCTGGTAAGCGTCGGCGGGCAATTGCAGGATCGCGATCGTGAGGACCAGAAGCGGCGCGAAAACGAGAGCCTGGACGAAACGATTGGATGAAGCTTTTTCGGCGGTGTCGCGGAATTTCGGCCCGAGCTTCCAGTGCAAGATGATCCAGAGAATGAGGAGGCCGTAGAAAAAGCTGATGATGTTGAAGCGGAACTGGGTGCGGCTGAGAGCTTTTGCCTTCTTGTAAAGATCGGGCGGAAGCGTATAGGCGGTAATTTTCTTTTCCACCGGCCGCGTCGCAACGCTGGGAGATTGCGTGGCTTGGGATTCCAGCCCGGAAGTCGATTGCGCGTGGCTAAGATGCGAAGCTTTTCCAAATGCAATGGGAGAGACCGCAAGCGTGATTAGAATAAGAACCGATCGCGCAATTTTCATCGAGGCTCGGTGCAAATTCGAGCAATTAAGAGACGACAACGCGCACGCGAGTATGCCATTCTTTTTCAGTCCGATCGCGCGGCCTCTCGTGGCCCCCATGGTAGCGACCTGTCACGCCGGACAGGGTTGCCTCTTTGGGTGCGCCTCTGAAGGCCTTTTGCCGGATTCCCTGCAGCGCGATTATCATAGACGAGCGAAACTTGCTTTCGGGAGAACTGCGATGAAGAGCGCATGGCCAGGACTCGCGATTCTGCTTCTGCTGCCGGTGAATTCGGTTTTTGCGCGTCCGCCGCAGCCGCAACAATATCACGAGGAAGACCCTTCCAATGTTGCCGATGCTGCTCGCCGCGCACGCGAACAAAAGAAAGAACAACCCAAACCCGCCAAGGTGTGGGACAACGATACGATTCCGAAGAAGCCGGGCGAAGTAAGCGTCGTCGGCCAGACTCCGGCGGCGGCCGAGGGCGATGATTCCGCTGAAGGCGCCGGCGCGAAGGAGCGGCACAAAGACGCCGCAAAAGCTGCCACCCCCGGGGCTGAGGGGGCTGACAACGCGGCAAAACCTGCGAATGAGGCTGCGTCCGCCACGCCTGCTCCCGGCTCTGCATCTGAAGCGGCGGCGGCGCCGCGGGAGCCACGAAAAGCTAAAGATGGCGAAGCCAGTGCGGAAGTTGCGGCGATCCAGGCGGATCTCGCCGCCGCCAGGGCGCAATTGCAAACCGTAAAGGCTGACCTCGATATTCCGCAGCGCAAATTCAATCTCGATTCACAGACCTACTACAGCAAACCCAACTACGTCGCCGACAAAGAAGGCGCCGCCACATCGATGCCGAAAAAGCTGAGGTGGAAGCCAAGCAGCAGCAAGTGGCCGACGCGCAGATGAGAGTGGATCAGCTCGAAGCGAAACTTTCCAACACCCGCTAGCGTCGTCTGCGGCTTCTTTAGCCGGCCAGTGCATCGCATTCTCCTAGATCCCCGTCTTAGTCGAGCTGCTATTTCGCTCTACGTATTTTCCACAGCTTTGCAACAGCACCACTACTAATTGTATAGATTTGCCTTGACTCACTAGGCCTCCGGCGCACAATCCCGCCAGTTCTTCGCGTTTTTGCAGTACGGGGCGCTTCGGCGGCTTCGCTTTTCCTTCCGCCGCCAAAGCCGTGGGTTTGCGAGGCAAACGAATGCAATATCTGCCCGGTTGGACGGTGCAGTGTTTGAATCCGGGTTGTCCGGCGCGCGGCCATTGGCTGCGCGTGGAAAGCGCGCCTCAGGATCGTTGCAGCAATTGCGGCGGACCCCTTCACAATGTGCCGCCGCCCCTGGCGCCGCGCTTCCGAATGCGGCCGCGTGCGCTGGGCAGCCGTCGGCCAGTCGGTCGCCCGCGCTAGATTACAGCCGTTGCGGCGAAGCAATGGCCGGAGACGGCGTCGTCCCCGTATCATCTCCACACCGTCATACAATGACAGCTTCTCTTGTCTTGTGTCTTTTGGGGTGCGTCACTCGCGCGGTGAGTTTGCCCAGCCTGAGCTTAAATCTAGCAGACGCTCCACGGATGAAAAAGCCCGAGCCCGCTTTCGCAGACTCGGGCTTTCCTTCCGAAGGGCTGGGCTTCCCATCTAGAAAATGAATTTCAGGCCTAGCTGAATATTTCGCGGCCCACCTGTTCCGATCACGGGATTCGCAGCGGCAACGTCCGGCGTGGCATTCGATGCGCCAAATGCACCGGGCACGGAGGGGTCTTCGTTGAACAGGGTGGCTGGCTTCTGGATTCGCGAACTGCGGGTGGTTGAGTATATTGAAAAACTCCGCTCGGAATTGCAGTCTTACTCGCTCCGTCAGCGCGTGTCTTTAACCAAAGAAAAATCCCAATTGTAGAATTTTGGGCCTCGAAACAAATTGCGACCCATTGTACCGAAAGTCCCAAGCGCGGGTGGGATCATCACGGAGTTCCCTTTTGCATAGCAGCCAAACGAGTGAGCGTCTAGGGAAGCCAGTAATTCGGGGGTGTAATGGCGGCGGCCACGCAAGCAGGGTTGCTGGTGCCCGAGAAAAATGGGATTCCTGAGGGGATCGCCCGGAAATCGTTGGGATTCCCAAAAAAATTCCAGCGATCGACAAACTCACTCGTCTCGCTGAAATCATCGCCACTCTGAACTCCATCGTAGACCGAGTAAGGGGAGGCTCCTTGAAGCGTGACAATCGAATTTATCTGCCAGCCTTCCAGCAGTTGCCATTTGGTTTTCACGGATGGCAGCGCATAGGTGAGCGCCAGAGTTAATCGATGGCGGATGTCAAAATCACTCGAGCCGCGCTCAAGGTTGGGCGCAAAGCTGTTCTGTGGCTGAAACGAGCGGTTGTTCGTAGCGTCATCAATCGAATGCGACCAGGTGTAGCCAGCCAGGAAATTCAAGCCGTGCCAGACCCGCTGGGTCGCGGTTATCTGCAAGGCGTTGTAATTCGAGTGATACCCGTTCTGTAGAAAGTTGATGAACTGAAGAAACGGAAACTGCGCATTGAAGGGTCGCCCAAGCTGCTGGCATGCGTTGTTGAATTGTCCGCCCCCAGTTGCGTCAAAACACGCTTGAACGTCGGGCAAATTGGGGTCGGTCTGATTGATGTCGCGCACGCTGTAAAGCTTCACTCCGGCGTTACCTACATATCCGATTTGCAGCGAGGTGGAATTTCCTATCGCCTGCTGGATATTCGCATTCCACGAAACGACGTAAGGCGTTCGTAGATGGCGGTTGACGCCCAGGATGTCGCATGGCGAACCACCGTTGTTGGGATCGCAATTGAGAGTGGCGGTGGCTACCGGGAAGATTGGCGTATTGATATCCACGTAGTTTGGCGAGACGGTCAATCCCGTGGCTACGATGTTCCCTGGAATGTTCGAACCAATCGCGCCCGTCGGAATATCGTTCAGGCCAGGGGTGGTGGCGTTATCCACTCCGTTCTGTCCGATAAAAAGCGAAAGATGGGGAATTTCGTAGTTGATGCCTGCTCCGGCACGAAAAACGGTCTTGCCACCGCCCAATGGATCCCACGCGATACCTACACGTGGAGCGAAATTGTTATGGTCTCCGTTGTACGGCGACTTGATGTTAATGCCAACCTGTTCGAAGCCGACATTGGGATCGAAATTTCCGAGCAGATTGTCGTTCGCTTTAATCACTGTATTCAGTTCGTAGCGAAGCCCCAGGTTAATCGACAGATGCGGATTCACACGCCAATCGTCCGCCACATACCATGCAAAAGACCACAAATGCACCTTACGGTCGGAGTCGCCGACAAAGATTTTGCCTGTGGAGGGAACACCGGCAAGAAAATCCTCGAGTGGCGTACTGTTATAACCTGTTATGGTCGACCGGAATGCTCCACGCCGCCCGAGAAGTTAATATCCCCTTTCCCGGTTCGGTTGCGAACGTTATCGGTCGAACCACGTCGAACTTCCGCGCCGAATTTGAAAGTGTGGGGGCCTCGCGTGTAGGAGACTCCATCAGAAAACTGGTAGGTTCGATTGGGAGTTGTGAAAAGAGGCCAGCCGCTGATATTGCCAAGCGATGTGAAGCCGTTGATATCGATCTCGGGTAAGCCAAAATTCAACGGATTTGTGACTCCCGTATTCAAGCCGTACGTAGTAAGCGGGTCTGCGCTGTGATCCACCGCCTGAATCTTCTGCCAGAAATTGCTGAACCCGAATCGAGCTTGATTCACCCAGTTTCCTGATGGTGTGGAAGTAAGGCTGACGCCAAAAACCTGCGCGCGAATCTGGGACTCCGACCGCCACTGCGGTTGAAGAATCGTCGAGTCCTGTTCGATCTGATTGCTGTCGCCGATCAAATAGTGCCCGGAAAGAATTTCCGTCGACGAGAAATGGTGATCCACCTTGGCAACTCCGGTGTCGGCGCGATTCACGTTTGGGAAATTGGTACTGACGGACGTTATTCCCAGCGGATTTGCCCCCGTATTTACCGGAAACAGGCCCGGAAACGGGCCGTTACCAGCGAAGGTTCCCTGGCCGATCAGTTCGCGCTCAGCGGATTCACAGGGAACCGTGCGTGGCGAGATCGTCGATCGCATCCGGGATGCTGTTCGTGGGATCGCCTCCGAGGGAAGTTGTTACCGGTGATTGCGCTGTTCCTGCGTCGAGATAAATCCGCGCACGCCTTCATAGGCCAGGAAGAAGAACGTCCTGTCATGTTTGATGGGGCCTCCTACCGTGCCTCCGAACTGATGCTGGCGAAGCGCGACCTGCTTATCTGGCTTCGTGTTAAACCAGTTCCGCGCATCCAGGGCAGCGTTGCGCTCAAATCCGTAAGCCGTGCCGTGAATCTGATTCGTTCCTGACTTAAGTCCGATATTCACCGTCACGCCAGGCTTCCATCCTGTATCCGGCGGCGGGTTTTCCTCCGTGTTGAATTCCTGAATCGCATCGATGGGCAGAATTGATCCCGGCGTTCCCTGCACGCCTTCCGCGTTGATGATATTGCCGGGAATAGTACGGATCGTTATCGTCGCTTCCGTCGACGACAAAGTTGTTGTCTTCCGGGCGCATGCCGTTCGCAGCAATGGATTCGAATCCGCCGCCTGGGAAACGGACCACTCCCGGCCGCAGCACAACGAGATTCTGATAGTCGCGGCCGTTCAAAGGCAGATCGTTGATCTCTTTGTTTGAAAGCGAGCCGCCGATTGTGTCGTTCGTTGTTGTAATAAGGGGCGCTTCGGCTGTTACTTGTATCGTTTCGTCCAGCGCGCCGGGAACCAGCTGAAAATCAATGCGCGCATCATTTCCTACTTCCAGCCGAATATTCGAGTGCTCTACCTTTTTGAATCCGCGGGCTTCGGCCATCACGGTATACAAGCCGGGTTGGAGCGCGGGCGCAGCATAGTCTCCGGCTCCGTTCGACTCCAGGTTGCGCGTCGTACCGGTGCCGGTGTTGGTGATTGCGATTTTTGCGCCAACGACGACCTTCCCCTGCGAGTCGGTCACTGTCCCTAAGAATCGACCGTCGTTCGATTGTGCAGCGGCTGGAACTGCAAACCCCGAGGCGAAGAGGAGGACAAATGCTGATACGCAAAGCACCCGTTGAAACATGGATTCCCCCGTGAAGAAAGAACGGTCAAGATACGACTTGCCGCCCTGGGCCCCTAACCCTGATTTTGAAATATGTTTAACCGCGGCCCCGTTATCCCAATGCACGCTTCTATAGAACTCGGCAAGCGCGAAGTCAAGGCACTTTGGCCTTATCGTTCGCATCACAATTTTTTCTGGCTGACTTGAGGTCAGCTTGAGGTCAACTCGGAGCCAAAAAGAAGAAGCGGCCGGTGGGGGAGCCGGCCGCTCGGGGCATTGGGGTGTTGGAGGAGCAGAAACTCTAGGTTGCCATCCAGCGGCCAGCGCTCATGGGGGGTGAGCGTTTGCCAGTCGCCGTACAGTCCCCGAATCCACAGTGATTGTGCGCTGGGACGCCAACCGCGTCGATAGACCCTCGGTTCAGCCTTACCGGTACGAAAGTACCTACCCTTTCGCTTTCGTGCGGTTTTCGCCAAACGTGATTTTGGTCGAAGCCTGCGACAGGCCAAGGTTAAACACACAATGACTAAACTCGGTTCAGCTCACGATCAGTTCAGATTGCGAGAAGCCGCGAGAAAAATGAGCGGTATCTTCGCAGTGCCACGCGAAGATCTTCGGTGGAAACATTGTCGTTGCGGCCCCACTGGTGTTCGAGGTTCTGGCGTTCATTGGCGAATACTTCGCTCAGCCGCTTGATCGTGTCGGAAACCAGCGCGTCGGCCTCCTGCACAGCTTTGCGCGGCTCGTCGACGAAGCCCACCTGAATGCTGTCCCATCGCCCGCGCAGCTCATTTGCTTCATTGCCTGCAAATAGGGCGGCTCGCTCTTCCTCCGGTGCGCGTGCCACTGCAGCTCCGGTAGCCGTACCGCTCGCGACACTCGAGGCCCGGATATCGCCGGGAGGCGGAGTCACCAAAGGGCGCGAGTCAGGATCGTTCATTACTTGCCTTTCTGGAGCCGGCAAGTTTGGATCGGCGGTGGCGGATAGATCAGGGTTGAGGCTTAGATCCCTGCGGAGATGCTCTGTCATCGGTGACTCCCTTTTTATCGATTTGTGCGAAATTCAGATTCTTGAAAATTGCCCCGCCCGGCGATCGCTGCAGCTAACTATGTCCCGCGGCGCGTGCGCGCAGCGGCACCGCCTCCTCCCGCATCAATTCGTCGAATAGCGCGCGGTAGTGAACCATGCCTTTTCGCAGATCTTCCGTGCTGGCCTGCCTTTGCGAATGGCGAATCGCGATGTCGTGCCCCGCCCGGTACTCCTCGACAACCGTGCCGTGATCCACGGAAATTTCCGTGGCGCGATTCGTCGAAATCGGTCGGCGGATAGCCCCGAGCCGACATCACGGCCCCAAGCAGTTGATCCGCTTCCACAAAAGCGCCGGCCGGGTCATCGACGAACTTCGCCTGAATCGCCCGCCACAACTGCTGGAAACGGTCTCGATCCGCCGCGGTGAGCGGCCGCAGAGGATATTGACTGACGCGCTTTTCAACCTTCTCCAGCTGCGCCTCAGCTTTGAATTTGTTTCCGGTCTCCGCGACGGCCCGGTCATATTCTGGCCCGAAGCGCGCGCGGAGCTTCTTGGTGCGATTCTGCAAGATGAGCAGCGCAGCCACTGCGACTACAGCAATCACGACAATCACGAGCAATGCAATTTGTGTTGAAGTCATTCCGGTAGCCTCGTGCGTCCAGCATTATCAATTTTCGGCGTGGCGGGAATCGGGCATGGCGCTGTAAAGCCGGAGTGATAAAGCGTGTAGGAATGGAATAGAGGATTTAATCGGCGAAAGGCAACCGGCTACACGAATTTTTTTAGCTAGACCGCTTTGAAGAACCAAATCGCGCCAACAAAAATGCAGACGATGGCCGACCACATCAGCACAAATCGGACCCACAGAATCGCGCGATACCAGTGAACGTCTCGATCCCGAATCTCTTTCAAAGGAAGAATTCCGACGACGGTGGGGAATATCGCTCCGATCCACCATCGCAAAGCGCCATGAATCGCACCTTTCGTGGTCGGGGAGTGGGATTCAGCGTTAGAAATGTGACCCCGGCGACGATGGCAAAGCTGAGGAAAATCAGAACCTGCGAAGCGGTGTTGTTGAGCTCCCCGAGGCGGGTCGCAAGAAAATTGAGCCGTTCTTTTTCGGTACCCTCGCCTGAATCGGTGGTCACATCTGCGATTTTACATCAGGTGAGATTCCACAGCGGGAGCCATTCCACATCGGAGCACCATTCCAAATCAGCGAGATTGTGTCCGTCCTGTGTGCTCGCGCCGCTGAAGATGAATCGCTTTTCAGCAGCGGGATCGACGCAGCTACCCCGGCGCAGCGTGAGCGTGCGGCGGCCAGATGATTTGTGTTCCAACCCCGGAAGAAGTCTTTGGCTGGCGCTCGTGCTTGGCTTCGCTCTTCGAGAAAAGCTTTGCCGTGGCCAGCATCGCCGCGAACGTTGCGGCCAAGAGCCCGAACTGCCGCCACCCGTTCAGCATGGACGCATTGCCCATCAGCGTGAGCCCCGCAAAACAAAACAGCAGGTGACGCAGAACACCTGCAGCGAAGATTGCCCCATCAGCACCAGCGGCCGAATCGCCAGCGGCTTCAACGCGTTGCGCAACGATCAGCAGCGCCGCCACCGCCGCGAAATCGAGCAGCCGCAGCGGCCCCAGGTGCCACTTGTCGAAAAGAAATTCGTCGCGCCCAGCTCGCAACCCGTGCGCAATCAGCCGCCGCATTACAAAAGAACACCGCAGCGATCACCGCCGCCGGGATCACCACCTTCGCGCCCACGCCTCGATCGGCAAATCGTCCTGGGCCCAACGCACGCCCAGCCAGATTCCCGCGATCCACAGAAATTGCCAGGCCCACAGATCGAACGCTCCCATTTCGTTCAGCGGAATTCGCGTCGGGATGTAGTGCATCATGAAAGTATGTTCGGCAGTGCGAAATCCAAATTGCGCCAGCACCCAGAACGCGAAAGACTCCACAGAATCGGTTTCCATCCAATGCGGCGCGCCAGCAGAATCACCGCGGACGACATCGCCAGAAAAATAATGTACATCGGCAAAATGTCGAGCAGCGGCGGGCGGTAAATCAGCAGCGCCGCTTCCGTCACCGCCTGCTTCGCGCCCGCCATGAAATAAAAATCGAGAAGGTTGTGAAGCCCCGGCCGGTTGCCGCGCGACGCGATCGGCACTGCCACCAGAAACGCAAAAGCCAGCAAAAGCGCGTGGTAGCCATACAATCGCAGCGTGCGGCCCCAAATTTTTCGCGTCATCGCGCGATAGCCGTCGTGCTCCGCCAGGCGAAAATAAATGCGCCCGGTAAACAGCGCCGAAAGAAAAATAAATCCTTCTGCCGCGGAAACGAACCCGAAGGGCTGATTCACGTAGGCGCTGGCGGCCGTCGGCAAATGCGTCAGCGTGATCCACACCAGCATCAGCCCGCGCATCGCGTCGAGTTCCAGCCGGCGTCCCATCGTTCCACTCACATTTAAATAGACGCCATTTTATCGCCAAGGGTTTCTCCCTCAGCCCTCACAAGGCGTTTTCAAATTAATTTCGGAAACTACAGGGATACACCACGCCGGAGGCCGAATAGTCATGCTAGAGTAAAGAAAGGGAGGAATTGAGTGCACGTTGTCGCCGCGAAGACTGCTCCCGCTTCTGATTCTGATGCTATCCCACTGCTCGCCGCTCCCGCTCACGCAAGAAAACACGAAACCGGATTTCTCGACCGCACCATCACTGTGCAAGGCATCACCTACAAATACCAGGTCTACGTTCCGGATAACTGGAACTCCCACCAAAAGTGGCCGGTGATTCTTTTCCTTCACGGCGCCGGCGAGCGCGGCGACGACGGCTTGCTCGAAACCGACGTGGGCATCGGCCCCGCCATTCGCAACGCCGCAGCCGAATTCCCGCGATCGTGGTGATGCCGCAATGCCCGAAAAATCTCTGGTGGATCCATCCACCCATGCAGGATCTCGCCATGGCCACCCTCGACGCCGCAATAAAAGAATTCGACGGCGACGCGCAACGCACCTATCTGACCGGACTTTCCATGGGCGGCTACGGCTGCTGGCGCCTGGCTGAAAATAATCCCGGGCGATTCGCCGCCCTGATCGTGATTTGCGGCGGCATCCGTCCGCCCGCCGCCGCGCTGAAAGCTTATCCCGACCTCGTAAAATTGACGCCGCCCGACGATCCCAAAAGCTATTCAGACGCCGCCGCAAAAGTCGGCAATGTTCCGGTATGGATTTTTCACGGCGCCGCTGACAAAATCGTCCCGGTCACAGAATCGCAGCGAATGTTCGCAGCAATGAAGAAGGTGAGCAGCGACCCCACTACACCGAGTATCCCGGCGTCGGGCATCCATCCTGGGTGAAAGCCTACGACGAGCCAAAACTATTCCCGTGGCTCTTCTCAAAATCCCTGGCCACCAACCCAAAATAACTCTCGTCTGAAATTGCGCTCGCGGGCCGGCCTAGGAAGCCTCGCGATTTTTGGTGAGCCATATCTCCAAACCGATCAGGTCGTCGCGAATTTCGATGCTCTGAAATTTTGTCTCTGCAATTAACTCTTTGAATTCACTCTTTGTATAGGCTCGCTTCAGCAACATGAAACGGAATGTCATTTTGGTTATGACCCGGTTCACAGCGCCGAGCTTCATAGCATCTACGGCATGCCCGATTGATTCTCTGGACGCATCCCTCCGAAGATCAATGATTAGAGCCTGGCCGCCTGGCTTCAGTACGCGATACATCTCTTGCAGGGCGCGCTTCGGTTCACTGAAATTCTTGAATGCAGCGCGGCAGAAAACAAAATCAAAAGTCTCGTCGCCAAAAGGCATGTCGGAGACGTTACCTCTGCGAAAGTCTCACTCGCATCCCTGCTTTCGCAGCATTCCGCGGGCAATCTCGACAAAGGTCTTGCTAATGTCCAGCCCAACGATCTCGTAGTTAGCCGAGTTTGGCCAATTCGATCGCGCAATATCCCGGCCCTGGAGCGGCTTCGAGAACATTACTATTGGGCGGAATTTGATCGGCAATGCGCACGGGCCAGCGCTTTGAAATCCTCAAGCGATTTTTTTGTAAGGGACGCGTACCAATTTCGCAACGGCGCCCTCCATCCCCAGGCCCTTATAGGGCTTTACAGACGAAGGGTGAACGGACATCGGATTCCTCCTTAATCTTAAGTAACCCTAATTGCATCGAGCGGAAGCCCCAAGATCGATTCGGCAAATGCCTGGACGGCACCGGCGAATGCACGATTAACTGACCGGTCAGTACCGGAACTTGAACCACCTGTAGCCGGGTGGTAGGCTCGGTTCATCGGGGGTATTTGAGATTCGCACGCCGGGCGATGCTTCGCCCTGACCATTCCTGTGGGCGCTGCCAAAATACAATTCGATCGCAAAGCCATCGTCGAAGCGGAAGCGCTTGGAACCGTCCGGCAGCTGCTCGTCGAGCTTGGCGGATTGCGCGGGCTGGAAGAGCTTGGCGCGCGCGGCGCTCGAGCGCATCTCGAACGCGAACTGGGTCTCGGCAGCCTCGAGCGCGTCGAGCTCATGCTGCGGCTCGGCAACACTTGCGGCGTGCGGCTGCCGGATCAGGTGGTAGCTGAAGCCGACACGGTGCAGGATCTGATCGATGCGATCCTGCGCGAGGATCCTTCAGCGGAACGCACGAAGCTAGCGGGCGGGGCGCTGCCAGCACCGCCGCATCCGTCGCCGCGCAGCCTATCACTCGTGATGTAACTCTGCCATAACTCGCCCGACCTCGAAGAACAAATCCGCAAAGCCGAAACGCTCACCGAAGTAATCCGTCTGCGCGGCCGCGCCGAGCCGAATCGCGCTCACATCTTTCTCTACGAGGAAGATGAAAAGCCGCGCACGATCACTTTCGGCGAGCTCTACGAGCGATCGTCCGCCGTCGCGGACGAACTGCGCCGCCGCGGCCTCGAATCCGGCCAGACCGTCGCGATCATGCTGCCCACGTGCGCCGAATTTTTCTCCACGTTCGCCGGCATTCTGCTCGCGGGCGGCATTCCCGTCCCGATTTATCCGCCGTTTCGCGCCGACCGCATCGCCGAATACGCCGCGCGGCAATCGAACATCTTGCGCAATGCCGAAGCGCAATTCCTCGTCACCTGGCGCCAGGCCGAAGGGCTCGCCCGCACGCTGCAACCGCGCGTGCCGTCACTGCGCGAAGTGCTAAACGCGCAACGCCTCGCGAGCGGCCAACCGGCCGACGCAACTGCAACGCCTTCCGGCGAATGGCGGCCCGTGGAACATCTTTCGCATCGCGCCAGCAGCGAAGATATCGCTTTCCTGCAATACACGTCCGGCTCCACCGGCGATCCCAAAGGCGTGATTCTCACGCACGCGAATCTTCTCGCAAATATTCAGGCAATCATCGGCGGCATCATATTCAGGCCGACGATGTCGCCGTCAGCTGGCTGCCGCTCTATCACGACATGGGATTGATCGGCGCCTGGTTCGTTCCAATCGTCACCGGCATTCCGCTGGTCGTGATGTCGCCGCTCGCGTTCCTCAGCCGCCCCGATCGCTGGCTGTGGGCGATTCACAATCACCGCGGAACGATCAGCCCCGCGCCGAATTTTGCCTACGAGCTGTGCGTGCGAAAAGTGGCGGACAAGGATATCGAAGGGCTCGATCTCAGTTCCTGGCGCGCCGCAACCAACGGCGCGGAGCCGGTGGCCGCTGCCACGCTCGAACGATTTGCCGCGCGATTCGCTCGTTACGGCTTTCACCGCGAAGCATTGATGCCCGTCTACGGACTCGCGGAAGCGTGCCTCGGCGTTTCCGCGCCGCCGCTGGGCTCTGGCTTCAAAGTGGATCGCATCGAGCGCGCCGCTCTCGAATCGAAGGCCGCGCAATTCCCGCAAAGCCGGATGACAAGGCGCCGCTCGAATTCGTCGGCGCCGGGAAACCGATGCCGGGCGTCGAAGTTCGCATCGTCGACAAGGAAAAAACGAGCGCGCACTCGGCGAGCGCGCCGAAGGCCAGCTCCAGTTTCGCGGCGCCGTCGGCCACGAGCGGTTACTACCGAAATCCCGCCGCGACGCGCGAACTGATTCACGAAGGCGGCTGGCTCGATTCCGGCGATCTCGCCTATTGGGCGGACGGCGAAATCTACATCACCGGCCGCGCCAAGGACGTGATCATCAAAGCCGGCCGCAACATCTACCCACACGAAGTGGAGGAAATCGCGGGACGCGTCTCTGGAGTTCGCACAGGATGCGTAGTTGCCTTCGGCGCTCCTGACGAACGCACCGGCACCGAAAAATTAATCGTCGCGGCGGAAGTGCGCGATATGTCCGCCGCGAAACGCATCTCCGGCGAAATCGCGCAATCCGTGAGCGAGGCGATGGGCGTGCCGCCGGACACGGTCGAGCTGCTTCGGCCGCAATCGATTCCAAAAACTTCCAGCGGCAAGCTTCGCCGCAGCGAAACAAGGCGCCTCTACCTCGAAGGGAATCTCGGCAAAAAACAGCAAGCCGCCTGGGTGCAGGTGGCGCGCCTCGCAGCGCGCAGCGCCGTTCCTCGTACATGGGCGTGGATGAAAGCCGGAACGAAACGCGCCTTCGAAGCTGCATACGGCGTCTACGCACTCTCGACTTTTGGAATCATACTCACCGGGCTGTGGATTGCCGTCTCGCTCACATCCGATCGCGACCGCGCGGCGCGAATCGCGCACTCGGGCTCGCGGCTGATTCTGCGCGCGGCCAGGATCCCGCTCGAAGTCGAGCACGGCGAACTACTCAACGACCTCGCGACGTCCGGCCCCTGGATTTTCGCGCCCAATCATTCGAGCTACGTAGATATTTTTGTGGCGCTCGCGTCGCTTCCGCTCGGCGTGCGCTTCGTCGCCAAAGGCGAAGCGCTCGATATGCCGCTCGTCGGCAAAATCATCCGCCGCTCCGGCCATCTCGCCTTCGACCGCAGCGATCCGCAAGCTCGCGTCCGCCAGACCGAAGATGTGGAAGAAGCGCTCGGCCGCCGCGAGTCGGTGGCCATCTACCCCGAAGGAACCTTCACTTCGATGACCGGCATTCGCCCGTTTCAGCTCGGCGCTTTCAAGGCCGCCGTGGATATGCAGCGGCCGATTTGCCCTGTCGCGGTGCGTGGCGCCCGCCAGATTCTGCGCGATAAGACGCGCCTGCCTCGCCCCGGCCGCGTCACCGTTTCCTTCGGCCCGCTCGTCGTCCCCGACCCATCCGCGGGCAACGACTGGCACGAAATCGTTCGCCTCCGCGACGCCACCCGGGAAATCATTGCCAACGGTACCGGGGAACCCCTACTATAGATGGTGTAGAAGAAGTCTTTTATCCGTAACCCTTTAGGGCCTGATTGCATCGAATTTTGGAGTCCAGCGGAAGCTAGTTGCCCGACTCTCTCTCCCGGGGAGGGGAAGGGCGAAAGTCAGCTGGATACGTCAAAAAGGCATCGCCGAGCTGGGCGCGCGGCGGGTCTCAATCCCAATACTCCTGAGGAGGACGTTCTATGGTTCGAAAGCTTTCGTTATTGCTGGGCCTGCTATTCTTCGTGTCGTTTGCGGCGCACGCGCAGGGCATTCTTTCAGACAAAGTGGAAGTGTTCGGCGGTTATTCGTTCATGCACAACGACAACCGGCCGGACTCCAACCTGAACGGATGGGAGTTCTCGGGACAATACAAATTTACGGATTGGCTCGGAGGCGTGGGGGATTTTGACGGGCACTATGGTCGGACGGCACGAAAAGTACAATTATCTGTTCGGCCCGCAGATTTCCTTTCCGGCGCGCGTATCGCCGTTCGTCCATCTCCTCGTGGGCGTAGCCCAGAGCACCGAATGGCGATGGCAGTGACACATCTTTTGCCGCAGCGCTCGGCGTTGGAATTGACACAAAAATCGGCGGGCCGATTTACTGGCGCATCATTCAGGGCGACTGGATTCACACGAGTCTTTTCGGAGGCAGCCAGAACAATGGCCGGCTTTCGACGGGCATTGTGATCAAGTTCTAGCGGCTTCGGCTTCAGCTTGCCTTTGGCTTTGAGGGCGCTGCGAGATTTCGTAGCGCCCTTTTTCTTTTTCCGCCGGATTTACTTCAAAACGAAATTCACCGTGACGTAGGTTTCCACTTCCACCGGCTCACCGTTCAACCGAGTTGGCTGGTAACGCCAATTCTGCACGGCGACCAGTGCTGCTTGCGCAAGCAGCGGATTTCCGTCCACCACTTCGAGTTCGCGCACCGTGCCGTCCTTTCCGATGATGGCGCGCAAATGCACCGTGCCGGAAATGTGCGCCGCTATGGCCATGGTCGGATATTTCGGCTCCACTCGATTCACGAGCATCGCCGCCATCACTCCCCGCTTCGTAGCATCGGCCGAACGTGAGGCGGCTCGGCGTGAGGCGGTTCCGGGACGATGACGCGATCGCCCGTTCCTCCGGGCAAGCTTGGCCCCGCGCCTGGCAGAGCCCGGGCCTTCGCTTCCGCCGCCCTGGCCCGGGCCGATGTCCGGCGCCTCCGAACTATTTTCCGGGGCCGACGGACGAACCACCGGCGCGCAAACGGCGAGGCAGATCGTCGGGAAAAGAGGACGTGTGTGGACGATGCATCGTGGTTCGCTCGTGGTGCGTGTGCGCCGCCGCCCTAATAGGGCGGCGCGGGAGTCACAGATGTAATGTGCGGTGAGCACGCCCGGAGCGATCAGCGGCCACAGGAGCAGCGCGGCTAGAATGAGGGCTTCGAGCGCGACGGAAAGCGCGAGAGCTTTGCTGCGAAGCCGGCGCGCACGCACTCGCGCGGCAGGATCGTTGTCAACCAGGCATTCAGACAAACTTCCGAGATCGCTCATGGGCACACCTCCACGCACGACGGCTGGCAGCCGTTTTGCAAATCAGCTTTCTTTGGTCCTTTTTACGATTTTGTAGCGCCGGTCTTCAGACCGGCAGTTTTCTAGTCGAGCAACCGAGACGATGAAACTAACAACGCGCGGTTTTCTTCGAAATCGAAGCCGAAGCGATCGACTAAGAAATAAGCGCCGTAGGCGCGGCACATAGTTAGCCCAGGGCGGAAGCCCTGGGTACACGTTGCCCTGAATTATCCGAGCGCCGTAGGTGCGACACACGCTTCTAACGAGCAACGGTCGCTTACCCTCGTTCGGTCGAGCTCGCAACTAGTTCGCGGAGAAGGCTGCGCTTCGGCTTCACCGCTTCAACCGCTCTGGAGTTCGCGCGACCTCTTGAAGCTATAGACACCGAAGCGTCGCGGCAGTTCCGGAAATTCGGCGACAACGGCGGGCAAGCTGCGAAATTGTTGTTAGTATTCTTCTAAGTTATTCAATTCCTCCGATTACGATTTTGGCGCCATGCGTGCACCATTTTCGGTTTTCTCGCGTCTAATCCTTTGTTCCTAGCCCCCTCTTGGGGATTGAGAGGTCATCATAATGAAGAATTCTCTGGAAACGATTGGAGTTCGCTACACCGGATGGGCTGCGCTCAACCGCGATCCGCTCGAGGATCACGTTGAGTTCACCTGTCCGCATTGCGGCATTGCCGGCGTGAAGAACGCACGGCGCCCGCGCTCGGCGTATCACTTCACCGACGGATTCGTGCAGGATCTGCAAGGTGAAGCGACTACCTGCCGCGAGTGCAAGCAGTCAGTGCGCGTGTCGCCGGTGGTGCTGGTTCACGATAAGCACGAGAAGCAGCGCTTCGAAGCGATGTTTGGCGCCGCGTTCGAGGCTGATCTGGAAGTTTCGAAGAACTAACTGACGAGAATAAACGCTTCCCTCTGACGGTGAAAATGAAAGAGCGGGGATGGGGCATGCGCTCCATCCCCGCTTTGCTTTTCTGGCCGATCTGCGGCGAATGCCGTGCTATTCGCGCGATTCAGATGGTCGGCGAATCGTCGAAAGCACAGGTCGAGTCGGACTACTGCTCTTCGTCCACCGAGAGGTGGTGTTCTTCCATCTCTGCGCGGACGCGATCGAATGCGTCATCCACATTGTCTGAGAACTGGAGCAGCTTGTACTCGCGCTCGTTGATCGTTCCGTAGCGCAGCATGTGGCGCCAGTTGAACACCTTGTCCCAATATTTCCTGCCGTAAATCAGAATCAAGTGGTGCGAGGAAAGCTTTCCCGTCTGCAGCAGGGTGAGCATTTCAAATAGCTCGTCCATCGTGCCGAATCCGCCGGGAAACACGATCAGCGCTTTCGCCATCTGCGCAAACCACAGCTTGCGCATGAAGAAATAATGGAAGCAGAAATTCAGGTCTTCGGTGATGTAGGGATTGGGGCGCTGCTCGTGCGGAAGCTGGATGCTGAGGCCGATGGACGAGCCGCCTGCGTCGAAAGCGCCGCGGTTCGCTGCGTCCATGATTCCCGGGCCGCCGCCCGAGCAGATGACGAAGCGCTTGGGGTGCACGCCGAGCGTCATGGACCAGCTCGTGATGCGGCGCGAAAGCTCGCGCGCTTCTTCGTAGTAGCGCGACATCTCCAGATGGGATTTGGCGTGGCGAATTCGCTCCGCCCACTGGGCGTTGCGGCGGCCGCGCGAGCGCGCTCGAACTTCTTTTAGCTCGTGCTGAGCTTGTTCGCGCGAGTGGATGCGCGCCGAGCCGAACATCACGATCGTGTCCGCCACTTTTTCGCGCCGCAGCCGCGCCAGCGGATCGAGATACTCCGCCAGAATGCGCAGCGGGCGCGCTCCCAGGCTGTCCATGAACATCGGATCCTGGTAGGCGAGCTTCGCCATCGGCAGGTGGCTGGGACGTCTCATGAATTCCCCCTCTGAGTGAGCTAGTGCGCGCGGCCATGAGTGCGGCAGCAAACACGCAAACGAACACGCGAGCAACTATTTTAGTACTGTTGGCCGGAAGGCGCTCGGCGCGTATTGAGCGCGATTTCCATCGCGTGAACTTCCCGTTCGATGCATGCAACGCCCTGAGCCGAATCCGGAATCAGATAAAATACCTCTATGGGCTTTGGCTTACAGAGAATAGCGGGCTTGGCCGCGTTGATCGCGGCGGTTGCGGCGCTTTTCGCGCTGGCGTCTCCCGCGCGCGCCCAGGCGCCGCCTGGGCCGCTGCACACCAAGCCGGGCATCCAACCGGAAAGGCAGCCGACTCCCGAAGAAGCGAAGCGCACGATTCACGTGCGGGTGAATGAAGTGACGGCGCCGGTGACGGTGCGCAACGCGAGCGGCGAGATGCTGCTCGACATCCCCAAGGAAAGCTTCCACATTTTCGACAATGGCGTGGAACAGAAGATCGAGCACTTCGATCTCGGCGCGAGCTCGCTTTCGATTGTGCTCGTCGTCGAAACCAGCTCGCACATCGATCCGATGTTTCCGTCGGTGAAGCGCATGGGCATCGTCTTCACGGAAACCGTGATGGCGCAGACGTCGGAAGTGGCCGTGGTGGGCTACGACGACGACGTGAGCCTGCTGAAAAAATTTACCACCGATCCCGGAGCGCATCGGAGAGGTGATCAACAATCTCACCACGGGAAATTCCGGTTCGCATTTGTACGACGCGATGGCGCGCGGCATTTCGCTGCTCGAAAAGCGGCCGCTGCCGCAGCGGCGGATTCTGGTGGTGCTCGGCGAAGCGCAGGATACGGGCAGCGAGAGTACGCTGGGCGAAGTGCTGCGGAGCGCGCAACTCGGCAACGTGACGATCTACTCGATCGGGCTCAGCACTGCCATGGCGGATTTGCGCGCGAAGAAAGAGCCCGTGGACCACTCGCTCGGCCCGCCGGGAACGTATCCGATTCCGACGCCGCCGGGAAAGCCGCAGACACCCGATCTCGAACGGCAAGCGGCCAACGCGCCGATCGATTATATGGCGCTCGTGATTTTCCTGGTGAAAACCGGCAAGAACGCGATCGGGCCGAATTCACTGGCTATCGCGAGCAAGGCTACCGGCGGAATGTTCTTGAACGCGAAAACGCGACAGCACGATTCAGAAAGCCGTGGATGAAATCGGCGGCGAGATTCACGCGCAATATTCGCTGGGTTACCGTCCGCCGCCAAATGTGGAATCCGGCTACCACGAGATCAAAGTGACGGTGGACCGGGAGGGCGTCAGCGTGCGGACGCGCCCAGGATATTATTTGCCGCCACCGCCCGCGGATTGAGTAGCGTAGGCTTCAGCCTGCGCCGCAAGTAGCACGCGGTGCGTGTGACGATGCTTGGCATACCCGCGCCGGCTGAGTTCCTTTTCCCGCTTGGTTCCAATCCAAAGAACGAAATCGAATGTTAGCCAAGAATCGGCGGCTGCGCCGTGTTTTTACGTTGGCGCAGGCTGAAGCCTACGCTACTGAACGGCTACTTCTTTTCTGGTTCCGGTGGCGCGACTACTGCGGCTTCTTCCTCTTCCAGGATTGCGGCGGCGGCGGCGATGCGGTCGCCTTCCTCGAGGCGCAGCAATCTCACGCCTTGCGTGGAGCGGCCGGCTTCGCGGATTTCGCCGGAGTGGACGCGGATTACTTTGCCCTGGCCGGTGATGATCATCACGTCGGAATCTTCGCGGACCTGGAGGGCCGCGACGACCGGGCCGTTGCGATCGGTGGATTTCAGGTTGATGACGCCTTTGCCGCCGCGCGACGTGACGCGATATTCGGCGAGCGGGGTGCGCTTGCCGTAGCCTTTTTCTGCGACGGTGAGCATGAGCGACGTGAGCGATTCGCGGATTTGGTCGCTTTCGAGCTCGTCGAGATTCTGCGTCTCGTTCTTGTATTCCTTGCGGATGATTTCGAAGTCGGGCTGGACCGCGTCCATGCTGACGACGTAATCGTCCTTGGCGAGATCCATTCCGTTGACGCCTCCCGCGCCGCGGCCCATCGAGCGGACTTCCGTTTCGCGGAAGAGGATGGCCTGGCCGTCGCGGCTGGCGAGGAAAATCATCTGCTTGCCGTCGGTGAGTTTTGCGCCGATCAGTTCATCTTTGTCGTCGAGGCTGATGGCGATGATGCCCGAGGGACGAGGATTCGAAAATTCGGCGAGCTCGGTTTTCTTCACCGTGCCGTTTTTCGTGGCGAGGAAAACATAGCGGCCTGTTTCTTCGAGGTTGCGCGTGGGCACGACGGCCGTGAGCGTCTCGCCTTCCTGCAAGCGAACGAGATTCGTGATCGCTTTGCCGCGCGTGGCTGCCGCGGCTTCGGGAATTTCGTAGACCTTCAGCCAATAAATGCGGCCCTTCGAGGTGAACAGCAGGATGTAGCTGTGCGCCGAGGCGGTGAAGAAATGCTCGACGAAATCGTCTTCACGCGTCTTGGCGCCGATGCGGCCTTTGCCGCCGCGCGATTGATGGCGGTAGACGTCGACCGAAGTGCGCTTGATGTAGCCGGCGTGGCTGACGGTGATGGCCATCTCTTCGTCTTTGATCAAGTCTTCGAGCTTGATTTCTTCGACGCGATCGACGATCTGGGTGCGGCGCTCGTCGCCATAGGATTTCATCACTTCGCGCAGCTCGGCGACGATGACGGCTTTCAGTTTTTTCTCGCTGCCGAGAATTTCTTCCAGTTCCTCGATGCGCTTGCGAATTTCGCCGAGTTCTTTGAGGATTTCGTCGACGGAGAGCTGCGTGAGGCGGTGCAACTGCAGTTCGAGAATGGCGTCGATCTGGGCATAGGTGAGGCCTTCGCCTTCGGCTGGACCAATCGCGGCGCCGGTAAGCGCAACGATGCCGTACTTCTTGCGGTCGACCTTGATGCCTTCGAGGGTGCGTTCCTTGCCGGCCACCAACACGCGCACGCACTTGTTGGAGAAGAAGTCGTGCAAATTCTCGCGGGCGTTGGCGCGGCTGGATGATCCGCGGATGACTTTGATCACATCGTCGACATTGTCGAGCGCGATGCGGTAGCCGAGCAGGATGTGCTCGCGTTCGCGGGCTTTGCGCAGGTCGTATTGCGTGCGGCGGCGGACAACGTCGATGCGGTGCGCGATGAAAAGATTCAGCAGCTGAATCAGGCCGAGCTCGCGCGGCTGGCCGCCGACGATGGCGAGCAGGATCATGCCGAAGGATTCCTGCATCTGCGTCATCTTGAAAAGCTTGTTGAGGATGATTTCCGGCTCCTCGTCGCGCTTCACTTCGATGACGATGCGCATTCCGTCGCGGTCGCTTTCGTCGCGAATGTCGGAGATGCCTTCGATTTTCTTGTTGTTGATGAGTTCGGCGATGTGCTGGATCAGGTTTTTCTTGTTCACCTGATACGGCAGTTCGGTGACGACGATGTCCTGGCGATCTTTGCCGCGCTGTTCGATGGCTGCTTTGGCGCGCACCTGGAAGCTGCCGCGGCCTGTTTTGTAGGCTTGCTCGAATTCCGTCGCGGCCGTAGATGTAGCCGGCGGTGGGAAAATCGGGGCCGGGAACGATCTTCATCACCTGCTTGAGCGTGGTTTCCGGATTTTCGACGAGCAGGATCGCGGCCTCGACGATTTCCTTCAAATTGTGCGGCGGAATATTGGTGGCCATGCCGACGGCGATGCCGGAGGAGCCGTTGACGAGAAGGCTCGGGATGCGCGTGGGCAGAACGACCGGCTCTTTTTCGCTTTCATCGAAATTGGGAATGAAATCGACGGTTTCCTTTTCGATGTCGGCGAGCATTTCTTCCGCGATCTTCGAGAGGCGCGCTTCGGTGTACCGCATCGCGGCCGGCGGATCGCCGTCGACGGAGCCGAAATTTCCCTGGCCGTCGATGAGCGGGTAGCGCATGTTGAAATCCTGGGCCATGCGGACGAGCGCGTCGTAAACAGGCGAATCGCCGTGCGGATGGAATTTGCCGAGCACTTCGCCGACGATTTTCGCGCACTTGCGATACGGCTTCGTGGAGGTGAGGCCGAGCTCGTACATGCCGTAGAGAATGCGGCGATGGACGGGCTTGAGGCCGTCGCGCACGTCGGGCAGGGCGCGCCCGATGATTACGCTCATGGCGTAATCGAGATACGATTTTTTCATCTCCGATTCGATATCCACCGGAGTAAGGATTGATTGATTTGTTTCGTCAGCCATTTACACCCCTTCAGATTGACTTGTAATTCGTGACTCGTGATTCGTGCAAATGCAGCTGCCGCATCCGATGCACGGAACGGCGAAATGCCGTTTTTGTCCCTATTAGAAAATTGCTTTCTCCTTTGTTTGCAAGGAGATGAGTTGTTTTCTGAAATGCCGATTGTTCCTATTAGAAATTCGCCGGTCTGAAGGCCGCCGCTGCATTTTTCGCGGCGCGTCATAGTTTGCCCGCCATTTTTTCGAGGACGTAGGTTTTCACGGTTTCGAAGGCCGAGGCGTTGTTTGTGAAGCGCTGCGGGGCGAAGTGCGATTCGAGTTCTTGCAGCAGCGCGTTGCAGTCGCGCTCGCTCGCGCAATCGATGGCGACGCCTTGCTCGGTGTTGGGCGCGGCGGTTGGCGTGGCGCGGAAGTCGGAGCAGGAGAGGCCGCGCAGGCCCGGCAGAATTTTCCATGTGAGTTGGTAAATCATGGAATCAAATGTCGAGGTTGACGACGTCGAGGGCGTTGTCCTCGATGAATTTGCGGCGTTGTTCTACGTTTTCGCCCATTAGGGTTGAGAAGATGTCTTCGGCGGCTACGGCGTCTTCTAGGCGGACTTGCAGCAAGGTGCGCGTTTCGGCGTTCATCGTGGTGGCCCAGAGTTGGTCGGGATTCATTTCGCCGAGGCCTTTGAAGCGGGTGATGGTGAATTCTTTTTTTGCGTCTTCGAGGACGTAGCCGAGGAGCGCGGAGGAATTGTCTCTGGTGACTTTGTCGCCGTTGTGCTGGATGGTGAATGGCGGGCGGTCGTTTTCCTGAATGGCCTGGCGCAGCGTGCGGAGGCGCTTGTAGTCGGCCGTGGCCGCGAGGGCCCAATTGATCTTGTGCTCGCCGCCATTTTTGAGGAGCAGTTCGTGCAGGCTGTGCTCTTCGTCGTAGACGAGCTTTGATTCGAGCTCGAGCTTGGCTTTTTCGATGGCCTTGGCCAGCTCCTGCAATTTCTTTTTGTCGGCGAAGTCGGTTTTCTTTTCGAGGTCGCTTTCGGCGAGGATGTCGACAAGCTTCGGGTCGCCCAGGCGGCGGCCGAGTTTCACGGCGACCTGGTCGTATTCCTGAATGTTCAGCAGGAACTGGGTGAGTTCGCCGCCTTCGAGCGATTTGCCGGTCTTGCCTTTCACCACGTGCTCTTCGGTGGCGCGCTTCATCAGTTCGCGGGCGAAATCGCGCTCGTCGCGAATGTAGCGATCCATTTTGCCGCGCTTCACGCGATAGAGAGGCGGCTGGGCGATGAAGATATTGCCCTTCTCGATCAGCTCGCGCATGTGGCGGAAGAAAAATGTGAGAAGCAGGGTGCGAATGTGGCTGCCGTCCACGTCCGCGTCGGTCATGAGAATCACTTTGTGATAGCGGAGCTTCGCGGCGTCGAAATCATCTTTGCCGATGCCGGTGCCGAGGGCGGTGATGATGGCGCGAATTTCTTCGTGGCCGAGCATCTTGTCGTAGCGGGCTTTTTCGACGTTGAGAATTTTGCCCTTGAGCGGGAGGATCGCCTGATAGCGGCGATCGCGGCCGCCTTTGGCGGAGCCGCCGGCGGATTCGCCCTCGACGAGGAAGAGTTCGCAGCGGGCAGGATCGCGTTCCTGGCAATCGGCGAGCTTTCCGGGCAGGCCGCTGGAATCGAGCGCGGATTTGCGGCGCGTGAGCTCGCGGGCTTTGCGCGCGGCTTCGCGGGCGCGGGCCGCGTCAATGCACTTGCCGATAATTTTGCGCGCGATGGATGAGTGCTTGTCGAAATACTCGCCGAGCTTTTCGTTGACGAGCTGCTCGACGAGACCTTTGATATCGCTATTCAGCTTGCCTTTTGTCTGGCCTTCGAACTGCGGCTGCGGAAGCTTGACGGAAACGACGGCGATGAGGCCTTCGCGCACGTCGTCACCATTGATGGAGACTTCGTCCTTCTGCTCTTTGAGCATGCCGGTGGAGCTGGCGTAGTAATTCAGCGTGCGCGTGAGAGCGGAGCGGAAGCCGGCGAGGTGCGAGCCGCCGTCAACGGTGTTGATCGTATTCGCGAAGGAAAAAACATTTTCGGCGTAGCTGTCGTTGTATTGCAGCGCGATTTCGATATCCACCTGGGCGCGCTTGCCTTCCATGTAGATGGGCGAATCGTGAAGCACCTGCTTGCCGCGATTCAGATGCTTGACGAATTCAGCGATGCCGCCGGTGAAGCGGAACTCGGCTTTTTTGTTGCTGCGCTCGTCATCGAGCGTGATTTTCAGGCCTTTATTGAGGAAGGCGAGCTCGCGGAGGCGCTGCGAAAGCGTGTCGAAGCTGTAAACGGTTTTGTCGAAGATGGAAGGATCGGCGTGAAAGGTGATTTTTGTGCCGGTCTTGCGCGTTTTGCCGGAGGCTTTGAGCTTCGAGGTGGGGACGCCTTTTTCGTAGGACTGCTCCCAGACTTCGCCGTCGCGCCAAATTTCCAGATCGAGCCAGTCGGCGAGCGCGTTGACGACGGAGACGCCGACGCCGTGCAAGCCGCCGGAAACTTTGTAGGTGTCGCTATCGAATTTTCCGCCGGCGTGCAGGACGGTCATCACGACTTCGGCTGCGGGCTTTTTCTCGGTGGCGTGCATGTCGACGGGAATGCCGCGGCCGTTGTCGACCACGGTGACGCTGTTATCGTCGTGCACCGTGACATTGATTTCGTCGCAGAAGCCGGCCATCGCTTCGTCCACGGAATTGTCGACCACTTCCCAGACGAGATGGTGCAGGCCGAGTTCGCCCGTGGAGCCGATGTACATCGCGGGGCGTTTGCGGACGGCTTCGATGCCGCCGAGAACTTTGATGGAGGTTGCGTCGTACTTGTGGCCCTTCGGGGGTTCCTTTTCAGCCATTACGTTTGCGTCTCCTCAGATACGGACAAATCAAAATCCAGGCAGCGCGGAAAGCGCGCCTACTCAAATTCAAAAGCCTCAGGTCTGAAGACCTGAGCTACATAAAATAAAAAATAAACTGCGCGAAACTTGCGAACTGCTCGGGAAGGCGGTCGGCGGAAGGCCGCGACACTTGCCTTGCCCATTGGCCCCAGACTTCGCACGAGTGCGAGCTGGGACTCGAAGGGTTGCTGCTCCATCCCGTCCCGCTCCGAAATTTCGGTGGGACGCGGCGAAGCGTTGATTCTCCCCCGCGGAAGGGGAACAACCGGATTTCGGAGGCCTCAATTTGCCCTGGCGCGAGCAAAATATCTGAGGCGAACCGGCTCCGGCTGGGACCACTATTGCAGACTACACATTTTACCGGATATGGGCGGAATTCTCAAGACAAATCGATGGCTTGAGACGCCGATTACTCCTTTTATTTCAATGTGATTACGGTGGTGTTTGGTACAGGATGAATTAACCCAAGGTGCGGGCGCCCGTGGCATCGAAAAATCGGGGCGAAATCACGGACAGAAATTCGTCCAAGCTCGCGCAAAAAGATCGGCAGTGAATGCAGTCGAACGAGCGCGATCAGATGCGCATGGGCATTACGACGTAGCGGTAACGCGTCGACTCGTCGGAGACGGGGCGGAGCTGGCCGGCGGATTGTTCGTCTTTTAGCTCGAAGTTGATGGGGCCGTCGGTGGCGGCGGCAAGGAAATCGAGAAGATATTGGGCGTTGAAGCCGATCGCGATTGGGTCGCCTTTGAATTCTTTTTCGATTATTTCTTTGGCTTCGCCGTATTCGGGGCTGGACGCGGAAATTTCGAGGCCTTCTTTGGCGAGCATGAACTTCACGGCGTGCGAGCGGGAGTCCGCCAGTTGCGAGACGCGGCGCAGCGCGTCCTGAAGCTCGGCGCGTTCGAGAACGACGACTTTGGTGACTTCGCGCGGCAGCACGGCTTCGTAGTTGGGGAACTGGCCGGTGAGTTTGCGCGAGGTGAGGAGGCGGCGGCCGAACTGGAAGAAGAGGTGGCTTTCGTCCTGCGCGAATTCCACTTCGCCGTCGTCGCCCGATTCGGCGGCGAGGCGCTGCACTTCGGTCATCGCCTTCTTGGGGACGAGGACGCGCGTTTCGGCGGAGAAGCCTTCGAATTTATGATCGCGCTCGACCATGGCGAGGCGATGGCCATCGGTGGCAACCATGGTGACTGAGCCGGGCTTGAGGACCATGAGGGCGCCGTTGAGCGTGTAGCGCGATTCTTCGAGCGAGATGGCGAAGGTGGTCTTAGCAATCAGGTCGGCGATGAGCTTGGCGGGAATTTTTACGAGCGCGTGCGGAAACTGCGGCAGCGCGGGGAAATTTTCTTTGGACATGCCCACGAGCTTGTAATTGCGGCGATCGCTGGTGACCTGGACCCAGTGATTTTCGAGAAGCTTGAAGCGAATTTCCTCTTCGGGCAGCAGGCGCACGAGCTCGAGAAGTTTTTTTGCTGGAATCGTCCCGGCGCCTTCTTTCTTCACCTTGGCTTCGCAGGACGTGCGAATGCTCAGCTCGAGATCGGTGGCGGTGATCGTGAGGCGATTGCCCTTGGCCTCGAACAGCAGATTCGAAAGGATCGGAATGGTCGTCTTGCGTTCGACGACGCCCTGCGTGAGCTGCAGCTCTTCGAGCAGGTCAAACTTTTTTACGCTGAATTCCATCGGGCCAGTTCCTTTTTCTTCGTGAGTGGCACGGGCAGACGCCGTCGCTTCCGTCATGCGTTAATCCCCTTTGCTGGCTGCGGCTACTGTACTGCTTTTCTTTATTTGAATAAAGTAAGTATAAGAAAACCCGTCGCCGTCGCCGCATCTGTGGAGATTGCGGAAAACGGTATAAGTGCTATTCCCACCGGCGGTTAGTAGTTCGACTGGCTTGTGGAAACCCGCGCGGCCGGTGGGTAACTCGCGCCCTTGGAGCTTCTGCCGACGCGCTGGCGGTAACTTCCACAGGGCGTCCACAGGGTGAAAGCTCGCGGGCGGCGAGCCTGAACTGCTAAGTCTAACCGAACGAGTCGAGTAGCCTGTTGATCGTCTTGTTCAATTCTTTGTCGGTCTGGCGCTGGTTGGCAATTTTGTGAATCGAGTGGAGCACGGTGGTGTGGTGCTTGCCGCCGAATTGCCGGCCGATTTCCGGCAGCGAAGCGGACGTGAGCTGTTTCACAAGGAACATGGCGACCTGGCGCGGGAAGGCGATCACCCTCGAATTGCTGCGCACTTTCAGATCCTGCGCGCGGATGCCGTAGACTTCGCCGACGCGCTTCTGAATCTGCTCGATGGTGACTTTCTTGTCCTGCGTGTCGATCAGGTTCTTCAGCACTTGCTGCGCGGTGGGCAGATCGATGTGCGCGCCGGTGAGCGAAGCGTAAGCCATCAGGCGAATGAGCGCGCCTTCGAGCTCGCGGATGTTGGACTTGATGGCGCGGGCGATGTATTCGGCGACGTCGTCTGGAATCTGGACGTGCTCGTTCTCGCCCTTCTTCTGCAGAATCGCGATTTTGGTTTCGAGGTCGGGCGGCTGGATGTCCGCGATGAGTCCCCATTCGAACCGCGAGCGCAGGCGCTCTTCAATCGAGGAGATTTCCTTGGGCGGGCAGTCGGAGGAGATCACGATCTGCTTCTGCTGGTCGTAGAGCGCGTTGAAGGTATGGAAAAATTCTTCCTGCGTGCGTTCGCGGGTGGCGATGAACTGGATGTCGTCAATCATCAGGACATCCATGGTTCGGAAGCGCTCGCGAAATGCGGCCATGCGCTCGAAACGAATCGAGGAGATCACTTCGTTGGTAAATTTTTCCGCGCTGACGTAGGTGAGACGCAGCGACGGATCGCGGCGCTTGAGCGAGTGGCCGATCGCTTGCATGAGGTGAGTCTTGCCAAGTCCCACTCCGCCGTACAAAAACAAAGGGTTATAAGATTTTGAGGGCTGCTCGGCCACGGCGACGGCGGCTGCGTGCGCAAACTGATTCGATGCGCCGACGATGAATGTGTCAAACGTATACCGCGGGTTGAGTTGGGGAATCGTGGAATCAAAATCGAGTTTGGCCTGCGCTTGCGGAGCGGAAGGCGTTGGCCTGCACAGGCTCCACTTCGGCGCAGATGTATTCGAGTACTACTTGCGGCTTGCCGATTTCGGTGAGTACGGCTTGCAACAGCTCGCCGTAGGTTTCAGCTAAGCGCTTACAGAAGAGCCGCGTAGGAACGCGAACGACCAGGCGATCGTTCTCAGCCGATTCCTGGCGAGTAGGACGAAACCATGTGGCGAAACTGTGGGGATTGACGCGCCGCTCAGTGTGCTGAAGTATCTTATCCCACAAATTCATAGCAAAAGTTAGCCCCCGCGCAATTTCCACTGGTGTGGAAATGCTGTGGAAAATAGAATCCTGACTGGGTGAGGCTTTTAGTCTGGCCTTTCAGAGTTTGTCGCACCCCGCGCCCGCGTGTGCAACGTACATGAGTGCTCGCGTTTGCCCGTATTTAAGAGAATCGCGAGACGGGATTCTGCCTAAACGCGATGAAGACAGCAAGAGAAAATTGAGCGAACGATACGAGCAGGTTTCACACATTACTCACAGGTTTTCCACAGGACGCGAGGCGAAGCTAAAATTATTTTTGCGTGAATTTTCTTATTGCTTTCTTACAAAATATTTTTGCGCGCGGAAATTTTCGAGAACGGCTGCGTGCCGATCAATGTGCGCGAGTGAATTTGCGGAAGCCTTTTCGGGCTTGACGAAATCGAAGATGCCCCACGCCTCGGTGCCGAGAAGCAATCGGTCGGGTTCGACGAGGATTGCCTTCGCACTCAAGGGTGCGCCGGTAGGAGACAGCGTGCGATAGGAGCCAATGGGCACGCCGTTTTTGTCGAAGCGCCGCAATTCATTTCCGATCGCGATCCAAATTTCCTGCGTGGCGGAATCAACGGCGAGCGCGCTGATCTGCGTCCTGGCGGGGCGCGGATTATCGTCAGAGTCGGAGAAGAGTTCGTGATGGCGCGCGGCAGCTGCGAATTCTTCCAAAGCGATCTCAGTGCCTGCGAAGCCGAAGCGATCGAATCTTCGCACCGTGGGCTCGGGCAGGAACAGGAAAACGTAATAGAGATTTCCTGCGGCGTCCGATGAAACACGGCCGAGATCGGTAGTGTGCTGCGCGCCAGGCCCATGCGCGAAATCTCCCGGATCTCCTATGGCGCGAACGAGTGTGCCGGCGTATCCGTAAATTCCCATCAGCCAGTGGTAGCGCAGCGAGGTGACTGCCAATTCGTTGCCGGGAAGAGCGGCGACCGAAGTCGGTGCAGGAATTGGAATCACACCGGCGAGCGATCCATCGGCGGCGAAAATCTTGACGTTGTTCGCGCCGCGGTCGGCTACGAGCACGTGGCCGCTCGAATCCACGTCGAAGTCGGCAGCGAATACGATTTTGGGGTTTCTCTTCGGGTCCGAAGGAATGGGTTCTTGAGCGGCCGCACTAGGAATCTCGCCGATGCTCTTGCCGTCGGCGCTCAAAATCAAAACTTTGCTCGCGGGAGATGCGACTACGTAGTAGTGGCCGGCAGCGTCGCGTTTAATTCCGATCAAGCCGGCAGCGACATCGGGAAACACTCTTGCGTGGGCGCGAATTTCCGGTTCTGAAGCCTGGCCAGCGACCGGCGCGAGATGTGCCGCCGCGAGAAGAAAGAGAATGCAAACGGCGATTGCGCCGGGCTGGATGCGGCGTGAGGTTCGCAGGAGAATTTTGATGAGTTTTTCCGGCATCCCGGCTACTTACCGAGTCCAGGTAAGAGACGCGCGCCGGGGGCTGCGAGTTGCATAAGTTTGCGGCGAAATGTTAGCACTGAGTTGCGCTCGTGCGCCGCGCCCAGTGGAGGTGGCGCGGATTCGCTCGGAACAGGGAAAGCTGAATATTCTCGTCAACGACATCTCGGAGAGCGCGGAGTACGAATTCGGGCAGACATTCTGGAATATCGATCTCGAGCGAGGCTTCGCGATGTTCCGAAACGCAATCCACACGCACATCATCACGAGCCGCTTTGCCGCGCCGCTGATGATCGAATCGGCGAAGGCCAGCGGCACGAGCGGTTTGATCGTCGAGATCGGGGACGGCGACTCCTACGTATATCGCGGTCACCTGATTTTCGACATGGTTAAGACAACCGTTATCCGGCTGGCGTTTGCGATGGCGCGCGAACTGCGACGCAAAAATGTGGCGGCGATTGCTTTGACGCCGGGATTTCTGCGGTCGGAGGTGATGCTGGAACGTTTCGGCGTGACGGAGGCGAATTGGCGCGACGCGGTGAAGAACAATCCGGACTACGCCGTCTCGGAGACACCTCTCTATGCAGGACGAGCCGTAGCGGCGCTCGCTGCCGATGATTGAAAGTGAAAGGGCGAGTGTTGACGTGGGGATTAGATGTTAGTACTGAGTTTGCGCACGTGCAGCCGCGGCCCATTCCAGTGCGCTGAACAGCAAAGCAACATTCGTTTATAAGTAGGCTTCTGCCAGAAGAGGTTGCAATCACACCTTCCTCGATCAGTGGAGAGCGTAGACGTTGCCGTCGGCGCTGCCGAAATAGACGGTGCCATGGTCAATCACGGGCGACGACAGGATCGCGCCAACGGAAAAACTCCGGTAAAGATATAGCGTCATATCGAGAAAATTGTGAAAAAACGGAAGAGACGCCGCCATGCTTCCATCGGGATTCAGAACTCCCAGCGAATTTTTCTTTGATGATTCGGTCTGAAAATCCCAGGTAAGCTCGCCGGACTTTGTGTCGATGGCGTAGAGGTGGCCATTGAAAGCGCCGACGTAGGCAAGATTGCCGGCAAGCGCAGCCGAGCCAAAAATCAGACTTTTCGCGTCAAAGACCCATAGCAACCGCCCCGTTTTCGCGTCGAGGGCATGGAAACGATGCGTGTCAGACGTGCCAACGTACACCACTCCATCACGCACGGCGGGTGTGCCATTCACCCACGACTGGCTCGTCGAGTAGTCCCATTTCTTCGCACCAGTGGCAGCGTCAATTGCGTAGACGTGCCCATCGCGGCAGCCGGTGTAAACGGTGCCATCTACAACCGCAGGCGAAGATTGAAATCCCACTTGATTGTGAATCGACGGGATCTTCTCCCGCTTTGAATCGCCATTTTTCCGCGCCGGTTTCGGCGTCCAACGCATAGAGATTGCTGTCCCAACTTCCAATGTAAATGGTGTTGTTCGCGATCGCTGGAGAAGCGTGCACCACGTCTTTTGTCACAAACGACCAGGAGAGAACGCCGGTCTTCGCGTCGACTGCATAGACATGACCATCACTGCTGCCGAAATAAACGCGGCCATTGAATACCGCCGGCGAAGAAAGGAACACATCCATCGGATCGGGGATGTTCTGGTCGGCGGGCATGAGTCCGTGCAGTCCTTTTGCTTCGAACCTTCTCTCACCGCCGGTGGCGAAGAGCCACTTCGCGGCGCCGGTATCAGCGGCAACTGCGTACAGCGCGCGGTCGTAGCTCAGGTAGTAGACGATTCCGTCGGCAACGGCGGGAGACGAAGCGATGCTGTCGGTGGGATCCGTTTTCCACTTCTGCTGGCCGGTCTCCTGGTCGATGGCGTAAAGCGAGCCGTCAAGGCTACCGATAAACACCAAACCGCCCGCGATGGCCGGCGAGCTCACCACCGGACCGTTGGTCTTGAAGGTCCATTTCACTCCCGTGAATTTCGTGGGGCCGGGAGAATCGTAGACGCCGGTGTGCGCAAGGTTGCCGTGGAAAGTAGACTGCGCAAGCGTGAGCGGTGAAAAAACGAATGCGATGAAAGTGAACAACAGTATGCGACTGCTCGCCTGCTTCACTTGTGGCATCAGAAGGCTCCGGTTGGCTGTGGTGTGTGAGACGGGGCGCGCCTCGATTTGTTAGCGCGCGGAACGAGAGCCAACTGACAAGCGGAAAGGACGAACTCGAACAGTTATCTAGTCCAGGCGGAAATTCAGGCGCTGGATCGAGCGGGCGCGGCCGGTGGATTCGTCGATATCGAGGAGGACGGTGTTCATCTGCACGTCGCCTTCGGCCACCACGAAGCGCGCGGGCATTGCGTCGAGGAAGCGCTGCAGCACGCCCTGCTTTTCCATGCCGATCACGGAATCGTGCGGGCCGGTCATGCCGGCGTCAGTGATATAGGCGGTGCCGCCCGGGAGAACGTGCTCGTCGGCTGTAGGCACGTGGGTGTGCGTGCCCAGGACGGCGGAAACTTTGCCGTCGAGATACCAGCCCATGGCCTGCTTTTCGGAAGTGGCTTCGGCGTGCATATCGACCACGATTACTTTCACGTCGGCTGGAATTTTCGCGCGCTCGCGATCGGCGGTGCGGAAGGGATCATCGAGCGAGGCCATGAAGGTGCGTCCCTGCAGATTCATTACGGCGTAGCCGATGCCGGTTTTTGTCTTGCCGACGTAAAGACCCGCGCCGGGAAGCCCATTCGGAAAATTCGCGGGGCGCAGCAGGCGCGGCTCGTGCGGGAAAAAATCCAGAATCTCCCTACGATCCCAGATGTGATTGCCGCCGGTGAGCACTTCGATTCCGCAGGAGAAAAGTTCTTCGGCAAGCCGCGGTGTGATACCGAATCCCGACGCGGAATTTTCCCCATTGGCGATGCAGAGATCGATGCGGCGTTGCGTAAGGATGTCGTTCAGGCGGTCATGAACGATTTTGCGGCCGGGCGACCCGACGATATCTCCCACGAATAAAATTTGCACGTTTCGCTTTCTGAAATCAGATTGGCGCGCGGCGGCGAGCAGCCGGAAATTTTAGGAGCGGTCCACTCCGCCGTGCGTTACTAGGCCCTGAACCCCACGAATAAGTGGGTGCCCTGCGCCTGCTTTAAGGCTGTCGCGAGCCGGCAAGCCGGCCCAGGATTGCACAAGGGCAGGACGACGCGGGCTCCCGGGGATCCAGTGTTGGTTCAAATAGGCTTTCGCAACGTCACCTGCGTTGCAGGCCAACTCCACGCGATATTGTAACAGGAATCGCGGGCGCGGCTCGATGGAGCAGCGCGTTGGTACACGCGAGCGCCGGGCGAAGCGAAATTCAGCGAAGGGACTTGAGGTAGGTGACGATTTGCCAGCGGCGCTGTTCAGGCAAGCCGGACCACGACGGCATCCCGTGAAATAAATTACCGTTGCGCAGAAACCAGACGAGCTCGCCGGCGGTAGCGTTCTGCACCTGCGGAGTACGAAGACTGATCGCATTGCGCATGCCGCGCGCGTTTTGTCCGTGGCACTCGGCGCAATGCTGAAGGTAAAGTTTCTTGCCGGCGAGAAGTGCGTCCGGATCGCCTTCATAGGGATTTTTCCAGTCGCGCGTCTTTGCGGGCGCCTGTGCGATCACGAGCAGCACACCACGGTCGTCGGTGGCTCGCTCTCTTTCTCCCGCGGCGCCGACAATAGCGAAGGCAAGCGAAGCGATGAGCAATGTTGCTGTTATCAATAGGCGCGACCGCATCATTGGAATAGGCTCCTCACCTTGCGTCCGAAGCCACTGATTTCATAGGACACGCCCCAGCGCAGAAGCAGGCGATGCGAATTGTCATTCAGCCCAAAACCGGGCGAAACGGTGAACGAAACCCCATTCGGCAATTCCCACGCGACCAGCGGCGCGAAATAGTGTGAGGTGCCTGAGAGCGTAAAATCGAGCCGCGGTTCCCAATCCTCCGTACATCTCTGCGCCCACGACGAAATTCTCGCTGCAGAAATTGCAGCGATCCGACGTAGCGGCCAAGCGCAGCGGGCGGCTCACTCCCACGGCGTAACCAAATTCCCAGGGTTGAGTGCCCGAGATTCTTTTCGCCGATGAAATTCTCGGAGATGTTCCAGCCTTTGTAATCGCTCGAGAGGATCAGTTTGGTTTCGATCTCGTGGTTATGTTCTTTGCGCAACTCGGAATTCGGCTCGGAGAAATCGAATTGATTGTCGAAGCCCACCACTTCTTTGACCGTCTTGTCGGCTCCGTTCGTGTTTTCGTATTCGACGTAGAGCACCGGATTGATCCAGTGCTCGCGCATCAAGGGGCGGAAGCGATTCTCCCAGCGAAATCCGGTGAATAGAGTGCTGTCGTTGAACGTCGATTGAGTATCGAGATAGAACTCCGTGGTCCACCACGCGGTTGCCCCATATTCAAGCTCCACCCACGGAGCGACGAAGGCGTTGCCCATTTTCTGCGTCCCGTAGTTCGTATCGAATTCAACTTCGAGGCTGCCGGGCTCCTCCATGTGGTGGGAATAGGCGACGAAATAGCGAGTGTCCTGCGCACGAGTGGCGCGAGGGAACACAACCGCGGCCAGCGCAGCGAGCGCGAAGCACAGGAAAAAGCGGAGCCGGGTCAACTGATTACCTTTCTATCAAAGCGGGAAGGCCTCGATTCCAGTTGCAACTGATTTACAACTGCGAACGATATCCCAGTTGAAAACGAGTTGCAACTGGAAATCAGCGAGACCGCAGCCTTTTCCGGCAGACGGTCATGAATCGGCCTCCAATGCGGTTTTTTGTGGTCGGGGGGGGTTGGAGAATCTCGGGGGATTTCGGCTCCGCGAAGGAAAAAGGCGGCGGGCATTCTTATTCCAATGCCCGCCGCCTCACTGATGCTGCCATACCGCCTAGAAATGGAATCCGATCTCGGCCGTCAGCGCGCGCGGAGTCACATAGTGCGTGCCGCTGAAGGTCGAGAGGAAGTTGTACACAGCATCTTTATTGGCGATGTTGATCGCGGTAAACCGGATGCTCCATTTGTAGCGATCGCCGTTGAACAAGTTGTCGTGCCCGATGGCGACGTCAAACAAGTTGCGCGCTTGCACGCGCGGCGGGTTGCGATCGTCGTCCTCGGTCCCTGGAGCCGGTATCTTCAGCTTTACGGAACCGTAGTCCGCCGCAGGGCAGAGGGAATTGGGGCTGATAGGCATCGTCGGCGTGGCAAACACCTTCGTGCCGCTGACGGTGCAGAAAAGCCCGGCCTGAAATTGCTGGTCGGGCGTCAGGATTGACGCGTCCACCACCGTGTCGCTGCCTAACGGGCCGTTGTTGCAGTTTCCTCCGGCGCACGGCACCGGGCCGGCCACGAGGCCGCTGTCATACCGCCAATTGAATCCAACCCACGGCCCGCGCTTGGCGAACTGATATTGCAGATGCGCGGTGAGGTTGAATTTCTCGTCGTGGTCAATGCGGAAGGGCGTAGGCACCGCCGACGTGATGGGCACCGCACCCACGCCGCCGATTTGAGGCGTGAAGAATCGCGCGGCCACGCTGGACATCACGACGAGCGCCGTCAACCCGTGATAGTTCGGGACATTCGCGCGAATCGCGTAGCCGGGAATCTTCGAATTATTCCAGGCGATCGGAAACGTGATCGGCGTGGCGCCGAGGATGCTGAAATCGTAAGCGTTGTGCGTGTATTTCCAGATGTACTCGCCATCCACAACGAGATATTTTCCGAACGCCTGCTGCAGCCCGGCGTGAAACTCATTGCGGTAGCCGGGAGGCAGAGTGCTGGGAGCAATATTTACGGCACCAGTGGTCGCATTGGTGCAGCCTTCGCCGGTAGCGGCAAATAAGTTCGCCACCACCGCGTCGAGACATCCGCGGCTCGAAAGCACGAGGTTCTCATTGAACGGAGACTCGAGCGTTCGCGCGTAAGAGATGCGCAGCACGGTATTGCTCTGCTTGATGTTGTAGGCGACGCCCAGCCGAGGCTCCGCCTGCGTGGCTTTCGATAAGCCGTTGTAGATGTCGCCTCGAATCCCCACATTGAAGGACCAGTTCTTCACCGTAATCGTGTCCTGGATGTAGAGGGCGAACTGCTTCACATCCGTGTGGCCGTGAAAAAAGTGCGTGGCGCTCGAAGCGTTTCCGCACCCATCCGCGGCCGACGGAGTGGGCCGCGTCAGATCGATGCAACCCAGAATCGGCACGAAACTGGCATTCGCCGCGAACGGCGTCGGATACAGCGCGGGATTGGTCGAAAGCGCTGTGCCGCACTGCGCCGGATTGTTGAGGCCCGGATTGCCGACAAACACCGGAACGCCGTTCGCGTCGAGACATGGCGCGTTGAGCGTGGGATCGACGATTCCGAAGTGATCGTTTTCGGTGAGGAACGTCTGCTCGTACACCGCTCCGGCTTTCACGTTGTGAATGCCCTTCACGTACGACACGCTCGCGCGCGCACCCGCATTTGTCAGCGAGCGATCCTGGCTCACGGTTTCCTGCTGGAGATTCGAGGGGCCGAGATCAGCAAAGGGATCGCCGCTCGGATAATAGTTGTAGGCGTCGCGCCGCACGTAGAAGCCCGCGGTCAACACGGTGGTGGAACTGATCAGGTGATTCCAAGTGGGCGCGACGTTGAACGTGCCGATTTTAGAGCGCTGATCCGTGGGACCGACCACGTTGCCGTTAGGATCGAGTCCGCCGTTCGCCACCACGATGCCATTCCACGGCGTGGCATTTTGCGCGTCGAACGAATTGGGCGTCTGAAACCAGGAACGCGTGTAGCGCTGATCTCAAATCGACGTCAATGCGAGATCAACACAACGAGCCAATCAGTTTTTGGGGTTTGGAAAACTACGCGGATGGAGGACCACGAGAGGAAAGCCGGTGAACGACGACTTCGAGCGCAGGTTCAAAGGAAAGATTTACAGCCAGCCGGTTAACAACTTCCGGCAAAGGTAACGCGTTGCCGTGAGAGAAATCGACCGTAACCGAATGTGCGAAATGGCACACGCGGCAGTGCTGGTCTTCAAATGTTCGGCTGTGCCAGTGTCCCGCGGCCTGAAGGCCGAAAGACAATACCGCCACAGCCACGAGAACGGCTAACAGCCTGCTGTGCTGTACGGCGGGAGATATGCACCCTTACACTCCTTTCTCTAGCATCGTACTTAGACGTAAGCCACCTGCAACAGTCGCGCGATTCTGCGTGCTTATTTCATCAGGGCCGCAGCGCAATCGCATGCCATCAGACCTGCAGCACGTCGCCATCGCGCGCCACCATCTCGTACAGCACCGGGTTCACAAAAAATCCGAGCAGCAGCCGCGAGACCAGTCCTGCCACAATGACGATCGCGAAGGGCTTTTGCGTGTCCGAGCCGATGCCGGTGGAAAGCGCAGCGGGCAAAAGGCCCAGGCAGGCGACGAGCGCCGTCATCATGATCGGCCGCAGGCGCAGCAGCGAGGCTTCGCGCGTGGCCGTGCGAATATCTTTATTCTCGAGGCGCAGCTTGTTGATATACGAAACCAGAATCACGGCCGTTTCCACCGAAACGCCCATCAGCGCGAGCAGCCCGAGTACGGAAGAAACGCTGAAAGGCGTGTGCGTGAGCTTCAGCGCGATCAGCGCGCCCACCGGCTCTGTCATCACCACACCGAGCGCGATCGTCACCGGGAATTTGAAGTTCCCGTAAAGCGCGAAAAGAATCAGAAAAATCAGCAGCACGGCCAGCGGGCCAATCACCTCGAGCTGCTGCTTCGCTTCGAGAAATTCGCTGTATTCGCCGCCCCATGTCGATCCGGTAGCCGGGCGGCAGTGATTTTTCGATTTCTGCCACGGCGCGCTGCCCGTCTTTTACGGTGTTTTCCAAATCCCGGCCCTCGATGCTGTATTGCACGCCGATGTAGCGCGAGTTGTTTTCGCGATAGATGAACGACGCGCCGGTCGCTTCCTGAATATCGGTGAGCGACGAAAGCGGAATCTGCTGGCCGGCCGGCGTTCCCACCAGCAGATTGCCGATCTGCTGCGCGTTTTCGCGAAACTCCGGCTTCATGCGCACCACGAGGTCGAACAGCTTTTCGCCCTGGATCACCTGCGTTGCCGCTTGTCCGCCGACCGCGGCCTGAATCACGCCTTCCACGTCCGCCACGTTCACGCCGTAACGCGCGATCTTGTCGCGATTCACGTTGATGAGAAGGCTCGGCTGGCCGAGTTCGCGCACAACGGTCAGTTCCGTGAATCCGCGGCACCTGTCGAGAGTTCGCCGTTTGATCTCGAGAGCTTTCGTCCTGCAGCACGTTCAAGTCCGGCCCGTAAATTTTCACCGCCAGCGCGCTCTTCAGTCCCGTGAGCGCTTCGTCCACCGCGTCTTCGGCGGGCTGCGTGTAATTGAAAATCACGCCGGGAAACGCTTCGAGCTGCTTTTGAAGATCCGCAATCAGGGCGGGCTTGTCGTGGACTGAACTTTTCTCCCACGACGGGTCCTTGTAAGGTTTGAGCCCCACATAAAATTCGCAATTGAAAAAGCCGGTCGGATCGGTGCCGTCGTCCGGCCGGCCCAGCTCGGAGCCGACTTCCGTCACCTGCGGATATTTCGCGATCAACGCGCGCACCTGCGGCGCAAACTTGCTGGCCTCTTCGTAGGAAATCGTGTACGGCAGCGTGGCGCGCACCCACAGGGCGCCTTCGTCCAGATGCGGCATGAATTCGCCGCCGATGAAAGGAACCAGCAGCAGCGTGGCCGCCGAAAATCAGCGTGGCGACGAACATCGTCGTCTTCGGGTGATCGAGGCACCAGGTCAAGCTCTCCGCGATATTTTTCCTTGACCCATTCGAACGGCTTGTTCTCGCCGCTCGCGCACGCCTTTCTTGAACCAATACGAGCACATCACCGGAACAAACGTGAGCGTGAAAATCAGCGCGCCGATCAGCGCGATGGACATCGTGTCCGCCATCGGATGAAACAGCTTTCCGGAAGGCCCGCTGAGCGCGTAGATCGGAATGTATCCGGCGATGATCACGGCCACGGAATAGAAAATCGGCCGGTCGACGTCCTTTGCCGCTGCCAGGATCACTTCGTTCAAGTCGTACGGCTGGCCTTCGCGCAAGCCCAGCTCGCGGAAAATGTTTTCCACCATCACGAGCGTGCCATCAATCACGATTCCGAAATCAATCGCGCCGATGGAAAGCAGATTCGCCGGCAACATCTTCGCGCGTGAAGAAAAATAAATGCGAAGAGCAGCGCGAGCGGAATCGTCATCGCCACAATCAATGCTGCGCGGAAGCTCACCAGGAAGAAAATCAGCACGATCAGCACCAGCATCATGCCGCGCAGCAAGGTTCGCTTCCACGGTGTCCGTGGTGAGCCGCACCAGGTCGCTGCGATCGTAGAAGGGACGCACCTTGATATCCGGCGGCAGGATGCGTTCATTGATCTGCTTTGTTTTTTCCTCCACGCCTTTCAGCACGTTCTGGGTCTGCTCGCCGCGCCGCATCAGGATCACGCCCTCGACGGCGTCGTCAGTCTTGTTGAATCCGAATTCGCCCAGCCGCGGCGCATGCCCGATCGTCACGTCGCCGATGTCGCGCACGCGCACCGGCACGCCATTCTGATTTCCAACGATGACGCTGGCGATATCCGCCTGATCGCGGATCAAGCCGATGCCGCGCACGTAATAAAACTGGCCGCCCTGCGAATAGAATCCGCCGCCGGTATTCGCGTTGTTGATGGAAAGTTGCGACACCACCTGCGGCACGGTGATGTGGTAGCCGTAGAGCCGCGCCGGATCGAGCAGCACCTGATACTGCATCACGGTGCCGCCAAAACCGGAATCATCCGCCACGCCCGGCACCTGCTTGTACTCGCGCTCGAGCACCCAGTCCTCATACGTTTTCAATTCCATCGGCGAACGGTCCGGGCTTTCAATCACATAGCGATAAACAAGTCCGGAAGGACTGAAAAGCGGCGCCATCGAAGGCTGCACGCCCATGGGCAGATTCGGCTGCACGTCGCTCAGCCGCTCGAAAACCACCTGCCGCGCGAAATAGTCGTCGGTATCCTTCCTCGAACGTGAGAATCACGTCCGAAAGCCCGTAGAGGGAAATCGACCGCATGACCATCATTTCGGCACGCCGTTCATTTCCACTTCGATCGGCAGCGTGACGAGACGCTCGATTTCCTCCGCCGCGTGCCCCGGCCACTGCGTGATCAACTCCACCATCGTCGGCGAAAGATCCGGATACGCGTCCACCGGCATGCGCTTGAACGAAAAAGCGCCGGCGACCGCAACAAAAACCGTCATCAAAATAACGAGGAAGCGCTGCTGGAGAGAAAATTGAACGATGCGATTGATCATCTCTTATTCAGTGTGTTGTGCGTGTGTTGTGCGTGCATTGCTCAGTGCGTTGCTCATCGCGCGCTCTAGCGCGACTGCGAAAGACTAGTGCTGAAACGAATTCGCAAACTGCAAAAACAAGCTCCCATCGCCGACCACTTTGTCCCCGGGCGTAAGTCCGTTGGTAACCTGCGTCTTCCCGCTCTCGCTCAGCCCGATCGACACATGGCGGCGGCTGAACTGATTCGATCCGCTCACCACGTACACGAACGGCTCGTTCTCGTCGTCGCGCAGCACGGCTGCGTCCGGCACTGCGATCGCATTCTGAATTTCGCCCGCCGTCACGGTCACCGTGCAATACATGTCCTTCTTCAACTTTTCGCCTTTGTTCTCCACGACGATTCGCGCCTGCAGCGTTCGCGTGGTGGGATCGAGCGCGGGCGAAATGAAAGAAATTTTCCCGTGGAACACGTCGGGATACGCATCGGTCGTCACGTCCACCACATCGCCCGCCTTCACGTCGGCCAGATCGCGCCTGATAGATATTCGCCAGCACCCACACCGTGCTCATGTCTGAAATCGTGAACGCTTGCGTCGCCCCGGCCTGCATCACCTGCCCCGGCGCCACCAGCCGCTCCACCACTTGTCCGCCAATCGGCGCGAGCAGCCGAATTTCCGCGGAACTCGGCGACTTCTCGAGATCCTCCGGCTTCGGAATGCCCAGAATTTTCATGCTCTGCTCGGCGGCGTTCATATCCGCCTGCGCCTGGTTGCGATCGGATTCGGCCTGCAACAAATCGCGCTCCGCGATCGCGTGATGCTGATACAGGTCCTGCGCGCGTTCCCAATTCTTCGCTGCCACGCGCAGTGTGTCGTGCGCTTTCAAATAAACTGCGAGCAATTGCGAATAATCCGGGCTGCTCACTGTCCAGCAGCGGCTGGCCCGCGCTTCACGAATTCGCCGGGCACCACCAGAATGCGGCTCACCGGTCCGCCCACTTGCGTGATCACCGGTGTCGTCGCGAACGCGTTGTACGCCACCGCGCCGGTGAGCCGCAGCTTGCGCGTCATTTTCCCGGGCGCGATCGTCACCACCTGCACGTGCGCCATCTGATCCTGCGGAATCGTGAAAAGTTCCGGCGCCGCGCCCTTCGCTTCCTTCGACGAATACGACGTCATCTCCGCCGCGCGCTCGGATTTGCAGATTCGCAGCCGGAAATTCCGGCGAGAATCGCAAACCCGATCGTCAACGCAACGCCACCTCCGATCGCCCGCGAATTCGCTCGCCGGCCGCGGCACTCGTGTTGTAAGTCGTGTTTCATGGCAGCGTCCTCGTTCCCACCGCTTCGCGCAATTGCTCCACCGCCGTCAGATACGACGCGAGCGCCTGCCGGTAAGCCAGCTCCGTCGCGCGATAGCTGCGCTCGGCGTCCAGATAATCGAGCAAACTCGCCGCGCCGCGCTTGTACGCGTACTCGCTGATGTCGCGCGAATCCTGCGCCTCTTTCAAATAACCGGAGCGGTAGAGCGTCACAATCTGATCGTTCGTGCGCACGCCTTCGTACGCGTTCATCACATCCGTCATCACCTGATCGCTTGCCGCGCTGCGCCAGTTCTTCCGCCTGCGTGATCGCATATTTCGCTTTCAAAATTTCGCCCTGGTTGCGATTGAAAATCGGAATTTGAACGTTGCCAAAAAACGATGCGCTGCTCGCGTTGCTCACGTGTGAGTACACGGCGGTCCCGGTCGGATCCACTTTGCCGATGGCTTTCTGCAGCTCGTACTGGCTGTTCGCTGCCGTAACTCCTTGCCGCGCCGCTCGCAGGTCGGGACGGTCCGCCAGCGCCTTCGCTTGCAGGTCTTCGAGCTTCATCGTCACCGGCGCGTAATCGAACGCACTCGCCACGTCGTAATCCGCAGGCACCGACTCGTATCCCAGTGACTGCCGCAGCGACGCGAGCGCCTGCACCTTCGCCAGCTGCGCCTGCGACATGTCCGTCTGAAATTGCAGCAGCTGAATCTTGATTTTCAGGAAATCCACTTCGCTGATGTCGCCCGCCTTGTAGCGGCTTTCGCTGATGTCCACCGTGTTTTGAAAGCTCTTCAGGTCCTGCGCGGCGAGATCGATCGTGGATTCGGCCACCTGCACGTCGATGTATTGCGAAGCCACAAGAAACATAAGCTTACGTTCGTTATCGGTCACGGTGAACCGCGATTGCTCCGTCACGTCGCGCGCCGCCTGCAAACGATGCTGCCGCTTGCGCCCGCGCTCGAACAAATAGCTGAGCCCCACGTCAAACTGCGCCGTCGTGTTGATGTAGTCCGCGCTGAACTTGTCGGGCTGAAAGATCGGCAGAAATTGCGCGTCGCCTTGAAGCACAGGATTCGGCCGCAGGTTCGCCGTAATTTCTTCGGCCTCGGTTTTGCTGCACCACGGTGCGCTGCGCCAGCAAATTGTGGTTGTGCTGTAGCGCCATCTGAATGGCGTCATCGAGCGTGATCTTCACCGGGCCGCTCGTGGGCGGCGTGGTCTGCGCAAAAGCCACGCTCGCGGCGCATATTGCTGCGGCGAGAGCCAGGAACCTTTATATGTGGTGCACGCATACGCGATAAACCTTCTTGAGTGAGCCGTACGTGAATCGAAGCGCCCCTTTTTTACCCTGCAGGGCACGAAAAGAACGGAATTCTTACGCAGTGGGAGGAGCGCGGGCCGGAATGCGGGAAATTACGGGGCCGTAAACAAAAGCAGGTTCACGCGGATCGATTCGCGTGCCGAGAAGCGCCAGTGCTGGCGCTCGATCCGATATCACCGACTGCCCCATCGCCTGATGATTCAGATGGCAGATGGAACAGTTTGTATCGGTTGAGGTTGCGTGATGGTGCCAGACGCAGCCCAGCGTCGCAAGAATCAGCACCGCGACCAGCGTCACGGATACTGCTAGGCACCGAATTGCCTTGCTATCTGGCATGGGTCAGAGAATTAGAGGGAACCTGTCCACAATCATATGCTAGACGCGGCGCGGTCGGGAATAGGTTGCAGCCGGGGATGTCCCGGGAAGTCACCGGCGTCAGTTGCGCTCAGTTCGACATCTCCAGCGCCTTCTCGACCATCGCCACGCATTTTTCCACGCGCTTGCGCAGCGGGCCCTCGATCTCTTGCTGCTTCTGCCGCGTCGTGAACATTTCATCCGCGATATTCAGCGCGGCGAGCACGGCCACCTTCAGCGAATCCACCATGTGCGTAGATTCAGCGATCGTCCGCATCTTGCCGTCCACGTAAGCGGCCAGCTCCTTCAAATACTCCTCATTCTGCTCGCCGTTCACGTTGTACAGCTGATCGTAAATCTCAATTTTCATGTAAGGCTCCCGCCAGGCCAGCCCGCATTGTCATCCATTAGCACCAGCCACGCAACGCACTTTGTCTGACTGAGGAAGCTCCGCAGTCGTTTCAGTAGGGGCACGGCATGCCGTGCCCGCACGACCCCCGGTAAAGCGCTGACGATTAAAGAAATTTGCGACGCGCCGGCTCTCCTGCTTTTCGTACCGCTGGCCTCCGGCCGGCGCCTTTGTCCCTCAACAACAACCCAACGCGCCGGACCCCGCAGTCCATCGAATCCGCCACTGCACTTCCGTACCGCCGGCGTCCCGCCGGCTCTTTTGAATTTGGTTTCTGCCGCGATCGAACACAGCGGACGACTAACTCGCCCGCAACACAGCGCCCAACTTCTCCTGCAACGCCTTCACAATCCGCCCCGAAAACTCCGCCACCTGCCCCTCCGTCAAAGTCGCCTGCGCACTCTGAAACGTCACCCGAATCATCAACGAAAACTTCCCCGCCGGAATCTGCCCACCGCGAAACAAATCGGCAGCCTCAATACTTTCCAATTCCGCAATCTGCAGCCCACGAATCGTTTCCCCAACCTGCGCAAACGTGACGCCATCCGGCAAGAATCAGCGAAAAATCCCGCTCAACAGCCGGGTAACGAGGAAGCGGCTTGAACCTGACCTCAGCGCTCCTCTTGTCGACTGCTTCGAGTAATGGCTCGAGCCGCAATTCCGCCACAAACGCCTCTTGCCGCAATTTGAATTCATCAGCGATTCGCCGCGCGAGTTGACCTGCGTGCCCGATCAAAGCCACCGATCCATTCCCATGCCCCAGCGAAATTTTCGCCGCCCGCGCACCCGCAAGCCAGCTTGTACCGCGAGCCTGCCACGCCAAACCACCCGCAAGCTCACCAATTCGATCCAAGTCGCCCTTCAAATCCGCAAACGAATACTCCCGCGCCTCTTCCCAAATTGTTTTCTCGCGCGCCAGCCCAGTCGCGCCAATCGTCAGCACCGGCGTTTCCTTCGGCTCGCCGTTCTGCAACTCATACGTCCGCCCAATTTCAAAGAGCCGCAAATTGCGTTGCCCGTGATTCAAATTCCATTCGAGCGCGCTCGCCATGCTCACAATTCCATTCGACCGCATCGTCGAAGCATCTTCCGCCAGCGGATTCCCAATCACGGCCGGCGTCACGCCTTCGGGACGAAACAGGGCATCGAGCTTCGAATCAACAATCGGGATCGCGACAATTTCCTGATAGCCGAGCGCGACGAGCCGCTCGATAATCCGCTCCATCGCTTCAGCATGAGGCAGTGCGTGCGCGGGCTGTTTAGCGGGCGGCAGACGCGGCGGAAACTTTTCGTAGCCGTAATGCCGCGCCACTTCCTCCACGAGATCGATGCCGCGCGTCACATCGCGCCGCCACGAAGGCTGCTGGCATTCCCACTCCGCGACGAGCGCGCCCGAAGCCCCGCGATTGCCGTCAACCCGCACCGGACGAAATCCGAGCGCGCTCAAAATGTCCTCGATATCGCGGTCGGGAATATCCGCGCCCATCACGCGCAGCAATTCCTTTCGCGTGAATTTGATTTTCCGAAGCGGCTCGGGACGCGGATACACATCAATCACACCCGAGAGAATCTCGCCGCCGGCCACTTGCTGAATCAGTTCCGCAGTGCGACGTGACGCCAGCTCCGCCATTTGCGGATCAGCGCCGCGTTCAAATCGGTAGGAAGCTTCCGTACGCAATCCGAGCGCCTTCGAAGTCCGCCGCACGGCGATCGGGTCGAACCAGGCGCACTCAATCAGAATATTTCGCGTGCTGAAGCTGATTTCGGTTTCGGCGCCGCCCATCACGCCGCCGATGCCGATGGCGCGATTTCCGTTTCCGTCGGCAATCACGCACATGTCTTTCGCCATCGTTCGCTCGGCGCCATCGAGCGTGCGAATCTTTTCGCCAGCCTTCGATTTGCGCACCACGATCCGCCGCTCATTCAATTTATCGAGATCGTAAGCATGCAGCGGATGGCCCAGCTCGAACATCACGTAGTTGGTTATGTCCACCACGTTGTTGATCGAATTCTGCCCGATCGCTTCGAGCCGCTGCCGGAGCCAGTCCGGCGATGGCTGCACTTTCACGCCGCGCATCACACGCGCCGTGAATCGCCCGCACAGATCCGGCGCTTCGATATCGACGCGCGCCGCATCCGCAGCTTTCTCGGCGATTTCCTTCAGCTTCGGCTGAACAGGCTTCAACGGCAGGCGGTAAATCGTGGCCACTTCGCGCGCGATTCCGTAATGCCCCAGGCAATCGGGGCGATTCGACGTAATCTCCGCATCAAGCACAGGCCCGGCAGGAGTTTCCTCGACCGAATCAATCGCAACGCCGCACAACGAAAGCCGCTTCGCCAATTCGGCCGCGCTCGCCTTCGCGTCCACAAATTCTTTCAGCCAGTTGTAAACAACCTTCATCTCGCCGCGCCCACCGCTCTAAGGAAACTGCCGCAAGAACCGCACGTCATTCTGGAAAAGCACCGGCAATTCGCTCACTCCATACTTCATCATCGCCAGACGATCGATGCCCATCCCGAACGCAAACCCCGACAGTCGCACCGGATCGTAATTCACGAATCCATACACCGCGGGATTTACCATCCCGGCGCCGAAAAGCTCGATCCATCCCGACTGCTTGCAAATCCGGCAGCCGCTTCCGCCGCACACGTGGCAGCTCGCGTCAACTTCCGCCGAAGGCTCCGTAAACGGAAAATAACTCGGCCGCAACCGCGTTTTCACTTGCGGCCCCAGAAACGCGCGCACGAAATATTCCACGGTTCCCTTGAAATCGCAGAAGGTGATGTCCGTATCCACAGCGAGCCCTTCGATCTGGTGGAACATGTAGCCGTGCGTCGCATCGGGGTTGTCGCGACGATAGACTTTTCCCGGCACCACGATGCGCACCGGCGGCGCCTGCTTTTCCATGGTGCGAATCTGCATCGGCGAAGTGTGCGTGCGCAGCACGTCGTGATTCTTCGCGCCCTCGATGAAAAACGTATCCATATTGTCACGCGCCGGATGGTGTTCAGGAATGTTCAGCGCCTCGAAGTTGTAGTAAGGCGTTTCGATCTCCGGCCCTTGCACCACGCTGAACCCGAAGGAGAGGAAAATGCGCTGCAGCTCTTCGGAAGTTTGTCTGATTAAGTGTCGCGTTCCAATGGCACGCTCGATACCCGGAAGCGAAAGGTCAATGCGCTCGCGCGCTTGCGCCGCCGTCTCGGCCGACGCTTCAATCGCAGCCTGCCGCTCGGCCAGCGCCGATTCCACGTGCGCCTTGATTTGATTCAGTTCCTGCCCGACCACGCGCTTCAAATCCGAAGCGGCAGGTCTCAGCCAGTTGTCAGTAACCTGCGAAATCACGCCGGACTTGCGCCCAAGCCACGCATCACGAACCGACTTCCAATTCGCGTCGTCGGTCGCAGACGAAAGCTCGCGATCAAACTCCGCGCGCAATTCCGCGAACATCGCAGGAATCTTCTCCGGCGAATTCACGCCCAGTTGCGCGAGAGTCTGTTTGGTCGCCTCGTTCGTCATGATCGTGATAGCGTTTGTTGCGTTACTTCGTCAAGTTCGCTAGCATCTTGCCATGAACTACCGCTTTTCTGCCCTTATCACCAAAGAGGACGAATGGTACGTTGCCCGTTGTCCTGAGCTTGGCGTCACCTCGCAAGGCGAAAACGTTGAATCGGCACGCTCCAACTTGCGCGAGGCCATTGAGCTTTACCTGGAAACCTGGGGCGCTCCCGAATCGCCGGCCTCGTCGCCACAGACCTTTTGGACCTTCGTCGAAGTAGCGCACTAGCGTGGCTCGGCTTCCCAGCGTCTCGGGCGAGCGATTGGTTCGGGCGCTCAAGAAGGCTGGTTTCCAAGTCCTTCGACAAAAGGGAAGCCATGTCTCGCTTGAAAAACGCGCAGGCGACAAGGTGTTTCGCACAATAGTTCCGCAGCACTCAACGCTTGCCAAAGGAACCCTGTCGGACATCCTCAAACAATGCGGCCTTACAGTGGAGCAAATTCTCGAGCTCCTGTAGCGCGGCAACCACTCGGTGCCCCTAGCCTTCGTCGTGATGCCGCGCATGCTCCGGTTTTGGAGCCTTTGCGCCCGCCGGGGCTTTCGCAATATGCTGCTTGGCTGATTCCACCAGCGAAGTGAAACCCGCCGCGTCGCGCACGGCCATGTCCGCGAGAATTTTCCGGTCGAGCTCGATGCCGCTCGCCTTCAGGCCGTGAATCAACTGGCTGTAGGTGATGCCGTTGTTGCGCGCCGCCGCGCCGATGCGTTGAATCCACAGCGTGCGATAGTCGCGCTTGCGCGTGCGACGGTCGCGATAGCTGTAGCGCAACGACCGATTCACCGCTTCCTTCGCCGAGCGGAAGAGCTTTCCCTTGGTGAGGAAAAATCCCTTCGCGTGCTTCAGAAGCTTTTTGCGGCGCGCGCGGCGTTTCGTTCCACGTTTAACTCGAGGCATAGCTTTGTCTCCTGATATGCGCCAGATCGGCGGTTGAAATATTCAAAATTTAACGGGGAGACAAACGGAATGCTGCCGCTCGCCCAAAAACACACCAGCGCGAGCAGCAGACGGGTTTGTCTCATGGAATTGCAACTACTTCTCCCGATCGCAATGAAGCTTCGCCGGGAAATCCGGCCGGCAGGCACCCGTTACGCTCTGCCCGGCACGAGAAAAATTCGAATCGAAAACTAGACGCCGTACGGCAGCGCGAGCCGCACGTTTGGCACGTCGGCCTTATTCACGACGGCGGCCTTACCAAGCTTGCGCATGCGACGAGGCTTCTTCGTACCCAGCAAGTGGCGCATGCCGGAATGCCGGCGGATAAATTTTCCCGTCGCGGTCTTCTTAAAGCGCTTGGCCGCCCCGCGGTGCGTCTTCAACTTCATTTTCTTATTCTTCTTCACAATTTCCTCATTCTATCTGTTCTTACGCTTTAAGTGGCACAGGCACTCTTGCCTGTGCGCAGTTATTCTCGGCTCGACTCAAAATACTTGGCAATCAATCGCGCTAGCTCGAAAGCCTTAAGCCTGCCCGCCCGCAGAAACCGGACGGGCTGGCGCAGGCGCCGCACCAGCACCTTTCTTCGGTGCAAGCAGCGCCAGCAAAATATTCGCTTCCATGCGCGGCCCGAATTCCACCTGTGCGTGGTCGGTGATGTCTATCAACAGACGATTCATCTTCGCGCGACCCACATCCTGGTGCGCCATTTCGCGGCCGCGATGAAAAATCATCGCTTTCACTTTGTAACCGTCACCCAGGAACCGGATGATCTGATTTTTTCGCACCTGATAATCGTGCTCGGCAGTAGAAGGGCGGAACTTCACTTCCTTGATATGCGAACTCTTCTGGTGCTTCTTCGCCTCGTGCGCCTTCTTGCTCTGCTCGTACAGGAATTTTCCGTAGTCCACCAGCTTGCAAACCGGCGGCACGGCATTGGGCGAGATCTCGACGACGTCCAGTCCAGATTCTCGCGCTGTTTTCATCGCGTCGAACAGGGTCATCACACCCAACTGATTCCCTGCATCGTCAATCACGCGAACTTCGCGAGCGCGGATGCGCTCATTCACTCGAAGACCACCACCGCGTTCTGCTGGGATAAATCCACCTCCGGGGCCAGAGAAACAAGTTTCGACGCCCCAATTTGCTGCTTCTCACGCACAGAAATTCTCAGCGGGAGAGACAGGGCAAGAAGTATAGCACGCACTCCAAGCCCACCCGCAATAGCCCTTTTATCCGCTAAGAGCGCTCTAAGTCCCGCTTTGTGAAAAGACGCCGTCTGCTCAATCGGCGGCCAATGCGGTTGTCAGCTAGCGACTCAGTCCGTGCGCTAGTTGCGCTAATTTGCGCTGCTTCACGATAACTCCCGTTATCGCAAATGCCAGCGCCATCAAGCCGAGGAAACCGCAAATGCCAGCAGCAAATTCCAGAATTCCGGCAGCCACACCAACGTTCTCTCGCTCACTCATGTCGGGGATCACGATCAAGTCTGTTTGGGTTGCTGCTGGGTCGTGAGTGTCCACACGGAGTTTGTAGTGACCATCATGGTCTGGGCGGAATGAGCCGATAATCGCGTCATCTCCATCACTGCTAAGTTCCCGCGCCACCTCTTTGCGAGCAACGATGTGTTCATGCTCCAGAAATGCCCACGAGAGATTGTCTTGCTGAAAATTCAGACCCGTTGCACTACGCACAATTTCGACGTCGTATGACCTGCCTCCTCTTGCGATGAATTCCGGAGTTTCCACTTCGCTGGCATTTCCAGGCAACGAAATTCTAACCGGCATCCCGGCGAACGTCCCGCGAACATCGGCTGAATCTCGATACAAAAAGCCAGCGGCGACGAAAAGACCAATCGCAACCACGAATCCAATTGTGCTCCACAGAGATATCTTCATGAAGTCCTCGGATCACTAGGTGATCGCGCGGGTATCAACTTCCTTTTTCAGGTCGGCTAGGAATTGGTCGAGGGGGCGGGGGCCCTGGTCGCCTTTGGTGCGATGACGGACGGCGACTGTGCCGGCTTCGGCTTCTTTGCCGCCGATTACCAGCATGTAGGGGATTTTTTGCAGTTGCGCGTCGCGGATTTTGGCTTGCACTTTTTCGTTGCGCTCGTCGAGTTCGACGCGAATGCCGGCGGACAAGTAATTTCTGCATCACTTCCGCGGCGTAAGTGTTTTGGCGTTCGGTGATGGGCAGGATGGCGACTTGCACTGGAGCGAGCCACGCAGGAAATGCTCCGCCGTAAAGCTCGATCAGGTAGGAGACCATGCGCTCCATCGTGCTTATCACGCCCCTGTGGATTATTACGGGGCGATGCTCCTTGCCATCCGCGCCTATGTAACTGAGGTCGAATTGATTCGGTAGATGGAAATCTATCTGGATGGTGGAGTAGGTTTCCTGGTGGCCCATCACGTCGGCGAGCTGGATATCCAGCTTCGGCCCGTAGAAAGCCGCTTCGCCCGGAGCCTCGGTGTAAGGAAGGCCGAGCGAATTCATCGCTTCGCGGAGAACGTTTTCGGCCAGGTCCCACATTTCGTCGTTGGCCACATATTTCTCGGCATTCTCTTTGCCTCGCAGCGATAGCCGGTAGCTGTATTGAGTGATGCCGAGATCGCGGTACGCCCGTTCGACCAATCGCATGACGCCGGCAAATTCGTCTTTGATTTGCTCGGGAGTGCAGAAAATGTGCGCGTCATTCAGCGTCATCGCGCGAACGCGGCTGAGACCGCTCAGAACACCGGAGCGCTCGTAGCGATACATCGTTCCGAGTTCGGCGATCCGCACGGGCAGATCGCGATAGCTGCGTTTCTTCGACTCGTAAACCAGGATGTGATGCGGGCAGTTCATGGGCCGCAAGACGAGATCTTCGGTTTCGAGCTCCATGGGCGGAAACATATCCTCGTGATAATGCTCCCAGTGGCCGGAACGCTTGTAGAGATCCACTTTTGCGAGGTCGGGCGTGTAGACGTGCTGATAGCCGGCCTCGCGTTCGCGCTCGAGAATATATTCTTCGAGCAGGCGGCGAATCGTTGCGCCTTTGGGAAGCCACAAGGGCAATCCGGCGCCGACGAGGTCGCTCACGGTAAAGAGTTCAAGATCTTTTCCAACGCGGCGGTGATCGCGCTTTTTCGCTTCTTCGAGCCGGTGCAGATATTCGTCGAGTTCTTTTTGATCGACGAAGCACGCGCCGTAAATCCGCTGCATCTGCGGATTGCTTTCTTTGCCTTTCCAGTAGGCGCCGGCGACGCTCATCAATTTGAAAGCTTTGATCCGGCCGGTGGAAGGAATGTGCGGGCCGCGGCAGAAGTCGATGAATTTTCCGGTGGTGTAGAAGGAAACCATCGGCTCATCGGCTTTTTCTTCAACGAGCTCGCATTTGAATTCCTGATTCTGCTGGCGGTAGAGCTCGATGGCTTCGGGCTTGGGGATCAGTTTGCGTTCGTTGGGAATATCTTTCGAGGCGAGTTCGTGCATCTTCGCTTCGATTTTCGCGAGATCGTCGGGAGTGAACGGCTCATCGCGCACGAACTCGTAGAAAAAGCCGGTTTCGATCGGCGGGCCGATGCCGAGCTTCACGTTGGGATACAGCTCCATCACGGCGGCGGCGAGAAGATGCGCGGCCGAGTGGCGGAACACCTGCACCGCGTCGGGATCCTTCGCGGTGAGGATGGCGAGCTTGGTGTCGTGGTCGAGCGGGCGCGCGAGATCGATCAAGTCGCCATTGGTGCGGGCGACGAGAGCTTCTTTTGCGAGGCGCGGCGAAATTTGCTTCGCGATATCAGCGGCGGTGGTGCCTTTGGGGACGTCGCGGGTGGCGCCGTCGGGCAAAGTAATTTGAATGGTGTCCATGGTTTATCAGCTGTGCTCGCCGGCGAGTGCGCGGACGAAACAGGAAGCAGGTAGATTACTTTGCGGTGCGCGCAGGGTCAAGGTTGCGCGCGAAGTTGCGGATTGAGATGGCCACAGAGGCACTGAGCGGCAGAGGGAGTGGGGAGTGAGCCGTGGCGAACGAAAAATCGCGAAATATTTGCGATTAGGAATTTGTAAACACTTGAAATCATTGCCGTTTAGCTCGAATTCTAATTCCAGATTTGCGATTAGAAAAAGGCTTGGCTGGACGCGGGTTTCTCGAAAGATAAGGGCGGATGTCTGCCCGCACCTCTGCTGAGTTAGGCCATCTTGCGTCATGTCGCCGTTTCTCACGGTGTCAAAAATTCCCCGACTCATGCTAACAGAATCGGGTGCGATCGCTCTATCCGTAGAAATACGGATTCTATTGGCTGGGGGGTGACACCGGAGTGGCAGTCGCAACGCGAGCAGTGAACGGCGTGCCGGGCGTAATCTCGGCGTCTTTTCCGTGCTTCAGGACGGCAAGCTGGCCCACAACCGGAATCAATGCCTTGGAGGAAGTTATGGGCTTCGCCTCGCCTTCTCTTTTTGCGCGTCCAACGAGGGGAATTGCCGTTCCATCTGCATCGAGGGACTCAACTTCGAACTTGAGAACGCCGGGCTGGCCGGCGAAGTAGGTCTTGTCGACGGCGGTGACGACGCCGGAAGCGAGAGCGCCTCTCTTTGCGTATAGCGTATTTCCGATCGTCAAATCTTGAGCGAGTGCCAGCTGAATCTTGTCGCCCACCGAGGCTGTCTTGGAGTTCACGTCGGAGACGAACACCAGAGGGACGGGTATACCTGGCGCGAGACCGAGCGGGTTGCCGGGGACGAGCTGGGTTGTGGAAGAAAAATTCTGCGACGCGAGATTTTGTGCTGCAGAAGACTGCGGAAGATTGATCGTGTAGAGCGCCGATGCCACCAGACTTCGCCGCGTGTAAGGGGCAATCGCGATGGCTTGTAGCGTGGAGGTGGCGCTGATCGTAACAGGCCCGCGGTAAAGGGCGGAGGAGTGGGTGGGCGTCCAACCGTCCGTGGTGTAGTAGATCTGCGCGCCGCGGGTGGCATCCGTGATTTTCACGGTTTGAGCGGAATTGTATTTGCCGGCCTTCACTGAAAATTTGGGTTGGGCAGCGTAGTAGACCACGGGCTGCGACTCTTGAAGGTTCTTGGAAACTTCGTCCATACTCTCGTTCACTTGCTGCTGAAGCCTCTGGTTGGCCGCGATGTTTTCGTCGTAGGTTTGCTGCGACATCCGTTGCATATCGGCTTGTTGCTGCTGGGCCATTGCCTGCATTTGCTGTTGCATCTGGGTCGCTGCGTCTTGACTGGGATCCTGGGCCAAAACCGGTGAGGCCACAAAACTGAGAATCAACAGAATGAGTGCTGGGCGCATGTTGTTTCTCCCTGTGTATTAGACGTGCACTCTAGAGGCCGGTTACATGAAGTGGCCGCGCCGGTGTGATGACCATGGGCGGAGCCGAACCAGATGCGTTAGAGAGTTTTCGCGAAGAGAACGATGAGGGTGGCCAAAGTGGCGATGTGGAGAAGGATGTGCGCGGTGTTCGGGACCATGCCGTTGCGTTGCGGCAGGAATGAGTGGGTATTGCCGAACATGATTCGATAACGCTCTGCCCGCTTCGGCTCGGGCTTCAGAAGGTAGGGCACCCACCAGGCGCGAAGCTGGCCGATGAAGAGCATCGCGTAACTGATCCATAGCCAGTCATTGAGCCAGTGCGGATACCTGGTGCCGAGATAACGCGCGCTGAAAAACAGCCCGATTGCGAACGGAAGCGTTTGGATACAGGTGACAAGCACAAGGCGACGATACGTGTCCTGGCTCCGCACCGCGGCCACATCGTTCAACCGTCCGAGCGGGATCCAATCGTGAATCAGCAGAAAGAGAACCTGAAGTGCCTGAAGAGCCAGCAAAATTTTGTCTAACACGCTCGCCTCTGCCCGGAGAATATCAGACTAGGGGATGATGACGGCGGGGAGGCCGCGGAGTTTTGTGTTGGTGGTGACGAACTGGGCGTGGTGGGCGCGGGCGGTGGCGTAGAGAAGGGCGTCAGTCATGGCGAGGCGGTGAGTGAGGCTGGTGTCGGCGGCGGCGAGAGCGGTCATTTCGTCGAGGGGGACTACGCGGCAGTGGAGCGCCTGCGACAAGAAGCGATCGGCGAGCGGCTTGCCGCGGTGGCGGGCGAGTTGGCGATAGACCTCGTAGATGACGAGCGATGGGACGATGACGGCGGCCTCGTTCTCGAGATAGTGGGCGAACAGCGGGGCCTTCGAGTCTTCGGTGAGATATTCGAGCCAGCCTGAGGAGTCGACGAGGTAAAGCTCAGAAGTGGTCCGAGTGGTCACGATAATCCTCTTTCCATCTCATGCCCTTGGCGGCGCCGCGGAGTTCTTTTACGGAGCGGCGAGGAAGAATCCGGATGGTGCCTTCGAGCGAATACATGACGAGATCCTGGCCGGGCTCGATGTGCAACTCTTCGCGAATCGATTTGGGGATGACGATCTGGAATTTGGGAGAAACGCGGACACGGGCTCTCTCCATGGCTGGGAACCTCCGATTGCCAATCGATAGTCACATCGTATTACAGGTAGTGCCATCGATAGCAAATCGTATCCCGTGGATCGGCGACGCGAGGCGAACCTCTTGAGATGCAACATCTTGGAGAGATGCGATTGCGGTTTGTGGTCGGCGTGAAGAATTAAATGCGTGAAAGTACGAAGCGGGCTCGCGAAATCATACGCGTGCGACGGAAGAAATTTTACCAGTCGACGCGCCGACAATTACGAGGACGTTTTCAGATTTTTGCAGGTTGATACTCGAGCGAAAAATATTCTTCGCGCCGGGGACAAAGAAAAATCCAAGAGAGATCCTTCGACTGCGACTCGCGCCCTCGCTCCGCGAGGAAGAAAAAGCGCGTGAGTCTTCACTCAGGATGACAGGTTGGGGTAGGAGTGATTATGCGATCGAGCGCGCACACGACGAGCAGCGGCACAAGGAATTCAGGGTCGAGTGCCACGATCGCGATCAGTGCGTAGCCACCTAATTCCTCTGGCCGCTCCGCGAAGTTCGGTGATATCGCCCGAAGTCTTCACTGGTCGGGGCTTCAGAACCAAAGAGCCGTCAGAAACGCAGACGAGAAGTTCCTGACCGGGCTCGATGCTTAATTGCTGGCGAAGGGCTTTGGGGATCTGAATTTCAAAGCGAGCGCTGACCCTAACTGTTTGCATCGGCTGCACCTCTTCCCTACATCGTCCCGCAAGCGTCTCACCATTAAGACCGGGCGCACCCTAGCGATGCCGTTCTTTTTTGACGACCCAGCTCCAATACCAGAATCAACGTTTGCGGGCGGATTCGAGCATTTCCCAGGCTGCGTCTGGTAGGTCGACGAAGTCGTTGAATTCGCCGGCGCCGCGGAGCCAGAGGGCGCCGTCGATTACTACGCATTCGCCGTTTACGTAGTCGGAGTGGTCGCTTACGAGGTAGACGGCCAGATCGGCCAGCTCTTCGTGGCGGCCGAAGCGCTTCATGGGGTGGTTATTCTTCGCGCGCTCTTCGATTTCTTTGGAGGGCATCAGGCGCGAGAAGGCGCCTTCGGTGGGGAATGGGCCGGGGGCGATGGCGTTGAGTCGAATATGATGCTTGGCCCATTCGACGGCGAGAGAGCGCGTCATGGCGAGGACGCCGGCTTTGGCGCAGGCGGAGGGCATCACGTAGCCGGAGCCGGAATTGGTGGCGGCGTAGGTGGTGACGATGTTGAGGATGTTGCCGGGCTTTTTGGCGGCGATCCATTTGCGGCCGAGGACGAGCGTGCAGTGAAACGTGCCGGTGAGGACGATGCCGATGACGGCGTTGAATGCGTTGGGCGAAAGCTTTTCGCTGCGAGCGATGAAATTGCCGGCGGCGTTGTTGACGAGCGTATCGACGGAGCCGAATTTTTCTTCGGCGGCGGCGACTACGCTTTCGACGGCTGCGAAGTCGCGAACGTCGGCGATGCCGTAGGCGGCTTGCGCGCCTTTGGCGCGAATGTCGTTCGTGGTTTGCTTCAGGGGTTCTTCGCGGCGGCCGGTGAGAAAAATATTGGCGCCGAGTTCGGCGAAGCGCAGAGCCATGGAGCGGCCGAGGCCGGTGCCGCCTCCGGTGATGAAGATTGTGCGGCCTTTTAGCAGGTCGGGCTGGTACATGGGAATGCCTCCGTTGTGATTCTCGCGGTTCATTCTTCTTGGCGGCGGATTGAGCGCAAGAAAAATTCAGACGGCAAAGCGAAATACAAATGCAAAAGAGACGGCGGACTTCCCTGATCGGAAGTCGGCGCTTGTTGCCGTCGGAGCGCGCGAGGTCTGGCTGTTAGAGCTTGCCCTTACTGAGCTGAAGGCAGCTATTTGGCTACTGGCGTCAGGAATTCTTTTGGCAGCGGATTATCTGACGTTTCTTCCTGCCACATGATGGTGACGATCCACCAGCGGGTGCCGTCGTTGTAGAGCTGAAAACTATTGATGCCGCGGGCGAAGGGCTTTTCGTCTTTTGCGTCGTGGCGCGATTCGTAGGTGCTGAAGACTTGCATGATGTTGCCGTAGCGCTCGGTTTTGCGGGAGGCTTCGCGCTCGACGAAACCGTTCTTGTCGAAGTAGGCGCCGGCGCGGTCGGAATAGTCCTTCGGGGACATGACGAGGATGTTGATGCCGGGCTTGTCTTTTCTGGGGCCGATGGGAATCAGGCGGGCGCCGGGAGCGAAGAGGGAATTGAAGCGGTCCCAATCGCGCGGGCCGGCGGGGCCGGAGATCACGTCGTAGACGGCGGTGAGGATGGCGTCGGGTGAGGCGACGTCGGCGGGCTTTGCTGCGGGAGGTTCGGCGGCTTGCGGGGCGGGCGCAGCGGCTGTTTGAGGCTGAGGCTTCTCTTGCGCGCGCGCGGGAAGCGCGAGCGCGAATACACAGGCCAGCGCGAAGATCGAAACGACGGACCAAGTTGCACGTGACATTCAATTCCTCCGGCGGCTCGCCGTGAAATGCGTGATTGCCCCAATGCCGCAGGGGCGGAGCTTAAACTGCGAAGGCTCGGGATGCCAGAGGAAAAAGTTGCGCGTAAGGGGCACGACGATGTGAGGCGTCGTCGTGGCTACCGGAACCACGCGATTCGAGTGACCGAGTGCCAGGCAATTTACGCTGAGATCCTTCGCTGCGCTCAGGATGACATCGCGTTCATGTATCCGCGTTCGTGAGTTCGCGTGGGATTGTGCGGGCGTTAGAAATCGACGTGGAAGCGGGCGCCGGGGGCGAGCACTGGGCCGCGATCTTTGTTGTAGCCGGGATTATTGATGTGCTGCAAATCGAAGGAGGCGAAGAAACCGCGCCAGAGATGCGCGGTGTAAAAAGCTTCGACAATTTTTTCGGGGCCGTAAGTGAGATTGCCATCACCGAGGAGAAATCCGAGGCCGCCGAGCGCGAGATATTCCTGATGGGCTTTGACGATTCCGTTGGCGACGAAGACGGCTCCCACGCGATCATTGCGCCGCTTCCAGCGATCGCCTTTCGAAAAAGCGCCAAGCTCGATGGTGCGATCGACTTCGGTGTATTCGTAGGCTTCGTTGCGGCCATCGCTCCATCCAGGCGGCCGAAAATGCCAATCTGCGGCGCGATTTCCTGCTCGAAATTCAGGCCGAAGCCGTAACGGTGGCGGCCTTCGCGGCGAGTGGAGACGATATCCGGGAATGGACGTTTCGCCATTTTGGAAATCGCGAATGGCTTGTTCGTAATTTCCCATGTTGGCCTGATTCAGATAGCTGAGGAAGCGGACGACGCCGTCGCGATGGAAGATGCGATTGCCGCGCGCTTCGAATTCAAGATTTTCGGCGCGCGCGCGGGCGATGTCTGCGTCGAGATTGATTCCGTTCGCCACTTTGGACATCAGCGTTTCGGCGAAGCGAACGGTGAACCAGTGATCGTCGTACTCGAGGATCACGCCGTCGGTATAGCCGCGCGTGTTGGCGGAGTAGTCGTAGGCGCCGTTGTTGTCGACGGTCCAATTGAGGAATTGGAGGTGGCTGTCGTCGCCGTAGGAATTCAGATCGAAGAAATCCGGCATGGTGAATTTTCCTACGCGAATTTCGATGCGGCGAGCGGGAAGCGAAGTGGCGAGGGCAAGCGCACCGCGCGTCGCGGAAACCCGCTCGTCACTCAGCGGAATAATTTGGCGGATCATCACGCGGGCGAGATATGGATTGTCGCCGAGAGAAGGATTGCGGACGACGTCGAGATTCGTAAAGCCCGCAAGACCGACTGCGTTACTCAGGCCGTGGCCGCCGGCGCTTTCGGCATCGAGAAACACCTCCGTGGTGTGAGTGAGTTGGTAGCCGAGGAACAGCGTGTAGACCCTGGACGTCGCGTTTTGAGCGCGCGGGCCGAAACTGTGGGTGCCGCTATACCTTGCGGGAAGCTCGGGGTTCCACTGCAAGATGATGTTCGCCTGGCCGGAGATCCAATAGCGGGCCGTTTCTGAATGGGGGAAAACGGTGAGCGTATCTTCGGTCGCGGAATCGTCGGGCGGCGCTGCCGGCGTCTGAGGTGGAGCACTTTGACCTCCGGAAGACGAAGATTTTTCCGCTGCCGAGTTACCAGCAGGTTCTTGCGCTCGGGTGAGGCTTGCTGCGGGGATGGCAAGCACGAATAGGCACAGAAGTCGCAGGGCGAATTGGGCGGCGAGACGGGACATGGTCAAGAGAAGGTGCGCTTTCGGAGCCGGCTTCCACGGAAGGACAGAGTAAAACACGCAAGCGCCGGAAATCTACGTTAAACACTGGCCACAAAGCAAAAGGGCGGACCTTTTGGGTTCGCCCTTTTGTTAAGCACAATTTGCCAAGCACGACCCGAAGAAAACCCGCCAACTAGAACAGCAGCTTCAACGCGAACTGCAATTGTCGCGAAGAGCCTGAGTCGCCGGTTGGAAACCGGGTGGCAGTGATGTCGCCGAAAGAGCCGCTCTGCACGTTCAAAACCGGATTTCCGAAATTCGCCTCATTGAAAATATCGAAGAAGTCGGCGCGGAATTGTAAGGTAAACCGCTCCGTCAGCTTCGTATTTTTCAGGATGGAGAAATCTGTATTCAAGAAATGCGGACCGGTGAACGCGTTCCTGCGAAGGTCGCCGAAATGGCAAGTGGTCGGCTCGAGCACGAAACTCGTGGCGGCCGTTGCCTTTTGCACGTTGCTAAACGTGCAGGGGACAGCAAACCCAGCATTTGGCGTAGTGGCACAATCGGGCAGCACCGGTTGAGGAGCAGGAGGAGGAAGAATCCCGGCGAGTGAGCCCGAGTACGTGGCACAGGTGACGGTATTGCTGAACCATTGCGCTGAATGGCCGGTCGGGTGACGCTCTGCAAAATATCGGGACGCAGAGCGCCGCTGCCCGTTGTGCCGGTGAACTGCGTAATTCCGGTGACGACGAATAGCGGATTGCCCGATTGCAGGACGTTGATCAACCGAATTGCCATCCTTCCACGAAGCGATTGGAATGGAAGGGCAGCTGATAAAAACCGCTGAAGACAAAGCGATGCCGTGCATCGAAGTCCGAGAGGCTGCGTGCATCGCCGACGTTCAAGCTATTCTGAAGCAGCACTGTATTGTTGTTTTGTGAGACGTCGTCCAGCGATTTCGAGTAGGTGTAGGAAGTATTGAATTGGAGCCCGTGAGAGAATCGCTTATTGAGCGTGAGCCACAGCGCGTTGTAGCTGGAAGTGCCCGGGCTGTCGGCTTCAATGATGTTGCCCAGACCCGCGCCCGGCCGGATCGGACTGCCGGCTGACAGCGTTGGGAAAGGCCGCACCAGACAAGGGCTCACGGCTACACAGTCAGCACCGCTTTCAAGCTCAAACTGGTTGAGGTTCCGCGCCACTCGCAGGTGCGTGCCTTCCGACCCGACGTATGCCGCAGTGAATCCGAGCGAAGGAGTAATCTGACGCTCGATGTTCAGGTTCCACTCCTGAACATATGGATTGTCGAAGTTGCGATTGATCGTCGTGGGAGCGAGACCGGAAAATCCCGCGACAGTGGCGGCATTTACGAGTGAAAGCATATTCGCTGGAGTTGGAGTGGCGGAAAACGGTTGCGCGAATGGCGGGTTGGCGTTTAGACCGTGACGATGCCTGTAATCGGCTCGTCCGTGAGAATGCCGTAGCCCGCGCGAACGACCGTCTTGCCGTCCTTGAACGGATCCCACACGATTCCGAGCCGCGGCTGGAAATTCAGGTTATTCGTGTGAAACGGCTGACCAAAACCCGGGGTGCCAATCTGATTGAGGGAGTCGGTCGTGGGATCGAAGACCACAAATCGGTTAGCGGCTTCCGTCGGTGTCGAGTACCACGAATAGCGCAGACCTAATTGCACGGTCACGTTCGAACGCCATTTGAAGCTGTCTTGTACGAACCAGTCGTAAGTCGGCGAGAGAATTCTGTTTGCGGTGAAACCGGCCAAGGTGTACGACGCCGGCGCGTCGTTGATAAAGTCTGCGACGCTGTTAAATGCGAATCGCGAAGGATCTTCTCCGAAGTTGTTGTTGTAGAAGCGGCGAAGCTCGATACCGAAGACAAACGCGTGGCGGCCTTTCAGCCAGCTCAAGTTGTCTCCGATAACAAACGTCGTGTCGCCGCGCCCTTGAGGCTCGCCTGTAGGGCCACCGAAATCGAGCGCGCCGGTGCCTCCGATATTAATTTCGGCCAGGCCAATCGGTGTGGTCACACCGCTATCAATGTTGAAGTCCGATGAATTCAACTGCTGCGCGGGGGTGAACGTAATGTGTATGCGGCTGTAGCCTATGCGGAAGGTGTTGGTGAGACTGGGTCCGAAGACATGATCCTCAGAGAGCGTGACAATCTGGCGCCGCGATTGTCGAATGTCTCCCCACCCGGGAAGAGTATCTCCTACAGTGGGGAACAAGGGTTCCTGGCGCAAATCCTGCTGAAGGGCGAAGTACCCGTGCAGGCGATCCCTGCTTGTCAGCTCGACGTCTACGTCTGCCGTGCCCTGATCGATGTTCACAGGAGCCACGCTCGAGCCGCGGAAGAATACGGCTCCGTTGGAAGCGGTGAAATTGGACTTAGGAATCAATGGAAGCAAGGCCTGTACAGCGGCATCACCCGAACTCGCCGCCGTCCGCTGGGCGTCGGTCAGTACAGGAGCATTTACAGTGAGGCCCTGGCGGTGGCGAAGGCCTTCGTAGCTGAGAAAGAAGTGCGCTCGATCTTTCTTGATGGGACCGCCCAACGCAGCGCCAAAGTTATTACGTTTGAGCGTTGATTGAGGGACTCCCACAGTGTTGAAGAAGTTTCTCGCGTCGAGATCGCTATTGCGAATGAATTCAAACGCCTCACCGTGAAAATCATTCGTCCCCGAGCGCGTCGCAATATTGACGACTGCACCTACGTTGCGCCCGTATTCAGCGCTGGGGACAGAATTGTCCACCCTAAATTCCGCTACGGTATTGATGGAGGGCTGAAACACGAGTTGGTTCTGCACCATATCGTTCAGGTTGATTCCATTGACCATGATATTCACGGTGTCTTCGCGCTGACCGGCTGTATTGAACGCGAAAGAGCCCTGGCCGCGAATCGGTTGGGAGAGGAAACCATTCGCTGGAGCTGTCACCGACCCGGCCGTCAAGAAGCCAAGATCCAGGAAGTGGCGGCCATTCAGCGGAATTTCCTGGACGGTCTTCTGATCAACTACTTGCCCGATCGTCACGGTGGTGTTGTCGATTACCGGAGTCTCGGCCGTGATTGTCACTTGCTGTGAGATTTTTCCGACTTTCAGTTGAATTGTCTGGGCGACCGTGGTGCTCACCTCGACAGCCAGATTGCTGACGATAGCGGTCTGAAACCCTTCAGCGGTTACCGTGATGGTGTAAATGCCCGGCGGAAGCGCTGCTGCGACAAACAGTCCGTCAGAATCCGATTCACCGTTCCATTCGAAACCGTTTCCCTGATTTCGAACTATAACCTTCGCATGAGCTACCGCAGCGCCGCTCGGATCAATCACCGATCCCCTAAGAACCCCCGTAGACTGCGCCTTCGCGGCCGGACAAACTCCAACCCACAGCGCCAACAACAGAAGGGGAAAGAAGTGGCTAGCAAACAACACACCCAGACTCTTCAAACGGCTCATAGTTCCTCCATTTGTGACAAGCCGAGCATCGCGCTGGAGGTCGCAGAAGCGCTGAACGCAATTAAGCGCTCAGGCTAGCTGCGAAGCTGGGAAAAGCAATCAGCCGATAGCTTGTCTTTTTTTCGTGTGCACACACCCATCACAACGCGTTGGGGACGCGTTGGACCCGTTGACGAGAACGCGTGCAATTTCGATACCAGACAAAATGGGAACAGGAACCTATGTAAGTTACGTTCCGTCAATAGCCTATAAGATAACTAGCCGATAAACGGCAGCTGCGACGAGTCCGCACTCCAAAATCTTGTAGGATGTTCTGGTTTTTGGAAACGCTCTAAATCGCCGAGCGCTCGGCGTCTTGGATCCGGCGCGGTTTGAGCTCTAGCGAGACTACAGCAAAAACCCTAGTACACCCCAAGCATCCCAATTGCCCGCGGCCGCCATCTTTAGTAGTCTCTACGATTGCGTTTACGACAAAACACGGGGCTGAGTGACTTGGGGATGAATTGTTTGCAGCGAAAACTAGGTTTCAATTTCTGGGTTCTTCTACTTGCCGTGGTTCTGCTTCCTGCCTGCGAGCAGCAGATTAATTTTCCGAAGCCGTCGCTGAAATCGATGTCTCCCACGACGAAAAAGGCCGGCGATACAGCATTTACCCTGACCGTGATGGGCAAGAGCTTTTCGCCGGGTGGGGCGGTGGAGTGGAACGGAACTCCGCTCCTGACAAATTTCGTGAGCACCAGCGAGGCGACGACACAGATTCCAGCAGCTCTGATCGCCACCCCGGGCACCGCGACTGTGACGGTTTTTACTCCTTCGCCGGGCGGAGGCACCTCAGCCACCTCTCTTACTTTCACGATTACCCCCGCGCCCAGCAACGTCCCTACGATCACCTCGATCTCGCCGACCACAGTTCTCGCCGGATCAGCTTCGGCAACGCTGCTTATTAGCGGCACTCAATTCGCTCCGCAGTCGGTCGTGTCCGTGAACAACACGAATCGCTCGACGGGCTTTATCAACAGCACGAGCCTGGAAGTGAATCTCATCACGGCCGATCTGGCCACGGCCGGAACTTTGGCGATCACTGTGACCAATCCTGCGGCACCGCCGCCCGCGCCGCCGAATGGCGGAACGTCCAACGTCTTTTCCTACGCAATTGACAATCCGTTTCCGGTGATCACGCTCATCGCGCCCAACAGCGTGGCAGCAGCCGCGACAACAATTCCGGCCTTGACTCTGACGGGCAACGGTTTCAATGCAACTTCCGTGATCGAGATCAACGGGGGACCACGCACGACCACGTTTGTAAACAACACTTCCGTTACCACCCAACTTACGCCGGGCGACATAGCGGCAGGCGGTGTGGACCAGGTGCAGGTCTTCAATGCGGCGCCAGGCGGAGGAACTTCGAATATCGTGACGTTTGCTGTGAACCCCACCTTGACGAATGGGCTGCCCATCATATTGGACCTGGCTCCGGACGGCTCGCAGGCAATAAACGGAATCTGTGGCACAGCCTCGATGTGTGCGAATGGCACGCCGAACGCCATGACGGCCGGGCCCTCTACGAATATGACTGGGTCAATGGTCGCGTTCGCCTCGGTATCGAACAATTTGGTGACAACTGACACGAACGCATCGAGCGACGTGTTTGTTCGCACTACGTGCATCACCGTCGGCTCTTGTACGCCATCGAACGTCCTGGTCAGCGTCGACCCCAACGGGAATGCGGCGAATGGTCCGAGCTGGGAGCCGACGATTGCTTCGTCCAACGGCACGGTTGCATTCACATCGACCGCGTCGAATTTGGCGACGTCCGCGCCACTCGATGGCAAGACTCGTCAAGTTTTCTGGCGTCCTGCGAATGTGGTTACTGGCTCGACGGTTGGTACGCAACTCGTATCCATGGGCGCCGATGGGATCAGCGCGGGAAATGGTGATAGCTTCAATCCTGTAATCAGTCCGGATGGACAATTCGTGGCTTTTGTATCGCTGGCGACGAATCTGGTATCCAACGCGACCTTCGATGGAGTTACTCCGCAGGTGTTCGTGCGGACGACGTGCGGCGGCGTCGCGAGCACCACATGTACGCCCGCGACGTTTCTAGTTTCCACCCCGGATGGAACCACGCCCGGAAATGGACCGAGCTCGGCGCCCTCGATCTCGAGCGCCGCGTCCGTGATCGCATTCGTATCAGCGGCGCGAAATCTGGGCGCGACAGCTCCGAATCCAAGCGGGCTGGCGGAAGCGTTCACGCGCACGTGCTCGACATTAATCACTACTTGTGTTGGCGAGACGGATCTCGTGTCCACGCCCGATGGCGTGACGCCAGCCAACGGCGCAAGCACGCAAACCGCGGTCTCCGGCACCAACGGGCGCTTCATTGCGTTTACGTCGGCAGGGACGAATCTAGGCTTCAACTCAAGCGGCGTGCAGGAAGTCTATGTGCGCGACACTTGCCTGAATGAGACCACGACGGTTTGCACGCCTTCCACGATCCTGGCCTCCACGCGCGATGGCACTACACCTGCGAATTCGCTCGCCGAGCGGCCGTCATTCGACGCCACCGGGCAATTTATAGCTTTTGCTTCTGCTGCTTCGAATTTAGGGGCCAACACGGCGAATGGGATTGAGAACGTGTTTGCCCGAAACACGTGCCTCAATATCACCGCCAACTGCACAACGGCTACGGTTGTCGCCAGCCAGCCTGCCGGCACCTTGTCGCCGTCGTTGAACGGAAGCAGCCTTGCGCCTTCCATCAGCGGCGACGGGCACACGGTGAGTTTCCTTTCGTTCGCGGGCAATCTGGTGGCGCGCGATACGAATGGCTTGGCGGATGCGTTCCTGGCCTCCACGACGTTCTAGTCTTGGAATTGCGCTGTGCGAGATTTAGTGCGGGTTGGTCGCACCGATTCGCTGCAGAATGGCGGATCGCGTGTGATCGAGCGTGAACGTGAGCGACTCGCGCGGCACGCTATTCACATACGGCCCGATCATCCATCCGAATCCAGTAGGAATATCGCGCGTCAGCGAGACCGACTGGCTCTCGATGTAAGTTCCGCCATCCTTCTCTTCGAATCGCCAATAGGTGTTCATTCGCCACAGAAATCCGTTGTCGCGTCCCTCGCGCTTGAGCTTTTCATGGGGCTCGCCTGCGTCTTCCACTTCCTGAACGCGCGTGGTGTGGGAACGGCTCCATTCGTGCGTCGCATCCACGGGCTCGTAATGGACTTCGTGCGTAGTGTCGAGCACCGTGGTGATGATTTTCTTTTTGTAGAAGCGAATATCCACCACGAAATCGCTGCCATTGTGCTTCATGATCTTCGAACGCATCACGTCGGGCTGGAAATATTGCAGCTGATTGTCGTAGTCCTGCTCGAATGCGACCACTTGCGCGAGGGTGGCGCCAGGCACGAAAATCGTTCCAATCCAGTGGTGGATCAGTCCTCCCGGCACGCTGATCTTTTTGCCGTCATCGAGCGTTTCGAGCCGCTCGATCACCACCTTTCCTTCACGCAAGTCGCGGTAGACGGCTTCGCGACGATTTTCAGGAAGGCTCTCGATCCATAGAAACGGCTCGCCGCGCGCGAGTTCAGAATCAATCTGTGATTCGGTAAGCTGCACGTAGCGATCAAATGCGGCGATCGTCTCCGGCTTTAATTCTTCGGCGTTCACTGCGCCGGGCGCAATCAGGCACAAGATAAGCGCTGCGATGAAATACTGCTTGATGCAACGCCGGATGCTGATTTGCCTGTCCTGTTTCTCTTCCAACTGTCCGCCCAATGCGCCTGCTGCCCGGTCGCTGTTAGCTCTCACGCCAAGATTACAAAGGCTTTAGCCCGCGAATCGGAACGAGCGCATTCATTAGGACGCAGGCGGAGTTCCAAACGATTCAATCGGCGGGTGGATCGGGCGGAATCGGGCGAATCGAGAAGCCCGGCCTGCTGACAGGGTCAGGGTGTGCCAGCAGGCGAGGCTTGGGCGGGCTGGGTAACTTGCCCCGGCTCCATACGGAACCGTCGTCCCCGCAGCGCAGTCCCCAACCCGCAAGATCATTGTTGCGGCCCGAAGTGGCGGCCAACAATGGCTCGGCCGGGATAAATTTCGGGTACCCGGGTTTTAGTACCGGGTCATTTTTCGCTTTTGGCGGCCAGGAATCGCTGCCTACATGGTGCGGCTCACCTTTCGCAGCCGCTCTCGTCTGACGGGAAGTCTCCCCTTGTTATTCTACAGGAGGCGTGGCAGACTCCCTGTAGTTAGACCTCTAGTTTATCTAGGAGAGAGCCCAGAATGGCCGCATCCACCGAAGTGCTGCAAGGCACGCTCGACCTTCTGATTTTGAAAACGCTTGCGCTCGAAGCCATGCACGGCTGGGGAATCGCGCAACGGATTCAGCAGGTGTCGCGCGAGATGCTGCAAATCCAGCAGGGCTCGCTCTATCCGGCGCTCTACCGGCTGGAACGCAAAGGGCTGATTCGCGCGGAGTGGGGCGCCTCCGACAACAATCGCCGCGCGAAATTCTATTCGCTGACGAAAAAGGGACGCGCGCAACTCGAAAAGGAACTGGCGGACTGGGAGCGGCTGTCGTCGGCGGTGGCGTTGATTCTGCAGCGGGTGTAACGGAGCTCAGACCATGAGTTTTTTGCAGCGGTGGTTTCGGCGCGGCAACGCGGAACAAGAGATGAGCGACGAACTGCGCGATCACATTGAGCGCCAGACCGACGCGAATATCGCCGCCGGAATACCGCGCGACGAAGCGCGGCGGCAAGCGCTATTGCAATTTGGCGGCGCCGAGGCCGTAAAAGAAGATTGCCGCGAACAGAGCAGCGGTTTCTGGCTCGAGACGCTCTTCAGCGACGTGCGCTACGGCGTGCGCATGATGATGCGTTCGCCCGGATTCACGATCGTCGCGATTCTCACGCTGGCGCTGGGCATCGGCGCGAACACGGCAATATTTTCCGTGGTGAATGGAGTGCTGCTCAACCCGCTGCCGTTCCCGCAGCCCGAGCAGCTCGTCTCGCTGAGCGAGAGCAAGCCGAATTTCGCCACCGGCTCGATTTCCTATCTCAATTTTCGCGACTGGCAGCGTAACAATCACACGTTTTCCTCGATGGCCATCTCGCGCCCGATTTCTTTCAGCCTTACCGGATCGGGCGAGGCCGAACAATTGCAAGCGGAACTGCTCTCCTCCGATTATTTTTCCTTGCTGGGCGTCAAGCCGGTGATCGGACGAATGTTCGCGCCTGGCGAAGACGAAGTGGGCGCTGCGCCTATCGCGCTGATTAGCGCGGGCCTCTGGAAACGCAAATTCGGCTCATCGCCCGAAATTCTTGGTCGCACGATCAGGCTCGACGGCGGTGGCTTCACAGTTGTCGGCGTGATTCCCGCGGATTTCGATCTTTCCACTCGCAGCTTCCGCAATAGCGAAATCTACGTCCCCATCGGCCAGTGGAAGAATAATTTCCTGCTCAATCGCGGCGCCGGCCTCGGCATTCATGGCATCGGCCGCCTCAAACCCGGTGTAAGCATCGAGCAGGCGCGCGCGGATATGGACGAAGTGACGCGCAACCTGATCGCCGCCTATCCCGACACCGACAAAGGAATCGGCGCGGCCGTACGTCCGCTCAAACAGGACATGCTCGGAGAAGTGCGGCCGTTTCTGTTGCTGCTGCTCGGCGCGGTTTGCTTCGTGCTGTTGATCGCATGCGTGAATGTGGCGAATCTTTTGCTGGCGCGTTCCACCTCGCGTGCGCGCGAGTTTGCGATTCGCGCGGCGCTCGGAGCGGGAAAAGGCCGCCTGATTCGTCAGCTTCTCACTGAAAGCATTCTGCTGGGCATCGCGGGCGGCGGCCTGGGACTCCTGCTCGCAGTGGGGGCCACTCGCCTCGCGCTTCAACATCTGCCCGTCACCCTCCCGCGCGCCGCTGGCGTTGGCGTTGATGCGCGCGTGCTGCTTTTCACGATCGCGATCTCAGTGGGAGTCGGAATTATTTTCGGCCTCGTCCCAGCGCTGAAATCGCTGAAGCCAGTGTTGCAAGTAACTCTGAATGAGAGCGGTCGAGGCGGAAGCGGCACGCGCCATCGCGCGCAAAGCATTTTCGTGGTGGTGGAAATGGCCTTGGCTCTTGTGCTGCTGGCGGGCGCCGGATTGATGGTCCGCACTCTCGCGCGGCTCTGGAGCCAGGATCCCGGATTCAATCCGCGCAACGTGCTGACGTTTAATCTTTCGCCTCCGCCGTCGCTGATGAACTCGAACGCTGAAACCGTCCGCGCTTTCTCACGCGAACTCAATCGCCGAATCTCCGCGACGCCGGGCGTGCAAGCCGTCTCGATGACGTGGGCCGCGCTCCCCATGTCCGGCGACGATGAAGACGTCTTCTGGCTCGACGGCCACGCAAAACCCGCCAGCCAGAACGACATGAACTGGGCCGTGAAATACGTCGTCGATCCCGATTACCTGAAGGTGATGGAGATTCGCCTGCGCCGCGGGCGGTTTTTCACTCCGCAGGACAACGAACACGCGCCCTCTGTAGCCGTCATCGACGATGCGCTCGCCAGAAAGTATTTCGGCAACGACGATCCCATCGGCAAGCGCCTCCGCCTGAAAGAAAACGAGGAGATGAGCGACGGAACCACCGAAATCGTTGGCGTGGTTGACCACGTGAACCAATGGGGACTGGCTTCCGACGCGCGGAATCTGCAGGCGCAGATTTATCTTCCCGCCATGCAGATGTCGGACGGTTTCACCGTGCTCGTTTCCTACGGCACCACCGCCGTCGTCCGTTACGCAGGATCGGCGCCAAGCATCATCGACTCCATTCGCAACACCAGCCGCCAGATGAATAGCGAACAGGTGGTGTACGGCGAGCAAACCATGGACGCAATCATTTCCGATTCGATTTCCGATCGCAAATTCTCCATGGTGCTGCTGGGCACTTTTGCCGCCCTCGCGCTGCTGCTTTCAAGCATCGGCATCTACGGCGTGATCTCATATTTGATTGGCGAGCGAACGCACGAAATCGGCATCCGCATGGCGCTCGGCGCTCAACGCAAGGACGTTCTCACGCTCGTGCTCAGCGAAGGCGTGCGGCTCACGCTCCTCGGCGCTGCCATCGGAATCGCGGCGGCCCTCGGATTAACGCGCCTGATGGCCAATCTCCTCTACGGAGTCAGCGCCACCGATCCACTCACGTTTGCAGCCGTGCCCATCGTCCTGCTCGGCGTCGCGATGCTGGCCTGCTACATCCCAGCGCGCCGCGCCATGCGCGTCGATCCCATGACGGCACTGCGCTATGAATGACGATCGTGAATGAGGCCCGCACCCAGATCCGATGCTGAGGCGCACATAAAATGCCTTGGTTCTCGCGCAAAAAATGGGAGCAGGACGCGAGCGACGAGCTGCGTTTTCACATCGAGCAGCAAACCGCCGCAAACATCGCCGCAGGAATGCCGCCCGAGGAAGCGCGGCGCCAGGCAGAGAAGACCTCGATTGGCAGCGCGATGCTGTCTTCGAGCAATGCGGCTTAATCAGGGTATGATCTGACGAGGCCAGGTACGGCTGAGCATGTGGATGGATTGGATTCGTAGAGCTACTTCAGCACGCTAGGAGTGAAGTTGGCGCTGGGACGAGAGTTCTCGCCGCAGGAAGACGGGTAAGGAGGTGAGCAGGTCGTGGTGATCAGCAATCGTCTATGGAGAGACCGTTTCGGAGGAAGTGCAGAGGCGCTCGGCAAGACGGTGACCTTGGATGGAGTAAGATTACACGATCGTAGGAGTATATGCGGGCGGATTTTCGTTTATGGAAACTGAAAGCGGATGTCTATACGCCGATCGGGCAGGACGATCTATTGATCACGACGATCGTACGACTCAAACGATACTCTGCATCGCGCGACTGAAACCGGGCGTGAGCATAGCTCAGGCGCGAGGCGGAGATGAACACGAGTGCAGGAGCATCTGGATCAACTCTATCCCGACGCAGATCGGGGTCTGGGAACGAACGTCGATGCCGCTGAAGCAAGACATCGTCGGAGACGTGAGCGGAACGCTGCTGTTGCTGTTGGGAGCTGTGGGACTAGTGCTGCTGATCGCCTGCGCGAACGTCGCCAATCTGCTGCTGGCGCGCGCGGCGGTGCGCACGCGAGAGTTTGCCATTCGCTTGGCTCTGGGAGCGAGCCGCTCGCGACTGGTGAGGCAGTTGCTCACGGAGAGAATGCTTCTTTCGCTGGCGGGCGGAGCTCTGGGACTGGCGCTGGCAGAATGGGGAGTCACTCCGGTGCTGGCGGCGGTGCCGGGAAGCTTGCCGCGCAGCGAAAACATCGGCGTGAATGACGCCAGTCCTTCTCTTCACGTTTGGCGTTTCGATCGGCGGTTGGGATTCTGTTTGGTCTTGCGCCTGCACTGAAGAGTTCAAAGACTGACCTGCAAGCCTCGCTGAAGGAAGGAGGCCGCGGCTCGACGAGCGCGCATCATCGCGCGCAAAGCACTCTCGTAATTGTCCAAATGGCGCTGACTCTGGTGTTATTGATGGGCGCCGGGCTGCTGTTCCGCACGATCCGCAAGCCTGTGGGAAGTTAATCCCGGCTTCGACGCGCGAGCACATCGTGACTTTCAAGGTGGGGCTTTCGCCTTCGGCGACCAAGACAGCCGCAAGCATGCGAATCGCCTACCAGCAGTTGATCGAGCGCATTCGCCAAATTCCCGGCGTACAGGCGGCGGACATCACCATGCTGGTTCCGCTCAGCCGGAGGATCCAACACACGGACCCTTCTGGATCGGCTCGCACGGAGCCGGCATCGCATAGCGGAGGCTCCGCGAGCGCTTTTCTATCCGACTGGACCGGATTACCTCCGAACGATGGAGAATACCGCTGCTTCGAGGTCGTTTTTTCACTCAGGAGGACACTATCAAGTTCTGAGCTAGTTATCGTCATTGACAGCGTGCTGGCGCGCACTTATTTTCCAGAACAGAGATCCCTGTCGGTCAAGCGATGACGATTCCGCATTGGGGTCCTGACCGGATCATCGGAGTGGTGGGTCACGTGAAACATTGGAGCTTGAGCGAACACGAGACACTACATAGAAAATCAGATCTACGCTTACTCTCTACCAACTTACGGATCATTGGGCAGCGTACTTTCTATCGGATACTCACCGTGGTTGTGCGCACGACGCTGGACACGGCGACGTTGATGCTCGCGATCAAGGCGGCGGTGTACGGAGCGAGTGGAGAGCAGACGGTTTATGACGTGCAAACGATGCAGCAGATTGTTTCGGAGTCTATGTCGTCGCAGCGCTTTCCGATGATTCTTGCTGGGAGACGTTTGACGGGCTTGGCGCTGCTGCTGGCGACTGTCGGAATCTACGGCGTGATCTCCTATTCGGTGGCCCAGCGCAGTGCACGAAATTGGGATTCGCATGGCGCTGGGCGCCGAGAAGGACGAAATACTTCGCATGATAATCAGACACGGCCTTCGGCTGGCTCATCGTCGGCCTTGCGATCATCGGCGCGAACACCGCAATATTCAGCGTGGTCTACGCGGTGCTCCTCAAACCGCTCCCCTACGCGAATCCCAGCCAACTGGTGCTCGTACTCGCCGCGAAGCCTCAGGAAAACGCCCTCACCGGCACCTCATTCCCAAATCTCGAAGATTGGCGCGCGCAAAATAGCGTCTTCAGCGAGCTGGCCGGAGATCAGGCCCACGATCTCACGGTGACGGGCCGAGGCGAACCTTTTGTCGCGAACACTTCGGTCGTCACGCTTGGAATTTTTGCTGTGCTCGGCGCCGCGCCGCTCGCGGGCCGCACATTTGTTCCCGATGACGGCAAGCAGGGCGCGGCGCCCGTTGTGATACTCAGCGAGAATTTGTGGCGTAGCCGCTTCGGCGCGGACCCCAAAATCGTTGGCCAAGCCATCAGCCTCGACAAGAAGTCGTTCACGGTTGTCGGCATCATGCCCGCAGGTTTTCGATCGCCGGCGCTTCGCAGAAATCAGGATATCTGGGTGCCATTGGTCGACGATCCGTTGTTCAGCAGTTGGATGGCGCGGCGCGGCGGACACTGGCTGCGCATCATCGGACGGCTGAAGCCGGGCGTCGGAATCGCGCAGGCGCAGGCGGAGATGGAAGCGATCAGCGCGCGCCTCGCAAAAGAATATCCCGCGGAGAACGAAGGCTGGACGGTGCGCGTCTCGCCGCTTCAATCGGCTCTCGTCGGTGACGTGAAGCCCGCGCTCCTGATCTTGCTCGGCGCAGTGGGACTTGTGCTGCTGATCGCTTGCGCGAACATCGCCAATTTGCTTCTGGCTCGCGCTTCATCGCGCGCGCGAGAAATGTCGGTGCGCATCGCGCTCGGCGCAGGGCGCGGCCGCATCGTTCGTCAATTGCTCACCGAAAGCGCCGCTCTCGGTGTGCTCGGCGGTATTGCCGGCATGTTGCTCGCCTACTGGGGCGTGCGTAGTCTGGGTTCGTTGTTGCCTGCCGATGTGGCCGATATTCACGCGATTCGCGTTGATGGATAGGTGCTCGCATTCGCGCTGCTGCTTTCTATCGCAGCGAGTTTTGTATTCGGGCTCGCACCCGCGCTCTTTGCCGCAGGCTCCGATCTGCAGAAGACTCTTCGCGAAGGCGCAGGCCGCGCCGGTGCGGAGGGCACCCGGCAACGCGCGCGAACTATTTTGGCCGCGGCAGAAATTGCTGTAGCGATGGTGTTGCTTGTGGGCGCCGGCCTGCTGATTCGCAGCTTTGTCACCCTCACTTCGGTGAGCCCCGGATTCAGGTCCGATCATCTGACCAAAGCCGAAGTGCAGTTGCCGCGCTTTGAATATTCCACGCCGCAGCAGTGGAGTGCATTCGCCAACGATTTGCTCGCGCGCATTCAGGCCGAGCCCGGCATGCGCGATTCGGCGGTGGCAATTCCCCTGCCTCTGGCAAACGGCTTCGTCAACCTGGGTTTTGAAATCGAAGGCGACGCGGTCGCTTCATCATCGAAAAGCCGCACCGCAGATTACGTCGCCACCAGCCCGGAATATTTTCGAGTGATGGGAATCCCCTTGCTGCAGGGCCGTTCGTTCAGCGCGCAGGACATTGACACCATGCCACGCGTCGCGATCATCAGCGAAGCAATGGCGCGCGAATATTTCCCGAATCAGAATCCCATCGGCAAGCGAATCGTTTTCGGGTTTCCTCCCGACGGAAGCGCTCCCCGTGAAGTCGTGGGCATCGTCGGCGATGTCCGCGACGTGTCGCTCAGCCAGAAACCGGCAGCGATGATGTACGTGCCTTACGCGCAGGCGCCATTCTGGGGCGCGGTGTTGGTTGTGCGCAGCAATTTGAGCGTCACGGCTGTGGCCGACGCGATCCGCCGCGACACACGAGCCATCGACAAAGACTTGCCCGTCACCGATATCGCGGCGATGCCCGAGATTGTGGACGCATCGGTGGCGCAACCGCGATTTCAGACGCTTCTGCTCGGATTGTTCGGTGCGCTCGCGCTGATCCTCGCTGCTGTCGGAATCTATGGCGTGATTTCCTACTCCGTGATCCAGCGCACCCATGAAATTGGAATCCGCGTGTCGCTGGGCGCTCAGCCGGGTCAGGTCCTGCGGCTCGTGATGGGGCAGGGCGCAAAACTAGCGCTGGCGGGAATTGTAATTGGCGCGGCAGCGGCGTTCACCCTGACGCGATTGATGCGAAGCCTGCTCTTCGAAGTAAGCCCTGCGGATCCACTGACGTTTACTGGTATCGCCGCGCTGCTCGTTGCCGTTGCGCTCGTCGCGTGTTACGTGCCGGCGCGGCGAGCGATGCGTGTTGACCCGATGACCGCACTTCGTTACGAATAGCAGCGCTAGGCCTCACCATCCCGCATTGAGCGATTGCCGGAACGTCCTGGCCATTCACGGAACAACTTGTCTGAAGTGCGCGTATCACTTCCGCGGCAGACGCTCGTCCGCACGCTGGAAATCGGGCGCTTTGCGCAGCGCGGAGGGAAGAGATGACAGAGCCAGCGGCAACGGGACAAGAGCCCGCCAGCAGTGGCAATTGGCTGGAATCTTTCTGGATGGATCTGAGCTACGGGCTGCGAACGTTGCGAAAGAATCGCGGATTTGCGGCAGTCGCGATCCTCACGCTCGCGCTCGGCATCGGCGCCAATACGGCGATATTCAGCGCCGTGAACGCCGTCCTGCTGCGTCCCCTTCCTTTCACGCAGCCCGAGCGCCTGGTGCAATTGTGGGAATCGGAGTCCGCCGTGCCGCAAGCGCCGTTTGCCGCTCCCGATTTTGTCGACTGGCGCGCGCAGAACCAAACCTTCGACGACATGGCCATCTACACCTGGCCACAAAGCTTGAATCTGAGCGGCGCCGGCGAACCGGAACACATCGCGGGCGTTCTCACGCAAGCGAATTTCTTTTCCGTGCTCGGCTCGGCGCCGATGCTCGGCCGGACGTTCGCCCAAGGTGAAGACCAGGCGGGGCACAATCACGTGGCCGTGCTCAGCTACGGATTGTGGCAGCGGCGTTTTGGCGGAACGCGCGACGCTCTCGAGAAAGAGATCGAATTGGGTGGCGAAAAATACGAGATCGTCGGAATCATGCCTCCCGACTTTCGCATGGGCCTGCGCGCCGATCTTTGGGCGCCCATCGACATGGATTTGAAGAAGCTGCCGTCGCGCGGCAATCATTCTTTTCCTGCGATTGGACGCCTCAAGCCCGGCGTCACTCTGCAGCAGGCAAAAGCCAATCTGAATGCGATTGCGGAACGGCTGGCGGAGCAGTATCCGGATTCGAACCGGCACATTGGTGCGGACGTGGTGGAAATGTACGAGGCGCTCACGGGTAACGTTCGTCTGGCGTTGCTTGTGTTGTTGGGTGCTGTCGCGCTCGTTCTGCTGATCGCGTGCGTGAACGTGGCCAACCTTTTGCTGGCGCGAGCCTCGAGCCGGCAGCGGGAGATCGCTTTGCGCAGCGCGCTCGGTGCCAGCCGCCCGCGAATCATTCGCCAGTTGCTCACCGAAAGCGTGCTGCTCTCGTTTCTCGCTGCGGTTCCCGGCATCTTGATTGCCTACTGGGGCGTGTCGCTGCTGCGGTCGTTGCCCGGCGCTCCGCTGCGAGTGCTCGATCAAATCAGTGTGGACGGAACAGCCCTGGCGTTCGCGATCGCAATTGCCGCGTTGACGGGACTCGTCTTCGGCCTTGTGCCCGCGCTGCAGGTGGGCCGGCGCGATTTGCACGACGACTTGAAGTCCGGTGGAAAAGGCGCGGGGATGGCAGCGTCGTCGAGCAAGTGGCTGCGCAACGGGCTCGTGGTAGGAGAAATCGCGTTGTCTCTTTGCTTGCTGATTGGAGCGGGATTGTTGCTGAGAACTTTTCAGCGGCTTCGCTCCGTCGAAATCGGAGTGCGGCCGGACAACGTGCTCACTGCGAAGGTGGCGCTGACGGAGGCGCAATACATGGAGGATCAACGGCCCCGCGTGTTTCGCGAAATGGCGGAGCGCCTGGAAAACGCTGCCGGCGTGGAGTCGGCCGCGGTGTCGAGCGAGATTCCGCTCGATAGCGGAACGAATAGCTACGCGAAGAAACCCGGCGCTCCCGCCGAGGAACTCGGATCGCTGATGGAGTGGAACGAGATTACGCCCGGATATTTCAAGACGTTCGGGATTCCGTTCCGCGAGGGCAGAACCTTTGGCGCCGATGACTTCGATCTCGCTCAAAAGGTGAGCGCGGCCGCGAAGAAGTCGGGCACGAAATATGGCGGGCCGATGATGGTCGGCATCATCAATCAGAAAATGGCCACCGAATTCTGGCCGAGTGAATCCGCGCTCGGAAAGGTGTTCGAGGTCGACCTGATTCCCGTGCAGGTGATCGGCGTGGTGGCCGACACGAAGATTTTCAACTCTCCGCGCCAGAAGACCATTGACGAAGCTTATTTCCCGATCGGCTGGGGCAGCCGTGGCGAGATGACGATCACGGTACACAGCGTGGAGGCGGCAGCGGCCTTGCCCGAAACCGTGCGGCGGACGATTGCGGGAATGGACTCGAGCCTTCCGATCTTCAACGTCCGGACGATGGAGCAGGTGATCGTGGAGTCGAGCTCCGACACGCGGTTCGAGGCGCTGCTGCTGGGAATCTTTGCGGGGCTCGCGCTGGTGCTCGCTGCGGTGGGAATCTACGGAGTGATGTCGTACCTCGTTGCGCAGCGCACGCAGGAACTTGGGATTCGCATGGCGCTTGGCGCGCAGCCGCTCGACGTGCTGCGGTTGGTGCTCGGGCGCGGCGTCATGTTGACCGTTGCCGGGCTTGCGATCGGGCTTGTGGCTGCGTTTGCGATTACGAGATTGCTGAGCAAACTGCTCTTCGGCGTAAGCGCGACGGATCCGTTGACGTTTTTTGGAGTCGCGATGCTGCTGGGAGCTCGTTGCGCTGGCTGCTTGTTGGATTCCGGCGCGGCGCGCGATGCGCGTTGACCCGATGACGGCGCTTCGTTACGAATGAAGAGTAACGAACGAAGCGCTAAAAATAATACGTCGGAAATAATTCGCGGCACATGATGCGCGACGAATAAAATTGGCGCTCTGCGAGCGACGCGTTTATTTTGCGTCTGGAATTCGCAGCGTGATTTTGGTCGGTTTTTTCGTGTGGATCATGATGCGCTTCTGCCAGTCGGAGAAGACGCCGTTTGAATAGGCGCGCAGGTCATATTGCCCCGTTTCCCAGCGCGCGAATTGGAAATGACCTTCTGCGTCGGTGCGCGTTGCGTGCGGCTGCAGGCCGTCGGACGTTTGAATGGTGACGCTGGCATTGGCGACAGGTTTGTCATGCGCGTCGACTACGATTCCTTCGAGCGTTCCGACAGGGATCGCCATTTTCTGCTGCGCGGCGGCAGAGAGCGCGGCGATCGCGAGCATTCCCACGATTGCGATTATCGGTTTCCGCATGTTTTCATCACCTCGTCGATTACTTTTGTGACTCTAATTATTTTGTAGCTTCGGACGGCAGCTGCAGCTTCACGTCCGTTTGTTGTCCAATTTTTACTTCGATATTGTGCTTCCAGCTGGTCCATGCGCCGCTGTGATATGCGCGCACGTCGTAGTAGCCGTTCTCGAGTTGGGGAAAGAAGAAGCGGCCGTCGGCGTTCGTGAGCGTCGACTTCGGCATTGTGCCGTCTGCTCCCTGCGAAGTGACGCGCGCGCCCGCTACGGGCTTTCCGTTGGGCCCGATCACCGTGCCGGCCAGCGTTCCGATACCTTTTGTATCGGCGGCGACTGCAAACGCAAGCGTCGCAGCCAGAAGAAAAATCGCCATCGATCGTTTCATCGCACACTCCCCGGGAAACGTTGTAACAATTTTAGGCGCTTGAGGGCGGCGGGGGTGGAAGTCAAGCTCGCATTGTTCTCGAAGAGAGACTCCTGTTCGCGAGGACAGGCGAAAGCGCGAGTTAATATTTGTAGTGGCGGCTGGCGGCGGCATGTGGGGGTTGGTCCTGGCGGCCTGTGTCGGGATTCAGGCTGCGCTCGAGGGCGATGAAATAATTCAGAAGTTGCAGCGGGACCAGGTGCGTGAAGGCGGCGAGGCATTCGCCGGTTTCGGGGCTTGCTTCCGGGACGACTAGGGTGTGCTCGGCGGAAATATCGTGATTTGCTGATGGCGTGACGATGGCGACGCGCTGCGTTTTCAGTTCGCCTGCGGCGCGGAGGATTTGGCGGGCGCGGTCGTCGCTGGGTCTTCCGCTGAGAAGGCCTATCAGGGCGGCGCGCGAATCGATCTCTGAGAATGGGCCGTGAAGAACTTCTTCGGTTTCGAATCCTTCGGCGGCGATGTAGCAGCTCTCTTTGATTTTCAAGGCGCCTTCGCGAGCGGTGGGCCAGCCGGCACCTGCGCCGAAGAGAACGATGCGCGCGAGCGGCGCGATTTTCTTAGCGACTTCGCGGATTTGCGGTTCGAGGGTGAGTGCTTGGCGAATCAATTCAGGGATACGTTCGATGGCGCGCGCGTCGATGCCCGGCGCTAAAAGCTTTTTGCGCTCGGCGATGCGCAGAATCATGAGCGAGAGAGCTGCGAGCGCTGTGGTGTAACTTTTTGTGTAGGCGAAGGAAACTTCCTGGTCGCAGGTTTCGATGTGAAAATCGGCGCTGCGAATTTCCGTCCTGATCGCTTCGTTAGGCTAGCTCGCCGGTGAGCGCGATGGTGAGCGCTCCGGCTGCGCGTGCGGCGCGCAAGGCTGCGACTGAAGCAGTGGTGGTTCCGGTGTGTGTGATGACGACGACGGCATCGCGCGGGCCGAACGCGATCGGCTGGTTTACGAGTTCGAAAGATTGCTCGAAGTGCGGCCAGATGCGTCCGGCGGTGAATCCGCGCATCCAAAGTTCTGCGATCTGGGCGGCGTGAAGTGAAGTGCCGATGCCGACGAAGGTGATGCGGTCTTTTTCGGCCATGGCGTCGGCGGCGCGCTCGATGGCGTCGCGTCGCGCGAGAACTTTCTCGATCAGCGCGGGCTGCGCGTGGATCGCGTCGTAGAGATAGTAGGGATGGGCTGCGCGGGGTTCGGGCATTTGCTTTTTCTCCCGGCACAGTGTATCCGATGAGATTCGATTCGCGCTGCTTGGATTGATGGTGGCGCGATTCGCATGGACTTGAGTAGCGCCGGTTCGATATCGCTGCTTCGCATTGCGCGCTTCTAAATTGTTTGGCGAGGAGACCCGATGGCTCGTTACATCTCGCAGCACACACTGGCCTGCCTGACGCGGCAGGGCGCGGAAGAGTTGGGGAAGCGAATCGCGGCGGCGACTGCGGTGACGGCGAAGCGCGTGCTGGTGAACATGCAGGAAGGCAAGATGATGGCGGAGTTCGAAGCGGCGTCGCGGGAAGACCTGGAGAAATGGTTCGCGGCGGAGAAATTTCATTTCGACTGGATTTTGCGTCTCGAGTTTGAGTTTGCGGAGGGCGTGCTGCGTCCGCTGGGCTGAAACTGGCGGCGTTTTCTGGTTTCTTAGACCCCCCTTTAACCGCCTATTAGAAATTCGCAAGTGATTGATTCGTGACGATTTGCCGAGACATTTAATCGCGGAACCGTAGATTAAAAAGTGACAACGATAGAGACCCTTCGACTCCCTTCGGTCGCTCAGGGCGACGATCCTGGTCGGATCGTCGGTGACGAGAGATCCCCGGCACGGCACAAGAGACCGTGACGACGGCGGCGATCCTGAGAGCGCCGCTCGGCTTGTTCGAATTTTCGTGTCTGCAGCCATGGCTCCAGATTCCACGCTAGCACGGCATCAGGCGAATGCGGCCTGTACGAAAGTACAGTTTTGGAGCTAGCGACTTCTAAGATTGTCTGTGGGTGTTGGATCCCTCACTGGCCGGAAGCGCGCTGTGAAGCCAGCTGCAAAACGTCAAAAGAGCCGGCGGGACGCCGGCGTTACGGAAGGGCAGTGTCGCCATGCACTGGGTGCGAGCTCTTGGTAGAACTTGCTGGTCCGCACTCCTGATGAGATGCGCGGTGAGCAGAGATCTCTGAGGAATATCTTAATTGCGAATTAAGGGCTCGTTAAATAGAATCTTCTGCTAACCAGCTCGCATGTCCGCGTGGCACAGATCGACTCTCGCTGTTGTTCTTCTGAGTATCGCTTTCGGCGCGCATGACGGAGCGCAGTCCGCGCCGCAGCTTTCTTCCTCGGATCACGAAAAATGCATCATCGAAGGGGTGGTAACGAGTGTGCCGACGGGCGAGCCATTGAAGGGTGTGAGGGTGTTTTTGACCGCTCGCGACAATTATAAAGCGTTGTTTAGTGCTGAAACCGATGGGACTGGAATATTTTCGATTAAGGATATTGAACCTGGCGAGTACACGTTAAGGACAGATAAGACCGGCTACTACGACCCGAGCCAAAATTGTGATTCAGAAGATATTCAGAGCGGCGATGACATCAAACTAGCTCCAGGTGAGCGCCTCGACAAGCTGAAGCTGCAATTGTTGGCTTCCGCTGTGATTACCGGGACTGTGTTTGATCCAACGGGTGAGCCGGTGCCAGATGCCGAGGTGGAAGCCGTTCGCTTCGAAGTGTTTAGCGGCGTGCGAATGCTTAGCAACGCGGTGAATCCCAAGACGAGCGATGACCGCGGGCAATTCAGGATCTATCATTTAAAACCCGGGAAGTATTTCGTTCGCGTGTCGGACGCATTTTATTTTCGAAATCAATCTGAGGATGCGAAGGACAACCCGACCGCAAGACAGGTGAAAGGATTTCTACCGATCTACTACCCGGATACTACAGAATTGAATCAAGCTACCCTTCTCGACGTGAAGCCCGGTGAAGAACTCTCCCAGATAAATATAACCGTCCACTTAGCTGAGGTGCTTAGAATCCGCGGAAGCCTATTGAATGGGATAACTGGCGAACCGATTACAGAACGGATCGGTGTCTATTTCATCGCTGCCTCCCGCAATCCGTGAAAACTCCGCTGGCAGCACCAGCGTTGGTGAAGACTCACGCTTCGAGATCAAGGACCTTATTCCAGGGAAATACATCGTTTCGGCCGATGGCGGGGAATTGCCTGAGCGCAGGTTTGGGGAGGAGCGCGGCAAATCGAGCTGACAGATTCGAATTTGGACGACTGCAGATTCGATTGTTTCCGGGCCATGACCTTAGCCGGGCGGATCGAGCTGTCCGGTGGGAAGAAAATCGAGTCTCACCACGTCCAGGTCCATTTGGAACCTCGCAGCGATTCAAACTATGGCTTCACATTCGCAAACGTAAAGGCTGATGGCACATTTTTCATTCCGGATGTAAAGGAGGACAGCTATGACGTGTCTGCCTCAGATCTTCCGGATGGGTACTACTTAAAATCCGCAAGCCTCGGCACCCTTGACGTTACGGACGGGCTGAGAGTAAGCGGAGAGGCCATCACGACGCCCCTCGTGCTACAGGCGAGCCCATCGGGGGCGCAGGTGGAAGGTGTCGTTATGACTGCCGCCGGCAAGCCGGCATGCTCGTCCACGGTTGTGCTGGTTCCAGATGGAAGCCGGCGGTCGAGGCGATTCCTGTATCAAGAGGCGGACGTGGATCGAGCCGGCCATTACGTGATAAGCGGTATCACGCCGGGCGATTACAAACTCTTCCCTTTCGATCATTCTGAGGACGTTGGATACATGGATCCTGCGACATTGAGCATCTACGAAAATCAGCGGGCAGCCGGTACATTTCGACGCAGGTGATCGTCGAACTGTGCCGCTCAAGGTGATTGTGACGGGAACGAATAGTCCGTGATGCGGCGATGGATGAATGAAATAATCCTGATCCACCCCATTAAAACTCGACGAAGCAGGCCCTCAGCGGCTAAAGCCGCTTCAACTTGCGTCAGTTACGGCACGGCTGAAGCCGTGCTCTGACGTAGGGCTTACGATCTTCCGCGGAATTCCGCTCGCACGCACAAGAATGCCTCGCTCGAGGTGTGCATGCTTTGCGTGGCGATTGCCCGTGCGGGGGAGGGCGTAACATGCAGCGCTTATGGGTGACGCTGACGGCGGAATCGGTGAAGAAAGTGAGCTGTTGCCATTCACTGCTCGGTGCAGGAGCGCGGGCCGATCGGTGGTAATAGAGAAACGCAGCGGTGGCTGCGGCCAGCACGAGGATTGCGGCCCCTACGGCGTAAATCGCGTTCGGTATGCGCCGTTTCGTTGACCCTGTGGTTCTGCGCGTTGAGATCTTGTGCCGCAAGCACGCTTGCGCTGCGGCGGATGGATGCGAGCGGCCGGAACTGCTGTCGCGCTTTAGCCTCTGCAATTCTGCGCGGAGGTCTGAGGCGTGCTGGTAGCGGAGATTGCGGTCTTTCTCGATCGCCCGGTTGATAATTTCTTCCATCTTGGCGGGCAGATCAGGATTCAGGCGAACTGGTGGGACGGGCTCTCGATTCAAGATGGCGTCAAAAATGACGCCGGAAGTATCTCCGCGAAATGGCAGAGCGCCGGTGGACATTTCATAGAGCACTACACCGAATGAAAAGAGGTCCGTGCGGGCGTCGAGGTGTGTGCCGCGCACTTGTTCCGGCGACATGTAGGCGACCGTGCCGACGGCGCTGCCTGGGCTGGTGAGAAATTCTTCTGCGGGTGCGGTGGGCAAAGTAGAAACACCGCGGCCTTCGGAGAGCGGGGTGAGCTTGGCCAAACCGAAATCGAGAATCTTGGCGTGGCCGCGCTCGGTGATGAATATGTTTGCGGGCTTGATGTCGCGGTGGACGATGCCTTTCGCGTGGGCGGCTTCGAGCGCGTCGGCAATTTCGATTCCCCAGTCGAGCACCTGTTCGAGCGGCTGCGGCTTGCCACCGATGTGATGTTTCAGCGTGTAGCCTTCGAGGAACTCCATGGCGATGAAGGCGACGCCATCTTCGTGGCGAATTTCGTAGATGGTGCAGATGTTGGGATGATTGAGGGCGGAAGCGGCGCGCGCTTCACGGCGAAATCGTTCGAGGGCCTGCGAATCCTGCGCGACATCTTCGGGAAGAAATTTGAGAGCGACGAAGCGGCCGAGGTCGGCGTCTTCGGCTTTGTAGACGATGCCCATGCCGCCGCCGCCGAGTTTTTCGAGGACGCGGTAGTGGGAGATTGTCTTGCCGAGGATGGGGGAGGAATCGGGCACAGAGGGCGCATGTTACGCCCAAGGGGCGGGGGCGGGCAATTGTGGGGCGGGGGATGGCGTGGGGGGAAAGGCGATTTGAAATTTCAGAATTTCAAATTTCAAATGAGAGGCAAAGGCAAAGAGGCAAAGGCAAAGGCGGAGGGCGATGAGAGAATTATTGTTTGCGGTACTGCGCGACGAGCTTTTGGTAACGCGGGTCGGAGCGGAGGTTGGCGAAGTAGGGGCTGGCGTCGAGGGCGGCGAAATCGCGGAAGCCGGTTTGGAGGGCTTGTTGGAGGGCGGCGAAGGACTTGTCTTTATCGCCTTTCGCGGAGTAGATCGCGGCTAGCCAGTACTGATCCATCGTGGTCTTCTTCGTATCGGTCTCTCGCCGACATGTATTTGAGGGCTTCATCGTAGTTTGCCTGAGCGAGGGCGAGCTGAGCCATTCCGAGGTTACGGTAACGGCTACTCCCCAACTCTTCCGCGCGCTGGAAAGCGGTGGCGGCTTCCTGGTACCGGTTCTGAAACATCAGAGCGCGGCCGAGGTGATACTGGGCGGCCGCCGAAGTGGGCTGGAGCCGAATCGCTTCTCGCGCCGCTTTTTCAGCCTCGATCGCGTCCGGGGGCTGCTGGTAAGCTAGAGCCCACGATAAAAGATCCCAGGCCAGTGGATTGTCCGGCTCCAGCCGTGTGGCTTCACGGAACTCGGTGACCGCACGGGCGTAATCAAAATTCAGGGCATAGGATTGAGCCATCGCAACATGGGCCTCGCCCAGATCGGGATCGGCGGCGAGGGCGCGCTTCGCAAATTCCGTGGAGCGCGCGAGGTGCGAGGGATTGGAATCGAGATCGCGATAGTAGAGACCTTCGACGTGAGAGAGACCGGCTATAGCAGGGGCGTAATTAGGATCGAATTTGAGTGCTTGCTCGAAACTTTTTCGCGCGGACTCCATTTTTTCGGGCGTTTCGGTGAGAAGGAGGCCGCGGCCGATCAGGAACGACTCGTAGGCCTGGGGATTTTGCGTATAGCGCTGCTCGATGGCTTTGGTTTCCTGGGTGCTGAGATGCAGATTGAGCGCTTGCGCGATTTTCAGGGCGGTTTGTTCCTGGAGCGAGAAGACGTCTTTCATTTCGCCGGTGAAATCGTCGGCCCAGACCTGGAAGCCGGTGGTGGAGTCGATTAGGTGGACGTTGACGCGGACTTGATTGCCGGATTTGCGGACGGTGCCTTCGAGGAGGTAACGCACGCCGAGCTGGCGGCCGAGATCAGCGGCATTTTGATCCGCGGCTTTTACTGTGGTAACGGAGGAGTGCGGGGCGACGTTGATGCCCTGAATTTTTGAAAGCTTGGTGGTGATTTCGTCGGTCATGCCGTCGCTGAAATAGGCGCTATCGGGATCGGTGCTGAGATTTTGGAGTGGGAGGACTGCGACGGAGGGCTTGGAGCCGACGGCAGCAGCAGGGTGAACCGAATGCGCCTGATACCAATGAAAGCCAGCCGATTGCGAGGAGCAGCAGGACGACCGCGGCACCTGCGTAGAGGGGCCAGCGTTTTAATGGAGTGGCTGGGCGGGCGGGGTCGTAGAGATTCTGCAAGTGCGAGACGGCTGTGCGCGTGGATGAATCCGTTTCACGTTTTACGCGGCGTAGATCGGCGCGCACGTCCGCGGCGCTTTGATAGCGCAACTCGCGGTCTTTTTCGAGCAGCTTATTGATGACCTGCTCGAGCATGGCGGGCTTTGCGGGTTGAGCGCGCACGGGCTGAGGGGCGTGAACAGATGGTTCGAAGATGACGGCGTAGGTCGGGCCGTCGAAAGGCATTCGCCGGTCGACATGGCGTAGAGCACCGCGCCGAGCGACCAAAGATCGGTGCGGCGATCCAGTTCCATGCCGCGCGCCTGCTCGGGCGACATGTAGGCGACGGTGCCCATGGTCGCTGCCGGGGGTGGTGAGAGATTTCCTGGAAGTAGAGGGGCGAGACGGTGTCGGCGGAGGTGCCGGCGGGCGCAGTTGGCGAGGCCGAAGTCGAGGATCTTGGCGGTGCCGCGAGTGGTGACGAAGAGGTTGTCGGGCTTGATGTCGCGATGGATGATGCCTCGCGATGCGCGGCGCCCAGGGCGTCGGCGATCTCGATGCTCC